>NZ_JMCB01000003.1 GCF_000737315.1 Hyalangium minutum
TGAAGCTGCCGGAGAACGTGGAGATGGTGATGCCGGGCGACAACATCGCCATCGAGGTGGAGCTCATCACCCCTGTGGCCATGGAGGCGCAACTGCGCTTCGCGGTTCGCGAGGGTGGCCGTACGGTGGGCTCCGGCGTTGTGGCCGAGGTTATCGAGTAAGTAGTTTGACGACACCCTGACGGCCACAACCTGGCTGTCAGGGTGATGACGGAATAGAGTTGCAACCAGAGGGGTGTGGTGGTACATGCCGCGCCCCTCGTCTGAAGCACGGCTCTGTGACATCCAGGGGACGTCGGTCGTAACGCCTCCACTGCTAGGGGCCGTCTAAGAGGTTTTTTCGAAATGGCGACAACGAAGATTCGCATCCGGCTGAAGGCGTACGACTCGAAGCTCCTGGACCAGAGTGCCGGGGAGATTGTTGAGACGGCCAAGCGCACGGGCGCCAAGGTGGCCGGTCCGATCCCCCTGCCCACGCGCATCAACAAGTTCACGGTTCTGCGTTCTCCGCACGTGGACAAGAAGAGCCGCGAGCAGTTTGAGATCCGCACGCACAAGCGCTTGCTCGACATTCTCGAGCCCACCCAGCAGACGCTGGATGCGCTGATGAAGCTGGATCTGTCGGCGGGCGTTGACGTGGAGATCAAGTCCTAGGAAGCGGGGCAGGGCGGGAGTGGTTTCACTCCGACCCGCGAGGAAATGTCATGGCGAAGTTCAAGGTAATCGACCTGGATGGCAAGCAGGTGTCGGAGATCGAGCTCTCCGACGAGGTGTTCGGCGCTGACCCGAACCCCCACCTCCTCTATGAGGTGGCAAAGATGCAGCAGATCAACCGGCGTCGCGGCACGGTCGGGGTGAAGAACACCTCGCTGGTCAGCGGCGGCGGCAAGAAGCCCTGGAAGCAGAAGGGGACCGGCCGCGCTCGTCAGGGCTCCATTCGCGCCTCCCACTGGGTGGGCGGTGGTAAGGCCATGGCTCCCAAGGCCCGGGACTACTTCTACCGTCCTCCTCGCAAGGTCCGTCAGGGCGCGCTGCGCGCTGTGCTGTCCCTGCGCGCCAAGGAGAACTCCCTGTTCATCCTGGACGGCTTCAAGTTGGACGCCCCCAAGAGCAAGCAGGCCTTCGACGTGCTGACCAAGCGCCTGAAGCTGGAGAACGCGCTGGTCATCGACGAGAAGGGCAACATCAACCTGCACCGCAGCGTGCGCAACCTCGAGAAGTTCGATGTGCTGCCGCCCGAGGGTCTGAACCTCGAGTCCGTGCTGCGCCACAAGCAGCTGGTGCTCACCTCCGCGGCCGCCAAGGCCATCCAGGAGGCTCTGTCATGAAGCTCCACGACGTCATCAAGGGTCCGCTCATCACCGAGAAGCTGGATCAGGCCCGCGAGAAGTTCCGCCAGTACTCGTTCATCGTGGACAAGAAGGCCACGAAGATCGATGTGGCGCGCGCGGTCGAGAACCTCTTCAAGGTCTCTGTCGAGGGCGTTCGCACCAACATCGTCCACGGCAAGGTGAAGCGCGTCGGCAAGAGCATTGGCCAGCGCCCCAACTACAAGAAGGCCATCGTCACCCTCAAGGAGGGCGACAAGATTGAGCTCTTCGAGGGAGGGACGGCCTAGGCGCACCGCGCTGACCGTCTGAGGAAACCACCATGGGCATCAAGAAGTACAAGCCGACATCCGCCGCTCGTCGCCTGATGACGGTGTCCGACTTCGCGGACATCACCAAGGACACGCCGGAGAAGAAGCTCACCGCTCCCCTGAAGCGCTCGGGAGGCCGTAACGTTCACGGCCACATCACCCGGCGTCACCAGGGCGGTGGCCACAAGCGCCGCTACCGCGTCATCGACTTCAAGCGCCGGGACAAGGATGGCGTGCCGGCCAAGGTCGCCTCCGTGGAGTACGACCCGAACCGCACCGCCAACATCGCGCTGCTGCACTACGCGGACGGCGAGAAGCGCTACATCCTGGCCCCCGTGGGCTTGGCCGTGGGCGACACCCTGTTCGCGGGCCCGAGCTCGGACATCCGTCCGGGCAACTGCCTGCCGCTGCTGAACATCCCGGTGGGTACGGTCATCCACAACGTGGAGCTGAAGCCGGGCCGCGGCGCGCAGATCATCCGCTCGGCCGGCACCTCCGGCCAGCTGATGGCGAAGGAGGAGCGCTACGCTCAGGTGCGTCTGCCCTCTGGCGCGGTGCGCAAGGTCCTCATCGAGTGCCGCGCCACCGTGGGCCAGCTCGGCAACATCGAGCATGAGATCATCCGCATCGGTAAGGCGGGTAAGAGCCGCTGGCTGGGCATCCGGCCCACCGTCCGCGGTCTGGCGATGAACCCTGTCGACCACCCGCACGGTGGTGGTGAGGGTAAGTCCGGCCAGGGTAACCCGCACCCGGTGTCGCCGTGGGGCAAGAAGACCAAGGGTCTCACCACGCGCACCAACAAGCGGACTGACAAGTTCATCGTGAGCAAGCGCCGGCAGGGACCGCGCAGCCAGTAGCTCATAGCCCAAGGATTCTGAAATGGCTCGTTCGATCAAGAAGGGACCGTTCGTCGACGATCATCTCCTCAAGAAGGTGGAGGATATGATCAAGACGAACCAGAAGAAGGTCGTGAAGACGTGGTCGCGGCGCTCCACCATCCTGCCGGAGTTCGTCGGTCACACCTTCGCGGTTCACAACGGGAAGAAGTTCATCCCGGTCTTCGTGACGGAGAACATGGTCGGTCACAAGCTCGGTGAGTTCGCGCCGACTCGGACCTTCGGTGGGCACTCGGCGGAGAAGAAGGTCGCCAAGGCTCCCGGTAAGTAATCCGGACCGCACTAGGAGATGACGATGGAGTCCACTGCACATCTGCGCTACGTCCGCATGTCGCCCCGGAAGCTCTCCACGGTGGCTGCGCTCATCCGCGGCAAGCCTGTTGAGGCCGCGCTGAACATCCTGAAGTTCACCCCCCGCGCGGCGGCCGCCCCGGTGGCCAAGCTCATCAAGAGCGCCGTGGCCAACGCGACGGACAAGTCCAAGGGCCAGGTCGACGTGGATACTCTCTACGTGAAGACCATCTCCGTGGACCAGGCCCCCACCCAGCGCCGGTACATGCCGCGCGCCATGGGCCGGGCGACCCGCATCAACAAGAAGAGCGCCCACGTTCACGTGGTGCTCGCCGAGGCCAAGAAGTAGCCCTCCGGGCCTTCAATCTTTAAGGAGAAGCACGTTGGGACAGAAAGTTCATCCGATCGGGTTCCGCCTCGGTGTCATCAAGACCTGGGACAGCAAGTGGTTCGAGCACAAGAACTACGCCCAGTGGCTGCATGAGGACATCCGCATCCGCGAGTTCGTGAAGAAGTCGCTCAACCACGCGGGCGTCTCCAAGGTGGAGATCGAGCGCGCGGCCAACAAGGTCAAGGTCAACGTCCACACCGCGCGTCCGGGTATCGTCATCGGCAAGCGCGGCGCGGGCATCGAGACGGTGAAGAAGGACCTGCAGCAGTTCACCAAGAACGAGGTCTTCCTCAACATCGTCGAGGTCCGCAAGGCCGAGACCGACGCGCAGCTGGTGGCCGAGAACATCGCCACGCAGCTCGAGCGCCGCATCGCTTTCCGCCGCGCCATGAAGAAGGCGCTGCAGACGGCCATGAAGTTCGGGGCCAAGGGCATCCGCGTGGCCTGCTCGGGCCGCCTGGGCGGCGCGGAGATGGCGCGCTACGAGTGGTACCGCGAGGGCCGCGTGCCCCTGCACACCCTGCGCGCTGACATTGACTACGGCTTCGCCGAGGCCAAGACGACCTACGGCAAGATCGGCTGCAAGGTCTGGATCTGCCGCGGTGAGGTTCTGCCGGGTAAGGGCGGCCAGGCCCCCCTGCCCACCAACCGCTAGCTTGAGCTCCCCGGGGCGCCCACGGGTGCCCCTTTGGGGATGAAGGACACCGACGATGCTTCAGCCTGCTCGTACCAAGTACCGCAAGATGCACAAGGGCCGGACCCCCGGCCGGGCCTATCGCGGCAGCGACCTCACCTACGGTGAGTACGGCCTCATGTCCCTGCAGCCGGGGTGGATCACCTCGCGCCAGATCGAGGCGGCCCGTATCGCCATGACCCGCCACGTGAAGCGCGGCGGCAAGATCTGGATCCGGGTGTTCCCGGACAAGCCCATCACCAAGAAGCCCGCCGAGACTCGTATGGGTACCGGTAAGGGTGGCGTGGAGTACTACGTGGCGGTGGTGAAGCCGGGCCGCATCCTCTACGAGATGGAGGGCATGACGGCCGAGGTGGCCACCAGCGCGCTGAAGCTCGCGCAGGCCAAGCTGCCTGTGCTCACCAAGATCGTGAACCGCAGCGCGCTGTCGCTCTAGTGGCTGCGCGAGGAGACTGAAGATGGCGACTGCGAAAGAGTTGAGGGAGTTGGCGGCGGAAGACCTGCAGCGGCGCGCGGATGAGCTGCGCGGCACGCTGTTCCAGGACCAGCTGAGCATGCGGACGGGCAATCTGGACAGCCCCACCTCGCGTACCCAGCACCGCAAGGACCTGGCGCGGATCCTCACCGTGCTGACCGAGAAGAAGCGGGCCCCCGAGAAGACGGATAAGTAGCACCCGGCAGCCCCCTGGGAAGGGGGCGCCACTTCCCCCGGGACATCCTGGGGAACACTGACTGACAGGCGAGATTCACGATGGCTGAAGAGACCCAGACCACCTCCGCTCCAGAGACTTCCTCCCGTGGCCGTCCCAAGACGCGCGTGGGGATCGTCACCTCGAACAAGATGCAGAAGACGGTGGTCGTCACCGTCTCGCGCCGTGCGCCGCACGCCAAGTACGGCAAGATCTTGAGCATGCGCGAGAAGTACAAGGCGCACGTCGAGGACCACGACTACCCGAAGAAGATCACCATCAACGAGGGTGATCGCGTCCGCATCGCTGAGACCAAGCCGGCCTCGAAGGACAAGCGGTGGCGGGTGGTCGAAGTGATCGAGAAGAGCAAGAACGTCTGAGCCATTGGGCTCGCGGCTGAGGAGACTTCCAAATGATTCAGATGACGAGCGTGCTCGATGTGGCGGACAACTCGGGCGCGAAGAAGGTGTTCTGCATCAAGGTGCTCGGTGGTTCGAAGCGCAAGTACGCGTCGATCGGCGACGTGATCGTCGTGTCGATCCGCGAGGCGCTGCCGAACTCGAAGGTGAAGAAGGGTGACGTGGCCAAGGCCGTGATCGTCCGCACCAAGACCGAGGTGGGCCGTCCGGACGGCAGCTACATCAAGTTCGATGGCAACTCCGCCGTCCTCATCAACAAGGACATGGAGCCCATCGGCACGCGTATCTTCGGGCCGGTGGCCCGCGAGCTGCGCGCCCGCAAGTTCATGAAGATCATCTCGCTGGCGCCGGAAGTCCTCTAGGACAGCAGGCCCGCAGGCGAGTGTAAGAGAGGAACCCCATGCAGAAGCTCAAGGTTGGAGACACCGTGCAGGTCATCTCGGGCGCCGAGCGCTCGGAGAAGACGCCTGCCACCAAGCGCGGCAAGGTGCTGAAGATCGACCACGACGCCGGCCGCGTCACGGTCGAGGGACTCCGGATGGTCAAGCGCCACCTGCGCAAGACCGCTCAGAGCCCCGAGGGCGGCATCATCGAGAAGGCGGGCACCATCGCTCTCTCGGACGTCCAGGTGGTGTGCACCAAGTGCGACAAGCCGACCCGGGTGGGTATCCGGGCGGATGGCACGGACAAGAAGCGGTTCTGCAAGAACTGCGACGCCCTGATTGACTAGGTAACCGGGTTGGGGCATGTATGCGCGCCCTTTGGCCACCTGTGGCCAGAGGCGGGCAGACAGGCTGACACGAGGGCCCGAAGCTTTGGGCCCTCTCGGTGTTTCTGAGATTCCAGATGTACTGATCGGGGCCGCTGGGTCCACGACGGCGCTCCGAAGCAGAGGACCACACAATGGCTGACGAGAAGAAGGCCGACCAGGCCGAGAAGAAGGAAAAGAAGGAAAAGAAGGGCCGCAAGAAGGAAGACGTCAAGAAGGCGGGATTTGCGGCCAATATTGAGGAGGGCCTCGAGGCGAAGCCGGCGCGGCTGAAGCTGCGCTACCGCAAGGAGGGCGTCCCTGCTCTGATGAAGGAGCTGAGCCTGAAGAACCCGTACCAGGTTCCCAAGCTCGAGAAGATCGTCGTCAACATGGGTCTGGGCGAGGCGCTCGCCAACAACAAGATCCTGGAGTCCGCGGTGGACCAGCTGGGCGCCATCACCGGCCAGAAGCCCATCATCACCCGCGCGCGCAAGTCGATCGCGAACTTCAAGCTGCGCCAGGGCCAAGCCATTGGCTGCGCCGTCACGCTGCGCGGCGACCGGATGTACGAGTTCCTGGACCGCCTCATCTCCGTCGCGCTGCCGCGCGTGCGTGACTTCAAGGGCGTGTCCCCCAAGGCCTTCGACGGGAAGGGCAACTACACGCTCGGCGTCCGCGAGCAGATCATCTTCCCTGAGATCAACTACGACCAGATCGAGAAGGTGAAGGGGCTCAACATCAGCTTCGTCACCACCGCGCGCAACGACGAGCAGGGGTTGGCGCTCATGCGTCACTTCGGCATCCCGTTCCGTACGTAACTCCTCAAGGAATCCATCAATCCATGGCCAAGCTCTCCAAGATCGCCCAGGCGAAGCGCAAGCCGAAGTTCTCGGTGCGTAAGTACAACCGCTGCCCGCTGTGCGGCCGTCCCCGCGCGTTCCTGCGCAAGTTCCAGATGTGCCGCATCTGCCTGCGCCTCCGCGCGCTGCGCGGTGAGATCACCGGCGTCACCAAGTCGTCCTGGTAGCCGGAAGAGGGTGCCCCAGGCTGTGAGGCCTGGTCCCCTGGCGCTGCACGCAGCGCCGAAACGTTAAGAGCAGTGCGATCGCGGCGAACCCCCGGGATGGGCCCGGCAGGCGCGGCGGTCGAAGTCGCGGAGAGCCTCGGAGTTCTCCGCCTGGAAGGTTGTCACCCATGCCGGTCAATGATCCTGTCGGCGACATGCTGACCCGCCTGCGCAACGCCTCGCGTGCGCGGCACGACAAGGTTGTCATTCCTCACTCGAAGCTGAAGGTCGAGATCATCCGCGTCCTCAAGGAGGAGGGCTACATCGGGGACTACACGATCCACGAGCGCAAGCCCCAGAGCGAGATCACCGTTCAGCTGAAGTACGGTCAGGACCGCAGCTCCGCCATCAGCGGCATCCGCCGCGTGTCCAAGCCGGGCCTGCGCCGCTACGTGCCGATGCGCGACATTCCCCGCGTCCTGAACGGCATGGGCATCGCCGTGCTGTCCACCTCCAAGGGCATCCTGTCCGACGGCGAGGCGCGCAAGCAGAACCTCGGCGGCGAGCTGCTCTGCACCGTCTACTAGCCAGTTGCCTGGCGCCGCGGCCCGGAAGGGTCGCGCTCCGGGCAGACCTTACGAGGCCATCATGAGTCGCATTGGAAAGCTGCCGATCAAGCTGGACGCCAAGACGAAGGCAGCCGTCGCCGGCAAGAAGGTCAACTTCGAGGGCCCCAAGGGCAAGCTGTCCGTCAATCTCCCCGCCAAGGTGAAGGTGGAGATCAAGGACGGCAACGTGGTGGTGGTCCGCGAGGATGACTCCCGCGAGGCTCGGAGCCTGCACGGCCTGGCCCGCACCATCCTGGCCAACGCCGCCAAGGGCGTGAGCACGGGCTTCGAGCGCCGCCTGAGCATCCGCGGCGTCGGTTTCCGCGCCGAGGTGAAGGGCAAGAGCATCCAGTTCTCGCTGGGCTACTCGCACCCGGTGGTGTTCAACCTGCCGGAGGGTGTCACGGCCGAAGTGGATAAGACGGCCCGCACCGAGGAGAGCCTCCCGACGGTGGATCTCACCCTGCGCTCGGCGGACAAGGAGGCCCTGGGGACCGCCGCCGTGAAGATCCGCGCGCTGCGCCCGCCCGAGCCGTACAAGGGCAAGGGCATCAAGTACGCCGAGGAGAAGGTTCGCCGCAAGGAGGGCAAGACCGGTACGACTTAATCGTCGTCCGTGCCCTGAACGTTCAACCCCGCGGGCTCCTCTGGGGGCCCGCAGTCATCCGGAGGCGGAAGGCCTCATCGCCGCCGGAAGGAAGAGAAAGCAGCCATGGCTACAATCGATCCGCGCATCAAGAGGAAGAACCGCATCCGCAAGAAGCTCTCGGGTACCACCGAGCGCCCGCGGCTCACGGTTTACAAGAGCCTCAAGCACATCTACGCCCAGGTGGTGGATGACTCCACCGGCAAGACGCTGGCGTATGCCTCGTCCCTGTCCAAGGAGCTCAAGGGCCAGGATGAGGGCGACAAGAAGGCCGACGCCAAGCGCGTGGGCAAGCTGATCGCCGAGAAGTGCAAGGCGGCCAACGTCGGGGCGGTGGTGTTCGACCGCAACGGCTTCCCTTATCACGGGCGCATCGCCGCCGTGGCTGACGCCGCGCGCGAGGCCGGGCTGAAGTTCTAAGAAATTCGAAAGGAAGCTCTCCAAGTGGCAACTCCGATCAATCCGAACGACCTGGACCTCACCGACCGCGTGGTGAACATCAACCGCGTGGCCAAGGTGGTGAAGGGTGGCCGCCGGTTCTCGTTCGCCGCCCTCGTGGTGGTGGGTGATGGCAATGGCCATGTGGGCGTGGGCCTGGGCAAGGCCAACGAGGTCCCCGAGGCCATCCGCAAGGGTGGCGAGAACGCCAAGAAGAACCTGTTCCGCGTCCCGCTGTCGGGTCACACCATCCCGCACGAGGTGCTCGGGCACTTCGGCGCTGGGTGGGTGCTCCTGAAGCCGGCCAGCGAGGGTACGGGCGTCATCGCCGGTGGTGCGGTGCGCGCGGTCCTCGAGGCGGCGGGCATCCGCAACATCCTGACCAAGAGCCAGGGCTCGCGGAACCCCCACAACGTGCTGAAGGCCACGGTGGCGGGCCTGAAGCGGCTGCGCTCGGCCGAGCAGGTTTCCCGGCTGCGCGGTAAGGACGTCGAGACGGCCAAGCTGGCCGGTGAGGCGAGGACCTAGTCATGGCGCTCAAGGTGAAGCTGGTGAAGAGCTCCGCTGGCTCTTCCAAGGAGATGCTGGACACCATCCGCGGGCTCGGGCTGAAGAAGTTCGGCGACGAGCGCCTGCTCAAGGACACCCCGTCCAACCGGGGCCTGGTGTTCAAGGTGAAGCACCTGGTCTCCAGTGAGACGGTGAGCCAGGAGGCTCCGGCCCCCAAGCGCCGGAAGCCCCGTAAGATCATCGTCCGTGACCGCGCCCGGGCCAAGGCGGCCAAGAGCTAGGACGGATTCGTTCCGCGGGCCCCGCGAACCGGGGCTGCCGCGCATGAGGACTTCAAGATGTCGACGACTCTCAACAACCTGAAGCGGCCGCATAACTCGTGGCACCGCAAGAAGCGCGTGGGCCGCGGGCAGGGTAGCGGTCTGGGCAAGACGGCAGGCCGTGGTGGCAAGGGCCAGAAGGCTCGTTCCGGCAACATGCGGTTCGAGGGCTTCGAGGGCGGTCAGAGCCCCCTGCAGCGCCGGCTGCCGAAGTTCGGCTTCATCTCGCCCAACCGCGTCATCTACGCGGTGGTGAACCTGGCGGACCTCGAGCACGCGTTCGAGGCGGGCGCCACGGTGGACGAGGCCGCGCTGAAGGCCAAGGGCCTGGTCAAGGGCCGCTATGACGGCGTGAAGGTGCTCGGCCAGGGCGAGCTCTCCAAGAAGCTCACCCTCAAGGTGCACAAGCTGTCCGGTAAGGCCCAGGAGGCCATCCAGAAGGCGGGCGGCGCAGTTGAGGTGCTCCCCCTGGTGGCGCACAAGCCTGAGTCTGCCTCGAAGGCTCACTCTGGCAAGGGCGTCAAGGCCCCCAAGCAGACGAACGCCTAGCTGTGCTGGGCCGCGCTTCACTTTGGGTGGTGCGCGCCGGTTCGCTTGTGTAGGCTCACGCGCCCCTCTCCTTCGTGGATTGGGGCGCTGTCGTTCTATCAGGACCTTTCGAAGGGGATGGCTCCGTCGTGGCACTGAATGCCTTCGCCAACATTTTCCGCATCGCGGAGCTGCGCAACCGGCTCGCGTACACGCTGGTGCTGCTGGCGGTCTACCGCCTGGGCATCTTCATCAACACGCCGGGCGTGGATCGCGCGGCGATGAACGCGTTCATGGACGCCCAGAAACAGTCGGGCGGCCTGGTGTCGCTGTTCAACCTGTTCTCCGGTGGCGCGCTGGAGCAGATGTCCATCTTCGGCCTGGGCATCATGCCGTACGTGTCCGCCTCCATCATCATGCAGCTGCTGGCGGTGGTCATCCCCAGCCTGGAGCGGCTGCAGAAGGAGGGCGCGGCGGGACGGCAGAAGATCAACCAGTACACTCGCTACGGCTCCATCGTCCTGTCCGTCATCCAGGGCATCGGTATCTCCCGCTGGCTGGCCTCGCTGGGCCGCAGCGACGCGGGGCAGACCGGCTTCAACCAGATCGTCGTGCCGGATGACAGCGTGTGGTTCACCTTCATGACGGTGATCAGCCTTACCGCTGGCACGGCCTTCATCATGTGGCTGGGCGAGCGCATCACCGAGCGCGGCATCGGCAACGGCATCTCGCTCATCATCTTCGCCGGCATCATCGCGGGCCTGGTGCCCGCCTCCAAGCAGCTGTTCGACCTGACGTCGCAGGGCGCCCTCGAGCCTGCGATGCTGGTGGCGCTGGGCGTCTTCATGCTCGTGGTCATCGCGGTCGTGGTCTACGTGGAGCGAGGCATGCGGCGCATCCCGGTCCAGTACGCCAAGCGCATGGCGGGGCGGCGGATGTTCGCGGGCCAGGCCACTTACTTTCCGATGAAGGTGAACAGCGCGGGCGTGATCCCGCCTATCTTCGCCGGCGCGCTGCTGTCCTTCCCGGCCACGCTGGGCACCTGGTTCCCCTTCCTGAACACGTTCCGCCAGGGCCTCGAGGGCAACCCGTGGCTCTATGACGGCCTGTTCGTCCTGCTCATCATCTTCTTCGCCTACTTCTACACCGCGCTGACGTTCCGGCCGGATGACGTGGCCGACAACATCAAGAAGCAGGGTGGCTACATCCCCGGCATCCGCCCGGGCCGCCAGACGGCAGACTTCATCGAGCGCGTGCTCAACCGCATTACCTTCGGCGGCGCCGTCTACCTGGCCATCATCTGCGTCATCCCCTCCATCATCACCAACACGCTGGGGGTGCGCTTCCAGTTCGGCGGCACCGCGCTGCTGATCGTCGTCGGCGTGGCGCTGGACACAGTGCAGCAGATCGAGGGCCACCTCATCAGCCGCAACTACGAGGGCTTCGCCGGTCCGCGCGGCCCGCGCATCCGTGGCCGGGTCCGGGTGGCGGCCTAGCCGGTGAGTTTGTTTCACGGACGCCTCTCTCCGGATGGCCGGGGAGGGGCGTCTCGTCGTTCAGGGATAGTCAGTCGTGCACGGGGAGCGAGTTCGAGGGTTGGCGCCGCGGGCTTCCCGTGCGTTCCTTCGAAGGAGCTGAAGAGGAGCACATGAACCTGATCCTGTTGGGCCCGCCGAACGCGGGAAAGGGTACCCAGGCGAAGAATCTGTTCCGGGACTTCCAGATCCCGCAGATCTCCACCGGGGACATCCTCCGCAAGGCCGTGAAGGATGGGACGGAGATGGGCAAGATTGCCGGGCCGCTGATGGCCTCGGGCGCCTATGTCCCAGATGACATCGTCATTGGCATCGTCGAGGAGCGGCTCAAGCAGCCGGACTGCGCCAACGGCTTCGTGCTGGATGGCTTCCCTCGCACCACTCCCCAGGCGGATGCCCTGGAGCGGATGCTGGCGAAGAACGGCAAGAAGATCGAGGCCGTGGTCTCGCTCGAGGTGCCGCACGAGAAGCTCATCGAGCGCGGCTCCGGCCGGCGCTCCTGCCCGGTGGATGGCAGCGTCTACCACGTCATCCAGAGCCCTCCGAAGCGGGCCGGGTTCTGCGACAAGTGCGGCGCGGGCCTTGTCCAGCGTGACGACGATCACCCCGAGGTGATCGAGAAGCGGCTCAAGAAGTACGACGCCGAGACGTCGCCGCTGAAGGACTACTACGCCAAGAAGGGCTTGCTGAAGACCATCGACGGCGTGGGGCCCGCCGAGGGTATCTACGCGGAGATCAAGGCCGCCATCGGGAAGCCCTGAGCGTGTAGATCCCCATGGCCCAAGTCGAGATCAAGAGCGCGGACGAGATCGCCCTCATGCGTGAGGCCGGCCGAATCGTCTGCGAGATCCTCGACGAGCTCGAGAAGGCCGTGGCCCCGGGGGTTACCACCTGGGACCTGGATGCCCTGGCCGAGAAGCTCATCTACGCCAAGGGAGCCAAGCCAGCGTTCAAGGGCTACCTCGGCTTCCCGAGCTGCCTGTGTGCGTCCATCAACGAGGAAGTCGTACACGGCATTCCCTCCAAGAAGCGGAAGCTGGCGGCGGGCGACCTGATGAAGCTGGACTTCGGGGTGGTGTACCGGGGGTTCTTCGGGGACTCGGCGCGCACCGTGCCGGTGGGGAAGGTGGGGCAGGAGGCCCTGGCGCTCGTTAATGTCACCCGGCAGTCCCTGCAGAAGGGGATTGCCGCGGCGGTACCGGGCAACCGGATCGGCGACATCAGCCACGCGATCCAGAGCTACGTCGAGGCGCATGGGTATTCCGTGGTGCGCAGCTTCACGGGGCATGGGATCGGCCGCAAGCTCCACGAGAAGCCAGAGGTGCCCAACTACGGTTCGCCGGGGTCGGGCATGAAGCTCCGTTCGGGAATGACCATCGCCATCGAGCCCATGGTCAACCTGGGAACCGATGAGGTAGGCCTCCTTGAGGACGACTGGACGGCGGTGACGCTCGACTCCAAGCTTTCCGCCCACTTCGAACATACCGTGCTGATCACGGATCATGGCCCCGAGGTGCTCACCCGGAGGTCCTAAGAGGGCCTGCCCCGGCGAGAAATACGTTGTTATCATGAGGGGTTGGTAGAAGTTTGGAGCGGGCGCTTCTGGGTACTTGCCACTTCGGGACCAAAGTGCTATCCCGCCGCGCTTCCAAGAGTTACTGAGTTACTGGTGGTCCGGAAGAGGGTTTTCGATTGCCGAAGGACGATTCGATCGAAGTTGAGGGGACCGTGATGGAGCCCCTGCCCAACGCGATGTTCCGCGTGGTGCTAGACAATGGCCACAAGGTGCTCGCGCACATCTCCGGCAAGATGCGGATGCATTTCATCCGTATTCTGCCGGGCGATAAGGTCAAGGTGGAGCTGTCCCCCTATGACCTGACCCGTGGACGGATCACCTACCGGGCGAAGTAATCGGGCCCGCCCGCTCTTCAGGCGGGCAGCCCTTGCAGACTTTTCTAATTCACGAAGGAAGGAAGTAGCGCCATGAAGGTTCGGGCGTCCGTCAAGAAGATTTGCGACAAGTGCAAGGTGATCCGCCGCAAGGGGATCGTCCGCGTCATCTGCGCCTCCAACCCGCGGCACAAGCAGCGCCAGGGCTAACGGGCAACCGTTGGCTCCAGACCAACTCCACTGAAGAAGGAATGTAACGATGGCTCGTATCGCCGGTGTCGATCTCCCGCCTGCCAAGCGCGCGGTGATCTCGCTCCAGTACATCTACGGGATCGGTAACAAGACCGCCCATGAGATCTGCGCTCACGCGGGGATCGCGCTCGAGACCCGGACCAAGGACCTGACCGATGATCAGGCCCGTAAGATCCGTGAGTACATTGAGGCCAACCTCAAGGTTGAGGGTGACCTGCGGCGCGAGGTGACGATGAACATCAAGCGTCTGATGGACCTGGGCTGCTACCGGGGCCTCCGTCACCGCAAGGGCCTGCCCGTCCGCGGCCAGCGCACCCACACCAACGCGCGCACCCGCAAGGGTCCGAAGCGCCGCATCGTTCGCGCCAAGCCGGCTGCTCCGGCGGGCCGCTAGACGTTCCTCCCCACTGCGCCAGCGCCGCCTAGGCTCTGGCGTCGATCATCTACTCCTCAGGAGCTCCGACTCTCATGGCTGAAGAAGTCCAGACCCCTGCCGCCGCCACGACGACCCCCGAGGGTGGTGGCGAGACCGCTGCGGCCAAGAAGGCCAAGCGCAAGGGCAAGAAGAACATCCTCAACGGCGTGGTCCACATCCAGTCCACGTTCAACAACACCATCATCACGATCACGGACGTGTCCGGGAACGTGATCTCGTGGTCCTCGGCGGGCGCCCGTGGCTTCAAGGGCAGCCGCAAGTCGACCCCGTTCGCCGCGCAGGTTGCCGCCGGTGACGCCGCCGCCAAGGCCATGGAGCACGGCCTGAAGACGGTGACGGTGCTGGTGAAGGGCCCTGGCGCTGGCCGCGAGTCCGCGCTGCGCGCCCTGGCCGCCGCTGGCCTGAAGATCACCCTGATCCGCGACGTGACGCCCATCCCGCACAACGGCTGCCGTCAGCCGAAGCGCCGCCGCGTCTAATTCCCTCATCCGGGTCCTGCCTGAGAGGGCAGGGCCCTAGACCACCTCTGAAGGAGAAGTTCCTTGGCTCGTTACACCGCCAGCGCCTGCCGCATCTGCCGGCGCGAGAACCTGAAGATGTACCTTAAGGGCGATCGCTGCTACACGGACAAGTGTGCCATCGAGCGCCGCCCGTATCCCCCCGGCCAGCACGGCCAGGGCCGCGTGAAGTTCTCCGGCTACGGCGTGCAGCTGCGCGAGAAGCAGAAGGTCAAGCGCATGTACGGCCTGCTCGAGAGCCAGTTCCGCGGCTACTACCACCGCGCGTCCGCGGCCAAGGGCAAGACGGGTGAGAACCTCCTGCAGCAGCTGGAGCTCCGCCTGGACAACGTGGTGTTCCGCATGGGCTTCGCGGACACGCGCAACGAGGCTCGCCAGCTGGTGCGTCACGGCCACTTCAAGGTGAACGGCAAGCGGGTGAACATCCCCTCGTTCGCGGTGAAGCCGGGCAGCGCCGTCGAGGTGGCCGAGAAGAGCCGCAAGGTTCTGCGCATCTCCGAGGCTCTGGAGACTGTGGACCGCCGCGGCGTGCCGCAGTGGATCGACCTGGACAAGAAGGCCTTCAAGGGGACCGTGAAGACGGTGCCGAACCGCGAGGACCTGACCATGCCGATCCAGGAGCAGCTCATCGTGGAGCTCTACTCCAAGTAGGCCTGAGGCCCCTCAAGGGCCTGATTGCCTGCTTCAGGCGCCCTGGCGGCCTCCGCCGGGGCGTCGTGCTTCTTTCTGGCCGGTTCGTCCGGCCTCGGTTAATCGTCGTACCCCCCGCGTCTCCATCCTCCTGCCGTTCTGGCGGGTAAGTCGGTGGTGGAGTGCGCTTCGAGAGGTAGCAACACCATGGCTGATACGTTCATCGCGAAGAACTGGCGCGACCTCATCAAGCCGCGCCGGCTGGAAGTGGATCAGGACTCGCTCACCGGCACCTACGGCAAGTTCGTGGCGGAGCCCCTGGAGCGCGGCTTCGGCACCACGCTGGGCAACTCGCTGCGCCGCGTGCTGCTGTCGTCCCTGCAGGGCTCGGCCATCACCTCGGTGAAGATCGAGGGCGTGGACCACGAGTTCACCACCATCCCCGAGGTCGCTGAGGACGTCACCGACATCGTGCTGAACCTGAAGGAAGTCCTCCTTCGGATGCACACGAACGAGACGAAGACCCTGCGCATCGAGGTCGAGGGCCCCAAGGAGATCAAGGCCGGCGACATCATCGCGGATCAGGACGTCGAGATCCTCAACCCCGGCCACCACATCTGCACCGTGTCCGAGGGTGGCAAGGTCCGGATGGAGCTGACCTGCCGCCGCGGCCGTGGCTACGTGCCGGCCAACACCAACAAGGTCGCGGGCGCGCCCATTGGGACGATCCCCATCGACTCGCTGTTCTCGCCCGTGCGCAAGGTGAACTACCAGGTCACCAACGCCCGCGTCGGTCAGGTCACCGACTTCGACAAGCTGGCGCTCGAGGTGTGGACGGATGGCTCCGTCACCCCGCAGGACGCCGTCGCGTACGCGGCCAAGATCATCAAGGAGCAGCTCACGGTCTTCGTGAACTTCGACGAGACCGAGGAGCCCGTGGCGGTGGAGGCCCCGAAGGAGGAGGCCAAGCTCAACGAGAACCTCTTCCGCTCGGTGGATGAGCTGGAGCTCTCGGTTCGCTCGGCCAACTGCCTGCAGCAGGCCAACATCAAGACCATCGGCGACCTGGTGCAGCGCACCGAGGCCGAGATGCTCAAGACCAAGAACTTCGGCCGCAAGTCTCTGAAGGAGATCAAGGAGATCCTCGCGGAGATGGGCCTGTCGCTCGGCATGAAGCTCGAGAACTGGCCTCCGAAGCAGGCTCCTGTCGCGGCGCCGCCCCCGGCCGCCGCCAGCGCGGCCCCCAAGGCCTAGTTGTTTCCGTAGGACCTCGGCCCGCGCCGTGACACGGCTTCACGCGGCGCGGGAAGAGGGGGCCCCTCCCCATAAAAGTGGGGGCCTATTGGCAATAGCGGACCTCGGTGTCGAGTCCGCTCTTCCCACCCGGTACCTGATACGGCCGGTGTGGTGGAGCCGAGAGGCTCCGGAGTCACGCTCATGCGTCACAAGGTTGGACAGAGGAAGCTTCACCGCACCACGCCGCACCGGCTCGCGATGCTCAACAACATGGTCACCTCGCTGCTCGAGCACGAGGCGATCCGCACCACCGTCCCCAAGGCCAAGGAGGCCCGGAAGATGGCGGAGCGGATCATCACGCTCGGCAAGCGCGGCGGGCTGGCCAATGTTCGTCTGGCTGCCCGAATCGTGAAGGACAAGGACGTCCTCCAGAAGGTCTTCAGCACCTACAAGGACCGCTACGCCAGCCGTAAGGGCGGCTACACCCGCATCATCAAGCTCGGCTTCCGCCGGGGTGACGCTGCGGAGATGGCCCTCCTGGAGTTGGTGGACCGTCCCGCCAAGGCTGCCCCCGCCGAGGGTGGTGAGGCCGAGGGTGAGGCGAAGACCGAGGAGAGCAAGGGCTAATCGCCCGGCTCTCACGCCGACGCCGTCACGGAGCGTCCTTCCCGCGAGGGAAGGGCGCTTTCGTGTTTCTGGGGGCTGGGCTGCTACTCGCCGACGGCCTGGCCGTTCTTCACCAGCTCCGCCTTGCCGTCGTTCGTCTTCATCTCCGCGCTGACGAAGCGCTCGTCGCCGGGCATGGGCCCCGTGGGGCCCAGCAGGTTCTTGGGCGTGAGCGTGACGTCGCCCCCGGGAGCCACTTTGTCCACGATGGCCTTGTACTTGCCGTTCACCGTGAAGATGACGTTCTCCCACGGATCGTCATCCGTGTTGCTCACCAGCAGCGCTGGCGACGCCTTGGGGCGATCCGCGTTCGGCAGCACGATGACTCGCGCACCCAGGTCCGCCGTCTTCACGCCTTGGCCCGGGCAGGCGATCACGATGCTCACCAGCGAGATGAAGGCCCAGCCTCCGATGATCCCCGCTTTCGCCTTGAAGAAGCGATCCGAGGACCGGAAGTCCTGGAACATCTCCTTCAGCATCGACAGGCCGTTGAGGAACTGGTTGGACGCCTCCGAGGCGATCCGCTGGCCTACCTGACCTTCGGCCTTCTTCCCCGCCGGGCCGGCGCGCGCCGCGCTGAGCGCGCGCATGTTCGGGTTGGTCGGCACACGCGGCATTCCGGGACTGGAGACCGTGCGCTGAGGAGTCGCCGCCGAGTCCGAGGACCCCGCCGGCGGAGCATTGTGATCAGGCACCTTGCGACCGTCGCTCATCGGACAGCCAGTGTAGAGGCGCCGGGCGCCCGGTGGCTACTCCTGAGCTTTCACCTGCTGCAGGGCCCTCGAGGCCAGCGCGTTGTCTGGCTGCTCCTCCAGGACCTTCAGGAGCCACTTCTCCGCCTCCGCGCCCGCTGCCTTGCGATCCTCGGGCTTGCGCGTCCGCGTCGATTGCTCGGCGAAGAGCAGCCCCAGCCGCAGCGCAAACTCCATGTTCTCCGGGTCTTTTTCGACCACATACCGCAGCTCGCGCTCGGCCGCCGGGAAGTCGCCCTCCAGCTGGTACACCACCGCCAGCTGGCCCCGCGCGGGCACTGCGTTCGGAGACAGCCACGTGAGGATCTGGAACGCCTCCCGTGCCGCCTTCAGGTCCCGCTTGTCCAGGCTCAGGTTTCCCAGCCGGAACCAGGCCTCGTCCAGCAGCGGGTTGAAGGCCACCGCCTTGCTGAAGGCCTCCCGCGCCGCCTCCGCCCGCTGCCGCGAGAGGTACAGCTCCCCTAGGTAGAAGTAGTTCTTGCCGTCCTTGGGCGAGAGCTCGATGGCCTGCTTGAACTCGTCCACTGCCCGCCCCGCGTCGTCCAGCCGCTGGTACGCCAGCCCCAGCAGCGCGTGCACCACCGCCAGGTCCGGGTAGTCGTGGAGGATCTCCTCGAAGGCCAGGATGGCCTGCTGCGGTACGTCCAGCTCCTGCAGGAAGCGCATGCCCTCCTCGAGCTTGCCCTCGGCCGCCTTGGGGAAGCTGTTGAACGGGTCCGCGATCTGGTTCATCAGCGCTCGCGCCGTCGTTACCTCCGGAGGCGTGGGCGCCGCCCGGACCACCGCGTTGAGCGCCGCCACGGCCCCCGCGCTGTCTCCCGTGCGGTGCAGCGCCTTGGCCAGCGGGAGCCGGACGGCGGCACGAGCCGGGGCCAGCTCGGCGGCGCGGCGCAGCGGGCCCAGCGCGGCGCTGTACTGCTCGGACTCCAGCAGGGCGATGCCCAGGCGGTAGTGGAACTCGGCCTCGTTGGGGGCCAGGGCGATGGCGCGCTCGAAGGCGGCCACTGCCGGGGCTCCGGCGTCCGAGGCCCGCGAGAAGTACGCCAGCCCGAGCATGTAGTGGTTCACTGCCCGCTCGGACTGGGTGTTGCGGCGCTGGAGCTCGGCGATCCACGCGTCCGTCCGCCCCGACTTCACCTGCGCTTCCGTGAGGGTGCGCGCCACGTCGAGATCGCCCGGGCTCTTGGCGTGCAGTTCCTCCAGGAGCGCCAGGGCCTTGGCCGGCTGGTTCTGCTCCATGTAGACGCGGGCCTGCTCGCGCGGGGTGAGCACCCGCTCCATCGAGGCGCTGTGCTGGCAGCCGGTGAGCAAGGTGCCGCTGAGCACTGCGGCCAGGGTGGTGCAGCGGAGGAGAGAGGCGCGGCGGAGAGCGAGGGGCTTCACGGTCAAGATCAGGAGGTCTTCGAGGCAGGGGGGGACGGTTCGCGGAAGCCTTCGTGCCCCGCGGCGGCGACAGCGTCCTCGAGGTCTCCGCCCTTGCCGCCGAGTTCCAGGCTCTGGGCGATGATCACTTCCCGGACAGCCCGGGCCAGGCCCTCGCGGTCGTTCGCGGCAAAGGCCGTGGTGTCGATGGGCTTGCCGATCTTCACGTGGACGGGGCCGGGGACGATGTTCCAGGAGTTCTTGGGCATGATGGAGCCCGTGCCTTCGACGGTGACAGGACAGATGGGCACGCGGGCCTCAAGTGCCAGGGCGAACGGCCCCTTCTTGAAGGGGAGGATCCGCCCGTCCGGCGAGCGGGTGCCCTCCGGGTACAGGAAGATGCTGGTGCCGCTGCGGATCTTCTGCCCGGCGCGCTGGAGCGAGGTGATCGCCGCCTGCCGGTTGGAGCGGTTGACGAAGACGTGCCCCGCCACCCACAGATACCAGCCGATGAAGGGCACCCACCCCAGCTGGCTCTTGGCCACGTAGCGGAAGGGCACCGGCACCGTGACGAAGTGCGCCGGGATGTCCAGGGTCGACTGATGGTTGGAGACGTAGATGGTCGGCCGCTTGGGATCGACGTTCTCCTGGCCGTGCACCACCAGACGGGCACCGCCGGCCCACAGCAGCACAGGCGACCACAGGTGGCGGCAGATCCACACCGAGGCGTCCCCACCGAGCAACAGAGCGGTCAGGGAGGCGAACGGGAACAGGAACGCCGTCCACGCGCCCGCAACGAACATGCAGAAGAGTTTACGTGGCATACGAGGCTTGAGAGTGTGAGCCTGCCATACCCAGGGCCCTCGCGCGGCTTCGTCGAGAGGGTCTTTTCGGACGGCCTTCCTGCCGCCCCGGAGGGGAGGCAGGTTCTAACACGCCCAGTCCATGCCTTTGGGACTGGTATGCGCCGCCCGGTGCGGCTACAAGCAGGGGTGGCGTGGCCAGGAAAAAGTTCATCGCCGTCGCGGGTAATATTGGCGCCGGGAAGACGGAGCTCACCTCGTTCCTCTGCCGGAAGTACGGCTTGACGCCGTACTTCGAGCCGAACGACCAGAACCCCTACCTGGCCGACTTTTACAAGGACATGAAGAAGTGGGCCTTCCGCTCACAGATCTTCTTTTTGACCCATAAGTTCCGGCTGCACCGCGAGCTGGAGCGTCAGCCCGGAACGGTATTGCAGGACCGGACCATCTACGAGGACGCGGAGATCTTCGCCAAGAACCTTCACCGGCAGCGCTTCATCGACAAGCGGGACTGGCAGATGTACCGGGAGCTGTACGAGACGGTGGCCCAGGTGCTCACCCCGCCGGATCTGATGATCTACCTGCGCTGCCCCGTGCAGACCCTCAAGGAGCGCATCCGCCTGCGAGGCCGCGTCATGGAGAAGGACATCCCCACGCTCTACCTCAAGCGCCTGAACGCCCTCTATGAGGAGTGGTTCAGCCACTACAAGATGTCGCCCGTGCTCGTGCTGCCGACCGACAAGCTCGACTACCTCACCAACCTGGTGGATCGCGTGGATCTGTTCCGCCAGATCGAGAAGCACCTGTGAAGGAGGTCTACGTCCTCGCCGTCGAGTCGTCTGCTCCCATCCCGTTGGAGGAGCTGCGCCCCGCGTTCGAGTCGGAAGACGTGCGCTTCGCGATGCTGGAGGGCGGGAACGGTTTCTCCGTCCATGCTGAGGGCACTCAGGTCGAGGTGCGCTTCGACACCCAGCGGCCCACGAAGGGCGTGGATCCCCGCCTGCTCACTGGCAGCGAGGAGGCTCAGAAGGCGTTCCAGCGCACCCAGGGCTATTACTGGCTCTCCGTGGAGCCGGGCTCCGGGCCTCAGCCCACCGTGCCCGTTTTCGAGGCCCTGTGGTGCGCGCGCACGCTGATGGAGCAGACGCAGGGCGTGCTGCTGGACCTCACCGCGTACAAGCTGCACGACGTGGCGGACGTGGTGGAGATCACCGAGCTGGACTTCGACATTCGCGACCACGTCAACCTGCACGCCGTGGCCGCCATCGAGGGCGATACGCCCCTGTGGGTGCACTCGCACGGCATGGAGAAGTTCGGCACCCGGGACTTGGAGATCTTCCACCTGGGCGAGGAGGACCTGCTGGCCGCGGAGATGTTCCTCCATGAGCTGTGCACGGACATGGCCTTCGGCCAGGGCCCCGGCGCTCGCAAGGAAGTGCATACCAGCGAGGGCCAATCCTTCCGGCTCGTGCCCTCCGAGGAGGCCCGGGTGAACCTGCTCGGCGTCCCGCTGGAGACCTTCGAGGGCCACGAGGCCCTGTTCCTCAGCGTCGTGTCCCCGCTGGGCCGGCACAACACCGCCGAGTTGCTGCGCCCCTACCGCGAGCGCTTCGTCCCCGAGCCCGAGGAGCGCACCGAGTCCCTCCGGCTCGAGGCCCAGGCCCTGCTGCCTGCCTTCAAGGCCCGCTTCGGCCGCAAGGGGCTCATGGAGCCGCTCACCTTCCTGGTGCGAGCGCCCTTCGAGACCCACCCCGAGGGCCAGGCCGTCGAGGAGAACCTCTGGCTGGAGGTGGTGGCCTGGGAAGAGGGCACCGTGGTGGGCAAGCTCGTGGATGGCGCCGTCCACACCACCGAGTGGCGCAAGGGCGCTCACGTGGAGGTGGATGAGGAGCACATCAACGCGCTCGCCATCAGCCACGAGGGCCGCACGCTGGACGAGGAAGAGATCCGCGCGCTGCTCATTGCCGAACGGCCCATGTAGGCTCCGCGCTCCATGCCAGCCCTGCTGCTGCTCTCCGGTCCCTCCGCCGGCCGCCGCTATGAGGTGGTTTCGGACGTCTCCATTGGCCGCAGCCCGTCGTGCGAGATCCAGCTCGACGACGACAAGGTGTCCCGGCGGCACGCCCACATCTTCTTGAGCGAAGGGCAGATGCGCGTCCGGGATCTGGGCTCGCGCAACGGCACGCTCGTCAACGGAGAGCGCCTCCAGGGCGAGGCGCGCTTGGTGCCCGGCGATCGCATCCAGGTGGGAGAGACGACCGCCCTCTACGAGCCGCTCACCCAGGCCGCCTTGACGGAGCAGGCGCCGCTCGATGCCCGCCATGTCCCCATCGCCGAGGTACTGCCGCACGTGGGGCCCGAGGCGGCTCTGCTGTCCGCTGGGGTGGCCCTGCTGGGCGCCACCAGCGAGGCCATGGTGCTGCGGCGGTTGGTGGACGAGGCCCTTCATGCCTTGAGCGCGGATCGGGCCGCGGCGCTGCTCGGAGGGCAGGGTGGGTTGCTCACCGCGGCGGTGTCAGGCACGGCCTCTGTGGAGGTTCCGCGCGTCATGGCGAGCCTGGCGCTGGAGCAGAAGGAGGTCGTTTCCACGGCCAATGCCCTCTGTGCTCCCTTGGTGGCCGCCGGAGGCATGCCGTTCGGACTGCTGTATGTGGCGTGTGATGAGCCGCGCTTCAGTGCGAAGGATGCGGGCATCGTGGCCGCGCTGGGGCGCATGGGCGGCGAGGCGTACACCGCCATGCACTCCCGGATGGAGGAAGAGCAGGCCCCCGTTCAGCTCGTCGGCACGTCCCGGCCGTTCCGCCGCATGGTGGAGCAGGCCCGGCGCGCGGCTGCCAGCGCCGCTCCCGTGGTCATCTCCGGCGCCCCCGGAAGTGGGAAGAGCCTCCTGGCCCGGTTCATCCATGTGCACTCCCCTCGGGCGCTGGGGCCGCTGGTGGCGGTGGACTGCCGTCTGCCGGGGCCTGCCGTGGAGGAGTTCCTCTTTGGCCGCGCGAGTGCTCCCGGGCTTCCGCCGCGCTCGTCCGCGCTCCTGCGCGCGGATGGAGGGACGCTGCTGCTCCAGCACGTGGAGGGGCTCTCGGGCGCCACGGTCGAGCGGCTGGTGCGGCTGCTCGCGCGCAAGGTGGCTCCGGCCCGGCAAGGAGGCGAGGAGCCTGTCAATCTGCGCCTCATCGCCACTGCGATCGAGCCCACGCAGCTCCTGGCCGCCAAGGGCGGGCTGGATCCCGCCCTGGCCATGGCGCTGTCCGGACTGGAGATCGAGGTGCCGCCCCTGCGCGAGCGCCGCGCCGATCTGAGCGCCTTGTTCGAGCACTTCGCCGCCCGGGGCGCCCAAGCCACCCGGAAGCCACCTCCGGTGCTCAGCCCGGGGGCCAAGCGCCTCCTCGTGGACTACGCGTGGCCACAGAACGTGAGCGAGCTGAAGCTGGTGGCAGAGCGGCTCGGGCGGCTGTACTCCGGCCGCGAGGTGCACGCGCTGCGCTTGCCTCCGGAGATCCAGGAGGGCTCGGCGGAGGCCAAGCCTCGCAGCCTGCAGGAGATGGTCGAACGCCTGGAGCGGGAGGCCATCGTCGAGGCGCTCCAGTCCGCGGGAGGCCGGAAGATCCGCGCGGCCGAGCAGCTCGGCATCAGCCGCCCCACGCTGGACAAGAAGATCGAGGAGTACGCCATCCAGTTGGAGAAGCCACGGCGGCGACAGTGAGGGCACCATCCCGCTTGTCCCCCCGTGCCCCCGCAGCGTAGATGCCCCCCATGAGCTTCCGTTACTCCGACGAGGTGCGTCGCGCCCTGGACACGAAGGCGCCGCTGGTGGCGCTCGAGACGAGCGTGGTGGCCCAAGGCCTGCCTTACCCGGACAACCTCCGCGCCGCGCGCGCCTGCGAGGAGGCCGTTCGCAGCGCCGGTGCCGTGCCCGCTCCCATCGCCGTGGTGGATGGCGAGGTGTGGATCGGTCTCGAGGAGGCCGCCATGCTCCGGCTCGCCGAGGGCAAGGAGAAGCTGATGAAGCTCGGCTCGCGCGATCTGCCCGTGGCCATCGCCTTGAAGGCCTCGGGGGGCACCACCGTGAGCGCCACCTGTGAGCTGGCCGCCGCCGCCGGCATCCGCGTCTTCGCCACCGGCGGCCTGGGCGGTGTCCACCGGGGCGTCAGCGAGCACTGGGACATCTCCCAGGACATTGGCGCGCTGGCCCGCTACCCCGTCGCCGTGGTGTGCGCCGGCGCCAAGTCCATCCTGGATCTGCCCAAGACGATGGAGGCCCTGGAGACCGCGAGCGTGCCCGTCATCGGCGTGCGCACCAGCGAGCTCCCATCCTTTTATAGCCGCAGCTCGGGCATGCCGCTGGAGCACCGGGTCGAGGACGCCGTCACGGCCGCTCGCATCGTCCGCGCCCGGGGCGAGCTGGGGCAGGGGGGGCTCGTCTTCGCGCTTCCGCCACCCGACGAGGCGGCCCTGCCTCGGGAGGACGTGGAGCGGCACATCGCCTCCGCGCTCGCCGAGGCCGAGCGCCAAAGTATTCGAGGCAAGGCCGTCACCCCGTTCCTGCTCGGGGACATGGCCCGGCGCACGGGAGGCCAGAGCCTGAAGGCCAACCTGGCCCTCCTGGCCAACAACTCGCGCTTCGCCGGAGAGCTTGCCGTCGCTTTGACGCGGGGATGACATGACCGGAGGGGCAGCTTCACGAAGCTGCTTTTGAGGTGGCATGCTCTAGGGAGGCCCCTGCATGCCAGCACCTTCCATTCCGGCGGATGAAGCCCAGCGCCTCAAGGCTTTGTGGGATCTGTGCGTGCTGGACACCCCGCCGGAGGAGCGGTTCGACCGCATCGTCCGGATGGCGGTACGGCTCTTCCAGGTGCCCATCGCCTTGGTGTCGCTGGTGGACAAGGACCGGCAGTGGTTCAAGGCCCGGTACGGGATCGCGGAGCTGTCGGGGCCTCGCAACACCTCGTTCTGCGGCCACGCCATTCTCCATTCCGAGATGCTGGTGGTGCCGGACGCCACCCTGGACCCTCGCTTCCTGGACAACCCGAATGTCCTGGACGCGCCCCACGTCCGCTTCTACGCGGGCCAGCCGCTGAGGGCGCCCAACGGAAGGCTTGTCGGGACGCTGTGCGTGGTCGACTACAAGACCCGCGAATTCAGTGAGGAGGATCGTCGCGCCTTGAGGGACTTGTCCGCGTGGACGGAGCTGGAGCTGTCCATGAAGGCGCTCCAGGAGGCCCAGGCCGCCGTCAAGCAGCTGGATCACTTCTTCGAGCTGTCGGCGGACATGCTCAGCATCACCAACCTCGAGAGCCGGCTGCTGCGCTGCAGCGTCTCCTGGAGCCGGACCTTGGGCTACTCCACCACGGAGCTGAGGGACATCCGGTTGCGCGAGCTGTTCCACCCGGAGGATCTCCCCCAGGTGCTCGAGGCTCGACAGCGGGCCATCGAGGGCAGGCCACTCCCCAGTGTCGAGTGCCGCATTCGCGACCGCGCTGGCACCTGGCGCTGGCTCCAGAGCAACTTCATCTTCAATCCCGCCGAGTGTGTCTTCTACTCGGTGGCCCGGGAGATCACCGAGCAGAAGCAGCTGGAGAGCGAGCACCGCCGCGTGGAGCAGCTGAAGGACGAGTTCGTTTCCACGGTGAGCCACGAGCTGCGCACGCCGTTGACGTCCATCCGCGGGGCGCTGGGGCTGCTGAAGGGCGGCATCGCGGGTCCACTGCCCGCGGAGGCCGAGGAGCTCATCTGGATCGCCCAGGACAACAGCGATCGGCTGCTGCGCCTCATCAACGACATCCTGGATCTGGAGGGGCTGGAGACGGGCCAGCTCTCCTTCAAGCGGGAGCCGCTGCCCTTGGGCGAGCTGGTCACCCAGGCCGTCGTCGCGCAGCGGGGCTACGCGGCGCAGTACGGCGTGAAGCTGGTGGTGGCACTGGACTCCGAGGCGCGGGCCTTGGTGGATGCGGACCGCTTCCTCCAGGTCATGGCCAACCTGTTGTCCAACGCCATCAAGTTCTCTCCCCAGGGCGAGACGGTGCAGGTCCGCCTGGCGCGGCTGCCGGGCGGCCTGCGCGTCAGCGTGGAGGATCACGGGCCGGGCATCCCCGAGTCCTTCCGCTCGCGCATCTTCCATAAGTTCGCCCAGGCGGACGGCTCGGACACCCGCCGCAAGGGGGGCACGGGGCTGGGGCTGTCCATCACCCAGGCGCTCGTGGCGCGGATGGAGGGCACCCTGAGCTTCGTCTCCGAGGAAGGGGAGGGCAGCACCTTCTTCGTGGTGCTGCCCGAGTGGACGCCGCCGGAGCCTTGAGTGTGGCTACGGGCCTCGCACCGCGCTCCAGAGCGACACCGCGCCGAACAGGAAGAAGAGCGAGGCGGCGACCCACCGCAGCCACTTCATCTGCACCTTGCCCGCGAGCTTGTCGCCCAGGAACACCGCCAGCCCGTCCGAGAAGAGCATCCCCAGCGTCGTGCCCGCCGTCACCAGGAGCACGGACTGGTAGCGCGCGGCCAAGGCCACGGTGGCCAGCTGCGTCTTGTCTCCCATCTCCGCCAGGAAGAAGAGGATCGCCGTGGTGAGGAAGGCGCCAAAGCGCGGCGGCTTCTCGGATTCCTCGAGCGTGTCCGGCTTGAGCGTCCACAGCCCGAAGCCGATGAAGGTGGCCGCCAGCACCGCCGCCATGATCCGCGGGGAGACGTGCGAGGACACCCACGTGCCCACGCTGGAGGCCAGCGCGTGGTTGGCCAGGGTGGCCGCGAGGATTCCGGCCATCACCACCCACGGCTTGCGGAACCGGGAGGCCAGCGAGAACGCGAGCAGCTGGGTTTTGTCGCCCATCTCACTGGCGGCGACGAGGAGGAAAGAACTCACCACGGCTTCCATCACGACACTCCCTTGTCGAGGCCGAGGTGTCGTGGGAGCACTGCGCGCGCACGAGCCTCGGCCAGGTTTCCCTGTCCGAAGGTCTCGTTCGCCTCGCACAGCGAGGTGAGGGCCCGGGCTGTTACCAGCCAGTGTGTCGAGCTCCCCGGCGCCGATGGTTTCCGGCGCGAACTACTCCCCTTACTGGAGTGCTGGATACCAGCCTCCGTGCCGCCTGCCAACAGGCAATGCGGCTAGCGCTTGCGCGAGAACCAGCCCATGAGGCTCTCGAGCTCCCGCTTGTCCACGTCGTCGAACGTGGCCTTGTGCTCGGAGTCGATGTCCAGCACCGCCATCAGCTCGCGGTTGGGCCCGAACACCGGCACAACGATCTCCGACACCGAGCGCCCATCGCAGGTGATGTGGCCCGGGAAGGCGTGTACGTCCGGTACCACCACCGTCTCGCGCGTGGCCGCCGAGGCGCCACACACGCCCTTGCCGAAGGTGATCTCCAGGCACCCCAGCGTGCCCTGGTAGGGGCCGACGCGCAGCAGCTTGCCCGGCTGGACCACCCGGTAGAACCCGGTCCACAGGTGACCGAACGCGTGGTGCAGCAGGCAGCTCATCGTCGCCATGGCGGTGATGTCGTCGTCAACGCCCTCCAGCACCGCCTCCACGTGCTGCTTGAGCTCCGCATACGCTTCCGCCTTCGGCCGGTCGCGCAGATCCAGGGTGACTTCAGCCATCGGTGAGTCCTCAAGAGATGGATGCCGGCCGCGTCACCGCGCCAGCGGGCCCCTTTTACATGGAATCGCACCCCGCGCGAGAGGAGGCACGCAGGACCCAGGGGAGGGACACTCCCCGGGTGGGCTGCACGCTTGCCATGCCGCGTCAACCCGTGGCGTTCGCGGGGGGAGCCGCCGTGGGCTCGGACTTCTGGGAAGGCTCGGCCTTCGGGGCTGCGGCGGCCTTCTCCGAGGCGGAGGCCTTCTCCGGCTTGGACAGCATCCCGTAGCGCTTCGCTGCGGACTCCAGGATGCGCCCCACGAGTTGGAGGTAGGACATGCCCTTCTCCCGGGCGCCCATGGCCAGCTCGCTCTTGTCCTCCAGGTAGGGGTTCGGGTTCACCTCGAGGACGTAGGGGTCCCCCTCCTTCGAGATGCGGAGGTCGATGCGCGCGTAGTCCTGGAGCTTGAGCCCCCGGTAGGCGAGCAGCGCCGCCCGCTCCACCCGCTGGCGCAGCTCCGGCGAGATGTTCTGGGCGATGACGAGCTTGGGCGAGCCCTCCGTCTCCGGGCCGAACTTCACCTCCCGGTCCGAGATGGTGGGCTTGTTCTTGTCCCAGTTGCCGAAGTCCAGCTCCACGATGGGGAGGATCTCCGGCATCTCCTTGGGGCCAATCACCCCCACATACACTTCGCGCCCCTCGATGAACTCCTCCGCGAGCGCCTCGTCCTGCAGCTCCTTGCGGATCTCCTGCACCCGGCGCGTCAGGTCCTCCCAGTTGTGCACCAGCGACTTCTTGCCGATGCCAATGGAGGCGTCGCTCCGGGAGGGCTTCACGATGAGCGGGAACTCCAAGTCTCCGTGGGTCTCCACGGTGACGCCGTCGAAGGTGGCGAAGTCCGCGGTGGGGATCTCGTGGTACTCGAGCAGCTGCTTGGTGAGGATCTTGTCCTGCGCCAGCAGCAGCCCCGCCGTCCCCGAGCCGGTGAACTTCACCCGCGCCATCTCCATCAGCGCCGCGACGTTCACCTCCATCCGGTAGTCCTCGGCGAACGTCTCGCAGAGGTTGAACACCAGGTCGCACTTCGACCGGGCGATCGATTGGAGGATGTCCGACACGCCGTCGCTCACGGCGATCAGCGAGGCCTCATGGCCCAGCTGCCGCAGCGACTCGGCCACCTGGGTCACGACGGGGTCCACGGGCTCCCCGTCCGGCTGGTAGTGAAGCACGGCGATCTTCAAGGGCGGAACGGGCATGGCCCTTCAAGTGTAAGGCGTCACCGCGCGCCGTGCACCCAGGCACGCGAACGGCTCCGTACTTTTGCCCGGCGGTGATCAGTCCACCTCGAAGAAGCGGTCCGTGTAGAGGTAGTTCATCGCCAGCGCTGTCGCCAGCGAGGTGAGCTTGGTGAGGTACTCGCGCGTCTTGTCCAGGTGGATGCTCAGCCGCAGCGCCGTGGTGCGCTCGATGAGGTGCTCCACCAGCGCCAGCACCACCGGACGGCCCACGCCGCTGTACTGGGTGACCGCCTGGATGAGCGACTGGCGCTCGGCACGCACGAGCGTCTCCGCGCTGGCCGGCGCCGTGTCGGGCGGCTCGAACAGGCCGAGCAGATCCTGATCCAGGTGCTCGCGCAGCGACAGCTCCACGCGCTCCTCGAGCTGGCGCTGGCGGTAGTGATCGAGGACCGTCTCCTCCATGTCCTCCACGTCCAGATCACGCTCGGCCAGCTGCACCAGCGGCGAGGTGCGTCCCACGCGCTGAATGACCTTCTCCATGTACTCGAGCTTCTTGAGCGCGGCCCAGCCCGCGTATCGCTTGCGCCAGTCCAGGCCGGGCGTCAGGAAGACCGCGAACGTCTCGGCGAAGTCCTCGTCCGGATGCTTCTGCGCGTACCAGCCGGAGATGTGCACCACGTACTTCCGGCTGAACGGGCGCGGCTTGTACGTCTCGTCGTAGGGCTTGGAGTAGTCCCCGAAAATCTTCCGCCACTCGTCCGTGTCGTAGAGGCGATAGGCGTAGTTGAAGGCGTGCCCGGCCTCGTGGCGCAGGTACATGAGGATCTCGCGCTCCGTCTCCGCGTCGCCGCTCAGCTCCGCCTCGATGGAGTGCAGGCGAGGGTCCGCCAGGTAGAACGGCAGCCCGATGACAGGCACGCCGGACGGGCAGCCCCACTGATCCGACAGGTAGCACTCCGGCCGGAACGAGATGGCCTTGCTCTCCAGCTCGCTGTAGAGCTGCTGGATGTAGCGCTCGAGGGCCGTGCCCTTCAGGTGGAGCCTCAGGTCCTTGATGCGGGCCTGGAGCAGTGCCTCGCGCTCGGGACGGCGCGGGGAGTCGGCCGCCTCGTGCGGGTCGGCCAGGGTCTTTTCTCGGAAGGTGATCTGGGAAGGTTGGAGCATCGGGTCCCCAAGGGGCCCCGAAGTCTAATGGCGAGCCCTGGGGGGTAAATTGGCTTGCCCCCAGCTACATGCAAAGGGTTGAAAAGACTGAATAATATGGGCACAAACCAGCTTGCCGGGCCGGTGGGAGACCGGCCCAGCGAGGGGTGCCCAGGTAGGCAGGAGGGCTACTCGAAGACGGAGATGTCGGAGCCGCCGCCGGTCTGCTTGGGGGTCTTCTTGCCGCCCCCCGCCTGCGCGGGCTTGGCCACCGCCGTCAGCGACACGTCCACCTGCATGGAGTCGCTGGCCGAGACGCTGAAGTCGAGCGGGCGATCCGCGTCCTGGTAGCCCGAGAGCCGGAACGTGAGCGTGTGCTTCTTGTCTCGGGGGAGATTCAGGTCCTGCGGCGTGGTGCCGATCTGCACGCCGTCCTCGTTGAGGATGGCAGCGCCAGTGGGCGAGGAGGTGCACTTCACCAGGACCACGGAGGCGACGGCCGGAGGCTGCGGCTTCGGGGCTTCCAGGGGCGGCGGCTTGGCCTGGACCGGCGTGAGTGTCTCCGTGCGGGGGATCTCCACCACCTGTGGGGGCTGCGAGCCACCGCCTCCCGGCTTCAGCGCGAGCACCGCACCGCCTGCCGCGAGCAGGAGCACGGGGATGCCAATCAGCGCGGCCTTCTTGCCCGTGGACATTCCTTCGGGCTCAGGGGGCGGAGCGGGCGGAGGCGGAGCCGCGCGCTGCGAGGACCCACTGACAGCGGGGCGAGCGCGGCTGGCGGCGGACGGCGCGCTTCCTGCGGCGCTCTTGGACACCAGCACATTGGAGGGGGCCGAGCCTCGGGGCATGGAGGCGCGAGAGGGCCGGGCACTGGCGCTTCCTGCGGCCCTGCGCGCTCCGGAGACGCTGGGCCGGCTGCCACTGCCACCGCCGTCGCGTCCCGGGGCACCGCCCGAGGGCCGCGCGTCCAACTGCTCGGCGGGCAGATCGGCCACCGCGTCGAGCATCGCGTCGATGAACTCCTCGGCGGACTGGAAGCGGTCCTCCTTCTCGCGCGCGAGGCCCTTCTGCATGAAGGCGTCGATCTCGGGAGGCACGGGGGCGCCCTGGCGCTTGCTGTGCACCGGGGGCACTGTCTGCGTGAGCGCCGCGGTGAGCGCCTTGCGGACGGTGTTGGCGCCGTAGGGCGAGGTGTTCGTGAGGCAGAAGTAGAGCACGCCCGTGAGCGAGTAGAGATCGGAGCGCTGATCCACCACCTCGCCGCCGGCCTGCTCGGGCGGCATGTACTGGGGCGTGCCGAGCACCTGGCCGGTGGAGGTGAGCTGCTCCTCCTCGTCCTGCTCCAGGGCCTTTACCAGGCCGAAGTCCAGCACCTTGACGAAGTCCTTCCCGTCGAGCTGCTGCACCATGATGTTGTGCGGCTTGAGGTCGCGGTGGACGGCGTTCTGCTCGTGCGCGTGGGCGAGGCCTCGGGCGGCCTGCTCCAGGATGTTCACCGCGCGGCGCAGGGACATGGGCCCGTCGCGCTTGACGATCTCCTTGAGGCTCTCGCCCTCGAGGAGCTCCATCACGTAGTAGCAGGTTTTGTCCGGGGCGCGGCCGAAGTCATAGATGGTGATGACGTTCGGGTGGTGCAGGCGGCTGGCGACCTCGGCCTCGCGGCGGAAGCGCTCGAAGAAGGTGGGGGCGGCGGCCAGGGCCGGGTTCAGCGTCTTGACGGCGACGGGACGCCCGACGGAGGTCTGCGTGGCCCGGAAGACCATGCCCATGCCGCCTTGGCCCAGCACGCTCTCGATTTTGTAGCGGCCGTCGAGGACCGTCCCCACCAAGGCCAGGCTGGCGCCAGCACAGAGATGATCGGGTCCTTCGGTGCTACCACAGTGGGGACAAGGGGAGGCCATTGGCCGCGGAGTATAGGCAAGCCGTGGCTAGGGTCCCAAGGGGGTAGAGCGGCGGTTGGGGGGCAAGCAGGCAATCATCCTGTTCCCGGCGGCGCTCCGGGCTGTTACATCCCCCAGCCGCCATGAGCCTCCTCATCGCCCAGGATGTCTGCCTCTCCTACGGGAAGAAGGTCCTCTTCGACGACGCCAGCTTCACGATCGGCCCCCGGGATCGGGTAGGCCTGGTGGGAGCGAACGGGACGGGCAAGAGCTCGTTGATGAAGATCATCGCGGGCGCGCAGCACGCGGACTCGGGAACGCTGACGTTCGCCCGAGGGACGCGCATCGGCTACCTGCCGCAGGAACTGGCGGGGCTTCCCTCCGGGACGGTGGTGGAGGCGGTGCTGAGCACCGTGCCGGGCCGCGACTCGCTGGAGGCCCGGCTGAAGAGCACCGAGAAGGCGCTCGCTGAGGCCCCGGACGAGGAGACCCAGCTGGAGCTGTCCCAGGAACTGGCGGACCTGCACGCGGAGCTGGATCACTTCGAGGACCACTACGGCCGGCACCACGCCGAGCGGATCCTCAAGGGCCTGGGCTTCCGGGACGCGGACTTGGCCAAGCCCACGGGGGCGCTGTCGGGCGGGTGGCGGATGCGCGCGGCGCTGGCGGGGTTGCTGCTCCAGGATCCGGACCTGCTGCTGCTGGACGAGCCCACCAACCACCTGGATGTGCCCACGCTGACGTGGTTCGACGGCTTCCTGAAGCGGTCGAACAAGGCGCTGATCCTCATTTCGCACGATCGGGACTTCCTGAATCGGCAGGTGGGGAGGGTGCTGGCGCTGGAGATCGAGGGCCTGCGCACGTACGTGGGCAACTACGACGCCTACAAGCGCCAGCGGGCCGAGGAGATGGAGCTGCTGCGGGCTCGGGCGGCGAAGGTGGAGGCTCGGCGGGCGGAGCTGCAGGCGTTCATCGATCGGTTCGGCGCGAAGGCGAGCAAGGCCACGCAGGCGCAGAGCCGCGCGAAGATGCTGGCGAAGCTGGAGGAGGTGCACCTGCTGGAGGAGCGCGACACGGTGCACTTCCGGTTCCCGGAGGTGGAGCGCTCGGGGCGGGACGTGGCGATGCTGGAGGGGATCCAGAAGAGCTACGGCAGCCACGTGGTGTACTCGGGGCTGGACGCGCGGGTGGAGCGGGGGCAGCGGATCGCGGTGATTGGCGCGAACGGCGCCGGTAAGACGACGCTGCTGAAGATCATGGCGGGGGAGCTGGTGCCGGACGGGGGCCAGGTGAAGCTGGGACACAACGTGGTGATGGGGTACTACGCGCAGCACCACGCGGACACGCTGGACAAGCGGAACACCATCATTGAAGAGGTGCGGCCGCTGGCGGCGGACAAGCCGGAGAGCTTCGTGCGCGGGGTCCTGGGAGCGTTCCTGTTCTCGGGCGATGACGTGGACAAGCCGATTGGCGTGCTGTCCGGAGGCGAGCGGGCGCGCGTGGCGCTGGCGAAGCTGTTGCTGCGGCCGTCGAACTTCCTGCTGATGGACGAGCCGACGAACCACCTGGACCTGGACTCGACGGAGATGCTGATCGATGCGCTGTCGAAGTACGGGGGGACGCTGGTGTTCGTGTCGCACAACCGGGCGTTCGTGAACCGGCTGGCGAGCCAGGTGTGGGACGTGGTGGAGGGGAAGGTGGTGCCGCACACGGGGAACCTGGACGAGTACCTGTACCACCAGGAGCAGGTGCGGCTGGCGGCGGAGGCTGCGGCGGAGGCCGGGGAGAAGGGGAAGGGGACGGAGAAGGCGGCTCCGGTGGCGCTGACGGAGAAGGACCGCAAGCGGATGGAGGCGGAGGCGCGCCAGCGCCGGAGCGTGGTGGAGGGGCCGATCAAGAAGGAGATCGCCCGGATCGAGGAGCGGATCTCGAAGCTGGAGGCGGAGCAGAAGGAGCGCGAGGCGCAGCTGGCGGATCCGGCGCTCTACAACGACTTCGCGCGGGCCAAGCCGCTGATGGACACCCACCGGGCGGGCAAGGAGGCGCTGGAGACGCTCTATATGGAGTGGGAGGTGGCGCAGGAGAAGCTGGCCGCGGCCTCCGCGTCCCTGGGATGAAGTGCTGACAGGCCCGCGCCCATGAGCCTTCCTCCCGCAGCCGTCCCCGTCTCTGTCTCCAAGCGGATGGCCGTCGAGTTCATTGGGACGGCGCTGCTGCTGGCGACGATCGTGGGGTCCCGCCTCGTGGGGGAGCGGCTCTCGGGCGGCATGGTGGGCATCACGTACCTGGTGAACACCCTGGCGACCGCCTCGGTGATCGGCATGCCCGTCTTCTCCTGGCCCAACCCACCGAGAGCCACGCTCACGGAGATCACCGGTGAACTCCTGGAACGGCATGCCGTCGTTCCGCTCCCAGAGGCGCTGGACGATGCCGATCTGTTCATCACGCTGGGCTCTGCGCGCGACTGGCAGGCGCTGGTTGACGTCGTCCATGTCCATTGGGAGCTCCCGGCGTTGGCGGGGCTTGAGTCGGCGCGGTCTCATCAGGTGGTGGAGGAAGTCCGGGTGCGCGTGAAGCAGTTGCTGAGGGAGCTGGGGGTGGAGCGGCTGCGCGGCGTATAGAGGCGTACACGCAGTCCGCGAACGGGGGTGGCCCCATTGAGCGAGCCGCCAATCGGTGCGATAGCAAGCGGATGCTCTCGCACTTCGAGATGTTGGGACGGATCGCGGCGGGTGCGCTCCTGGGAGGCGCCATCGGGTATGAGCGGGACCGGCATCGGCGGCCGGTAGGGCTGCGCACGCACCTGCTCGTGTCGATGACCTCGGCGACCTTCATGGTCGTCTCCTCCCAGTTCGCTTATTTCCAGGGCTTCGAGCCTGGAGGCGGGGTGGAGGTTGACGCGTCCCGCATCGCGGCCTCGGTGGTGTCGGGCATCGGCTTCCTGGCGGGAGGTGCCATCCTGCGCACGGGGGCGACGGTGCAGGGGCTGACCACGGCTGCGGGATTGTGGCTGGTGACGGCGATCGGGCTGTCGGCGGGCTCGGGGATGTACTGGGAGGCCAGCTTCGTGACGGTGCTGGGGCTGATCGCGCTCACGTTCCTTCGCCGCTTCGAGGACAAGGACGATGCCCTGGTGCGGCGTCGGCTTGCCCTGGTGGTCTCGCCAGGGACGGGGATCCATCAAGTCACGGCGCTACTTCAGGGCCTCGATGTGCGCGTGTTGGACATCGAGTACGAGCGCCATTTCTCGGGGGAGCGGCACACCACGGTGACTCTGGACGCGCAGATTCCGGCCTCGGTCACACCGGACAAGCTGGTCGAGGGGCTGGAGCAGGCCGAGGGCATCATCTCCATTCATGTCCGCGGTGCGTGACGGACAGGCTCACAAGTCCCCGGATAGCAGCCTCACTCAGCCCGGAGTCACGCGCCCGCCAATCTCCGGGAAGCGCTCATACGCGCGCAAGAGCGCCTCCAGGTGCGCGGGGTTGTCGAGGTCGAGCGGCGTCTCCGTAAGCCGAACGACCCACCCGCCCGTTGCAGTGCGCCGCGCCCGAGAGAGCAAATCCGCATCGCGGGCAGGGTCGGGGAACCCGATGGCTTGTGCAGCGGCTGCCGACCAGTAGTTCAGCCACCCGAGGTGATGAGGAATCGCTGGCAAGCGAATGTGCTGGGGGAGGTTGAGCGCTGGGAGCCTCCGGGGCGGGACATGCGGCTGATCCATCGAGTGGCGAATTTGTTTCGCCATCTCCGGCGCCACGCCGTCCGGCAACATGCGCCCCCAGAACGCGCGTGCGCCTTCCGCCACGCCTTCCAGCACATCCGCCGCCGCTGCGATGCTGGCCGCATCCAGCGGCAGCTCTGCGTGGACTTCAAATTGGGACTGGCCGCCCGCGCTGAGGCGCGCAGGTCTTCCCCACCCCGTCACCGTCACGGGGTAGCTCTCGTCGCCGTTGCACAGCAGAGGGAGCTTCCCGCGCGCGCTCGCCTCAGCGAGCCACCCATCGCGTTGCGGCAACGCGATGGGTCGCCCCGCCTTTGACAGCTCCCATTCCAAGCGCACACCGGGGAGCGCCCGTTCGATTCCGTGGACGACTGCGAGCGTGCGACCGTCGTCGCCCACAAGCGCAGGCGCGTAGACGATGAGGATCAGGGTTCTCTGCTGGGTCATCGCTTGCACCCCGTGACGACAATGTTGAGGGTGAAATCCCGCTCGAGCAACGCGTTCTTGTGCTCTTGGGTGCTCACCCCAACGACAAAGCCATAGCCACATGCCTCCGCTTTGTCTCGCTCTTCCTGCAACAACGGCACTTGCTCCAGAATCGTCTGCCGCCGGATGAAGGCGTTGTACGTGTCAAATCGATGGGTCTTGATCTCCCACAGCACACGCACGCCGACTTGCAGCGCATCAAAGCGCTTGCCGTCAACGAGTACGTCATTGCCGGGGTAGCGGTTCGGCGGGAACTGATCGGCGCACTGGTTATGCGGGTCATCTTCGCCCGCGTGCGGCACTGGGATGGGCTCGCACTCTGGGCGGCGGCGCTCCGCCGTCACCGGGGCAGGCGGGTCCCTCCTGTTCGCACTGGACCTCTTTGGTGTGGCGTTCGCCTCCGGTTCCTGCGAGGCCCGAGGCGCGTCTCCGGCCCAAAGTCCCGGCTCCCGGGTGGGCGGCAACACGCGTTTGTGCGGGCTCGGTGGCAGGGGCTGGGGGCGAACCTGCCCTGGCTGCCCGGGGGTGGGCAGGCCCGTGCCGGGCACGGCGGGTGGGCGCACAGGCGCCCAAGCGTAGGTCTCAGGCGCCTCTTGAGAGGTGGCGCACCCAGCGACGACGACGGCAACGGCAATGGCTTGGCGGAGTGGGCTGCAAGTTCGGAAGCTCATTCCACGTTCTTTTATCGAAGAGGGGCGGTGCGGGAACGAGGTCAGGGTTCTCCGGACGTGGGTGAACGTGGCGCATCGAACGTCGCGCGGATGCACTTGCCGTCGTACTCGTAAGCACCCGCACCGCAGGGCGGGTCCTTCTTCGAGATGAACCAGCAGGCCCCCAGGGCCTCGAGTTCATAGTCAGTATCGCAGGGCGGCTTCTTCTGCCCCGGCTGCGGAGCTTTGGGCATCGGAAGCCCCACCACGGAAGTCGCAGAAAGCACTGGAGGCGCTTGCACCACCGACAAGAGGGCCTCCTCCCCCACGCCCGCGTCCGGTGCATCCATCGGCGGCACGTGATGCTCCTCCGTAATGGGAAGAGGCACAGGCTCCGGTGAGTTTCCGCCATGCCGGAACTCCGTCACTGCGAACACCAAGAGCCCGCCTGCCACGCTCGCAGTGGCCCATGAGAGCCAGAGCGGAAAGGTGTTGCGGAGGGCAGGGCGTTCGCGCTCCGTCGAGGGCCGTGCACTGCCCCTCTTTCTGGAGTGATTCGAAGGCGTGAGCTTGCGAGGAACCTCGTGCTCCGTGGGGACGGCTGCCGAAGTCTGGACAATGAGGGCATCCACCCGCCGGTCTGTTTGGTTTGCGGCCCGTTCCAGCGCCCGGACGATCTGCGCAGTGGTGCCGCGGTCCCGCGGATCCTCCGCCAGCAGGCGGAGAATGGTGCCCTCCAACTCCGGCGCGACTGCCGCGAACTCGCTGGGGCGCAGCAGCTTGCGTGGCTCCTCGGCGCGAGTCTCGGAGACAGGAGGAGGATAGCTTCCGGTCACCAGCCGGTACGCCGTCACCCCCAAGGCATACAGGTCATCTGAAGGGCGCGCTTCCCACCGGGCCTCGAGATCCTTGCGGTACTTCCACATGAAGCGCAGCAGTTCAGGCGCGCGGTAGGGCGTGGTGCCCGGCGGCACGAGGGTGTCGGTGAGGGCCCGAGCCTCCGGGAACCACGCTGCGCCGAAGTCAAGCAGCACCGCCCGCCCCTCTGGGGTGACGCGGATGTTGTCGCCTTTGACATCCCGGTGGATCACCCCTCGGGCATGCAGGGCCTCCAGGGCGCGGGCCACCGGCGCCAGCACCCGCAGCACCTCCCGGTTGGAGCGCGGCTTCTGGCGGAACCACTCGTAGAGGGTGGTGCCATCCACCCACTCCATCACGATAAACGGGTAGCTATGGCCATCCGGTGAGGTCCAGCTCCCGAGCTCGTAGAAGCGCGGAACACTGGGGTGCTGAATCAGCTGGAGGATGTGCGCCTCTCGCTCGAAGCGCGGGTCGTCTGCCTGTTTGGCCACCTTCAGGGCCACGGGAGGAGCCGAGGGATCATCGGCTCGCCGGGCCCGGAACACCACGCCATAGCTCCCGGAGTCGACGCGCTGCAGGAGGAGCCACGGGCCCAGGGTCGAACCCGCCGCCAGCACCTGGGACTTCACGAGGCCCACCACGTCATCACTCAAGAGAACTCCTCCAGCCAAGGCAGAGCGCCGGAAGGAAACCTACCGCATGGGTCTTATGACATAAACCCACTCTGTTGGGTTGAGGCAGGAGGAGGACTCCGTCGGTCCTTCACTCCGGTGAAGGCGCCTCGCAGGGCTGGTAGGCTGGGGCCGACATGTCCACGGACTCCGCCACCCAGCCTGCCGAGCTCACCCCCCGCCAGACGTTCGCCGGCGTCGTTCAACACTCCGCCAGCTTCGTGGCCATCATCGGCATCAGCGTGCTCTTCCTCCCGTGGTTCTCGGGAGTCTGGGCCCTCGGCGCGAGGATCGGCTTCTGGGGGTCGGTGGCCCTCACCGTGCTCGAATGCATCCACGTCGGCGTGTCAGCCCTCGCGACCGTTACGCTCAACGCCGCCGGCAAGCCGCGGCCGGGCGAGAGATGGATGGTGGCCTCCAACGCCGTGCAGATCGCAGGAGCGGCCGCAGGCATCGCCCTGGTCCTCTTCCTGCGCTCCAAGCTCTGGAGCTGAGAGCGCCCTCAACCCGTTTTGCGATGAGAGGCGCTCCGCAGGGGAGGGGACTCCGCCGCCGCCCGGGGCTCTGGCGGCTCCCGGCGCACCGGGGGCTGAGGCTCCGGCGCCGCCACCACCGACAGCGCCGGTTCCTGCGGCGGGTGGAGGAAGAAGCGCACCACGCGATCGAGGTACTCCTCGACGGAGAGCCCTAGCTTCTTGGCGAGCTCGACGGTGTTGCCATCCACGAGCACTTTGCGCGACGGCGTCCCGGGTTTCGGGGCGGCCTGCGGAGCTTGAGGCTTCTGGGATTGCATGGGCATTCCTCTGTCAGGTGATTGACATAGGAATGCAGCAAGCCATGAAGATGGGCTGTACTACTTTCGGGGTACGACTCTGCGGCCGCCTGCTCCTTTCAGCTTCGATGCACGGGCAGCGTAGGAGGTATCGCCCCCGAGAGCGCTCGCATCGCCGAGGCCAGGGCTTCCACCGTGACCGTGGACTCCGCGGCGCCCAGGCGCAGCGCCGCCTGGGGCATGTGAGGGGCGACGCAGCTCTCCGGGGGCTGCACGAACGTGAGCCCGCCCGCCCGGCGGATGGCCAGCAGCCCCGCCGCTCCATCCGAGCCCGTGCCCGTCAGCACCGCCCCCGCCGCCCGGTTGCCATGCGCCCGCGCCAGCGAGGTCAGCAGTGCGTCTCCCATCGCCAACTGCCGCCCGTGGATCAGCTCCACCTGCAGCTCCCCCGTCGGGAGCACCTGCAGCTGGTGCCCGTCCGGTGGCAGGTAGACGTGGCCCGCCTCGGGCTTCGTGCCCGTGCGCGCCACTTGCAGCTCCAGCGCCGAAGCCGCGCTCAGCCACTGGCGCAGCCCCGAGGTGAAGCCCACCGACACGTGCTGGGCGATGAAGAGCGGGTAGGGGAGGCTCGGCGGCAGCAGGGACAGCAACATCGCCAGCGCCGGAGGCCCTCCCGTGGAGGCCACCAGCCCAAAGCCGTGCACCCGCCCGCTGCGCAGCACCGGCGGCGGTGTGGGGTGGCTCAGCCGCGGCTTGCGGCTCCCCAAGGGAACCTCCGCCATGGTCCGGATCGTGTGGATCAACTGCTGGCCGAAGCTCGTCAGGCCCTCCCGGCCCGGCGTGGGCTTGGGCATCACCTCCAGGGCTCCGGCCTGCAGCGCCTTGAAGGACAGCTCCGCGTCCACCGCCCCGGAGATGACGAGGATGCGGCTGGGCGACTCGGCCATGATGCGCTCGGTGGCGTTGATGCCATCCATCCGCGGCATCCGGACATCCAGCGTGACGACGTCTGGGCGGAGCGCCTGCGCCATCGCCACGGCTTCCTTCCCATCGTTCGCGGTGCCCACCACTCGGATGTCCGGGGCCGCCGCCAGCAGTCCGGTGAACATCCGCAGGATCGTGGGCGAGTCGTCCGCGATGAGAACCTGGACTGGCCTATTCATGAGCACCTCGGAGGGCCGTCGAGAGCGCTGCGGAGGGTGAATGAATAGCCTGGATCCACATGGGCGTCCCCCCTACCCAAGTAGAACGATGATCAGGGTCTGGCCGTCGTGACTTCCGTGGCGAAGTGTGAACCGACCACCACTTGAGCGAGGGCACCTGCCGCCGTGTTTCAGTTCCGAACCGCCGGAGTCACGGGCGCCGCGCCCGTGAACGAGCGCATGGCCGCGGCCAGGGCTTCGAGCGACAGCATCTGATCCGTGGCGCCGCTGCGCAGCGCGGCCTCGGGCATTCCCGGGACGACACAGCTCTCGGGGCTCTGCGCGAAGGTCCTCCCGCCCGCCTTGCGGATGGCCAGCAGCCCTGCCGCCCCATCCGAGCCCATGCCCGTGAGCACTGCCCCCGCCGCCCGGTCCCCATAGGCCAACGCCAGCGAGGACAACAGCGTGTCTCCGAGTGAGGCCTTGCCAACGGGGATCGGCTCGACCTGCAGATCCCCCGCGAGTGTGACTTCGAATTGGTGCCCGTCCGGCGGCAGGTACACGTAGCCGGGCTGAGGCCGCACGCCCGTCTGCGCCACCTCGAGCTGCAGCGAGGACGCCGCGCCCAGCCACTGGCACAGGCCCGCGGTGAAGCCCACCGACACGTGCTGGGCAATGAAGATCGGATACGGCAGCTGCGGAGGCAGCAGCGACAGCAGGTGGCAGAGCGCCGGAGGTCCTCCCGTGGAGGCCACCAGCCCAAACCCTGTCACCCGCCCGCCCTGGGGCGCGGGGGCCACCGGGCTCGGAGCCTGCGCGGGGGCCAGCGCCACCTGCCGCTGGCTCACCGGCAGCTCGGCCATGGTCCGGATGATGTGGATCAGCTTCACCCCGAAGTTGGCCAGCCCTTCCAGGTTGGGGCGCGGCTTGGGCATGACCTCCAGCGCCCCGGCCTGCAGCGCCTTGAAGGACATCTCCGCATCCACCGCCCCCGAGATGACGAGGATGCGGCTGGGGGCCTCGGTCATGATGCGCGAGCTGGCCTCGATGCCATCCATCCGCGGCATCCGCACGTCCAGGGTGATGACGTCCGGCTGCAGCGTGCGTGCCAGCTCCAGGGCCTCGGCCCCATCCTTCGCCGTGCCCACCACTTGGATGTCGGCCGCTGACGACAGCAGCGCCGCGTACATCTTCAACATGGTGGGCGAGTCGTCAGCGATGAGGACCCGGATGGTGGAGCTCATGTGTGCACCTCGGAGGCAGGGGCGAGACTGCCCCAGAAACCGGATTCACGCCATGCACAGGTGAGCCCCGAAGCCCGTCAAGCGCCCGAGGACGACATTCCCTCCAGCTGGCGGATGATGGTGGCCAGCGCCTCTGGGGACACCTTCGTCTCCGTGGACTTGTTGCGCAGCGCGGCCTCCGGCATCGACGGCACCAGGCACGTCTCCGGATCCTGGGCGAAGGTGAGCCCGCCCGCGCGCTTGATGGCCATCAGGCCCACCGCGCCCTCCTCGCCCATGCCGCTGAGCACCGCGCCCGCGGCGTGCTGGCCATAGGCTCGGGACAGGGACGCCAGCAGCAGATCCCCCGAGGGGAACGTGGTGCCCGAGGCCTTCTCGATGACGATCTCGCCCTGGAGCCCCACGCGCAGGTGGTGGCCATCCGGGGCCAGGTACACGGTGCCCGGCCGAGGCTGCTCCGAGGCGCGAGCAATCTCCACCGGCAGCGGAGACAGCGAGGACAGCCAGCGGTGCAGGCCCACGGTGAAGCCCGGGGTGATGTGCTGAGCGATGAAGACGGGGTAGGGCAGGCTGCGCGGCAGCAGCCACAGCAGCGAGGCCAGCGCCGTGGGCCCGCCGATGGACGAGAACAGCCCAAAGCCACCGATGCGCCGGCCCGCGGGCAGCGGCGGCGGGTTGGCGTGGCCCTCACGGCGCTTGGTCACCAGCGGCACCTCCGCCAGCAACCGGATGGCCGACAGCAGGCGTACACCAAAGCGCGCCACATCCTCGGGAGAGCCCTGCGGCTTGGCGATCACCTCCAGCGCTCCGGCCTGGAGCGCGCGGAAGGACAGATCCGTGTCCGGGGCGCCGGACACCATGAGGATGCGGCAGGGCGTCTCGGCCATGATGCGCTCGGTGGCGCCCAGGCCATCCATGCCCGGCATCTGCACGTCCAGGGTGATGACGTCCGGCTTGAGGGAGCGCGCCAGGGCCACGGCCTCCTCGCCGTCGCGCGCAGTCCCCACCACGGTCACGTCGGGCTGTGCCGACAGCAGCCGGGTGAGGACCTGGAGCATGGTGGGGGAATCGTCGGTGAGGAGGACTTGGATGGGCTTGCTCATGCGGTTCTCCGGAACTCTTTTCGGGGGAGGAATCTACCCCATGGGTGGGGTCCTCGCCTACGACCTACCATGTAACAGTGTAACCAACATGTATCACCCGGCCTTGCGTTTCTTTTCACGCCGGGGACTGGCCTCAGGGGAAGGTGGCGAAGGGGGCAGGGCCGGCCGAGTCGAGGGGAAGGGCGTACCATCCGTGGGGCCGGTTTCTACCCCCGGTACTTCCGCCGGGAGAGCGGGCAGGCGGATGACGAAGGTGCACCCCTCGCCGGGTTTGCTGTGCACGGCGATGCTCCCCCCGTGATTCTTGACGATGCGCTGGCAGATGGCCAGCCCCAACCCTGTACCCTTTTCCTTCGTGGTGAAGAAGGGCACGAAGATGTGCTGTTGCTGGTCCAACGGAATCCCTGGCCCGGTGTCCGAGACGTGAACCTCGACGAACTCGTTGACGGTGCCGCCGCGGAAGTCTCCGAAGCGGTCCTGCTTCACGGTGCCCACGGTGATGCGCCCGCCCGGAGTCCCAATGGCCTGCACCGCGTTCTGGACCAGGTTGATGAGCACCTGCTTGAGCTGCTCTGCATCTCCGTCCACGCGCGGCGCCGTGAGGTCCAACTGGACGGCCAGCTCGATCTGCTTGGGCACATCGTTCTGGATGAGGCGCATGGTGCGGGTCACCACCTCATTGAGGTCCGTCTGGCCAAAGTTTTGCTTCAGCGGCCGAGCGTAGTCCAGGAACGCCGTCACCACGCCATTGAGGCGGTTGACCTCTTCGACGATGACGCCCAGGAACTCGCCGTCCTCGCCCGGGAGCCGCTTCGGATCCAGGCACTGCGCCGCGCCCTTGATCGCCCCCAGGGGGTTGCGGATCTCGTGCGCCAGGCCCGCCGCCATCTCGCCCAGGGCCGCCAGGCGGTCGCGCTCGCGGATCTTTTCATACAGCTTGGAGTTCTCCAGCACCGTTGCCAGGCGCTCGGCCACCGTGAGGATGAGGGCGATCTCGTCCGAGGCGTAGGCCTCCGGCACGCGCTCGTCCCACAGGTTCAGGAAGCCGATCACCCGATCGTTGCCCACCAGCGGCACGGAGATGCCGGACTTCATCTGCAGCAGCGCGGCGCGCGTGTCCTGCAGGCGCTTGAGCTCGTCCCGGAAGCGCTTGCCCTCGGCCGCGTGCATTCGCAGCGCCGCCAGCCGCGTGTCCACGTTCTCCAGCAGCACCGCCTTCTGCCCCGAGGCCGCCGCCAGCAGCAGGCCGCGCGCCGCCGCCGTGTCCAGGAAGCCCTCGGGCGGAGGGCCGCGTGAGTCCAGCAGCCGGTAGCCCGGACGATCCTCCGCCATCATGTACACGGAGGTATGGGTGACGCGGCCCGTCTCGTGGAGCGCGTCCAGCACCATCCGCGTCACCTCGGAGATGTCGATCACCGTGGCCATGCGCGCCCGGAGGTTCCCGAGCACTCGCAGCAACTCGAAGCGCTCGCGGAAGAAGATGGCCACCACCTGCTCGTCCACCTTCACGCGCAGGGGCTCCATCAGGATGATGGTGACGAAGGCGGCCACCACCGTGTTGAAGACGAAGAGGCTCGCGTTCTCCTTCACCCACACGGTCAACACCGTGAAGACGGCGGCCAGGATGAAGGCCAGCACCGTCTGCGAGGCGATCTTCCCCAGCAGCTCGTGCAGGTCCATCAGCCGCAGCCGCAGCAGCGTCTGGGAGAGGAAGAACAGGTACATCGTGGAGAAGATGGGCCCCAGCGGCGGCAGGGGAATGTCGTAGCGCCGGCCCACGAGGTCCACGGCCGCGAGGACGATGGTGACGCCTGCGCCCAGGGCCAGGTACATCAGCCGCAGCCGCTCGATGCGCGATTGCTGGCTGCGCACCTGGTTGAGCAGCAAGCTCACCGAAGTCAGCAGGGTACCGAGCACCCAGACGCTCACCGCCACGCGCGCCCAGTTCTGCTGCGCCAGCGGCGTCACCGCCACCGCCAGCCCGAACACGCCTGAGAGCAGGGCGAGCCGCCGGCCCTGCATATGGGCCTCTTTGCTGACGCCCAGGAACTCCAGGAAGAAAGAGACGGCTGACAGGGGGACAAGCGAGGCGAACAGGATGGTGGCGCCCACCGCCGTTCTGGACACCCAGCCGGGCTCGGGGAAGATGCCCGCGAAGAACAGCGCCAGGTAGTACCCCGCCACCGTGAGGGCGAAGACGGAATACAGTGTCACCACCCGAGGGCGGCCCGGCCGCAAGAGCATGGCGAGCCCGAGCGCCAGGCCGACGAGGGATGCAAGCAGGGCGCTCTGAGTGCGGATGTCCATGTTCGGGAGAACAGTCTAACCTGTGTCCACGTCCGGAAATTTTTTGAGTGGTCCCAGTTGTCCTCGGGCGTGCCCGAGCACATCCACCAGGGCTCAGTGTCCGCCCCCATGAAATCCGCCCTTTCGCTGATTGCCCTCGTTTCTTTCGCGCAGCTGGCCTCGGCCCAGCCGGTGGCCGATGCCCCGGCCACGGCTCCGCAGCCGCGCACTGACGGCGCGCCGCCCGAGGCGCAGCTGCGTCCCCTCCCGGACACGGAGACGGCACCGCTGCCCCCCGGCTACGTGGAGATCTTCAACCCCGCGTTCCCGCTGCCCGTGGTGATGGCGCCTCCCGCCAAGAAGGAGGAGGCCAAGGCAGAGGTTCCGCGCGGCAAGGCCTACGGGCTGGACGAGCTGACGCCGTACTTCGCCGCGGGCAAGAAGAAGGAGGCCAAGGCCGCCTTCGACAAGGGCTTCTACCTGAAGGCCCGGGAGCTGCTGCAGGACGAGGGCAACTCGGCGCCGGTGCGTTACCTGCGGGCGCTGAGCGCGGTGCGCGCGGGAGATGATGTCCGCGCGGCCAGCGAGATGGCCTCCCTGGCGGAGGACTACCCGGCGCTGCGGGATCGCTGCCTCACGCACGCGGGCATGGCGCTCGAGGATCTGAGCCGCTTCGACGAGGCGGCGAAGCTGCTCGACCAGGTGTCGCAGGACTCGAAGCTGTACGTGGATGCGCGGCTGGCGCTCGGGCGCGTGCTGCGCAAGAAGAAGGACTACGACGGGGCCATGGCCGCGCTCACGCCGCTGGCGGATCGGCCCGCGCCGCTGTTCGGCCGCAACGTGGGTGCCGAGGCGCTCATGGCCATCGCCGACATCGCGGTGGAGAAGAAGGATCGCAAGCGCGAGCAGGAGGCGCTGTGGCGGCTGTGGTCCCTGTACCCGCTCTCGCCGCTGACCAAGCAGGCCGATCGTCGGCTCAAGGGCATCAAGCCCCCGGTGGACGCCCAGGTGGCGCGCGCCGAGCAGCTCATCGAGCTGCACCGCAACAAGCAGGGCCTCACGGTGCTGGAGCCGCTGCTGACTGCGCTGGCGCTGCCGGATCCGCTCGCCTGCCGCGCGCACTTCGCCTACGGCAAGGGCCAGCGCAAGGAGCGCAACCACACGAAGGCCATCTCCGTGCTCACGCCGGTGGTGGACAAGTGCCAGGATGCGGATCTGCTGCCGCGCGCCATGTACGTGCTGGGCTCCTCGCGCTCCATCGTGGACCAGAAGCGTGGCCCGGAGACGTACGAGCGGCTCGCGCGCGAGTTCCCCGGCCACTCCTTCGCGGACGACGCGCTGTTCTACGCCGCTGACCTGTACGTGAAGACGGATCGGCCGGGGCAGGCCCTGGAGCGGCTCCAGGAGCTGGAGAAGAACTATCCGCAGGGCGACTTCCTGGGCGAGGCGCTCTTCAAGGCGTACTGGATTGCACGCACCTCGAAGGTGCCGGACGGCGGGCTGCCCATCCTGGAGCGCATCGAGAAGCGCTTCGCTGACGCGGACGAGACGTACGACGTGGAGCGGGCCCAGTACTGGCGGGCGCGGACATTCCTGGAGCGCGGCAACAGCAAGGACGCCGTGGCCCTCTTCGAGCGGCTCGCGCTGGAGCACCCGGCCACGTACTACGGGCTGATGGCCCGTGCGCAGCTGGGCGAGATGGACAAGGAGCGCTTGGAGAGCATCGGTCCGCAGCTGGTGTTCACCGCGGAGCGTGCCAGCCCGTGGCCTCTGCACACCGGTCCCGCCATGGAGAAGGATCCGCACTTCCTGGCGGCCGTGGAGCTGCTGCGCCTGGGCTTCCCCGAGGCCGTGTCCTCCGAGCTGCTCGCCGTCAACCGCAACGGCCTGCCCACCGAGCCCGTGCGGCTCATCGTTCATCTGCTCTCGATGGCGGGGGACCAGCGCGCGGCGCACGCCGTGGCGCGCGTGTCCCTGCGCAGGGATCTCAGCGGCCGCATCACTCCGGAGACGCGGCCGGTCTGGGAGATCGCCTATCCGAATGCGTACCGCGAGCTGATCGAGAAGCACACGAAGGAGGCCGGGGTGGAGCCGGATCTCCTGCAGGCGCTAATGCGCGAGGAGAGCGCGCTGGACCCCAAGGCCCTGTCGTGGGCGGGAGCGCTGGGGCTCACCCAGCTGATGCCCACCACGGCGAAGGCGGTCGCGCAACAGTTGAAGATCAAGCGCTTCCGCGTGGAGTCCCTGCTGGATCCGGACATGAACATCCGCATCGGCGCGCACCACCTGGGCGAGCTGGTGAAGAAGTTCGGCGGCAACGCGCCGTTCGCGGTGGGCAGCTACAACGCCGGCGCCGGAGCGGTGAACCGCTGGCGCTCCGAGCGCAGGGGCATGCCGCTGGATGCGTGGGTGGAAGAGGTGCCGATCGCGGAGACGCGCGGCTACATCAAGCGCGTGCTGCGCTCCTACAACACCTACCAGCTCCTCTATGGCCGTCCGGCCAAGGCCTCTGCGGTGAAGTCCGCGGGCCTAGTACCGGGGGCTCGCTAGCGCGCGTGGCCCAGGTCTTCTAGACTCGGGCCCGTGGACGCACCGCCCCATAGCGGGGACGGCGGTAAGAACGCGCTCCTTCGCGCTCTGCCGTCCATCGAGCAGTTGCTGCGCCGGCCGTCGTTGGAGCCGCGCCTGGCTGGCTTGCCGCGCGCTCGCGCCGTGGCGGCCCTGCGTCTGGCCGTGGAGCGCGCCCGGACCCGGCTGCTGAGTGGCGGGCCCACTTTCGAGGACGCGGACGTCGACGCGGCCCTCCAAACGTTCTCCACCCCGAACCTGCGTCCGGTGCTTAACGCCACCGGCGTGGTGCTGCACACCAACCTGGGCCGCGCGCCGCTCGCTCCAGAGGCAGTGGCCCGCGTCGCCGCGGTGGCCAAGGGGTACTCCAACCTCGAGTACGATCTCGACGAGGGCGAGCGCGGCAGCCGCTACGCCCCCGTCATCGGCCTGATCACGGAGCTGACGGGCGCCGAGGACGCCATCGTCGTCAACAACTGCGCGGGCGCGGTGTTGCTGGTGCTCGCGGCGCTGGGCTCGGGCAAGGAGTGCATCGTCTCGCGCGGCGAGCTGGTGGAGATCGGCGGCGGCTTCCGCGTGCCGGACGTGATGCGCCAGTCCGGCTGCCGGCTCGTGGAGGTGGGGACCACCAACCGCACCCGCCGCGCGGATTACGAGGCCGCCCTCACGCCCGACACGGGCCTTCTGGTGAAGGTGCACCGCTCCAACTTCGCGGTCGTGGGCTTCACCGAAGGGGCGAGCGTGGCGGAGCTGGCCGCCGTGGGCCGTGCCCGCGGGGTGCCCGTGTTCCAGGATCTGGGCGCCGGCGCGCTGGTGCCGCTGCGCGGCGAGGGGCTCACCGCCGAGCCCACCGTGCGCATGTCCGTGGAGGAGGGCGCCGATGTGGTGGCCTTCTCCGGCGACAAGCTGCTCGGAGGCCCTCAGGCCGGCATCATTGTCGGGCGCAAGCCGCTGCTGGCGCGCATCAAGTCCCACCCGCTCACCCGGGCGCTGCGCGTGGACAAGATGACGGTGGCCGCGCTGGAGGCCACCCTCGAGCTCTACCGGGACGGCCGTCCCGAGGCGGTGCCTGCCTGGCGCCTGCTCTCCCAGCAGCCAGAGGAGCTGCGCGCCCGTGCGGAGCGGCTCCAGACTTTGCTGGCCGCTCGGGGCGTGGCGGCGCGTGTTGCGGCAGTGTCGGGGCAGGTAGGCGGGGGAGCGATGCCGCTGGCCCGGTTGTCTTCCTTTGCGTGCATCCTCAAGGTTGAGGGGCCGGATGTATTCCTGGACCGCCTGCGCGGCGCCGAGGCTCCGGTTATTGGAAGGATCGCGGACGGAGAGGTCGTCCTCGATGTCCGCTGCCTCGCAGAGGAGGAACTCGGACTGGTTGCCGAGGCTGTCGGCACCACCAGACAGGGAAGCCGCCCATGATCGAAAGTGCCGTCCTGGTTCTGAACCGGAACTACCAGCCTGTCCACGTCACTTCCGTCAAGCGCGCCTTCTCCTTGCTGTACCAGGGCGTGGCCAAGGCCATTGACGACCAGTACCGGCTCTACGAGTTCGCCGACTGGGCCGCGCTGAGCGCCACCACCGACTGCATCACCACGGTGAACCGCTCCATCCGCGTGCCCCGCGTGCTGGTGCTCTCTGTCTACGAGTACCTCCCCAAGGGCCGGGTGCGCTTCTCACGTCTCAACATCTACGCGCGCGATCACGACACCTGCCAGTACTGCGGGCGCACCCTGCCTCGCTCGGAGCTGAACCTGGATCACGTGCGGCCTCGCTGTGACGGAGGCAAGACGACGTGGGAGAACGTTGTCTGCTCGTGCGTGCCCTGCAACCTGAGGAAGGGCGGGCGCACCCCGGAGCAAGCAGGGATGAAGCTGCTGCGGAGACCTTTCCGCCCGAAGTGGACGCCGCTGTTCCGCGGAGCCATCCGGCGTGTCACCTACCGTGAGTGGTTGCCCTTCCTGAGGGTAGAGGACGCCTCTTACTGGAACGTGGAGCTGCTGGACGAGTAGCGCGGCCCCGGTCCTCTGGGGCCGAGTGTGGCCGATTTTTCTCCGAGTGGGTCCCCGAGGGGCACGGATGCGTCCGTGCTCCAGACATCCGGGCCGAGGCTCGCCCCCCATGGCGAGCCCTGCGGCAGGGAAGGGGACACACGTGAAACAGAATCGGTTGCTGATGCTGGGCGCGCTCGCGATCGTCTTCAGCCTCGTGGGCTGTGACTGCGGCGGCGGAGATTCGAAGCCTCCCATCGAGGAGCCGGACGGCGGTACCACTCCCTCGGATGGGGGAACGGACATCCCCGACGGAGGCCCCGGCTCGGTGTGCCTGGCGCAGGGGGCGGCGTGCAGCCGGACCTCGGGGGCCCAGTGCTGTAACGGCGTGTGCGGCGCGGACAATGTGTGTCCGGCGCCCAATGAGCTCTGCAAGAGCCCCAACGAGGTCTGCCAGACGGGCGGCGAGTGCTGCACCAATATCTGCTCGAACGGCAAGTGTGCCTCCAACCTGTGCAAGGACGTGGGCCAGGCCTGCGCCACCGCCGAGGACTGCTGCACCAAGACATGCACCGGCGGCACGTGTGCGAACGTCCCCGGCAACGTCTCCAGCTGCAAGGTGCTGGGCCAGGCTTGCGCCTCGGGCGCGGAGTGCTGCTCCACCAACTGCCAGGGCGGCGTGTGCACCCGCGCCTATACCTGCAAGGCCTACGGGGACGTGTGCCTCACGGACGCGGAGTGCTGCGGCCAGTCGTGCTCCTCGCCGGACGGTGTCACGGCGGGCCGCTGCGAGTTCATCACCGGCGGTGGTGGCGGTGGCTGTCGGCAGGACGGCAACCCGTGCTCGGGTGGCTCCGGGTGCTGCTCGCGCACCTGCGTGGATCTGGGCTACGGCGCCACGGTCTGCCAGCCCGTGGGGGGCTGCAAGCTCACGGGTAACGCCTGCAACGCGGCCAATGACTGCTGCGGCGGCGGGACCAACCCCAACGGCTCGGTGACGTGCGCGGGGGGACGGTGCGACAACGGCCAGAGCTGCAACGGCGTGGGCAACATCTGCGGCTCCGGCAAGCTGCCGGATGGTGGCACCACGGACATCAACGCCTCGCAGAACTGCTGCGACGGCCGCAAGAACGTCTGCAAGGTGGACTCCTCGGGCGTGCCCCGCTGCTTCGGCGGCGGCAGTACCCAGTGCCCTACGGGCTACACGGGCACCGCGCCGTGCTGCATCAACGATGGCCAGAACTGCCAGTTCTCCGACCAGTGCTGCGGTGACGCCCTCTGCCTGCCCAACGGCAGCGGCGGGCTGAGCTGCCAGCGGCCCACGTGCTCGCCGGTGGGGGCTCCCTGCACCTCCGAGGCTGGCGGCACCTCGGCCTGCTGCGCGGGCTCCAGCTGCTTGCCGGTGGACGAGCTCAACTTCGCCTGCCAGGCCCCCCGGCCGCCCACCAGCGGCACGGATGGCGGCACCGGCGGGACTCCGGACGCGGGGCCGGCGTGTAAGGCCAACGAGACGGCCTGCACCTCGCCCTCGCAGTGCTGCTCGGGCATCTGCACGGGCGGTCTGTGCAAGCCGCCCGCCCTGTGCCAGCCGCAGAACGGGGCCTGCACCTCGGGGGCGGACTGTTGCCAGGGGCTGCGGTGCGACGTGCCGTCCGGCTCCACGACGGGCACCTGCCAGCCGGGCGCCGCATGCTCGGCCAGCGGCCAGGCGTGCTCGCCCTCGGTGGGCTGCTGCTCCGGCCTCAGCTGCGAGACGGCCTCCGGGACCGCCTGCGACGGCACCTCGGCGTGCCTCTGCATGGTGATCCTCAACTAGTCGTGCCGAGGAGTCGACGCGGAGGGCGGGACGGGTTTTGATGTGGGCGCTTTGAAGCCCGCACCTGTTCCCTCCGCGTCGGTCTCTCCCACTCCTTCACCCATCCCCGGTCCGCCGGGGCTCTCCAAGCGCGCGCGCCCTCGGCGGGTCATCGCCGTGGGCGGCGGCAAGGGGGGCATCGGCAAGACGCTCGTGTCGGCCAACTTGGGCATTGCCCTGGCGCAGGCGGGCATGCGCGTGCTGCTGGTGGACGTCGACCTGGGCGGCGCCAACCTCCACACCTGTCTCGGGGTGGGCCAACCGAACGCGACGCTGTCGGACTTCGTCCGCAGCAGCAAGGTCCAGATCGAGGACATCATCATCCCCACCGGTGTGCCCCAGCTGTCGCTGATCGCGGGCGCCCAGGACGCGCTGGACGCGGCCAACCTCAAGTACGCCCAGAAGCAGAAGCTGCAGCGCGCGCTCATGGCCCAGCAGGTGGACTACCTGCTGCTGGATCTGGGGGCGGGCACCAGCTTCAACACCCTGGATTTCTTCCTGATGGCGGACCACGGCGTGCTGGTGGTGCTGCCCGAGCCCACCGCCGTGGAGAACGCCTACCGCTTCGTCAAGGCGGCCTTCTTCCGCCGGCTGCAACAGGTGGAGGCGCAGTACGGCATCGAAGACCTGGTGGAGAGCGCTCTCACCACGCGCGAGGGGGCCCTGCGCACGCCGCATGACTTCATCGCTCAGGTGCGCCAGCATGATCCCAACGCGGGCGCCCGGCTGGAGCGGGATCTGCAGTCGTTCCGCATCCGCCTGGTGGTGAACCAGGCCCGCACGGACGCGGACATGAACGTGGGCACCGCGGTGGTGTCCGCTTGGAAGAAGTTCTTCGGCCTGGAGATGGATGAGCTGGGAGCCATCCGGTACGACGACGAGGCCTGGCGCGCGGTGCGCAAGCGCAGGCCCATCCTCCTCGAGCGTCCCGACTCGGCCGCCGCCCAGGGACTTCAGCGCATCGCTGCGCGTATCCTGACCCTCGATAGCCCCGGAAGCGCCGGGTTTTCCACGCCATGAAGCCTTTCGAGCAGCAGACCTATTACGAGCTCCTCGAGATCCCCGTCTCCGCGCCGGACGAGGAGATCCGCGCCGCTTACACCCGGGCCCTCGAGACGTACGCGCCTGACTCCGTCGCGGTGTACGCCCTGGTGGATCCTGGCCAGGTCGATGCTTTGCGCGCCCGGCTCACCGAGGCGATGGAGATCCTCACCGAGCCGGACCTCCGCGCCGAGTATGACCGGATGATCGGCGTGAGCCGCGCCGACTCGAGTGCCGTGAAGGCCCTGACCCCCGCGCTGGCCGCGGCTGCTCAGTCCGTCCCGTCCCAGGAGACTTCCCAGCCTCCCGCCGCTCCAGCGCCCGAGGCCGCTCCTGCGGCGCAGACGCCCGCTTCCGCGGTGGTGGCGGCTCCCTCCGCGCCTGAGCCCGCCCCGGCGGCTGCTGCTTCGGCTGCTTCGGCTCCCACTCCCACCGCTTCGTCTGCCCCGGCCTCCACGCCTCCCCAGGCTGAGCCTGTCGCAGCCCCTGCGCCCGCTGCGCCTGCGGTTGCCGCACCCACGCTTGCCGTGCCCGAGGCTCCGTTGGGGATGCCGGGGATCGTCACGCCGAGCCAGGTCCATGCGGCGTTCCGCAGCTATGCCATTTCGTATGTGCCCGTGCTGGTGCCCGCGCCCGCGCTGATCAGCACCGCGGTCGCCTCGCCGTTCGTGGCCTCGGGGCAGGCAGAGGCGGCACCTCCCGCACCGGAGGCACCGGCTGCCGCGCCCGCGGCTCCGGCTCCCGAGGCTGTCGCGGCCCGGGCCGTCGAGCCGGTACCTCCCGCAGCTGCTCCTGCGAGCACGGCCAGCGCAGCACCTCAGAGTGCAACGAGCACTCCCGCCGCCACGTCCGTTGCATCCTCTGAGCCTGCCGCTGTTTCCACACCCGCCCCCGCGCCGGTGGCTGCCTCGCCAGCGCCTGCCCAGGTGCGGGTGAACGACGAGGACGAGGTCTCCGGAGTCCGGGCCCCGCTGCCCGAGCGGAAGGAGACGCCTGCCGCGGCCTCGCAGCCCACAGCCACGCCTCCCGCGCCGCCCGAGCGCCTCACGCGGCCTGTTCCCACGCCGCCGCCGCTGCCTCCCGGAGGCCGCCGCCCCGCGCGCCCGGCCGGCCCACCGACGCCCGTTCCCAGGGCTGACGCAGGGAAGGGGAGCGCGCGTCCGGGCTCGGGTCCGGGCATGGACCTCGAGGAGGCTCAGCAGATCGCCCAGGAGACCGCCATCGCCACGGCGGAGGCGGCGCTCGCCCAGGTGGCCGCCAAGGCGCGTGAGCCGAGGCCCAAGCCCATCGAGCTGCCCCCCAACACCGAGTTCAACGGCGAGGTGCTCCGGCAGGTCCGCGAGAGCCGGGGCCTGTCGCTCTCGCAGCTCGCCGAGCGCACGCGCATCTCCAGCAAGCACCTGGAGAATGTCGAGGCGGACCGCTACACCGCGCTCCCCGCCACCGTGTACCTGCGCGGCATCCTCATGAACATCGCCCGCGAGCTCGGGTTGGATCCGCTCAAGGTCTCCCGGAGCTATCTGACTCTGGCCGCAGGGCCGAAGAAGAAGTAGTCGGCGCACAACGGCAGGCGTGGTAGGACTTGCCGTTAAAGTTGACTGGCCGCATTTCCGTCCCTATGAAAGAAGCGCAATGACAGAGGAAGAAAAGGTCAAAGCGATGCGGCTCGCCCGCGCCATTGCCTCGGACATCTCGCTCTACAACGAGCAGAAGATCATCAAGGGCATTGAGCAGGACAACCTCTTCGAGGTCCTCAAGGACGAGCTCGACGAGGGGCGTGAGCTCTACAAGAGCCGCGTGAGCGCCGAGATCTTCACGAAGACGAACTTCTTCGAGCGGGCCATCAACGACATCGTCCTGCGCTCCAAGGCGCACGTGAAGTCGAAGATTTGGTAGCTCCCGAAGCGCGCGAGCACCAGGCCCCGCCCGAGGCCCGTGGCGAGCGGCTGGATCAGCACCTCGCGCGCGCCCATCCCGATCTCACCCGGTCCCGTCTCCAGGGGCTCATCGAGGCGGGCCACGTCCAGGTGGACGGCCGGCCCGCGAAGGCCTCGCTGCGGCTGCGCGGCGGTGAGCGGCTCTCCCTCCACATCCCCGCGCCCGTGGCGGCCGTGCCGGTGGCCGAAGCGCTGCCGATCGACGTGCTCCACGAGGATCGGGATCTCGTCGTGGTGAACAAGGCGGCGGGCATGGTGGTGCACCCGGGGGCGGGGCACGCCTCGGGGACGCTGGTCAACGCGCTGCTGCACCGGGTGAAGGATCTGGCCGGAGTGGGCGGCGAGCTGCGGCCGGGCATCGTCCACCGGCTCGACAAGGACACCACGGGGTGCCTCGTGGTGGCGAAGAACGAGCGGACGCTCGTGGCGCTGCAGAAGGCCTTCAAGACGCGCGCGGTGGAGAAGACGTACCTGGCGCTGGTACACGGCCACCCCAAGCCCGAGGGCCGCATCGAGACGCTGTACGGGCGCCACCCGGTGCACCGGCAGAAGTTCACCGGCAAAGTCAAAGAGGGCAAGCCCGCGATCACGGTGTACCGGACGCGCGAGCTCTTCGAGGGCGCCGCGCTCGTCGAGGTGGACCTGCTGACGGGCCGCACGCACCAGATCCGCGTGCACCTGGCCGAGGCGGCGCATCCGCTCTTGTGCGATGCGTTGTACGGCGCCGGGCGCAAGGCGAAGGGGCCAGTGCTCGAGGCCCAGGAGGCGCTGGGGCGCCAGGCGCTGCACGCGTGGCGGCTCGCGTTCACGCACCCGCGGACGGGCAAGGCGCTGAAGCTGGAGGCGCCGCTGCCCGCGGACTTCGAAGCAGCAATCGCGCGTCTCCGCAATTGAACTCCAGGGCAGGGTGCGTGCTCGCGCGGCGCGTCACTCACCCCGGGGGAGGAAGGGAGCGTCTCCCCCCAACTATCGGGTCCACATTCACTCCTCGTAAGATTCGCGTGGGCTTCGGAGCTGACGTCGGGCGCCCAGAGATCTCAAGACATGTCGCTCAAGACGCGATGGCTTGCGAGCATGTGGGGGGTGATTTTGGGAGGGATCGTCATCACGACGATCGCGAGCTCCAGCCTCAGCATCATCGGCCTTGGGCTGCTGTTGCTGCCGCTGCTGGGGTTCATCGTCTGGAGGCTCGTCAATGACATGGTGCGTGAGCTGACGGAGACTCAGCGGCGGCTCGCCTATTCGGAGAAGATGGCCGCGGTCAGCCAGCTCGCCGCGGGCGTGGGACACGAGATCAACAACCCCATCACCTATGTCTCCGCCAATCTCGGCTTCGCCACGGAGATCCTCGCCGAGCTGAGCGGTACCTCCCGGACTGCGGACTCCCCGCCGCTGCCTCCCGAGGTGGCCGAGCAGCTCCGCGAAGTCTCCGAGGCCCTGCGGGAGGCGCAGGATGGGGCCCAGCGCGTGGCCCGCATCGTGAGGGATCTGCGCACCTTCGCTCAGCCCGGCAATGCGGCGGGGCAGCTGGTGGAGATCCGCTCCATCATCGAGTCCGCGCTGAAGCTCGCCTCCAACCCCCTCCTGCTCCGGGCGCGTGTCTTCTGTGACTTCCAGGTGGAGATCCGGGTGAGGGCCCCCGAGGCGCGGTTGGTCCAGGTCTTCATGAACCTGCTCGTCAATGCGGCACAGGCCATTCCTCCTGGGCACGTCGAGGAGAACGAGGTCCGCGTCACCACGTCCCTGGGGACCGAGGGCTTCATCGTGGTGGAGGTGAGTGACACGGGGCAGGGCATGCCTCCCGAGGTGCTCAAGCGGTTGTTCGAGCCCTTCTTCACCACCAAGCCGGTGGGGCAGGGCACGGGCCTGGGGCTGTCCATCTGCCGGAACGTCATCGAGGGGATGGGGGGCACCCTGACGGTGCGTAGCACCGTGGGGAAGGGCAGCGCCTTCCGGATCACCTTGCCCGAGGCGGGGCCTCTGGGCGCGCAGTTCCCTCAGGACGCGGGGGCGGCTCTGCGCGGGTGAGCAGGGGCCGTGCGTTCCATGTTGGTGCACCTCGCCTCAATCTGGAGCGAGCAGGAGATCCAAACTGGACGGGAATTCCCTCGGTTCCGAGCGGCTCCCGTCTGAAACGGTGCAGGCACGCGGCTCGCATGGGTGGGGATGAACCCCCAACGAGCAGGTGTCCGCGTGCCTCCGCCGAACAACAGCAGCGAAGCCATCCAGCGCATCTCCCTGAAGAACCGCGAGTACGCGTACATCGAGGACGCCAACCGCGGTGTGGTGCTGGTGGAGATCGGCCCCAAGGTGCTCACGCTGGAGGCCCACCTCACCCTGGTGACCAAGAGCCGGATGATCGAGCTGGGCACCGGCAGCTGGTGCGTGGTGCGCAACCCGGTGGTGCGCGAGGAGGGCAAGGTCTCGTTGGACGACTTTGGCCAGGCCCGTATCGCCGTGGGCGATCGCGAGGTCCGCGTCGGTCCTCAGGTGTTCCCGCTGTACCCCGGTGAAGAGCTCGAGGGCGAGATCACCCCCGAGTACGTGCTGGGAGTCTATGACGCGCTCCGGCTGCGCGCGCTCACGGCGTTCATGGATGAGCGGACCCCGGGTGGGCCGCGCCGCCGCGAGGCCGGTGACGAGTGGCTCGTGCGAGGCCCTGGCCGCTACGTCCCGAGCGCCGCAGTGATGGTGGTCTCCACCGAGAAGGCTCGCGTCCTGAAGGAGACCGAGTACTGCATCGTGCTCAACCCCGTGGATCGAACCACTGGGAAGATCCAGGAGGGCCGCCGCAAGGTCATCTCAGGCCCGGACGTGTTCTTCCTGGAGCCGGGCGAGCAGCTCGAGGGCGACGTCCGTCGCAAGCACGTGCTCTCGGAGATGCAGGGGCTGAAGCTCCAGGCGCTCGATGACTTCTCCGAGCCGGAGGAGGGCGGCGAGCCCCGGCTGCGCAAGGCGGGTGACACGTGGATCGTCCGTGGCCCGCGCACCTACGTGCCGAACGAGAAGGTCGTCATCCAGAAGGAGATCGTCGCGCTGTCGCTTGGCCAGGGCGAGGGCCTCTACGTGAGGGATCTGCGCTCCGGCAAGGTGTCGCTGGTCCAGGGGCCGTGCCAGTTCATGCCCGAGGCCCACCAGGAGCTGCACGAGAAGCGGCTCTCGCCGGATGCCGAGGCGCTGCTGGGCCTGGCGCCGCCCGCGCAGGCGCCGCACCTGGCCGCCGTGGAGGGCAAGGAGGGCAAGGCGCCGCCGCGTCCGTCCGCCAGCGCTTCGGATCGGGTGGACCGTACGCGCGCCATCGTGCTGCGCATCGAGGACAACACCTCGGTGCTCATCAACGACTTCGAGACCAACCACGCCCGGGTGGAGTTCGGCCCCGCGAAGGTGATGCTGCGCCCCTACGAGGACGTGACGGTGCTCGACTTGTCCGGCGGGACGCCCAAGCGCCCGCGGCAGCTCAAGGTGCTCATGCTGCGCCTGGGGCCTGACTTCGCCACGGACCTGTTCGAGGTGGCCACGCGGGACCACGCGCGCCTGCGCATCAAGCTCTCGTACAAGTGGCAGTTCGACGTGGAGGGGGACTCAGAGAAGGACAAGGCCATCTTCCGGGTGAACGACTTCATCGGCTACGTGTGCGAGAACCTCGCGTCGCGCATCCGCCAGGTGGCGGCGGAGAACGACTTCGAGACGTTCCACAAGAACGCGAGCGTGCTGATCCGCCGTGCCATCTTCGGGGTGGATGAGGCGGGCAAGGCGCGCAAGGACCGCCTGTTCAGCGAGAACAAGCTGCGCATCATCGACATCGACATCAAGGACATCGCCCCGGTCGATGACAAGACGGCGCTCAAGCTGCGCGAGGCCATCGACACCAACATCCAGATCCAGCTGGATGCGTCGAAGCAGGAGGCGCAGGCAGCGGCCGAGCTGAAGCGCATCCGCAGCGAGGAGGAGAAGCAACTGGCGGATATCTCCAGCCACCGGAAGTCGGAGGCGGAGCGCCAGTCGCTCATCGAGCTGCAGAACAAGAACCATCAGCTGGCCACGCTGAGCCACGCGAAGGTGGAGGCCGAGGCGCAGCTGGAGAAGGCGCGCGTGGAGAGCGAGGAGGCATTGGCCCGAGCCGAGGCCGAGGCCCGCGCGTCCCGCATCCGCACCGAGGCGGAGCTCGAGCGCGAGCGGATGATGTCGGAGGTGACGCTGGAGCGGCAGAAGAAGCTGAATGATCTCGAGGTGGATCGTCAGGCGCGGCTGGCGGCGGTGGAGGCTGATCAGTTCCGCCAGCGGGTCGAGGCGCTCGGGGGCGGAGAGAACTTCGTCAAGGCGGTGGCCGCGCAGGCACAGGCGGCGGTGGTGGGCGGCCTGGACAAGGTCGTCTTCCTGCCGAGCGGCTCGAACCTGAACCTGTTCGACTCCATGCAGGGGCTGCTCGGCCCTGGAGGCAAGAACGGGGTGACGGGCGACAAGAACACCGGCACCCACTGAGGTTTTGAGCACAGTGTGGGGCGGGCTTCTTCCCTCCATTGGACAGAAGTCCGCCCCTCGGCTTGTCGCAGGCCCAGCACTCGGTGCATTCAGAACGCATGGCCATCGCAGAGGTGCACATGAGGCTGGGGAAGTTGCTCGGCAGCATCGATGAGGTGCTGGGCACCCCCAAGGTGGATATTCGCTCGATTGAGCGGCTCATCGATCAGGCGCGCTGGGCGAAGCTCTACATCGACTTCGAGCTGGCGTTTAAGCCCTACCGCGACGTCCTGGATGCGGACTGGGGCACGCGCAAGTTCGTGTCGGAGACCTCGGCGCGCCAGATGTTCGAGGAGTTCCGCACCCGGCTGGGCGACGTGGCGGCGGAGACCGCGGGCCATGTGCCGCTGCGCAACCTCCGGGCTCGTGTCGAAGGCGTCCTCAACGTTGCCCAGCAGTGGTGGGGAACACTGGCCCATCCTTCTTGATGCGTGGGGCCTCTGCTCCGGTGTTGCGCCGGGAGGAGGCAGGGGTCAGCGGTGCAGATGGGACTCGGTCTGCTCCAGGTGGCGGCGGGCCTGGGTGAGGGCCCGCTCCGCGACGGCGGCCTGCTCATCGGCGCGCTCGGCTTCTTCGGTCTGAGCGCGCTCGGCCTCCTCGGCGTTCTGGAGTTCTTCGCGGGCCTGACGGGCCAGATCCTCGGCGGCTTCGAGCGCCTCGCGTGCGCGGTGGACTTGGGTCTCGGCAGTCTCGAGGACCCGGCGAGCCTGGAGGGTCTGGGCCTTCATGGTCCGCAGTGCCGCCTGGGCGCGTACCAGGTTGTGGCGTGCGTTCTTCTCGGCCAGGGTGGCCTCGTCCGCGCTTTGCTTGGCCTCCCGGCGGAGCTGACGCAGCTCCACATCGCGCTGGCGCCGGGTCTCGGCCTCCGCTTCTTTATGGGCCTTGCGCTTCTGAGCGGGAGACTCAGCCGGGACGGCATGCGGCTTCGGACTCGGCATGGTCCGGACCGGGATTTGTTCCTCTTCCTCCCGAGGCGCCCAAGGGCCTCGCAGCACCTTGGCGTCCGCGCGATGAGGCGTGGGGGCAGGGCGTGCCGGGGTTTTCTCGGGACGGCGGCTGGGCGGTGGCTTTGGAGGCTTGGGGGCGGGGCGTTCCGGAGCAGGGCCGACGAGCATGAGCGGGGAGAGTGACCCGAAGCCGGAGCTGCGGAGCGGCTGGGTCAAGGTGCCCCGGGCGAGGATGGCGCGCTCCTCGGCCGTGCCCAGCGCGGCAGCGCGCAGGGTCTCTTCGACCTGGCGGATGAGATCTCCCGTGGCGTCACGGCCCAGCGCACTCAGCGAGGCGTTGACGTCCTTCATCAAGACTTCGAGCGACTGTTGAAAGGTGCGGTTGGCATCCTTGAGCTGATCGGTGGCCAGCCCGGACATGGCGCGGCGGTGGGCCAGCTCCAGCGCATGGGCAGAGGAGAGGAACTGATCCATGTGCTCTGGCTGTCCCTGGGCCAGCCGGTTGACGATCCACGCGGGGACAACGGGGCGCTTGAGCTTCTTGATCGCCTGGGCTTCCTGGGTGTGACCCTCGGCGGTGAGCGCCTTGGCGAGCGCATCCCGTGTGCGGGTGAACTGATCCAGGGGCAGGGCGTACAGGGCGCGTTGCCGGGCGGCGATCTCCGCCTCGGAGCTTCCTTGCTTGCCCCGCGAACCGGGAGGCGTTTTCGAGCGAGACGCCACGGGTTCAAGGTGCGATCCGGCGGCGCGAAACGGCAAGTACCTGACTTCCTGGAGCGCCATGCCTGCTAATCAGTCAGCAGGCTTCGTCGAGGCTGCTTTCCGGGCCAGTTCGAGCTGCTCGCGGATCCACTCTCTGTAGAAGTAGGTGCTTGTGTACTCGGAGAACTCGACAGGGGCGCGATAGCTCGTCTTCGCGATCCCGACGAGCTCCAAGGCGTCGCCGTTCTCGCGGAGGCACGGGCCTCCACTGTCTCCAGCCAGTGCGTACGAGGCGGTCTCCCGCATCAGGAGCGGCTCTCCCTCGGAGAAGGTGGGCGGAATGAGCAAGGGCTTCGCGATGCGAAAGGTCTTGCCGTCCGTCTCTTCCAGAGATGCGACCTCATTGGTGCCTATCCGGCGAGCACCGCCATCCTCAGCATTGGGTCTCGTGACACCGTAGCCCACGCTGATCACGGGTTCTGAGACACGGACCTTGGTGCGAGAGAGAGGAACGGCACGGAGTCCGCCAACGAGCGGTCGATCCAGGACAATGACTGCGAGGTCCGCATTGCTGGAGAGTTCCCGGCTGTCCGACTCACGGGCGTAACGGATCTTGAGCTCCGGATGAGGACGAACCCGCCCAGTGTGCGAGATGACATCTGCTGGCCACTGCAGGTCCTCTCGCAGGATGCTTCTCTGCTCTTCTGAGAGGGGCCTGTAGCGGACGGTCGTCACAGTGGCGGTCTTGGCGCACTGGGATGCATCAACGACGAAGGTCCCTGCGTCTTCGGGAGTGGTCCCTGCATGGGAGGCGCACACGCAGTGACCAGCCGTGAGAATGAGCTGAGCATGGGTGAGCACCCCGCTGCACGTTTTGAAGGCTACGCCTTTCCTGCTATCGAAGGTCGCGGTGACCCTGACGGTCGAGGCGTAGCGGTTCGAGGCATCCAGGACACTCTCCGAGACAATGGAGTAGCCACCGCTGGTCTGCTGCACCGCACCAGGACCCGCACAGCCGATGAGGGCTGTGAGCGGGAGCCAGATAAGGCATCTTGTGAAAGGGCTCATGGGACCTGACCTTCAGCGGTGTGCCTGAGTTCACTCCGCACCCACGCTTGATATCCGTGGATGCTCGTGCAGGCTGCGCCCCTTCCCAGGTTCCTGCTGGAGACTCCGACGAGGAGGGAATGGCCCGAGTCTTCGCGCAGGCAGGGGCCGCCGCTGTCGCCCTTGTAGAGGTGTCCAGACGGTTGCCTCACCAGGATCCTTGAGTCGCCAGCCACGGGAGGTCTCGTGGCCGTGTTTCTGCTGAACCGGCGGTTTTGATCATAACGATCATAGATCTCATCGTAGGCCTGCCCGGCGATGATGAGGGTCTCGGGAGGTTGAGCCTCCGTGCGTGCCATAAGGACAGGGGAGATCGCTTCTTCCACGGGACTTTCCAAGTGAATCATCGCAAGGTCCGCGACGCTGGAGACAACTTCTCCGTGGTCATTCAGGAGCACGCGGAACGCCGGGTGGGGATGGACCACTCCCAGGTAGAGCGCGCTGCTGGAACTGGCTTCATCCTCCAGGCCTGGGACGGGGGTGTAGAGGATCGTCGAGACGGCCGCCCTCTGGGCGCAGTTCGAAGCATCCATGAGGGAGGCGGACTGCGGGGCGCATAGGCAGTGCGCAGCTGTCAGGACAGCCCGGCGGTCCACCAGCACGCCGCTGCATCGCTTCGACTGCTCGCCGAGACGGGCGCCGACCACCACCGCCGAGGCGTAGCGGTTCTCCTTGTCCAACTTGCCCGCGAGCAGGAGCCGATCCGCCTCGATGGTCAGGGCCAGGGACTCCCCGAGCTCCCCAGCGATAGGGCTCGTGACAGTCCTGGGGGCCGCAGGGGCAGGGGGAGGTCTCGGGGCCTGGCACCCATCGCAGCCCACGAACGCGGTGAGCGCCAGAAAGGCTGTGGCGAGCCAGCCCCGAGGGGAGGGCATCTCAGAGGCCGGCCAGCGACATGTTCTGCTGGCGCTTGGACAGCACCTTCACCGGCTGGATCGCCATCACGCGCATGAAGACCTGGAGCAACTCCGGGTCGAACTTGTTGCGCATCTCCGTCCACATCAGCATCAGCGACACCTCGGGCCCATACGCATCCCGGTACGGCCGCTTGCTCGTCAGTGCGTCGAACGCGTCGCAGATGGCGATGACCTTCGCGTACACCCCGAGGCTCGTCTTCGGGATGATCATCTGGATGTTGCCGCGCGTGTCCCGCACCGCCGTCCCGAAGTCCGCCTTGTGCTCGAACGTCGTCACCACCCGCAGCAGCGTCGAGCGCGTGATGCTCTTCTCCATCAGGATGTTGCGCACCGAGATCAGCGGCGCCTTCTGGATCAGCACCTTCTCCTCGGACGTCAGCGCCCCGCGCTTCGTCGCCAGCTCGTCCGGGATCGTCGACATCCCCGCGTCGTGGAACAGCGCGATGTAGCCCAGGTCCCGCAGCTGCGGCTTCGTCAGCCCCAGCTCCGCCCCGAACACGATGCTCATCAGGCACACGTTCACCTGATGGAACACCAGGTACTCCGACTCGCGCTTCGTGGTGGTCATCCCCAAGAAGTGCGTTCGCTGATCGTACGAGATGTCCACCAGATCCTGGACGAGCCGCAGCGCCTTGGACGTGTTCATCGGCTTCCCGGCCCGCACCGACTCCAGGTACTTCTGCAGGAAGAACACCGCGCGCGCGTACACCGTCATCGCGTACTTCTTCCGGTCGACCTTGTAGTCGCCCGGGTTCTCCAGCTTGTCCGCCTCCTTGGCCAGCTTCTCGCGCAGCTTGGAGAACTTGGCGACCTTCATGTTCAGCAGCTTCCGGTCCGCCAGGCCCTCCTCGCTCGCCTCCGAGGTCTGCTCCTTGCTGAAGATCCATACGAAGTTCTTCAGCTCCGGCAGGGTGATCGGCTTGGAGATGGAGAACCCACCCACGTCCTTGGCCCGCATCTCCGACAGCAGGTAGCGCTGGTTCTCGATGGCGTTCAGGTCCACCTTCACCAGCATGCTGTTCAGGTAGAAGGAGTCCTTCACCCCCACCAGATCCAGCCGCCCCTCCTTGGAGACGATCTGGTTCATGATGTCCTGCAGCTGCGTCAGCGGCTTCTCGAAGACGGCGTTGTCCGGGTCATACATCTTCACGGACCGCACCAGCATGTAGAGCCCGGACACCATCCCGCGCGCCAGCGTCTGCAGCTTGTCCGAGTGCGCACGGCCATACTCGCCACCGCTGCTCTCGCTCTGGGCCTGGGTGATTTTCAAGTTGTCGGCCATGGCTTCATGCCTCCTCTACCGGCGCCGCGTCTCCGAACAGCGCCTTCTTCGTCTGGTACATCGCCTTGCGCGCCGCGGTGAGCACCTCCACCGGCTGCGACTTGTCCTCCACCACGCCCTGCAGCACCTTGTACGCGTGGATGTTGCACGCGCCCGCCAGCCCCAGGATGGCGACCAGCTTGTCGTCCATCACCTTCTTCTTGCTCAGCAGCGAGGGCTTCGCCGACAGGATCTGCGTCAGGAAGGTGAACGCGTTGGGCACGCCCGTGGAGCCCAGCGCCGAGTAGAAGGCGGCGCGCTCGTCCGCCGTCTTCTTTTCGAAGTCCGAGGCCCGTATCACCCGCAGCACATCGATGTACGCCTTCTCTGGGTCGAACTCCGGCAGCAGCTTGGCCGCCTGCATCCGTACCTGGGAGACGGGATCGTGCAGCAGCTCCGCGAACAGCTTGCGGCTCTCGGCGGAGTGGCCCAGGGCGATGATGCTCATCACCTCCAGCTTCACCACCAGGTTCTTCCCCTTGAGCACCGTGCCGAACAGCTTGATCCGCTCCGGGTGCTGGCTCTTCTCCAGGATGTAGACCATGTCGCGCACGGTCTGCGGCCGGTCCGCTTGCAGCCGGATGACGAATGGATCCGGCCGGTTCTTGGCGAAGCTCGCGAGCACGTCGCACAACAGGAGCCGGTTCTCTGGCACCTCGATGGTTTCCAGCACCGTGAGCAGCGGGATGATGGCGTGCTCGTCCAGCACCTGCAGGTAGCGGGTGATGTCCGCCGGGTTCTTCGGCCGGGTGCGCTTGAGGGATTCGCCCAGCCGGTTCAGGCGCTGCTCGTCCGCCATCTTCTGGATGAAGTACGCCAGCAGCCGGGCGATGGGGCCGTCCAGGTTGTCTTCGCGCTGCGACAGCGCGCGCAGCTTGAGCACCATCTGGTTGATGGTGCCGTAGTCGTCCTGGATGAGCATGGCGTCCAGCAGCTGGACGAAGATTTCCTCCAGCAGCCCCACGTCATCCACGCCGCCTTCCACGACCTGGAAGATGGCGCTCACCAGCTTGGGGAAGAGGCGCGCGGTCTCCTCCTCCTCGATTTCTTTCTGCAGCTTGGCCTTCAGCGAGTCTGAGGCATACGTGCCCTCCACCAGCACGCCGCGGATCTGCTCCACGCCCTCCAGCTGCGCGTCCAGATCGTCCGCCGACACGCGCGCGAAGCGCAGGTAGTCCTCCGAGTTCGTCTGCAGGCGGGAGTAGAGGTAGCTCACCACCTTGTCCACCTCGACGGCCACCTCCTCCTCGGAGGCGCCGTCCACGGAGAAGCCCTCCACCACCACGTACTCGACGTGCTCCATGCTCGCCTTCCAGAGCTGGGCGAGCGCGTCTTCCGCGCCACGCTCCGGCTCCGATAGGGCGATCATCGTGAAGGTGACCATCTCCTGCTGCGTGACTCCCGGCCGGAAGATCAGCTGGCGGATGCCATCCCGGAAGAACTTGTAGGAGAGCGGCGTGTCCTCGGAGAACAGCGGCTCGTTGTGCAGCAGGAAGTTCTGCTGCTCCACCTTGAGCGACAGCGGGCCGTGCTTCTCGGTGTACTCGGTGAGCGCGCTCAGTGCCGGGGCGAGGAACTCGGGGTACTTCGCCTCGTTGTGGCGGTACATCCCGATTTGCTTGATGCCTTTGAGCAGCTGGAAGGTGAAATTCCGCGCCAGGTCCACCTTCTCGCGTATCACTGGATCCGCGGAGCGCTCCGCGGTCTCGTTGGTTTTCTGGGGCGAGGCCATGCGTCCTGGGGGGTTCGGACAGGGTGAGGGAGTCCGAGTCTACTCCCTCATACGCCCCAGGAGATCCCTCTGCATGGGAACTTCCGCTCAGGTATGTAGGTTGAGAGCCTACCGTGAAAACGGCAGCGCCCCCGCCAGCGAGGGCAGGGGCGCCGGTACGGCTTGGGCCGAGCGGGGCGTTACTGGGCCGCCACGGCGGTGTCCGGATCCACCTCGGCCATGAGCGCGGCCAGCTCGGCCTTGAGCTTGTCCTTGGCGCGGATCTCCAGCTGGCGGGCGCGCTCGCGCGAGAAGCCGAAGTGCTCGCCCAGCTCCTTGAGCGTCATGGGGCGCTCATTCATGACGCGCTGCTCGATGATGAAGCGCTCGCGGGGATCCAGCCGCATCAGCGCGGTGCGGACGCGGGCGTTGATGAGGCCCGCCTCCTCCTTGTCGGCGAACTCGTCATCCTGCGGGGCGCTGGCGCTCACCACGAAGTCCACGTGGCTGTTGCCGCCGTCCTCGCCCATGGGCGCGTCCAGGGAGAGATCGCGGCCGCCCATGCGCTGCTCCATCTCGCGCACCTCGCCCGGCTTCACGTGCAGCTTGCGGGCGATGTCGTCCACATTCACCACGTCGCCATCGGGAGTGCCGAACTTCTCCAGCTCGCGGCGGGTGCGCGCCAAGCTGAAGAACAGCTTGCGTTGAGCCTGCGTCGTCCCCAGTTTTACCAAAGACCAAGACTTGAGAATGTAGTTCTGGATGTACGCGCGGATCCACCACACCGCGTAGGAGATGAGGCGGATGCCCTTGTCCGGATCGAACTTCTGCACGGCCTTCATCAGGCCGATGTTCCCTTCCTGGATGAGGTCGCTCATCTTGATGCCGTAGGAGCGGTACTCGTAGGCGACCTTCACGACGAAGCGCAGGTTGCTCGTCACCAGCCGGTGGCCCGCGGACAGGTCCCCCTTGAGGAACTTCCGGGCCAGCGCTTGCTCCTCCTCCACCGTGAGCAGCGAGTAGTGGTTGATCTCCGAGAGGTACATCGCCAGGGAGCCGGAGTTGGAAGACTGCTCGTGGGTGTTTTGCATGGTTCAGTTCTCCCGACGGCGGGCTTCAGATGAGCCCGTGATGAGTGTGGGGACCGCTTGTCGACCGCACGCTGGATGTCATGAGCAACCGCAGTGCCAGCCCCCGTTGACAAAAAATCCCCTGAGACTGCGCGGGGTTGACTCGGATCCCCTCGGAAGGGGGGACCCGCGGGTGGAAAGCGTTACAGACCGGCGCCGGAAACCTCCGTTCCCACGGTCTGTAGAAGTTGCGCGACTGTGTTTCAGTCACCTCCGAGCCCAAGGGGAAGAAATGGGACGAGTCTCCCTGCTTTCAAACCCTCTAACGGGGCGCGAGGTTGTCGTCCGAAGGGCAGACACGCTCGAACCCTCGGAGGGCGAGCGAGGTGGCTCAGGCGGCGCGGCGGGTCTCGAGGTAGCGGCGCAGCGGGGCGAGCAGGCGCTCTGCCTCTCCGGCCGCGAGGGGGCGCTGGCCGAAGCGGGCTTCCAGGTAGCGCCGGGTGATGGGGGCCAAGGGCTCGGCCAGGGAGTGCTGCTCGCGGACGAGGCGCGTGGTGAGCTCCTCCAGCGACTCATCCGAGCGAGGGCGCAGGCCTGCTTCGCGCAGCAGGCCCTCCACGGAATCGATCAGCTGCGTGGCGGCGTGCGGGCGGGGCGCGGACAGACGGCCTGAGAGGATGCGCCACGTGCCGTAGGTGAGCAGGCCCACCAGCAGCGCCAGGCCCCAGATGCGGGCCGGGGGGAGGCGGGAGGACGTGCGGCCGGGCTCGCGCGGCGGACGGATGAGCTTCTGGGCCGCGTCCAGCTGATCTCTCAGCGAGTAGTCGATAACGGAGGTGCGCCAGCGGGCCTCGATCGCCTCGTAGAGGCCGGTGAGGAACTCGAGCGCGGGCAGGGACTGGCTGGCCCGGTTGCTCGGAGGCGTCGCGTCGATCGTGACAAAGCCTCGCTCGGGAACGAGCACGTGCGTCCAGGCGTGCGCATCTCCGGCGCGGAGGATGTAATCCTCGGTGGAGCGCTCGCCGCCGAAGAAGCCCGTGGACAGCCGCGCGGAGATTCCCTGGGTGCGCAGCATGATCGTCAGTGCGGTGGCGAAGTGCTCGCAATGGCCCGCTTTGCGCTCGAAGAGGAAGTCCGCGAGGGGATCCTCCACGTCCCCGCTGAGCTCCAGCGTGTATGCGTACTCGCGCTGCAGCCAGGCGGACAGCTTCTGGGCGGCCTTCAGGGGATCCGTCTCTCCGTCGAGCACCTTGCGCGCCAGCGCCTCCACGCGCGGATCCAGCCGGTCCGGCAGCGCCAGGAGCTGGCCGCGCTCGACCTCGGTGAGCGAGGTGGAGGCATCCTCCTCGGGAGGGACGCTGGTGGCCTCGTAGGCGTAGGCGAGGGCGTTCTCGGTGAAGCGCACCTCACCGCCACCGAGCTCCATGAGAGAGGTGCGGCGGGTGCCGCTCGCCTGATGGGCCACCGCGTTGCCCAGGCGCGTGGGCGTCTCGAGCGCCACCAGGGTTCGGGCGCCATACGCGGGCAGCAGTTCGATGCGCTGGTGGATGGACTGCTCGCCGCCGGGGCGCAGTGTCACCCGTGGGCGCGAGCGCTTGGGGTTGTTGCCCACGCTCGTCCACTCCTGCCCATCGAAGATGTCATAGGTTCGGGCCACCCAGTAGGCGCCCAGGTGCTCCACGCCGGGATCGGGCGTGATGTGGGCGCGCAGCACCACGCGAGGGTTGCTCTTGAGCGTCCCCGCGCCGCCCAGGCGCACCGTGTCCGCCAGGCCAGTGGTGGCGCCCAGGCCCGGTCCGGTCCTTCGGCCGGCCATGCTCCAGTTGAGGCGAGGGAAGAGGACGAAGAAGGCCAGCGCGCCCAGCAGCGCGAAGCACAGGCCCAGGGAGAGCGGACGCACCACCTCGCGCACGGGCAGGGGCTCGCCCTCGGGGACGGCGGCCTCCACCACGGTCAGTCCCATGGACAGGCTGGCGAAGACTGCGTAGGCCACCAGGAACAGGGCAAACGTCAGCTCACCGGAGAGCGCCGCGCCGCCAGCCACCATCAGCAGGCCGGTCAGCTGCACCTGCCCATCCGTGCGTGAGTCCGGCGTGGACAGGAGCCGGTGGGCGGCGATGAGGCCCGCGAAGGCGCACGCGGCCACCACGAGATCGAGCTGCCCGACGTACACGGAGAGCCCGAGCATCGCGGCCAGCACCAGCAGCAGCACGGAGGTGCTCTTCGCTCGCTGGGCGAACAGGCGCTTGCCGAGGAGCGCGCACACGAGCGCCACGCCGAAGAGGCCGATCGCCCATGCGGGCAGCTGGCCGGACACGGCCATGGAGCCGAACGCCGCTCCGGCGCCCAGATCGCGCAGCCTCAGCCGGAGCCGGGAGGGAGAGCTCATGCCGCCTGCTCCTCCTTCTCCCGCTGATCCTCGAAGCCCACCCAGGCCAGGGCCCGGAGGATGCGCCGCTCTTGGGCACTGCCCGCTGCGGGGCGCAGACGCTCGCCGGGCGTCTCCAGGCCCACCTCATTGCCGGCCTCGATCAGATCGTGGGTGAGCGCCGCCACCTCCTCGCAGCGCCGATCGAGGGCCTCCCCTTGGAGCCCTCCCTCCACGGTGAGTACATAGGTGCGGCGCTCCTCGCGCTCGCGCTCCACCTTGAGGAGCTTCCCCACGGAGGCGCTCTTGCGCCAGTGCACGCGGCGCGCATCCTCGGTGGGCCCCAGCTCGCGCAGGCCCGCCACGTCGCCGGTGCCATCATTGCTGCGAGGGGTGCTCGCGTCGCCGTACGCGCCCTGCAGCGCCCGGCCCGGCAGCTGGCACGCGTAGCCTCGGCGCGGGTACACCAGCAGGGTGCCGTCCAGCTCGAACACGCGTGTCTTGGCGAAGAGGCCCAGCGGCCATGTCGTGGTGAGCCGGACGCCGCTCAGCCGCAGGGGCCCTCGGCGGGGTGCGGTCAGGTCCGCGCGGACGACGTGCTCCACACGCGTGCGCAGGTAGCCCACGCGGCCCTCGCCAGTGAGCGGGCTGTCCACCTCGCTCAGCGTGAGAGCGAAGGAGTTGCCCAGGCGGCGGGTGAGGGCCCAGCGGAAGGCGAAGGGCTCGCCCGCGAAGGCGGACTCGGTGCCCAAGCGGCGGATCGTGAGGTAGCGCAGGCAGCGCTCGGAGAGCACGCCGGAGGCCACCACCATGGCCAGCAGCAAGCCGAGCACGAGGTAGAGCAGGTTGTTGCCGGTGTTCAGCGCGCCCAGGCCCACGCCGAACGTCACCACGAGGTACGTGCGCCCCACGCGCGTCACCTTCAAGGTGCGCGGAGGGCGCAGCAGGGCGCGCAGCCGCGCCCACTTCGCCTGGAGCCACGTCTTCACCGAGGTGCTGCCACCTTTCGGGAGATCTCCTCGACCAGGTGCGCCGCCTCGTCCCGGGCCGCCGCGCCCTGCACGTTGCTGCGCAGCAGGAGCCGGTGCGCCAGGCACGGTACCAGCACCGCGCGGATGTCCCCCGGCGTCACGAAGTCACGCCCCTCCCACAGGGCATGCGCCCGGGCCGCCGAGCCCACCGCCAGCACCGCGCGGGTGGAAGCACCGCGCTCGATGTCGCCGTGCTCGCGCGTGGCCCGGGCCAGCCGGACGACGTACTCCGCCACGGCCTCGTCGATGCGCATCTCCGCGGCGAGCGCCCGCAGGCCGCTCAGCTCCTCCGGCCCGGTGACGGGCTCCAGTGCATCCACCGGAGGCGTCCGCCCGCGCGTGGTGAGCAGCCGCGCTTCGACTTCGGGGGCCGGGTGCCCCAGCGACAGCCGCATGAGGAAGCGATCCAGCTGCGAGTCCGGAAGCGGATAGGTACCCGTGAGATCCAGCGGGTTCTGCGTGGCCACCACCGTGAAGGGGGAGGGCAGGGGATAGGTGTTCCCATCCATCGACACCTGTCCCTGCGCCATGCCCTCGAGAAGGGCGGATTGGGTGCGCGGGGGCGCGCGGTTGAGCTCATCGGCCAGCACGAGCTGCCGGAAGATGGGCCCCTGGCGGAAGGAGAAGGTGGCGTTGGTGGCGTTGAACACCTGCGCGCCCAGGATGTCCGCGGGCATCAGGTCCGCGGTGAACTGGATGCGCGAGAAGCTCAGCCCACAGGAGCGCGCCAGCGCCTCGGCCAGCGTCGTCTTGCCCACGCCGGGCACGTCCTCCAAGAGGAGGTGGCCTCCAGCGATGAGACAGGTGACGGTGAGGCGGGCTTGGGCCTCCTTTCCCTGCACCACGCTCGACAGGTGAGCGGAGATCCGCTCCATGACCGAGCGCGCGGAATCAACAGGGGGGGCGGAGGCGATGGCGCGGGCAGGTTGGTTCATCTGTCCGCGCAGTCTACCCGAGGCGTCTCGGGGGAGGGACTGCTCGCTGCCTAAGCAACCAACTTCAGGCGAGGATCTCTTCCGGCGTGTAGTAGGCCCGGGGCTCCGAGCCCGTGCTCACCCCGAAATAGCGGAACATCCGCTCGTGGTGCCCGGCCAGCCCGCGCAGCTCCACCTTGTTGTGCGCGCCCAGATCCTTGGTCAGCACCACCACCGCTGTGTCCTTGAACTCGCGCAGGTGCGCGAAGTCCAGCACCACCTCGCGGGAGCCCAGAGCCTCCAGCGAGTGACGCAGCTGCGCCGCCGTGCGCCAGTCCAGCGTCCCCTCGAGCCGAAGGGTGATGCGCCCTGCGAGCTCTTCCTGGTGGATTTGCAGCCCCGACATGATGGTCGTCTCCCTAAATATTGGAAATTCCGAGGGGTGTTCCTGTGTGGAGGGCACAATTCGCGCAAACCCCGGGCTTTTGCATCCCCCCCCGGCATTTATTGCGCGAAATGTTCTGCACCCACCGGAATGGGTGTTGCACAGCGGTCAGCTCTTGCCGGCTTCCGTCGGCTGCTGAGCACGCAAGGTCAGCTCGCGTTCCTGCTGAGCCTTCAGCTTGCGGAACTCCTTCACGACCTTGGTCGGGTAGCCGGCGATGAACTTCTTCCGGGACTCGCGCTTGGCGAGGATCTTCTTCGCCAGCCCCGGGCCCGCGTTGTACGCGACGAGCGCGTGCTCCACGTTGCCGAAGCGCTGGATGAGGTTGGCCAGGTACGCGGTGCCCAGCTCGATGTTCGTCTCCGCGTCGAACAGGTTGGTGGAGCGCCCCAGCCGGAAGCCCGCCTTGTCCGCCAGGTAGGTGCCCGTGTCCGGCATCACCTGCATCAGGCCCATGGCCCCCACGCCGGACACCGCGTAGTTGTTGAACGAGCTCTCGCAGCGGATGAGCGCAATCACCAGCATCGGGTCGATGTCGTTGCGCTGGGCCTCGCGGACGATGGCCACCGCCACCCGCCGCTGCTGCCGGAGCGGCAGGCCCGAGGCCCTCACCGCCTCCGCCACCCCCAGGCGCATCGCCTCCTGGAAGTGGACCTCATCCTCGTACGCCTGCAGGCGGGCCTGCGCCTCCCGAAGCGCTGCCTCGCGCTCGGCCAGCTTCGCTTTCAGCTCCTCCACCTGAGGCGCCTCCACCACCGTCCTGTCGGGGACCAGCAAGGGATAGCTGGGAATGGCCGCCCCCGTCATCACCGCCGCCGCCGCCGCCGCCACCGTCCAACGCCGCATGTCCTACCTCCCCCATCCACCCAAACTGCCACCGGCCACACCTGCCTTTCCGCTAAGCACCCGCCGTGCCAGCGTCCGAGTCTCAGTTCTAGATCATTAAGATCCCTAGGAAACAGAAGCGGGTGCGTGGACGAAGGTCGGGGAGTGAAGGTCGGTAGAAATGCCCGGATGGGGAAATGCTTTACCCACAACGAGGCTGTTGAAAGCTCTGGCACGGTGATCGCGAGCCCTTGCCGGGGCAAAGGGGGCTCCCTAGCTTCGCCCACATTGACGGGTGTGTGGCCAGGAGGGCGGCGGCGTGTATTGGACAATGAGCATCATCCTGTTCGTGCTGTGGATGTTGGGGCTGATCACCGGCTCCACCGAGGGCTACTGGGTCTATCTCCTGTTGCTCTTCTCGATGGTGTCGCTGGTGCTGGCGGTGTCGAACCGTGGGAAGCGGTTGGTGGCATGAGCGCGCCGCAGGGGCTGGAGATCGAGCTGCCTCGGGATGCCTCCGGCTTCGTGCGGCGGCAGTGCCCGAGCTGCCTGCGCATCTTCAAGACGCGCCCGAGCCGGTTCGATGCGCGGAGCCTGCAGCGCCGGCTCCTGGTGATGTTCCCCTTCGAGAATCCGCACGAGGGCTATGAGCCGGTGCCCACGTGGACGTGCTTCTACTGTGGACACCAGGCCGACGCGGACGAGTGGCTGGTCCGGGACCACGTGGCGTACCTGGAGTCGCTGGCGAGGGGGCTCGCCAACCACGTGCGCTACGAGCAGCTCGCCCATGTGACGCGCACGCTGTCGCTGAACCCGCGGCCCACCTTCGTGGCCGTGCCGCCCGAGGCGCTGCCTCAGGGCATGCCGGACGAGCCGGAGGATCTGCGCCCCCTCTATCTGGTGTGCTGCGCGGATGATGTGAAGGCGCTCTGGGACTGGGACGGCCCGTTCTACTGCCCTCGGTGCGGCGCGCACCACGGGGGCCTGGCTGGCCGCCAGCAGGTCCACCTGGAGTTCATCCAGGAGTAGACGCCACCCGCTCGGCCAGAGCAGGCTGTCGGGCCCATGCGGATGGCACGAGTCGCGGTGCCGCTGATCTTGCTGCTCGGAGCAGGGGCGGCCCGCGCGCACGACGCGGACATCATCTATACGCAGGTTCGGCGCACCGATCCTGGGAGCGCCGAGGTTCGCGTGCGGCTGACGCTCACCGGGAGCACGCTGAGCCTGCTGGTGCCCACGGATGCGGAGGGTGATGGGGCGGTCTCGCAGGCGGATCTGGAGGCGCGCCGCCCGGCCCTCGAGGTAGGGATCTGGGATGCGCTGCCGCTCACCGCTGGAGGGCAGCCCTGCACGCGCCAGGCGCACGTCGCCAAGCGGGTCGAGTCGTACGTGGAGCTGACCGCCACCTTCCAATGTCCGCCTGGCCCCCTGCGGCAGACGTACACGGTGCTCTCGGTGCTGCCGGCCAACTACCGGGTGGTGCTGGGCTCCTATGGAGGGGAGGGGGGCCAGCTCTTCGCGGACGCCGTGCGGCCCAGCCTGGACATCCCCGAGCGAGGCGGCTCGGCCCGGAGCACCTTCGCTCCGGGCTTCGTGGGCTGGGTCCAACTGGGGATGAAGCACATCTTCGAGGGCATCGACCACCTCGCCTTCCTGATCGCGCTGCTGCTGGTGGGGGGCAGCCTCAAGCGGGTGCTGGGGATGGTGACGGCCTTCACGGTGGCGCACTCGCTCACCCTGGGAGCCACGGCGCTGGGCTTCATTCTCCTGGACACGGCGCGGACGCGCTGGGTGGAGGCGGCCATTGCTGTCTCCATCATCTATGTGGCGGCGGAGAACCTGTTGTTGCGTGAACACCGCCACCGGGCGCTGCTGACGTTCCTCTTCGGACTGGTGCACGGCTTTGGCTTCGCCAGCGTGCTGAGCGCCTACGGGCTGGGGGAGCAGGTGGCGTCCGGCCTGTTCGGCTTCAACCTCGGGGTGGAGCTGGGGCAGGCGGTGATCGTCACGGCTTTGCTGCCCCTCATGCGGCTGATTCAGCGCCGGCCCAGAGTGAACCTGTGGACGGTGCGAGCGCTCTCCTCCGTCATCCTCTGCGCGGGAGCGTGGTGGTTGTATTCGCGCATCGGTTGAAGTCTCGCGACCCCATCCCTAACTTGCCGCGGAAGGTCACGGTAGGGAGAAGGGGGACGCAGATGGGAGCGAGGCATACTCGCTTGGCGGCGGCGCTCGCCGCTGCTTGGGAAGCCGAAGTGGTCTCGGCGCGCCGCATGACGGCTCTGGCCGAGCGCGTCGGAGATCCGCGAGCACGGGCGCGCTTGATGGTGCTGGCCGCCTTCTGCCGGGCCCATGCGTCCCGATTGCTGGCCCGCCTGGCGGCGCTCGGCCGAGGCCCTCTGCCCGTGCCCTCCGAGGACATCGACGTCAGCGCGGACCTGGCCCTGGAGCTGCGGAGGGAGGGAGCGTTCGCCCGCACTGCCGCCTCGCGTTATGAGTCCACGGCGGAGATGGCGCGCCAGCACGCGGATCTGTCGTCCGCGTGGGTCTGCGAGCTCAACCGTACGGAAGAGCAGGATCGGTCCCGGGAGCTGCTCTCCCTGGCCGAGGGCGTGCTGCCTCCGGTGGGGCTCGAGGACTCGGCGGCTGCGGCTCCGGCCGATTCCTAGGCCGCCCGGGGCGCACTCCTGCTGACAGCCGCTGGGGCTTGGGCGTATGAATGCGTCCCATGGCGAAGGCGGAGAGCTACAACGATCTCATCTTCCAGCTCGGCGATCTGGCGCGGGACCGTCTGCCCGGTAAGCCGAACTGCCCGCGGACCATGGACCGCGTCTACCGCGCCGAGGAGGGGCTGGTGGCGCGGCGCGATGAGCTGGGGGCGCTCGAGCAGGAGATGAACGAAGAGGATGCGTCCTGGCAGGACTTCCAGGCGCAGCAGGCTCAGGAGAAGGCAGGGCTCCAGGTCACCATCAAGAAGTTCAAGAAGGCCGTGGACGCCATCGAGGGCAAGGTGCGCGAGATGCGCAAGGCGCTCTCCTCCAAGAAGGCCGAGCTGCGCTACGGCTTGGACGGCCTGAAGAAGCTCGAGGCGAAGATCCACGACATGGAGATGACGCGCAAAGACCCCCTCGAGGTGGCGACCGCGCGCGAGAACCTGAAGAAGAACCGGCTGAAGATGATGCGCATGCAGCGCGACATCGAACAGATTCAGGACGATCTGGATCAGGCGCTCACGCCGGTTCCGGGCCAGCCTGGGGCGCCGGGCATCCTGGCGCACAAGCGCATGCTCGAGATCCAGGACGAGGCGGAGGAGCGCAAGGACGCCTTCGAGCAGCGGATGGCGGAGCTGGACGAGGCCATCGGCCAGAAGGAGCAGGAGATCCAGGCGGCGGAAGACTATTTGGATCAGGCGTTGTTCCTGCTCGGCGAAGACGTCTATAAGCAGCGGATCGCCGATGCCCAGCTGGCGCCGTTCTACCCGAGACTCGATCGCGCCCAGTGAGGGCGGATCCGCTATCGGTGCTTGACGGCAGGGGTGCGTCTGCTAGATTGCGCCGCTTCCTGCAGCCCGGAAGGGCTAGGCAGCGGATTTCATTGAGTTTTTCTGCGCCACGCGCGCTCGCAGTGAGGATGACTTGAAGGGTCTCATTGGCAAGAAGATCGGAATGACCCAGGTGTTCAACGACGAGGGCAACCTCGTGCCGGTCACCGTGATCGACGTGAACACCTGCCAGGTGGTGGGTAAGCGGACGCCCGAGAAGGATCAGTACTCGGCCGTGACTCTGGGCTACGGGGAGATCCGCGAGAAGGTCCTGACGCAGGCGCAGAAGGGCTTCTTCAAGAAGAACAACGCGACTGCGCGCCGGCACCTGAAGGAGTTCCGGGTGACGACGGAGGAGGCCGCGAAGTTCAACGTGGGCGACGCGGTGAAGGCGGACCTGTTCACCAAGGGCCAGTTGGTGGACGTCACCGGCACCACGAAGGGCCGTGGCTTCCAGGGCGTCATGCGCCGGTGGAGCTTCAAGGGCTCGCAGACGAAGACGCACGGTACGCACGAGTATCAGCGTCACCCGGGCGCCATCGGTCAGCGTAAGACGCCGGGCCGTACCTACCCGAACAAGAAGATGCCGGGTCACTACGGCGTGGAGCAGGTGACCACGCAGAACCTGACGATCGTCGACGTGGACACGGAGAAGGGCCTGCTGCTGATCAAGGGCGCCGTCCCCGGCCACAACGAGGCGATTGTCTACGTGAAGCCGGCCATCAAGCTGGCGATGCGCGAGCAGCACAAGGCCGCCCGCTAGTTTCTCGCGGCGGAGCTTGAGACTGACGCCCCGTACTGGAGCCCTCGAGGGTTCCGGGCGGGGCGTTCGTTTTTGTAGGGAGGGAGCTTCAGGGCTCCATGGCTTCAGGTGGGAGGAGGCCAGTGCTCCCGGCCGCTTGGCGTGCGTCGGAGACGGCTCCCATGATGCGCCCCGACTGGGGGAAGAGCTGCTCTGCCCTCGCGCTGAGTTCCAGCGCTTGAGGGAGTTGCTTCTCCATCTCCAAGTGACGGATGAGCCCAGCCCAGGCGTCCTCAAGGCTCGAAAGTGCCTTGGCGGCGCCCTCTTCCAGGAGTTTGCGCGCCTGGGCGGGTTCATGGCGGTGCGTGTCCAGGAAGTAGCCGAGCTCAATGAGTGCGTCGGCACTCCGATCCGAGGCTTGAACGGCTCGCTCCAGCAGCCGGTGGACCTCGGTGAGCATGGCTTCAGCCTCCGTGCCCGGCTCATCAACGAGCCGTAGCAAGCGCGCAAGGCGAAGGAGGTTGGGCGTGAACGCGGGGCATGCCTCGGCGAGCTCCCGGTAGGACCTCAGCTGATCAAGACCACTATGCGAAGCATCCCCTGCGGCGTTGGCGGCCTGGAACTTCGCGAGCAACTCTTCGAGGGGAAGGTGGGCCATGGCGCTTACTTCTCCATCAGACGGGATTGTTCCTCGATGAGCTTCCGTGCCGTCTGCAGCTGAGCTTGGGTGGCGAGGCTGAAGTCGTTCTTGTCCAGCATGGTCTTGATCTCGAACAGGGTGAAGTCCTTCAACTGGGAGGGGAAGTCCTTGACCCGCCGGAGTCGCGCGGGGCTCTCGCCCAACTTCGTGGAGAGCACGGAGATGCGCTGGAGCATTCGCGCAGCCACCTCCTTGCCGATGAGCCCAGAGGCTGAGCCTTCAGCGATCAAAGCCTGAGCCTCGGTGAATTGTCCCTTGGCAATCAGTGCCCAGATGCGCGCACTCGCTGAGCCGCCCTTAAGCCGGATACCTTCCTCTGGCTCAGCTTCTGGGAGGACGTGGCTGTCCACGTGACTGCACCCATGGAGGCAGAACACGATCAAACCGATGATCAGCATGTGACAGCGCATGACGCCCCCCTTTGCTGACTCCTCGATTCTACCTGCTGTGGCTGCCCGCAGACTGGACTCGTCAGCCTGGCCTTCCGTAGGAGCCCATTCGTCACAAGGGCTGCGGCCGCTCCACCCCCGAAGAGGAGCACTCCGGTCCCAAGCCCGAGGGCAAAGGCGGCACCGGTCAGCCCGCCGCCTTCCCGCCGCGCAACTGATCCTGATCCACGCGGCACCCGCGGTTCACGGGGTAGGTGGGTGTAGGCTCTGACGCCTTCCGCCTGGGTTCTCCACGAGTCCCGGCGCCCCGTCCTGGAGCCAACACTGGCCCGGGCGGGGCGTTCGTTTTTCCAGCCGGATTCTTACTCCCTGGGGCGGATTGGGCGCTGAAACGTCGGCCATCGTGCGCTCCTGCTGATGGCCGTGAAAAAAGTGCACGGTCCGGGGTACAGCGCACCTTGCCCCTTGGGCATCGGATGTGCACTTGGATGCGCCAACGCGGAGCCAAGCGTCGCTGGGACGCTCGGTCTCCTTGGGAGTGCTGATCCTCAGCTTCATCGCGGCTCGCCCCACGGGCCGCACCCGAGTCTCTATGTTGACCGTCCGTTCACTACGCGTGCTCGCCTCGATGATCCTGGCCCTGACGGCCCTGAGCGCCGCCGGGCAGCAGGAGCAGACCCTGGAGGGCGTGGTCGTCCGCAACCGACTCTATCGGCCCGCGGGCAACCTCGAGTTCTCCCCGAGTGTGGGCGTCTCCATGCTCACCTATCTCACGGCCCACTACACAGTGGACCTCGGGGTGGCCTACAACCTCTTCGACACCTTCGCCGTGGAAGGCCGCGCAGGCTACGCGTTCAGCCGGCAGACGGGCCTGGCCCGCTCCATCTCTGAGAGCTTCCTCAACCGCGACGACAAGAAGATCACCGACGAGCTCGAGGATCTCTGGCGGATGAACTTCCACGCCGTCGGCGGCCTGCGCTGGGCGCCCGTGTACGGGAAGCTCTCGCTCATGGCCGAGGTGCCCACCCACTTCCAGGCCTACCTCTGGGCCGGCGGCGGGGTGGCCTCGTTCAAGCGCCAGTCCCTGATCCAGTGCTCCCAGGTGGTGAACCGCGAGTTCGGCGTCTGCGACAACCGCTCGGATCCGCTGGATCGCTCCTCCGCTACCGAGAACTTCTGGGTGAAGGAGACGCGCGTGTCCCCCGTGGTAAGCGCCGCCGTGGGTCTGCGCTTCTTCGCCTTCGAGCGGCACGGCGTGAAGTTCGAGCTCCGGGACTGGGTGTTCCGCGACGCCTACCGCGTGGCGCTGAACCGGGATGACTGGGAGGCGGGCCAGGAAACGGGAACGGTCGCGCCCAGCCCGGGCCTCACGCACCTCGTTCAATTCGACATTGGCTACACCTTCATCTTCTAGACACCATGCGAACGATCCTGTCCTTCGCGGTTCTTCTGTCGACGGTCGCTGGGGCTGATCCGGCCCTCGCTCAGGCCGCACCCACGGTGCCCGCTCCGGGCGCCGAGTCTTCCATCCCTCCCGACATGGCCCCCGTGGCGGCGCCTCAGTCGGCTCAGCACGAGATGGGCTCTTCCGTGCCGGACGAGCAGCCCGTGGCCACGCCGCGTGCGCGTCCTCAGCGTGTAGGGGAGGACGCTGCCGAGGAGACTCCCGCTTCCGAGGAGGCTCCGGCTCCAGCCGAGGCTGCTGCCCCTGCTGCGAACCCGCCTGCCGCGGATGCGCCCCTGGCAGTGGCGGACGTGGACACCGAGCTGCGCACCACGACGCCCGAGCAGCAGCGGCTGGTGCACGGCGCGCCGCTCTACAACCCGAACGTCTCCGTCCACATCGTCCAGAAGAAGCGCTTCGCGGACGAGGGCAAGCACGAGTTCGCGCTCTACCCGCTGGCGGTCCAGGTGAACGGCAAGTTCACCAACCACGCGGGCAGCGCGCTCCACTACACGTACCACGTGCAGGAGAACTTCGCGCTCCAGGTCTCCGGCATCTACAACTGGCACTCCAACGAGAGCCGCTTCAACCTGGAGCTGATCGACAAGGTCCGCGAGCAGGCCCAGGCGGCCTCCTCGCTGCTGCTCCAGTGGGGCGCTCAGGCCGGCGTCGAGGTGACGCCGCTGTACGGCAAGTTCGCCTTCTATGACGACCAGCTCGCTCAGTTCAGCCTGATCATCAACGGCGGTGCGGGCTTCGGCGGCACGCGGCACCTGATCCGCCCGGAGGTCGCCAACCAGGTGGAGGGACAGACCTTCACCGTCCCCGCGCGCTTCGGAGACGCGGGCACCCGGTTCGTCGGCTCCGTGGGCGGCGGCTTCCGCGTCCAGTTCGGTGACTCCTATGCGGTGCGGCTCGAGGTGAGGGATCTCGTCTACACCGCCCGCGTCGATCGCGTGGACGGCTGCAACCTCTCCGACTTCGAGAAGCTCGAGGCAGCGCGCTCGGCCAACCAGCCCTTCGCCAACCTGGACCTCAGCGGCGGCTGCAAGTTCCAGAAGTTCGACGGCGTGGACCCGGACACGAAGAAGAACTACCGCGAGGACATCATCCTCGGGAGGGATCTGGTGGCTGAGCCCTCCTCGGACGTCCTCAACAACGTGAGCTTCTACGCCGGCTTCTCGATCCTCTTCTGATGGGAACCCCTGCCATGTCCCGACTGCTCGCACTCTTCGCCGTCGCCCTGGCTCCGCTCGCGGTGTCCGCGCAGGACCTCACGGCGTACAACCGCGCGCTCGCCGCCTTCAACGCGGGCGATCTCGACACCGCCGCGCCGCTCTTCTTCGAGACCTCCGAGCGCGCCACCGATCCCGAGACGAAGGGCAAGGCCGAGTACTACCTGGCGCAGACCTTCCAGAAGAAGGGTCTCCCGGTCAGCGCCTTCGTCACCTACGCCGCCATCCTCAAGGCCGGCCCCAAGCACCCCTCGTACCTCAAGGCCGTCGAGGGGCTCGTGGACATTCAGCAGCAGCTCGATGAGCAGAACCTGATCCCCAGCCTCCTCAACCAGGCCTATACGGACGAGGTGCGCGATCAGTGGGTCACGCTGCCCCGAGAGGTGCTGGCGCGCATCAACTACCTGGTGGGCACCATCAGCCACCGCCGCGGGCAGTTCGAGGAGGCCCGCTCCCTGCTCGAGGCCGTGCCGCCCGAGAGCCGCGTCTATGCCAAGGCGCAGTATCTGCTGGGCATCGTCCTGGCCGATCCGCGCTTCCCGGGCCGCCCGGGTGAGGCCCACACGCTCGACAAGGCCGCACTCAATGCCTTCCAGATGGTGCTGAAGCAGAAGGGCGAGCGGCAGCTCGAGCTCAAGGAGACCCGTGAGCTGGCCATGCTGGGGCTCGGGCGTCTGCACTACGGCCGCGGGGAGTACAAGGAGTCGAGCGCCGCCTACGAGAGCGTGCCGCGCTACTCGCGCTACTGGGACCAGGCCCTCTTCGAGAACGGCTTCTCCCGCTTCCAGAACGAGGACTTCGGCGGGGCGCTCGGGAGTCTCCAGGCGCTGCATGCGCCCCAGTTCGCCGGCGCTTTCCAGCCCGAGTCCTGGATCCTCAAGGCGACCGTCTACTACTACAGCTGCCTCTTCGACGAGGTGAAGACCACGCTCGCCGCCTACGACGAGGTGTACGGGCCCATGGCCAAGCAGCTCGAGCCCTTCACCGGCGAGGACATGGGGCTGATCCCCGCGTTCAACCTCGTCTCCGCCTCGGAGAACCGGAAGCTGCCGCGTCCCGTGTACCTGTGGATCCGCAACAACGAGCGCATCCGCGAGGTGATGCGCGGCCTGGACACCGTGGACAGCGAGAAGCGGGCCCTCGTCAACTCGGGTGCCTGGAAGGGGAGCGCGCTCGCGACGCAGACCGTGGCCTCCCTGGAGGATGTGCGCAACACGCTGCTTCAGGTGGGCGGCACGCTGGCTCGGAGCCGCCTGCGCGAGGCCGCGGACAACCTGCGCACCTTCTCGGACCAGGCGGAGATCATCCGCGTCCAGACGGCGCTCGATCAGAAGGACTTGCTGCAGGCCGGCGTGGATCAGAAGGCCGTGCTCTCCCGCCAGTCGCTCTACCGGCCCGCCATGCCCGGGGCCGCCTGGAACTACTGGAAGTTCCAGGGCGAGTTCTGGATCGACGAGATCGGCTACTATCAGTACACGCTCAAGCGCGGCTGTCTGGCGAAGCCGGGCGAAGAGCGGACCGAGGCGGGCTCGCAGTAAGCCTGTCGGTGACGGACGCAGTTCGGAGGAACGGGGTGGGCCGAGGCGTTGGTGCACGCGCCGGGGCCGCCCCGTTTGCCTGTTCAGCCCCTGAAACCGACAGTGCCCTGTAGGGCGCATTCGTGCGTGTTGGCACGGTTGCAGCACTTCTCATTCCAGGAGTGCGCGTCTACCTTCGGTCGTCCCTTCGATGGCAGGAGTTCGCATGAAGGCGTTCCTTCGGTTTGGTGCGCTGGCTGTGGGCGTGGCGCTCACCGCCAGCGGGGTGGGCGAGGCGGCACCGCCTAAAAAGGCGGTGGGGAAGAAGCCTGCGGCGGCGGCCAAGGCGGCTCCTGTCGGAAAGAAGACGGTGGAGAAGGCCTCCAAGGAGAAGGCGCCGTCCGCGGTGCCGGGTGCTCCCGAGGAGAAGCGCCGCAACGGTCCGGCCCGGGTGGCCCCCGCCAATGCCAAGTTCGCGGAGCTGCCGCGCATCGCCGACAGCAAGAAGGACGCGCTGGCGGACAAGAAGCGCGACGAGGCCATCGAGGGCTTCAAACGCCTGATCCCGAAGATCCAGGACGGCACCTCGCGCAAGGCGGACCTGCTGTACCGCTTGTCCGAGCTCTACTGGGAGAAGTCCAAGTACCTCTACCGGCTGGAGATGGACCGGTACCTGGAGGCGGAGAAGAAGTACGACGCGGCCGTGGCTCGCGGCGAGAAGCTGGAGGCCCCGAAGGAGGACCACCGCGACAGCGAGCGCTACCGCGCCGAGGTGATGAGCCTCTACGAGGACATCCTCCGCGACTATCCGCAGTACGAGATCCGCGACGAGGTCCTCTTCTCGCAGGCTTACAACCTGTACGAGCTCGGCCGCCAGCCCGAGGCCGTGAAGCGCTACGAGGAGCTGATCCGGGACTTCCCCAAGTCGCAGTTCGTGCCGGACGCGTACATCCAGCTCGGCAATCACTACTTCGACAACAACAAGCTGATGCCCGCGAAGCAGAACTACGAGAAGGCGCGGGACACCGGCGTTCCGAAGATCTACGCCTACGCCATCTACAAGCTGGCCTGGTGTGACTTCAACGCGGGCGACTATGAGGCCGGCCTCAAGAAGCTCCAGGAGGCGGTGGAGTACGCGGAGACCCGTGGCGAGGAGCTGGGCGACCTGAAGACCGAGGCGCTCAATGACTTGACCGTCTTCTATGTGCAGCTGGATCTGCCCAAGGATGCCATCGCCTACTTCAAGGCGAAGGCGCCCGAGAAGCGTCAGGCGCGGCTCATCGCGAAGACGGCGGTGGGGCTGGCGGACGCGGGCCACTTCGACAGCGGCATCTACATGTTCCGCTGGCTCATCGACGACAAGCCGATGGGCCCCAGCGCCCCCGAGTTCCAGCAGGCCATCGTCCGCTCGTATGAGGGCCTGCGTCAGCGCACCCAGGTCCGCGCCGAGATGAAGAAGATGGTGGACCTGTACCGGCCGGGTGGCACGTGGTGGGAGGCCAACACGGGCAACAAGTCCGTGCTGCGCAACGCCTTCAACGTCACCGAAGAGGCCATGCGCGTGATGGTGACCGAGTACCACCAGGAGGCCCAGAAGACGCGCGAGGTGGCCACGTACCAGCTCGCTCGCGACATCTATAAGGAGTACGTGGACGCGTTCGCCTCCAGCTCGGATCCGGACTTCGTCTCGGACTCGGCCTTCAACCTGCGCTTCTTCTACGCGGAGATTCTGTGGGCCCTCGAAGAGTGGGAGGCCGCCGCCGCCCAGTATGACGCCGTGGTGGCTTTCAAGATCCCGGACCGTGACTCGGCCCGCGAGGTCTCCAACGAGACCTACCGCAAGAGCGCCTCGTTCGCCGCGGTGCTCGCGTACGACAAGCTCGTGAAGATCGAGCGCGGCCAGCTCGCCAAGAGCGATCTCAAGGCCGGCCAGAAGGTCGACGAGAACAAGTACAAGGGTGACGTCGAGAAGAAGCGCATCATCAAGAAGAACGCGAAGGAGCAGCCCGAGCAGCAACTCACTCGCTTCGAGGAGCGCCTCGTCGCCGCCTGCGACACGTACAACTCGCTCTATCCGAACAACCAGGACGAGGTGGACCTGCGCTACCAGGCCGCCGTCATCCTCTATGACCGCAACCACTTCGTGGACGCGGCCCGGCGCTTCGGCGAGATCATCGTGAAGTTCCCCGAGGAGCGGCGCTCGCGCGACGCGGCGGACCTGACGATGTTCGTGCTGGAGAGCCGCGAGGAGTGGTTCGAGCTGAACAAGCTGGCGCGCCAGTTCCTGGGCAACAAGAAGCTGACCAAGCCCGGCACGGAGTTCGCCGCTCGCGTGGCCAAGGTCGTCGAGGGCAGCCAGTACAAGTGGGTGGACGAAGTCGTCTATCGCCAGGAGAAGAACCCGAAGAAGGCCGCCGAGCTGTTCCTCGAGTTCGTCACCGAGTTCCCCAAGTCGGAGAACGCGGACCGCGCGCTCACCTACGCGATGATCATCTTCCAGGAGGCCGCCGAGCTGGATCGCGGCGTCGAGGCCGGCGAGCGCGTCCTCCAAGAGTACCCGGACAGCGTGTTCGACCTGAAGGTCCGCTACACGCTCGCGGGCTTCTACGAGAAGATGGCCGAGTTCAAGAAGGCCGCCGAGGCGTACGAGGCCTTCGTGGCCGCCTACGACGAGGCCGCCGGGACGGCGAAGAAGAAGAAGACCGCGAAGGGCGGGGCGTCGAAGGTGGCGCAGGGCTCCGCCGAGCGTGAGCAGATCCTCAAGGACGCCGAGGGCTGGGTGGCCGACGCGCTCTTCAACGCGGGCGTCTGGTGGGAGGGCGTGGGCAATTCGCCGAAGGCCATCGCCGCCTATCAGTCGTACATCTCGCGCTTCCGCGACCGCAAGGATGTGCCGCAGATCGCCTTCAACATCGCGCTCGTCCACGAGAAGGACGGCAAGTGGGCGGAGGCCGCCAAGGCGTTCGCCTCGTTCTCGGAGACGTACAGCCGGGATGCTCGCACCAACCCGGGGCAGCTCTACCTGGCGAAGTACCGCGAGCTGATGGCGCAGCGGCAGCTCAAGAGCTGGAAGGACATGGAGCGCCTGCAGAGCGAGCTGGTGCGCGGCTGGGCCAAGCTGCCCGACGAGAGCAAGCAGAACGTCAGCCTCGTCGACGCCTACGCCCACGCCCGCTTCATGGGGCTGGAGGCGCTGTGGAAGCACTACTCGGACATCAAGTTCACCCGCGTGTCCACCATCCGCCGCGATCTCGCCGCCAAGCAGCGCGAGATCCAGCGCGTGGAGAAGGAGTACGCGGCGGTGCTGGCCATCGGCTCGGGCGAGTGGGGTATCGCCGCGCTCACCCGCATCGGTCTGGCGTACGCGGACTTCGCTCGCAACATCATCGAGTCGCCGGATCCCAAGGGCCTGGATGAGGAGCAGACCACCATGTACCGCGGCGAGTTGGAGAACCTCGCGCTTCCGCTCGAGGACAAGTCCACCGAGGCCCTGGAGAAGGCGCTCGACAAGGCCTACGAGCTGTCCATCTACAACGAGTTCACGCTCGCCGCGCAGGATCAGGTGAACCGCTACCGTCCGGGTGCCTACGCCCAGGTCCGCCAGGTGCCGTTCCGTGGCAGCGAGTTCTTCGCCACCTCGGATGTCGCCAAGGATCCAGGCATGTCGGCGGCCGCCACCGCGGGCTCCACGCCCACTGCGCCGAGTAAGCCCACGCAGGCTCCGAGCGCTCCGCAGGCGCAGCCTCAGGCTCCGCAGGCCTCGCCCGCGCCCGCCGCCACGGTGGGGGAGGCCCGGCCGTGATTCTCACTGACTTCAAGGCAGCTCCAGGGAAGACGACCATGAAGATCGCCCGCACGCTTGCCGCCGCCGCGCTCGCCTTCACGACCGCGTGCGCCACGGCTCCTCAGGTCAAGCCCACGCCCGTCACCGAGACGGCGCCCCAGGCTCCTCATGCACAGGTGGCGGGTCAGCCCAGCAAGCCGGTCCCGGCGCCCACGCCGCCCTCGGCGGATGCCGGCCCGCACGAGCTGTTCATGTCGGCGCTCGCGTCCTTCGACGCCGGAGACTACGAGGCCGCGCGCAAGGGCTTCGAGCAGGTGGTGGCCAAGGCGCCGCAGAGCCTCAACGCGCAGTTCAACGTGGGGCTCATCGCCGAGCGTCAGGCGAAGCCCGCCGAGGCCCAGGCCGCCTACGAGAAGGTCCTCTCGGTGGACCCGAACCACCAGCCCTCGCTGCTGAACCTCGGCCGGCTGTACCGGCTGCAGGACCGGTTCGAGGACGCCATCGGCCTCTACGAGAAGGCGCTCAAGACGCCCGGCCACGAGCATGATGTGGCGCTGCTCAACAACCTCACCGTGGCGTACCGGCTCGCGGGCAAGTTCGAGCTCGCCGAGGCCACTGCCCGCCGCGTCCTGGCCCGCAGCAAGGACAACCCCGACGCGTACAAGAACCTGGCGCTCATCTACTACGACCAGGGGCAGTACCGGCTCGCCGAAGTGGTGAGCGCCAACGCGCGCAAGCTCGCGGAGAACGATCCGGGCGTCTACAACAACCTGGGGATGATCTACTTGAAGCAGAACGATCGGTCCCGCGCGCTGGCCCAGTTCCAGAAGGCCGTGTCGCTCGATCCGAAGTTCGCTCCGGGCTACCTCAACATCGGCGCCATGTCGCTGGCCTACCGCGACTACACGGGCGCCGAGCGCGCCTTCTCCAAGGCGGTGGAGCTCGATCCCGCCTCCTACGAGGGCCACCTTTATTACGCCTACGCGCTCGACGGGCAGAAGGGCCGCGATCCGAAGAAGGGGCTCACCGCGGGCGAGGCCTTCGAGAAGGTCCTCACCCTCCGCCCCGATCAGCCGGATGCCATCTGCGGGGCGGGCTGGGCCTACGCGGCGGAGCGGGCTGGCTGGGACAAGGCGCTGGGCTTCTTCGAGCGCTGCAAGTCTCTCGCGAGCACCTCGCCGCAGGATCAGCAGATGATCGCCGCCAAGGTGCAGGGCATCCAGGCCATGAAGAAGAGCGGCCAGCCGGACCCCGCCGCCGAGCACAAGAAGGAGGCCACCACGGCTCCGGGCGCCAACGGTTCGCTGCTCGACAAGGTGTCCGAGGAGGCGGCGCGTCAGGAGGGCCCGCTGCCCGAGGAGACGGCTCCGGCGGGGGATGCGGCCTCGGGTGAGACCGCGCCTTCCTCGGAGGCTCCCGCCGCTGCGGACTCCGCGGCTCCGGCGGCTCCGGAAGGCAGCTCGCCTGCTCCCTCTCCGGTGCCGTGACAGGACAAACTACCGGAACGGATGGGTACTTTTTTCCACTCCTCGGGCGGGCAGGGTGGCGGGCTCCGGGCAAGTTCCCTACGATCCGAGGCGTTGGGCTTGGACCAACTCCTGCAAGAACCCACCAGGAACCTCTTCGTGGGTCCGCTGTCTCAACCGATGAAGTGAATGGAGGCTGCAGATGAAGCGACTGGCATCGGCGGTGGTGGCGGCGGCGTTGTGGGCGGGCCCGGTGGCGGCCCAGGAGAAGGAGGAAGTGAAGATCATCCAGGAGGAAGACAAGACGGTCTACCGGAAGAAGACCGTGATCGACTTCACGGATGTGACGGTGGAGGGCGAGCTCACCAAGCCGGAGGGCTCCTACGTCCTCAACCGGAAGAAGACGGACTTTCAGAGCCTCATCAAGGTCCGCGACAACTTCAACCCCGAGCTGCAGAAGTCGGTGGACAACCTCTAGCGCCTGAAAGGGGCGCTTCGTTTTCTTGGGTGCGGAAGGGCGGAAGGAACGATCCTCATGGCGGCGGGAAAGAATAACGGACTGAGGTTGCGCATCACGGGGCCTGACGGGGCCACGATGGAGACCATCGCGGACGCCGAGAGCGTCATCGTGGGCTCCGGTGCGCAGGCGGCGGTGAAGATTCAGGACCCCAGTGTCTCCAACCTCCACGTGATGTTGAAGGTGGACAAGGAGGGTGGAGTCACAGCGATCGATCTCGGCAGTGAGTCCGGGACCCAGGTCGGCGGGCAGCGGCTGATGGTGCCCAAGATGCTGGAGCCTGGAGATGTGCTCACAGTGGGGGCGTGCCGGGTGGAGGTGGTGTTCGGCGAGGTGGAGCCTCCGGCGCCCAAGGTGCCCGCGGGCGCGCAGGTGAGCGGGACGGGCTTCCAAGGCTCGGTGACACAGAAGGCCGCGGTGGCGCCTCCTGTGAACCCGGCCAAGGCTGCGGCACCCGAGGTGGTGGTGCCGACCTCGAGCCGCACGCTGACGCCTCCGGGCCTCAAGGCGAAGGTGCCGACGCCGGTGCCGTTGCCCAAGGCTCCGGTTCCGGTGGCGGCGAAGAAGCCCGAGACGCCGGTCCACTTGCAGGAGCCACTGCCTCCGAGCGCCATGCCGACGTCCGAGGCGAAGGTGCTCCAGGTGGCGATGCTCTGGGGCGACCAGATCCTCGAGGTACAGCACTTCCGTGAGGGGGTGCCGGTCACCATCGGCGAGGGCAAGAAGAACTTCTTCCACGTCTTCGTGCCCGAGGTGGGCGCTCGCCACGTGCTGGCGGTGAGCCAGGGCGACAAGGTGGAGCTGCGCGTGCCCGCGGGCGGCGGAGTCTTCGTGACCTCGCAGGGGGATGTGCGGACGAAGGACGCGCTGCGCGCCTCCGGCCAGCTGGCGTCCTCGGTGGCGGCCAAGGGCCAGGTGTTCACGCTGGGGCTGCACGACCGGGCGGAGGTGGCGCTCGGGACGATCGCCTTCGTGGTGCGCTACGTGAAGCCCTCGCCGGCCATCCAGGCGAGGGCAGTGGACGAGGCGGACTTCACCTACTTCAAGATCACCTGCATCACGATCCTCGCGGCGGCGGCGGTGGTGGCGGCGATGCTGCTGACGCCTCGGCAGCAGACGGCCTCGGCGGACGACATCCTCCAGGATCAGCAGCGGGTGGCGAAGTTCCTGATCAAGCCCGAGAAGAAGATCGAGATCAAAAAGCTGAAGCTCGCCGGAGTCGAGGAGGGCGCCAAGGCCAAGGACGAGGAGGGCAAGTTCGGCAAGGAGGAGGCGAAGAAGCAGGAGGCTGATCCCTCCAAGCCGGGCACTCCGGTGGTGGACAAGACCAAGCGCGAGAAGGACCGGCAGGTGGTGGGCAGCGTGGGCCTGCTGGGCGCCTTCAAGGGCCTCAAGGGCGGCGCCTCGGACGTGTTCGGTCCGGGCGGTCTGGGCACCGGCATCAACAACTCGCTCGGCGGCCTGAAGTCGGGCGCGGGGCTGGGGGATGCGCAGGGCGTGGGCGGGCTCGGCACACGCGGTAACGGCACGGGCGGTGGCGGCACGGCGCTGGGCATCGGCGGCCTGGGCACCAAGGGTGACGGCCGCGGCACCGGTGGCCACGGCGGCATCGATCTGGGCGGCAAGGGCAAGGCGACCACGCGCATCGTCCCGGGTAAGACGACGGTGGTGGGCGGCCTGGACAAGGACGTGATCGCCAAGATCATCCGGCAGCACCAGAACGAGATCAAATACTGCTACGAGTCCGAGCTGAACAAGAACCCGAGCCTGGCGGGCAAGGTCGCGGTGGCCTTCACCATCGACCCGACGGGCGCGGTGGCTGATGCCAACGTGACGGAGACGACGCTCAACAGCTCCACGGCGGAGAACTGCATGTTGGCGCGCATCCGCCGCTGGAAGTTCCCCGAGCCCAAGGGCGGCGGCGTGGTGGCCGTCACCTACCCGTGGCTCTTCTCGCCCGCGGGTTCCGAGGGCGAGTAAGGCAGAGCCTCTCGGTTCGGAGCTGAAGTGACAGAGCCCCCGGTGCACCTTTGGGTGCCCGGGGGTTCGTGTCTGCGGGGGCGTGCGCCGTGGGATGGACGACGTTCGCCCTGAAGAGTTTTCACGCCGGACGTTGCCGCTCGGCGGGGGGGATCATTAACGTCCAGCGCGCTTCAGGAAGTCTCTGGAGGACCTGCGTTGGGAGGTTCTGTGAGGAAGTCCGTTCTCGTCGCCGCGCTCGCGCTGTCCACCACCGCCCTGGCGGCCACGCCCCCCGAGGGTGTGGAGTACAAGCCCCGCCGTGGCTTCTTCACCGAGACGGACATCGGCATGTTCTTCACGCTCGGCGGGGAGAACACGTACTCCAACGCCCAGTCGTACCTGCAGCTGGGCGTGGGGTATGACTTGACGGAGACGCTCTCGCTGGGGCTGCACTTCGGCCTGGGCTCGTCGGCGGCGAACTGCTTCGCGGGCTACCTGCCGGACTCGGACATCTGCGCGCTGTCGGACAACTTCACCGTGGCCTTCGGGGACATGACGGCCGCGTACCACGTGCGGATGACCGACCGGTTCTACCTGACGCCCAAGGTGGCGGCTGGCTACACGCGGCTGGATCCGGCCCCGGTGGACGTCAGTGGTGATCCCAGCCGCACCCTGCATGCGCTGAACGCGGGGGTGGGCATCGGCATCGAGTACGGGACGATGATGGACCACTTCTCGGTGGGGGCGGACTTCCTGGCTCGCTACGTCTTCGGCCCGAACATCCCCACGTTCGCGTTGTTCCCGCGGGTGAAGTACACGTTCTAGGCACCGCCTGCGGCCGGAGCCGTCATTCGCCTTCACACCTTTTTCGGCGTGCGTCCACCCAGGTATCGGAAGCGGGGGACGTGTCGACCGAGGTCGGATAACCTGGCGCGTTCCTCTTCACCTGCGAGGAATGGCCATGCGTCGATTGTTGGGAGGGTGCTCGGTTCTGGCGGTCTTGCTGTTCGCCTGTGGGGAGCCGGTGGAGACACCTCCGGCTCCTCCTCCGGACGTCCCGCCGACCTATCACCGGGACATCGCACCGTTGGTGCAAGAGAAGTGCGGGAGCTGCCACACCCAGGGCGGCATCGCCCCGTTCCCGCTGCAGACCTACGCCCAGGTCTTCGAGATGCGCTGGGCCGTCCAGGCGGCGGTGAAGGCGCGCATCATGCCCCCATGGATGCCCGCGCAAGACTGCACGGAGTACCTGCAGGACCACTCGCTCTCGGAGGAGCAGATCGCGCTCCTCTCCCGCTGGGTGGATGAGGGCGGTGTGGAGGGCGACGTGGCGGGCGCGCCCGGCGGCACCGGAGTCAGTGAGGGAGGACTCTCGCGCGTCGACCTGGAAGTCTCGATGGCCGAGCCGTTCACGCCCACGCAGAGGCCGGACCAGTACCGCTGCTTCGTGCTCGACTGGCCCGAGACCGCTACGCGCTACGTCAGCGGGTTCCGTGGCAACCCGGGGCAGCCGTCGATCGTGCACCACCTCGTCGCGTTCCTTGCCAGGCCGGACGAGGTGGCCACCTTCCAGGGGCTGGACGCTGCCGATCCTGAGCCCGGCTACCCGTGCTTCGGTGGCCCTGGCCGGCCTGGGAACACGGTGTCGTGGCTCGGGAGCTGGGTGCCCGGCAGCACCGGCACGGACTACCCTGAGGGGACTGGCATCCAGGTGGAGCCGGGCTCCAAGATCATCCTCCAGCTTCACTACAACCTGAGCAGCGCGAACTCGGCGCCGGATCGGACCTCCCTGTCCCTGCGTCTGGAGTCCTCGGTGCAGAAGGTGGCCATCATGCAGCCCTGGTCCAACCCGGCCTGGCTGCAACCGGAGGCCATGCGCATCCCCGCGGGCCAGGCGGACGTCCGGTATCGCTTCGCGTTCGACCTGGTGCCCGTGCTCTCGCGCATCACCCGGGGCGCCTTCCGCGACAACGAGCCCATCACCGTGCACACAGCCGCGCTGCACATGCACACGCTGGGCAGCTGGGGGCGCATGGAGATCGAGCGCAAGACGGGCATCAACGACTGCATGCTCCACATCCCGCGCTGGGACTTCCACTGGCAGAGCAGCTACGTGTTCACCCAGTCCAAGGAGGTCAAGCCCGGGGAGCGCATGGCCATCGAGTGCCACTGGGACAACAGCCAGCCCAACGCCCAGGACGTCACCTGGGGTGAAGGCACGGGCGACGAGATGTGCCTCGGCACCTTCTACATGACCCAGTAAGCCCCTTGGGTGAGGCCGAAATGCTCTTCAGGACATGTTTTTTAGCCTTAGGTTCGGCTAATTAACTCCTAAGGTACTTGAAAATAGCCGATGCGGTCACCATGATGCGTCGCGTCGGATCAAGCCAGGAGGAGCCATGAGGAAGTGGTTGGCAGTCGCGTTGCTCGCGGGGATGGCGGTACTGGGCGTGCTTCAGCCTGCGGCCCAGGTGAAGCAAGGAGGCCCCATCAACGCGGCCGACACCGCTTGGATCCTCACCGCGACGGCGCTGGTGCTGCTCATGACGCCGGGCCTGTCCTTCTTCTATGGCGGCATGGTCCGCCTGAAGAACGTGGTGTCCACCCTCATGCAGAGCTTCATGGCCATGGCGGTCATTAGTCTGTTGTGGGTAGTGGTAGGATTCAGCCTGAGCTTTGGCGACAGCTTCCACGGGCTCATCGGCGATCCGCGCACCTTCTTCATGTTCAGTGGCGTGGGCGGGGAGACGCACCCGGATCTGGCGCCCACCATCCCGCTGATGCTGTTCGCGCTGTTCCAGCTGAAGTTCGCGATCATCACCCCGGCGCTGATCACCGGCGCGTTCGCCGAGCGCGTGCGCTTCAAGGCGTACGTCATCTTCATGGTGCTCTTCAGCCTGTTCATCTACGCGCCGCTGGCGCACTGGACGTGGCACCCGGAGGGCTTCCTGCGGCAGTGGGGCGTGCTGGACTTCGCGGGCGGCACGGTGGTGCACATGTCTGCGGGTTTCGCGGCGCTGGCCGGAGCCCTGGTGCTGGGGCGGAGGCAGGTGCACCTGGCCAACGTGACGCACACGCCGGCCAACATCCCCTTCGTCCTGCTGGGCACGGGCATGCTGTGGTTCGGGTGGTTCGGGTTCAACGCGGGCTCGGCGCTGTCGGCCTCGTCCGCTGCGACGCTGGCCTTCGCGACCACGAATACGGCCTCGGCGGCGGCGATGCTGGGGTGGCTGGCCTTTGACTGGCTGCGCGGCCGTCAGCCGAGCGCCATGGGCGCCTGTGTGGGCGCAGTGGTCGGCCTGGTGGCGGTGACGCCGGCGGCCGGCTTCATCACCGTGGGCCAGAGCATCATGGTGGGCCTGGTGGCGAGCCTCGTGAGCAACGCGGCGGTGCACTTCAAGAGCCGCACCGCGCTGGACGACACGCTGGACGTGTTCCCCTGTCACGGCCTGGGCGGAGTGGTGGGCATGGTGCTCACCGGCGTGCTGGCCAAGGATGTGGGGCTCGTCTACGGCCAGACCCGCACCTTCCTCATGCACCTGCTGGGGCTGGTGGTGGTCTCGGTCTTCTCCTTCGTCGGCTCGTACCTGCTCTACAAGCTGGTGGATCGCATCGTCCCGCTGCGCGTGACGCGCGAGCAGGAGGAGCAGGGGCTCGATCTCAGCCAGCACGGTGAGACGGTGGGCGAGACCGCCGTGGCTCCTGCGGCACCGGAGGCTCCTCGTTCCGAGCCCACTCCGCCCGCTCAGCCGGGGGTACCGGTCCCCGCGTAGGTGTGCAGACGGTGGTGGGTTCGCGGCGGCGGCTCCTTTGTTCGGGGCCGCCGCTTTGCTTTTCTGCTTCTGGAAGAGGGCTCAGCGCGACTGCGGCTGCGAGGCCTGCTCCGAGGCCACGGGCGTGAGCTTCCACGTACCGTACCAGCGGCCTCCCTGGGGATCCTCGGCGAAGGCCACACCTTGGAGCGCTCCGGCCTGGAGGACCGCGCGGAACTGCACCGTGGTCTCCAGGAACGAGGGATCGCGGATGGAGAAGGTGAGCTCGTTGCTCTGCAGGACCGGCTGGAGGGGAGCCTCGGCTGTGCCGCCCTGGCTGAAGGTGAGGCGCGCGCGGCCGTTCATCCCGTTCCCCGTGTCTTCGAGAGAGAGGCGCAGGGTGGCGGGTGTCATGCCCGTCTCAGCGGGGTAGAGGGCCAGCGAGCCGCTCCAGGTGCCTGCGAGCCGGGCCGGCGGAAGGGGCTCGCCCTGAGGCAGGCTGGGGAGGGGGGGATGCGCGGGCGCTGGGGCCGTGCCGGTGGGGGGGAGCTTCTGCGTGAGAGCCACCTCGGAGCCCACCTGTTGCAGGTAGCGCGCGGTGTCCTCAGGAAGGGACACGAGCGTCACCGGGTGGGCGGCGTCGAAGCCTGAGCCCGTCCAGGGCGCACCGGTGAGGGTGCCGGGCGCACCCGTGCAGGGCTGGTGGAAGATCGAGGCGAACAGGACACAGGCCGAGAGGTAGCTGCCCGCAGGCCCGGGGTGGTGGCCGTCCTGCGCATACAGCTCGAGCTCGGGGTGCTCGCGGCGGACGCGCTCCCATGCGACGCCCACAGGGGCGAGCGCGGCACCCAGCTCGGAGGCAATGCGCGCGTAGGCTTGGGTGAGGTGCCCCTGGGCGGCCAGGTTCGCCTTGCGAGACCACGTCATATAGAAGAGCGGCTTTGCGCCCACCGCCGAGGCCTGGGCCGCCAGCTGGCGCGCCGCGGGGAAGAACAGCGGCTCGGGATCGCCCAGGTAGGCCACGCCGTCGATGCGCATGCCTCCCAGCAGGCTCTGCTCCTGGAGCACCACGTGGCTCCATCCACCCTCGGCCATGCGCCGGGAGGCGGTGCCCTCCGTGAGGAGCCATCGCAGCGTCGCGCCGCCGGTCAGCACGGACTCCGTCTCGATTCGGGACTGCGGGGCCAGGGCGCGCGCGAATCCCTTCAGCATCTCGGGGACGCTGTTCTCATACGTGTAGCTGTTGCCGATGAAGAGGACTCGGGTCATGGCGGAGGGACCTGCGTCGGTAGAGGCCTCGGTGGACGGCGGGGGACTGCGGTCTGTGCGCGAGGTGCAGCCCAGCAGGAGAAGCAGGCTCCAGAACAAGCGGGACATGGCGAGAGGAGCGTTCAGAAGCGCCCGGCGAGTCCACCGAGGACGCCGCCGTGAGGGGTGACGGTGGCCACTGGAATAACCATCGGCGTGAGGGCCCGGTCGCGTTGCCTTCGGGCGAGGGCCCGCGAGTGGGAGAGCTCGTAGCCGATCATGCCTCCGACAACAGGTCCGGCGATGAAGGGGATGACCGCCAACTCATCCGCGGAAGAGGCCAGGCCCAGAGCGAGAAGAGAGCCGATCAGGGTACCGATCGCCGCGCCGCCGGCGGTGGGCCAGTACTCGCCCTCGCCGTGCAGGAGACTTCCCGCGCCGGTGATGCCGAGGGCCGCTCCTCCCGCGAGCCCTGCCAGGCCGAGACCCAAGCCAAGGATGGCTCGGGAATCCTCTCCGCCGTTGCAGGCGTCATCGCAGAGGATCGCGCTGAAGATGAGGAGTCCTCCGGGGATGATGCCCACGGAAGCGCCGACGCTCCCTCCGACGAGCTCGAGGAGCAGCCGAGGCGCGGTGGGACTGGGGTCGGTGCCGGCGTACCAGTCGCGACGGATGATCTCGCCCCGAGACGCGTCCTCAGGGGAGGGCTCGAGGGAATCGCTCGGGGCCGCCTGAGGGCTGTCGGCAGGGGACTCGGGAGGCGCCGGGACGAGCGGAGGGGGTGTCACGTTGGGGACCGGTTGCTCGAGAGGAGCCGCGTTCTGGGCGAGTCCTGGCAGGGGGAGCAGGAGGCAGAACAGCAGCGGCGCGAGGCGAGCGGTCGGCATGCCCCGCAGCGTAATGCCGTGGGAGTGGGAGCAGGAAGCTCAAGGCATGACAGAACCTGTCCGACAAGTAGACAGGTTCGTGGCGGCTCCGTCCGGCAGGCGCCGCTGTATCCTGGTGGGCACTGGGGCTGCGGGGTCCCTTGCGCTCATGGGGGTTGCAAGGCAACCTACAAGGTAGGGTCAGACCCACGTGACCCAGGATGTCAGACCCGGACGGTAGACCCCTCCCCATGGAAACGGGGATGGGCGTTGGAGAGGATGAAGAGAGCATGGGGCGCAAACCGGCCACGTACGCGGATCTGGAAGCGTTACCCGAGAACGTGGTGGGGGAGCTGATCGCTGGGGAGCTGTACGTCAGCCCTCGGCCAGCGTCGCGTCACGCCCGGGCCGCCTCTGTGCTGGGCGTCAAGCTAGGAGGCCCTTTTGACCTGCGAGATGGAGGTCCGGGAGGCTGGGGCATCCTCGACGAACCGGAACTTCACTTCGGGGAGGATGCGCTGGTGCCAGACTTGGCGGGCTGGAGGCGGGAACGGATGCCCGCGTTGCCGGACACCGCAGCCTTCGAGTTGGCACCGGATTGGGTGTGCGAGGTGCTCTCTCCGTCCACGGCCTCGCTGGATCGGACCATCAAACTCCCGGTGTATGCCCGTGAAGGGGTCAGCCATCTGTGGCTGGTGGACCCCAAGGCGCGCACGCTGGAGGTGCTCCGGCTCGACGGGGAGCGCTACACGCTCCTGGGCAAACACGAGGCAGGTGCCCGTGTTCGCGCGGAGCCCTTCGAGGCGCTCGAACTGGAGCTGGCCCCCCTCTGGGAGATGTAGTCCCGAGGAGGGCTCCAGCGGCGCCCCGGTACCGCGGTTACGCCTCTTCGCGCTCCTCGCGCTTGCGGTCACGCTCGGCGCGGTAGCGCTCTCCGAACGCGAGCGACTTCTTGCGCAGGCGCACCGACTTGGGCGTCACCTCCACCAACTCGTCGTCCGCGATCCACTCCAGCGCCTTCTCCAGCCCCATCTCGCGAGGCGGCGTGAGGATGACGTTCTCATCCCGGCCCGCGGCGCGGATGTTGGTCAGCTTCTTCTCGCGGCAGCAGTTGACGTTCAGCTCCGAGGGGTGGGCGTGCTCGCCGATGATCATCCCCTCGTACACCGTCACGCCCGCGCCCACGAACAGCGCCCCGCGCTCCTGGATGCTGAACAGCGCGTACGGCACCGTCTCGCCCAGGCGGTCGGACACCATCGCGCCGTTGCTCCGCTTCGGGATGTAGCCGAACCACGGCTCGTACCCGTCGAACTGGCTGCTCATGATGCCCTCACCGCGCGTAATGGTGAGGAACTCCGAGCGGAACCCAATCAGGCCGCGCGCCGGAATCCGGAACTGCAACCGCGTGCGGCCGGAGCCCAGCTGCGTCATGTCCACCATGCGCCCCTTGCGAGGCCCCAGCCGCTCGGTCACCGCGCCTACGCTGTTCTCGGGCACGTCGCACACCAGCAGCTCCATGGGCTCGTGGACCTGTCCCTCGATCGTCTTCGTCAGCGGCTCCGGGTTCGAGGCCGTCAGCTCGTAGCCCTCGCGGCGCATCGTCTCGATGATGACCGCCAGCTGGAGCTCGCCACGCCCCACCACCCGGAACGCGTCCGGCGTCGCCGTGTCCTCCACGCGGATGGCCACGTTGCGGTAGGACTCGCGGTACAGGCGCTCGCGCAGGTTGCGGGAGGTGACGTACTTGCCCTCCTTGCCCGCCAGAGGCCCGTCGTTCACCCGGAAGATCATCATCATCGTGGGCTCTTCCACGGTGATGCGGGGCAGGGCCACCGGGTTCTCCGGATCGGAGATGGTGTCGCCGATCGAGATGTCCTCGATGCCCGCGATGGAGACGATCTCTCCCGGGCCGGCGTCCTGAATCTCCGTGCGCTTCAGGCCCTGGAAGCCGTACAGCTTGACGATCTTGCCCTTCTCGATCTTGCCACCCTCACGCACCACGGACACAGGCATGTTCGGCGTCAGCTTGCCGGCCAGGATGCGGCCCACCGCGAGGCGGCCCACGTAGTCGTCGTAGTCCAGGTTGGCCACCAGCAGCTGCGGCACCGTCTGCTCGCTCTGGGGCGGGGGAGGGATGTGGCTCAGGATCGCCGCGAACAGCGGCTCCAGCGTCTTGCCCGGCACCTCCAGCTGCGTGGAGGCCTGACCCTGGCGGGCGATCGTGTAGAGCACCGGCATCTCGAGCTGCGTGTCGTCCGCGCCCAGATCGATGTAGAGCGAGTACACGTGGTCCAGCACTTCCTTGGCCCGAGCGTCCTGCCGGTCGATCTTGTTGATGACCAGCACCGTCTTCAGGCCCATGGCCAGCGCCTTGCTGAGCACGAAGCGCGTCTGGGGCAGGGGGCCCTCGGCGGCGTCCACCAGGAGGATGACGCCATCCACCAGGCGCAGGCCGCGCTCCACCTCGCCGCCGAAGTCCGCGTGGCCCGGCGTGTCGATGATGTTGATCTGGGTTCCCTTGTAGGTAACGGCCGTGTTCTTCGCGAGGATGGTGATGCCCTTCTCGCGCTCGAGGTCGTTGGAGTCCATCACCCGCTCAACGACGGCTTCGTTGCTGCGGAAGATGCCCGCCTGGCGGAGCATGTGATCGACGAGGGTGGTCTTGCCATGGTCAACGTGGGCGACGATGGCGACGTTACGGATATTTTCGCGAGCAATCATACGGACAAAGACTCGAAGCTGAAGGGCAGGGCATTCAGTGGAACAGGTTCACCCTGAATCCCACCGGAACGCACGAGGCGGGGGCTTATATGCCGCAGCCCCCTCGTCCGCAATGAACGCCGGTCGCTTTGTGCCCCTCGTATCCGCTCCGAGCGGAACTGCTGGGCTGCTTACCGGGGCGGAGTGCCTTCCCCTGAGGGGAGGCGGGGCGGCGGCGGAGCGAGGTGGATGCCCAGCCGGTCGCGCAGGAAGCGCTCGACGCGGAGCTCGACCAGCTCCTTGTACTCCAGGGGAGCGGTGTGGGTCCCCAGCGGCACCAGCATCAGCTCGGCGCCGGGGATGCGCTCGGCCATCTTCCGGGAGAGCCGGGCCGGGGTGAACTTGTCCTTCTCGCCCGCGATGATGAGCGTGGGTACGTCCACGTGGGGCAGATGGTCCCACGCCGTGTGGTTCGCCATGGAGTCCAGCGTCCGGACGAAGACCACCGGGTCCATCTTGGCCAGGTGCTCGAAGTAGGGGGCGAAGTCCTCGCGGGACAGCAGATCCCGGTTCACCTCCACCGTGAGGGCCACCTGCATGGCCAACTCCGTGCTCAGCAGCGAGTGCACCAGCTTGCCTGCCCGCTCGGGGTACTTCTCCACGAGGTGCCGGATGAGGGGGAAGACGCGCTTGAGGTACGTGGAGTCGTGGAAGGTGTCGAGCGGGTTGCCGTAGCTGCCGCAGATGAGCACCAGCCCCCGGACGCGGTGCGCGTAGCGGCGGTGGAACTCCAGCGCCACCTGCACACCGATGGAGTGTCCGAAGATGACCCCTTGCTTTACCGCGGCCGCGTCCATCACCCGGTCGAGGTCCTCGCAGGTGTAGAGCATGCCGAAGCGGGAGCGATCCTGCGGAATCCCCGAGCGGCCATGCCCCCGGTAGTGCCAGCGCAGCACCCGGTGGTCCCGGGCCAGGTAGGGCGTGAGGTACTTCCACGCGAACCCGTCACAGCCCAGCCCATCGCACAGCACCATGCCGGGCTCGCCGTCGCCGAGCACCTGGAAGTACAGCCCGGCCCCGTCGGGCACCTGGAGGTAGTCCTGCCGGAAGTAGTGGCTCATGGCTCAGTCTTCCGCCTCGTCGCCCGTATCCGGCCCCTTGTCCAGGCTGTACTTGGCAATCTTCAGGATGAGGTTCGAGCGGCTGATGCCCAGCTCCCGGGCCAGCCGGCTCTTGTTGTACTGGGTGCGCACCAGCCCGCGCTGAATCATCTCGCGCTCCAGCGCCTCCACCGCCTCGTTCAGCTTGCCCGTCGTCTTCATGGGCGACATCAGCGTGGCGCCCCCAGGAACCACCGCGTCCCGGATGCGGCTGGAGATCAGATCCGCGGGGATCTGGTCCAGATCGCCCCCGAGCACCAGCAGCCGCTCAATCTCGTTCTCCAGCTCGCGGATGTTCCCTGGCCAGCCGTAGGCGTGGAGGATGGAGAGCGCCTCCGGGGACAGCCCGCGGGTGCGCTGGTTGTCCCGGTGGTGCTTGCGCAGGAAGTGATCGATGAGGATGGCCAGATCCTCGCGGCGCTCGCGCAGGGGCGGCAGGTGCAGGCGGATGACGTTGATGCGGTAGTAGAGGTCCTCGCGGAACTCGCCCTTCTTCACCAGCTCGCCCATGTCCTTGTGGGTGGCGGCGATGACGCGCACGTCCACCTCCTTGGAGTGGTTGCCGCCCACGGGGATGAACGTGCCCTCCTGCAGCACGCGCAGCAGCTTCACCTGGAGCGCCGAGGACATGTCGCCCACCTCGTCCAGGAAGAAGGTGCCGCCGTCGGCCACCTCGAACAGGCCCTTCTTGTCCCGCAGCGCGCCGGTGAACGAGCCCCGCGTGTGCCCGAACAGCGCGCTCTCCAGCAGGTTGTCGTTGAAGGCCGAGCAGTTCTGCACCACGAACGGCTTGTCCTTGCGAGGCCCGTTGTGGTGGATGGCGCGCGCCACCAGCTCCTTGCCGGTGCCGGACTCGCCGTTGATGAGCACGGTGGAGTCCGAGTTGGCCACCTTCTCCATCAGCTTGAACACCTCCATCATCGCCGTGGAGCGCCCGATGATCTTCTCGAACCGGTAGCGATCCGACAGCTCGTTGGAGAGCGTGTGGATCGTCTCATCCTTGCGCGTCAGCTCCGCCTCGTAGCTGGCGATCTCGTTCACCGCGAACTCGAGCAGATCCGCCAGCTTGCCCAGCTCCGAGGTGTCCATGACGGGCACCCGCGCCACGGCGCGATCCAGATCCGTGTCCACCACCGTCAGCTCGCGGATCTGCGACTTGAGCACCTCCGCCTCGCGAGGGCCGGGCGCCTGCCGGGCAAAGCCCTCGATGAAGAGCATGCCCTCGTACTCGTTATCGATATAGAGCGGTGCGCCGATGATGGTGAAGTTCAGGTGGCAGTCGTGCGTGAGCGCTCGCCGCAGGCGCTTGCTGCTCTTGAACTTCTCATGAAGCACCCGTACGGACTGGCCGCAGCGCCGCCCGCCCTCCTTGGAGAGGAGCGACAGCCGGCAGAAGTCGTTATTCGGAGGGACGATGTCCCCGCGCTGCCACTCCTGCACCACGCCATGCTTGTCCGCGAAGGCCAGCTCCGCTTGCCACCACTTGCGGATGACCTCCTTGAGCATGATGATGGTGTGCAGGTTCTGGTACTTCTCGAATTCCATCCCCACTCCTCGCGCCCATGTCCCGGGGCAGGACAGCTCGACACATCCCGGTGTCCGATTTTCAGCCGATGCTCATATACTGAGCCAAGGTCGCTGTCTCAGGGTTCTCCCGTGACTACATCGGCGCATACAGAGCGTGGATCGAGGCGAGCCCACAGCGCGAGCCATGGGCACGGCCATGACCATGGGCACGATCACGGCCATGGCCACGGGCACGATCATGGACATGGCCACGGCCATGGGCCTGGTGGGCCCCCTCGGAGGCCGACCAACCTGGCCGATGAGCGGCGCAAGGATCGGAATCGGCTGATCTTCGCGCTGATCCTCACGGCCACCATCGCGCTGGCCGAGGCGGTGGGCGGCTTCCTGACGAACTCGCTGGCGTTGATGTCCGACGCCGGCCACATGCTGACGGACGTATCCGCGCTGGCACTGAGCCTGCTGGCGCTGTGGTTCTCCGGCAAGCCGGCCAACCTCAAGAAGACGTACGGCTACTACCGGATGGAGATCCTCAGCGCGCTGCTCAACGGCGTGCTGCTGCTGGGGATTACGGTGGTGATCCTCTTGGAGGCCTGGGAGCGCTTCCGCTCTCCGGCGCCGGTGAACCTGGGGCCCATGGCGGTGGTGGCCCTGGTGGGCTTGGTGGCCAACCTGGCCGCGCTGGGCTTCCTGCACCGGACGCACTCGCTCAACGTGCGTGGGGCGTTCCTGCACGTGCTGGGGGATGCGCTGTCCAGCGTGGGCGTGCTCCTGGGCGCGGGGATCATGGCCCTGACGGGCTGGTACGTGGTGGACTCCCTCATCTCCGCCCTCATCTCGGTGGTGATCGTCGTGGGCGCCATCCGCCTGGTGCGCGACGCGGTGGACGTGTTGCTGGAGGCCGTGCCCGCCCACGTGGACATGGAGGCCGTGAAGAATCTGTTGATGCGGGTGCAGGGCGTGACGGCGGTGCACGATCTGCACGTGTGGACCATCTCCAGCGGGCTCTACGCACTGTCGGTGCACCTGGTGGTGGCCAACGCCCTGGCCTGCAACAACGACGAGATCCTCTCGGCGGTGAAGCACGAGCTGTTCGATCGGTATGGCATCGATCACACGACCATCCAGATCGAGAGCGAGACGTACGCCCACTTGGGCGAGGTGCACTGAGGGGCCTGCGCGGCGGCCGGGAGACGACGCTCCGTGAGGAGTTGTCTTGCGTGGGCCGGAGAGTCGGACCATCCTCGGCGGCCCATGAGTGTGCTGGACAAGGTGCTGTCGTTGCGGCCGGCGAACGCGGTGTCCCGGCTGGGACCTGGGTCCCGGCTGCCGCTGCTCAGCCCGATGGAACTGCTCCGCGCGATGGAGGGCTCTCCGGCAGCCCTGCCATGCGTGCCCGTGCGTGCCAAGGCGGCCATTCCGGGGCTGCTGACGGCGGCCCGGGCGGAGGACTCGGTGCTGGGGCTGGCGTGCTCCCACCCCCTGGCGGATCGCGGCGCCACGGAGCGCTTCCTGTCCGCCGTGAGGACCTCCGCGGCCGACTCCGAGCACGCGCGCCCCCTGTTCCTCCAGGCCGGGCCCGTACGCGTGGCCAAGCCCAAGCCGGAGGGCTTGGCGGTGCAGCAGGAAGCCATCTTCCGCCTGGTGGACGATGGGTTCACCCTCATCTCGCTGGACGTGTCCAAGCTGGATGCCGCCTCGGCCGTCGAGGTGATCCGCTCGCTGGCGGGCCCGCTGCGGGAGCGGGAACTGCCCATGGAGCTGACCCTGCCCGCGCGCCCACGAGAGGGCACCAGCGTGACGGACACGGCGCGCCCCATGCTGGAGGGCCTGCGCAAGGCCGGGATTCCGGTGGGCTTCCTCCGGGTGCCCGCGGCGGAGTTCGGCGAGGAGGACCTGGACGTGGGGCTGCTGCACCTCCTGGTGGAGCTGGCCACGAAGTTCGGTGTGAGCGTGACGGTGGCGGAGGTGACGGAGCGCTCCCTGCGTTCGCTGCCCACGTTCGTGGCGGCTGGGGTGCGCAAGGTGGACTGCGCCGCGCCCTTCGAGCGGCTCTCGCTGGCCGCGTGGCCGGCGGAGGCGCGGACCTTGCTGGAGCAGAAGGCGGGGGCCGCCGGAATGGCCCCGGGCGAACTGCTCGGGCTGCTCGAGGAGCAGTTCCCGGCGTTGGAGACCTCCGCGCGCGAGCGGCTGGAGGCCCTGTCCTTCACCGAGGCCACCGAGATGATCTCCCTGCTGGGCGCATCCAGGACGGGCTGGCGCTCCATGGTGTGGCTGGCCGAGAACCGGGGCGACTGACACATGCGGATCGTCGCGGGCAGTGCGAAGGGCCGAGCGCTCCAAGGGCCCAAGTCCACCTCTCGGCACATCCGCCCCACGGCGGATCGGGTGCGGGAGACGCTCTTCAACGTGCTCGGCCAGTGGCTGGAGGGGCAGTCCGTGCTGGACCTCTACGCGGGCACGGGGGCGCTGGCGCTGGAGGCCCTCTCGCGCGGGGCGGGCCGGGCGGTGCTGGTGGACTCGGATCGCGAGGCGCTGGCGCTGTGCCGGCAGAACACGGACGCGCTGGGGTTCTCCACCCAGGTGGAGATCCTGGGCCAGCCGGTGGCCCGGGCGGTGGAGGCGCTGGCCAAGCGCGGGGAGCGCTTCGAGCTCATCTTCGCGGACCCGCCCTATGCGGCCCGGGTGGTGGAGTCGGTGCTGGAGCAGGTGGAGCAGGGCCGGCTGCTCATCCCCGGGGGCATGCTCATCATCGAGCATGACAAGCGCGAGGCTGCCCCGGAGGCCCACTCCGGGTTTTCCCGAGTCGACCAGCGCCGGTTCGGGGACACGCTGGTGAGCTTCTACCGCATTCCTTGACCGTCCCGTGGGGCGGGTTGAGACTCCATTGCCATGCCGGTGGCCATCTATCCAGGTTCCTTCGATCCGCTCACCAACGGGCACCTCAGCCTCATCCAGCGCGGCCTCCAGATGTTCGATCGGGTGATCGTGGCCATCGCGGTCAACCCGAAGAAGACGCCGCTCTTCACGCTGGAGGAGCGCCGGGCGCTCATCCGCCAGGCCTGCCCGGATCCTCGGGTGGAGGTGGACGCCTTCCAGGGCCTGTTGGTGGAGTACGCCAAGCAGCGCCAGGTGAACGTGCTGCTGCGCGGGCTCCGGGCGGTCTCGGACTTCGAGTACGAGTTCCAGCTGGCCAACATGAACCGCAAGCTGGCCCCCGGCATCGAGACGGTCTTCATGATGACAGGTGAGGACTACTTCTACATTTCGTCACAGCTCGTTCGGGAAGTGGCCATGTTTGGCGGGGATGTGACGGGGATGGTGCCGGACGGGGTGCTGGCGAAGCTGAAGGAGAAGTTCGCCCGGAAGCCCTGAAGTCGCTGTAGTGCTTGTCCGGGGCATGTCACTCGGGGTAGCAACCCGGACATGCAATTGGCACAGCGCATCAAAGCCATCAAGCCGTCGCCCACCCTGGCCCTCAACGCCCGCGCCAAGGCGCTGGCTGCCCAGGGCGTGGACGTCGCGGGGTTCGTCGCGGGCGAGCCGGACTTCGACACCCCCGAGTTCATCAAGCAGGCGGCCATCGACTCCCTGAAGGCGGGCTTCACCAAGTACACCCCCACGGCGGGCATCCCGGAGCTGCGCGAGGCCATCTGCGCCAAGCTGCAGCGGGACAACCAGCTGACGTACGCGCCGGATCAGGTGCTGGTGTCGGTGGGGGCCAAGCACTCGCTCTACAACATCTTCCAGGCGCTGCTGAACGAGGGGGATGAGGTCATCATCTTCACGCCGTACTGGGTGAGCTACCCGGACATGGTGATGCTGGCGGGCGGCAAGCCGGTCATCCTGCAGACGCAGGAGGAGAACGGCTACGCGCCGGATCCCGAGGCGCTGAAGCGCGCGCTCACGCCCCGCACGCGGGCGGTGATCATCAACAGCCCGAGCAACCCGACGGGCGCGGTGTACTCGCGCGCGGCGCTGGAGGGGATTGCGGCGGCGGTGAAGGACCACGACTGCCTGATCGTCAGCGACGACATCTACGAGAAGCTGCTGTACCAGGGGCAGTTCCTGAACATCGCCAACGTGGCGCCGGAGCTGTTCCCGCGGCTGGTCGTGGTCAATGGCATGAGTAAGGCGTACTCGATGACGGGCTGGCGCCTGGGGTACGCAGCGGGGCCGAAGCCGCTGATCGCCGGCATGCAGATGATCCAAGACCAGTCGACGTCGAACCCGAACTCCATCACGCAGAAGGCGGGGGTGGCGGCGCTGAAGGGGCCCACGGAGTTCCTCACGAAGATGGTGGACGAGTTCCGGGCGCGGCGGGAGCTGATCGTCTCGGGGCTGAACGCGCTGGACGGAGTGAAGTGCCGCACGCCCGAGGGCGCCTTCTACGTGTTCCCGGACGTGCGCGGCCTGCTGCAGCGCCAGTACAAGGGCGCGCCGCTGGGCACCTCGTCGCGGATCTCCGAGGCGCTGCTGGATGACTTCCGGGTGGCGGTGATGCCCGGGGCGCCGTTCGGGGCGGAGGGCTACCTGCGCCTGAGCTTCGCCACCTCGCGCGAGGTGATCCAGAAGGGCCTGAGCCGGATGAAGGACTTCGTCGCGGCGCTGAGCTGAACTGAGCAGGGCTGAGGCCGCCCATGACGTGGGTGGCCTCACCTGGCGGCTACGCAGCAGACAGCTGGTCGATGGCTCGGACCCAGTGGTTCACGAGCTTCACGAGTCCAGCCTTGTGCTCCTGGATCTCGGCCATGCTGCGGAACCGGGCCATGCGCCGGTCCTTGTAGTCACCCTCGAGGAAGCCGAACCGATCCGCCGGCATCGTACCCTGCGGGAAGACGAAGACGACGTGCACGCAGTCCCTCGGGCGCAGATGAAAGGCCGCGAGGTCCTGCTGGTAGTAGAAACTCGGCGCGTTCCACTTCACGCGCTCAGCGATCTTCCGGTTCGCTCCCAGGATGAGCTCCCGCACGGCTTCGATCTCGGCCTTCAGCGGGTGCTCCAGCTGCTTCAGGTACTCGGCCACCTCTTCCGGTCCGCTCTTCTTCGGAGCGGAAGCCTTGGTCTTCTTGGCCGGAGCTTTCTTGGCCGAAGCCTTCTTCGCTTGCGTCTTTCGTGCGGCCACAAGGGCTCCTTCGGTGTTGCGCTCAGTTGCCCGGGGCGTCGAAGAGCTGGTCGAAGTCCGCCTGCCTCATCCGGATCGTGAGCGGACGGTAGCTCACACCACCATAGGTGCAGTTTGAATAGAACCAGGGCTCGAGCCCGAGCACGCAGACATTCGAGCACCGGCCGACGAATCGCAGCGGGGCACACTGGTTGGATGAGTTCGAGCCAGAGCCCAGCGCGCCGCACGCCCGGGTGAGGTACTCGCCCTCGTTGTTGACGGGCCGGTCGACGCCGAAGAACAGGCTGTTGGGCACGAAGAGGTTCCCGAAGAAGCAGGCCTCCCGAACCGGGTAGGACGTCAGCTCCCCGAAGGTATAGGGAATGGCGTTGCCCCAGGCGTTCCAGCCCAGGACGGAGATGTTCACGTTCCTTCCGTACCGGTTGACGTGCGCCAACAGGCAGGCCGTGATGAGCTGCTGCTCGTTGTAGTTGATCGCGCTGCCGCTGGCCCAGTCCGGCGCCAGTCCCAGTCCTCCTGTCCACGCATACGTCCTCCCTCCCTGGTGGCGGTACGTGCGGGTCTGCCCCGTGGGCACGGCGCAGCGGACCACATAGGTCATCAGCATGTCGGCGGCCGCCGGATCCTGGCTGAACCACTGGATGAACGCTGAGCTGGAGAACCCGCCCACGGACAGCCCGTTGAGGGGCAACCCGTTGAGGGACAGCCCGTTGGCCGACAGCCCGTTGGCCGACAAGCCATTGAAGGAGTTGAGTTCCTGGGCCTGGCTGTCCAACGGCAGCGGCTCCGCGGGCGGCTCCGAGGGATCACAGCCTGAAGCGCTCGCACACACGCACAGCAACGTGAGCCAACACCGGGCTCGTTGCTTCACCTCCACCCAGGCAAGGGGGGAGTGAGCTTCCGCCATCGGAGCGTTCTTCATGGGAGTCTCCTGCCCAGAGAGGGGTGGTCAGGGGGGTCTGGGTAGTCTGACTAATACGCATTACCGGGCCGCCTGGCTCCCCACCCCCAGCGTGAGCACGTGGGGTAGTGCACAGCCAGAAACCCATGCGTCCAGTGGCGGATAGTCACCTCCGCCGATCAGGCGATCCGATCCACCCTCACATCCACCTCCAGCGTCTCCGGTCCGCCTCCCACGAAGATGGTCCCCGAGGTGGGCGTGGCATCTCCGTAGCCGCGCCCCACTGCGACGCGGACGTGCGAGGTCTGCGTCAGGATGCCGTTGGTCGGATCAAAGCCCCGCCAGCCCACCTCGGGCAGGTAGAGCTGCAGCCACGCGTGGGAGGCCTCCGCCTGCCGTTGGTTCGGATTCTGGGGACCACAGTAGATGTAGCCGCACGTGTAGCGCGCCGGCACGCCCAGCAGCCGCGCCATGCAGATGAACAGGTTGGTGAAGTCCTGGCAGACGCCGCGCCGGTTCACGTACACGTCGAACGGCGTCGTGTAGATCGTCGTCGAGCCCTGCCGGTACTCGTACTCGCGGAAGATGGACGCGTTGATGTCGAGCAGCGTGTCCAGCAAGTCGTAGTCGTTCCGCTTCACGAAGCTCATCGCGTACTCGGTGAGCTCCACCAGCTGCGTCTCGGGCAGCTCCTGGGGCAGCAGGTACGGCTGTAGCACCTGCTGCTGCCAGGGCATCCACACGAGCGGAATGGTGCTGCGCTCCTTGGGCGCCCGGAACTGGAGCGGATCCGTGTCGTAGAGCTCCACCGTGGAGCGCGCCTCGATGGCCAGCTCCGTGTAGGGCCTCTCGAGGTGCACCCGCGTGGCCCGGTTGCCGAACACGTCCTCGTAGTCCCGGCGCTTCCCGTCCACGGACAGGTGGAGCTGATGCCCAATCACCGCCTGCAGCTCGTCGTGCATCGGCCGCAGCCGGAACAGGTGGGTGCTTCGCTCGATGGGGTTCTGGTAGCGGTAGACGGTGCGGTGCACCACGGAGAAGCGCTGCACCTCCGCCTTCGAGGGCAGCCGCAAGTCCCGTTGCCTGGCGGTGAAGAAGGGCTGCGAAGGCGCCTCCCCGGGAGCCACGGGCGCCGGAGCCGCGGACTGCGTGTCGGGCACCTGCTGCGGAATGGGCTGGACCTGCGCGGGTACCTGTACCTGGAGCTGGGGCTCGGGCGGCTTCACCTCCGCGGTGACCGTGCCCTGGCGGATGCGCAGGAGCGTCCCCGGCGCGAGCCGCTTCCAGTCCACCTGGGCGTTCTGCTCGGGCTGGAGCGGGTTGGAGCAGACGAGGACGCCCTTGCGGCTCTTGAGGCCGCGCTTGGTGAGATCCACCAGGATGTCGCCATCACCGAAGACGAGGCTGTCGTGCGGCGGCTGCAGCGTCCAGATGTACAGCTCGTGCGCTGGATCGCGATCCGCATAGACGCACATGTCGTGTCCATCCGTGAGGATGGTGGTGAGCGAGCCGTGCTCGTTGGTCTCGGCGAAGAAGGACCGCAGGGCCTCCAGATCGACGTCCCCCAGGCTGCGCCACCCCTTGTCGGAGATCATCGACATGAGCTGGCAGAAGATGAGCTCGGAGTCCGTCGAGCCGATGGGCTCGAAGCGCTGCGGGGTGTTGGCCTCGATGCGGTGGGCCAGGCTGCCCGAGTGCGCCATCAGCCAGTCGCGCCCGCCCCAGGAGCGCCGGAACGGCTGGGTGTTGCCCGGAGAGATCTGCCCCCAGATCGCCGTGCGGATGTGGAGCACGAACAGCGAGGAGGCCAGGTGCTCCCAGGCCTTCACCAGCTCGCTGCGGATAGAGCCAGGCGGGGGCGCTGCTTCCTTGAGCACCTCTGCCGCGAGATCGCCACCCGGGTAGTAGCCGATGCCCCATCCATCGGGCGGTTGGCGCTGGGGACTCAGACAACGAAGATCGAAGGAGGGGGCGAGTTCCCCCTCGAAGCTCATGGCGAGAACGTTGGGCATCCGGTCGAGCGGAAGGTAGTGAGCCGTTTTGTACAGAGAAGCAGCCGGTCACACGGCCCGTGCGGCCGCGTCACCTGGAGAACAGCTATCGCAAGAGCCCCGGCTCAGCCCGGGGTCTCCTCCTCGGCTGGAGGCTTGGGAGGCCGGTAGTCGAGCGGCAGGCGGCGCAGGTCGAGGGTGGTGGGGTTCTCCGCGCTGGGCTGGGCCGGACGGGCCTTCACCGGCCAGGGCAGGGGAGCCTCGGAGGTGAAGCGCTGCGCGCGGCGGGCGGAGGCCTCGAAGCGGGTGAGCGGCGGGGTGGAGAAGGCACGGCCCTCGGGGTGCCACACGTGGTAGGCGCAGGCGCCCAGCGAGCGCTGCCCCCACGTGTCGAGCAGATCCAGCCGGATGGGGTGGTGGATGCCCAGGTGTGCGTGCAGGCTGTGCGGCGGAGCCCACGCGCGGAACCGCACCCCGGCCACCCACTCGTTGGCCTTCGCCGTGGGCGTGAGCGGCAGCGTGTGCCCGTTGACGAGCAGCAGGTGCCGCTCCGGGATGAGTCCGGAGACGCGCACCTCGATGCGCTCCATGGACGAGTCCACGTAGCGGGAGGTTCCGCCCCCGCTCAGCTCCTCGCCCAGCACCGGCCAGGGCTCGAGCGCATTGCGCACCTCGATCGTGACATCCCCCAGCTGCATGCGCCCGGCGAGCGGGCAGCGCAGCTCCAGGAAGGGGGTGTACGCCTCCTGCGGCAGGGGAACGCCCTTGGCCGCGAGGTGGGCGAGCACGTCCTCCAGGTCCCGTCCCAAGTAGTAGGGCAGCAGGTACTTGTCGTGGAGCGACGTGCCGAAGCGGACCAGCTTCTTCTGGTAGGGCTCCTGGGCGAACGCGGCGAAGAGCGCGCGCACCAGGATGGCCTGCGCGGACACCATGCGCGCGTGCGGCGGCATCTCGAAGGCGCGCAACTCCACCAGTCCCTGCCGCCCGGTGGCCGTCTGGGGGTCAAACAGCTTGTCCAGACTCAGCTCCGCCCGGTGGGTGTTGCCCGCCACGTCCACCAGCAGGTTCCGGAAGAGCATGTCCGACAGCCAGGGCGGCGGCGCGGTGCCAGCGTTGAAGGCCTTGTCGAGCGCGATCTCCAGCTCGTAGAGCGCCTCGTGCCGCGCCTCGTCCACGCGCGGTGCCTGCGAGGTTGGCCCCACGAACAGGCCGGTGAAGAGGTACGACAGCGACGGGTGGTGCTGCACGAAGGTGATGAGCGAGGCCAGCAGCTCGGGCCGGGTGAGGAGCGGGCTGGACAGGGCCGTCGGGCCACCGACCGTGATGTGGTTGCCGCCGCCGCTGCCGGCCATGCGGCCGTCCATCAGGTACTTCTCGCTGTGGAGACCCGCGTGGAGGGCCGCGTCGAACACCTGGCCCACGAGCTCCGTGTACTCGCGGTTGCTCGACACGGGCGGCAGGTTGACCTCGAGCACGCCCGGGTCCGGCGTCACCGCGAAGCGGTAGAGCAGCGGCGAGGACGGGGGAGGGTAGCCCTCCAACTGAATGGCGATGCCGGTGTGCTCGCGCGCCTGATCGATGATGGACACGAGATCGAAGAAGTCCTCGGCCCGGGCCAGCGGCGGCAGGAACACGTGCACCGTTCCACCGCGCGCCTCAAAGGCCAGCGCGGTCCGCACTCGGGGCAGGCGGCTGGCTCGCTCCTTCGCGATGACCTTGTGCTGCTTGGCCTCCTCGGGGGACGGCTCGCGGCGCGGATCGATGGGCTCATAGGGCTCCTCCCAGAGGTCGGAGAGCGGGTCTCCCTCCGAGAGCGAGCGCAGCGGCAGCCGCAGGCCGAGCGGGCTGTCACCCGGGAGCAGGAACAGGTGGCGCCGCCGGAACTGCCAGGGGTCGCTGACCCAGCGCCCGTCCGTGTCTCGCCCGAGGGGCAGCACGAAGCCCACCTCATTGCCGAGCCCCTGGCCCAGAACCTTGGCCAAGCGCCGCCGCTCCTCCGAGTCGTTGAGGTTGGCCTTGAGCGGATCGACGTCCACCGGCAGGTTCTCCTCGTCCTGCAGGAAGCGCCACGGATCCTCGAAGGCGGGGAGCAGGTGCTGAGCCAGGCCGAGGCGCGACGCCACCGCCTGCGCGACCTCGCGCGCCTGTGCCGTGCCTGCGTTGTCTCCCGAAGCCAGCGCCTCGCCCGTCCAGAGAGGCTCCCGGTCGCGCCGTCCGCAGATGTCGAGCGCCCAGCGAGGCAGGCTCTCTCCTGGATAGTGCTTTCCGGCGCGCAGCAGCAGGGCCGCTCCAGGGGAGAGCCGCCGCCGGAGCTCCTCGGCGAGCTTCACCCCGAGCTTCCACTTGGTCTCGCCCAGCGCGTCGCCGTTCCACTCCGGCAGCTCGGTGTGCTCGCGGGCGTTGAAGGTGGGCTCGCCGCCGATGGTGAGCTTCACCCCGCGCTCCCTCAGCACCGCGTCCGCGCGATCTCCACCCTCGCAGAGGGCCTGCCACACCTCGTCCGTGTAGGGCGCCGTCGGCCGAGGCTCGTGCCCGAGCCGGCCCACCGTCATCGAGAACCGCACCTCCTCCGCCTGGGTGTCACTGGTGCCCTCGATGGGGGCTGCCAGCGCCGGTGAGGCCGTCGAGGCGAGCGGGATATGGCCCTCGCCCGTCAGGAGTCCGCTGGTGGCGTCGAGCCCGATCCAACCCGCCCCGGGCAGGAAGACCTCCGCCCAGGCGTGCAGATCCACCACGTCGCGTCCCACGCCGCGCGGCGCGTTGGGGATCATCCCTTCGTCGGTGAGCTGCACCAAGTAGCCGCTCACGAAGCGCGCCGCGAGCCCGCGCGAGCGCAGCACCGCGATGAGCAGCATCGCCGAGTCCCGGCAGCTGCCCTTGCCCGCCGCGAGCGTCTCCTCGGGTGTGTGGATGCCCGCCTCCTCGCGGATGATGTACTGGATGCGCTGGTTCACCTTCTCGTTGAGCTGAATGATGAGCGGGACCGTTGGGCCGGAGCGCGGCAGCTCGTCGAGGAAGGCCTTGAGGCGCTCGCCGCCTCGCACCGCTGGCTCGTTCACGTCGAGGAAGGGGAGGAGGTCCTGCTTCAGCTCCGGCGGGTAGGCGAAGGGGACGACCTCGCAGCGGTCGTCGAGGAGGAAGTCGAACGGGTTCACCGGCCGCACGTCGACGGCCAACTCCACCGTTACCTCGAGGTGCGGGACGCGCACGCCTTCGGGGAAGGTGACGCGGGCGACGCGGTTGCCATACGGATCCTGCTGCCAGCGTACCTGCGCGGTGGAGGGCTCGACGGTGAGGCCGTAGCTCTCGATGGCGGCACGGGCGTGAAGCGCCGGGCGCAGGCGGATGAGGTGCGGGCCGAGGGCCGCAGGCTTCGGGTAGCGGTACAGGTTGCGATGCTGAATGAGCAGCCGCACGAGGTCCTCCCAAGTGACCTCGCCACGATACCCAAAGCCTGCTGGGGCCGTACGGAGAAGTCGGCCGTCATTCACCGTCAGCGTGCGCGGGAGCGCGAGGGCGGAGCTGGCGGCGGGCTCGAGTCCGCCGTGCTCGTGCTCTTTCCGGAGGCGGCCGGCGCTGCGGAAGCGGGAGTGGAGAGCTGGTTGGCGGCGCCTCGGGTCACCACGGCCTGCGCGACGATGTTCAGGTGCTGCTGCGCGGCCACGGTGTTCAAGAGCGCGAGGCTGACCGCGTGCGCGGAGGCGTGGTACACGTGAGAGAGGGCAAGCTCGGGCGCATTCTCCAGCAGCGCCTGCGCGGTCTTCTCGGCCTGGGCCAGCAGGGCCTCGGGCGAGGGCGCGGCCGGAGAGGCTGTCTCAGCGGAGGCGGCTGTCGGCGCCGCAGGGGTCGTCGCGGGAGCCGAGGCTGCGGCCTCGGCTGCGGGCGGGCGGAAGGCGTTGGGAATTCCGGCGAGGGGTGGCGCGGGCACGCTTCCCTTGGAGGCCAACGCGAGGATGCTCTGCTGCTGCTGCTCGAGTACGTGGGTCAAGGCTGTGAGGGCGTGGGCGCTGGTGTCCACGATCAGGGTCAAGTCCCGGGCAAAGTCTTGGGCCGTCTTCGTCATGGTGTGCCTCCTCTCACTCGTAGATTTTAACCGTGCCCACTGCATCCGAGGCCGTATCGATGCTGTAGAGCGTCGCGACGCCCTGGGTAGTGGCGGCCTGTGCGGTCACGTTCGTTTGCTGCTGGTTCTGGGTGGCGTTGTGGGCCGCGTTGGAGAGCGCCTGCGAGGTCGCCACGAAGAGATTGCCCATCGCGATGGCAGGGGCATCTCCGAGCACTTTCACGTTCGCCTGCGTCACTGCATCGGTGATCTGCTCATTGACAGCGGTGGGGTACGCCATGGCTCTGCCTTTCTGAAGGAGGTGACGGGGGCTGAAGCACCCCGCAGTTTGCCACTGTTACAGGGAGGAAGTGAGCGACAGCAGCTCTGTGCGCAGCCACTGGTTGCGCGGCTCTGAATCCGATTGCCGGTGCCAATAGAGGTGCAGCTCCAGCGGCGGGAGCGACAGCGGCATTGGCAGGAGGTGGTTGCCCAGCAGGGCGTGCAGCTCCTCCGCGCGGCGCCGCGGCATGGTGAGGAGGAACTTGGAGCCAGCGACCATCTGGAACGCCGCCTCGTAGTGCTGGCATCGCACGGTGACGTCGCGCTGGTAGCCCAGGCGGGAGAGGACCAAATCCTCCACGGCCAGCCCCGTGCGCCGAGAGGACACGGTGACATGCCGCGAAGCCATGTACGCCGCCACGTCCAGCCTGCGCCGGCGTCGGCTCACCACGCAGAAGGTGTCCCGCAGCAGGGTGGTGTGCCGCAGGTCGGCGCCCGTCTGCTGCTCCACGTCGATGGACAGGTCCACCCGCCCCGAGGCCAGATCCCGCTCCAGCCGAGGCCTATCCAGCCGGACGCTCGTCACCCTCGCTCCAGGAGCGCTCTGGCGCAGGCGCGCCACCAGGTGCGGGAGGATGGAGGGCTCGAGCACGTCGTTCATGGCTACGGTGAAGGTGCCCAGGTCGCGGGGAGGATCGAAGCTCCGCGTGCGGTGGATCGCCCGGTCGAACAGCGCGAGGGCCTCGCGAAGCTCCGGCGCCAGCCGCTCCGCGAACGGCGTGGGTGCCACGCCTCGGCCCTCCCGGACGAAGAGCGGCTCTCCCAGCTGATCCCGAAGCCGGGCGAGTGCATGGCTCACCGCCGATTGGCTGAGGAAGAGCACCTCCGCGGCCCGCGTGAGGTTCCGCTCCCGGAGGACCACGTCAAAGACGCGGAAGAGGTTGAGGTCCAGCCTCGCCAGCCGGGAAGAGTCATGAACAGACTTCATGGGAACACATGACCAACCTTCACTGGATTCATCAAGGCCGAACGCGGAGGATGCAGGCCTTCCAGAAGGAGACTTGCGATGGACTTCGAGCCGAGCGCCCGAACCAAGGACTACCTGGAGCGCCTCCGGCGCTTCATGCGCGAGCACATCGAGCCGGCCGAGGCCCGCTACCGGGATGAGGTCCACGCCACCTGCCAGGCGGGTGACTGGAAGACGTGGAAGGTTCCGGCGGTGATGGACGAGCTGAAGGCTCGCGCGAAGGCCGAGGGCCTGTGGAACCTGTTCCTGCCCGATGAGAAGCTGGGCGCGGGCCTGAGCACCCTGGAGTACGCGCCGCTGGCCGAGGAGACGGGGCGCAGCTTCATCGCCCCCGAGGTCTTCAACTGCAGCGCTCCGGACACCGGCAACATGGAGGTGCTCTGGAAGTACGGCTCCGAGGAGCAGAAGGAGCGCTGGCTCAAGCCGTTGCTGGCCGGGGAGATCCGCTCGGTGTTCTGCATGACGGAGCCGGACGTGGCGTCCTCGGATGCCACGAACATGCAGGCCACGGCCGTCGTGGAGGGCAACGAGATCGTCCTCAATGGCAGCAAGTGGTGGTCGAGCGGCCTGGGCCACCCGAGGGCGAAGGTCATCATCTTCATGGCGCGCACGCCCAACGAGCAGGGCGGCCGCCACAATCAGCACTCCATGGTGCTGGTCCCCATGGACACCCCGGGCGTGACGATCCGCCGCATGCTGCCCGTCTACGGCGAGTACGACGCGCCCCATGGACACGGAGAGGTGCACTTCAAGGACGTGCGCGTGCCCGTTTCCCACTTCATCGCCGGACCGGGGCAGGGTTTCGAGATTGCCCAAGGCCGTCTGGGACCCGGCCGCATCCACCACTGCATGCGCTGCATCGGCGCGGCGGAGCGGGCGCTGGAGCTGATGATCGATCGGGGCATGGCGCGCACTGCTTTCGGCAAGCCGCTGCTCAACCTGGGTGGCAACCGCGAGCGCGTCGCTGAGGCCCGGGTCGCCATCGATCAGGCGCGGCTGCTGACGTTCTTCGCGGCGTGGAAGATGGACGAGGTGGGTGCCCTGGGAGCCATGACGGAGATCTCCGCCATCAAGGTCGTGGCGCCCAACGTGCTCCAGCAGGTGGTGGACGACGCCATCCAGATCCACGGGGGCGCGGGCGTGTCCCAGGACACGGTGCTCGCGGGCTTCTTCGCCCAGGCGCGCATCCTGCGCATCGCGGACGGTCCGGACGAGGTCCACAAGGGCGTCATCGCGCGTCTCGAACTGGCCAAGCGCGGCCATTCCCGGAGCTGAGCCATGGCCAACCAACGCATCTTCATCACCGGTGGTGCCAGCGGGCTCGGGAAGGCCATCGCCCAGCGCTTCGCCCGCGCGGGGTGGAAGGTCTGCATCGCGGACCTCAACGAAGCCCGGGGCGCGGAGGTGCTGTCCTCCTTGGGCCCGGACGCGCACTTCCTGCGCTGCGATGTGACGCGCGACGAGGACCTGATCGCAGCAGCGGAGACGCTCCAGCAGCGCTGGGGCGGCGTGGACGTGGTGGTGAACAACGCCGGGGTGGCCCAGGCGGGCGCCATCGAGGACGTGTCGATCGATGACTGGCGCTGGATCATCGACATCAACCTGCTGGGCGTGGTGCGAGGCTGCAAGGTGTTCACGCCCCTGTTCAAGCGGCAGGGCCACGGGCACTTCGTCAACGTCTCCTCCATGGCGGGCCTGCTCGATGCGCCGATGATGAGCAGCTACAACGCCACGAAGGCCGCTGTCGTCTCCCTGTCGGAGACGCTGCACAACGAGCTGGCGGACGCGAACATCGGCGTCAGCGTCGTCTGCCCGGCCTTCTTCAAGACCAACCTGACCGAGTCGCTGCGCACTCCGGATCCGCGGCTGAAGGTCACCATGGCGAAGCTGCTGGATCGCTCGCCCATCACCGCGGATGACGTCGCCAATGATGTCTTCCGCGCCGTGGAGCGGAGGCAGTTCTACGTCCTGTCTCACGCGCAGGGCCGCAGGGCGTGGCTGATGAAGCGCTTCCTCCCGAGAGAGATCTACGCCCGGTTGTTGCGCAAGAGCACCGCCCGGATGCGCCCGCGCCCCGACCCCACACAGACTTGAGGAGAGATCGCGACGCCATGCCTTCCACCTCGCCCACTGACTCGGCCGGAGCCGTCCGCCCGGGAGAAGAACTGAACGTCCCCGCCGTGGATGCCTGGCTCAAGACCCAGGTGCCCACGCTGGAGGGCACGCCTGAAGTCACCCAGTACTCGGGAGGTGCCTCGAACTGGACCTACCGGCTCAAGTACGCCAACCGCGATCTCATCCTTCGCCGGCCCCCGGCGGGGACGAAGGCCAAGTCCGCGCACGACATGGCCCGCGAGTACTCGGTGCAGAAGGCCCTGAAGCCTGCCTATCCGGCCGTGCCCACCATGATCGGCCTGTGTCAGGACCCGGCGGTGCTGGGCTCGGACTTCTACGTGATGGAGCGCATCGAGGGCCTCATCCCTCGCAAGCACCTGCCTCGGGGGCTCACCCTGGACCAGCCGCAGACGCGGCAGCTCTGTCTCAACGTCATCGACAAGCTGGTGGAACTGCACTCCGTGGACGCGGCGGCCGTGGGGCTGTCGTCGCTGGGCAAGGGGCCCGGCTATCCGAAGCGGCAGATCGAGGGCTGGTCGGACCGCTACGAGAAGGCTCACACCTGGAATGTGCTCGGCTTCCAGTATGTGCGCGATTGGCTCAAGGCCAACACCCCCGACGATGTCGCCACCTGCGTCATCCACAACGACTGGCGCTTCGACAACGTGGTGCTCGATCCAGGAGAGCCCATCCGAGTCATCGGCGTGCTCGACTGGGAGATGGCCACGCTGGGAGATCCGCTGATGGATCTGGGCAATGCGCTGGCCTACTGGGTCCACGCCGACGATAACTTCTTTTTGCGAGCCACGCGGCGCCAGCCCACGCACCTGCCTGGCATGCTCCGGCGCGAGGAGGTGGTCGAGTACTACCTCGATCGCATGAAGCTGAAGCCGGCCAACTGGACCTTCTATGAGGTCTACGGCCTGTTCCGGCTCGCCGTCATCGCCCAGCAGATCTACTACCGCTACCACCACAAGCAGACGCGCAACCCCGCGTTCAAGAACTTCTGGGTGCTGGTCAACTACCTCGGGCTGCGCTGCAACCGGCTCATCCGGAAGAAGGGGGCACGCTGATGGGCGTCGTATACTTGGTTCGCCATGGACAGGCCTCGTTCGGGGCCGCGGACTACGATCAGCTCTCGGAGATGGGGGTGGCGCAGGCGAAGGTGCTCGGGGAGGCGCTGCGCGCGCGGCTCCCGTGTGTGGATGCGGTGGTCACCGGAGGAATGGCGCGACACTGGCAGACGGCGGATGCGTGCCTGAAGGCGCTCGGGGTGGCGGTGCCTCACAAGCGCATGGTGGACTTCAACGAGTACGACCACGAGGAGATCGTCGTCCGCCACATCCCGCGCTACGCGGACAAGAGCCTGATGATGCAGGACCTGGCTGAGACGCCAGACCCTCGCCGGGCCTTCCAGGAAGTGTTCACGCAGGCCGTCGCCCGCTGGGTCGAGGGCCGGCACGAGGCCGACTACACCGAGACCTGGGCCGCTTTCCGGGAGCGCAGCCTCCGCGCGTTGACGGAGCTCATCCAGGAGCTGGGAGCTTCCAAGACCGCGTTGGTGTTCACCTCGGGGGGACCCATCACCGCCATCTGCCAGGACCTGCTGCGGATCCCCGACGAGCACGCCTTCCGCCTGAACTGGACGCTGGCCAACTGCGGCGTCACCAAGATCGTCTACAGCGAGCGCGGCCGGTACCTCTCCACGCTGAACGAGCACGGCTACTTCGAGGGTGCCCAGCGCGCGCTGCTAACGTACCGCTGAGGCAGCGCGGCCCCCGTTACTCCGGGGGCGCGCTGAGCCCGGGGACTCCGGGCCCAGCACAAAACCTGGCCGCCAGGGCGTGAGGGTCCCGAAGAGAAGCCCTTCCTCACGCCCCAGCGGGCTCAGGCAGCGGAGGTCGAGGCATCCCCCACACCGTTGGCGCCCAGATCCGCGAGCATCTGCTCGCCCTCCAACTCGTCGATGGGGACGAAGGCCTCGCGGCCGGGGCGGTAGGCATGCACCTTTGCATTGCCAATGTCGAACCACCAGCCGTGCAGCCGCAGCGTGCCCGCGGCCATGCGCTCGCGCACCAGGGGGTACGAGCGCAGGTGGGCCAGCTGCTGCAGCACGTTGAGCTGGCTGAGCCTGTCCGCCGGCTCCAGGCCCTCACCCACGCGGCCGGCCTTCTCCAGGGACTGCAGGGCGCCGCGGCCCAGATCCAGCCAGTCGCAGAGGTTGGGGCACCGCGCGTCCGACATTCCCGCCAGCAGCGCCTTCATGGCGCCGCAGCTGGAGTGCCCGCACACCACCACGTCCGTCACCGGCAGGTGGAGCAGGGAGTACTCCACCGCGGCGGCCTCGGAGCGGTCGCCCATGGACTGGCCCGACGCATCCGAGGGCGCCACCATGTTGCCCACGTTGCGCATGACGAAGAGATCGCCCGGATCCGTGGACACCAGGAGGTTGGGCACCACGCGGCTGTCAGCGCAGGTGATGAAGAGGCAGTCCGGAGTCTGGCCCTTGGCCAGGCGCGCGAAAGTGGAGCGGTAGGCGGGGAGGCTGTGACGCTGGAAATCCAGGAGACCGCGAATGAGCTTCTTCATCGTGCACCCTCGGCAGTGAGAGACGGGGAAGGGGAAGTGACAGGGGGAGGAACGGGGGAGGGAGTGGCTGCGCTGGTGCTCTTGCGCCGCCAGATGTCTTCGAGCGGCTCCATGTACACATGGCCGCCCGTCTTACGGTGCGTCTCGGACCAGCTCTCGAGCGCCTCGTAACCGGAGTGGTCCAGCGTCTCCACGGCCAGATCCAACTCGACCTTGGCGCCCATGGGGACCTGGGCCAGCGCAGCGGACAGCTTGGGCACGCCCACGAACGTGAGGGCTCCGCCCACGCGCACCTGGTGCACGTCACCTTCCTGCTTCACGTGCACCTGCACCTTGCCCAGCTGCCACAGCAGCCGGCCCACGGCCAGCGCCAGGCCCATGGCGATGCCCGCCAGCAGGTTGACGCCCACCACGCCGGCCACCGTCACCACGTACACGGACAGCTCGCCGCGGCGGCGCAGCTCCTGGATGTGGTGCGTGTTCACCAGCTTCACACCCACGAAGACGAGCAGGCCCGCCAGCACGGTGAGAGGCACCAGCTTCAGCAGCGCGGCCAGCATCGTGACGAAGAGCAGCATCCACACGCCGTGCAGCACGGCCGAGGTGCGCGTCTTGGCGCCCGCGGCGATGTTGGCCGCGCTGCGGACGATGACGCCCGTGATGGGCAGGCCGCCCGCGAGGCCGGACACGGTGTTGGCCAGGCCCTGCGCGAACAGCTCCTTGTCCAGGTTGGCGCGCGGGCCCGTGTGCATCTTGTCCGTGGCCACCGCGCTCAGCAGGGACTCGGCGCTGGCCACCAGCGCCAGCGAGAGCGCCGCGACCACGAAGGCGCCCCACTGGTTCTGGGGCAGCTGGGGCAGCTGCAGGCTGCTGAAGAAGTCACCGGCCAGCTCCACGCGCTTCACGTTGGCGCCCCACAGCGCCGCCACCGCCGAAGCGCCCACCACCGCCACCAGCGGCCCGGGGATCTGCTTGAGCCGGCTCTTGGGCATCACCTGCCACAGCACCAGCAGGCCGATGGTGAGCAGGCCCAAGATCGTCGCGGGGCCGTGCAGATCCGCGATCTGCCCAGGCAGCTCCTTGATGTTCTGCCACGCGTTGGACTGGGGCGAGCCGCCCAGCACGATGTGCAGCTGGCCCAGAACGATCAGGATGCCGATGCCCGCCAGCATTCCGTGGATCACCGCCGGGGAGATGGCCAGCGCGGTGCGCGCCACCTTCAGGCTGCCCATCGCCATCTGCACCATGCCCGCAGCGGCCACCGCGGCACAGGTGACGGCGAAGCCCATCTCGTTGATGAAGCCGAACACCATCACCGCGAGGCCCGCAGCCGGGCCGCTCACCAGCAGGGGCGCGCCGCCGAGCAGGCCGACCACCAGCCCGCCGACCACGCCAGCGATGAGGCCGGACATGATGGGCGCGCCCGACGCCAGCGAGATGCCCATGCACAGCGGTACGGCGACCAGGAAGACGACCAGGGAGGCCGGCACATCACTGGCCAGGACACTTCGGATCGAGCCGGCCGTACCGGCTCCCTCCACGCCAGACTTCGTCACGTTGAGTGCCTCCAGAAGAGCAAGGCGCCGCTCCCTCGGGGACAGGGGAACGGCGCGGTTTACGCTTCCTCAGGCAAAGCACGTGCCAGGGGTTAACCCATTGACTTCACTTGGAGAATTTCGGTGAATGAAAGAACAGATTAAAGAATTTTAAAGTGCCGCTCATCGCGGGTTTAAAATCCTTGAACTCCGGAGAGACCTGCCAGGCAGGCGGGCGGTCGCAGGGCGGATGACGCGCTGGGTTACTCTTCGCCCAGCTTGCGCAGGAAGGTCGGGTAGGAGATGCCCAGCGCCCGGGCGGCGTCCATGCGGCGGCCCTCCAGGAGCTCGAGCACGTGCCGCACGTAAAGACGATCCATCTCTTCTAAGGGCCGCGGCGGGCCCGAGACCACGAAGGCCTGCGGATCCGTGGAGGCGGTGGGGCTCCGGGGGCCCGTGGCCAGCGCCTCGAGCTCCAGGGCCGGGCCGCTCTCGAGCACCAGGGCGCGCTCGAGCACGTTGCGCAGCTCGCGCACGTTGCCCGGGAAGGGGTAGCGCGCGAGCCGCTCGCGCGCGGCGGCGGAGAAGGTGACGGGCCGGCGGCCCAGCTCCGCGCACAGCTCGGCCACCAGGGACTCGGCCAGCGGCAGCACATCCTCGCGGCGCTCGCGCAGGGGAGGTACCTCCACCTTGAAGACGCTCAGCCGGAAGTAGAGGTCCTCGCGAAAGCGGCCGGCGGACACCTCCTGGGAGAGATCGCGGTTGGTGGCGGCCACCACGCGCGCGCTGCTGGTCAGCTCGCTGCTGCCGCCCAGCCGGCGAAAGGCTCCCTTGTCCAGGAAGGTGAGCAGCTTGGCCTGCAGAGGCAGCGGCAGCTCGCCCACCTCATCGAGGAAGAGCAGGCCGCCGTTGGCCACCTCCACCAGGCCTCTCCGGGCGGTGCGTGCGTCGGTGAAGGAGCCGCGCTCGTGGCCGAACAGCTCGCTCTCCACCAGGGTGTCGGGCAGGGCGGCGCAGTTGACGTGGACGAAGGGGCCCTGCTCGGCGCGCAGCAGGTGCAGGTGGCGGGCGATCACCTCTTTGCCCACGCCCGTCTCCCCCTGCACGAGCACGGGGCTGCGGGGCGAGGTGGCGATCCGCTCCAGCATCTGCAGCGTCTGCCGCATGACCGGTGAGCGGGGCTCCAGCAGGCGGCGGCGGCCCTCCAGGGCGCTCTCGGCCCGGCGCAGGCGCTCTTGCAGCTGCACGTCCTGGGCAGCACGGCGTGCGCGGAGCACGAGATCGTCCAGCTCCACCGGCTTGGCCAGGTAGTCGCGCGCGCCCGCCTTGATGGCCTCCACCGCGCTGGCGATGTCTCCGTGCGCCGTCACCATGAGCACCACGGTGCCGGGCATCTGGGCGCGCAGCTCGGGCAGGAAGGAGAGCCCATCTCCATCCGGCAGCCGGCGATCGAGGATCACCAGATCGGGGGCCTCGCGGGCCAGGGCCGCGCGCGTCTCATGGAGCGAGCGGGCCGTGCGCACCAGGAAGCCTTCCTGGGAGAGAACGGAGGAGGCGAGAGAGGAGAAGGTGCGATCGTCGTCCACCAGGAGCAAGGACGTGCTCATGCGGCGCTCTCCAAGGGTAGCCGAAGGCTGAAGCGGCTGCCCTCGGGCAGACGAGTATAGGTGAGGCTGCCGCCGTGAGCCTCCACGGCGGTTCGCGCCATGGGCAGCCCCAGGCCAATGCCCTTGGCGCGCGCGGTGGCGAAGGGCTCCCACAGGCGCGGCTCCAGCTTCGGATCCACACCGCCCGCGTTGTCCTCCACCAGCAGGACGGCCTCGGCGCCCTCGCGAGCGAGGCTCACCTGCACCCAGGGGGCGGGACGCAGGCCCGTGTCCCGGGCCACCGCACCGGCCTCTACCGCGTTGCGTAAAAGGTTGTCGATGGCGGCCACCAGCAGGGCCGGATCCACGTGCACGGTGAGGCCCTCCGCCATCGTTACGCCGATGCGGACGTCCTCGGCCTCGGGCAGCAGGCGCAAGGACTGCAAGGCTTCATCCACCAGCAGTCTCAGATCGCAGGGCCGGCGCAGCATGGGCCGAGGCTCGCCGAAGGACAGCAGCGAGCGCGCCAGGTGGCCCAGCCGCTGCACCTGGGCGCGCAAGGCCGGCAGGGCCACCTCGCCGCTGGAGGAGGCGGGCCGCAGCAGCGAGAGGGCGGCCTGGATGCCATTGAGGGCGTTCTTCACCTCGTGGGCGATGAGCTGGCTGGCGGAGCCCAGCGCGGCCATTGTCTCCTGGTGCCGGAGCCGCTCTTCCGCCCGGAGCAGTGAGCGGTACGAGCGCCGCAGCAGGAAGACGAAGACGATCAGGGTGCTGATCAGCAAGGCGCTGTGCAAGATGAGCTGGCTGAGGAAGCGGTACCTCAGGGGCGCGACGTTGTGCTCCTCGTTCTCCAGCACGGCCAGCAGCATGCCGCTCACGCCCGCGGGCACGGGCACGGGGGCCGCCGCGCCCAGCATGGCGGTGTCTGCCAAGGTGATGCGCCCGGGCGCGTGCACCAGGGCGATCAGGTCCGAGGCGAGCTGGGTGGTCCACCGGAGGTTCTGCGGGGGCATGGGCAGCAGGAGCTTTCCGTTCAGGCTCACCAGCAGCGTGAGATCCGTGCCCTTCGCGCTGACGCCCGGGAGCGGCTTCGCTCCGGCGCGAAGCTCACCCACGAGCATGCCCACCACCTGCCGTCCGCCGCGCACCACGGGCACCGCCACCACCAGAGGCCCGTCCTCTCGCTCCAGCAGGTTGATGTCCGAGACCCCCTCCCTCTGCACGCGGCGGAACCAGGGGCGGGTGGTCACGGGAGATTCGCCCAGCGCCATCGCGGGGGGATCGCTCCACACGCGGCGTCCCGAGGCGCTCAGGAGGACGACGCCCTCGGAGAAGAGGTGGGTGTGGTGCAGGGCGTTGTCCAGCACGGTGACCTCGGGGCCTGCGGGACCATCCTCGAGGATGAGCTTGGGGTGCTGGGCCAGCCGTTGGAGCTCGGCCTCGAGCAGCTGGAGGTGCACGCCCAGGGCCTCGGCCTGCACCTGGGCCTGGACGGACAAGTGGGCAAGCGCCTCTTCGCGAGCGTTCTCCAGCTCCTCCCGGTAGGCGAGCAAGGGGCTGGTCAGCGCCACCAGGCCGAGCAGTGCCAGGCCGAACAGGGCCGAGCGGCCCGCACGCCGCTGCGTCCGGGCGAAGTCCTGGAGGGCCGGCGCGGAGGGAGGCCCCGGAAGGGAAGGGGGCTGGGGGACGGAGGGCTTCATGGGGCAGAGGGAGAGGCCAGGCGTGGCCTCAGGGCTTGAAGTGCCTGGGGCAGAGTTCCTCGGGTGGGGCAAGCTGCCTCGTGTGGCTGCCCGCGAGTGCATCGCCTCAGCTCTGAAGCGGCGCTGGCATGTCCTGTGCTCATGAGTGCCGGCATGTTACGGCAATGGAGTGCGAAGCCATCGCTGAAGTTCACCTCGTCGCACAAGGAGCCAGAAGAGGGGCTTGAGCCTCCCTTGCGGATCCTGGTGGCCGATGACCAGCCTGAGATGCGCAGACTCATTCGGGGTGCGCTCGTTCGGGACGGGTACGAGGTGGTCGAGGTGGCGAACGGCCCTGCCCTCATCCACGCGCTCATCTCCGGGCTGCTGGAGGAGCAGACCCGCGCGCCCGACCTCATCATTACAGACGTCCGGATGCCGGGCATGACAGGACTGGAGGTGCTGGCCCGCCTCCGCCGGGAGGCCTGGTCCATTCCCTTCATCCTCATCACCGCCTTTGGGGATGAAGCGCTGCACAGGGAGGCGGAGCGCTTGGGGGCTGCACGTGTCCTCGACAAGCCATTCGAGCTGGCGGAGCTACGGGCCGCCGTGCGCAGGGTCCTCAAGCCTCACTGAAGCCTGGCCAGGAGGTGTCCCATGTCTCAGGCAAGCACGCTGGCTCCCGCTCCCCTGGCGCCCGCCCCCTCAGTGCCGCCCTCCCCACGCCGGGGCCTCGGACAGCGGCTGATGCGGTGGTGGGAGCGGGCGCGTCAGGGGCCTTGGGGCAAGGTGGGCCGAGCCCTGCTCGTCCTGTTGCCGCTGATCCTGATGGCGGCGGCGGGCCGGACGCTGGCGAAGGAGCTGGCTCAGCTCCGCTGGGAGCAGGTCGCGCTGGCGATGTCTGCCCTTCCGGGCTGGCGCGTGGGATTGGCCATGCTCGCCACCGCTGGCAGCTACCTCGCGCTCACCTTATATGACGTGTTGGCGCTCCAGTACGTGGGCCGTCGACTGCCCTACCGGCGCGTCGGCCGCATCTCCTTCACCGCCTGCGCTCTGGGGCACAGCATTGGCCTGTCGGTGCTCGGCAGCGGCTCGGTACGCCTGCGCCTCTACACGGATCAGGGGCTGTCCGTCGTCGAGGTGGCGCGCATCGCCGCCTTCACCTCGGCGACGTTCTGGACGGGCCTCCTGTTGGCCGGTGGGTTGTGCGTGGCGGTGTCTCCCGAGGCGCTCGCTTTTCTGCAAGTGTCCTCCGGAACCGTGCGCGCCGTAGGAGTGGGGCTGCTGCTGCTCGTGGGGGGCTATGTCTGGGTCTGTGCCCTCGCTCACCGGAGGGCGGGCGCCCCGGGCCTGCGCTCGCACCTGCCTCGGCCGTCCTTGGCGGTGAGGCAGGCGCTGGTCTCCAGCATGGACTGGATGATGGCGGCGCTCGTCCTCTACCTGCTGCTGCCTGCGGAGTCGGGGCTGTCCCTGCCAGGCGTGGTGGCCCTCTTCGCCGCCGCGCAGTCGCTGGGGATTCTCAGCCAGGTTCCCGGCGGCCTGGGCGTGTTCGAGTTCGTCATGGTCACCGCGCTCGCACCTCGGGTGCCCATGCCCGCGGTGCTCGGGGTGCTCGTCGTCTACCGCATGCTCTACTATGTGCTGCCGCTGGTGCTGGCCCTGGCACTGCTGGGGAATCACGAGCTCTCGCACCGGCGCGCGGAGTTCCGGCAGCTGTTGAACGGCGTGAGGGCCACGCTGGCGCCGCTCATGCCTCCGCTGGCCGCGGCCGCGTGCTTCGTGGCGGGCGCGGTGCTCCTCTTCTCCGGTGTCACTCCGGCCGTACCCTCGCGGCTGGAGTTCCTCAGCCACTTCGTGCCGCTGCCGCTGCTGGAGCTCTCACACCTGCTTGGGAGCCTCACGGGCATGGCCCTGCTGCTGCTGGCGCTGGGCCTCAAGCGTCAGCTGGATGGGGCCTTCGTGTTGGTGCTCGGGCTGCTGCTGGCGGGCGGCGTGCTGTCCCTGCTCAAGGGAGGGGATTATGAGGAGGCAACGCTGCTCTTCACCACCGCGCTGGTGCTGACACCGTTCCGCTCCCGCTTCTACCGGCACGCCTCGTTGTTCGCCCAGCGCCTCAGTGTCTCCTGGCTGCTGGCGGTGCTCGCCGTGGTAGGGGCCTCGGTGGGGTTGGGCTTCTTCTCCTACCGGCACGTGGACTACAGCCACGAGCTCTGGTGGCAGTTCACCCTGGAGGGCGATGCGCCCCGCTTCCTTCGCGCCCTGGTGGGCATGCTGAGCCTGTCGCTGTTCTTTGGCATCGCCACGCTGCTGCAGCCCGCCGCCGCGCGCCCGCGCCTGCCGGGCGCCGTGGAGCTGGCCGTGGCCCGTCCCCTGGTGGCGCACGCCCCCGAGTCCTCCGCGCACCTGGCGCTGGTGGGAGACAAGGCGCTGCTCTTCAACGACACGCGCACCTCCTTCCTCATGTACGGCGTGGCGGGGCGCAGCTGGGTGTCCATGGGCGATCCGGTGGGGCCGCCGGACGAGGCCACGGAGCTGGCGTGGCGCTTCCACGAGCTGGCGGATCGGCACCACGGGTGGACCTGCTTCTACCAGGTGGGGCCCTCGGCGCTGCCGCGCTACCTGGACATGGGGCTGGCGCTGCTGAAGCTGGGCGAGGAGGCCACCGTGCCGCTGGGGGGCTTCCTCTTGGAGCTGCCCGAGTTCAAAGGCCTGCGCCACACGTGCCGCAAGCTGGAGAAGGAGGGGGTGACCTTCGAGGTGTGCCCCGCCCAGCAGGTGCTGCCGCTGCTGCCAGAGCTGGAGTCCATCTCGCGCGCGTGGATGGACGAGAAGCAGACCCGCGAGAAGGGCTTCTCACTGGGCTTCTTCTGCCCGCGCTACCTCCGGGAGGGCCCCGTCGCGCTGGTGCGCCACCAGGGGCGCCTGGTGGCCTTTGCCAACATGTGGGTCCCGCTGTTGCGCGAGGAGTTCTCCGTGGACCTGATGCGCCACCGGCCCGAGGTCCCGCGCGGGGTGATGGACTTCCTCTTCACGCAGCTGATGCTGTGGGGGCGGGAGCAGGGCTACGAGCGCTTCAACCTGGGCATGGCGCCCTTCAGCGGGATGATGTCGCGCAGCCTGGCGCCGCTGTGGCACCGCCTGGGCACCTTTCTCTTCCGCCACGGTGAGCACTTCTACAACTTCCAGGGTCTGCGCCAATACAAGGAGAAGTTCCACCCGGTGTGGACGCCGCGCTATCTCGCCGCGCCGGGCGGGTGGGTGCTGCCTCGGGTGCTCGCGAACATCGCCACGCTTGTGTCGCGCGGCCTCACGGGAGCGGTGTCGAGATGAGAACCTCACGGTGGTGCGGTGTCCTCGCGGGCGCGCTGCTCGCGCTCACGGTCCAAGCGGCTTCCGGGCAGCCGCTCGAGCCCGTGGGAGATCTGCCCCTCGTCGAAGTGCCCGCGGCCACGCCTTCATCCGACAGCTTCGCGCTCCTTCTCACGGGGGATGGAGGCTGGGCGCCTCTCGACAAGCACCTCGCAGCGGCGCTCAACACCCAGGGCATGTCCGTGGTGGGCTGGGACTCGCTGCGCTACTTCTGGAAGCGGCGGTCGCCCGAGGACACGGCGCGGGACGTGGGCCGGGCGATGGCGCACTACCTGACGGCGTGGGGGGCGCGGCGCGTGGTGCTCGTGGGTTACTCGCGCGGAGCGGATGTCCTCCCCGCCATCGTGGCCCGGCTCCCCTCGGAGCTGCGTGAGAAGGTGCGGCTGGTGGCGCTGGTGGCCCCCGGCCACAGCGCCGAGTTCGAGGTCCACGTCCTGGATCTGCTCGGCGGTGGAGGCGGGGACTACCCAGTGCTCCCCGAGGTGAAGGCACTCGGGGGGATGCCCGTGCTGTGCCTCTATGGAGACGAAGAGCTCAAGGAGAGCCTCTGTCCCAAGCTGTCCGAAGTGACGGGAGTCCAGGCGCTGAGGCTTCACGGAGGGCACCACTTTGACGGGAACTACACGCGTGTGGCCCGCGCCATCATCGACGCCTTGGGGCAGTGAGTCAGAAGGATCTCGACAGGCCCAGGCGGACCTCGCGGCCGTACTGAGGCACGCTGGGGCGCTGGTAATCGGGGCTGATGGGCGTCAGCGCCCGCTCGTCGAGCAGGTTGTACACGCCGCCGTAGTAGCGGAGCTGCCAGGGCTGGAACTGACCGGACATCACCAGGTTCATGTACAGCGACTGGGGAATGCGCCGCCCGCTGAAGTCGTAGCGGGCGCCGGTGAACACCAGCTCCGCGCCCGCAACCAGTCCCTGTTTCAGGATGGGGAGGCCGAAGCGCGCGGAGATGGCGTGCTCGGCCGAGTTCACCAGTTGCTGCTCGGTGGTCTCCTCATTTCCTTCCTCTCGAATCACCTGTCCGGGCTCATCGAGGCGGGTCTGCAGATAGCCGGAGAGGCTCACGAGCTGTCCCGTGCCCGGGGCGTAGCGCAGCTCGAACTCCGTGCCTCCCAAGCCGAAAGGCCCCGAGGCCGAGTACCGGTAGGGCGGCGTCGAGCCGGGCATGGTACGGACGATGTCTCCGTAGGAGTTGAGGAACGCGCCGACGATGATGCTCGTCTCATCGCTCACGGTGTGCGTGTGCTCGAGCGCCAGGCTGAAGTGGCTCTCCGAGTTCAGCTCCGTGGGCCTGATCCGGTCGAAGGGCCGGAAATCGTACCGGAGCTCGCGCTCGCTGGGGCCTCGCCCGGTGACGCCCGAGGTGAACTTGAGGCTGCCGCCCTCGTAGGGCTTGCTGACGATGGCCAGCACCGGTGCCAGCTTGAAGACCTGATCGAACGCCCCGCGGGCCCGGAGGCTCTCGCGCACGGGGTTGATGCGTGAGCCGAAGTGGAGGAGGAACCACGGCTTGGGCGCCCACTCGTAGCTGCCATAGAGCGTGAACTCGGTGCGCTGGCCAGGGTAGAGGTCCACCTTGGGGCCGTTGCCCGCTTGGAGTGTTCCGTCCAGGGACAACGACTGCTGGAGCGCTGTGCCCAGGATGATGCGGCTGGTGTTCGAGCGCGCCCACTCGAACCGGACCTCTCCCGAGAGGCTCACCCCTTGGCCGGTCTCCGAGCCCTGAGACTCGGGGGCGGCGGTGGATGGCGTGCGCAACGAGTAGTCGCTCACGTCGAGCGCCACCCGCGACAGCAGGAAGCTGCCCCCGGGGTAGGTGCGGCTGTACTGCAGGGCCGCGAACCCCCGCAGATCCGTGGCCTGGACAGCCGAGGCTCCCGCCCAAAGGAAGCCGGTGGGGACCTGCTTGGTGCGGTGGATGAGCCCGGAGGTGAGCGCGAAATTCTTGTACCGCCCGAAGGCGAAGACGCGCTGAGAGGTCTCCAGGTCGGAGAGCAGCGTCTCCGTGGAAGGCAGGGGGAGCGGATCCCCGATCGAGCGCCCAGCTCCCGCCAGCACCACCAGCTCTCGCTCGCCGCTCTTGGTCGAGGCCATCGACTGGAAGTCCGCGCCGGGCAGGGTGTTGGCGCTCAGGCTGAAGCGCACGTGCACGCCGTCCTCGGGGCGCCGCGTCACCACGTTGACGAGGCCGAGGAAGGCGGTGGTGCCGAAGACCATGCCCTCGCCGCGCACCACCTCGATGCGCTCCACCTGGGCCATGTCGATGCCCAGGTCCATTCCGAGCGGGCCGTAGCCGCGGGCAATGTCGTTGAGAGGGTGCCCGTTGAGCAGCACGAGGATGCGTGCGTTGGCGTTCTCCGGCACGCCGAAGCCGCGCATGCCCGCGGAGTCATAGAGCCGGTCGGTCCACACCTGGAGGCTGCGCACCGAGCGCAGGGCCTCGGCCACCGTGCGGTAGCCGAACAGGCGCAGCTCCTCGGCGGTGATGATGGTGGTGGATGCGGGCGCGTCCTCGAGGCGGATCTGCCGCTGGGTGGCACCGGCGACCTCCAGCCGCAGCGGCTTGAGCTTGGCCTCCACGGGGAGCAACTGCCGATCCTTCAGCTCCACCTCGGTGCGGAAGGGCTCGAGGCCCTCTTGGCGAACCTCCACCACGCGTCGTCCGGCATCGACGCCCTCGATGACGGCGGGGGTGAAGCCCACCTCCCGGTCATCCACCAGCACCACCGCGCCGTCGACGTTGGCCCGAACCACCAGGCTTCCGGTGAGCCGGGGCGCGGGGGGCTCGGGCACGAGCCGGAGCTCCACGGGGCGCGTCTGGTCCGCCACCACCTCGATATCCTCTAGGTCCGGGAGGAAGCCGGGCGCCACCACGCGCAGGAGCATGCGCCCGGGCCGCAGGTTCTTCACCTCTCCGGGGCCTGTCCGCAGCACCTCTCCGGTCTCCTCGAGCCGGATCTCGGCCTGCGGGGGCACGCCGCGGATGTCGAGCCCGCCCACGATGAGGGCCAGCTCGCCGGTGGCCAGCACCTCGCGCCCGCGTACCACCTCCACCTCGAGCTCGGCCGAGCGGTAGCCGTCGAGGTCCAGCAGGATGCGGTGGCGGCCAGGCTTGAGCGCCAGTGTCTTCGGGGTGGACCCGAGCGCCCCGAGATCTCGCCGGCCGACGAAGATGGAGGCACCAGGAGGGGTGGACTCCACGCGGACGAGGGCCAGCCTCGGGCGGAGGTAGGCGAGGGCCTGATCCACGTCCTTGCGCTCATCCTGGGGGAGGGGCTGCCGGGCGAGCTCGGAGTAGGCGCGGAAGGCCTCGTCGTAGAGCTGCAGCCGGCCCAGCGTGGAGGCGATGTTCAGCTGCACGTTCCGGTTGGGCACCAGCCGGTTGGACGCGTAGAACTCCTGAAGCGCGTCCTCGAAGCGGCCCTGGCGCTGGAAGGCGAGGCCCCGGCGGAAGTGGAACTCGGCCTCGTCCGCGACATCCGCACCCTGGGCCGCGCCAGCGATCAGCAGGAGGAGCAGGAGCAGCGCACGGCTCATCGCTGGTCCATCGTCTTGCCGAAGGGGGTGCTGTTCGGGAGGGCGGCCTTGTTCAGCTTGACCTCCCGGGTGGCGCCCTCTTGCGGAACCAACTCGATGTCCTGGCTGGTGTAGCCCTTGAGGGAGAGGCTGAGCTTCACCGGCTCGTTGGGAGTGAGCGCGAGCTTCATTGGCGTCTCCCCGAGGCTCTGGCCGTCTCGGCGCACGGTGGCACCCAGGGGCTTGCTGGTGACAGTGACGGTGACCTTCTTGAGGTTCAACGTGAACCTGAGCTCTGCGGACTCGCCCATCACGTGGGTGTGCTGGATCGACTCCAGGCCAGGGGCTTGGAGGGTGAGAGCGACGCGCGTGCCCGGCTGGATGGGAAGGGTGAGCGGCGTCTTGCCTTTGAAGTCGCCTCCCACGCGCACCTCGACCTCTGAGGGATGCGAGACGATCGTCAGCGTGGGGAGCTCCGCCGCCGCCGCCGGTGGGACGGGAGGCATGGGGACCGGCGGAGAGCCCGGGCGGGCCAGGAAGACAGCGCCGCCCGCGAGCATGAGAGCGAAGGCCCCGAAGAGCGCGAGTCGGCGCCCCTTGTGAGGGGCGTGCGGAGCGGTAGGAGACGGAGGGGCACTCGGCGCGGGCGCGTCGCTGGGAGGGAGCGCGCCGCGCTCGGGCGTCAGATAGGTGCGGGTGAGACCGGAAGGCTGAGGGGTCGCACCCGAGGGCGTGCGGACGAAGGTGCTATCGAGCCCCGTGTTGGGAGTGATCTCGGCACGCACCCGGGAGCGCTCTTTGTAATCGGGATAGGCGGAGCGCAGGAATGCCGCGAGGTGGGCCAGGGAGGAGGGCTGCTGGTTCTTGAGGAGCCAGTCCTCGAGGGCCAGGGCGAACTGGCTGGAGTTGGCGTAGCGGTCCTCGGGGCGGCGGGCGAGCGCGCGCATCACCACGGCATCCAGGTCCACCGTGCACGCAGGGTTCAGGGTGGAGGGCGGCGCGATGTTGGCCTCGCGGGCGGCCTTCAGCGTGCCAGGGTCCGAGTCGCGTTGCAGGGCCCGTTGGCCTGTGAGCAGCTCGTGGAGGACGAGGCCCAGGGAGAAGAGATCGCTGCGGGCATCGAGCGGCTCACCCTCGGCCTGCTCCGGCGACATATAGGCGAACTTGCCCTTGAGCTGGCCTGCGGCGGTGGTGTTGGCGGCGCGTCCTGCGGCCTTGGCGATGCCGAAGTCGATCAGCTTGACGGCGCCCTCGAAGCTCACGAGGACATTGGAGGGCGAGACGTCGCGGTGGACGATGCCGAGCGGCTGGCCGCTGTCGTCGGTGAGCTCGTGGGCGTAGTGCAGGGCGGAGGCGGCATCCGCGATGATCCGGCAGGCGAGGGCAGGAGGGAGCCGGGCGCCGCGCTCGGCAAGGTGCTGCTGGAGCGAGCGGAGGTCGACGCCGGGCACATACTCCATGGCGAGGTAATGGGTCCCGGCGTGCTCGCCCAGCTCGAAGATCTGGCAGATGTGGGGGTGATTGAGCTGGGCGGCGATCCGAGCCTCGTCGAGGAACATGGTCATGAAGCCCTGGTCCCGGGACAGGTGGGCCAGGAGCATCTTGACGACGACGAGCTTCTGGAAGCCTTCGGCGCGGTTGCGAGCGAGGTAGAGCTGTCCCATGCCCCCGGTGGCGAGGGGCTGGAGCAGCTCGTAGTGGCCAAAAGGTTCGCCCATGAAGCGGGGGATTCTAAGCATTTCCGGGAATGGGACGCACCCTTCGACAGCTCAATGCGCGTTGGGCATGGTCTCGAACGGCCAAGGGCGTGCGGCGGCCGAGGGGCCTCTGCCACCCCCTGTGCGCTGGCCCAGCCAGAGATCCGCGATCTGCTGGGCCAGCCGCCACGGTTCGCCGCCAGCACGGTTCGTCAGGACGATGACCGTGAGGTGCTGCGCGGGATACTTCACGATCGCGTTGGTGAAGCCCGAGGTCTCACCGTGGTGGGAGAGGCGCATACGGCCCTCGTCGTCATCGATGAACCACCCGAACCCGTAGCGCGCGGAGGAGCCATCCGGAAGCCGAGCGGGAGCCCAAGCGAGCTGCTGAGTGGTCTCAGGGATCAGCGCGTGCGTGTCCAAGGCCTTGTTCCAAGCCAGCAGCTCCACCACGGACGAGTAGATCCCTCCATCGCCGAGAACGGCACTGGTGGGGCTCTGGTCCCGAGGACGGAAGCCCTGGGCTTCGGCGACGTAGCCGTAGGCGCGGTGAGGCACCGTCGAGATGCCCTCTTCGTGGGCGACAGTGGAGTGCATGCCGCTGGGAACGAAGACGCGGTCATGCAGGAAGGAGGCGAACGACATCCCGCTGACCTGCTCGACGATGAGGGCGAGCACGGCGTACCCCGAATTGCTGTAGCGCACAGCGGTTCCGGGCGGGAAGTAGGTGTGGTCCACGCGGGAGAGGAGGGCGAGGACATCGCGATCCTTTACCTGCACGGTCTGGGTGCTGGGGACGAAGTCCTCATAGTCCCAGATTCCCGAGGTGTGATTGAGCAGATGTCGGACGCGGACCTCGCTCAAGTACGCGGGGAAGCCGGGGAGCACATCCACGACACGGTCGTCGTAGCGGAGCTTGCCCTGTTCGACGAGGAGCATGATCGCCATGGCGGTGAACTGCTTGGTGAGCGAGGCCAGGCGGTAGTGGGTCTCTGACGTGGTCGGTGTGCGCGACTCCAGCTTCGCCAGACCGTAGGTGCCGCGGAGGACCTCCTGCCCGTTCTGAATCACGATGAAACTGGCCCCGGGGCTGTCGGGCGAGGCATAGGCGCTGAAGATCGAGTCCACCTCGCGCCGCATGTCATCCTCGGGCGCGGTGGCACTGAAGGTGGATGCACAGCCAGCGAGCAGGGCACAGAGGGTGAGACTGGATACGGAGGTCGCGAGGGCAGGGGAGTGCATGGGGGCGAAGGGCTACCAGCGGAGCCCGGTCAGGTCAGCAACTGGCCCACTTGTCCAGCCAGCTCCAGGTCAAAGGGATCGAACTCCAGCGAGCCCATGAGGACGGCCATCTTGGGGTCTCTCTGTCCGGTGGCGATCTGCAGGAAGTCGTCGTCCTTGCTGCGCACCGTCACCCGAGGCGTGCCGTTCAAGCCTTTCTTGACCCACTGCTTCTGCGCGCCGAGATCCACGGTCCACTGACCGCCATGGTTGCCACTGATATCCAGATGGACCACCGCCCCAATGCTTCGGGCGAGTTCTCGCTTCGTCTCGATGCGCCGGGGCAGTTCCCGCTCGATCAGCGTGCGCACGGTGAGCGGCGCCTCCGCTTTGGAGGGGGCTTTGTTCGCGGCCGCCTTCTTTGTGGCCACCTTCTTCGCGGCCGCCTTCTTGGCTGGGGCGGCTTTCCCTAGCGGCTTCTTCTCCACGCTCTTCTTCGTGGCAGCCTTCTTCGCGGACTTTCGTGGCGCGGCCTTGGGGGATTCCTCCTCGTCTTCCGCAGGCTCTTCCGAGCCCTGGTCCGCCACGGCTTTGATCTTCTCCTCATTCTGCTTGCGGAACTTGTCGAAGGCGTCTCTGGAGAAGAGGGAGCTCCCCTCGTCCTTGGCCTTGCGGAACACTTTCTCCAGGTCTTCCTGAGAGGCGTTTGGGTTCTTGAAGTACTCCATGGCCACGCGGCCCATGGCCCAGTTGGCGGCGAAGGCGGGGACCACCGTGAGCAGGGCTCCGATGATGGGCAACAAGGCCTTGATGCCTTGCCGCGCCAGGAAGCCGACGCCGGCGGTGGCGCCCAGCTCGAGGATGAGATCTTTGGCTGAGGCCTTGTCGACCTTCCGGCCATAGATGTGACCGATCGTCATCACCATGCCGGTCTGGATGGGCAGCATCAGCACTACATCCGAGAGCGGAATGGGCGAGATGGAGACCACCGCAGAGGCATAGGAGCACAGGTTGATGACATCTCGCGCAGCCTGGTCCCTCTGCGCCACGGATGCCTTGCTGAAGTCCCGCGTCCGGATGTCATCCAGCGTATCGAGCCACGACATGATTTCCCCCCTCCCGTGGGCCCAGCATACCCGCATCTCGTGCTCGGCAAGGGCCGCGCGCGGTCCAGTGGGGATCAGTCCGTGTAGGCGAAGGCCTTCGGAGGTGTCCCAATCGGAGCCCGGAAGAGCAGGATCGCCGCGTGCCCGGAGAGGTTGCCCACGGCCAGGTAGATGTCCGGATCCCTGAGGGAGCCCAGCCCCAGCCGTGCCGGGGGCTTGCCGTACTTCTTCTCCATCTCCGCCATCGAGAGGACCTCGATGTCGTACAGATTCATCAGATCCGTGCGCTTCGTGCGCAGCTGCTTCACCCACGCGGCCACCAGCTCTTCCGGGGTGTTGTACCGCTTGTCCTCCAACTGGAACGGGTAGGTCAGCTCTCCCGCTGCCCGCCGAGCGTCCCCCGTGATCAGGTTCTCCAGGATGAACCGGGCCTCGGACTTCACCTGCTCCCGTCTGTAGGTCTCCGCGTCATCCTTCTTCTCCGGGACTGGGGCTGCGGCAGCCGCCGGAGCAGGTGGGGCGGCCTGTGGCTTTGGCGCGGGAGCAGGCGCGGCCGTTGGAGCCGGTGCTGCGGCCGCCGGAGCAGGCTTCGGCGCAGGAGCAGGCGCCGCCGGAACTGGAGCGGTCGGCTGGGGCTCGGCCGGAGGTGGTTTGGCCTCAGACGGAGTCGGCTTCGCCTCCGCCGCAGGGGCAGGGGGAGGTGCCTTGGGCTCGGCTGCCTGAACGGCCGGCGGAGCCTGGGCCGGCTCGGCGGCTGGCTCGGGCGTCTGAGCGAGAGCAGGTGAGGTGAGGGTGACCATCAAGGCCAGGGTCCAGCGACGCATGACACCTCCAAGGGGCCCGGGGGTTTTACCAGAGCCTTGCCCGGTTGGCCCGGTTCCCTCCGGGGGCCTCCAACACCCCGCGTTATTCACCGCGTGCATGTCCGGCGCGAGGTTGCTATGGGGGCCCCCCGATGCCCAAGCGCACTGATATCCGCAAGGTTCTCGTGATCGGCTCTGGGCCGATCGTCATCGGCCAAGCCGTGGAGTTCGACTACTCGGGGACGCAGGCCATCAAAGCGCTCCGTGACGAAGGCGTGGAGGTGGTGCTCCTCAACAGCAACCCCGCCACCGTCATGACGGACCCCGAGTTCGCTCACCGCACCTACATCGAGCCCATCACCGTCGAGGCCGCCGAGAAGATCCTCGCCGCCGAGCGCCCCGACTCGCTGTTGCCCACGATGGGCGGTCAGACAGCCCTCAACCTCGCCAAGGCCCTCGCCGAGCAGGGCATCCTCGAGAAATACGGCGTCCGCTTGATCGGCGCCTCGCTCGAGGCCATCAACAAGGCCGAGGACCGCCAGCTCTTCAAGGCCGCCATGCAGAAGATCGGCGTGGACCTGCCCAAGAGCGGCTACGCCAAGACGATCGACGAGGCCCTCGCCCTCATCGAGGAGATTGGCTTCCCCTCCATCATCCGCCCCTCGTTCACCCTGGGCGGCACCGGTGGCGGCATCGCCTACAACCGCGACGAGTTCGAGACCATCTGCCGCTCCGGCCTCAAGGCCAGCCCTACCTCCACCATCCTCGTCGAGGAGAGCGTGCTCGGCTGGAAAGAGTACGAGCTGGAGGTGGTCCGCGACTCCGCCGACAACGTCATCATCGTCTGCTCCATCGAGAACCTGGACCCCATGGGCGTCCACACGGGCGACTCCATCACCGTCGCCCCCGCGCAGACGCTCACCGATCGCGAGTACCAGCGCCTCCGTGAGGCCTCGCTGCGCATCATCCGCGAGATCGGCGTCGACACCGGCGGCTCCAACATCCAGTTCGGCGTCAACCCGCGCGACGGGCGCATCGTCGTCATCGAGATGAACCCGCGCGTCTCGCGCTCCTCCGCCCTGGCCTCTAAGGCCACCGGCTACCCCATCGCGAAGATCGCCGCCAAGCTGGCCCTGGGCTACACGCTGGACGAGCTGCGCAACGACATCACCCGCGATACCCCCGCCTCGTTCGAGCCCACCATCGACTACGTGGTGGTGAAGATCCCTCGCTTCAACTTCGAGAAGTTCCCCCGCGCCGACCGCACCCTCACCACGAGCATGCGCTCGGTGGGCGAGGTCATGGCCATTGGCCGCACCTTCTCCGAGGCCTACCTGAAGGCCCTGCGCTCCATGGAGCTAAGCAGGCTCGCGCTGGAGCCCGTGGAGTTGCCCAAGGAGAAGGAGGAGCGGGAGAAGGTGCTCAGCGAGGCCCTCCGCATCCCTCGCCCCGAGCGCCCCTGGTTCGTCTCCCAGGCGTTCCGCGAGGGCTTCTCCGTGGAGAAGGTGCACGAGCTCTCCGCCATCGATCCGTGGTTCCTCCGGAAGATCGAGGACCTGGTGCACCGCGCCCAGGCGCTCCAGGAGTTCGGCCGCCTGGATCAGATCCCCGACGAGGCCCTGCGCGAGGCCAAGTCGTTCGGCTTCTCGGACCGGTACCTGGGCCAGCTGCTGGGCTACCCCGAGGCCGAGGTCCGCGCTCACCGCCACGCCCGGGGCATCCGCCCCGTGTACAAGCGCGTGGACACCTGCGCCGCCGAGTTCGAGGCCTACACGCCCTACCTGTACTCCACCTATGAGGAGGAGGACGAGGCGCCGCCCACGGACCGCCAGAAGGTGCTCATCCTGGGCAGTGGCCCCATTCGCATCGGCCAGGGCATCGAGTTCGACTACTGCTGCGTGCACGCCGCCTTCGCCCTGCGCGAGGCCGGGTACGAGACGGTGATGGTCAACTGCAACCCGGAGACGGTGTCCACGGACTACGACACCTCGGATCGCCTGTACTTCGAGCCGCTCACCATCGAGGACGTGCTCGAGGTGGCTCAGCGCGAGAAGCCCGTGGGCGCCATCGTCCAGTTCGGCGGCCAGACGCCGCTCAAGCTGAGCGTGCCGCTGGAGAAGGCCGGGCTGGCGGTGCTGGGCACCTCGCCGGACGCCATCGACCGCGCCGAGGATCGCGAGCGCTTCGCCAAGCTGATCGAGAAGCTCGGGTTGACGCAGCCGGAGAACGGCGTGGCCCGCAGCCACGAGGAGGCCTTCCGGATCGCCGAGCGCATTGGCTACCCGGTCATGGTGCGCCCCAGCTACGTGCTCGGCGGCCGCGCCATGGAGACGGTCTACGACGAGGCCAGCCTGGAGCGCTACATGCGCGAGGCTGTCAGCGCGTCCCCCGAGCATCCGGTCCTCATCGATCGCTTCCTGAAGGAGGCCATCGAGGTGGATCTGGATCTGGTGGCCGACCGCACGGGCGCGGTGCTGGTGGGCGGCGTGCTGGAGCACATCCAGGAGGCCGGCGTGCACTCGGGAGACGCGGCCGCCACGCTGCCGCCGCACTCGCTGTCGCCCGATCTGGTCGAGCGCATGAAGGATCAGGCGATCGCCCTGGCTCGCGAGCTGAAGGTGGTCGGGCTGATGAACGTGCAGTTCGCCATCCAGGGGAAGATCATCTACATCCTCGAGGTGAACCCGCGCGCCAGCCGCACGGTGCCGTTCATCTCGAAGGCCACCGGCATCTCCCTGGCGAAGCTGGCCGCCCTGTGCATGGTGGGCAAGACGCTGGAGGAGCTCGGCCACACGCAGGAGGTCGAGTTCAAGCACGTCGCCGTGAAGGAGTCCGTGTTCCCGTTCGCGCGCTTCGCCGGCGTGGACGTCATCCTCGGGCCCGAGATGAAGTCCACGGGCGAGGTGATGGGGCTGGCCGACGACTACGCCTCCGCGTTCGCCAAGAGCCAGCTCGCCGCCGGGGTGAAGCTGCCGCGCTCCGGCCGGGTGTTCATCTCCGTGAAGAACGACGACAAGCCCGCGGTGGTGGATCTGGCCCGCCGCCTGCGAGCCCTGGGCTTCGAGCTGATCGCCACCGCTGGCACCCACGCCTACCTGGCTACCAAGGGCATCCAGGCCCAGTTGGTGCAGAAGGTGAAGGAGGGCCGCCCCAACATCGTCGACAAGATTGTCGACGGGGCGATCCAGCTCGTGATCAACACCACCTTCGGCAAGCAGGAGATCTCCGACAGCTTCTCCATCCGCCGCGAGTCCCTGATGCACGGCATCCCGTACTACACGACGGTGCAGCAGGCCCGCATGGCGGTGGGCGCCCTGGAGGCCCTGCGGCGCTCGGAGCTGAGCGTCAAGCCGCTCCAAGAGTACCTGAAGCTCACGCAGCGCTACGGCTGAGACGAGGAGCCACTCCCAATGGCACACTCGCGGGACATTCTCGGGAGGTGTGCCATGTCGATGTGCGCTCGCGCTGCGCTGCTCTTGGGGCTGATGCTGGCTGCAGCCTGCACCAGCGGCCCCCGGCCGGAGATGGTCCTGGCCTCGGGCCAGGGGGGACCTTTCGGGCTGACCTCGGATTCGACGTACCTCTACTGGACCAACAGCACCGGTGGGCAGGTGATGCGCATACCGAAGGAGGGCGGTCCCCCCGTGACGCTCGCCTCTGGCCAGTTCGAGCCTCATGCCATCATCAGCAGCGGGCCCCACATGTTCTGGGCCAATCGGGGTAACCAGACGATCATGAGAAAGCTGCTGCCGGGCGGTGATCCTGTTGTGGTGGCCACCGGGCAGCCGGATCTGGAGGGGCTGACGCTGACGGAAGACTTCGTCTACTGGGCCAGCGGCTCCTCAGTGGTGAGGAAGGCGTCGCTCTCCGACGGGGTTGTCTCCGCGGTGACGGATGTGCCCAGTGGCCCCAAGGATCTCGCCATCAGCGGCAGCCCGCACATCTACTGGTCCAACGCCGATGGCTCCATCCGCCGCGCGCCGCTGGAGGGCGGGAGGGAAGAGATCGTCGCGAAAGCGGGGCAGAACGCCACCAGCCTCGCGCTCAATAGCACGCACGTGTACTGGACCACGTTCTTCGGCGCGATCCACCGCGCCCCCCGGGACGGGGGGACCGTGGAGACGCTCGCGGAGGGGGAAGACCATCCGCGCTCCATCGCGGTGGTGGACTCCTTCATCTATTGGGCGGCGGGCGGCGAGAAGGACGGGGCGATCCGGCGGATGCGCCACTTGGGCCTCGGCAAGCCGGAGACGTTTGCCGCGGAGCAGGGCGAACCGGCGGGAATCGTTATGGATTTGGAGAACATCTACTGGGTGAACCAGGCGAGCGGCACGGTGGTGCGTGCGCCCTTGTGAGCCGGGCGCAACCTTGTCGGTGTCCTGGCGATAATTCCGCATATTCGCGGAGATTGAAAAAATGACCCGGATCAACGGCTCGCCCACCCCCCTGCGCCTGCGCTCCACTGAGGACTCGGCTCTGCCGCCGGCCTCCAAGCCCGTGGCCACGGCAGCCCCCGCGAAGCTGACGGGCTTCTCGGGCGCCTCCGGGTTCACTGGCGGCTCCTCCAATCCCTGGGTGGATGGCCCGCACGGCCGGGCTCCGAGCGGCGCTCAGAAGCTGTCGCCCAACGATCTGGGCGTGATTCCGCAGGACCAGGGCAACACCAACGCGTGTGGCACCACGTCGCTGGCCAATGTGCTGACGCACTGGGGCCAGTCCACCACGCACGAGCAGATCGACAAGGACATCCGCGCCTTCGACATGTTCTCGGCGCCGGACAAGATCGTCGACTACGCGAACTCGCACGGCATGCGCGCGGAGATGAAGGTCGACGCCAGCGTGGATGACATCGCGAAGATGGTCGACCAGGGCGTGCCGCCGATCGTCCTGATGGACCCGGACAGCGACAAGAACCTCAACCTGCACTACGTGACGGTGTCCGGCTACAACCGCGACGCGAACGGGAAGATCACGGATCTGGTGATCTCCGACAGCGCGGGCGGCGACCGCTACACGATGCCGGTGGAGGAGTTCCAGAAGAAGTGGGACGACCTCAAGATGAAGGGCGTCGGCACGGGCCTCAACAACGTGATGATCTCCGTGGTGCCCAACGACGGCCGGAAGATCACCGGTGGCGACGGGGTGACGCGCAGCGCCTCCGACATCCAGCTGCCCAAGTCCAGCTTCTGGAGCAACCTGAAGTCCAGCGCGGCTCGCGGCGTGGCCAACCTGCTGGCGAACGTGACCAACGGCGCCAGCAAGGTCTGGGACGGCGTCAAGACGGTGGGCAACGCCATTGCCGATGGCGTCAAGGCCGCAGGCAACGCCATCGGTAACGCCGCGTCCGCGGTGGCCGATGGCGCCAAGAAGCTCTGGAAGTCGATCTTCGGGTAGCTGTGTTTGGCCTTACTGTGCCGGGCTGTCTCCCAGCATCAGCCGCCGGAGGATCGGAACAGGCGGGTAGCCGTAGGAGACGGCTTGGTCGTGGAAGCGCTGGAGCGTGAAGCCCGAGCCCCAGCGGGCCCGCGCGTCCTCTCGCAGCTCCAGCAGCATCTTCTTGCCCAGCGCGTAGACGAGGTACGTGGGATCTGAGGTGCCCCGGCGCGCCTCGCGCTCGGCGTTGGTGTGCGTCATGTACGCCTCCTCCTCGAAGAAGCGCACGGCCTGCTCGTACGTCATCCCCCGCGTGTGGAGCGAGAGCCCCACCACATAGCGCGCCAGGCGCTGCAGGTAGAGCGCGAGCTGGTTGAGGCGCAGCTTGTCCGCGTTGGGGCCGGTGCCGCCGTAGCCCTGCTCCAGCATCATCTGCTCGGTGTAGAGCCCCCATCCCTCGCTGAAGGAGCCCGAGCCCAGCATCCGCCGCACCTTCGAGTCCACACGGTTCGTCCACAGGAACTGCACGTAGTGGCCGGGGTAGGCCTCATGGATGGAGACGAGCTGCAGCGCGTGGCGGTTGTAGAAGCTCATGTGCTGCTCGGTCTGCTCGGTGTTCCAAGAGGGCTCGGGCGGTGTCACGTAGTAGTAGGCCTCGGTGGCGCGCGTCTCGAAGGGCCCGGGCATGCTCATGCTGGCGAACGAGAGCGAGCGGTTGAACGCGGGCGTCTCGGCCACCAGGGCGCGCACGTCGCTGGGGATGGTGATGATGCGCTGCTCCACGAGGAACTGGCGGATCTCCTCCAGCATGGCGCGCGTGGTGGGCACCAGCTCGGCCGGGGTGGGGTGCTCCTTGCCCAGCTCGCGGTAGACGTCCATGGGCGCCTTGCCGGGCGCGAGGCGCGCGGCCACCTCGCGGAACTGGCTCTGGGTGCGCTTCAGCTCCGCCTGGCCCCAGGCGAGCAGGGAGCCGATGTCCTCGGTGACGCCCTCTTCGTACTTGAGCTTTTGTCGGTAGAGCTCCTCGCCGATGGCGAAGTCCCCGTTCGAGCGGGGCAGCAGGTCCTCTCGCAGGAAGCGGATGAAGCCGTCGATGGCGGCCAGGCAGCGGGCCTGCTCCTGCTTGAAGGCGTCCTGCAGGGCGGCGTCCTTCACGGGCTCGAAGGCCTTGGGCAGGGTGTCCGCGTAGAGAGCGCGGGCGCCCTGGGCCTGCATGAGGGCGATCTCGGTCCACAGCTTGGGCGGGTTCTTCAGCGTGGCCTGCGCCGTGGTGAACACGGTGGGAACGCTCTTCATGCGGCTGATGGCCGAGCGCATGCGCTGCTCGAGCGGCGCGAAGTCCCGGTTCACGAGCTGGAAGAGGGCGAAGGAGGCTGTGTTCAGCCAGGTGTTGGGGTTGCGTTCCCAGGTGCGCAGGGTCTCTTGGTCCAGGATGCGTGCCCGGAGGTGGTTCTCGAGGATGTCGTAGTCGGCCTGGTCGAGCGGCGGCAGGGCGGCGCGGTCCACCTTCTGGGGCAGGGCGGCAAGCTCGGCCTTGAGCTGGGCGAGGTAGGCGGCGCGCTCCTCGGGCGTAAAGCCCCGCAGCTCTCCATCATAGGTGTGGATGCCGGCTTGGGTGGCCTGGGTGGGGAAGCGGCGGAAGGTGTCCTCGAAGTGCGCGTTTACGAAGGCGCGCAGCGCCGTCTGGGCCGAGGATGGGCTCGTGGACTCGGCAGCCGGGGAGCCAGGGCCCTCCGTCTGGGAGGGCGGTCGCGAAGAGGTGCAGGCGGAGGACAACAGCAGGAGCGCGGAGAGGGCGCTCCTTGCACGCGGCGTGAACATGAGGCCTCTGGGAGGAAGATGCCGCGGGAGCCTCGCCGATATGCGTGGGGCCGACAAGGCGAGGGCGCTCTCTCGGGGTTAATCTCTGGCCCATGCGCTGGAGGCTGCGGTGAGGAAGTGGATCGTCCTGGGGATTGTGGCTGTCCTGGTTGTGGGCACCTTCATCGGGCTGGACGTGGCCGCCACGCGCGCGGGCCGCCGGATGAACGGCGTCCATCCCGGGCCGCCCTACACCCCGACCAAGCGAGGCGCCGCGCTGCACTCGCAGCTCTTCATCACGGATCTCCATGCGGATCCGCTGCTGTGGAACCGGGACCTGAACGAGCGCTCGAAGGATGGACAGGTGGATGTGCCCCGGCTTCTGGAGGGCAACGTCTCCCTGCAGATCTTCAGCGTCGTCACCAAGACGCCGAAGCACATGAACACCGAGCGCAATGACGACACCACGGATGACGTGCAGTTGCTCGCATTCGCGCAGCGGTGGCCGCCGAGCGCTTGGTTCAGCTTGAAGGCCCGGGCGCTGTACCAGGCCCGGAAGCTGGAGGACTTGGCGGAGGACTCGGACGGCAAGCTGGTGTTCATGCGCACGCGGGCGGAACTGGAGCAGTTCCTTATCGAGCGCCAGAAGGACAGGAACAAGGTGGGGGCGCTGCTCTCGCTCGAGGGTATGCACGCGCTCGAAGGCAAGGTGGAGGCGGTGGACGATCTGTACGCCGCGGGCTTCCGGATGCTGGGGTTCGCCCACTTCTTCGACAACGAGGTGAGCGGGTCGGCCCACGGCATGAAGAAGGAGGGGCTGACGGAACTCGGACGCGCCGTGGTGAAGCGGATGGAGGAGCGGGGCATGACGCTCGATCTTGCGCACTCATCGCGGAAGACCTTCGAGGACGTGCTTGCGATCGCCACCCGGCCGGTGGTCGTGTCGCACTCGGGGGTGAGGGGCACGTGTGACAACAACCGGAACCTGAGCGACAGCCAGCTCCGCGCCATTGCTCGGAACGGTGGGGTGGTGGGTATCGGCTACTGGAGCACCGCGACGTGTGGCAAGGACGCGAAGGCCATCGCCCGTGCCATCCGCTACGCGGTGTCCGTGGCCGGGCTCGAGCACGTCGGGCTTGGCTCGGACTTCGACGGGGCGGTGACGACTCCGTTCGACACCGCGGGCCTCGTGGAGGTGACCGACGCGCTGATCGCTGAGGGCTTCGGGGAAGGGGAGATCCGGAAGATCGCTGGAGAGAATGTGCTGAGGGTCTTGCGAGCGAATCTCCCCGCTCAGTGACGAAGGGGCTCAGTTCTCCACGGTGTACGTCTTGCGCAGGGGCTGGCCGTCGCGCTCGATCTGGAGCTCGATGCGCGAGGCGCCCTTCATGCTGTGGTAGGCCTCCATGGCGCGCATCGGATCATCGAGCGTGGAGCCGTTGATGCGCTGGAGGATGTCCCCGTTCTTCAGGCCGAGCTTGGCGTAGAGGGAGTCCGGCCTCATGGCGAACAGCTTGAAGCCCCTGGGCTTTCCGTCCGTGAAGGACGGCACCACCCGGGCCTGCGTGGCGATCTGGTTCAGGTTGGCCAGCGTGTTCTCCACGTCCTGGCGCGCGATGGCATAGGCGTCGGGGCCTGTCTGCCGCAGGGAGGAGCCAAAGCCCGTGGTGGGCGCGGCCGGAGCCGGTGGAGCAGATGGCATCCCGAGAGCCGCTGGGGCCGAGGTGAGGTCGAGGAGCTCCACCTGGCCGTTGTTCAAGAACAGCACCCGGGTGCGCTCGATTGCGAGGACCTCGGCACCCTGAAGCGTGCTTCCCACGGCAATGGTGCGCGTGCGCTGGGACGTGGGCTCATACACGGAGGCCAGGGACATGTCCGTCGAGGCGGAGGTCAGGGTTCCCAGCAGCTTGAGCCCGAGCTGGGTGGGCACGGTGACGGTGAGGACGGCGGTGGAGGGCTGACTAGGAGTTCGCAGGGACAGCCCCGTGTAGCGGGCCAGCTCTTCGGCGGAGAGGGGCATGACCGTGGCGGTCGAGGCGCTGACGGGCTCCTGTCGAGCGGGCTCCGAGGCGGTGGGGAGTGTCGCGAGCGACGCACCCAGGAGCGTGTTGACCGTTTGCGCCACCAGCAAGCACGCGCACGCGAGCATGGCGAAGGTAAACGCATGAAACGCGGGACGAATGAGCGACCTCATGGGCAGCCTCCTGATGTGGACAGTGAATGCCCGCGCTCAAAGCAAGCCAGATACCAACCGCAGCACTGCGGGCTGCCCCGAGGGGGCGCTGCGAGGCCTGACCGGACTCGGGTTCGTGCCGCATGACAGAGTGTCAATGCGGGCCTGAGGGCCGTGACGACGCGTCTGCCGGAGGCCCCACCGTCCACGCAGGGAGACGCGAGTCCACGGCGTGAGACGGTCGTGAAGCAGGAATCAACGACTTCCCGGACGCGTGTCCCTTGGACCCACACAACCTGACGGGTAGGCGCGCCAATTGCTAACGGAATACGTCGGGGGAGCATTGACGCGCGCGCCCGTCCGCCGCACGCTTAGGGCATGGGACGGCACGCATATAAGGGCGAAGGACCATTCCCCCAGGCTCCGACGCAAGAGGAGTGGGAGGCGATGGGACCGGAGGAGAGGGCCCGGGTGGTGGAGTCACTGCCTGGGGAGGTGACGTGGGACGAGATGGCGATGCCCGAGGGGGATCCACACTTCGGGGCGAAGGTGCGGACCTTGGATGTGCTCAAGGGCTACTTCCGCAATCAGAAGCGCAAGGTGTACCTGGGCGCGGAGCTGCCTGTGTACTACCCGGCGGAGCGGCGCTTCGCTCCGGACTTGGTGGCCGTGCTGGATACCGAGCCGCACGAGCGCAACAAATGGGTGGTGAGCCATGAGGGCAAGGGGCTGGACTGGGTGTTGGAGGTTCACTTCGGCGGCGACCGGAAGAAGGACGCCGTCTTCAATGTGAAGCGGTACGCGCAGTTGGGCATCCCTGAGTACTTCATCTACGACCGGCGCAAGCAGCGGCTGGAGGCCTACCGGCTGCTGTCGCCCGAGTCGCGCAGGTACGAGCGGATGCTGCCCAGGCAAGGCCGGTTCGTGTCCGAGGTGCTCGGGCTGGAACTGGAGGTGTCCGAGGAGAAGCTCCAGCTGTGGGCGGGCAACGCGCTCCTCTTGGAGTCCGCGGAGATGTTGGCCCGGGTGCAGGAGAAGCTGGAGCAGGTGGCTCTTCAGCGGGAGGAAGAGGCGCGGCGTCGCGAGGAGATGGAACTCCGATTGGCCGAGGAAACGCGCCGGCGTGAGGAGACAGAGCAACGCCTGAGAGTGCTTCAGGCGGAGGTGGAGCACCTCCAACGCCCCAAGGAGTAGGGCAGGGGAGGCGCTCAACGGCCGGGATGGCTCAGCCGAACGAGGCGTCCCGGCCGCGGGTGGGAAGCGCGGAAGCGTTGCCCGAGAGATAGGCGTCTGCGGACTTCGCCGCTTCCCGCCCGTCCGAGATGGCCCAGACGACGAGGCTGGCGCCCCGGTTCGCGTCTCCCGCGCAGAACACCCCGTCCACCGAGGTCGCGAAGCGCGCGTCCACCTGCACCGCGCCCCGAGGCGTCAGCCGGACTCCCAGGTCCTCCTGAAGGCCCGCCGTCACCGGTCCCGTGAAGCCCATGGCCAGGATCAACAGATCCACCTCGTGGGTCTCCTCGGTGCCCGGGACCTCCACGAGCCGCGTGGAGCCGTCCGCCTGCTTCTGGAACTCCACCTGCACCGCGACCAGCTTCTGGAGCTGGCCCTCGCTGCCGAGGAGCTGTTTCGTCATGAGCCCGAACGCGCGATCGCCGCCTTCCTCCTGGCTGGAGGAGGTGCGGAACACGATGGGCCAGCGTGGCCACGGGTTGTTCGAGGACCTCGTCATCGGCGGGGTCGGCATCAGCTCCACCTGCGTCACGTTCGCCGCGCCCTGCCGCAGTGCCGTGCCCAGGCAGTCCGAGCCCGTGTCGCCACCGCCCAGGATGAGCACCCGCTTGCCCGCCGCGTTCAGCCGAGGCTCCAGCGTGGCCAGCCCCGCGACCACCCGGTTTTGGTGCTCCAGGTAGTCCATTGCTTGCACCACGCCCGCCAGCTCGCGTCCCGGTACCTCCAGCTCCCGAGGCTTCCTCGCGCCGATGGCCAGCACCAGCGCGTCATACTGCTCGCGCAGCGCACGGAAGCCGGGCTCCTTGCCCACGTCCACGCCCGTGCGGAACACCACGCCCTCCGCCTCCATGAGGGCCAATCGCCGCTCCAGCACGCCCTTCTCCATCTTGAAGTCGGGGATGCCGTAGCGCAGCAGGCCGCCGGCCTTGTCGTCGCGCTCGTACACCGTGACGGAGTGTCCCGCCCGGTTGAGCTGCGCCGCCGCCGCCAGCCCCGCGGGCCCCGAGCCCACCACCGCCACCCGCTTGCCCGTGCGCCGCGCTGGAGGCTGCGCCTGCACCCAGCCCTCCGCGAAGGCCCGCTCGGCGATCTCCTTCTCCATCTGCTCGATCGTCACCGGGTGCTGATCGATGGAGAGCACGCATGCGGCCTCGCACGGCGCCGGGCACAGCCGGCCGGTGAACTCCGGGAAGTTGTTGGTGCTGCTCAGCGCCAGGAAGGCCGCCTTCCACCGTCCCCGGTACACCGCCTCGTTGAAGTCTGGGATGGGATTGCCCAGGGGACAGCCCTGCTGACAGAAGGGAACACCGCAGTCCATGCAGCGCCCCGCCTGTTGCTTTGCCTCCTCGGGGGCGAGGGGCAGCACGAACTCGCGCGAGTCGTTGACCCGCTCCTTCTTCTCCCGCTTGGGCGCTGGTACCCGCGCCCACTCCATGAAACCCGTCGGCTTGCCCATGGCTCAGCCCTCCGCCCCGGCAACCCGCCGATGAGGAACCAGTGTGGTCGGCTTGCGCGCCGCGCGGCGCGCCTGGAGCACGCGCTTGTAATCCGTGGGCATCACCTTCACGAACTGCGGCACCATCAGCTCCCAGTTGTCGAGCACCCGGCGCGCCAGCGTGCTCCCCGTGTGCTGGAAGTGGCGCTCGATCATCCCGTGCACGAGCCAGATCTCCGACTCGTCCACCAGGGACTCCAGCTCCACCATCTCCAGGTTGCAGCGCTTGCGGAACGAGCGCTCCCGGTCGAGCACGAACGCCATGCCGCCGCTCATGCCCGCCGCGAAGTTCCGTCCCGTCGGCCCTAGCACCACCACCACGCCACCCGTCATGTACTCGCAGCCGTGGTCCCCCACGCCCTCCACGACGGCCTGGGCGCCGCTGTTGCGCACCGCGAAGCGCTCACCGGCCAGTCCGCGCAGGTACACCTCGCCCGCGGTGGCGCCGTAGAGCACCGTGTTGCCCACCAGCACGTTCTCCTCGGGCGTGAAGCGGCTGTCCGCGGGCGGGTAGACGATCACCCGCCCACCCGAGAGCCCCTTGCCGAGGTAGTCGTTGGAGTCGCCCTCCAGCTCCAGCGTCACGCCACTGGTCAGGAACGCGCCGAAGCTCTGACCCGCGGAGCCATGCAACCGGATGCGGATCTGTCCATCCGCCAGCCCGCGAGAGCCGTGGCGCTTGGCAATCTCCCCGGAGAGCATCGCTCCGACGGCGCGGTGGGTGTTGCTCACCGGCCGGACCAGCATCGTGGGCGCGCCGCCATCCAGCGTGGCCCGCGCGTGCTTGAGGAGCTCGAGATCCAGGTGGTCCGACACATCCTTGCGTTGGGCCGTGCTACAGCGCCGAGGCTCGGTCTCGGGTGCACGTGGAGTCGCCAGCAGCGCGGAGAGATCCACACGCTGTGCCTTCCAGTGCGTCGAGTCCTTCCGCTGCCGCAGCAGATCCACCCGGCCGACCAGCTCCTCCAGCTTCCGTACGCCCAGAGCCGCCATCTGCCGGCGCAGCTCCTCGGCCACCAGGAAGAAGAAGTTCACCACGTGCTCGGGCTTGCCCTGGAAGCGCTCACGCAGCTTGGGATCCTGCGTGGCGATGCCCACCGAGCAGGTGTTGAGGTGGCACTTGCGCAGCATCACGCAGCCCACCGCCACCAGGCTCGCGGTGGCCATGCCGAACTCCTCGCCGCCCATGAGCGCCGCGACGAGCACGTCCCGCGCCGTGCGGAGGCCGCCGTCCACCTGCACGCGGATGCGATCGCGCAGGCCGTTGTGCACCAGCACCTGCTGCGTCTCCGCCAGCCCCAGCTCCCAGGGCAGGCCCGCGCGCTTGATGCTCGACAGCGGCGAGGCGCCCGTGCCGCCCTCGTAGCCAGAGATGACCACGCAGCCCGCTCCCGCCTTCGCCACGCCGGCCGCGATGGTGCCGACGCCCACCTCGCTCACCAGCTTCACGCTGATGCGCGCGTCGGGGTTCACCGACTGCAGGTCATAGATGAGCTGCGCCAGATCCTCGATGGAGTAGATGTCGTGGTGCGGCGGCGGCGAGATCAGCGTCACCCCGGGGTTGGACCAGCGCACCCGGGCGATCCGCTCGTCTACCTTGTGGCCCGGGAGCTGGCCGCCCTCACCGGGCTTGGCGCCCTGGGCGACCTTGATCTGCAACTCCACTGCGTTCACGAGGTACTCGGTGGTGACGCCGAAGCGGGCGCTGGCCACCTGCTTGATCGCGCTGCGGCGCGAGTCCCCGTTCTCGTCCAGCGAGTAGCGGTGAGCCTCCTCTCCACCCTCGCCGCTGTTGGAGCGCCCTCCAATCCGGTTCATCGCGATGGCCAGCGTCTCGTGCGCCTCGGCGCTGATCGATCCGAAGGACATGGCGCCCGTCACGAAGCGCCGGACAATCTCCGTCGCTGACTCCACCTGATCCAGCGGGATCGGCTTGCGTCCCTCCGTGACGACCTCGAGCAGCCCACGGAGGTTGCACTGCTCGCGCGTCTCGTCGTCCGCCAGCTTCGAGTACTCGGCGAACACGGCCGTGTCGTTCTCGCGCACCGCCGCCTGGAGCTTCGCCAGCGTGGCCGGGTTCCACTTGTGCGTCTCGCCCCGGCGCCGCCACTGGTAGTGGCCACCGGCAGGCAGAAGCCCCTCCTCGGAGGCCGCTGCCGGGCCGAAGCCGCGCGCGTGCCGCTCTACCACTTCGCGTCCCAGCTCGAGCAGGCCTACTCCCTCCACGCGCGAGGCCGTGCCCGTAAAGTGCTTCTCGATGAGCCCTCGCTTCAGGCCCACGGCCTCGAAGAGCTGGGCGCCGCGGTAGGACTGCAGCGTGGAGATGCCCATCTTCGACATCACCTTGAGCAGGCCCTCCTCGATGGCGTGGATGTACTGCTCCTGCGCCTTCTCGGCATTCACCTGCAGTTCGGCGGACTCGGCCATGGCGCGCAGCGAGTCCAGCGCCAGGTACGGGTTTACCGCCGAGGCGCCGTAGCCGAACAGGAGCGCGAAGTGGTGCACCTCGCGGGCTTCGGCGGTCTCCACCACCAAGCCGGTGTACATGCGGATACCATCCCGCACCAGCCGTTGGTGCACCGCCGACAGCGCCAGCAGCGCCGGGATGGCGCCGTTGGCCGCGTCCACACCCCGATCGCTCAGCACCAGGATGTTGACGCCCGAGTCCACGGCCTTCACGGCCTCGTCACACATCCACTCCAGCGCCTGCTCCAGCGCGCCGTCGCCCCCGCTCACGGTGTAAAGCAGTGAGAGCGATCGCGTCTCGAAGATGCCCTCGTCCCGGATGCCGGCCAGCTTCGCCAGATGCTCGTTGGTGATGATGGGGCCCGGGAGTGCCAGCCGATGGCACTGCTCCGGAGTCTCCTCGAAGGTGTTGCCCTCGGGGCCCAGCGCCGTGCTCAGCGTCATGACCAGCGACTCGCGGATCGGATCGATCGGCGGGTTGGTCACCTGCGCGAAGAGCTGGTGGAAGTAGGAGAAGAGGCTCGGGGCCTGATCGCTGAGCACCGCCAGCGGCGTGTCCGTGCCCATGGAGCCCACCGGCTCCTTGCCCGTCTCCGCCATGGGCTGGAGGATCAGCCGCGCGTCCTCGTCCGTGTAGCCGAAGGCGCGCTGGAGCCGCCACAGCTCCTCGCCCACGAGCCGCGCCGGAGCGGGCCGCTCCGGGAGGTCCGCGAAGGTGGAGAGGTTGCGCTGCAGCCAGCGGCGGTACGGCCAGCGGCCGGCGATGTCCGCCTTCACCTCTTCGTCCTCGACGATGCGGCCTTCGGCGGTGTCCACCAGGAGCATCTTGCCCGGTGTGAGCCGGCCCTTGCGCCGCACCTGGGCTGCGGGCACGTCGATGACACCCGTCTCCGAGGCCAGGATGAGGCGATCATCCTCGGTGATGAGGTAGCGAGCCGGGCGCAGGCCGTTGCGATCCAGCGTGGCGCCGATCATCTGGCCGTCCGTGAACGCGATAGCGGCGGGGCCGTCCCACGGCTCCATCAGCGCCGAGGAGTACTCGTAGAAGGCGCGCCGCTCGTCGTTCATGGTGGCGTGGCCCTCCCACGCCTCCGGGATCATCATCATCATCGAGTGCGGCAGCGTGCGCCCACCCAGGTAGAGCAGCTCCACCATGTTGTCGAACTGGGCCGAGTCGCTCTTGCCCGGGACGATGAGCGGGTAGAGCGACTCCAGGCTGCCGCCGAACCGGGCCGACTGGAGCAGCCCGCGGCGGGCCGTCATCCAGTTCCGGTTGCCGCTCAGCGTGTTGATCTCGCCGTTGTGGGCGATGTAGCGGAACGGCTGTGCCAGCTCCCACGTGGGGAAGGTGTTGGTGGAGAAGCGCGAGTGCACCAGCGCCAGCGCGCTCACCAGCTCCGGGTGCCGCAGATCCTCGTAGAAGCGAGGTAACTGCCGGGGCAGGAGCAGACCCTTGTAGATGATGGTCTCCGCCGAGAAGCTGGCGATGTGGAAGCGGCCCCACGTGTCCATGCCGCTCTCACGCACGCGGCTCTCGGCGAGCTTGCGGATGCGGTAGAGCTTGCGCTCGAAGGCGCTGGGCACCACGCGGCGCCGGGCCACGAAGAGCTGGCGGATGACGGGAGCCACCTCGCGCGCCACCGAGCCCAGGTGCTCCGGAGCCACGGGTACGTCTCGCCAGCCGAGCACCCGCTGGCCCTCTTCGGCCACCACCTCTTCGAGGATGCGCTCACACGCCGTGCGGGCAAACGGATCGGAGGGCAGGAACGTCTGCGCCACCGCGTACTGGCGGCGAGGCGGCAGATCGATGCGGTGCTTGCTGGCCTCCTTCTCGAAGAGCCGGTGCGGCAGCTGCACGAGGATGCCCGCGCCGTCACCGGTCTCGGGGTCCTTGCCCACCGCCGCGCGGTGACTCAGCCGGTTGAGCAGCTCCAGCGCGTCGTCGACGATGCCGCGCGACCGATCGCCCTTGATATGGGCCACGAAGCCAACGCCGCAGGCGTCGTGCTCCGTCTCGGGTTCATACAGCCCATACCGCCCCGGGACGTGCGACATCAGTAGATTCCCTCCTTCACTGCTAGGCACAGCGTGTTCACTCGCGAACCTCGGATGGTAATGCGGCGCGTCAGGTTGGGTAAAGGAGAGTCTGAAGAGGGGCTGCTTTGGTTGGGGGGACAGGAAGCAGGCATGGCGGGTTCGCGCAGAGCCAGGGCGGCGTTCTTCCAGATCCACGCAGCGCGTCAAGGGGAGCGTGACGCACCTGCTGCCGTGTTATCCCTTCCTCTGTCATGGCCTCCACCGAACGCCTCTACTTCAGCGATCCTTTCCTTCACCAATTCACCGGACGCGTGATTGCGCACGCCGCCTGGAATGGGACCTTGTCGGTTGTGCTCGATCGCACGGCCTTCTACCCGGAGGCTGGCGGTCAGATGGCGGATCGCGGGCTGCTCGGCGGCTACGCGGTGAAGGACGTGCAGGTGGATGACGCGGGGGTGGTCCACCACGTGCTGGAGCTGTCCGAGGGGAAGGCGCTGCCCGAGGTGGGCGCCGAGCTGGCGGGACAGATCGATCGGGCCCGCCGCCGCGTGCACATGGCGCTGCACACGGGCCAGCACATGCTCTCGCGGGCCCTGGTGGATGTGGCTCAGGCGAACACCATCTCCTCGCGCCTGGGCGAGACGCTCTGCACCATCGACGTGGATCTGGAAGTCCTTGACGAGGCGCGCGTCGCCGAGGCGGAGGAACTGGTCAACTCGGTGATCGATGACGACGTGGCGATCCGGTCCTTCTTCCCGACGGTCGAGGAGCTGGCGGCTCTGCCGCTGCGCCGGGCTCCCAAGGTGACGGACAACATCCGCGTGGTGCAGATCGGCGAGTTCGATGTGTCCCCTTGCGGAGGGACCCACTGCACGCGGTCGGCGCAGGTGGGGATGATCCGGGTGCTCGGTGTGGAGCGCTATAAAGGTAAGGGACGCGTGTCGTTCTCCGCCGGCCGCCGTGCGCGGACCGAGCTGTGGCAGGAGGCCGGGACGCTCCGGGGCCTGAGCCGCGCCTTCACGTGCGGCCCGGGCGAGGTGCCGGTGGTGATCGACAAGATCCGTCGCGATCTCACCGAGACGCGGGAGGCGCTGGGTGCGGTCCGGGCGAAACTGGCTGATCAGGCCGCCGTGGAGCTGGCCGCTGCATTGGAGAAGTCTCCGGAGCGCCGGGTGGTGGCGGTGCTCGAGGGCGCCAACCCCGAGTCGCTGCGCGCGATCGCCGCGAGGCTCACGTCCCAGCCAGAGTCCGTGGTGCTGCTCGCGGGCCGCGCGCCCGAGGGCATGCCAGTGCTGATCGCTCGAGGGAGTGGCTCCAGCTTCGGGTGTGGCGCCTTCCTCAAGCGTCTGGCCGAGGCTGCGGGAGGCCGAGGCGGTGGCCGTCCCGAGCATGCCGAGGGCCGCCTGCCCCCAGGCACGGACTTCCCAGGGCTCGTCGCCCAGCTTCTCGGATGAACGGACGAGCCCCTCGACTGTCGGGGGGCTTGCTGCTCAGCCCTTCCGGGCGATGAAGTCGCGCAGGTGCCGGATGACCTCGGCTGGCTTCTGCAGGGTGACCCAGTGTGTTGCTCCCGGGATCTTGTGGATCGTGAGATCGGGTGCGAGCTGATCGAGTCCCTCGAGGCCGCTCGGCAAGAGGTAGGGATCCTGCTCTCCCCAGAGCACGAGCACGGGGAAGCGGACCTTCCACTGCTCCTGGGAGAGCCCGTCCATCAAGTTGCTGCCACCCGGAGAGCCTTGTCCGTCTGGAGGGCCGATCTGGGCAGCCCGGTAGTAGTTGAGGCCGGCGTCGACGGCCCCGGGCTGCTTCAGGGCCTGGAGCCACTCGGCCTCGTCCTCGGCGGAGAGCGCGGCGCCGTGCTGACGGGCATCCTCGAAGATGGCCTGCTTCGCGAAGGCGAAGTCATTGCCGGAGATCTGCTGGTCGAAGCCCGGGGTCCGGAAGCCCAGCATGTACTGGCTGGCCTCCTGCTGCTTGGGGTTCTCGCGCAGATCGCGGTTGAAGAGGGCGGGGTGGGTGATGTTCACCGTGACGAAGCGGCGGATGAGCTCCGGGTGACGAAGCACGAAGCTCCAGCCCAGGAGCGCACCCCAGTCCTGGCACACCACCGTGAGCCTGCGCAGGCCCAGGTGCTCCACGAGCGCGCGCACGTCTTCTACGAGGTTCTCGATGCGGTACGCCTCGACGTCCGTGGGGCGAGAGGTGAGGTTGTAGCCCCGGAGGTCTGGGGCGATGACCCGGTGGTCCTTTGAGAACTCCGCCATCAAGCCCTTCCAGACGCCCCAGTACTCGGGGAAGCCGTGGAGGAACAGGAGGGGCTCACCCGTTCCCTGAGTCACATAGTGCATACGGATGCCGTTGACGTCCGCGTAGGCGTGCTGCATGGCGTGAGACCTCCTGTGTCCGGTGAGCGCGGTGTGCGGTGCCCGAGAGGATGCCTGAATCCCCTCCAGGCAGTCGCATAGAATGGGGGGATGCGTCTCCCCGCTACCCTGGTGGCTCCTGCGGACCCAGCGCGCTCCCGGTGGCGGATCCTGCCGCTGCTGCTGCTGCTGCCCGTGCTGGGGCTGGGCTCGCGCTCGGGGGCTCCCTGGCTGCCCTCCTTCGTCGCGGAATACGCGGGGGACACGCTCTGGACGATGATGGTGTACGTGTGCCTCGTCTTTGTCTGGCCCCGCCTCTCGGTGGCCCAGGCGGCAGGGGCGGCGCTGGCGATCTCCTTCGCGGTCGAGTTCAGTCAGCTCTACCGTGCCCCCTGGATCGATGCGCTGCGCGCACATCGCCTGGGGGCACTGGTGCTCGGACGTGGTTTTCTGGGATCGGATCTGGTCTGTTACACCGTGGGCGCGCTGGTGGCGGCGGGAGCGGAGAGGTTGCTCGCCCAGCAACAGAGCGGGGAATGAGTCCCCGGGGAATAGGCGTTGGGCATACATTCGTGAATACTCCAGACACGAGCATGACTTCTTCCCCGACCTTGACGGTGGTTGCGCAGACGGCTCCCAGCAATGAGAGCCTCTTCACCGCGTTCCGCGAGGAGCGCACCTCGAAGGTGCGCTGGCTCTTCGTGCTGTTGGTGCCGCTCCTGGGGCTGCTCGCGGCCTGGGGGTCGATGCACGGGCAGGAGCACGCGGTGCGCATCGTCACGGCGCATGGCTTCAAGATGGTTCAGCCGGGCATGTCCCAGGCGGACGTGGTCGCGCGGCTGGGCAACCCCATTGGCAAGACTACCCGGGCGGACGGGGCGGAGTGCGTCCAGTACGGTGTGTTCTCCGTCACCGAGCCGTCCACCAACGTGTACGTGCTCTGCTACGTGGATGGGGTGCTCCAGGACGTGACGACGCGGCGCTACTCGCTGTGGACGGTGGATCCCTCCACCGGTGAGTTCATGCCGGCGGGCGTTCCGATGGAAGAGGAGCCGGCCAAGAAGCCTGCTCCTGTGCCCACGCCCTGATCGCATGCGGACGAAAGCTTCGCCGCCCATTTCCCACCTGAGTGGCAAGGCGGCGCTCCCGCTGATCGAGGCTTACTTCGAGTTCAACCACCTGAAGCAGCTCTACCGTCAGGGCTGGCTCCGCGTGGGCATTTCTCCCGAGCGCTGCGAGAGCGTCGCCGAGCACTCCCTCGGCGTGGCCTTGCTGTGCCTCTTCATCGCCGACAGTTGGTTCCCCGAGGCGGATGCCTCCAAGGTCGTCCGGATCGCGCTGCTGCACGATCTGGGGGAGGCCCGTGTCGGTGACATCACTCCGCACGACGGCGTGAACCCCACCCAGAAGCACGCGCTGGAGCGTCAGGCCGTGGCGCAGATCCTCGGCAAGCTGCCGCGTGGCGCCGAGTACCTCGCGCTCTGGGAGGAGTACGAGCAGGGCGCCTCCTTCGAGGCGAAGCTGGTGCGCCAGGTGGATCGGCTCGAGATGTCGCTCCAGGCCTGCGTCTACGAGCACCAGGGTTTTGGGGACCTGTCGCAGTTCTTCGCCTCGGCCGAGAAGGTCATGGAGTCGCCTCAGCTCCGGGCCGTCCTGACGGAGCTTCAGGCTCTGCGGCCCCCTCGCGCTGCTGCTCCCTGAACTCGCTTCGGCTCACCCGAACCAGGCGTTGGTGCTGGGGGCGAACACCTGGATGCGCTGTCTCAAGGCCTCCGGGACTCGCTGGCGGATGAGATCGTGCACCTGCTGCGGCCCGTAGAGCTGGCTGAAGTGCATCAGCACGAGCGCTTCGTTCTTGAACAGGTCCGCCCGGTCGATGATCTCGTCCAGGTGCGTGTGAAGGCGCTCCTGCGTCTCCTCCACGGTCCGTTTCGGGTCCAGGTACGTGCTCTCCAGGATGAGCACCCGGCTCTCCAGGATCGACGGCGCGGACTCCAGTACCCGCGCCAATGTATCCGTGGCGTAGGCCACCTCGAGCCGCTCGACCTCCTCGAAGATCCCAGGGGTGCCCTCACGCCGGAGGCGGGCGATCTCCTCGCCTGGGAGCCCCTGGTGCTCGGGCTTCAGCTTCGTGACGCGCTTGAGGAACTGGTAGCCGAGCGATGGGCCCGCATGGTGGGTCCGGAAGGCACGCACCCAGATGTCCCGGTCCACCTTGCGAGTGTCCCCTGGCAGCATGGGAATGGTCTCGTACGCGACCTCTGAGCGGTGCAGGCGGCCCAGGGCCTCGAGCGCCTCGCGGACCGCTGACTCGATCTCCGCAGGGAGGTACACCTGGGCGGGCGAGTGCTTGCCTACCAGCCCTCGGATCGCGAGCAGCGAACCCAGGGCGCTCGCATGGTCCGCGTGGCCGTGACTCAGGAAGAGATGATCCGTCGTGGCGAAGCTCCGCAGCGGGACGCCTGCGTCCAGCACCACGCCCAACTCCGGCACCTGCAGTGATGTGTAGACCCCCGCTACCGAGATCCCTCGGACGGTGTAAGGGCCTGCCTGCACTTCGGTCAGCATGCCCGGCAAGGCTAATGGCCGGGCCCTCGGAGGGACACTGGAACTTGTAGCAGGGGCTCGGGATGCCAACGTTCCGAGTGAGAGGACGACCATGCGAACGACTCCGACTTCGGCCCTTGTGCTGTTTCTCCTCGCTCCGGTCCTGGCGCTCGCCCAGCCGGGGATGGGGCCTACTGACGACCGCTGGGTGACCCAGAGCTCGGGCTTCTGGTTCTGGGTGATTGCCTTGGCCATCGCCGTGGTGGCCTTCATCGTGGCCAACGTCGTCTTCAATCGGCGATTGCCGCCCACGGGCCCCCGGGGACTCTGAGCCGCAGAGGCGTGGCGCAGGCTGTCTGTCTGCAAGGCAGCCTGGCGCCGGTGGGGCAGGGGAGCATGTGACCCGCCGAGGCGTTGGCTTCATCATGCGTCTCGTGAGGCCCGCCTGCTGCACCGCCGTGCTGCTCCTCCTGCTGGGGATGCCCCGGCCCGCGGCGGCCTTCTCCGTGGGCGACCACCAGGCCCTGACCGAGGCCGCGCTGAAGGCGGCAGGCTCCGAGGCGCGCCCGCTGCTCGCGGCACACCGTGACGCGGTGCTGCATGGCGCCACCGCCGAGGATCTCAACCTCCACGTGAAGTGGACCGGCTGGCACCACTTCTATTGCCCCGAGGGCTCACTCCATACCGCTCTGCGCCACGCCTCCGACGCCCGGGTGCGGGAACTCTGGGAGGAGGCCTTGGAGGCCGCACGCCACGGCGATCTGGAGCGTGCCTTCGATCGCGCGGGGCACCTTGCCCACCACGTGCAGGACATGGCCTCGCCACCCCACGTGGTGCCGGTGAACCACGGGCTGTGGGATCGCTTCGAGCGGTATGGGGTCCGTGCCTCGCTGGCGCGGGCTCCGAGCCGCCAGGTGGCGCCACTTCCGGGTGCGGAGGCGCAGCAGGCGCTCGCGCGCGAGACACTGGCCGCCGTGCGGAGCGACTCACTGCCCACGTCTCACGGTCCGATCCCCTGGAGTGCCTTCTGGTCCGAGCCTTCCACCCGTGTCGCCGCAGCCTTCGGCAGTTACGGCGGAGAGGCGGGCAACGCGTTCGGCGTTCGCGAGGTGCGCTGGCAGGGCAAGCGCCACCCCATCGAGCCCGCAGGCTACGCTGCCTTCATGGACGCGCGGGTCTCCGGCGCGGTGGCGTACACCCGAGCCTTCCTCGAGTGGGCAAGTGATCGCTTCGAAGAGGTCGCCGCCGCGAAGGAGTCTGTCGCCTTGCGCGGCTTCCGCCCATCGCCCGAGCTGTCTCTGCAGCTCTTGGGCGGAGTGACCCGGGACTCGCGAGGAACCACCTCGGTGCTCGGCCTCCGCGCGGCACTCCCGCTGCCTCGTGCGTTCATGCTGTCGCTGGATTGGACTCGAGGTGTGGGCAGCATGCAGGCCGCGCGACGCTCGGGAGGCACGTCCCTGGTCCTGCTCACGCCGCCGCTGTGGACGGCCCGGCCCGGTTATCCCCTGGGGCTCGATCTGCGGGCCGCCGTGGGCGTGGGCCTGGTTCCTTGGGAGGGACAACAGCGGATCAGCGTACCTGCCGGGTTGCGCGCGCACGCGGCTCTGCCCACCCCCTTCTCCCTGAGCGCACAGGTGCTCTACCAGGGACTCCAGCCTCCCGGCGGCACGTGGAGCCATGGCGTCGCTTTCACCCTGGGAGCGGGTCTGGCCTGGGGAGACCGATAACCCTCCGGCATGTGGGGCGCGGTGCGGCATGAGCACCGGATCGTGACGGGCCGGTGGTTCCGTGTGGATCCATTTTCAGGTATTCCCTTCGCGCCCATGACCCATTCCCACTCTTCCTCCTTCTCGAATGCGCGGGTGCGTCCCAGCGTCTTCAAGTTGCTCGGGGCCCTCGTTGCCGGCTCCGTGCTCACCCTCTCGGCTGGCTGCAGCGAAGATGAGCTGACGCCCGCGCAGGCGCCGACGAAGGTCCAGCTGATCGCCTTCAACGACTTCCACGGCAACCTGGAGCCCCCCACGGGGAGCAACGGCCGCATCCGGGTGCCGACCAGCGATGGGAAGGGCGCGGATGTGAACGCGGGCGGCGGCGCGTACCTCGCCTACCACATCGACAAGCTGCGCCAGCGCAACGAGAACACGGTGGTGGTGTCCGCGGGTGACCTGATCGGCGCCTCGCCGCTGGTGTCGGGCATCTTCCACGACGAGCCCACCATCGAGCTGATGAACCTGATCGGCCTGGACATCAACGGCGTGGGCAACCACGAGTTCGATGACGGCCGCGACGAGCTGCTGCGCATGCAGAACGGCGGTTGCCACGCCAACGGCTGCGAGGCCAGCGCCTCGTTCCCGGGCGCGAAGTTCAAGTTCCTGTCGGCCAACGTGATCGACACGGTCTCCAACAAGCCCCTGCTGGACGCCTACACCATCAAGGAGTTCGGCGGCCAGAAGATCGCCTTCATCGGCATGACGCTGGAGGGCACCTCGACCATCGTGAACCTGGCCGGCATCGTGAACCTCTCCTTCAAGGACGAGGCGGACACGGTCAACGCGCTGGTCCCCGAGCTGAAGAGTCAGGGCGTGGAGGCCATCGTGGTGCTCATCCACGAGGGCGGTGCGCAGGTGGCCACGGGCTACTACAATGAGTGCGCCGGCATCTCCGGTCCCATCGTGGCGCTGACCGAGCGGTTCGATGACGCGGTGGACGTGGTCGTCTCCGGCCACACCCACCAGGCGTACAACTGCACCATCGACGGCAAGCTCGTCACCAGCGCGGCCAGCCTCGGGCGCCTGCTCACCACCATTGATCTGACGCTGGATCCCTCCACGGGCGACATCGTGGAGAAGGTGGCCAACAACAACATCGTCACCCGCGACAACGCGAACACCCCGGCCGATACGCTGGTGAAGAAATACGTCAAAGACGCCACGCCCCTGGCCAGCCGCATCCTCGGCAACACGCCGGTGGAGCTGAAGGCCCCCATCCGGCCGCTGCCGGCGGGTATGTCGGGTGAGTCCATCCTGGGCAACATCGTTGCGGACGGGATGCTCGCGGCCACCAAGGACGAGGCCAAGGGCGGCGCCGTGATCGCGTTCCAGAACCCGGGCGGCATCCGCGCGGACATCAACGCCGGGGACATCACCTTCGGCGAGGTCTTCACCGTTCAGCCCTTCGCCAACAACCTGGTGACGCTCACCCTGACGGGTGCCCAGATCGAGAAGGTGCTGGAGCAGCAGTGGGGCGCCAACGTCTCCATCATGCAGGTGTCCGAGGGTTTCTCCTACACCTGGAAGGAGTCGGGGCCGGCGGGGGACAAGATCGATCCGGCGAGCATCATGCTCAACGGGACGGTGATTGACCCGGCGGCGAGCTACCGCGTGACGGTGAACAACTTCATGGCCAGCGGTGGTGACGGCTACCTGGCGTTCACCGAGGGCACGGGTCTGCTTACGGGTCCGATCGATCTCGACTCGCTCGAGGCCTACCTGCGGGTGAACAACCCGCTGACGGTCCCCTCGCTGGGCCGCATCACGCTCGTGCCGTAAGCCGTTTCAGAGCGCCCCTCTCTCGGTTGCGGGAGGGGGAGGGGCGTGCTCTCCGCCCGCGGAGCTCCGCCATGCATCTTCGTGAGTATGTGACCTTCGATGGGCTCGGCCTGGCGGAGCTCGTCCGGCGTCGAGAGGTGAAGCCAGAGGAACTCGTCCAGGTGGCGCTGTCGGCCATCGAGGCGGTGAATCCTTCCCTCAACGCCGTCATTGGCCTGGTGGAGGCCGAGACTCGGGCCACGCTGGCCAAGCCGCTGCCCGAGGGCCCCTTCACCGGTGTTCCCTTCCTGATGAAGGATCTGGTGTTGCACATGGCCGGGGTCCCCACGGACATGGGGAGCCGGCTCTTCCAGGGGATGGTGGCGCCTCACGACACCACGCTCATGGCGCGCTACCGGCGCGCGGGCCTCATCCCGCTGGGAAGGACCAACGCGCCCGAGCTGGGCTTCAACGCCAGCACCGAGCCCGTACTGCACGGCCCCACGCGCAACCCGTGGAACCCGGAGTACAGCACGGGAGGTTCCAGCGGCGGCTCGGCGGCGGCGGTGAGCGCGGGCATGGTGCCCGTGGCCTATGCGAACGATGGTGCGGGCTCCATCCGCATCCCCGCCTCGCTGTGTGGCCTGTTCGGCCTGAAGCCCACGCGCGGCCGGACGCCGTCAGGGCCGGATGTGGCCGAGGGCCTGAACGGGCTGGGCGTGGAGCATGTGCTGTCGCGCTCGGTCCGCGACAGCGCGGCCCTGTTGGATGCCACGCTGGGGCCGGACGTGGGCGACCGGTACTCGATCACGCCTCCGGAGCGGCCGTATCTGGAGGAGGTGGCACGTGAGCCTGGGCGCCTGCGCATTGCCGTCACTTGGGATACGGGCGCTCAGGTTGCCGTGAGCCCCGAGTGCGTGGCCGCGGTGGAGGCCACCGCGAAGCTGTGCCGCGAGCTGGGGCATGAGGTGATCGAGGCGAAGCCCTCGTATCGCCCTCAGGCGATGTGGACCTCGCTGGCGGCGCTCTGGAGCTCGGGGACAGCGGCGTTGGTGGATGGGATGTCGGCGATGATGGGCCGCACGCCAGGGCCGGATGTGCTGGAGGCCTCGATCTGGGCCACCGTGCTGAAGGGCCGGGAGCTCACGGCGGTGGAGCTGCAGCGGGCCTTCGCGATCATGAACCACCTCTCGCGCGAGGTGGGCCGCTTCTTCCTGCAGTATGACGTGCTGCTCACGCCCACGCTGCCCTATGCGCCGTACCGGCTGGGGGTGCTGAACGCGAACGCGCCGACGACGGCGGACGAGTGGATGCAGCACGCCTTCGGCTACTGCGCGTTCACGGCCCTGTACAACCTCACCGGCCAGCCTGCCATGAACGTGCCGCTCCACTGGAGCGCCGAGGGCCTTCCCGTGGGCGTCCAGTTCGTGAGCCGCTTCGAGGATGAGGCGACGCTGTTCCGCCTGGCCGGGCAGTTGGAGCGGGCTCGGCCCTGGGCGAAGCGGACTCCGCCCATTCATGCCGCGAGCGCTCGCGGGGCCGCCTGAGAGGGGCGCTCCGGCAGCAGCGCAATGCGTTAGGAAAAGATGCTATGAGCACCAATGAAATGGTATGAGCCCCAATTAATGAGGGTTCTGCTGGCCAACCACCACCTGCAGTACCGAGCGGGGTCCGAGCTTTACTGCCTGGAACTTGCGACGGCCCTGCAGCGGGTGGGTCATTGGGAGGCGGAGGAGCAGGCCCGGCGCGCCGAGCACGAGAGGCTCTTGGCACAGCTTCAGCACCAGCGATCCGAGCTGGAGGCACGGGCTCGGGCGTTGGAGGCGGAGCTGGGTGCGAAGGTCGGCGAGGCCGCGAACCTCCAGGCGGAGCTGGCGTCCGAGCAGCTCTTTCGCCAGCAGCGAGAGCAGGAACTGGAGGCCATCCACACCAGCATGGCGTGGAAGGGCGTCAACCTGCTGCGTGCCCTCAAGGATCGAACCCTCTTCGTGCCACACACCCGGAGCCGGTGGATCTACGACCGAGTCTTGCAGCGGCTCAAGGCGCAGTGAGGGCAGGGAAGGAAGGGATCTGGGGCGGCTTATTTCCGCCGCGAGGGGCACCGGCCGCAGTGCTCCGAGAGGTGGAGCGCGTACACCACCCCTGCGGTTTCGTTGCGTGCCAGCAGCTCCGTGGGCTTGGACTGCACCCCGCGCGCGAACGCCTGCACCGTCTTCCACGCCGTCTTGGGATCTGGGGAGAACAGTGCCCCGTGGGCCGAGTCCTCCCACTGCAGCGTGCTCATCCAGTACTCCCAGCGGCCCGCGTCGGCGGACTCGGGCAGGGCGATCTCCGAGACCCGGGCCTCCTTGAACAGTGGCTTCACTTGAAGCTGGGCCTCGTAGCGCTCCACCTCGAGCGGCAGCTCGAACAGGAAGAGGCGCCCCGGCGGAGCCCCGGAGCCGGCGCGCACCGTCACCCGCATTCGAGAAGGCCTCGGGTACGCATCCTCCAGGCGCGCGGTGGCCTTCACGTACGCCGTGATCACATCCGAGTGGTCCGTGAGGGCCTCGTCCACCGCCACCTTGTTGCGCAGCACGTGCTCGCGCTCCTTGGCGTCGTACTCGGACAGGTCCGACAGGCACACGTCGCACGGTGAGGTGAGCCCCGTTATCAGCGCGCAGACGCTCCCCGACGGCTTCGAATATTCGCCGTCGGGATCGAACTCCAGCGTCTCGACCTGCGCCGCCAGCGGCGAGCCCGAGCACCCGTAGATGCTCGTCACCGTCTCGATCTTCCACTCCTTGCTCTGGGCCAGTGTCCCTCCCGGCGCTGCTTCCTTCATCCGGACTGCCGCGGCCACCGCCAACCGGTAGCGCTCGCCGTGGAAGGCCTCGTCGATCAGCGCCGGAGCAACCTGCGGCACTTCCTGGGGCTCGGCGATGATGAGGGCTCGTTTCAGCAACTCCATCCGCTCCTGGCCGTGCTCCTCACGAGAGAGGGTGTTCACCTGGGCCAGGTGCTCGGTGGCGCTGAGGCGCTTCGCCTGGAGGACCGCGAGCCGCATGTATCCCCGCGAGCTGAGGCCCCGCTGTTCGGGAGAGAGCGCCGCGGTCTCGCCCGCGTCGATCTTCGCCAGATCCCCCAGGTTCACCGCCATCCACGGCGTCTTCTTCGCGACGAGCGCCACGTGAGCCCACGGCCCTTGGACGTTGAGCACCTCCACGGCTGCGTTCACCGGGAGCATGGTCACGATGGCATCTCGATCATCCGGGCCCTCGCGCACCGAGGCCCGGTACGGGATGACATAGCCCTGGGTACCCTTGGCGGGAGGCGCGGCCTCCGTGGCCGCCTTCTCCGTGAAGTCAATCAGCTCTCGCCCCAGCTCTCCTGGCTCCGTCTCAGCGACGGTGATCGCCTCCACGAGCGCACCGCTCCGGCCGTTGCCCTCGGCCATCGCCAGGGCTGCCTTCGCCAGCGGCTTCGCTCGCTCGAAGTCTCCCTTCTTGAGGTACTCGCTGGAGGCCTCCAGCAGGTTGCGCGTCAGAGGCTTCTCCGCCGAGAGCCCGAACTCGTCCACGTAGCCGCGCAGCGCCCCTCCTTGGATCACCCCGTGGTACTCCGCCGCGCCGGGAGGCTCCTGGGCCAGCAGCTGAACCTCCGTGCCCAGCTTCAGCGTCTCCACGACGCGCCCCGAGGACTCCCGCGTCGCATGCACGGGCACCTCCTCCAGCCGCACGAACCGGGTCTCGCCTCGGAGCGGGTAGGGGGCCAGTCCATCGAGCTTCGTCCAGCGGGTGCCTCCCTTCGCCTCGATGCGGTACCACGCCGCGTCCTCCCAGAACCGAGGGGAGTGCACCTGGACCCGTGCGCCCAGCGGCAGCTTCTCCACCACGTCGGCGTCGTCGCGCGCCTCGCTCCGGAGCTCCAGGCTGTCCTGGGTGACGGTCATCTCCTGCGAGGAGCCGCAGGCCCCACCGAGCAGCAGCACCAGGGCCCAGGCCACGGCATGGAGCAACGAGAGCGTTCGCGAGCGCATGTGGCCCGCAGGAAACCCCATCGAGCGGCCCTCGACAATGGCGGCAGAGCCCGGCGCCGCGGTTCACCCGCGATAGATGGGGGTGGGAGAGGGGGGCGTGGTGGCCGGGAGGATCTGCCGGAGCGCTTCGTTGATGGTGCGCCGGTGCCGCCACTGCTTCGGATACCCGAGCGACACCTCCTCGAAGCGCACGCCTTCCTCCCAGAAGGTGAGAGGGATGTGCAGGTGGCCGGTGACGACGACCTCGGCCCGGAAGCGCTGGGGCCAGTCCTCGGTCTGCCGCGTCCCGCACCAGATGGAGAAGCGGGGGATGCGCGGGAGGCGGGCGTGGTGCCGGCGCAGCGGGAAGTGGTTGACGAGGATCGTCGCGCAATCCGAGGGCAGGGCCTCCAGGCGCTTTCGGGTCTGCTCACAGCGCGCGGCGCACCACGCGGAGCGCGAGGGGTACGGATCGGGGAACAGGAGCGACTCGTCCGCGCACAGCACACCGGACTCCACGGCCCAATTCACCGCGTCCTGCTCGGGGACGTCATCCGGGCGGAACGAGTAGTCATAGAGCAAGAAGAGCGGCGCGATGATCCGCGGAGGGCCCTCTCCGGGCCACCGGGGATACGGGTCCTCGGGCGTGAGGACTCCGTGGCTCCGGCACACGTCGACGAGCTGCTGGTACTGAGCCTCTCCCCGAGGTGCCGAGGGGCTCTGGGAGAGTGTCCACAGCTCGTGGTTGCCGGGGACCCAGAGGAGCTGCCGGAAGCGCGGAGCCAGCGTCTCGAAGGCAAACTCCAGATCCTCGGGAGCCTCGCCCACGTCTCCGGCGACGATGAGCCAGTCGTCCGGGTGAGGCGAGAGCTGCGCGAGGGCCTCACGGTTCTCGGGGGCACGGACGTGGAGATCGCTGATGGCGTAGAGCTTCATGTCCGGGTGTCTGGCTCACCGTGAGTGGTGAAAGAGCTGTTGTGCCTGCGGGAATCCTGAGTCTACACCTTCGGCATGGAGACGCAGAGGACGGTCCTGATTGCGGGAGGCGGTATTGGAGGGCTCACCCTGGGAGTGGCGCTGCGCCGGGCTGGCTTCTCGGTCCGGGTCTTCGAGCGTGCGGCCTCCCTGCGCCCTGTGGGGGCGGGCATCACCATGCAGACCAACGCGATCCTCGCGTTCCGGACGATCGGGCTCGACGCCGAGGTCGCCGCGGCGGGCCAGGCCATGCAGCGTGGCTCCATTCTCGATTGGCGAGGCCGCTCGCTCGGGACGATGCTCGTGGGGGAGATGGCCCAGGAGCTTGGCGCTCCGATGATCGCCATTCACCGGGCCCGGCTCCAGGAAGTGCTCCAGAAGGCCCTGGGGCCGGAGCCGCTGACGCTGGGCACTCAAGTGGTGGGCTTCCGTGAGGAACCCGGAAGCGTCGTTGCCCGGCTCTCTGATGGCAGCGAGGTTTCGGGAGAGCTCCTGGTGGGTGCCGACGGCCTGCGCTCCACCGTGCGCGCGCAGCTCCTCCAGGATGGTGATCCCCCATACGCGGGGTACACGAGCTGGCGGGGCGTGTGCGAGGTCCCCGGAGTCGCGGACACGGCCTTCACCTCGGAGAGCTGGGGCCAGGGTCTGCGCTTCGGCATCGTGCCCATCGGACAGGGGCGCACCTACTGGTTCGCCACCGCCAACGCTCCTGCGGGCGGAGTGGACACCCCGGATGCCTACGGCGAGCTGCTGCTCCGCTTTGGCCACTGGCACTCGCCGATTCGAGCCCTCATCGAGCAGACGCCGGTCACGGCCATCGTTCGCACCGACATCTATGATCGTCCGCCGGTGCAGAGCTGGGCGCGGGGGCGCGTGGTGTTGCTCGGGGACGCGGCGCACCCGATGACGCCCAACATGGGGCAGGGTGGGGGACAGGCGGTGGAGGATGCGGTGGTGCTCGCACGGTGCCTGGCCTCCGAGCCGGAGCTGTCCACCGCGCTGACCCGCTACCAGGCCTTGCGTGTGACTCGCGCCAACGGCTTTGTGAGCCAGTCGCGGCGGCTCGGAGAGGTGGGGCAGTGGGGGAACCCGCTGGCGTGCTGGGTGCGAGACCGGCTCTTCCAGCTCGTGCCCCAGAGCAGCATCCGCGCCAACCTCCGCCGCGTTTTGACGTTCAAGGCCCAGCCATGAGTTGCTGGCGCGCGAGCGATCCGGGGAGAGCCTTCTGCGGTAGGCTGTCCCCGTGTTCCCTCTCCGCATCGTACTGAGTCTCTGTCTGCTCACGGCGAGCGTTTCCTTCGCCCAATCAGCTCCCGTGGATGCTCCCTCTGAGCAGGCTGCGCCGAAGGGCGAGCTCTTCCCCTACCAGTACAAGTACGAGACCGAGGACTCTCCCGCGCTCGTGTTTCCGCGCGTCGTCGCGGAGGTGTTCGGCGGGGTGCTCGGCGGCGTGGGGATGGGCATCGTGGGGCTGCTCGCGGGCGTCTCCGCGCTCGAGGATGTGAGCTGCGGCTCGGGCGAGGTGTGCGCGGCCACCATCCTCATCATCACGGTGCCGGCTGTGTTCGTGGGCATTCCCTTGGGCGTCCAGTACGCCGCGCAAGGACTGGGAGGCCGAGGCGATTTCCTACCGTCGCTCGCGGGCACTTTGTTGGGCACCGGGGCCGGGCTCCTCTACGGCTTGAGCCAGGACGGACCGGGCTACATGGCGGTGGGCCTTATCGTGGGGCCAGTCCTGGGCGCCGTGATCGGATACGAGATCTCCCACGCGATGAACGCGTCTAGCTCCTACCAGGCGAGGGCTGGGAGTTCCTCCGCTCAAGCCTTGCGCGTGGCGCCGTTGATCGGCGCGACGCCTCGGGGCGGCTTCCTCGGAGGGCTGTCCGGGAGCTTCTAGCCGTCACCCGCTGCTCGAGCCCATGTGGCCCGGCGGGTTGCGCAGCCGCGTGTAGAGCGTCTCCGTCAGCAGGTACCAGAACTGCACGTACCCGATGCTCAGGATGTCCCCATCCTTGAGCGTCACCTCGCGCTTCATGATGATCGTCCCGTTGAGGAACGTGCCGTTGCGCGAGCCCAGGTCCTTCATCGTGCAGCGGCGATCGGCCTCGTTCCACTGCAGCACCGCGTGTTGCTTGGACACCGAGCCGTCATCCAGCACCACGTCGCAGTCCGGCAGTCGCCCGATCATCAGCGAGTCCTGCTCCTTCAGCGGCGGGAGGGTGGCCACCAGCAGGTCCTCGAACTCGAACAGCAGCGAGAGCATCCCCTGCTCGATGGTGCCCCGGTTCGCCGTGTGCGTCGGGTCCAACACCGCCGAGGACTCAGGGCTCGGGGGCCGCTGAATCAGCACGAAGGGCCCGAGCTGCTGGCGGAACTTCGCCTGCGTGAGAGCGGAGCCGAGCGCTCGCATTTCCTTGACCGAGATCATCGTGGGTCCACCTTAATAGATCGCCGTCATGCCCACCCGCAGATCCGCACCCAGGGTCCGCGTCCAGGTCCAGGGTTCACCGGTCACCACCCCGGGACCTTTCCGGCAGCCTCGCCCGCTGCTTTCGTTTGCCCGGTTGCCGTTCGTCTCCTACATTCGGAAACTTCGTAAAGGCTGCTCCGGGTACCCCCGGCGAGGGGGCGGACAGGCGAACACTCATCTGGTGGCGGAAGGAGCTGTGTCGATGAGCGGGAACATCCCGATGACCCCTTATGGTCTCCGCAAGCTCAAGGAGGAACTCAAGCACCTCCAGACGGTGGAGCGCGGGAAGATCACTCGGGAGATTGAGGTCGCGCGGGCCCATGGTGACCTGAAGGAGAACGCCGAGTACCACGCGGCCAAGGAGAAGCAGTCCCACATCGAGGGACGCATCCTGGATCTCAATGACTGGATCGCCCGAGCCGAGGTGATCGACACCAGCAAGCTCAAGGGGGATGCCGTCGTCTTTGGCGCTACCGTGATGCTGCGGGACTCGGACACCGACAAGACGGTGACGTACCGGATCGTCGGGGAACTGGAGGCCGACATCAAGAAGCGCTGGCTGGCGGTCACCTCCCCCGTGGCCCGCGCGCTCATCGGCAAGAAGATGGGCGACACCGCCGTGGTCCGCAGTCCCGGAGGCGAGAAGGAGTACGAGATCGAGGAGATCCGCTTCGAGGATCCCCCGGACGACGCCCCGTCCCCTCCTTGACGCCTCGCGATATGCAGCTGCCGGGGGAGTGGGCATCTGCTCGCTCCCCCGCTTTCATTTCGTGCGGGACGTCATCCCTGCTTTTTAGGATGAGCGCTCGGACCCGCTTGTGAACCATCCTCTTGCCAGCCTCGTGGGACCGCTGCGCTACGCGTGCCAGCGGGACTTCGCCCAGCTCTCCACCGTGAGGGATCTGCGTGGCGTCATCGAGCGCACCCTGGCGGGGGCCTCGGGCGTGGAGCCGCGTGCCCTGTCGCTGTTGCGCGCCGCGCTGCCCCATGTGGACCACCCCCTGTTGGACCGTCGTAAGGCCGCCCTGCGGAGGGTGGTGGCGGCGCTGAAGATGGGCGGGGTGGCCCTGCCGGCCGAGCTGGAGCAGGTGATTCGCGGAGAGACGGGCGGCTTCTTGCCCGAGCCCGTGGGGGACGGCGGCGAGGCGAGGGCAGAGGCAGCCGTAGCGCCTGTGAGGCCTCCCTCGGGCAGGCAGGAGCCGGAGCGTGAGAGTCCGGCACAGCGCCCGGCGGCGGTTCCCGCTTGGAAGTCCTCAGAGCCCGTCGCGTCTCCCGCCGCGTTGAGGTTCTCTCCGGAGACTCCGGTCCGGCCTGCGGCTGCGCGGATGTCTCCTGCGGCCGAGAAGGCGGAGAAGGTCGAGAAGAAGGCCGCCCCCGCGAAGAAGCGCAAGAGCGCGCCTGGGGCAGAGGCATCCCGGGCCGAGGCGAAGCTCCTGTCCATCGCGCCGCGCTCGGGACCGCTGTCCGTTCCGCTCAAGACGCTGGGCAAGCGGCTGGGTCCGCGTCTGCTGGGCGCCCTCAACAAGAAGGGCTTGCGCCGGGTGGGTGACATCCTCTTCCTGCTGCCGCGCTGCTACGAGGACCGGCGCCGTCTGCTGACCATCGCCGAGCTGAACCCCGGCGAGCGCGGCGTCACCGTGGGCATCGTCAAGCACGCGGACTATGCCGCCGGCCGCAATGGCAAGCGCTACTTCAAGGCCGTCATCGCGGACCGCTCCGGCAGCATCGCCTGCACCTACTTCCACGCGGGCCCCTGGCTGAAGGCGCGCTTCACGGTGGGCAAGCGGATCGTGCTCTCGGGTGAGGTGCGCGCCTCCACCACCGGGCGCGAGATGGCCCACCCGGAGATCGAGCCTGCCGAGGACATCGAGTCCTCCTCCGTCCACTTCAGCCGCATCGTCCCGGTGTACCCAGGCTTCGAGCGGGGCGATCAGCGCTCGTTCCGCGAGGTCGCCGCTCGGGTTGCCGACTCCTACGCCCAGCACCTTGAGGAGCCTCTCCCCGAGTCTCTCCGCAAGCGGCTGGGGTTGATGACGCTCACCGAGGCCCTGCGCAGCATCCACTTCCCCCCGGATGAGTCGGACCTGGGCCTGCTCGATGCGCACCGCAGCCCCGCGCACCGGCGGCTCGCGTTCGATGAGCTGTTCTTCCTGCAGCTCGGGGTAGGGCTCAAGCGCCAAGGCGTGAAGGTGGAGAAGGGCATCGCCTTCAATGTCTCCCCCGAGCGGCTGGCACAGGCGCGGGGCGCGCTCCCGTTCCAGCTCACCGGCGCCCAGTCCCGGGTGGTCGAGCAGCTTGCCCAGGACATGGCTCGCTCCGAGCCCATGAACCGGCTCGTCCAGGGCGACGTGGGCTCTGGCAAGACGGCCGTGGCACTCGTGGCCGCGCTGGTTGCGCTGCAGGACGGCTACCAGGTGGCCGTGATGGCGCCCACGGAGATCCTCGCCGAGCAGCACGAGCGCACCTTCCAGCGCCTCCTGGAGCCGCTCGGGTTCCGGGTGGGGCTGGTCAGCGCCGCCGGTACCGCCAAGCAGAAGCGCGAGGTCCGCGAGGCCGTGGCCCGAGGGGAGATCCACCTCGCCGTGGGCACGCACGCGCTCGTCCAGGAAGAGATGTCCTTTGATCGGCTGGGGTTGGCTGTCATCGACGAGCAGCACCGCTTCGGTGTGCTCCAGCGCCACACGCTCATGAGCAAGGGCCCCAAGCCGGACGTGCTGGTGATGACCGCCACGCCCATCCCTCGCACCCTGGCGATGACGCTCTATGGAGATCTGGACGTCTCCATCATCGACGAGCTGCCCCCGGGCCGTACGCCCGTGTCCACCCGTGTCTTCAGTGAGCAGCACCGTCCTCGCGTCTACGAAGGTGTGGCCGCCGAGCTGGCCAAGGGCCACCAGGCCTACGTCGTCTATCCGCTGGTCGAGGAGTCCGAGAAGCTCGACCTGGAGGACGCCACGCGGGGCGCGGACAAGCTCCAGCAGGTGTTCCCACAGGCGCGGGTGGGCCTGCTCCACGGGCGCATGAAGCCCGAGGAGAAGGACGCCGTCATGGAGGACTTCCGCCAGAAGCGCATCCACCTCTTGGTGTGCACCACCGTGGTGGAGGTGGGCGTGGACGTGCCCAACGCCTCGGTGATGGTCATCGAGCACGCCGAGCGCTTCGGCCTCTCGCAGCTGCACCAGTTACGCGGCCGGGTGGGGCGCGGCGCCGCCGTGAGCCACTGCTACCTCGTGGCCAGCCCGGCCCGATCCTGGGAGTCCACCGAGCGTCTGTCGGTGATGGAGCACAGCAATGACGGCTTCGTCATCGCGGAGAAGGATCTGGAGATCCGCGGGCCCGGCGAATTCCTCGGCACGCGGCAGAGCGGAATGCCCGAGCTCGCGGTGGCCAACCTGGCGAGGGACGGGGATCTGCTCGCGGTGGCCCAGGTCGAGGCCCGGCGCATCCTGGAGGCGGATCCGCACCTGCGTGCCTCCGATCATCAGGGGCTGGTCAAGGCGCTCGAGGAGCGGTGGGAAGGCCGGTTGGCGCTGGCCCAGGTGGGGTAGCCGCCTGCCAGGACCCACGCACCGTGGCTAGATTCCCAGGAGCGGGGTGCGGCCATGGGTGACTTGGAGCTCGCGGACTTCCTGGAGCGGCAGGGGATCCGAGATCGGCGGGTGCTCGATGCAATCCGGCGCTTGAGCCGGGCGGACTTCGTTCCGGAGACCGCGCGCGATGCCGCCACCCAGGACTCCCCGTTGTCCATTGGTCATGGGCAGACCATCAGCCAGCCCTACATCGTGGCGCTCATGTCCCAAGCCCTCGAGCTGCAGGGACACGAGCGGGTGCTGGAGATCGGCACCGGCTCGGGCTACCAGACAGCCGTCCTGGCGCTCCTGTGTCGGGAAGTGTACTCCGTGGAGATCGTGCCCTCGCTCGCCCGCTCGTCGAGGAAGCTGCTGAGGCAGTTGGGCTTCGAGAACGTCTATCTGCGGCTGGGGGATGGCACGCAGGGGTGGCCCGAAGCCGCGCCCTTTGACGCCACTATCGGCACGGCGGCTCCCGAGGCCGTACCTCCCAAGCTGCTCGGGCAGCTTCGGCCCGGGGGGCGCATGGTCATCCCGGTGGGTTCCCAGGGGCAGAGCCAGGAACTGCTGCGAATCACCCGCGCCCGGCAAGGCGGTGTCCCCCGGGTCGAGCACCTGCTCCCCGTGCGGTTCGTGCCGATGACGGGGGAGGCCTTGAACCCGGGGTAGAGCACTGTGCGTTGCCCCCGGGCGCCTCGGCCCGTTAACGTGCGCTCATGATCATCTGCCCGGTGTGTGAGCACCAGCAGGCCCAAGGGGACGAGTGCGACAACTGTGGCAAGAAGCTCCAGGTGCCCAGAGCCGCCGCCGCCGTGGCCGTGCAAACCCTCCCTGAACTCGAGCAGACCCTCCACGCGGGTGGGCGTGTGGCGGTCGATGCCCCTCTTATTCCCGAACTGGACTCGACCCGCCAGAAGGCCGGGCCGGACCTGCCCGTCCAGGTGGTGCAGGACATGGAGACCACCCGCGCGGCGCCCATCGACAAGGTGAGCGTCGAGGCCGTGACGGACCTGGACACGGGCCGCGCGGCGGATGACGGGGTTCGCACGGCGGCGCCCACGGGCGCAGTGGTGTGCCGGTACTGCCGCAACGTCCAGGCCGATGGCATTGTGTGCGACAAGTGCGGCATGCGGCTGCCCAAGGCCCGTCCTGCCCCGCAGGCCGCGGCGAAGGGGGCTGGGGCCTCCGCGTCGGCGGAGGATCTGACGTGGATGCCGTGCCAGAAGTGCCGGACGCCCACCCGGCCCAACAAGATCTGCTCGGTCTGTGGCACGCGCGTGGTAGCAGTCGACGCATGAGCACTCAGCCGAGTTCCGGTTTCCGCGCGGAGTACGCCTGCAGCGAGGGCTGCGGCTTCCGCGCATCCTTGTGGGAAGTCATCTACCGCTGCCCGAAGTGCGGCTCGCTGCTGGAGGTGGCGCACGATCTGGAGGCGCTGCGCTCGGTGCCGGCGGCGGAGTGGAAGCGCCGCTTCGAGTCACGGTTCGGGTCCGCGCGGCTGCCGAATGCCTCGGGCGTGTGGGGCAAGCACGAGTGGGTGTGCCCCGAGCTGCCCGTGGAGGACATCGTCTCGCTGGGCGAGGGCCGGGTGCCGCTCATGCCGCTGCGGCGGATGGCCTCCGAGCTGGGGCTGGCGAGCCTGGAGCTCAAGGAGTGCGGCGTCTCGCCGACGGGGAGCTTCAAGGACTGGGGCATGACGGTGCTGGTGTCCGCGGTGAAGCACCTGCGGGCCCGGGGCGTGCCCATCCGCGCGGTGGCATGCGCGTCCACGGGAGACACCTCGGCGGCGCTGTCCGCGTACGCGGCGGCGGCGGGGATCCCCTCGGTGGTGTTCCTGCCCAAGGACAAGGTGTCGCTGGCACAGCTGGTGCAGCCCATCGCCAACGGGGCGAAGGTGCTCTCGCTGGACACGGACTTCGACGGCTGCATGAAGCTGGTGCAGCAGGTGACGGAGGACCGGGGGCTGTATCTGGCCAACTCGATGAACTCGCTGCGCATCGAGGGCCAGAAAGTGGTCGCCATGGAGCTGTGCCAGGACCTGGACTGGGAGCCGCCGGACTGGGTGGTGATCCCTGGCGGCAACCTGGGCAACGCGAGCGCCCTGGGCAAGGGCTTCCAGATGCTGAAGGCCATGGGGCTGATCTCCCGGCTGCCGCGGATCGCGGTGGCGCAGGCGCAGCGGGCCAACCCGCTGTTCCGGGCCTTCCGTGGCGGATTCCAGGAACTGCTGCCGATGAAGGCGGAGAAGACGCTGGCCTCGGCGATCCAGATTGGCAATCCGGTGTCGTTCCGGCGGGCGGTGCGGACGTTGCAGGCGTTCGACGGGGTGGTGGAGGAGGCCACGGAGTCCGAGCTGGCGAACGCAGCGGCCCGGGCCGATCGCGAGGGCACCTTCACCTGCCCGCACACGGGCGTGGCGCTGGCGGCGGTGGAGAAGCTGGTGGCCCAAGGGGTGATCGCCAAGGGCTCGCGGGTGGCGGTGGTGTCCACGGCGCACGGACTGAAGTTCGCGGACTTCAAGGTGGGGTACCACCGGGGCACGCTGGCGGACGTGGAGAGCCGGCGGGCCAATCCCCCAGTGGAGCTGCCGGCGGAGCTGGGGGCAGTCCGCAAGGCCCTGGAATCTCTGGGTTAGGGCCGCAGGGAAGGCGGGGCAGGGGCGCGCGGGCGGCTCGACGCCGGGCCGAGGCTGCGCTATGTCCCCGGCCCCGTGAACGCCCCTACCTCCGATGAGTTGCGCTCTCAGCATGAGCGCCTTCAGGCCAGCCTGGCCACGCGCCAGAGCGTCCTGCACTTCGCCCACACGGGCGTGTCGATCCTCGTGGCGATGATCCTCTCGGGGGCGGCGGCCAAGCTGTTCTGGGACTCGTCGAAGGTGCCGTACCTGGGCTTCGCGGTGGTCGCCGTGGTGCTGGGATTGGTGAGCTACAGCGTGGTGCACTACCGCAAGGGGCGCCGGGAACTGGCCGAGGAGCTGAAGCGCTACGGCGATCTGCTGGAGCTGCGCCGCCAGCTGCAACTGGACAACCCCTCGAAGCTGCTGCCCCGGTGAGCGCGCTCCGCAGAAAGGCCGCGGGGCGCGGGCGTTTCCTCGTCCTGGAGGGACTGGACGGCGCGGGGACCACGACGCAAGCCGAGCGGCTTGCGGCGGCCCTGCGCGCGGACGGGCACTCGGTGATGACGACGCGGGAGCCCTCGGATGGGCCCATTGGGACGCTGATCCGTCAGGCGCTCACGGGGCGATTGGTACTGCCCGGGGGCGCGGGCCCGCTGGCGCAGGAGACGCTGGCGCTGCTCTACGCGGCGGACCGGACGGATCACCTGAAGGCGAGGGTGCTGCCGGCGCTGGAGGCAGGGCAGATCGTCATCAGCGATCGGTACGTGCTGTCCTCGCTGGCGTACCAGGGCGCGAGCTTGTCCATGGCGTGGGTGGAGGCGGCGAACGGGTACGCGGTGCCGCCGGATCTCACGCTGTTCGTGCACGTGTCTCCAGCGGTGGCGGCACAGCGGCGGGCGGCGCGGGGAGGGGCGAAGGAACTGTTCGAGGAGGACGCGCTCCAGCGGCGGATTGCCCGCCAGTACGAAGAGGCGATCCGCCGGCGCGAGGCGCAGGAGAAGATCGTCCGGATCGACGGCGAGCAATCCGTGGAGGCCGTGACGGAGGCCTGCCTGGCGGAGATCCGCAAACTGTTCGGGCGCAAGCGCGCGCGCTGAGGGCTAAGGCAGCCGGAGCTGGAGCACCACGGTGATGTAGGTGGGCCCCACTTTGGTGATCTCGTAGTTCACGGTTCCCTGGTGCCGGACGGCGACCCAGAACGAGGTGCCGTCGGCGGAGCTCATCAGTGGCGTGGCCTTGTTGCCCAGCAGATCGCCTCCGTAGGTGAAGAAGTAGGAGGGATCGTTGATCCGTCCATACTCGAGCCCCGCGTTGTAGCTGGGCCGGACAGAGATCGTCCCCGAGGCCGTCGAGGTGAGGGCGAAGTGGCCGGCCCGCAGGTCGAGGTTGGAGACTGGTGTCGCGGCCAGCGGCCGCCCGTCCAGCGCATGCTCGGCGAGGAAGTAGGCCTGTGCATTGAACGGCACGTAGCCGTTGCCGATGTCCAGGTACCCTTCGGTGGGGTGCCAGAGGGAGAGGACCCGATCCGGTCCGAGGACGATCGCCGTGAGGACTCCGCCCCTGACGGTCTGGGTGCCTGTGGGTGCGCCGTCCTGGAAGAGCGTGAGCGTGGAGAGCGCAACGGTGTTGAAAGGGTTGGGGAGTGCCACGGTCGCGCGCCCGTTCGCCAGGGCGAGCCCCGCAGTGCCCGCTGCCGCCGCGTCCGCTTGTAAGCCCCGGAAGAGCACACTCCCTGTGGAGTTCCGATAGACGAACAGGTTGAACGCGGAGACGCCCAGCGAGCCGAAGCCGTTGACGTTCGAGAGCACCAGGCCCGCCGTGTCATCGTTGCCCACGGCGGCGGCCATCAGCTGGGTCCCGGAGGGCACATCGGCGAGGCGCTCCAGGGCCTGGAAGCTCCCGTTGGCATAGTGGGCGAGGACCAGGACGGGCGCGGAGTTGCTGCCCACCGTGCCGCTGGGGAAGCTCAGAGAGCGATCGGCATAGAAGAGCGCGGAGGTCGTTCCATTGGACTGGATCCCGATCGCAACAGGGGTCATGGGCACGGTCGCGGCCCACACCTGCCCATTGGCTTCACGGACCGCGAGCACCTCTCCGGACGGGAGGGTGGCCACCGTGCCGCCGAAGGAGATGTCGCCATTGGTGGTGGCGATGATCGCGACGCGGCCATCGCGGGCGGCGAACCGGTTCACCCCGACGGTCGATCCATTGGCGGTGGTGATCGGGAGGACGGCAGCCACGGGCGTGTGCCGGAACCGGATAGAGGCCGGGGTCGTGGGGCCTGCGGGCACGTCGAACCAGATGTATCCATAAAGGGACAAGAAGGGCTCGTAGCCGGGGTATTGCTCCAGCACGCTGCGAGCGTCGGGCTCGAAGAAGAGCTGGTGGCGTGAGCCGACTGGGAGCTCGACGGTGCAGGTGGAGGTGCAGTCGATGGTGCCATCCGCCGAGCGCACCCTGCCGCCGCCGGTCCCCCCGAAAGTGAAGGTGATGGTCGTCCGCTCGCGGACGAACTGCGCGTCGGGCGGCCGGATGAAGACGCGATGGCCATCCCACGCGGCGGCGATCGTGCCGTCCGGGCCCACAGCGGCAGTGGGGTGATAGAAGGGGTCTGGGCTGGGACTTCCGCCCTCGGGGCCAGACTGCTCGGGGTTGATCAGCTCCGAGCGGAGGCTGCCGTCGCGAGCCACCTCCGTGAGTGCAAGCGGTGGGTGGCGTCCCTTGTAGAGCCCGTGGACGACTCGCAGGGGCCCATCGTCGCGCGTGGCGATGCGAGGGTAGGCGATGGGGCCCAGCTCGTACGAGGTCCAGGCGGTCCCGTCATACACGCCATAGATTCCGCGGCCGCTGATGACGTATCCGCCCAGGCCATCCGGGTTGCTGCCGATCTCGTCATAGACGTACGTGACGTGGACCTGACCGCGCCCGTCCACTCTCACGCTGCCGCCGAAGCCCGCGGCCACTCCGTCCTTCGGGAGAGGGATGAGCTCGAAGCCTCCGGCCCGTTGGTAGAAGACCTTCTGGTACGACTCCACGAGCAGCACCAGGTTGCCATTCGCATCCAGGGTGCCGTCCACCATCCGCGCGGACAGGGGCTCTCCCGTCATCAGGGCTGGCAAGGCCACGCGGCTCCAAGCGCCGGAGTCGCGGCGGTAGAGCTCCACCTCTCCGTTGGTCCTGTTGACGAGGACATGAGGCAGGCCGTTGTGCAGGAGCACGCGCATCTCGTAGACGGGGTTGCCCTGTCCGGCGACGCGCTCTTCGGTCCATTCGCTTCGGCCTCCCAGGGGACGGGAGCGGTAGAAGAGCTCGTAGGAGCTCTGGGCGAGATAGGCGAAGTGGAGGGTGGTCTCATCCACGGCCATGCCCGAGTTGCGGAAGGCGGGCAGGGGAGACAGCACCGGCTCACACGCGCCCGTGAAGCGGCTGTACGTGGCTGGGGCGATGGGGTTGGAACCACAGGAGAGGCTTCCGCCGCTGACGGAGGTGGCCGCATGGACACCGCCCCGGGCATCCACCGCCAACGAGGTGGCACCGGAGAGAAATGCGGAGCAAAGCAGTCCCGGCACCTCGAAGTAGCCGTGGGAGAGGGCGGAGGAAGCGCACGTGGCGGACCAGGAGAAGGAGCGGCTGCCGGAGGTGGCCTGGGTGGACTGGAGCTTGAGTTCTCCTTGGCGAGTGAGTGCGAGGATGCGCGTGCGCAACTGGGTGCCAGGAGGCGTCTTCGAGTCCCGGATCACGGTCTGTAGCAGCTCGCCGTTGTTCACCTCGAAGGTGGCGATCTGGGCGGCTTCCCCCAAGGAGCCGCGCGTGCCCACATAGCCGAGCCCTTGCAGTCACAGGCCGAGGCAGCCAGGGAAAGGAGCACACCCAGGAGCAATGAGCGCAAGAAGGACCTCCTGTTGGGGGGATCTCTTCATAGCACTCTGAGTGCGTCCTGGTGGGAGGTCAGGTACGCTCGTGGTCGCTCATCCGCGAGGGCTCATGAACCTGCGTGCAAAGCTGGTGCTTGGGGGCCTGTTGGTTGTCGGGACAGGCTGTCCGCATGACTGGATGAAGGGGGGCACCAACGATCGGGCCATGGCCAAGGACATGCGGGAGATGCTGGAGGATGACGAGGAGTGTCCTGAGGGAAAGACCCTGCGGGCAGATTGCGTGAACACGCTTCCTGACGGTTCCTGCCGGGTGACATGTCAGTGAGCGGCCGCACGTGGCCGGTATGGGTGGGGGCTCTCCTGCTGCCTGTGCCGCTCGTCTTGTTGGTGAGCCAGGTGTTCCACGCTGGATTCAGATCAGGTGGTGCAGGGGATGAGCGCTTCAGCCCCGTGCTGTCTCTGGAAGAGAAACGAAGACTGCTGACCTTCGATCACACCTGCCAAGGCAGCGAAGATTGCGAGTCCCCCCTCGGCTGCCTTCAGGATTTCAGGCGATTCAATCTGAGCGTGTGCATCAGCAGTGAGTGTGAAGTGGATACCCAATGTCCTGAGGGCCAAGCGTGCAGAGCATTCAAGACGCAAGGGGACGGACCTCTGGTTCGCTTGTGTGTAGCAACAGGCACACGCAGGGAAGGCCAGGGCTGCAGCCGTCTCCCCAACAGGCAGGATCAAGCTTGTGAGCAGGGACTGCTCTGCAACAAGGGGTACTGCGGGCGACCGTGCCAGCCAGGAACCTCGGACGGCTGCCCGAACGGTTTCGTCTGCGGGGAAGGTCCTGAGTTCGCTTCGTGCCTGCCTGCATGCGAGGAGGGGCAGTGCCCTCAGGGACAAGAATGCGTTCCCTTCGAGGGGCGTTTCGCGGTCTGTGCCCGAGTGGTTGGAGACAACTGCAGGAGGGCTCCGTGTCCTCAGGGCCAGGAGTGCCGGATCGGTCAAGCCCCAGGGGAGGGGGACAGAGTGACGATGGAATGCCTCACTCCGTGCGACGCTCGGGAGCGCCCATGCCCAGCGGGTTCTGCTTGCTTCTTTGGGTACTGTGGACGCGTTTGCGATCCGAAGAGTGAGGGGGCTTGCGGTCCACGTGAGTTCTGCAACCTGCACATGAACCCCACCTCCCGCGAGAAGTTCTGGTTCTGCAGCCCCCAGCAGTAGAGTCTGGTGCCCATGGAGCGCACAGGAGCAGCGGCGGTCATCATCGGCAACGAGGTCCTCACCGCGAAGGTGGTGGACGCCAACGGGCCCCACCTCATCCGGAGGCTGAGGGAGACGGGCATTCCGCTGCGCTCGGTAGAGATCGTCACGGACGACGTGGATGCCATCGTCGACGCGGTGGTGCGGGCTCGTTCCCGGGCGGAGTACGTCTTCACCAGCGGAGGCATTGGTCCCACGCATGATGACGTCACGGTGCGCGCGGTGGCGCTGGCGATGGGGCGCGAAGTGGTGCGGTTGCCGGAGATGGTGGAGCTCATCCGCAACCGATACGATTCTGTGACCGGCGAGGCCATGCGTCTGGCGGACGCGCCTGAAGGCACAGTGCTGCTTCATCAAGAGGGTAGCTGGTTCCCCGTACTGACGGTGGACAAGGTTTTCCTGCTACCGGGGGTGCCGCAGCTCTTCCGGCTCCAGTTGGAGACGGTGCTGAAGCAACTTCAAGGGACTCCGGTGTTCCTGCGCTGCCTCTACCTGCGGCTGGGCGAGAGCACCATCGCCGCGGTACTAGACCGGGTGGCGCTAGACATGCCGCACGTTGCCATCGGCTCCTACCCGGTGTTTGACGCGGAGCTGGACTACCGGGTCAAGGTGACGATCGAAGCCGCCGAGCTGGCGCAGGTGGAGGAGGCGCTGGCTCGCATCCGAGTCGGGCTGCCTGCGGACGCGGTGGTGAGAGCGGAGTAAGCAACACAGTCTTCTACCGGCGTTTCTTGAGCCAGCGGGTCACGCTGACCTTCCGGAACCGGCTGCCGAACAGGTACCAGGTGAACGCGCCCCCTGCGAGCGCTGCTGCGAGGGCAATGGCCACGATGCCCAACACCGGCACACCGTCGTACATCCACGGCTTCGGCGCGAACGCAATGAATGTGCCCACAATGAACCCGCAGGCGCACAAGCCCAGGAACGCGATGATGGCCAGCGTCCGCAGGTTCTCGTTCAGCTTGTCGAACTGATCCTCGCGCAGCGTCACCGTGAACTTCCCGGCCTCCAGATCCAGCAGGATCTGCGAGAGCTGCGTCGGCAGGTCCGTGGCCAGCGACTGGAACCGCAGCAGCGTCTTCATCAAGCCGCCCTGTAGCTGGCTCGGATCGTACCGCCCCGCCAGAAGTTCCTTCGCGTACGGCAGCACCACCTCGAGGATGTTCATCTCAGGGTACAGGCTCCGGAGCATGCCCTCCGTCGACACCGACGCCCGGCTCAGCAGCGCGTACTCCTTCGGAATCCGGATCTTGTACTTCACCGCCAGGTCCAGCAGGTCTCTCAGCAGCGTCCGCGCGTCCACCTGTCCCAGCGTCGTCGGCAGGTGCTGACCCAGGATGCCCTCGATGTCGTTGCGGAACCCCACGAGGTTCGCTCGCGAGTCCGGCACCCCCATCCGGTACAGGATGCGCGCCACCGAGTCGCTGTCCTTCAGCGCCACCGCCAGGCACAGCATCACCAGCGTCTCCTGCATCGGCTTCGTCAGCCGTCCCACCACCCCGAAGTCCAGCAGCGCCAGCCGGTTCCCCTCCAGCAGCAGGAGATTTCCCGGGTGCGGATCCCCATGGAAGAGGCCGTCGTCGAACAGCTGCCGGAAGCTCGCCTCGATGATGTGCTTCGCGAGTTCTTTCCGTTCGTCCTCGGACAGCTTCGCCTGGCTGATCTTCACCCCGCGGATGAACTCCAGCGTCAGCACCTTCCGGCTCGACAGCTCGTCGTACACCCGGGGGATCTTCAGGTACGGCCGGTCCTCGTGGTTCGCCAGGAACGCCCGGATGTTCGAGGCCTCGTTCACGAAGTCCAGTTCCTCGTGAATCGCCTTGTCGAACTCGTCCACGATGCCCGTCGGCGTGTAGACGCCTGTCTCCTCGATGACCGCCTCCAGCAGGCGCGCCAGCGAGCGCAGCACCGTGAGATCCGAGTCGATCCGCTGCGAGATCCCCGGCCGCTGTACCTTCACCACCACCTCGTCCCCCGACAGCGTCACGGCTCGATGCACCTGGGCGATCGAGGCCGCCGCCAGCGGGACGGGATCGATCGTCGCGAACAGGTCCTGCACCTCCTTGCCCAGGGACTCGCGGATCTGCTCGTGCACCTGCTCCAGCGGGATGGGCTCCACTTGATCCTGCAGCAGGGACAGCTCATCCACGAACTCGGCCGGCAGCAGGTCTCCGCGCGTGGACAGGATCTGCCCCAACTTCACGAACGTGGGGCCCAGATCGTTGAGCATCATCCGGAAGCGCCGCGCCGTCGACGCTCGCTGCGTTTCCGGCGACACCTCCACCTTCTCCCGGCGGCCCAGCATGCGCCACAGCCCGGCACGCTCTGCCACATCGGCGAAGCCAAACCGCGCCGCGATGACGGCGATCTGACGGACTCGATTGAGGTCCTGGAGGATCACGCGCCGTGCACCTTCCCACGGGCTCGCAGCGCCCGCAAACGGTCAGATTCACACAGGGCAGGCGAGTGCGCGGAATTGCTCAACGGCTACCGGTTCACAGCGGGCTCCAGGTACGGGGCACCCCAGTCTGGGCTCACAGGTCGCGGGCCCCTCGGCTCGGCGCGGGTCCCCCCGTCAGCGGACGGGTCCTCCCGCGCCGGCCGTCCCGCTCTCCCTCGGTCCACGGGATGTGGGCACACCGTTGTTCCGGAGTGGCCGCGTTCCTACCATGGCCCCCTGGGCTCCCGGCTGTACGGAAGGACGGCACGCAACGATGCGGTGGCTCTCGTGGCTCACTCAGCACCAGCTCGGACGGCTCGTCTCCGCCGTTGCCATCATTTTTGCCAGCATCCGCTGCTACGCCTGGCTCAACCGCCTCCTGCCGCCTCGCTTCGACTTCACCACACCCCTCGACACCGCCATCCCGTTCCTGCCCTGGACCTATCACCTGTACTGGAGCTTCTTCCTGCTCCTCCTCGTCGCGGCCTGGCAGCTTCGCTCCGATGAGTACGCCCGGAGTCTGCGGGCTGTCCTCTGGGTCGTCCTCGTCTGCTTCTCCGGCTTCGTTCTCTTCTCTGCCCACTACCCACGCCCAGACGTCGACACCATCGCCTCCCCGTTCTGGCGCGAGGAGTTCCGGTGGATGTGGGGCCATGACAAGCCCGGCAACACCTTCCCCAGCCTTCATGTGGCCATCACCGTCCTCGGCACCCGCATCCTCTGGCGCCGCAGGAGGAGCCTCCTCTGGATCCTGTGGGCCACGATCATCTGCCTCTCCACTCTGACCGTGAAGCAGCACTTCATCGTGGATGTCCTCGGCGGGGCCCTGGTGGGCCTCGCCGTCCATACGCGGGTGTTCCGAGAGAAGGCTTCGTCACCCGATCAGGCTGGCGAGGGCGCCGCCACCTTCGGCGCAGGGCCGAAGCGCAGCAGCAGGTAGCCCACCACCGCCGACAGCAACGAGCCCAGCAGGATTCCCAGCTTGGCCTCGGCCAGCAGGTTCGGATCGCTCGGGAACGCCAGTGTCGCCACGAAGAGCGCCACCGTGAACCCAATGCCCGCCACCACCGCCACCCCGTGCAGCTGTGAAACCCTCGACCCTCCAGGGAGCGGTGACACCCCCACCTTCACCGCCACGTAGGTGAACAGGAAGATCCCGACCTGCTTGCCCACGAACAGCCCCACGATGATTCCCAATGGCAGCGGCTTGGCCAGGTCCGCCAGCGACATGCCCTCCAGCGAAATCCCCGAGTTCGCCAGCGCGAACAGCGGCACGATCCCGTATGCCACGTATCCGTGCCACAGGTGCACGAAGCGGTTCAGTGGCGGCTCGATGTCCTCCAACTGCTCCTCGATGTAGAGCAACTGCGCGCTGCGCACCGCCTCGTCCTCGGGCTCCTCCACGCACCGGGTGATGTAGGAGGACAGCTCGGTGAGGACCTCCCGCCCCCGGCGTACCGGTACCGCCGGGATGAACATCCCCAGCATCACCCCCGACAGCGTCGCGTGGATCCCTCCGTGGTGCATCGCGTACCAGAGCACTCCGCCAAGCAGCAGGTACACCATGCCGTTGCGCACGTAGAACCGGTTGCACACCGCCAGCACCACCGCCACGCCCCCCGCCGCCATCAGCCACTCCCCGTGGAGCCCTGTCCCGTAGAAGAGCGCGATCACGATGATGCCGCCGATGTCGTCGAAGATCGCCAACGCCGTCAGGAACACCACCAGCGCGTGTGACACCCGCGCCCGCACCAGCGTCAGGCACCCAATCGAGAACGCAATGTCCGTTGCCATCGGGATCGCCCAGCCTGCCGCCGCTGGCGTCCCCGCGTTGAAGATCAGGTACAGCCCCGCAGGCACCAGCATGCCCCCCAACGCCGCGATCAGCGGCAGCAGCGCCCTCGCCGGCGTGCGCAGCTCTCCGGCGGACAGCTCTCGCTTGATCTCCATCCCCACCAGGAAGAAGAACAGCGTCATCAGCCCGTCGTTGATGAACTCCCGGAACGTGAACGCCCCGCGCGACCCGGACAGCTCCAGCGCCATCGGCGCGTCGAACAGCCCCGTGTAGCTCGAAGCCCAGGGCGAGTTGGCCCACACCATGGCCGCCACCGCGCACAGCGCCAGGATGATGCCGCTGCTGGCCTCCAGCCGGAAGAAGGCCTGGAGCGGCGCGATCGCGACCTTGAAGAGGGCAGGGACAGGGGGGGGCGGGCGTGGCTCCATAGGGGGGGTAGGTTGCCCTCCTGCCTGCCGTGCGGAAACCGATTTCGACACCCATGAACTGACGACGTCCACCGGGGGTGTTACAGGTGCGTTTCAGGTGACGTAAGGGGTAGGACGCTCGCGCGTTGATCCTGGGCGCGGGGCGTGAGAGAAGGGGAAATCATGGGTGGAACGCAGGTGAAGACAGCCAAGGGCGCCAGCGCCGAAGTCGCTCCAGAATCCAACCTGGAGGGTATGGAAGCCAAGGCCGAGCCAACGGGGGCACGGGAGATTGCCTCCCTGACCCCCATGATGCGCCAGTATCTGGAGCTCAAGGCGCTCCACCCGGACACCATCCTCTTCTTCCGGCTCGGGGACTTCTACGAGATGTTCTTCGAGGACGCCATCCGCGCCTCGGAGTTGCTCCAGATCACCCTCACCGCGCGCGCCAAGGGCAGTGAGAAGGTGCCCATGTGCGGCGTGCCCTACCACTCGGCCCGCCGCTACATCGCCCGCCTCATCGAGCAGGGGCTCAAGGTCGCCATCTGCGAGCAGATGGAGGAGCCCGGCAATGGCCCCGGCATCGTCAAGCGCGAGGTGACGCGCATCATCACCCCCGGCATGGTGCTGGACGAGGAAGTGCTCGAGCCGCGCGCCAGCAACTTCCTGGCTGCCGTGCACTGGGCCGAGCGGGGCTTCGGCGCCGCCCTGCTCGAGGCCTCGACCGGCGAGTTCTTCTCCGTGGAGGTGGCCACCGCCCAGGAGCTGGTGGAAGCCCTGTCTCGCGTGGACCCTCGCGAGCTGCTCGTGCCCGAGGGGCAGCGGTCTGCGGCCGAGGTGGCCTTCCTCACCGCGCGTCTGCCTCGCACCCCTTCGGTGACAGAGCTGGACAAGGCCGCCTTCGAGGCTCCGCGTGCGGCGCTCTATCTGAAGGGCCATTTCTCGGTGGCCTCGCTGGAGGCCTTCGGGCTGGCGGATGCGCCCCTGGCCACCGGCGCGGCGGGCGCGGCCCTGCGCTACCTCAAGGACACCCAGAAGACGAACGCCGCGCACGTGGATCGGCTGAGCCGCCTGGAGCGCGCCGGGCATCTGCTCATGGACGAGTCCTCGCGCTCCAACCTGGAGGTGCTCAAGACGCTCCGGGATGGCGCTCGCAAGGGGAGCCTCCTGGGCGTGCTGGACCGCACTGCTACCAGCATGGGCGGCCGCAAGCTGGCTCGCTGGCTTGCCGCGCCCCTGTGTGCCCTGCCGGAGATCCATGCCCGTCTGGATGCCGTGGAGGAGCTGGCTCAGAAGAGCGTCTGGCGCGAGGAACTCACCACGCTCCTCAAGGAGGTCGCGGACCTGGAGCGGCTGTGCGGACGGCTCTCGCTCGGGGCCGGCAATGCTCGCGATCTGCGAGCCCTGGCCGTGTCGCTCGCGCAGCTGCCCAAGCTGTCCGCCGCGCTCGCTCGGTGCTCGGCACCGCTGCTCAAGGCCCTGGCGGGTCCGCTGAGCGCTCTGCCGGAGCTGGCAGAGCTTCTTCTGCGAGCCGTGGTGGATGAGCCGCCGGTGACGATCAAGGAGGGTGGCCTGTTCCGCCAGGGCTTCCACGCAGAGCTGGATGAGCTGGTGGCGCTGTCCACCTCCGGCAAGGACTACCTGCTGAAGCTCGAGGCGCGGGAGCGGGAGCGGACGAAGATCTCCTCGCTCAAGGTCCGCTACAACAAGGTGTTCGGGTACTTCATCGAGGTGACGAACAGCAACAAGCACCTGGTGCCCAAGGACTACATCCGCAAGCAGACCACGGTGGGGGGCGAGCGCTTCATCACCCCCGAGCTCAAGGAGTACGAGGAGAAGGTCCTCACCGCAGAGGAGCGTCGCTGCGCGCTGGAGCTTCGCCTCTTCGAGGAGCTGCGGGCCCAGGTGGTTGCCGCCGCCCCGCGTATCCGCTCGGCCGCCGAGGCCGTGGCCACCAGCGATGCGCTCCTGTCCTTTGCGCGCTGCTCCGCGGAGTACGGCTACATCCGGCCCGTGGTGGATGACTCGGACGTGTTCTCCATCACCGCCGGGCGCCATCCCGTGGTCGAGCGCGTGCTGAGCGCGGGCGAGTCCTTCGTCCCCAATGACGTGCAGATGAGCTCGGGCGAGGCGCAGATCCTCGTCATCACCGGTCCGAACATGGCCGGTAAGAGCACGGTGATGCGGCAGGTGGCGCTCACGGTGCTCATGGCCCAGGCGGGTTGCTTCGTCCCGGCCAAGGCGGCGCACATTGGCCTATGCGATCGGATCTTCACCCGCGTGGGCGCCGCGGACAATCTGGCGCGCGGACAGTCCACGTTCATGGTGGAGATGACGGAGACGAGCCACATCCTTCACCACGCCACGCGCAAGAGCATCGTGATCCTGGACGAGATCGGCCGTGGCACCTCCACGTTCGATGGGCTCTCCATTGCCTGGGCAGTGGCTGAGCACATCCACGACAAGCTCGGCGCGCGCACGCTGTTCGCCACGCACTACCACGAGCTGGTGGACCTGGCCCGAGAGAAGCCTCGGGTGAAGAACCTGTGCATCGCGGTCAAGGAGCACGGTGGCAAGGTGCTCTTCCTGCGCAAGCTGGTGCCCGGCGGTGCGAACCGTTCCTACGGCATCGAGGTGGCCAAGCTGGCCGGCTTGCCCCAGGAGGTGGTGGCCCGCGCTCGGGACATCCTCCAGAACCTGGAGTCCGGGGAGCTGGATGAGGCAGGGCGTCCTCGCGCTGCGGTCCGCCGGGGTTCCCGCGTGGCGGCTGGGCAGCTCGGGCTCTTCGGGGGAGAGGCGAGTGGGGGAGCAACGCCGGAGGTTCCCGCTGTACCCCCCGCGCAGCAGAAGGTGCTGGATGCGCTGCGCAACACCTCGCTGGACACCACCACGCCGCTGGAGGCCCTCAACCTCCTGGCACGGCTCCAGAAGGAGTTGAAGTAAAAGGGGGCGAGCCAAGGAGGCCGCCTCGTGCAGTTCGCCATTCCTCACGCGCCCCGGCGTGTCCGCTTTTCCCAGGTGCCCGGCGCCGTGGGAAGGCTGGTGCGCACTGTCATCCTTGGGCTCCTGTTCATGGCCGTTGTCGGCGCGGGGGCTGCCTTCGCTGGGCGCTTCTTCATCAAGGAGCGCGACTTCTTCGCTCGGGCCGAGGAGGTGGAGGGGTTCGTCGCGAGCAGCAAGCTGCCGCCCCCGGAGAAGCGTGTCGACGCTGAAGCCACCCTGGAGGTGCTCTACAGCGTCGACGAGCGGCAATACACCGTGAACGGCGTGCGCACCGCCGCTGAGTACGCCGAGGGGCTCGGCCGGGGCGCACAGGTGAAGCTGCTCGTGGACCCGAGCCAGCCGGACAAGCCCCGCGAGGCTCAGTTCGCTCGTGCACAGTCCGGTGCCATCAACCTGCTCCCGTGGGGGTTGGGTGTTGGGGCGCTCGGCGCCGTGGTCCTGTTCCTGCGCGAGCTGCGCCGCACCATCCGCGCCGAGCTCGAGCCCCTGCGCCGGGGTGATCTGGTCTGGCTCACGCCGGATGGGCCTCTGCCTGAGACTCGCAGCGAGACCGTCTTCCCCGCCTCCTACTACCGCAAGGATGTGAAGCACGCCGTCCGCGCCCGCGCCCGCCCGGGCCGCGCCCCGGTGCGCAATGGAGCCAAGGTGCTCGCCGCGGTGATCCCCCGCGAGCAGGACTGGGTCCGCGTCATCGACGAGGATCTGGCCCGTACCCTCGGCTGGATTCGTTGAGCCGCGAGGGCAGGGGAGAACCGAAAATTTGCGGGTGCAAGGAGCCCATGACACACATCTGTAGCTGTCGATCCCCGTGTGTCCGGAGGCTTCATGCGCGCTCGCCTCGCCCTCTTCCTGCTGCTGCTGTCGAGTGTCGCCTCCGCGGCGAAGCGGGATGCGGCCGAAGAGGCCTACCAGGAGGCGCGCACGGCCTACTACGTCCTCAAGGGAGACGCAGTGCGGCGCAAGCTGCGCCACCACTGGCTCAACGTCGCCCGCCGCTTCGAGGCCGTCGCCACCGACCACCCCAAGAGCCCTCGCGCACCAGACGCCCTCTTCACCGCCGGCGAGCTGATGAACGAGCTGAGCCGGATCTCCTTCCTCCTGGAGGATCTCCAGTCCGCCGCGGGCGACTACTCGAAGGTTGTCGAGAACCACCCGCGTCACCGCCTCGCGGATGACGCCGCGCTCTCGCTGGCCCGCATCTATCTGGATCGCCTGGACCACCCCGATGCCGCTCGCCGCGTCATCACCGACAGCCTCGCCAACAACAGCAAGGGTGACCGGGCCCGTGAGCTGAAGGAACTGCTGGCCTCGCTGCCCACGCCCAAGACGCCGCCCCCTCCCGCTCGCAAGCCCGCCGCGCCCGCTGTTGCCGAGGCGGCTCCTGCTCCCGCTGCGCAGCCGGATGCGTCCAAGGCGGGAACATCGCTGGTGGATGCCATCTCCAAGCTGGCGCGTGAGTCGGGACCCACCAACGCGGCTCCTGCCCCCGAGGCTCAGGATTCCAAGGCCAGCAGCGAGGCTCCGCGCGTCGTCGTCATCACCCCGATGAAGACGGCTGAGGCGCCCGTGCCCACCGCGAAGGACTCGAAGGTGGCGGCCACGCCCGCCGCTCCGGCCAGTGCGCCCGCCCCGGTGGCGGTGACGCTGCCCTCCAAGCCGAAGACCGAGCCGGTCGCTGTCTCCGTGGTGAAGTCTGCTCCCGAGCCCACCGTGGTGCCCGTGAAGCCCGCGCCCTCCAATCCCGTCCTGGACCCGCACATCGCCGAGGCTCGGATGAAGACCGCCGCGAAGCTGTCGCGCCGCGCGGAGCTGACGCTCGTCGAGCAGCTCGGCCTCAAGGTCCGCCGCGTCATCATCGATCCCGGCCACGGGGGCCACGACACGGGCGCCATCGGGAAGAACGGGACGCGCGAGAAGGACATCACCCTGGCCATCTCCCTGAAGCTCGCCGAGGAGCTCAAGGAGCGCGGCCTGGAGGTCATCCTCACCCGCGAGGACGATCACTACGTCCGGCTCGAGGATCGCGCCCAGTTCGCCAATGAGTCCCGCGGCGACCTGTTCATCTCCATCCACTGCAACTCCGCCGCGAGCTCCAAGCTCCACGGCGTGGAGACGTACACGCTCAACATCTCCGCGGATCGCTACTCCATCCGGCTCGCCGCGCGCGAGAACGCCTCCACCGAGAAGGGCATCAGCGATCTCCAGTTCATCCTCGCGGACCTGGCCACCAAGGCGAACACCGGCGAGTCCACCCGCCTGGCCTCCCAGGTCCAGAAGAGCCTCGTGGGCCAGCTGTCCAAGGAGTATTCGGACATCAAGGATCTGGGCAACAAGGAGGCGCTCTTCTACGTGCTGCTCGGCGTCAAGATGCCCGCGATCCTCGTGGAGACCGCCTTCCTGTCCCACTCCGAGGAGGAGCAGCGCCTGGGCTCCGAGGCGTACCAGGACAGCGTGGCTCAGGCGATCGCCCAGGGCGTGGAGGAGTTCCTCGGGGATCGCAACAAGCTGGCCAAGGTCGATTGACCGGCGAGTGAGGCCCCTCCGCCGGTCCCTCGGCCCTCGCGTCCTCACGAGATGGACGGCAGCCCGTCCTTGCGGTTCAGCGAGAAGTCGTGAGGCGTGGAGGGAGCCGGAGGAGGCTCGGGCAGCTGCGGCTCCGGTCGCGGCATGGGGACCGGCGCGTTGAGATCCCTGTACACGCGGCGGCCGAGGAAGGCCCCCAGCACCAGCGAGATGAACAGACCGATGCCGGACACCAGGGTCATGATCGTCCGCCCCTGGGCCAGTCCACTCCCGAACTGCACGATGAGGAACGTGCCGGGCAGAGTGCCGACCATGATTCCCGCGATGGACGGCCAGAAGCGCGCCCCCGAGGCCGCCGCCGCCGCCAGCATCATGTCCGTGGGCAGCAGCGGGTTGATGCAGGTGAGCAGGGCAAACTGGAAGTCATGCTTGCTCGCGGCGCGGGACAGCGCCTCGTAGTGCTCGCCGGCCAGGCGCTTCATCGGCCGTACGCCCAGCTTCCGGGCAATCCCGAACACCACGGTCGACGCCAGGAAGCTCCCGATCAGCGCATAGACCGTGCCCATCAGCGTGCCGAACACCATGCCGCCTACTGCGGCGAACAGCGTGCCCGGCAAGAGCGTCAGCGGGCGGAGGGCCAGGGCAAACAGGTACGCGAACGGGGCGGCCTTGCCCATGGGCTCAATGAAGTCGCGGAGCTGGCGCTGGTCGATGACATCCGGTCCCAGCAACCTCAGCAGCAGCAACCCGCCAATGGACGCCCCCACGGGTGCCAGGACGCGCAGCCACTTCTTCACCCCGCCTTTCACGCTCCACCTCCCCGACATGGACCGACACAAGTGCCCGCCAGAAGGTGCTCCTTGTTAGGGAAGAAGCAATAGAGGCCCGGATGTTCTCAACACAGAAGCATCCTGCCGGGCAGGCATCAGCTCGGCCAGGACGCCTAGCAAGCCTGACAACCTCTCGTAATCATTGGGATTTGAGTGCGGTTTGTCGGGTGGTGACGGCTGGCGGTGTACGGAGCTTGCTTGCATCGGGGCGCTTCCGTCCCAAGGTTTCAGGCAAGGGGCACCGTGCGAGGCGTCGGGCAGTAACGAGAGGAGATGGCGATATGTCGGACAAGGACAACAAGGGCAGCATGACGGTGGCGGAGGCGGGGCGTAAGGGTGGCGAGACCGTTCGCAACGAGCGAGGTCGTGAGTTCTACGAGACCATCGGTCGTAAGGGCGGTGCGACGGTCAAGGCCGAGCGGGGCCGCTCCTTCTACGAGGAGATTGGCCGCAAGGGCGGCGAGACCGTGAAGGCCGAGCGGGGCGCCAAGTTCTACGAGGAGATCGGCAAGAAGGGTGGCGACCGCGTGAAGGCCACCCGCGGGCCGAACTTCTACGAGGAGATTGGGCGCAAGGGTGGGCAGAAGGTGAAGAAGCTCATCGAGGAGGGCAAGCGCGCGGCCCGCGCGGCCATGGCCCAGTCGGAGAAGCCCGCCGAGGAGCCGGCCGCGCCTGCGGCCCCCGTGGCCGAAGAGGGCCAGGAGCCTCATCGCGAGTAGCTGCGTGACGCAGGGACACGGACCCGGTAAGAGGGGTGTGTGTTCCTCGTCATCACGCTGCTGGACCAGGTAGAGCAGCTCGAGCGGGCGATCCGCCGGCTCCGGGATTTTGGAATTCCGGAGCCGCTGGTGGTCCGTGCTCGGAGCGCGGCGGCCGCCCTGTCGGCCGAGGTGCCTGTCTTCGCGGGCCTGCGCAGTCTGGCGCTGGGCGCGGACGAGGATCGGCTTCTGCTCTTGAGCTTGCTGCCTCAGCCCAGCGCGGAGGAAGCCGAGCGGCTGATCCAGCGCGTCCAGTTGGAGATGGACGCGGACGAGCCCCCCATGGGGCGGCTGGTGGCGCTGCCGGTGATCGCGGCCCCGCTCTTTCGCCGACCGTGACGAGGGCGCCCGGGCGGTGTAAGCACGGGAGCCATGCAGGCGCTGCTCGTCTTCCTCGCCATCGCGGCGCTCTCATTGCTTGCTTCAAGCCGGATCCTGCTGGATCCCAGCCGGTTGCCCGGTGTGGCCCAGCTGGCGGCCAGCGGGCTCACTTTCCTCGTCTTCGGTATCCTGCTGGGGCCGGGGCTCGTGGGTGTGCTTTCCCCGGTGGATCTCCAGGGGCTCCTGCCCGTGGTGTCCCTGGGGCTCGGCACGGCCGGCGTCATTCTGGGGCTGAACCTGGAGCCACGGCTCTTGCGGCGGCTGCCCCGGCCGGTGTTCTTCGCCGCCCTGGCTCACTCCGGGGTGGCTTTTCTTTTTGTCGCGGTGCCGCTGTCGGGCGCCATGCTGGTGACCACCCGGCTGCCCTTCGCGGCGGTGGTGGGCGGCGCGGCGCTGCTGGGCGCGGCGGCCAGCTTGTCCTCTGGCCACTTCGCGGTGATGGGCTACCGGAGCGGGCGGATGGAGCGCTCGCGCGGGCTGGCCGTGGCGCTGCTGACCATGCTGGATGACGGGGTGGGGCTGATGGTGCTGGCCTTGGCCCTGGTGCTGGGCGCGGGGGCCAGCGTGGCCGAGGGCGTGGGGTTGGTGGCCCTGGCGCTCCTGCTGGGCGTAATGTGCGGCGCGCTGATCGCTTTCCTCACGTATGCACTGAAGGACGTGGCCGAGCTGACGGCGGTGATGCTGGGCGGCGTGGCGCTGGTAGGCGGCGCGGCGGCGTACCTGCGCGTGTCAGCGCTGCTGGCGGGCGTGGCCTGCGGGGCGACGCTGGCGCTGGTGGGCGGCCGGGCGGTGGAGCAGGTGGCGCGGGCGCTCGGGCGCTTCGAGCGGCCCACCTATTTGATGATGGTGTTCCTCGCGGGCTGCTTCGTGCAGGCGCGCGACGTGGACGCGTGGGTGCTGCTGCCGGGGTACGTGGCGCTGCGGTTCCTCGGGAAGGTGTGGGGCGGCTCGCTGGCGCAGCGCTTCGCGGCGAACACGCTGGATCTGCCCTCTCAGCTCGGCTTCGCGCTCATTGCCCAGGGTGGGCTGGCGCTGTGCCTGGTGGTCCAGTACCTGCTGCTGGTGCCTGGGCCGCTGTCGCAGCACATCTTCGACGTGGTGGCCCTGGGCGCGGTGGTGAACGAGGTGCTGGCGAGCCGGGCCTTCCGGCAGGTGCTCGATCCGCACAGGCGGGCCCGGGAGGGCACGGCATGAAGGGCGCGATCATCCGCTTGGGGCTGCTGGTCATGCTGCTGGCGGGCATCTCCCGGGTCCAGGAGTGGCGCGTGGACACCGGCAACTCGGTGATGCTGGCGGCCGGGGCGCTGCTGTTGTGCGGGCTGTTCGCGGGCAAGGTGGCCAAGGGCGTGGGGCTCCCGCGCCTCACGGGCTATTTGCTGGTGGGCGTGGTGGTGGGGCCCTACGCGCTGGGCTTCATCCCCGGCGAGGGCGTGAAGGGGCTGGAACTGGTGAAGGGGCTGGCGGTGAGCCTCATCGCCCTGGTGGCGGGCACGGAGCTGCACCTGGGGCTCATCCGCCGGGTGGGCACGAAGGTGGCCCTGCTGTGCACTGCCGTGTGCGGGGTGACGTTCGCGGTGTGCTTCGGGGCGCTGTTCGCGCTCAGGCCGCTGCTGCCCTTCCTCGCGTCCATGACGGTGCCGCAGGCCCTGGCCACGAGCGCCCTGGTGTCCACCGTGGTGGTGTCCTTCTCGCCCACGGTGACGATCGCCATCGTCCAGGAGACCTCGGCGCGCGGCCCCTTCACCGAGTTCCTCATGGCCCTGGTCATCATCGGCGACCTGTTCGTCATGGTGGCCTTCGCGCTGGCGGCCGGTGTCACCCGCGCCAGCTTCGGCGGGGGCTTCGATCTCAAGGGGCTGCTGGGCGGGGTGGGGTGGGAGCTGTTCGGCTCGGTGGGGGTGGGGGCGCTGCTGGCGGTGGCGATGCTCATCTACATGCGCCGGGTGAACCGGGAGCTGCCGCTGTTCCTGGTGGCCCTGTGCTTCGCGGCGGCCGAGGGCGGTGCACGGCTGCACTTGTCCCCGCTGCTGGTGTCGCTGTCGGCCGGGGCATTGATCGCCAACCTGGACGAGCGCGAGAGCCAGCGCATCCACCACGCCATCCAGATGGCGGGCCTGCCCGTGTTCGCGCTCTTCTTCGCGGCGGCGGGCGCGGGGTTGAAGCTGTCCACGCTGGTGACAGTGGGGCCGGCGGCGCTGCTGCTGGTGGCGCTGCGGGCGCTGGCCATCCACCAGTCCTGCCGCCGCTTCGCGCCCGTCGAGGACCCCCGGCTGCGGCGCTACCTGTGGATGGGGCTCATCTCCCAGGCGGGCGTCACTTTCGGGCTGGCGGCGCTCATCTCGCGGACCTTCCCAAGTTTTGGGCCCCAAGTGGAGGTGCTCATCGTCGCGATGATTACCACCCACGAACTGGTGGGCCCCGTGCTTACCCGCCGGGCACTGGAGCGCAGTGGGGAAGCGCGAGGGGACGAACGCCCGCAGACAGCGTAAGCTAGGCGTTTCAGGAGAACCGGCTTGGCAGCGCCCATCATCGAAGTAGACATTCAACACCCCCAGCCTCGGCATATTGCACGCGCAGTGCAGGTCCTCGAGCGTGGGGGCGTCATCGCCTATCCCACCGACACGTACTACGGCCTGGGGTGCGACCTGATGTCGAAGAAGGCCATCGAGCGGCTGTACCAGCTCAAGGGGCGCGACAAGAAGAAGCCGCTGTCGTTCCTGTGCCCGGACCTGTCGGACGTGGCGAAGTACGGGCACGTGAGCAACTTCGCCTACCGGACCATGAAGGGGCTGACGCCGGGAGCCTTCACGTTCATCCTCGAGGCCACCCGCGTGGTGCCCGAGATCATGATGTCGAAGCAGAAGCAGGTGGGCATCCGCGTGCCGGATGCGCCGCTGGCCCGGGCGCTGGCCGCGGGGCTGGGCCGGCCGATCATCACCACCTCGGCCAGCGACAGCGAGGGCGAACCTCTCATCGACGCCAAGGACATCAAGGAGAAGCTCGGACACGGATTGGATCTGATCCTCGACGGAGGCGTGACGCTCATGGAGCCGTCCACGGTGGTGTCGCTGATTGGCGACTCGCTGGAAATCCTCCGCGAGGGCAAGGGCCGGCTGGACGCCTAGGGGCAGGGGGAACGGCTTGGTCGATCTGCATGGCTCGCACGAGGCGTCAATGGATGCGCCGGAGCGCATCCCCGGGATGCTCTCGCTGTTCTGGATGCTGCTGTGGCGGCCGGTGGATCTGCACTACCGGCTGCATGGCGCGGGCATCCGGGCCCCGGGCGGGCGTGTGGGGCAGCTCTGGCACGAGCAGGCCGAGGGCAGCCGCGCCGCGGGCCGCTATGTGCGGCGGATGATGATGTTGCTGCTGCTCATCTCTCCGTTGGTCACCTTCATCCTGGGCGTCGGAGTGCATGGCCTGGGGCTGACGATGGCGCCTGGGTGGCTGGTGAGCGCGGTGCTGTGCTCGGTGATGGGGTTGTTCATTGCGCTCACCACGGGGCTGGCGGCTGGGACGTTGATGGGGCTGCTGGCCAGCCAGGCCATGGTGGTGGGCCTGCATGCGGTGGTGGGAGAGGCGTTCGGGCCTCGCATGGGAGGGTGGGCCGGCGTCGTCATGGGCGGATGCCTGGGGTTGGTGGGAGGGCTGTGCGCGGGCAGCATCGGCGCGCTCTCGCGCGGCCAGGGCCTGTCGATCAACCGCGTCCAGGTGGGCGCCATCGTGCTGAGCCTGGTGCCGATGACGGTGTGGGGACTGGGTGGGGCGTGGGGGTTCGGGGGCGCCGTGGCGGCGAGCGCGCTGGTGGCGTACCTGGTGGCTGCGTTCCGGCTGCCCATCTTCCTGTTGGAATCCGTGGTGCAGGCGGTGGTCTTCGCCCTGGAGCGGTGGATGGGCTGGGCCACGCTGCGGTGGGCTCCCATCAATCACCACAACCTGAGCTACCTGCCATACCCCTTCCTGGCCGAGCACATGACGCTGGCGGCCCGCACGCGGCCCATGGAAGTGTTGGATGTGGCCAACGCGTGCCTGAAGTCTCCGGGCAACGCCCTGCTGGGGTGGCCCTGGGTGTTGGCGGCGCTGGCGCAGGCCGAGGAGGCGGCAGCGGCGGCAGCGGCGGCGCATCAAGCGCACGAAGAGGGGCCTCCCGAGGCGCCGTGAGGTTGCCAAGGCGCGCTGCTCCGCTACCCTGACGCCATGGAAGGGCTGCTCGATGCATTCATCGCCTTCATCCGTGCCGAGCGCGGACTGTCCGGCAAGACGGTGGACGCCTACGCCGCGGACCTCACGGTGTACTTCGAGGATCTGCGTGCGCGCGGCATCCTCGATGTGGCGCGGATGACCAAGGAGGACGTGGTCGAGCACTTGCGGCGGCTTGGGCAGCGCGGCCTGTCGAGGCGCAGCCAGGCGCGGCACCTGGCGGCCGTGCGGGGCTTCCACCGGTTCCTGATCGCGGAGAAGCTGGCGGAGAAGGATCCCACCGAGGACATGGACACGCCTCGGTCCGAGCGCAAGCTGCCGTCCTTCCTCACGCTGGAAGAGGTGGAGCAGCTGCTGGCAGCGCCGGACGAGCGCCATCCCGAGGGCCTCCGGGACAAGGCGATGCTGGAGCTGCTGTACGCCACGGGCCTGCGCGTGAGCGAGCTGTGTGGCCTGGGCATCAACGACGTGCAGCTGGGGGCGGGCTACCTGGTGGCAAAGGGCAAGGGCTCGAAGGAGCGTGTCGTCCCGGTGGGCAGCAAGGCGGTGGAGAAGGTCCAGGAGTACCTGGAGGGGACGCGGCAGCTGCTGCTGAAGCAGAGCGACTCGCGGGCCCTCTTCGTGACGCGCCGGGGCGGCCCCTTCACGCGCATGGGCTTTTGGAAGCTGCTCAAGCGCTACGCTCTCAAGGCGGGCATCCGCAAGCCGCTGTCGCCCCACAAGCTGAGGCACTCGTTCGCCACCCACCTCGTGGAGCGAGGGGCGGATCTGCGAGCGGTCCAGGCCATGCTCGGCCATGCGGATCTGGCCACCACGCAGATCTATACGCACGTGAACAGCGCCCGGCTTCGTGCCGTGTACGATCAGCACCACCCTCGGAGCGACTCTGCTCCGCCTGTGCCTCGCCCGAAGAGACGCCGGGCCGAGGCTGGGGGCTGAAATTCCCCGGGCAGGAGGTTTGAGGAAGGCCCAGGTGCATCTACTCTGGGGAGGTGACTTCCCGCCTCTTGCGTTTGCCAGCCTCGGGCCGGCTTCTGGCCGCCACGGACATCCAGGGCAACCTGCGGGATTTTCAGCGCATGCTGGCCCTCTTCGAGGAGTCTCCGCACGATAGCGTCCTCGTCTTCACCGGGGATCTGATCCACGGCCCGGACGAGTACACGGAGGACCACTGGCCGGACTACCTCGGCACGCCCTACAAGGATGAGTCCCCGGAGGTGGTGCGGCTGCTGGCGGAGGCGCAGGCGCGTTACCCCGGCCGGGTGCACAGCCTGCTGGGCAACCACGAGCACTCGCACGTGGGCGGCCCGCGCACCGCCAAGTTCCACCACGACGAGGCCCAAGCGCTTGAGGAGCGCATGAGCCCCGAGGACGCCGAGTCCATGCGCGCGCTCTTCCGCCAGTTCCCGCTGGTGGCCGCCGCGCCCAACGGCGTGGTGCTGCTGCACGCCTCGCCCTCCGCGACGCTGAACCACGTCGATGAGTTCAAGTCCGTGGAGTTGGAGGGCTATGCTCATATGGGCATCGAAGAGTTCTTCCACATCCCCGTGCTCGGGGCGACGCTGTGGAGCCGCATGGCGCTGCCTGAGCAGGCCCGTGCCTTCCTGAAGCCGCTGGGTGGCCGCATCGCCATCTATGGCCACGACGTGGTGCGCGAGGGCTACGAGAAGGTGGGGGACGAGCAGCTCTGCGTCTCCACGAGCTTTGCCCTCTTCGACAAGGACAAGGTCTACGTGGAGCTGGATCTCTCCAAGACCTATCCCAATGTGCACGCCCTGCGGGACGGTGTGGAACTCAAGAGGCTCCACGGCTGAGCTCATTGCAAGGAATGGCCTCCCGGACGCAGGGACTGCGAGGCGTGCTATGGTCCCGTTCCATGCAGCGCTCGATCCTCTCTTGGCAGGGCTTTTCGGTGCTCGCCGCTGCTATCACACTGGAGTGCACGCCCTCCGGTGTCATCAGGCCCGACGAGGAGACGCAAGATCCCGACATCGTACGGCCTTCTTCTAGAGAGTCACGCTTGGAAACACTTCCAGGACCGATGCTCGGCCCATTTGACTCCTACACCACTGCGCTTGAAACCGCCTGCGAGCACTTTCTAAAGAAACCCCATTCGAGCGCCGGACGTAAACCGCCCTCCACAGCCCTCCGTGAGGAGCAAGTTGCCTTTGAGCTGCGCTGGCGGGTATCCAAAGAGTATTGCGCCTGGATGTATTATACCCCCGATGGCAAATACAAGATAAGCAAACTGACAGACGTCACGAAGTCCAACGCCTTCGGGAAGAAGGTGAACTGCCTCATTCCTTCGAAAGTAGAGGACCGTGATTACCCATCAGACAGCATCAAATACGTCTTTCTCCTCCACAGCCACCCATACGACACACCCATCTCCGAGGACGACATCCTCTTTCTCGAGCGTGAAGGAGAGCGACACGGCTTCGACCCCGAAACCCAGGACAGAAAAAAACTGAGAATTTCCATCGTCGCCTTTTTCTCGCACGACGACGGCGCCCCCGCTTGCGATGGCTTCTACATCTACTCGGCCCAAACCACTCGGATCTTCAAATGGACTCGCACCCAAGGCCATCTCGCCTGCGAGCAGACTCATGTTGTCGATTGGCGTGACTATGACAACTTCGATCTGAGCATCACTTCGTCAGTGGCGCCCTGCCCGGGCAAGGGGACTCCATGAGAACTCCATGCCTCCTGGTTTGCATCATCTTATTATTGAGTTGTGTGAAGAGCCCCATGCCCCCTCAGCCGTCGTCAGGGGAAGATGAGTCTATTGTCTTTCCAGATTTCTCCGGCCCGGTCTCCAATGTGGTCAGTCAGTCTGGGGGGGCATATGATGTGGATGGCGCGACGCTGCAGGCCCTTGTGACCGCACTCAGCGATTTCCTGCCGACGGATTCCCAAAACCCTTCGTGCTGGAACAGACCCGATGCCTGGCGCTACCGGGTCATCCGCCAAGAAAATACCTTCTTCATTCGCATCCAAGCAGATCCGGCTTTTTGCGCGGGCAAGATCATGATGCTGGACTCTGGCGCGAAATACGCGATCAGCAGTGATGGCCGAATCCTCCGACGCTTGTTCACAGGTCAGCCGGACTGGACCACGGGTTCGGAAGCTTCGGGAACTGGTGACGGCCCAGGAGATGCCAGCACGAGCAAGCCTCCTGTTGATGCCGATATTGCTGGCGTTTTGGAGTCGACCTGGAGCGAGTCTCGGGTATGGCCGGATGGAGGGGTCAAACAATCTGGCGCGAAGCCACAGCATGAAGGTCTTGGCACTCTGGATGGTGGTATTCCTCTGGACGGCGGGGAACTCTCCCCTCCAGTCAGGTGACCTGCTCTTCTCCGGAGCGTCCCTCTTCACGAGGATCGTCTCCAGGCAAGGGCGCAATTCTGCTGAAGTTTTCGCACCGCCCGGCGCGGGTTCGATTCCCGCCTCCTCCACTTTTTCATACTGGCCCACTCCGCTTTCGCTTGGTGCCGGGGCGTGCTGGTCCGCTCCAGCGGAGAGTCCGCGCAGCCTTGACCGCGGCATCTCGCTGGATTGAAAGGAAGTGGCCATGCGTCTCCGAACATGCAGCGCACTCCTGCTCTTGCTCCTACTCCCGGCCTGCGCCACGACGGCGCCGAGCCCGGATAGCGCGGTGCCCCCCAACCAGAGGATCGCCAACCTGCAGAGGGCGGCGCAGTACCCCTGGACGGATGACGGGCAGTGCGTGGTGCGAGAGGCCTCCAACGAGTGGGAGGTTTTGGCGAAGCGATGCTTTCACGCTCTCGACCCGAAGAAGATCCAGTTTCGAGATGTGACGGGAAGATGCGCTCTGGCCTCGGCGGGGGCGGCTGTCGTGGGAGTGGGGCTCTGCATCTTTGTGGCACCCGAGATCATCGTGGGCGCGATCATCATCACTGGCGCCGTGGTGGTGGCAGTCGTCATCAAAGAGGAGTTAGACGCATATGAGCGAGGGGCATCCCGTGAGCGTGGGAGACCCAAGACTCAGACACGGCCATCCACTGAGCAGGAACCCGTGTCGAATCGGAAGCCCAAAGCGGAAGAGTCCCCATTGGGTAGGGATTGGTTTCCCCCAGACCCGCCAGTCTCCTCGGACCCCCATGATCGCCGCCCCGAGTGCACGCCCAGACGGGCTTCTCATCGTGGCGGCAACGACCCGCACAACGACTGCGCCGACTTCATTCCGCAGAACAGCTTTCCCGGCTGGGATGTTCTCGTCAATGGCAAGCACTTCGATGCGCTGCAAGGGGCCACGCGCACTCTTTGGGAGGTCAAGACCGACAATTTCGACACGTACACGGACGACCTCAAGGACATCGTGGTCAGAAGTCAGGTGCCAAAGTTGCGGGACGAGCGCGCCCTCGCGATCGTCGTCATGGACTGGTGCTGAGATGGCAGGCACGCAAAAATCCCTACGCCTTGCCGTCTACGCTCCTGCGCTAACTCTGGACGATCGCCGTCCTTTGGCCGTTGTCCATGGAATGGAACGCACGTTCCCCGGCTTGCATCTGGGGTGGATGATTTCCGAAGCAGGGCAGCGCATTCCACTGCCGGATCGAGATGCTTTTGTCTCCCGCGAGAGGAAGGACGGGGGATTTCCGCTTCTGCGGAACGGTGATGAGACGTTCCGGGTGACCGTGACGGGATTGGAAAGCCCAGCGGGCACTTCGCCGGGGGGGAAGGCACAGTTTGAAGTCCAGGCGGTCCTGCCATTGAACGCAACCGGCATCGCGGCGGCGGCGGATGTGCTGGAGGCCGTAGGCGAGGATGCACGCGCGTTCTGGGGGCGCGTGCTGCCAGAGGGGATGGCCGTGACAGTGTCGGAGCAGTTTCGCCACTCGGGGGAGGAGCCGCATATCCCGCCGAAAGGGCTCCCCTCGCTCAAACTCCCATGGAAACTCCCCGCGCCTGAGATTCCGCATTACCTTGGGTGGCTGAACTACTGGTCCGACGCTGCCGCACGCGCCATCGGGTTCCCAGACCCTGCCCGCGACTCGGAGCTGCTGTCGCGCGCACGGCGCACGGCGACGGGAGGGTGGATTGTCCGGCTCACGGATGCGCCGCTCGATCTCGACAACCCCGCCCACCTGAACGCGCTCCTGCGCGCATATGAGCGCTTCCCGGAGATCGGCGGGCGTACTCCGAGCCGCTGAGAACTCAGGCCTCCGCGCGAGGCTGGAAGCCGTATGGGTCCGTCTTGTGCTTCGGCTCGAACCCTTCGAGCGATGGGGCGATGCGGATCAGCCCCATGGCCAGCATTCGGTGCATCGAGCGCGCTGCTCCCGCCTCACCCATGGCCGCCGTGCGCAGCGCCTGGCGGATCGTCACGCTGCCCCGGAGCTTTGAGTACAGGTAGAGATCATCCGCGGTTAGCGAGGAGGGCAGGGGACGCGGCAGTGGCTCGAAGATGAGGCGCCCGTCCATGGAGAACAGCTCGTCACAGAGCGCCAGCGTGAGCTTCACCTCCGCGTCCCGGTAGAGCGCGTGTGCCTCGGGGACAGGGCCTCGCTCCAGCACTTGCTCCACCACTGCGAGCGCGTGATCGTACTTGCGCTCCTCCACGAAGCTCCGGGCTGCGTCCAGCAGCTCCTGCTCCTGGAGTTCTTCGCCCATCGAGTTGTTCTGCGCCCGTTGCGGCGCCAGCACCCCGCGCCGGTACAGGTGCATCAGCCGCCTCGCTACGAAGATCCGCGACTCCTTGCCCGATGCGAGCAGCTCCGCGAGCGTGGCCCCCGACTCCGCTCGCTTCATCAGGACCGACTCCTCCTCCGAGAACCGCCCCACGGAGTGCTCACGGAAGACGTAGAACGTCGTGTCCATGCCCGGGAACACCGTGCGGAACGTCCGCCACTCGCGGCGCCGCGACAGCGCGTCCCGGTGCAGGCTCGTCAGCGGCATCTTCAACTCCACTGCCTGCTCCAGCGACGGCAGCTGCAGCGTGAACTCCACCTCGCCCGAGTCCCAGTTGTAGCAGTCGAAGAACGCCTCGCGCGCCTTGTGCTCCAGCGCCTCCAACAGCCGCGGCAGCTCCACGAACTGCTGGCGCACCAGGAACGCCCCGTAGGGCAGCTTCGCCAGCTCCGCCGCCTCGAAGGCCAGCGCCGCCCGGGGCGCGTCCAGGATGCCCAGGTCCACCAGCACCTGGCCCAGGTGCTCGGCCGGCGTGTTGGAGCCTTCGCCCACCAGGAAGCCGTCCTTGAAGAAGAAGTAGCGGATCACCGAGCCGCGCTCGACCCTCAGCGTGCCTCGGGCCTTGCGCGACAGGAGCGCAGGGATCACCACCTCCATCGAATAGTGAGTGAGGCCTCCCTTGAAGTGCTCCATGCCGCCTTCTCCCCTGTGAGCGAGTGCTTGCTCGCTTTCTGAGAAAGCTAATGGGCCCTCCCTCGTTGCTCAACCTCCCACCCCCCACAAACTGTTGAATTCATTGGAGTCTTCCGGGGTTGTCCCAAAGTTCCGGGTTGAGAAAGGGCAGGGGCCTCATGGGGCGCTACGGACCCGGGCGAATGTTTGACCCCCTGGGGGGCCACTGCTAAGGGGAAAGGCCTGATGTGCTTGAAGGACGTCCGGTGACCGATGCCCGCCGCACGCCGCCCGACGAGGGCTCCAGCGATGCAGAGGTGCCCCGCTCACCCGGGGACGCCTTCCGTATTGCTTTGCCCAACTTCGAGGGCCCCCTCGATCTTCTGCTGCACCTGATCCGCGAGCACCGGGTCGACATCTTCGACATCCCCCTCGCGCTCATCGTCGAGAAATACCTGGAATACCTGGAGCGGATGCGCGAGTTGAACCTCGACATCGCCGGTGAGTTCCTGGTGATGGCGTCCACCCTGGCGCACCTCAAGAGCCGCATGCTGCTGCCGCGCCAGGATGTGGCGGCCCAGGAGCAGGTGGGCGAGGTGCTCGCGGTGGAGGAGCAGGGGGATCCGCGCGCGGAGCTGGTGCGGCGGCTGCTCGAGTATCAGAAGTACAAGGACTCGGCGGAGCAGCTGGCGAAGCAGGATCTGCTCGGGCGCGATGTGTTCACGCGCAACGTGCCGGTGGAGGCGGTGCCCATCCCCGAGGAGGAGGTGGGGCTGCAGGAGTTCTCCGTCCTCAAGCTGATCGAGTCGCTGGATCGGGTGCTGGAGCGCCTGACCCCGAAGGTGCAGCACGAGGTGGTGCTCGAGCGGCTGAGCCTCTCGGAGGCCACCCTGCGGGTGATCGAGCGGCTGCGCGGTCAGGAGCAGGTGACGTTCGTCAGCCTGTTCCCGGAGGGCAGCACGCGGCAGGAGATTGTCATTACGTTCCTGGCGATCCTGGAGATGGTAAAGCGGCGCCTCATCCGGGTTCGCCAGGAAGAGCCCCTGAAGGACATCTTCCTGATGCCCAACGGAGACGCGCTGGAGCGGCTGGCCCCCACGGAGGTGGATGACAGTGACTACCGGTAGGAACCCCACCGAGGAGACGGACGAGGCCCCCGCTCCTGGTACGCCCGGAGGCCCCGGTCCCTTCTCCGAGGAGGAGATCGCCGCCGTCACCGGGCCGGGGGGCGAGAGCGAGCTGGACGAGGTGGAGGCCGCCGCCATCGAGGAGGACGAGGAGGCCGGGCCGGACCTGGAGACCTCGTTCGAGAAGCTCGTCGCCAAGAGCCGCAAGCTCTCCGAGGACCGCATCCGCACCGTGCTCCAGAGCGTGCTCTTCGTGGCGGACAAGCCGCTCACGGTGGACCAGCTCTACGAGTCCACGGGCATCGATCGTGAGCTGATCGCCAAGGCGCTCGATCAGATCTCCGGCCTCCACCGGGATGGTGTGAACGGGATCGTCCTGCACGAGGTGGCGGGCGGGTGGCAGTTCCGCACGGATCCGCACTCGGCCGAGTACGTGCGGCGGTACCTGCGCGTGAAGCCGCAGCGGCTCACCCGGGCCGCCGTGGAGACGCTGGCCATCATCGCCTACCGCCAGCCGGTGACCCGGCCCGAGGTGGAGGAGATCCGCGGCGTGGACTGCGGCGCGGTCATCAAGGCGCTGATGGATCGCAAGCTGGTGAAGATCCTCGGGAAGAAGGAAGAGGTGGGGCGGCCCATCCTCTATGGCACCACGCGCGAGTTCCTGGAGTTCTTCGCGCTGAAGGACCTGTCGGCCCTGCCCACGCTGCGTGAGTTCCACGAGCTGACGCAGGAGCACCAGGAGATTGTGGAGAAGGAGAAAACGTCGGCGCCGAAGGTGGCGGGGACGGTGGAGGCCCTGGCGGATCCGGGCTTCCAGAAGCGGTTGGAGAAGAACGAGGCGGCCTCCGAGGCCGCGTTGGAAGAGCTGGAGGAGGCCATGTCGGCCGCCGACCGGAGCCAGAAGGCCGCTGCTGGCCTGCTGAACACCGCCCCAAAGCCGCCCGATGCGGGCGCCTCGGGGCCCAAGCCCGAATAACGGGCACGAAAGCATCACGAATATGGCTGCTGAAAGACTTCAGAAGTACCTGGCTCGCGCGGGAGTGGCTTCGCGCCGGCACGCAGAAGAGCTCATCACCGCAGGCCGTGTGCAGGTGAACAACGAGACGGTGACCGAGCTGGGCAGCCGGGTGGAGCCGGGCAAGGACCTGGTGAAGGTGGACGGAAAGCTGGTGTCTCCGCCGGAGAGCACCTCCTATTACCTGCTGTACAAGCCGGCCGGCGTGGTGACGACGCTGTCGGATCCCCAGGGCCGCCCCACGGTGGCCAGCTACGTGGAGGATGCCGGTACGCGCCTGTTCCCCGTGGGCCGCTTGGACTACGACGCCGAGGGAGCGCTGCTCTTCACGGATGACGGCGCGCTGGCGCACAAGCTCACGCACCCCAGCTTCCAGGTGCCTCGCACGTACCTGGCCAAGGTGAAGGGCTCGCCGGACTCCGCCACGCTGGGCAAGCTGCGCGGCGGTGTGCGGCTCGAGGACGGCATGGCCACGCCGCTCACCGTGGATGTGTTCGAGCAGGCCGAGCGCAACACGTGGCTGAAGATCGTGGTCGCCGAGGGCCGGCCTCACCTCATCAAGCGCCTGTGCGCGGCGGTGGGGCACCCCGTGGTGCGCCTGTTCCGGCCGAACTACGCGGGCATCGGCGTGTCTGGGCTGCGGCCGGGACAGCTGCGCCCGCTGTCGAACAACGAGGTGCGTCTGCTCCAGGACGTGGCCGAGGCCCGCATGGCTCCGCCCGAGGGAGAGCTGAACCTGCCTCCGCGCCGGCATGGGCGGTCGGCTCCGGGCTTCGAGGCGGCGGAGGACAGCGGCGACGACTACGAGGTGGAGACCGAGGAAGAGTCCGCTCGGCCCGAGCCCGTGGTGGTGAAGCTGCCTCGGAAGGATGCGGATGCCGCGGCTGCGGCGCCCGCGGCGGAGCGGCGCCCGCGGAGCCCCGCGGGCCGCGAGATGAAGGAAGGCGGCACGGGGCTGGCCCGGTTCGGCCGTTCGCGCACGGGCGCTCCAGGCGCTGGCGGCGATCGTCCCAAGCGCAGGGAGTGGGACACGCGCGGTGATGAAGGCGAGCGTCCCGAGAAGCGCGAGTGGAAGCCGCGTGGTGAGGGTGCTGGCCGTCCTGAGAAGCGCGAGTGGAAGCCGCGTGGAGAGGGTGCTGGCCGTCCCGAGAAGCGCGAGTGGAAGCCGCGGGGTGAGGGCGCGGGCCGTCCTGAGAAGCGCGAGTGGAAGCCGCGTGGTGAGGGTGCGGGCCGTCCTGAGAAGCGCGAGTGGAAGCCGCGTGGAGAGGGTGCGGGCCGTCCTGAGAAGCGCGAGTGGAAGCCGCGGGGTGAGGGTGCTGGTCGTCCCGAGAAGCGCGAGTGGAAGCCGCGCGGCGAGGGTGCTGAGCGTCCGGAGCGTCGCGAGTGGAAGCCGCGGGGTGAGGGTGCAGGCCGTCCCGAGAAGCGCGAGTGGAAGCCGCGTGGTGAGGGTGCAGGCCGTCCCGAGAAGCGTGAGTGGAAGCCGCGCGGTGAGGGCGCGGGCCGTCCCGAGAAGCGTGAGTGGAAGCCGCGCGGTGAGGGTGCTGGCCGTCCCGAGAAGCGCGAGTGGAAGCCGCGCGGTGAGGGTGCTGAGCGTCCGGAGCGTCGCGAGTGGAAGCCGCGCGGTGAGGGCGCTGGCCGTCCCGAGAAGCGCGAGTGGAAGCCGCGCGGCGAGGGCGCTGGCCGTCCCGAGAAGCGCGAGTGGAAGCCCCGCGGTGACGGTGCTGGCCGTCCCGAGAAGCGCGAGTGGAAGCCCCGCGGCGAGGGTGGAGATCGCCCGGCTCGCAAGACCTGGAGCCCTCGGGGCGGGCCCATCGGTCCGGCCTCGCGTGGCGCGGGCCGGTTCGGCCGCCCGGGTCGCTCCGGAGGCGCCGCTGGGGATGCACGGCCCGAGCGCCGGAGCACTCGCTCGGAAGAGGGAGGAGAGGCCGGCGGAGGCTTCGTCGACTGGCGCAAGCGCAAGCAGAGCGATCGTGCGCCCGGGACTCCCTGGGACTCGCGGCGTCCGGCGCCAGGCGGCGCTCGGGGGCCTCGCAAGCCCGGTGGCCCTCGCAAGCCTCGCTGACGCAGCGCGCAGGGGGCGTGTTCACCTCGGCTGAGTTCTTCCGGCCGGGGCTGATATAACCGGTCGTCCATTCAACGTTTCCTTCTCGGAGTGCGATGAGAACCGGCGTGCGCCCCCTTGTCGTCGTCCTGTCCCTGGCCCTGTTCTCCGGGTGCCAGGGCAACCGCGATCAACTCCTCGCCGACCTCCAGAGCCCCCGGCCCGAGGTCCGCGCCCACGCGGTCAAATCGCTGGCCAAGCAGGGCAACGCGGAGGATCTGGTCCTCTTCTCCCGCGCCGCCAAGGACATGGCCTCCATCGTCCGGGGCGAGGCCGCCGCGGCGCTCGGCGAGAGCCAGGATCCCCGCGTGGTGGATCTGCTCGGCGAGCTGCTCGAGGACGCCGACGAGGATGTCCAGGGCCGAGCCGCCATGGCACTCGCCAAGGTGAAGAACGACAAGGCCAAGGCGTACCTCACGCTCCAGTATGGCCGCCGGGGCCGGAAGACGCGCCAGATCATCGTTCAGGCGCTGAAGACCGCCAACGTGCCCGGCGCCATGGCCGAGTCCGTCGCCGCAGAGTCCAAGGCCATCTGGGATCGCAACCTGCTCGCGCTCAACGAGGGCACGCTCCCGGAGCGCGTGGGCGCCGCCGAGGAGCTGGGCAAGAGTGGCCGCCCCGAGGCCATCAACCGGCTGCTCCCCCTGGTTCGTGACAGCCAGGTCGTCATGGCCGCCGCCGCCGTTCGCGGCCTGGGCGATGCGGGGGATCGGCGCGCGGTGCCCGCCATTCTCCTGCTGCTCGACGAGAGCTTCCCTGATCTGCGCGAGGCCTCCATCGGCGCGCTGCGCAAGCTGCAGGATCCTTCCTCGGTACAGAAGCTCCAGGCCGTGGCCGTGGAGAAGAGCGCCGTGAGCGCGCTGGCCACGGACGCCATCGCCGCCCTGCCGCGCACGCCCGAGACCGAGAAGGCGCTGTGCACCATCGCGATCGAGGGCGCCCGGAAGGAGGCCATCGATGCGGCCCGCGCCATGCGGACGAAGGGGTGCCCGCTGGAGCCCATCATCGAGAGCCTCTCCCGTAACAGTGGCGTCGAGAGCGGGCTGCAGGCGGTGATCGGCCTCGGCCCGTCGGCCCAGGGCGCACTGCCCAAGGTGCTGCCGCTGCTCACGTCCTCGGACTCCGTGCAGCGCATGCTGGCGGTGGAGGCCGTGGCCGCCATCGGGGATGCCTCCGCTGCTCCGGCGCTCCAGAAGCTCTACGAGCAGGAGCTGAAGGCCATCGAGGGGCCGCGCCAGGACTGGGTGACGGCGGCGCTGCCTCAGGTCTACGGCTCCGGCTTCGATCCCTCCGCGCCCGCCGCCGAGTCGGAGGACTCGCAGGGCCACAAGGACGGGGCCAAGGGCTCCAAGCAGGTTCAGCTCTTCGAGCGGGTCCGGGCCCTCAATGCCCAGCGTGCTCGCGAGGCGGGCCGCGTGCTCGTCCAGCCGCGCGTGCCCACGGAGCTCTATGACGATGTGGAGCCGCTGAGCCTCCAGCCGCTGGCCGCAGTGCTGCGCGCGCTTGGAGCGGTGAAGGCGCCTGGGGCGCTCGAGCTGCTCAAGGGCTATGCGGGCGACCCCAACGTGACGCTGCGCACCGCGGGCCTGGTCGGGCTGGCCCGGCTGGGACCCGAGGGTGTGGAGGCCGCGAAGGGTGGCATGTACGAGGCCGAGAGGGATCTCCAGAAGGCGCTGGCTGAGGCGCTCGCGCAGCAGGGCGAGGCCGGGCAGGCCGTGCTGGTGTCCATGCTGCCGCAGTTCGCCAGCGAGAAGCTGGTGCTGCTCGACGCGCTGAACCAGTTCGGGGCTCCGGCCTCGGCCTCGGAGGCGCTGCAGGCGGTGGTTCGCGAGGGCGGAGCGGAGGCGGTGCTGGCGGCCAGCGTCCTCGGCAGGTTGAAGGCCAAGGACGCGGTGCCCACGCTCTCCAAGGCGCTGGATGAGCCCGCGAGCGTGGCGCGCCGCGAGGTGCTGCTGGCGCTGGGCGAGATCGGCGACACCCAGGCTGCCGAGGTGGTGGCCCGGGACCTGTACCACGACCAGCCGGAGGTCCGGTTCGCGGCGGCCTCGGCGCTGCAGAAGATCGGCACTCCGGCGCAGGGGGAGGCGCTCGACGCCCTCAAGAGCGACTATTATCGGAGGGTCCGCGATGCGGCCAGCGCGGCGCTGGCGAAGAACGGCACCGCGGCGGAGGGGGCTCGCTGATATGGAGATGCGCAAGCTCAGGGACAAGGCCACCGAGGCCTTTGCCAAGGGCCGCTTCTCCAAAGCCGCGGAGTTCTACGAGGAGTATTGCAAGGGCGAGCCCAAGGACTACCAGGCCCGCCTGCGCATGGGAGACGCGTGGGCCAAGGCCGGTCAGAAGGACCGCGCTATCTCGGCCTACCAGCTGGCTGCCACGGGCTTCGCGCGAGAGGGTTTCCTGCCGCGCGCCATCGCGGCCAGCAAGCTGATCCTGGAGCTGGACCCGGCCCACAAGGGCATCCAGCAGATGCTCGCGGACCTGTACGCACGCAAGAGCGCGGGAGGCAACGGGGCGCCGCAGCAGCCCGCGAGGCCCCCGCGCCAGGTAGAGCTGCCCACCTTCACCGAGCACATGGGCACCTCGATGGGGCCGGCTGTGGCGCCGCTCGAGCTCCCCGAGGAGGACGAGGCCCCGCCCGCTCCTGCTCCCGCGATGGCCTCCCCTCAGAGGGCCATCATCCCGCCGCCACCGTCGGCTCCGTCTGCGGTGACCGGCTCGGCCGTCGAAGCGCTCCCCGAAGAGGAGGAGGAGATCGCCGTCGTCCAGGGTGTGCCGCTTACTCCACTGCCGCTGGCTCCGAGTGCCGTGGCGGCCATTGCGGCCCAGTCACAGCCGCCCGCTCCCGCGGCTGGCGGGGGGGCACCGCTTCCGCCACAGCCCGCGCTTCGTGCGCAGCCGCCCGCTCCGGCTGCTGCGGTACCCGCGCCTCAGGTCCAGCCAACGCCTCCCGCCGCGGCTCCTGCGCCTCAAGCCGTGGATGCGCCTCGTGCTGCCGAGCTTGTAGGGCCTTCGGTGCCTGCCGCGCCTCCGGGCCTGGCTCTGCGTAGCTCCATGCAGCGTCCGCCCGTCGCCGCATCCACTCAAGCTTCTCCCTCAAGGCCTGCCGAGACCGCTCCGGTTCCCGTGAGCGCTGTGTCTTCGCCCGACGAGACCGCCCTCGAGGTGGACGTGGGCATGGGAACAAAGAAGCTCTCCTGGTCTGCCATCAGTGAGCCGCTGATCTCCGCGACGTCCTCGGGGACTGCTTCCGCGAGCGAGACTCTGGCTCAGGCGCAGCCTCCACTGCCTTCCACCGCACCGGCTCCTGCCAGCGCCGCACCGCCGGGACTTCGGCCTCGCCGGAGCGGGGAGGGCGGAACGGCCGATATGTCCGTGACGCCCGCGCCAGGACGGTCCGCCGTGGTGCCACCCGGCCAGGTGCCCGCGAGCCCCAATGCGTTCACGGAGCTGGAACTGGAAGAGGACACGCTGCTCCACGCGGTGGAGGAGGCGGCGCTCGCAGGAATGAAGCAGCGCGCCGCGTCCGGCCTCGTGCCTCCGCAGGAGGAAGAGGAAGAGATCATCCTCACGGACGAGGTGGAGGAGACGCCTTCTCCGAACGCCCTGCCGACCATCCCGCTCTTCTCGGACCTGCCGCGCGAGGCCTTCATCGATCTGTTCGAGAGGTGCCCGCTGCGCCACTTCTCGCAGGGGGCGCACGTCTTCGAGCAGGGCAGCCACGGTGACGCCTTCTACGTCATCTGCGAAGGCAGCGTGCGCGTGTTCCGCTACGAGAACGGGCAGCGCAAGGATCTCGCGGCGCTGACCAGCGGGGCCTTCTTTGGCGAGATGGCGCTCTTGTCGGGGGCGCCGCGCATGGCCGCGGTGGAGAGCGCGGTCGATGGCACGATGCTGCTGGAGATCTCGGCGCCGGTGCTGGCCGAACTGTCGCGCCAGCACCCGCAGCTGGCGAAGGCGCTCAAGAAGTTCTGCCGCGAGCGCATGCTGACGAACGTGATGAGCCACTCGGCGCTCTTCGAGCCGTTCAGCCGGAAGGATCGCCGCACGCTGGTGGAGAAGTTCCGGGCCCGCGAAGTGAAGAAGAACGAGATCATCGTCCGCGAGGGCGAGCGGACGGACGGGCTCTACGTGGTGCTCTCGGGCGAGGTGGAGGCACGCAAGGGCGATCAGGTGCTCTCGCGGATGAAGGAGGGCGATCTGTTCGGAGAGATCTCCCTGCTCTCGAAGACACCGGCCACGGCGACGGTGATGTCCACGCGGCACACCTCGCTGCTGCGACTGCCGCGCGAGGACTTCGATGCGCTGATCCTCTCCCACCCGCAGATCCTGGTGCTCATCTCCGAGCTCTCCGAGCAGCGGCTGCGCCGCACCGAGGCGCTCACGGGCACCCTGGTGTTCGAGCTGCGCGCCGAGGATCTGCTCGTCTAGAAGCGCGGTCCGCCACGCAGCCGGGCGAAATATTCCTCGCGTGAGAGGGCACCTCGGGTCTCCAGCACCTCGAGGAGCGCGCTCAGCGAGCGGGCCTGGTTGGCCACCATCTGCTGCAGATCCGCCACTTGCTGCGTGAGGACGTCCACGCGCTCCTGAAGCTCCGCCTCCCGATGCGAGGAGGGCCGGGGTGTGGGTGGCGGGGTGAACTCGTATGTGGGCTCGCGGAACCCGAACTGCTCAGGGTTGGCCGTCGAGTTAGACGCGCCACCGTAGTAGTACTTCCGGATGGCCCGCTCGATGGCCGACGCGCTGCTCACCACCACCTGGATCTTCTGGTTGGTGTGGAAGGCCAGCTCCTGCAGCGCGTCCACGTTCGTCGGATCCGAGCTGGCCAGCGTCAGCGTCTTGTGCGCCACGTCCACGGCGACGGGGAAGACGCTGTAGCGCTCGGCCAGATCGATCCGGAAGAGCTGGAGCAGGTGCTCGGGCGGCGTCAGGGTGTCCAGCTCCATCGCGGGGATGTGCAGCTGGCGGGAGAGGGCGTGGACCATGGAGCTCTCGTCCACGAAGCCCATCTGCACCAGCGTATGGCCCAGCTTGCCGCCCCACTTGCGCTGCTCGGCAAGGGCTGAGCGAAGCTGGGTCTCGGTCAACAGGCCGGCGTCCATGAGGATCTCGCCGAGCCTCTTCTTTCGACTGGGGGGAGGATTCGACGCGGGAGGGCTCACACCCCGAGGCTAGCAGCCGTTCACCGGGCTGCAACCCCATGGCACGTTGAGGTATGTGTGGGGAATGGCGCGATGCGTGTTCCTGTCTGTTCTGGTGTTGCTCTCGGGCTGTGCCACTTCGCGGCTGTCCGGTGCGGAGCTCGACCGTGTGGTCCAGCCCGCCTTCATCTCCCGCATTGAAATCGAGGCCGGTCCCAAGAGCCTCGTCTTCCGCGAGGACGATGCGTACGGCGACAAGCTCAAGAAGCTCGAGCCCAAGGAGGCCGATCGCCGTCTCCAGGCCAAGCTCATGAAGGCGGTGACGCGCTTCGAGATCTCCGAGCGCCTGCGTGTCGGCACGATCCAGCAGCTCCCGCAGGAGCGGCCGTGGACGAACACGGTGGATCCGGCGCGAGTGGCCTCGGCCCTGGAGAGCTTCCTGGTGGAGGAGGTGCCGGCGAACGCCCCCGACTACGATCTGTTGCTCCCGCTGGGCGTGGACACGGTGGTGGAGTTCGTCATCCAGGACTACGGCATGCGCAGCGACAATGGCCACGCGGGTGCGTACGTGAAGGGCTATGGGCGCATGTTCCGGCTGGCGGGCCGGAGTGAGATGTGGCGCCGGTCTTTCTCGGTGGATCAGATCGAAGCGGGGGAGCCGCACCTGGATCCCCTCAAGGTGGGCAAGGATCCGGATCTGTTCCGCCAGGCCATCACCTCGCTGCTGGATGTGGTGGCGGAGCAGTTCGCGAAGGATCTGTCGCCCAAGGACCGCCGGGGGGGGCCGCCGCTGCCAGTGGAAGGGGGCCCGGACATCCACGCGCCATCGGACAGCACGAACCGTACGGGCCGCGAGAATGAGCCGCCTTCGAGAAGGCCGGAGCCAGAGCTGCCCGCGGGCGAGCTGCCGGATCCTGACCCGTGAGAGCCCTGCTGCTCCTGACGGCGTTGACGCTGGGGGCCTCCGCGAGCGCTCAGCCCAAGGAGGAGCCTGTTCCGGAAGGGGTGTTCGGGCTCGCCGAGATCCGGGTCTTCGTCAGCAGCCCTCTGTGGTTCGCGTGGAAGCTCCCATCGTCGAAGTTTCTCCTCGGCTACGCCCGAGGCCCCGAGGGAAGAGGCCCCGAGGCGGGGCAGTTCGTCGTGCTCGATGGCAAGGGAAGGCTCGACGCGAAGCAGACCCAAGCCGTCCAGGAGGCGCTCCAGCAGGCGGATGCCTCGGGGCGCTGCATGGAGGTGAGCGAGCGGAAGATGCCCCTGTTGATGCCTCTGGGCACCCAGGGCGTCGTGCTCCAGTCGAGCTCCGATCCCCAGGGCTCGTGCCTGTTCACCTGGAACGCCCGCCGTTCAGCCATCGAGGTCCGGGCCGCTGACAGCGTGACGGCCCTCTGCGGGCCTTCGGGCTGTCCTCCCAAGGCATGTTGGCTCACCGAGGACTGCTGGCTGCCCGAGGCTCCGGACCTGGACACGGCGCGAAAGGGCTTCCATCCCACTTTGCTGGCGCAGTCCCTCATGGAGGACGTTCCGGCACCGGGGCGCGCTGTGTTGGCGGCGACCCTGCCGGGCGCGGGGAGGGTCCTCGTATGGGTGCCCTCCTGGCGCAGGGCGGACGCGGCGGATTCCGAGAAGGGCATGGACTCCCGCCTCTACGTCTTCGACCCCCAGAAGAAGGCCATCGATACGGCCATGACGCGGAAGCTCGTGGCGGCGCTCGGGACCGCGCTGGACGAGTGCCAGGGGCTCGGCACGGTGGCGGAGCTGCAGCAGAGCGGGAAGGGCGTGGAGATTCGCCAGTTCTATGCACCCGGGACGACGCACCTGAACTGCTCCAGCACGGTGAGCTGGAAGGGCGGGAAGTTCAGCGTGGAGGCACACCCCTCGGGAGACAGCAGCCTGAGCTCGCTGGCGCGGGAGCAGGAACCAGGGGCCAGCGACGACCAGGCGCTCGGGCTGTGGAAGTCCGGCAAGCGCGATCTGGCGCTCGCCATGTGGGAGCAGCTCTACGCGCGGGCGGACTACCAGAGCCCCGGTTTCGCCGACGTCTGCAACAACCTCGGGTTCGCGTACTGGACGCTGACGGAGTTCAAGAAGGCCGAGGAGGTATTGCTCGACTGCGAGAAGTCCTTCCCGGCCCGCGCGACGATCCAGCTCAACCTGGGGGACGTCTACCGCGACACCGGTCGCGCCAAGGAGGCGATGGAGCGCTACCAGCACTTCCTCGAGATGGAAGGGGGAACGCCCCAGCAGCGCAAGGCCGCCGAGAAGAGCCTCGAGCGGCTCAAGGGGCGTCCCTGAGCCGCGCTTGTACCCGCCGGGTCAGCCCTTCGGGTTTCCCCCCGAGCTCGGCGGTCCGGCATAGCCGCCCTCCGCCAAGCGCTCGCCGCTTATCTGGTAGAGCTCGGCCGTGTGGTGCCCCACGCCGGTGGCGTCGATCCACCGGTTGTAGAAGTTGAACAGGGCGCAGACGTTGATGGCGTCGTAGATGGCCTCGTCGGACCAGCCGGTGGCCTTCACCGCGTCCATGTCCTCCTGGCGGATCTTCCCGGGCGAGAGGTTCACCTTCTCCAGGAAGGTGAACAACGCCCGTTCGGCCTCCGAGATCGGAGCCGTGCGGTGATCGTCGAGGACCGCCTCGACCTTCTTCTCGTCTCCCAGCAGCTTCGCCGCGACCGCGGCGTGAGAGTTCGTTCAAAACAAACAGAAGTTGCCGCGCGAGGTGAAGGCGGCAATCAGCTCGCGCATGCCCGCGGACAGGGGCGAGGGCCCTCGCATGACCTCCTGGGTGAACTCAGACAGCGCATTCGTGACCTTGGGCTTGAATGCGAACAGGTGCCAGATGCGAGGGAAGGGCCTGCCCGCTTCGCGGGCCCGGCGGATCAGCTCCCCGTAGTGCCCGGTGCCTTCATAGGCTTCGATGCCCTTCAGAAACATCGGATCCATAGAACCTCTTCTCGCTCAAGGTGACGTCGCTGGCGCGGGTTGGATCTCCGCCAGCACTTTCTCGTCGATGTGGATCTGCGCACGCTCGCGCAGTTGGTGGACCAGCGTCTCCAGGGCCTGCGTGCGCCGCTCGGACAGCAGCCGGGTGGCGATGCGATCCTTCACCGACTCCAGCGGGTTGTTCAAGCCCGCCTGACGCAGCGTCAGCTTGAGGAGGTGGAAGCCTCTCTCCGTCTCCACCAGCGGCCCCACTTCCTGCGGCGACTGGAGCGTGAAGGCCGCCTGCGCCAGTGCCGTTCCCCACGCTTGCGACAGCTCCTCCGCTGTCCTCGGGCCCAGATCTCCACCCTGCGCCTTGCTGGCCGCATCATCCGAGCGCTCTCGTGCCAGCGCCTCGAAGCCGTCCTGGCCCGGAGCTCCGGTGGGCGCGCGCACCTTCGCCAGCAGCGCCAGCGCCTCCGCCTTCACTTGCGGCCGCCGGGCGTCTCCCGCCGCCGCCGCCAGGAAGATGTGGCTCATCCGCACCTGCTCCGGCCGGACGAACTCAGCCCGGTGCTCCTCGTAGTACTGGCGCACCTCCGCCTCGGACGGAGGCTTCATCTCCTCCGTCACCTGCTTGACCAGCCGTTGGACGATCAGCTTGCGCAGTGCCTGCTGGACCTCGGCGTCCTTGTCCAGGCCTCGGCGCTCCGCCTCCTGCGCCAGCACCTCGAACTGGATCATCCCGTCCAGGAACTCCTGCTTCCGCTCCACCGTGGTGTAGCGGCCTCGGATGAAGGGCGCCTGCTCGTCCAGCCGCTGCTTGTACTCCTCCGCCGTGATCGCCGAGGTCCCCACCGTGGCCACCACGGGCTCCGCGGGACGATCCTTCTCCTGCCCACGGCACCCCAGGCCCCCCACCAGGCCCAGCACGCAGCAGGCCAGGAACACGCGCTCCGTCATGTCGCTCCCATCGCTGATCTCGCGGACCGGATCCAGCGAGGCATTTACCTGTAGCCAACATACAACGGGAAGTCCTAGGGTCTTCACTTCCGGTCATAGGAGGCGTGGAAGGAGCCTGTGGCTACGGGAGGTTGTGTGCGGCGCTGTCTCGGGTGCCTGATCGTCATCGTGGCGGCCTGTACCTCCGAGGCTCCCAGCACGGCTGGGGCCGACGCGGGCCGTCCCGTGGGCACCGTCGTGGGCCGCTTCGCAGGAGCCGAGGTCCTCACGGCCGAGGAGGTCTCGCGCGAGGCGGCGCGGCTGCCCCCCGCGCTCCGGGAGCAGTTCGAGACTCCCGCCGGCCGCCGTGAGTTCGCCCGCTCGCTGATCGACAAGCGCCTCCTGGTGCGCGAGGCCCAGCGCCGGAAGCTGACCGAGGATCCCGAGCTCCGCCGTCAGGTGCGCGAGTTGGAGGAGCGGCTGGCGGTGCAGGCGCTGCTGGCCCAGGAAGAGGCCGCCGCCGGGAAGCCCTCGGAGCAGGAGCTCCGAGCCTGGTTCGACTCGCACCGCGCGGAGCTGGCCCGGCCGGAGCAGGTGAGGGTGGGCCGTATCCTCGTGAACGTGGGCGCGAAGGCCTCCGAAGCGGAGCGCACCCGGGCCCGGCAAAAGGTGGAGGCGGCGGCAGCGCGGCTGCGGCGCGGCGAGTCCCTGGCGAAGGTGGCCCCGGAGGGTGAAGGCCCCGAGCGGATGAAGGGCGGAGAGCTCGGGCTGGTGGTCCGTGGAGGCGGGCTCGAGCCTTCCCTGGAGCAGGCCGCTTTCGCCCTGGAGCGCCCAGGCGCTGTGTCCGCGGTGGTGGCCCTGCGCGAGGGCTTCGCGGTGCTCACGCTCCTGGAGCGTAAGCCGCCGCGCGTGCCCACCTTCGAGGAGGTCCGCGCCGAGGTGGAAGGCCGCTTCGCTCCCGCGCACAAGCGGCAGATGTTCGATGCGCTTCTGGAGCGGCTGCGCCAGGAGGCCGGTGTCGAGCTCGTGGAATCCCGGGAGGCCCCATGAGCTTACCGGGTGGACGCATGCTGCGTGCCGCCGCGCTGCTCGCGCTGGTGCTGCCGCTCACGGCGTGGTCCGCCACGGTGACCGCGGCCTTTCCCCTCGTTCCCCTGAGGCCGGGCGCTACGACCGCGGAGGTGGGGGTCGAAGTCCAGGGGCCCGCGGAGCAGGTGCTGATCTCGGTCACGGGCCAGTCCGCGTCCCGGGGATCCTTCGCCTCGCTGGCCAACGTGGTGGTGGATCGGGATCAGGCCGGGGCCGTGTCCTTCCATACGCTCGTGACGTTCTCCCAGCCGTTCCCGGAGGATGGCGTGCTGGAGGTGGTCGCCCGGCCTGTGGGAGACGGAGAGGACACCTCTCTCACCACGCGCTTCGATGCCGCGGCCCCGCCGCCTCGCTTTGGCCCAACGCCCCTCCGTGTGCGGGCCGATCTCGACAACCAGACGATCATCCTGGAGCTGGCCTACGCGGGGAACGCGGTGGCTGCCGAGGCCTCCGTGGTGGGCGCCTCCGCCGAGGAGCTTCGCCGCGTCCAGGGCAGCCTCGAGGACGTCGAGCCCGTCTCCTTTGTCCAGGCCCGCCGCCTCCTGGCCCGGCCCTCCACCGCTACGCCGGGCCGCATCGTCTTTGCTGTTCCCCTGGGCACCGCGCCGATCCCTCATGACGGCGTGGTGATCGCGGATGTGGCGCTGAGGGATGCCTTCGGCCGCACGGTGCACACCTCGGCCGTCGAGTTCACCCAGGCCACCGCGTTCGATCCCGTGGTGGGTGTGTCCGTGGAGCCCTCGCCGCTGCTGCTCTCCGAGGGCTTCGGCCAGCGCGTGCCCCTGCAGGTAGCGGGCAGCTTCGCCATCGCGGGTGAGGTGGATCTGTCCGGTGCGCACCGGGGCGTGCAGTACCGCTCGCTGGACGAGGGCGTGGCCTCCGTCACCGAGGATGGTCAGGTGGTCGCTCGCGCCAATGGCGAGACGGACATCGAGATCTCCTACGCGGGCTACACCGCCACCGCGCATGTGGTGGTGGACTCCTCGGCGGTGGTGGAGCGGCTGGAGGTGATGCCGGAGGCTCCCGTCATTCCGCGCGTGGGAGGCTCGATCCGGCTGGGCCTGGAGGGCGTGCTGAGCGACGGGCGCCGGGTGGATCTGTCCTCCCGCACGCTGGGCACCACCTGGAGCAGCCTGGATCCCAGCGTGCTCACCGTCCACTCGGATGGGCGCGCGGTGGGCCTGCGCCCGGGCACCGCACGCGTGGAGGCCCGCAACGCCGGCTACTCCGCCCTGCGCGTCGTGGAGGTGCAGGATGGGCCTCCCGAGATCAGCCTCTCCGCGCCATCTCAGGTGGTGGAGGGTGCCGACTTCGAGCTCAAGGCTCGCGCCCAGGACGATGTCGCGCTGGCCTTCGTGGAGTTCCTTGTCAACGGGGTGGTCACCACGCGGCTGACGGCCCCTCCCTTCACGATCAAGCTGCGCGCCCCTCCCGTCGCGGGCGGAGAGATGGTGATCGGGGCGGTGGCGGTGGACTCGCATGGCTCGCGGACCCGGGCCACGGACGTCACCTTGAAGGTGCAGCCCGGGCAGGGCGCCAGCTCGAAGACGATCGTCTATGAGACGCCCCTGCCGGGTGCGCTGCTGCTGGAGGGACTGCCCCACACGGTGAGCCTCACCAGTGGGGACGCGCGCAGTGGCACGCTCTCTCCACAGGACTTCCAGCTCGTCCGCTACTACGCGGATGGGGCGCTCCTCGGCACGGTTCGCACGCCGCGCGTCGAGATGCGCAACCTGGAGGAGGATCCCACCGAGCCGCCTGAGTACGTCGCCGTGCCGCTGTGGGAGCTGAGCTATGTGCCGCGCGCGGGCACCGCCGGCACGGTCGTGGCGCTGTACGCCGAGGCTGTGGATGCCCGGGGTGCCACGGCTCGCGGGGCCACCATCCTGGTTCGGATCGCGCGGGATGGGCCGCCGCTCGTCACCCTCCGGAGTCCCTCGGGGCCTCGGGTGCAAGCCACTGCGGGCCGCCCCGTGCAGCTCACGGGCCTTGTCGAGGACGACACCGTGACGCTCGGGGTGGAGCTCTCCCTGTTGGTGGATGGTGCCCAGGTGAGCAGCACGCGGCTGGTAGGCGAGGGGCTCGGGGGCACCCGCGCGGGCTCCGCGCCCTTCTCGATCTCCTGGACGCCTCCCGTCTCCAGCATCGGCCGGCTCGTGCGGCTGCAGTTCATGGCCCGGGATGTGGGGGACCACGAGAGCCGCGCCTCACTGGAGGCCTCTGTCGTCGCGGATGCGCCTCCTCAGATCTCCCTCCAGACGCCACCGCCCGGCAGCCAGGTGCTCGCGGGCACGACGCAGTTCCTCACGGCCTCGGTGGTGGATGACAGCGCGGGGCCTGTCGAGGTGACCTGGCGCGTGAACGGCGTTCCCGTGGGGGCGTCGCGCTCGCCTCCGTACCGCACCTCCTGGTCCGTCCCCACGTCGGCCGCCGGGAGCACGCTCCAGCTTCAGGCCACCGCGCGGGACTCCACGGGCAACGAGGCCCAGGCCAGCGGAGAGCTCTTCGTCGTCAGCGACACCACGCGCCCCAGCATCTCCCTCGTGGTGCCGCGCCCGCTGGCGGAGGTGCCGGAGACACAGGATCTGGTGGTGTCCGTGGCGGGACAGGACGATGCCACCGTCAAGAAGGTGGAGGTGCTGCTGGAAGGGGAGGTGCTGGCCACCGACGATGACCCCGGGCCCAACGGAACCCAGCTGGGCTCCTTCCTCACGCACACCCTGGTGCGCTCCGCCCAGCTCATGGGCCGCCAGCAGATCCGGCTGGGAGCGCGCGCGTATGACGCCTCGGGGAACGTGGGCTCGGCGCCCGAGGTGCTCGTCAAGGTGCTGCCCGATGCGCCGCCCACCGTGCGCTTCGTGCTCCCCGCGGCCAACACGCGGGCCACCATCGGCACGCCGCTGGAGTTGATCGCCGAGGCCGATGACGATGTGGCCGTCTCTTCCGTGGAGTTCTTCGCGGACGGGAACTCTTCGTGCCGCGCCACGCTCCCGCCCTACCGGTGCACGATCACCGTGACGGGACCCGCCCGGACGCTCCACCTGCGGGCCGTGGCCTCGGATGCTGGAGGGCGCAGCAGCTCCGCGGAGGTGGCCGTCCAGGTCAGCGAGGATCGTGAGCCGCCGCTGGTGGCCTTCCGCTCTCCGTCCGAGGGCAGCTTCACCTTCGCCGGGCGGAACCTGTCCGTGGAGGTGGCGGCCAGTGACGACGTGGGCGTGCGCGATGTCCGGTTGGAACTGGACGGGCAGACGGTGGGCACCCAGAGCGGCGGCGTGGTGGATGGGCTCTACCGCCTCTTCCGCTGGCAGGTGCCCATTCCCGCGGGGGCGGCCGGTCACACGCTGGCATTCAAGGCGGTGGCCACGGACACCTCGGGCCTCACGCGCGAGCGCTTGCTGGAGGTTCGCGCCCGCAGGGATGAGGCGCCCGCTGTCTCGCTCACCTCTCCGGCCCCCAACAGCTTCTATAAGGAGGGAGAGGACGTCCGGCTCGTGGTGACGGTGGCGGATGACGAGGGCGTCATCGGGCTCGTGGGCCTGTCCGGTGGCCGCAGGCAGGGGACGTTGGCCCAGTCCGGGCCGCTGCTGGATGTCTCCCGGCCTCAGGCGCTTACCGTCCGCGCGCCCTCCATCTTCCGGGGTGAGCCTCCCACCGTGGGCGCCGAGGCGCGCGACACGGCCGGTCAGTCCGGTGTGGCCACGGTGATGCTGAACGTGGCGAGGGACCTCGAGCCGCCCTCGGCGCTGATGATCTCACCGCTGCCTCCCGCCACCGGCCACCTCCGGGTGAACGAAGGCGGCGCCTTCTCGCTGCGCGTGGAGGTGGAGGACGACGTGCGCGTGGTGCGCGTCGCGGCGGTGGTGGATGGGCAAGAGCTGCCCGTCGTGAATGGACGTGAGCCGCTGGGTCCTCAGAACGAGCGCTTCGAGGAGGTGCGTGTCCAGGATCCGGTGATGCCGGGGCAGATCATCGTCAGCCGCCGCTACCTGGGCACCTTCGCGGGGACGGCGAGCCTGGCGCAGTACTCGGTGGGGCTCCACACGCTGGCGGCCCGGGCCTATGACGCGGGCGGGAATGCCACCACCACCCCGGCACTGTCCTTCGAGATCCTCGAGGTGCAGGATCTGGCACCGCCTCGGGTGACCCTGACGCTGGAGGGAGGCCCGGATGAGCGCACGTGCGTGGCCGGAGCGCCCATGAAGCTGCGGGTCTCCGCCACGGATGACGTGTCGATCCGGGAGGCTTCGGTCACCTTCGAGGGCCAGCCCGTGACGATCCGAAACCCTCCGGAGCGCTCGCCTCGGAACTGGCAGGAGGAGATCCCCTTTCAGTTCCCGCCGCTCGGGACGGGCGGCCGCCGGACCGTCACCTTCCTGGCCCGCGTCACGGATGGAGCCCAGCACACTGGCGTGGTGAGTCGCACTTGCGAGCTGACGCCAGATGGGCCTCCGCAGATCCTGGTGGTGAGCCCCACGGCGCGCGCGGCTCTCACGGAGGAAGGCACCGAGCCCGTCCAGGTGGACGTGAGCGATGACGTGGGCGTCCGGCGAGGGCTGAGGGTGCTGTCCACCTCGGCGGTGGCCGTGCCGGGCATCGGCAGCTTCGAGGTGACGGCGACCGCGGCGCATGAGGGACTGGGCGTCCCGAGCGCCACGCTGATCCCGGGCGATGGGCCTGGCTTCTCCGTCGAGGCCCTGGAGGGGCGGCTGCTGATCTCTCCGCCAGGGGAGGGGCAGGGGACGGGCACTACCGCACCGGGCCGTCTGCGGCTGAACGTGGAGCCTTCTCCCGCGGGGCACGGTGCCTTGGCCCAGGTGCGCTTCCGCTACGTCGTGAAGCCAGGGCACGAGGGCAGCACTGCGCTCCAGTCGTTCCGCTCCGCATTCCCCGACGGCGTGGGCAGCGTCACGCTCTCCGCGCCTGCCTTCTCCGCGGATCTGTCGTTCCCCTCCCAAGACATCGAGATGGAGGAGGTGGACATCCAGTTGTCCAAGGCGTCCGCGAACGCCGAGGAACTGGCGGTGACCCGGCTGGGCCTGCGCGGGTGGGGCACGCCGCAGCTCCAGCTCCGTGCTGAGGCTGCCGGCGAGCGCGTGGCGGTGCAGCGGTGGAACACGGGGGTGGCGCCCTCCCGGCCCGGACAGGTGAAGCGGATCGACGAAGCGGTGTGGCTGCCTCGGGGGCAGGCGCCGCGGGACTCCCAGCTAACCGTGCTGGCCGAGGATGTGGCCGGGCTCGTGGGCCGCGTGGCGATCCCGATCGTCGCGCGCACGGACACGGACCCGCCCACGGCCTCCATCGTCTCCCCCGGCAACGGCGCGTCGGTGGTGGAGGACACTGTCTTCGAGGTCCAGGTGAGCGCCCAGGACAACGCGCGTCTGGATCAGCTGGAGCTGTGGGTGGATGGGCAGTCGCGCCAGGTGATGCGCGTGGGACCCGGGCCGTCCGGATCGCCTCAGGCGCACCGGTTCTCACTCTCCCTGCCGCTGCCGGCCTCGGGGTACCCGGCCGCGCTGTCGGTGGTGGCGCGGGATGGGGCGGGCAATGCCACGGCGTCGGACACAGCCTATGTGCGTGTCATCCCCGATGTGGCGCCGTCGGTGACGTTCCAGTCGTTGACCTCCGCGGTGGAGTCGTTCACCCGCACCGAGCTGGACAGCGGCTACGTCGTGATGCTGCAGGGCGTCCCCGCCACGCTGGGGATGCTGCTGGAGGATGACGCGGGCCTGGCCTCCATGCGCGTCCAGTTCGGCGATCAAGTGGTGAAGGAGGAGTCCTTCACGGGCGCGCCGCTGACGGCCGGGCGGCAGGTGACGTTCACTCCGCCCGTGGGCCGGGACGGCGCCCCCGTGGTGCTGCTCGTGTCGCTCACGGACTCTGCGGGCCATACGCGGCAGACCCGGCTGCTCATCGAGTCCCGGAGGCCCCGGCCTCCCGCGCTGGCGCTGGCCGCGCCTACCCCTGGCGCTACCATCGCCGAGGGCAGCATTCAGCTCCTCTTCGACGCCGTGGCCGTGGACGACACCGGGGTCGACCATGTGCAGCTGTTCATCAACGGCCAGCCCGCGCTGATCCTCACCCGGGGAGAGCCCATTGCGTGGAACCTGGATCCGCAGAGCGGGGCGGTGGTCGTCGCCGATCCCGCGCTCCGGCAGGCCGTGGCCTCCCTGCCCCCCGAGGACCAGGATCTGCAGCGCCTCCGGCACTACCGGGGTCAGGTGAAGCTGCCGCCCGGGTTCGTGGCGCTGGTGCCCGGGCGCACGGACGCGGCGCTCCAACTGCGCACCATCGCCGCAGATAAGGAGGGGCACGAGACGGTGCTCGATCAGCCGCTCCGCATCGAGGCGGACGTGGCGACCCCGCTCGTGGAGGTGCTGCGGCCCGTGCTGGGGCGCAACGTGGTGGAGGGCACCTCCGTGCTCGTGGAGGTGTCCGCCCGCGACAACGTGCTGGTGGATCGGGTGGAGATCCTCGCGGGGCCTAGCGCCTCCGAGCTGCGCGTGGTGCACACCGCAGGCGGCTTCCCGCCCACGAACGCCGTGCCGGGCTCACCCTTTGATGTGTACGCGCCCCTGGTGCAGTACGCGTTCACGGTGCCCACGCTGGCGCAGCTCGGCTCCACGGTGCCGGTGCCGTACTTCGTCGCCGCGCGCGCCCGGGACATCAGTGGCAACTGGACGGCCCCCGCCGACTTCGTCATCCAGCCCATCGAGATCATCCAGGACCAGCCGCCTGGGGTCTCCATCCTCTCGCCCGCGGATGGCACTCCGGCAGTCGCCAACAGCACGATCACCGTGTCGGTGATGGCCGAGGATGACGTGGCCGTGGGCAACGTGCGCCTGGAGGTGGATGGCACGCCGCTGCCCGTCACGCTGCACGCGCCGCCTTTCTCCTTCCATGTGCCGGTCCCGGATCGCGCGGGCGAGCTCCGGCTGCGCGCGGTGGCGGTGGACTCGGGAGGCCATCAGGTGGGCAGCCAGGTGGTGATCCTGCCGCTGCGCGACGATCTGGCGCCCACTGTCGCCGTGGCGCAGCCTCGTCCGGAGGCTCGGCTCACGGAGGGCCGGGACTTCGCGCTGGTGGTGGCGGCGCAGGACGACGTGGCCATCCGCAGCGTGGAGGTGCTGGTGGAGGGCGGGCTCGCGGGCCCACTGCGCCTGGTGGCCTCCAACCTGCCGTACTCCTTCCGCGTTCCGTTGCCTCCGGGCTCGGCGGGGAGGACGCTGCGCATCGTCGCTCGGGCCCGGGACTCGGCCGGACACGAGTCCGTGGCCCCCGAGGTGACGGCCCTGGCGGTGGCGGACACCTCGCGCCCCACGGTGGCGTGGTTGCGCCCTGCCGCGGGCTCGCAGGCCCTGGAGGGCTCGGTGGTGGAGCTGGAGGTGGACGCGCGAGACGACGTCGCCGTCAACAGCCTGGAGCTGCGCCTCAATGATCAGCCGCTGGCCATCATGCCCACGCCGCCGTTCCGGATGACGTACCACGTCCCGGCGCAGGGGGGAGGGCAGGCGCTGGTGTTCTCCGCCATCGCTCGGGATCCCTCTGGCAACCAGACCGTGGAGACGCGCCGCCTGGAGATCGCGGAGGACGAGCCTCCGTCCGTCTCGGTGATTGCGCCGACGCGGCTCGTGGTGGGCAACCCCGCGCTGCTGCGCGCCCAGGCCAGCGATGACGTGGCCGTCACCGAGATTGGCTTCCATGTGGGATCGGATCCGGCGGCCTTGAGCGAGGTGGCCCGGCGCTACCAGTTGCCTTACGAGTTCCGCTACGCGGCCACCGAGGCCGATGTGGGCAAGGTGCTGACGATCCGGGGCCGAGCCATGGATCTGGCGGGCCATGAAGCGTGGTCCGTCCCCGTGCAGGCGCTGGTGGTGCCGGACACACCTCCCACCGTGGCGGTTCGGAAGCCCCTGGCGGGCGAGGCGATCTTCGAGGGCCAGCGCCTGCGTCTGGAGGTGGAGGCCACGGACGTGGAAGGCCCCATCAAGCAGGTGGCCTTCTTCGTGGACGGGCGCAAGGTGCACGTGGCCACCACGCCTGCGGGCATCCCCGGTTCGCCCAACCTCTTTGCCACGAGCTACAGCCCACCGGTGGGCAGCGGCAACCGGCTGCTGCGGATCACGGCGGTGGCGGTGGACTCGGCCAACCAGGAGACGGAGTCCGCGCCGGTCGTCGTGGGCACGGTGCGCGACACGGTGCCGCCGGAGACCCAGCTCGTCGATCCCATGGTGTGGGAGCTCGTCACCGAGGCCGAGCCTGTGGAGTGGACGGCCGCGGCCCTGGACGAGTCCGCCGTGGTGGGGGTGCGCTTCCTGGTGGATGGGCAGCAGGTGGGGCCACCGTCGACCGTGCCGAGGCCGGGGCCCTCCAACCGGCCGCTGTATTACGGCACATGGCTGCCTCCCTCGGGTGCCGCGGGACAGACGCGCACGCTCACCGCAGAGGCCACGGATCCGTCCCAGAACGTGGGCCGTGCCGAGCCTGTCACCGTCGAGCTGGGCATGCGCCCCGAGCCCGCGGTGGAGCTGGTGGTGGAGCCCTACGCGCGGCGGCAGGCCGGGATGGCGGCGGATGGCGAGGGCCTCGTCATTCATGGGGCTCTGCTGAAGGACGTGCCCCTGCCCCCGCCCAACGACACGGTGAAGCGGGATGAGGGCCGACTGGCACTGGCCCGGCTGGACCTGAACGGGCTGGCGCCGCTGGGGACTGTGAAGGTGACGGGCTCTCCGGTGAGCCAGACGTTGCTGGGACGGCTGGCGCTCGTGGCGATGGGCCCCGTCTTCGATCCTGTGGGCAAGAAGACGATCCCCGCGCAGCTGCAGGTGGTGGATCTGTCCAACACCGCCGTGCCCCGGCTGAGGGGAGTGGTGGATCTGCCCAGCGACGACGTGCACCAGGTGGTGGCGAGGGACCGGTTGGCCTTCGTGGCCAACGGAACTTCGGGCGTGGCGGTGCTGGAGCTGGGCAATCCGGACGCGCCTCAGCGGGCTTTCACCCGTCCCACGGTGGGTCCGGCGCGGGGCGTGGCGGTGACGGACCAGTGGCTGTTGGTGGCCGCAGGCTCCGGAGGCCTGCGCGTGCTGGACGTGCGCGATCCGTATCTGCGCGAGCTGGGCTTCGTCGCGCTGCCCGGTGAGGCGAACCGGGTAGAAGTCGTGGGCTCGCGCGCATACGTGGGGTGCTCGAACGCCCAGGCGCCTCTGGCGGTGGTGGATCTCTCCCGTCCCGCGCAGCCCCGGCTGATGTCGCTGCTCTCGCACGCGCCGCGCCGCCCGGACCTGCTGGCCAGCGAGGTGACGGACGTCGCCGTCTCCGGAGGCGTGGCGCTGGTGACCACCGCGATCACCGATCAGGACGCGGAGCCCGTGAAGGGGATCCTCTCCGCCTCGACGGTGAAGGCGGATGGGGCCGCCTCCACTTTCGTCCGGGCGAACCTGCCGGGCGCTCGGGATGTGCTCTTCAGCCAGGGGCGGCCGGTGGCGCTGCTCGGGGACTCGGCGATGGGGGCCTTCACGCTCCCTCGGCTGGCGGTGACGGACGTGTCCCCTGTGGATGGCACGGGGCAGGTGCCTCCCACGGCTCAGGTGACGGTGACGTTCTCCCGGCTGTTGCAGGGGGCCTCGGTGACGGAGCAGACAGTGTTGCTCCGAGCCCAGGACGCCGTGCTCGGGCCGGTGGTGCCCGCCACGGTGACGGTGAATGAGACGCGCATCCTCGTGGCACCTCGGGCGCCGCTGCCCACGAACACGGAGATCTTCCTCACGGTGCTCCCCACCGTCACGGGCGAGGGCGGGGTGACGCTGGGCGAGCGCTTCGTCTCGCGCTTCCGCACGAGCCCAGTGGACGGCCTGCCTCCCCAGGTCGCGGATGTGCAGCCGCCCGCGGGCCCAGTGGACGGCGGTACACGCGTGAGGGTGTGGGGCCTCCACTTCGCTCCTGGCGCCCGAGTGCTCTTCTCCGGCCAGGAGGCCACGCAGGTGCAGGTGGCCGCGGATGGCCGCAGCCTCGATGCCGTCACGCCTCCCAACCTGGAGGGGGCCGTCGTGGTGACGGTGGTGAACCCCAACGGGCTGGAGGGCTCGCTGCTCGGCGGCTTCCTCTACCTCCAGATCCTCGACGTGAGCATGGTGGTGCCGGCCACCGGCAGCCTCGCGGGTGGCAATCTCGTGGAGCTGTCCGGCTCGGGCTTCCAGCGCGGCGCCACCGTGCGCTTCGACGGGGTGCCCGCCACGGACGTGCGCGTGCTCTCGCCGGGCCGCATCTCCCTGCGCACACCTCCCGGACACTTCGGCACGGTGGATGTGCGGGTGGACAACCCGGATGGCCGGTACGTGGTGAAGCCGGATGCCTTCCTCTACTCGAACCTCGTCGTCTCCCGGGTGCTGGGGCGCCACATCCCGGATCCTCAATATGACGGCCCCATCCGCCCGGCGGAGAAGCTGCCACAAGGCGTCCCGCGCGCCGTGGTGATGCAGGGCGGCCTGGCCTGGTTGCTGAGCGACGGCACGGCCGCCCTCCAAGCCCACTCCCCCGAGGAGCTGCTCCAGGACAGCATCCAGGCGGCGGTGACGCTGGTGGACGTGAGCGATCCGGACAACGCCGCCGTGCGGAGCGGTGTGTCCATCGCGCCGCCCTACCAGCCGCGCGCGCTCGCGGTACGGGGCACGACGGCCTACGTCGCGGCGGATGCCGCGGAACTGCCCTACGTGGATGTGGTGGGGGAGGGTGGGCCCTCGCTGCTGGTGGTGGATGCGTCGGTGCTGCAGGCCCCGAGGATGGTGACCGCGGTGCCCTTCGAGGGGACCGCTCGCGCGGTGGCGGTGGCGGATGATCTGGCGCTGGTGGCCGCGGGCGCGGGCGGACTGGCTGTCTTCTCGGTGGCCGATCCGCTGCGGCCGGTGCTCACGGGCTCGATCCAGAGCATGCGGGTGAGGGGCGAGGTTCGCGCGGTGAACGTGGTGGACGTGGCGGCCTCGGGCCGCTACGCGCTGGTGAGGGCAGGCACGAACGCCGGCACGTTCACGCTGGTGCTGGATCTGGCCACTCCGGGGATCGAGGTGGTGGGCGAGGCGTCCGATCTCGGGCCGATGGCGCTCCAGGGCCGCCGGGGACTCACGCTCGGCAACGGGCAGATCCGGACGCTCTCGTTCTCGCCGCCCACGTGGCCTCGGAACCTCGTGGGCATGTCGTCGCTCGTGGGGGGTACTCCCGTCACCGTGGCGGTAGGCCCCCACGTGGGCGCCGCGGGGACAGAGGTGTCTCGGCCCGGGAACTCTGGCTCGGGCAAGCTGGAGGTCTCCCTGAGCGCGGACCCCTCGCGTCCGCGAGCGGTCGATGCCGTGGATCTCTACCCCGCGGCCCGCTTTGGAGGGGTCGCCGTGGAGCGGGATGTCGCGGTGATCTCCATCTCCGCCTTGCTGACCAAGAAGGGCGAGGTCGTGGCGGATCCCACGCTGGCCCTGGGCTCGGATGGTTTGGCGGTGGTGCGGATGCCCTTCCTCATGGGGATGCGCAGCCAGCCCGCGGATGGGGACACCGAGGTGCCGCCCTCCACGCCGCTGCGGCTCGAGTTCAACCGCGAGGTGGCCGGAGCCTCGCCGCAGACGGTGCGCCTCATTCGCCAGGATGGCTCGGTCAACGGCGTGGTGGAGCCCGCGGAGATCCAGACCTTGGGGCGCACGGTGCTGCTGCTGCCCGCCCAGCCGCTCGCGCCCTCGACGACCTACCGAGTGGTGGCCGATCAGCTGACGGATGCGCTCACGCGGGCGGAGATGGCCGGGCCCTTCTACCTGGAGTTCTCCACCGCCAGCAGCAGCGCGGCCATGCCCGTGTCCATCTCAGGGCTCACGCCGCGCGAGGGCCCCGCGGCCGGGGGTACGCTGGTGACGGTGACGGGCACGGGCTTCGAGCCGGGGGCCACGGTGCGCTTCGGCGGCGTGCCGGCCACGCAGGTGACGGTGTCCGAGGACGGGACGCAGCTCACGGCTCGCACGGCCGCCAACACCGCCGGAGCCGCGACGCTGGAGGTGACCAATCCCTCGGGCAGTGTGGCGCGGCGCCTCGGCGCCTTCCTCTTTACGCAGCCGCTGTCCGTGCTGGCGGCAGCTCCGGGGCGCGGCCCCGCCTCGGGGGGCACGCGCGTCATCTTGTCGGGCACGGGGTTCTCTTCGACGGGAACGGTCCAGGTCCGCTTCGGAGGTGTCCCGGCGCTGCGCACGCGCGTGCTCGGGCTGAACCGGCTCGAGGTGTACACGCCGCGCGGCCTGCGCGGCACGGTCGACATCCAGGTCACCAACCCGGACGGCAGTCAGGCCACGCTGGAGGACGGCTTCATCTTCGATCAGCCGGGTGGGGCCTCGGTGGCGCTGTCGGATCGGCCGGTGGATGTGGTGGTGATCGGCGACTCCGCGCTCGTGCTCCAACGCGGTGGGTTGTCGGTGGTGGATCTCTCCGGGCTGTACCTCAAGGGGCCCCTCAAGGACACGCCCATCCCTCCGGATCTGGTGGATGGTCTCGTGGACGTGGATAACGATCGCAAGGACGATCGGCTCGTCTCGTTCCTCCCGATCCCGGATGCGCTCTCCCTGGCCTATCCGTCCACCTGGGGGCACCGCCTCTTCGTGGGAACAGGAGGCTGGGATTCCAAGCTGCAGCAGTGGACGGCGGGCGAGGTGCTCGAGGTGGCCATCGCGGATCTGGCCCACCCGGCGATCTCGGCCAGGACGGCGGCCGTGGAGGGGCCTGTCTTCGGCCTGGATGTGAAGGACGAGCGGTTGCTGGCCGCCACGGGACAGAAGGGACTCAGCAGCTTCGATCGCTCATATGCGCCGTTCCTCGTTGGCCAGCTGCCGATGCAGGGCGCGGCCCAGTCCGTGGCGGGAAGCGCGGGCATGGCGGTGGTGGGCGTGGGGCAGCGAGACGCCACCTCCTTTGCCGTGTCGGCCGGGGCACTGCGGATCGTCTCCACCGAGGCCTCGCCTTCGCTCCGGGGCGCGCTGCCGCTCAACATTCAGCGGGCGAGGTGGAAGGGCGACGTGGCCGTCGTGGCTGCTGGCGATGCGGGGCTCGTGCTGGTGAGCGCCGCGAATCCGGATCAGCCCCAGGTGCTGGCCTCGGTGCTGGTGGGCGGCTTCGCGTGGGATGTGCGGCTGCAGGGCAACCTGGCCTATGTGGCGGCGGGGACGGCGGGCGTGGCGGTGGTGGATCTGACGGATCTGCTCCACCCGCGCGTGCTGTACCACGTGACGGGCGCCCGGGGCGGCACGGCGAAGCTCGTGGAGATGACCGCGGGCGGCCGCCTCGTGAGCATGAGGGATCGCGGTACCCAGGGCTGGTCCGTGGACTTCGGACGCCCCTCGGAGCTGGCGGTGGTCTCCGCGAGCGTGGCGCCGGACGAGGTGGTGCCGCTCTCGCTGCCCTCGGTGACGGTGACGCTGTCCGCGGGCCTGTTGCACACGTCGGCGCCGGAGGCCTTCTCATTCACGGCGAATGGCGCTCCGGTGCCTGGGACGCTGGAGGCTGGGACGCCGGAGCTGCCGGTGAGCACGCTGGTGTTCCGGCCTTCGGAGCCGCTGCCCTCGGGCGCCGAGCTGCGGCTGGCGCTGGGCACCTCGCTGCGCTCCCTGCTGGGGGATGCGCTGATAGCGCCCTTCGAGGTGCGCTTCTTCGCCGCGGGAGGCACGGGCGAGCGTCCGCAGCTCCTCCAGGTGGTGCCGCGCGTGGGGCCCTCCGAGGGAGGCACGGAGATCGAGCTGCTGGGCACGGGCTTCGTCCCAGGCACCACGGTCCGCATCGGTGCCGCGCCCGCGCTCGTGCTGTCGCTGTCCTCCACGCGGATGACGGTCCGCGTGCCTCCCGGAGAGCCTGGGCTGGCGGACGTGGTGGTGGTGCACCCCTCGGGCGTCACCGCGAGGCGCTCGGGCGGCTACTTCTATTCCGCGCCGCTGTTCGCGAGCGCGTCGATCCCGCGCTTCCTCAACCCGAAGGGCGGAAGCACCGTGCGAGTGACGGGGCGCGGCTTCCTGCCCACCTGGTCCAGCCCGTTGGGCTCCACGCGCGTGCTGATTCGCGGGCTGCCCGCGCGCAGCGTCTCCGTGGAGTCCACCACCCAGCTCGTCGCGGTGGCCGGGCCCGGCTCCTTTGGCGACGCGGACGTGGAGCTGGTGGCGGCGGACGGCCTGCAGCGCGCGAGCTCGCCCTCTCCCGTGGGGTATGGGCTCCCATTCTCGGGGAAGGTGGTGGGTGCCTCGGTGAGGCCCGTGGCGCTGGCGGGCAACCCCGCGCTGCCGCTGCTGCCGTTCGCGGCGGCGGGCGCTTCGGTGGAAGGCAACACCTTCCCTCAGCCCTATACCGGTCCCATGACGGGCGGCGGCCTGGTGCCCGAGTCCTTCCGCATGGTGGCCTATGACGTGACTCGCGTGGGCCGGCCCGAGCTGGCGGGCGCCTCGGTGGTGGATCCGCCGGATCACGACGTGGACTACCTGATCGGCAGCCTGCCGTATCTGGCCCAGCGGGAGCTGCCCCTGCCAGAAGTGGAGCTGATGCCGGACTCCTTCGACGTGGCGCTGCGCGGCACCCAGCTCCTGGTGGCCAACGGCGCCAGCGGCCTCGCGGTGATTGACGCGTCCGGGACGACCCTGGAGCAGTGGCCGCTGCTGGGGCGCGGAGGCATTGGCAGCGTGCTCGGCCAGGAGTACGCCACGCGCCTGCTGGCGACTCCGACGGGAGCCTGGGTGTTCAGCAATCCCCTCGAGGACAACCTCCTGCCCGAGGAGATCCCCTGTAAGTCCCCCACGGACGAGCACTACCCCGCCGCGGGCAGTGGTGGCCAGCTGCAGCTCTTCGATACCCGCAGTCCGTCGGATCCGGTCCTCCTGGGGAGCATCGGCTCGGGGAGCGCGCAGGAGCCGTACGGCGCCACGGTGGCGGGAGGACGGCTGCTGGTGGCCATGGGCAACCACGCGGGCGTCATCTACTGCACCGAGACGCCGTTCCCTCCGCCGCCCTGGGCCTCGCTGACCACGGGCCGCCGCACGCGGTTCCTCGGGCTCGATCCGAGCGACGACTACCGGTCCGAGGACGCGCCGATCATCATGATGAAGACCCCGCACGGGGCCTTGGAACTCTATGACTCGGCGGGAGTGGGCGCGCAGCGGCTCGCTCGGAGGCCGTACCCCTACAGCCTCACGGACGTGGTGGTGGTGCGGGACGTGGCCATCGCCTCGGCGGCCGAGTTCGGACTGATCTTCTTCGACGTGCGGCCGGACAACCCGCAGGCGCCGCAGGAACTGCTGCGGCTGCCCTTCGATCAATCGCTCTCCAACACCCCCGGCCACCCCGAGCGCCTGCGGCTGATTGGGGATCTGCTCTTCGTGGCCGCCTCCTCGGGGAGCGTGTACGTGCTGGACGTGTCGGATCCGCGCCACCCGGAGTTCCTCAGCGGAGGCAACACGGAGTTCGCGTACGACGTGCTGCCCGTGGGGGATCGGCTGATGCTGGCGAGCCGCCAGGAGCTCACCGAGCTGTCCATGCCCTTCCTCCTGCCCCTGTCGACGACGCCGGAGCGGGATGCGCTGGTGCCGCCGTCCCTGAGCCAGCTCGAGGTCCGCTTCAACCGGCCGCTGGCGCCGGCCACCGTCAACGACATCAGCGTGCAGCTGATCGGGCCCTCGGGTCCGGTCCCGCTGGAGCTGTCCGTGGTGGCGGAGCACGCGACGCTCACCTACGCCGTGCGCGCCCAGCTCCCGGAAGAGGGGCTGGAGCCTGGCGCCACCTATGAGGTGCGGATCGCGTCCACGGTTGCGGACCAGCGGGGCGGAGGGATGATCCGGCCCTTCCGCACCGCCTTCCGCACGGGCGCCGCGGGCAGCCACGCGCCTCGGATCGATGCGGTGCAGCCCTCGGCGGTCTCCATGGCGGGAGGGCAGCAGGTGGTGATCCAGGGCTCGGGCCTGAGCGGCGTGGCGTCGGTGCGGATCGGTGGAGCCACCGCCAGCTTCACGGCAGCGGGGGATACGGAGCTGCACGTCACCGTGCCTCCGTCCACGCGCCCTGGGCCAGCGGACGTGCGTATAGAGGATGCGGGGGGCCCCTGGTCCCTGTTGCCGCACGGCGTCCTGTACCTGTCGCCGCTCGCGAGCGCTCACGCCTCGCTGGTGCCCGACCACGGGCCCGTGGAGGGCGGTACCGAGGTGAAGGTGTCGTTCAGCGGGGCCTCTCCGGTGGCTCCGGGCACTCGCGTCTTCATTGGAGATCGCGAGGGCGTGAACGTGGACGTGGTGAGCCTGTCCACCCTGCGCTTCACCACGCCGCGTCCAGATGGGCCCGGCCTGGTGCCCGTGAAGCTGGAGCGTCCGGGCGAGGTGTCGGAGACGGTGGGGTACTTCTCCTATGATCTGCCCACGGGCACCACGGTGGATCTGCCCGGCTTCCCGCCGCGCGAGACGTCCGAGGTGGTGCTCTCGGGGGATCTGCTGTTCGCGGGAGTGCCCACCGCCGGGTACGAGGGGCTCGAGCTCTTCAACATCCGCGTGCCCGAGCACCCGGTCCGTCTGGGAGGCCTGCGCACGGAGGGCGCGGTGCGAGGCCTGGACGCGCGAGGAGCGCTGGCCCTGCTGGCCACGGATGCGTTCGGCCTGGTGGCGGTGGATGTGCAGGATACCGCCCGGCCCTTCACCGTCGGCCGGGGCGCCACTGCGGGGCTCGCCACGGGGATCCGGCTGGAGGGCAACGTGGCCCACGTCTCGGTGACCCAGATGGATGGGGGCGCCGGGTATGTGCAGACGTTCGATGTCTCGCAGCCCTCGCTGCCGCTGCTGAGCACCACTCCGCTCACGGAAGATGCGCTGGCGCTGGATCACGCTCCGGGGCGCTTCTACGCGCTGACCTCCAATGTGCGCACCGGGCAGCCGGATGGGCTGCGCCTCACGGTCTACACCCGCCAGGGCCAGCGCCTGGGCGGCGTGGTGGTGGATGCCACGCCGCGCTCCTACGCGGAGCTGGTGCGCAGCCGGCTCACTGTGCGCGGAGGCCGGGCCTACGTCACCCTGGGCTCTCGGCTTTACGTCTTCGACATGAGCGACGAGACCGCGCCGCAGGTGCTCCAGTCCACGGAACTGGGCGCTCCGGCGCGCGGGCTCACCTGGGCGGGCGGCTCGCTGCTGGTCTCCACCACGGGGAGCTCCACGCTGGTGACGGTGCCACCGACGGATCTGCTGGTCGTGGGCACCTCGCCCGTGAATGGCGCGCTGGCTTCTCCGCTCACCTCCATCCGCGTGGACATGAGCCTGCCCGTGCGCGAGGACACGGTGACGGCGGGGACCTTCGAGGTGGTGCAGGTGGGCTCGGCAGGCCCCGTGCCCGTGCCCGGCCATCGGGAAGTGGTGTTCGCCACGCGGGGCTCCTCGCTCGTCTTCACGCCGGAGGACCCGCTCGAGCCCGGCGCTCAGATTGAGGTGAAGGTGGAGGGGGTGCTGGGCTTTGACACCCGGCCGCTGGCGCACCCTGCGTCCTTCGCTTTCACGGTGGCGGGGGAAGATGCGCTGCAGCCCTGGGTGGAGCGGCTCGAACCCGCCTCGGGGCTCTTCACGGACTTCACCGCCACCACGGTGCGGGGCGCGGGCTTCCGCCAGGGCGTCACCGTGCGGATCGCCGGGCAGAACGCCACGGTGGTCTCCGTGCAGGAGGATCAGCTGGGGATCGTCGTCCCGCCGTCGCTCACGTCGGCAGGGCCGGCCTCGGTGGAGGTCATCGATCCGAGCGGCCTGTCCGCGGTGCGCCTGGGCGGCTTCCTCTACCGCGAGCCGCTGCGGCTGGCGCTGCTCTCGCCGGATCGCGCGCCGCAGCAGGGCGGAGTGGCCGTGGAGCTGCGAGGCACGGGCTTCATGCCCGGCCTGGTGGTGCGCTTTGGTGGCACCGGCTCCTTCCAGGTGGACGTGCCGTCCATGGAGCGGGCGGTGGCCGTGGCGCCTCCGCACGCGCAGGGGTTGGTGGATGTGGAGGCGGTGCTGGGCAGCCAGAGCGCCGTCAAGGCGCGCTCCTTTCTCTATGGCACGGGCGCGGTGTCTCGCCTGCCCACGCCCCCGGTGCGGGACGTGCGGGTGGAGGGCACGGTGGCCTATGTGGCGCTGGGCGGCGAGACGGAGATCGTCGGGCTCGACGCCGAGGGCCACCTCATCACCCTCGAGCAGCGGCGGAAGACGGACTCCGGTGGGCTCATGGTGGCCGATCTCAGCGAGCCCACGGTGGCGCGCGAGATCCGGCGAGTGAACGTGTCCGCGCAGGGGGGCGTGCGCCGCATGGCCAGGGCGGGCAACACCCTGTACCTGGCGGCGGGCTCCGCGGGGGTGGTGGCCGTGGACGTGAGCCAGCCCGCCAACGCGTCGGAGACCCTGAGGCTGTCCGTCCAGGGCGAGGCCGTGGACGTGGTGACGGCCGGCAGCCTGATCTTCGTGGCGGATGGGAGCGGCGTGCGGGTGTTCCGCACGGGTGAGACGGAGCAGCCCATGCTGGTGGCCCAGCGAGCGCTGCCGGGGGGCGCGAGCGCGCTGGCGTTGTATGGCGGGCTGTTGCTGGTCTCGAACGCGAGCGCAACGGACGCACGGCTCTATGTGCTGGACGCGCGGCGCGGGGATCTGGCTCCGCTGGCCCAGGAGGCGCATCTGCCGCTGTCGGCTCCGGCGCGGCACATCGCGGTCGAGGGCACGCGGGCCTTTGTCTCGCTGGGGCGCGCGGGGCAGGTGGCCATCGTCGAGCTGGCCGATCCCACGGCGCCCGCTCCCGCGGGCACGCTGGTGCTGAAGGACGAGCTGCACCAGGGGTGGACCTCCGCCGAGCAGACGCTGGTGGCCGGAGACGTGGTCTGGGTGGCGGGCGGAGGCGGCAAGGTGCAGCGCTTCGCGGCGCTGGTGGGGCAGCAGCCCCAGTGGCTGGAGACGGCTTCCGTGCTCGGAGACGCGAAGGCGCTGGCGCGCTCGGGCCGCTACCTCATGGCGGGCACGCTGCTGCTGGACGTGAACGGACGCCCGGTGGAGATGCCGCTGGCGGACACCCGGGATGCGGCGGGGACCCTGACGGGCGGGCTCGTCTCTGTGGCGCTGGATCACCTGGAGCTGAGGGGGACGGTGCCGGTGGCGGGCGCGGTGGTGCAGGTGGGCGTGGTGCCCGAGGTTCTGCTCTCCGCGCTGCCGGACATGGCCACGGCGGGGGCAGTGCGGCTGGAGGGCACGGATGGCGTCGAGGTGCGCGTGGCGCGCCAGGGCCGGGCGGACACGGAGGGAGGGCGGCTCGCGCTGATCCCGCAGTCGCCGCTGGCGGTGGGGACGGACTACGTGCTGCGCGTGGGCGGCACACTGGCGGATCTCGCGGGCCGGCCGCTCGGAACGGACGTGGGCGTGCGCTTCCGCACCGGCCCGATCGCATCTCCCGAGCAGCCGGTGATCACGGCGATGTCGCCTGTCACGGGCCTGGAGGCGGGCGGGGACACGGCCGTCCTCACGGGAGAGGGCTTCATGCCCGGCTGCCAGGTGTGGGTGGGGGACACGCTGGCCTCGGGGGTGACGGTGTCCTCGGATGGGGGCCGGATCACGCTCATCGTCCCGCCGGGGCCTGCGGGCGCGGCGGCGGTGCGGGTGCGCAACCCCAATGGACTCGAGGCGCTGCAGCTGGGGCTGTACCGCTACCTCGTGGCCCCCGAGCTGACGCAGGTGTCGCCGGCCCAGGCGCCCTTCAACAGCCGGCAGCGGGTGGTGCTGACGGGCAAGGGCTTCGCGGCGACCACGCAGGTGACGTTCGGCGGCAGGCCAGCGCTGCACCCGGTGATGGACTCGCAGGGCCGGATCTCGGTGGAGGTGCCGGACGATGTGACGGGCGTGGTGGAGGTGGCGGTGGCCACGCCGATGCCGGGAGGGGCGCTGGTCGCCCGGAGGCCGGACGGCTTCACCTATACGCTCAAGCCGCTGGGGGGCGTGGGCGGCAACACGGAGGCCCTGGCGGTGGCGGGGCGGGTGCTGCTGGCCGCGCGGGCGGGACGGCTCGTGGCGTTCGATCTCACGCGCCCCGGCGATCTGCCGGAGGTAGCCAATGTCCCCGGTGTGACGAGTGCGGGGGGCCTGGTGGTCTCGGGTGACGAAGCTTGGCTCGCGGGCCAGGGCGAGGTCGTGCGGTATGCCCTGGAGGGCTGCGGCGCGGGCCTCCCGGTGAGCTGCCCGCTCCAGGTGGTGGAGCGCATTCCGCTGGTGGCCTCGGGCGTGGCCAGCGTGGCGGCGGGGCAGGGGAGTGCATACGTGACGGTGGCGGGCGGCAGCGACGTGGTGCTGCTGGGCCGGGTGGACGGGGCCACGCGCGTGGTGGCCCAGGTGAACGTGGGGCCGGGCGTGGTGCGAGGCGTGGCCATGGCAGGCCCGGTGCTCGCGGTGCTGGTGCAGGGCTCGCAGTCGAGCCGGCTGGAGCTGCGCGACGTGGCGGATGGGTCGCTCACGCTGGTGGGTGAGGTGCCCGGGTTGTACTGGACCGTGAACCGGCTGGCCGCGGAGGGCACGCGCGTGGCGGTGGCCTCTGGAGCGGGCGTGCGCCTCTATGAGACGGCCGAGCCGGCCGTGCCCGTCGAGCTGGGCCGGTTTGAAGGCCAGGGCAGCGCGTACACCGTGGCGCTGTCGGGCCCGTGGGCGCTGGCCTCGGGAGACTTCGGGCTGGCGTGGCTGGACACGACGCAGGGGCTGAAGCGGCGCACCTCGGGCTCGACATATGGGTGGGCCGGGAACGTGGCCGTGGGGGCAGGGGTGGCGGTGGCGGCCTCGGCCTATGAGCTGAGAGCCTTCGAGCTGCCGTACCCCACGGTCACCGGCCAGGAGCCTTCGCCGGGAGGCGCACTGCCCAGGGAAGCGGCCGTGTCGGTGACGCTGGCGGATCGTCTGCCGCCCTCGGTGGTGCAGGGCACTGCGATGGAGCTGGTGGGCCCCGCGGGAGCCATCTCCGGCACGCGCACGGTGCAGGGCTCGGCGGTGCTGTTCCGGCCCTCGGCGGTGCTCACTCCCGGGGAGCGGGTGCAGGCGCGCGTCACGCTGGGCGCCACGCCCTATGTGGGCGGCACGGTCCTCGGGCCGTGGACGTGGTCCATCCTCCCGAGCGCGGAGGCTCCCTCCCTTCGAGTGGATGCGCTGGTGCCGGACCATGGAGACGTGTCGGGTGGCTACCCGGTGGTGCTGGCGGGCGCGGGCTTCGACGCGCAGACGCAGGTGTGGTTCGGCACGCGTGCGGCCACGGTGGTGCCGCCGGTGTCCACGGACGCGATCCATGTGCTGGCGCCGGCCTCTCCGGTGCCGGGCCCGGTCCGCGTCCGCGTGAGCCCGGGGGTGGCGGGGACGCCGGTGGATGTGCCCGGAGGCTTCGTCTACCTGGCGCCGCTGGCGATCTCGCGGGTGACACCTCCCCGGGTGGACCTGGGCGGAGGCGCGGTGACAGTGGAGGGCACGGGCTTCAACCGGAGCCTCACCGCGCGGCTGGGCGGGCTCGTGGCGCCGGTGAGTGACTTCACGCCCACGAGCTTCAAGCTGAGCGTTCCGGCCGGTCCTTCCGGGTGGCTCGCGCTCGAGGTGGCGCAGGCGGGCACGCCTCCGGTGACGCTGGCTCAGGCCGTGCTGCGCGCCGACGGCGTCGCGCCCACCGTCACCGCGTGGGAGCCGCTGGACACGGTGGGCACTGGGCAGGTGCCGCTCAACTCCATCTTCACGGTGCGCTTCAACGAGCCCATTGATCCCGCCACAGCCACCCACGTGCGGCTCGTGCGCCAGGGCGGCACGGTGCCAGAGTCCGGGACCCACACCGTCGCGCCGGATGGGCTGAGCGTTACGTTCACACCGGCGGCGGCGCTGCCCTCCACCACGGCGTTCACGCTCTCGGCGGCGGGGGTGGCGGATCTGTTCGGCAACGCGATCGCGAACACTGCCGCGGCCCGGAAGGACTTCCGCTCTCGCGACGTGGTTCCGCCCAACGTATACGTGCGGTTGGAGAGCAGCACCGAGCCCCTCGCGCCAGGGACTCTGCTCGCGGCGGAGGTGTCCTGGAGCTTCCGGGTGGTGGCCTCGGATGACAGCGGCCAGGTGAGCCTCCGCCAGCTCTGGGTGGACGGAGCGGCCGTGAGCGTGGATTGGGACGGGAAGGCCACCTACCGCTGGCCCGCGATCATGAGCTCGAGGCCCTCGACGCTGAAGGTGCGCGCCGAGGACAGCGCGGGAAACGGTACCGAGTCCGAGGTGACGGTGCAGGTGGTGGAGGACATGCCGCCCACGGTGGCGATCACCCAGCCCTCCACGCCAGTGGTGCAGGTGGAGCAGGGCGTGTCGCTCACCGTGGCGCTGGCCGCGAGCGACAACCATGGTGTCTCGGCGGTGGAGCTGCGGCTGGACGGGGTGCCGATCAAGCGCGCGAGCAGCCTGACGGGCACGAACGCCACGCTCTCCCATGTGCTGTACCTGCCCACGCAGGGCACCTACCAGCTCACGGCGCTCGCGATGGATGATCGGGGCCAGCTCACCAGCTCCGAGAGCGTGAGCGTGCAGGTGCTCCCGGACACGACGCCGCCGCAGTTGGCGTGGGTGTTGCCCATGGCAGGGACCAAGCTCATCGGCGGCGGGCGCTACCCGTTGCAGGTGTCCGCCACGGACCTGAACGGAGTGGCCGAGGTGTCGTTCCGCATCGATGGCCAGCTCGTGGCGACGCGGACGGCCCCGCCCTGGTCGATGGACTGGGACGCGCCAGCGGTGACGTCCGCGGGGACCCGCCTGCTCGAGGCTCGCGCGCGAGATGCGCAGGGCAACGAGGCCGGAGCCAGCCAGACGGTGACGGTGGCGCCGCCCTCGACTTCACGGCCCACGATCGTGCTCGATGGGTTTTCTACTTCTTACGGCTACCCCGAAGGGACGGCGGTCACGGTCCGAGCGCGTGTGACGTCGGAGATCCCGCTCCAGAGCGTGCGCCTGTCGCTGGGAGCGGAGACGGTGACGCTCACCCAACCGCCCTGGCAGCTCACGTTCGTGGCACCGCGAGTTCCGCCGCCCTCGCAACTGGTGAGGCTCCGCGGCACCGCGGTGGATCTCCTGGGGCGCGAGAGCTTCCCTGTGGAGTACGACGTCACCGTCCAGGACGACGGGCGGCAGCCCGTGCTCGCGCTGGACATGAACCCGCAGGGCCCTTCGCTGCTGGGCGGTTCCACGCTCCAGGTGGGGGGCCTGGATGGCGGCGTCCTGACAGGCACGGTGGTCCGCGTGAGCGAGGTGCTCCAGCCCGCCGAGACGGACGGGGGCTACACCCTGCCCTTCGAGCCAGAGGCGGCGCCTGTGCGCGTGTCCGCGCGAATGGATGCGTGGGACGGCGGCATGGTGACGCTGGAGCGGCAGGGCACGCTGACGGCCTTTGCCAACGGTGCCACGGTCTCGGTCGCGGCCGCGGACGAGCCCGTGCTGGATCTGGCCACCTCCGGGCCATGGGAGTGGGTGGCCCGCGATCAGAGCGGTGGGCACACGCGCCTCGAGCTCCGGGATGCGGCCACTCAGGCCCTCACGGCCGAGCGCTCGCTGGACGGGACCGCGGTGGCCGTGGCCTTTGAGCGGGGCCGGGCCGTGGTGGCGCTGCGCACCGGAGGGCGCGGCCGGGTCGACATGATGTCCGTGCCTGCCCTGGAGACGGTCGGCTCGTTCTCCGTGCGCAGAATCCCCCGCGCACTGGAGACCACTTCCTTCGGTCTGGCGATCGGGACGGACGAGGGCCTCGAGCTGTGGAGCAGCGGGGGCATGCTCGCCTCGCGACTGCCCCTCGGGGACGTGCTCGGGGTGTCCGCCGAGGGTGATCGCCTCGCGGTGCTGACGAACAGCACCTTGTATGAAGTGGATGCGAGCGTGCCGCATGCTCCGGCGCTCGTGGCCTCCGTGCCTGTGGCAGGAGCCACAGGGGTGGTGGCGCTCGCGGATGCCCGCAGGTGCGTGGTGGGAGCCACGGCGCGGTGCTTCCGCGTGGAGGGAACCGCCTTGACGCTCCAGGGTGAAGCGCGGCTGCCGGACACGGCGATCGCCGCCGACGGTCCGGGGCCGTGGCTCCTGGCGGGCACGGCCAGCGGTCTGTCCGTGGTGGATGCGCGGGGAGCTCCCTCGATGGCGGGGTACTACCCGGCACTGGCGGGGCGGGTGGCTGCAGGGGACGGCCGCATCGTCGCGGCGGCGCCGGGCCGCAGCTCCCTCCTGAAGCTGCGGCGGAGCGTGGGAGCGCCCACGGTTCACCTGGAGCTTCCTCCCTCGGCGGCTCCTGGCGCGCGGGTGCCCGTGGTGGCCAGCGTGGAGGGGCTCTCGGACCCTCGGGATGGCTACACGGCGGAGCTGCGTGTGCGCGGCACGGCTGTCCAGGTGCTCAAGGGGCGGCTGCCGCAGTCCGTGGATCTGCCGCGTGACGGCACGGCGGCGCAGGTGGCCCTGCGGGTGGTGGATCTCGCGGGCCATGAGGCGCTCGCGCAAGGAACCGTGGCGCTCGTGGATGATGGGGCGGGCCCGGCGCTGGCGGCGCTGCAGGCGCGGGCGGAGGTGCCCTCGGGCGCCTTCTTCTCGCTGGCGGCGGTCCCGGCGGATCCCGCGCGGGTGGCCTCTGTCGAGTACTCCGTGGACAGCACGGTGCTGGGACGCGCGGATGCTCCGGCGCTGGCTTGGCGGCTGCGGGCTCCCACGGTGTCCACGGACACGGCCTTCACGGTGAGCGCGGTGGCATTGGACGCGCAGGGCCGCCGGGGCGCGCCGGTGCAGGCCTCGGTCTGGGTGCGGGCAGGAACGGGGGCGGCACTGCCCACGGTGTCCCTGGCGCGCGTGGGCACCGGGTCGATCCAGGAAGGCACGGAGGTGAGGGTCCGGGCCACGCTCACGCCGTCGGTCCCCGTGGCCGAGGTGCGCTTCAAGATGGACGGAGAGGAGCAGCAACGCCTGATGCTTCCCCCGTATGAGGCGGTGCTGCGGATGCCGGTGGGAACGGGCTCGCGCGGCGTCACAGTGGAGGCGGTGGCGGTGGATGACCAGGGCCGCGAGTCGGCCGCCGCGCTCCTACCGCTCACGGTGGTGGATGACCTGACGCCTCCGGTGGTGGCCCTCGAGGTGGATCCCTCGGGAGAGGTGCTGACAGCTGGGAGCCGTGTGCGAGCCACCGCGATCGCGTCCGATGGAGGAGCGCTCGAGTCCTGGTCCGTCCGGGCGCTGTTGGCGAACGTGGAACTGGCCAGCGGAGGTGGCCGGCTGGACTTCACCGTGCCCGCGAGCACTCCGGCCGGGACCTTGGTGGAGATCGTCGCCACGGCGCGGGATGTGGCGGGCAACGTGGCGACGAGCCGGGTGACGAAGACGGTGCTGGCCCCCGTCCTGCCCGACGGCGGCGTCGTGGTTGCCGGGGACTTCGTGGGAGCGGACCGCCTGACCCTGCGCGGGGACTTCGTCTATGCGACGACCCCGAGAGGACTGGCCGTGGGGCGGGTGCGGTGGGGAGAGACGCCCACGATCGAGCCGGTGAGCTTCCTCGCCACGGACGTCGCGCCTTCCTCGTTGGCGGTCCAGGGCCCGTGGGCGGTGCTGGTGCTGCCAGGGAGAGGGCTGTCGATCGTCAACATCGCGGATCCGGCGCAGCCCCGGGTGCGCGGCACGCTCGCGGGCACCTTCACCAAGGCCCTGGCAGGGGATGGGCTCTATGTGCAGGGGAACTCCCTTTTCGAACTCGATCTGGAGGTGCCCTCCACTCCCGTGCTGAGGAACATGGCGGTATCGGCAACGGCGGTGGACGGCACGGCCGACGGGGTCGTCTTCAACTCCTACTCCTACCTCATGGTCCGCGCGCGGCTGACCAGCGGCCTCAGTGGCTACCTGTCGCTCCTGTGGCCCGTGGGAGTGCCTCAGACGGCTCGCTGGAACGATGGGAAGCTGCTGGTCGGGACGGATCGCTCTCTCGCCGTGCTCGTCCGCAGTGGGGACAGCCTCGGCGTGGCCCAGGAGGTACCGCTGCCCGCGGGGGTTCGCGCCATGGCCGTGGCGGATGGCCGGGTCTGGCTCGCCTGCACGGACGGCAAGCTGAGATGGGTGGACGTCCGCAACCCCACGGCTGCCCAGGTCATCGCCCAGGAGGCGCTCCCGGCCCGTGCGCTCGAGGTCTCCGGAGGGTTGATGCTCGCCACGACGGCGCAGGGGATCTTCGTGCGCCGGCTTCCGAACCTGGGCGCGGCGGGCAGTGCTCTGAGTACCCCGGTGGGAGGTCTGACCCTGGATGACGCGCCTCGGGCGGTGACGTCGTTCCGGCGGGGCGTATTGGTGGCGGCAGGGCTCGCCGGCGTGCAGCGGATCGTCCTGGACGATCCTTCCCACCCCAGCCGCGTCTCCCAGTCCGTGGCGGGGTTGGCCCTGAAGCAAGTCGAGCGCACGGGCGAGCAGGTCTTCACCCTGAATGGCACGACGCTCTCGATCCACGTGGAGCAGTGGGATGGAAGCCTGGTGAGGGATGGCGGTGCCTCGGATCGGCTGGCGGCGCTCGGCAGCGTGGAGCGCTTCGCCGTCTCGCCGAGGAGGCTGTGGGCGGTGTCGGGAGGCACGGTGTCCTCGATGGGGCTGCCCTCGGTGGATCAGAAGGTGTCCCTGCTGCTGGGCTCCGCCACGCTGGACGTGGCGGGAGACGAGACGCGTGCCGTGGTGGCCCTGGGCCGCGCGGGCGCGGCGGTGGTGCTGGTAGATGGCGCGGGGACGCTGAGGCTGGGCGCGATGATTCCGGAGGTCCACACGGACGCGGTGGCGGTGGACGGCGACCTCGCGCTGCTGGGAGGCCCCTCGGGCTTGGCGGTGGTGGATCTCAGCGCTGCGAGCGGGCCCGTGCGCCGGGCCTCGCTGCCCACGGCGGGAGCGGTGCGCCGTGTGAGGCTGGAGGGGCGGCTGGCCCTGGTGAGCGAGGGCTCGGCGGGAGTCGAGCTGTGGAATGTCTCCCAGCCCGCCGCGCCGGTGCTCCTGGGCAAGCTGTCCACGCCGCGCGCCGAGGACGCGGTGGTGGCCGCGGGGCACATCGTCGTCGCGGACAGTGTGGCGGGCGTAAAGGTCTTCTCCCTCCCCGCGGCTGGGGTGAACCCGGTGGTTCGGGTGGTGCCGGACGCGTCCAGCGTGGAGGCGGGGTCCTGGCTGGAGGTCTCGGCGCGGGTGTCGGGCGTGCAGGTGGATACGGCCGAGCTGCTCGTGGAGGGGCAGGTGCTCAGCCGGATGGACGAGCGGGCGGCGGTGGGCCGCTACCTCGTGCCAAAGCAAGCGGTGGTCGGCCGAGAGCTGGCGGTGCAGGTCCGGGCGCGCACCGCCTCCGGAGCCGAGACACTGTCGGCTCCGGTCTTCGTGAGGGTGTCAGCGCCCACGAACCTGCCGGAGATCGTCCTCTACCCGAACTCGCCCAACTCCGGCTGGTCGTACTACTCCGCGAGCAGCATCTCCGTGTCCGCGGTCTACGGGGGGGCCCTGGCCCCCGTCTCGGCGCGGGTCCGCTGGGCGGGACAGGACCTGGGAGCGCTGACGGTCATGGACACCTCCATCCATGGGGAGCTGCGCATGCCGGTGGTGGGAGCGGACACGACGGGGACGCTGGAGTTCGTGCTCGTCGATGCGGCGGGGCGGATCAAGACGGCCTCCGTCCCGTCCATCAGGGTGCTGGCTCCCCAGGATCCGCTCCCCCAATCCGTCTACGGGCTGCCCTCCCGCCTGTACTCGGCGCCCTATGACAACGCCTTCACGGCTCAGGCCTACTGCTACACTTGGTGCAACGTGCGCGTGGAGCGCAATGGCGTCACCATCGCGAGCACCCTGAGTACCTCCCCGTACACCGGGTGGCGAAGCCTGCCAGTCTCGCTGGTGCTTCCGGGAGAGACCACTGGAACGCAGCAGACGCTGACGATCGTGGCCGAGGACTCGGCAGGCCGTCAGGTCCGGCAGGAGCAGCGCTACACCGTGCTCCGGGATGATCTGGTCCCGTCGGTGTCCCTCTACGCGCCGTACTCCGCTTCCGAGGGCGCGACTGTCTCCGTCTCCGCCTACGCCTCGTTCCCACCGGGGCATCAGATCCGGTCGCTGCGGTTGTTGGCCAATGGGGTCGAGATCGCCTCCGTGGTGGGCCCCACGCTATCGGGCGTGCCCTATACGTTCCCCAGTGTCAGCGTCACCTCGACCGTCCGCTTCGAGGCGATTGCCACCGATCACCTGGGGCGCGAGGGACGCGCGGAGCAACTCGCCCAGGTTCTTCCAGACGCGCCGCCCAGCGCATCTATGTATGCGTCCCCAACGCCTGTGCAGGGCTACCCGATCTACGCGTGCATCAATGCCGCGGATGACGTGAGGCTCACGGCCGTGACCTTCAAGGCGGGAGAGGAGACGTTGTGGAGCTGCACGAGCGGCTGCTCGGCCTACTTCTCCACGTCCTTCTCCAAGTGCGTCCAGAGCGCGTCTCGCTACACAGGGAGCGAGATCGTCCTGAGCGCGGAGCTCACCGACAGCGTCGGCCATACTGTCACGGAGACGCGGCCCTACGCGGTGGCGCAGAACCAGCCGCCGACGGTGACGCTAACGTCCAAGAGCTATCTGGTGGCCGGACAGGGGGGGACCCCTGTGTACGCGAGTGCCTATGATGAGGCCCACATGCAGTCGCTCAAGGTGCGGGTGGGCGACACCCTGATCGCGCAGAGCACCTCCTCCTACTATGCCCAGAGTGGTCTCTCCTGGAGCGGTTCCTACACGCCCAGCTCTCCGGAGTCGTTCGTTCTCGAGGCGGTGGCGGAGGATGGGGCGGGCCTACAGACCGTCCTGCGCAAGCAGGTGCCTGTCTTGCCCGCGGGGTCGGGGCAGAGCTGTGAGAAGCCCGTCCCGATCGGCATGGACCTCACGCTGAGGCCGCCTCAGGTGCAGCTGCAGAGCACGTTCTACTCGCGGTGTGGGACCTTCTATACGGGCTCGTGGCACACCCTGCCGTTCGACGGGCCCGTCGAGGAGATCTCCTTGAGGGCCTATTCCGACTCTTGGTACTGGCCAACCCTCATCGTGAAGGACGGCTGTGACGCCTCGGCGGCGCAGTTCTGTCCATATTCCTCGTCGTCTTCCGATGTCTCCACGCGCGCCACCTCGCTCTCCTCCCAGGCGCGTGTCTTCCTCTCTCAGGTCACAGGGGACGTTTATGTCTCCTTCGCCCGGCTGGGCATGGGCGCCCGGTGCATCCCGGGCTCTACCTCCGTGGTCTGCTCCAACAGCGTCTGCCGTGAGCAGAGCAGTGGTGAGTACCGATGCGCTCCCGAGGCCTGCAGGGATGGCCTGGACAATGACGGCGATGGGCGCGTGGACTTCCCAGCGGAGCCGGGCTGCACGTCCGCGACGGACGACGACGAGACAGACCCCGTGCCGCTCCCCACCTGCGCCAACGGGGTGGACGAGGATGAGGATGGGGCCATGGACTGGCCGGCGGAGACGGACTGCCCCTCTGCCTCCAGCAACGGGGAGCACCCGACCTCCTGCCAGGTGACGCCGCTGACCCTGCTGGGCTCCCGCATGCGGATCGACTTCTCTCAGGCCTCGAATCTGGACGATCTGGTGTGCAGCACCTCCGGCTCGGGGCCAGACCAGGTCGTGAGGGTGGAGGTGCCAGGCCAGGCCTCGCTCTCTGGATCGCTGATGGAGCCGTACGGGTACCCAAAGACGCTGGCGCTCCGAAAGAGCTGCACGGACGGAGGAGCGTTCCTCGCCTGTGCTCCGGCGGAGTGGCAATCGGTTTGGGATGATGGACGTTGGGTATCTCAGTCTGTGGCCATGACGAGCGCGGAGGTGGGGCCCGGCTCCTACCTGTTCGTGGCGGACTCCTCGCTGCCCACCGGGTACGGCGCACCCTTGTTCCAGGTCCAAGGGCAACTCGCGGCGGACCAGCCCTGTGATCCGGCGCAGCCCTGGTTCGCCTGTCAGCAGGGACAGCGCTGCCTACCCTCGGTGGACGGTTACCAGTGCCAGGACGCCGCATGCGCCAGCGCGCAGGACGAAGATAGCGATGGGTGGAGCGGCTATCCCCAGGATCCGGGCTGTACGTCGCCGGATGATCAGGACGAGTCGGACCCCGAGACTGCACCTGCCTGCTCCAACGGTGCGGACGACGACGGCGACGGGCGTACGGACTGGCCAGCCGATCCGGGCTGCAGCTCCGCCTCGGGGAACACCGAGTCGGGAGATGGCGAGCGGTGCGAGGCACCTGCGGAAGTGACTGCATCCACCACGGTGGTGGACTTCTCGGAGGCGGCCTCGGACGAGACGCTGCTCTGTGATGCCCGGCCTGTCGGCGACAAGGTGTTGAGCGTCCGGATGCCAGGGGCTGGCACCATGGTGCTCACTTCCAGCCCGGAGATCTCAGCGCTGGCGCTTCGTCCGGCCTGCGCGGAGGAGCATGCGGACGTGAGATGCCTCTCGACCTTGACGGCGCCCTTGTACACCAAGGTGCCGTTGGAGGCAGGGGCCTATTCGATCGTGCTCAAGGGGACAGGGACCGCGACGCTTCGAGTCTCGGGCTTCTTGAATCACGGCGCTGGCTGCGATCCCGCGATGCCTTGGTTCAAGTGCGTGGCTCCGGCGTCCTGTACCATGGGCCCCACGGGCGCCACCTGCGTCGCTCCGGTGTGCTCGAACGGGCTGGATGACGATGGCGATGGCAAAGTGGATTTCCCGTCGGATCCAGGGTGCAGCTCGATGTGGGATATGGATGAGTCGGATCCTCCGGCGACTCCCGCCTGCCGTGACGGTGTGGACAACGATGGAGACGGGCTCACGGACTGGCCCGTCGATCCAGGCTGCGAGATCCGGGACGATCTGGATGAGGCCGATCTCTCCACGCCTCCTCAATGCTCCAACGGTGTGGACGACGACGGTGACGGCCTGATCGACTACGGCTCCGATCCGGAGTGCTCCAGTGCGGGCTCGGACAGCGAGGGTCTCTTCCAGGGCGTGCTGGCACAGCACCTGTCCTCGCAGACGTCCGGCTATTTGCCCTTCACCGCCACCAGCCGGCTCCCGCTGATGACCTGCTTCGAGTCCAACCGGGAGCTCAAGAAGGTCTTCCAGTTCGTGGCGCCCAATACGGGGCGGTACATCATTCCTCCCAGCTGGCCCTCGGGCAGAGTGCGGTTCTCCGTCGACGTGGTCGGGCCCGACCGGGGACAGATCATCTGTGCCAACGACTCCGCGCAGCTGTCGCTAAGACAGGGGGACGAGATCATCGTCACTGTCGGAGGGGATGACACCTATGGTGGGAATGGCACCGGCGGGGTGATGCAGATCCACTTCATGTACTCTGAACCGCAGCAGATCGTCTCCCCATGGCTCCCACCCCCTGAGCTCGATTGGCAGTGGACGGGCGTCATCCCATGAGGCCCTCAAGCGGAATAGGCAGCTGGCTCGTGTTGGCCCTCGCGGTGCTGTCCGGGTGCGATGACTCGCGAACGGTGGCGAAGGTGGGGCGCACGGGCCTGACGGTGGAGGACGTGACGCAGCTGCGCGCCGCGCAGAGCCCGAGCGTCCGCGCCGCGCCGGAGCAGACGCTGGAGGTGCTGGTGGATCGCGCCCTGCTGGCCGAGGAGGCCCGGCGCCAGAAACTGCACGAGCAGCCCACGGTGAAGGCCCAGCTCGCGGCCGCCGAGCGGGAGCTCCTGGCGCATGCGGTGCTGGAGCGGGCGGTGGCTCCCAGCGTGACGGACGAGGCGCTGCGCGCGCGCTACGAGGCCGCGCGCTCCCGGCTGGAGCGCCGCGAGGTGCACGTGGCCCAGATCTTCGCGCGGATGCCCGAGGGCTCTGATGAGAAGACTCGGCGCCAGGCGCAGGTGCGCATCAACCAAGCCTATGCCCGGCTCGCGGGCGGAGAGCCTTTCGAGACCGTGGCGCGCGAGCTGTCCGAGGACTTGGTGAGCGCGCCCCAAGGAGGAGAGCTCGGCGTGGTTCGGGAGGGAGGAGTGGATCCAGCGTTCTTCGCCCAGGCCGTGGCGCTGGCCGCAGGCGCTTGGTCCAAGCCGTTCATCACGCCCTTCGGCTGGCACGTGGTGAAGGCGCTTGAGGCGTCGAAGACGGTGGTGCCCTCCTTTGATGAGGCGAGAGGTGTGCTGGAGTCCGAGGCGCGCCAGGAGGCCCAGGCGAAGCTGATGGAGCGGCTGCGTCAGGAGATCTCGGTCCGTCGCTACCCGGAGCGGCTCAAGCTGGCAGAGGAGAAGAGCAAGCCCCAGGGCGAGGGGGAGGCGAGATGATCCGCCGCGCTCCGCGATGGCTGTGGCTCGTGCTGGGGCTGGTGACACTGGCCACGGCGTGCGACCGGCGCTCCAGCGAGGAGCCCGCGTCCGCCGCGCCGCCCGCGCAGGCTGCTCAACAGGCACAGGCGCTGTCCGGAAGCACGTGCGACAGCGTGGCTCCCACCGGCATGGCGCCGGGGTGGAAGGTGGCGCCGATCCAGGCTGCGGGCCAGAACGTCGCGAGCACGATCTTCCCGGCGTCCGTCGGTGAGCGGGCGATCCTGATCCTGCAGGAGTCGGCGGAGGCGCTGAATCAGGAGTTCAAGACGGAGGCCTCCCTCAACGGTGTGGACTGGGTGGCCATCTCCCGGCAGAGGCCGCTGGCGGCGCGGGTGGTGCAGCTGAGTGCCTCGAACCGGCTGGAGCTGGAGACGAACGGAGGCGTGGCACGGACGTCCGTGGCGGCGCTGTCGCCGCTGCCGTGCGCGGCGGTGGAGGCACGCGTGACGCACGCGGGAGGCTCGGCCGCCACCGTGGAGACGCGCACCTTCACATGGCCCATGGGAGCAGGCCCGGCCCTGCTGGTGGTGGAGTCGGGCAGTGCGTCGCAGGTGACGGGGCGGGTGGTGCTGGGCAGCCTGACGGTGCAGGTGCCGGCCGCAGGCCAGCTCCCCGTGGTGGAGGTGGTGTCGCCGCAGGCGAGCAACACGCTGCGAGTCGAGGTGGGAGGCAGCGCGGGCGCGTGGGTCCGGGCAGTGGTGGTGGAGCCGGACATGTTGCCGCCCATCGTGAGCATGGGGCAGCCCGCGGAGGGCGCGCAGCTGAACGCCTCGCCGGTGGAGGTCCAGGGCACCGCGGGAGCCGGGGCGGTGGCCGTGAAGGTGGGGGCGGTGGACGCGGTGCTGTCGCAAGGCCAGTACACGGCGCAGGTGCCGCTGGTGGAGGGGCCCAACGCGCTGGTGGCCGAGGTGAGAGACCAGTGCGGCAACGTGGCGCGAGTGTGCCGGCCGGTGGTGCTGACGACGGCGCCGCCCACCGTTGTTATCGAGGGAGTTACTGACGGCCAGGTCTCGCGCGAGCCACTGCACCCCACGTGGACGGTGACGAGCAGCGGCCCGGTCACGGTGGAGGCGACGCTGGATGGCGCGCCCTTCGTCGGCGGCACGGCTGTAACGGCCGAGGGCTCGCACGAGCTGCGGGTCATGGTGCGGGACGCGGCGGGCCGGGAGGCGCAGGCGCAGGTGGGCTTCGCGATCGACACCACACCGCCGCGACTCACGCTGACAGGAGTGGAAGAGGGGGAGCGGCGCAATACTCCGGCGGTGCTCGGCTTCACGGTGGAGGAGGAGCACCCGGGCTCGGTGGAGGCCACCCTGGATGGGGCTCCCATGGCCTCGGGGGACACGGTCTCGGCGGAGGGCGCGCATGTGTGGACGGTGGCGGCCACGGACGCGGCGGGCAACCGGTCCGAGGTGCAGCGCCACTTCGTGGTGGATGTGACGGCTCCCACGCTGGAGGTGCTCTCACCCGCGCCGGGCAGCTTCACCCAGGCGGGCTCCGTCGAGGTGGTGGTGGCGGCGGCGGATGACGGGCCGGTGGCGGGCGTGTGGCTGGGGAACGCGGAGCTGACGCTCGGCACGGACGGGAAGTACCGGAGCCTGGTGGTGTTGGAGGAGGGCAGCAACCTGCTGGTGCTGGTGGCTCGGGATGCGGCGGGCAACAGCGCGCAGAGCTCGCTGGCCGTGACGCGGGACTCCACGCCGCCCCAGCTCACCCTCACCACCCCGGCCGAGGGCGCGAAGGTGGCGGGGGACTCGGTGCAGGTGGAGGGACAGGCGCAGGACACCACGCCGCTCACGGTGCGCGTGGCGGGGATGACCGCGGCGGTCGCGGCGGATGGTCACTTCCAGCTCTCGGTGGCCGTGGCGCAGGGCCCTGTCTCCCTGGAGGTGGTGGCCACGGATGCGGCGGGGAACACCGCGCGTCTGGTGCGCGGCATCCGCGTCAACACCACGCCCCCGAGGTTGGATCTGACGGCACCGGCCTCGGGCACGGTCACCGAGGAGTCCTCCATCGAGGTGTCCGGCTTCGCGAGGGCGGCGGATCGCACGGACACGGTGCGGGTAGAGGTGGCGGGAACCGAGCACGGTGTGAGGGCGGATGGCAGCTTCTCGGTGCAGGTGCCGCTGGAGGTGGGCCTGAACACCGTGTCCGTCACGGCGGTGGATGGCTATGGCCTGCGCACCCCGCGCACCGTGCGGGTGGAGCGCCAGGGGCCTCAGGGGCCCGGTCCTGGAGATGGAGGCTCGGGAGACGGTTCGGGAGGCGGCACGGACGGAGGCTCGGGGGAAGACACCCCGGATGCAGGCAGCGGAGCGCCGGATGCGGGCTCGCCCGGTCCCGTGCCGGATGGCGGCATCCCGAGCGAGCCTCCGGTGCTGGTGCTGGCCTCGCCCCAGGAGAACAGCCTCTGGGGTGTGGAGCGGGTGTCGGTGCTGGGCCGTGTGGAGGGCGGAGACCTGCCGCTGCAGGTGACGGTGGATGGACTGCCAGCCGCGGTGACGGGGCGCCAGTTCTCCGCATCGGTGGCGCTGCCTGAAGGCTCCTCGATGCTGCACGTGCGCGCCGTGGACGCGCTGGGCCGGATCGCCGAGGTGCGGCGGCAGGTGAGGGTGGATCAGACACCGCCCTTCTTGGAAGTGACGCGGCCGGAGCAGCCGTCGACGACCGTGAGCGAATCCCCATACCTGGTGGAGGGCCTCGCGGGAGACGCGTACCTCGCGGGCGTCACGGTGAACGGGGCGCCGGTGATGGTGCTGGCCGGGCACTTCTCGTCCTCGGTGGCCCTGGTCGCGGGAGACAACACCGTGGAGGTGGAGGCGGTGGATCTCGCGGGTAACCGCTCGCGCGCCGTCCGGACCTTGCGGGTGGAAGCGCTGCCGCCTCAGCTGACCGTGCTGGAGCCGGTCGATGGCTCGGAGGCCACCGAGCCGGTGGTGAGGGTGACGGTGAAGGTCGAGTCCTCCGCGCCGCTCGACGAGGTGCGCATCGGCACGGGCATCGCGGCGAACCTGGGCTCGGGCCAGTACACGGCCCAGGTGCCGCTGGCGCTGGGAGAGAACGTCATCCCCGTGAGCGCGCGGGACACGCTGGGGATGACGGGCTCGGCCACCGTGCGCGTGCGCTACCGCGATCCGAGCACTGAGCCGTTGACCGTGACGGGGGTGGATCCCTCGGATCAGGCCACGGAGCTGGAGCCGGACACGCTGGTGAACGTGGCCTTCAACAAGGCCGTGAAGCCTGCGTCGGTGCGGGCGGGCTTCACGGTGAGCGTGGAAGGGCAGCCGCTGGCGGGCGGCTGGTCCGTCGCGCACGGAGCACAGATCGTCTCCTTCATTGCGCGCGATCCGCTGCCGGAGGGCGCCACGCTGCAGGTACGGGTAGCGGGCGTGGAGCCGGTGCAGGGGCCGGGGATGCAGGGCGAGTTCCGCAGCATGTTCACGGTGCGCCGTCCACTGACCCGGCTGCGCGGCCAGGTGGTGGACGCGCGGCGCGAGCCCGTGTCCGGCGTACGGGTGGAGGTGGAGGGCCAGGGCCTCTTCACGCGCACGGGAGCGGACGGCAACTGGGCCCTCTTTGGGGTGCAGCCGGGGCAGGTGGTGCTGCGCTACGAGGGAGGCGCCTCCTCGGAAGGGCAGGTCTTCCCCACGGTCCGCCGGCGGTTCGCCGTGGAGGCCGAGCGGGACAATGAGGAGTCCACCGTGGTGCTGACGCCCGTGGACGCCGAGTCCGCGGAGCCGGTGGATACCTCCCTGCCGCTGCACCTCACCTTTGGGGGGAGGCATGGGGCGCTGGAGGTGGACATCCCCGCGGGGGGGCTCATTCTCGAAGGAGGATCGACGCGCGGCCTGGTGACGCTCACGCAGCTGCCGCTCCACTCGCTCCCGGTGCCCACGGAAGGCGCCTTGCGCCCGGTGGTGGTGTGGCAGCTCCAGCCCGCCGGGACGCGCCTGGTGCGGCCGGTGGTGCTCCGCCTGCCCAATCGGCTGAGTGCGCCGCCCGGCAGCCGGGCCGCGCTGTTCACGTATGATCCCGAGGCGCACCGGCTGCACATCGCGGGGCTGGCCACGCTCAGCGCGGATGGCACACAGCTCGTGTCGGACGGTGTGCTCGAGGCCGGCTCGCTGGAGTACTTCGGCTACCTGCCGCTGCCCGAGGAGTCCTCCGTCGCGCGGGCCGGGGCCGTCTCTCCCCGTGTGGCGAACCTGGGCCCGCTGCCCCGGCCACCGTCTGACGGGCTCATCCGCCCGCTGACCCAGGGCTTCGGGCTGGATCCTGGCAGCGCGCTCGCCATCTGGGACTCCTACCAGCCCTTCATCGCTCCCGCCGCCGTCATGGGGACGGTCCGAGGGCCTCGCGAGCAGGCGGTGGCCCTCGATCTCTCCTCGCCGAGCCTGGGCGAGTCGCGGCGGGTGGCGTTGGATTCGCAGCTGCGCTACCGGATGCCGCTCTCGGTTCAGGCCCGCTCGCTCTATCCCCTCTCGAGCAGTGGCCGGGATTCGCTCGTGCTGGCCCTCGAGGGCGTGGGCCCCGAGGGACAACGGCTGGGGCCGCCCAGCGGGGGCTCCTGGCGGCAGGAGAGCCCCCAGGGGCAGCGCGCGGAGCTGTCCACGCAGGTCGAACTCTCGCTCGGGACCAGCTCGCTCTGGGCCACGGGCACCACGGCGCGCGGACGCAACGTACTCCGGCTGAACGCCGAGCTGTCCCTGGCGGATGGAGGCGTACCGGATGGGGGCGCGACCTCGGGATTGCTGCGCGTCCAGCGGGGGGATGGAGGCTCGGCAGGAGGGGAGGACAGTGAGGGACTGGTCCGCTTCGCGGGCATGCCTGTCCGGGTGACCGATGGCTGGCACGAAGGAGGGTCGATCTCCGGCCCGGCGGGCCGGTATGCCGCCTCGATCATCATGCTCCAGTCCTCCTGGATCCCTCCCGCGTCGGTCCTGGCCTGTGTTCGCCTGCCCATCGGATGGAACGTCCAGAGCTGGGTGGCGTGGGATGGCCGTGTCCGCACGCGCAAGGCCCCCTCCACCGCGGAGGAGTGCTCGGGCCCCTGGGAAGTCCTGGCCTGGCCTTCGCCCATCATCCCCGACATCGACGTGCTCGTGGATGTGCGGTGGTTGCACGGCAACATCACGTTCGTGGATCGGCAGGGCGAGCCGCTCCCGCCGCCGTGCAGCGACTTGGTGGTGCGCCAGGGCACCGAGGTGACCGGGCTGTCGCAAGACGCCGTGCGGAGCACGGAGGTTCACTTCTTCCGGGAGGATAATCTCTCCACCCCCATCGTCAGCTACGCCGTCGCGGATCCCGAGCAGTGTGACTCGTATCCGGGGGCCCCGCATGGCCGCTATGCCAAGGTCCGCTACGGTCCCTCCACCCTGAGCCGCGTGGCCTCGCGCCGCGACAGCCAGCGGTTGCTCCCGGGGGACCGGCTGGTGGTGTTCGCCGTCAACCATGCCACGGGCTATTCGGGCATGGAGGTCGTCACCGTTCCCTCCGTCAACCAATCCTCTCGCGCCGAGGATGGGAGCTGCCCGGCGGATGACGCCGCGGGCGGCCCGATGGCCGTGCAAGATGGGAGTCGCACGGTCTCCGTCTCTCGCTGCACGCTGCAGGATCTCGGCATCGAGGCGGATCTCAAGCTGTACCCGCCGGAGATCGACGTGCGTGTGGAGCGCCAGTCTCGGGCCGAGGGATCTTCCCAGGAGGCCCTGGAGCCCAGCCTTGTCCGCCATAAGGGCGCGGCCACGACGCGGGACAACTTCGTGAGCGTTGCCACGCACTGGCGCGTCCGGCGCCAGCCCGCGCGCTCGTGGGATCCGGGGGTGTTGCCTCCCGTGAATTCTTCCTGCGAGGGCGGGAGCCAGGCGGCTGGAAGCACCTGTGCGCCCCAGATCCTCCTGGACGAGGGCCCGCGAGGCACATGGGCGGAGCACTACTGCGGGGAACTTCCCGAGCCGCGGACCCCCGAGCAGCAGGCCCTCTGCCTGAAGGATGACCGCGAGCTGGCGGAGGTTCCGGTGGGGGTACCGCCCCTGGCTGGGCGCGTGGTGCGCATCACTGGCTCGGCGGTGGAGGAGCCAGCGGTGGCGAGCTTCCACGTGGCCCCGGGCCGCTCCACGACGACCGTGCAGACAGCGCTGCGGCGAGTGGAGCGGGACGGGCGCGAGGTGGTGCTCAACAACCTGACGCGTGCCTACTACTACGTGCAGGTGGTGGGGCACCCCGTGCTCCCGCGGGATCGCAACAGCGATGGCACGCTGGATCCCTCGGAGGAGAACGCGCCGCCGCCCGACTTCGAGGATGATGAGGACGCCCCGGGGATTCCCGAGGGAGTCGTCACGCTGAAGAGCGTCTACCGGAGCGTGGAGCCCGAGGGGCGCATCGAGCGCTACGATCGAGCGCTCGAGCACGAGTTCCGGGTGATGGAAGTGGGCTCCTCCCGGGTCACGGCACGGACGGAGCGGGGCGAGGAGCGCCCGCTGCCCCAGCCGGGGCAGCCTCCGTCGTCTGCGGCCGCCAGCCCGGAGGACGTGGCCTATCAGTTCCTGCTCAATCTGCTGGAGCCAGAAGATCCGGGGCGGACGGGGCCGCCGAGCAGCCAGTACGTGCTGCGGCTGGGCACGGACTCCTTCGGCATCGAGTGCCCCATCGAGCTGAACGCCTCGGCGGGCACGCTGCGTGGCACGTGCGAGGGCGAGTACCTGCCGGAGGTGCTGAGCGCGGGGGATGTGCTCTACCTCGAGGTGTACTTGCGCGGTAACGCGGAGAACGTGCTGTACCGCTTCAACTTCGACGGTCTGTCCATGCGGGAGGACTACCTGGGGGCCTCCAGCCGGTTCACCGCCCACCGCGCGGTGGAGCAGCAGAATGGCAAGCCCGTGGAGGATCGGCCGATCTCCCGGCTGAACGAGGCGCACTTCTTCCTCTCGCCTCACGAGCTCAGCTCAGGACGGATCCGGCTCTGCACCAACGCGGAGTGCTCGGGCGACGGGGCGGTCATCAAGGACGCCACCGTCTTGTGGACGGCGGCGGGCTCCTACGCGGTGAGCGAGCAGGCGACGGGCAGTGCTCCGGGGCGGCTGGTCCAGGAGGTCACGTCAGGCGCAGGGAACGCGCGCCACCTTCGGCTGGGACTGCCTGCCTCGGTGACGGCGATGCCGGGGATCGCGGCGGCGGGCGCGGGGATCTTCCTGGTCAAGGACAGCGAGTCTCCGCCACGAGCGCGGCAGGTGGAGCGCCTGGGAACGCCGAAGGGACGCTTCCAGGGGCTGAACGCGCAGGCGCCGGGCCAGGAGGCCGTGGCGGGCATCAATGTGGCGGATCTGCACCTGGCCCTGACGCACACGGACTTCGCGGTGCCGCAGCTCGCGGGAGAGGTCTCCTTCTCCAGGACCTATGCCAACCAGAACGATCTGCCCTCGCCCATGGGCGTGGGCTGGAGGCACGAGCTGGACGGCTTCGTGCTCGAGGAGAGCCTCGGCCGCTATGTCGTGAACCTGGGTGGGCAGGCCTGGGGCTTCATCCGGTGCACCACCGTGGATGAGGAAGCGCAGACCGCCAGCGGGTGCATGACGGACAAGACCCACGGCATGTCGCTGAAGGTTGACAGCGAGGGCGTCCAGCTCACCACGGAGCAGGGGAGTGTGTACCGGTTCAACCGGCCGGCGGTGAAGCGGGACCAGGAGGGCCGGCGCAAGTGGCTGCTGACCAAGTTCCACGATGGCCATGGCCGAGGCGAGCAGGACGGGTGGACGCACCTCACCTATGCCGAGGGCACCAACCGGCTCACGCAAGCGAAGCGCACGCCTGGGGAGCTGTCGCTGGAGCTCAAGTACTGCGAGGACTTCTCCCGCGAGGACTGCGATGGCGTGGCGCCGGACGCGCCTGGCAACCTCAAGTTCCTGGCGCGCAGCGAGGGCTTCAAGCTGCTGAAGGGCGTGGTTCTCAAGAACAGCCAGGGCCAGGAGCTGCACATCGTGCGCTTCAAGCACGACCGGTGGGGCAACCTGCTGGAGGCCGAGCGCACCACGGATCCGCCCACGCAGAAGTGGAAGTACACCTACGCGCCCATTGCCGATGACGTGCCGTCCATGATGGCCTGGCGTGCCATCAATGAGCTGTCCGAGGCTCGCCTCGAGGTGGCTGGTCATCCCCAGTGGGTCGCCACCTACGGGCGCGGCGGCGCCGAGTGCTATGCGCACCTCGAGGCCTTCGAGTGTGTGAGCTCGGTGACGCAGACAGGCTTCATGGGCAACGTCCTTCAGGTGCAGGGCGAGGCGGGCCATCGCCAGCTCAAGCTCCCCACGGGGAACTCCGCGGAGGTGTCACTCAATGAGTATGGGAACGTCACCTCCTCGGCGTCGGAGGGGCAGGCGGCGCGGCGGCTGACGTGGCCCAGCTCCCAGCGCGGGGGCGAGGTGCGGCTGGAGAAGTCAGTCTCTCCGAGCGGCCGGACCCTGCGCTATGGCACGGATCACCAGCTGCGCCTGGACGAGGTGAAGCTGGAGGGGAGCTCGGACGTGGTGGGGCTCGAAGCGGGGGCGCTCGTCTCCGTGTTGGCACGCGATGCCCGGGGCTTGCCTACCTCGGGGAAGCTGTCCACGGCCAATGGTCCGGCCGAGTGGTCCATGCCCCGCTCTCAGTCGGGGGACGTGCTGGGCCTCTCACTGGGGGGCACGCAGCTCTTCTCGCGGGTCACGGACGAGGAGGGCCGGATCACCTCGGAGCGGGATGCGCTGGGCAATACGACCACGTTCACGTTTGGCGCGTTGGGGTTGCCTGTCAGGATCCAGGTGTCCTCGGACTCCGCGACGTCGGGGCTCGTCCGCTACACGCTGGTGCTGGAGTACGACGCCTATGGGCGTCTGATCCGCCGCTTCAATGAGACGACGGGCGAAGCGGAGTCCTGGCGTTACGACGGCCAGGGCAACATGCTCGAGCACACGCTCACGGGGGAGCCGTCCGAACGGTGGACGTACACCTATACGTACGGCGATCAGCGGCTCACCGTGGTGGAGCGCCTGGAAGGCACGGCCTACACCCGCACCGCCCTCTTCGAGCAGGGGCTGCTGAAGAGCGAGCAGCTCAGCTACGGCACGGGCAACGCGTCACGTGCCTATGAGTACGAGGGCGGGCGGCTCAAGAAGAAGACAGACGAGCTGTCAGTCACCTGGGAATACACCTACGACAGCGCGGGCCGGCTGAAGGTGGTGAAAGCGAATGGCCGGACCGTGGAGTCCTACGGGCTGGATGAGGACGGCATCCTCATCTCCACCACGGACCGCGAAGGGCACACCACCCAGATCGGCAACGACTCGCTGGGGAGACCCGTCTCGTGGACCTATGAGGATGGGTACAAGGAGGAGGTGCGGCGGGATGCCCAGGGCGCCATCGTCTGGGAGAAGAAAATGTCTCCCGGCGCGGACAGAGCCCACGTCTTCGCTCAAGAGGTGGACGCGCTCGGACAGGTTCTGAGCCGCCGGAGCGCGGAAAATGGGAGCGGAGTGGAGATCGTCTCCACCTATGACGCCGCGGGGAGAGTGCGGACGCGAGAGGATCGGGGCAGGGGCCTGAACGAGTCCTTCGAGTATGGTGACGTGCTCGGAAGGCTGACGCGCTATCAGCGGACCGTGGCGTCCGCCGCGGGGAGCCAGAACTGGATCGAGACCCGTCAATACGTGGATGAAGGGGGCCGCACGGAGCTCCGCATCCTGCGCCAGATCGACACGGGTTTAGGGCCGCGGCAAGAGAACCAGGTCCTGGTGCTGGATGCGCTGGGGCGGGTGCTGAAGGACCAGCGTCTGGGTGCGGGGGTCTTCGAGTACACCTACGACGCGCGAGGCAACGTGCTGGAGCGTCGGCACTCCGTGCTGGGAACCACGTCGTATACCTACGACGGGTTGGGGAACCTGCTGTCGATGACGGAGCCGGGGGGCGTCACCACCACGTACACGGTGGATGCGGCAGGCCGGGTGCTCACGCAGGAGGGGCCTCACGATCAGGAGCGGTGGACGTTCACCTACGATCTGTTCGACCGGCCGCTGACGCAGGTGCTGGCGCAGGCCGGGAGCTCGCCGCAGGCTGCGTGGAGCTTCGAGTATCCGGGGAATGGGATCGTCATTGAGACGGATCCTCTGAGTATCGCGACGACCCGGCGTTTCAACTCGCGCGAGCTGCTGCTCTCGGAGGAGCGAGGGAGCCAGACGGCGGAGTACGCCTACGATGGAACGTGGCCTCGCCTGCACCTCATCTCCCATGAAGGTTCGGAGCGGAAGCTGACGCGGAGCTTCGATGACCTCGGGCGGCCGCTCCAGCAGGTGGAGTTCTGGAAACAGGGGGACCACTCCTATACGTACAGCACGACCACGGCTTGGACGGGCAGGCGCGGGACTCGCCAGGAGCGGTGGGAGGCCACGGACGCGAGCGTCCGGACGCTCACGGCGACGATCCGGGTGGACGGGCTGGGGAACCTCATCGAGCAGGAGCAGGGGGGCCTGACGGACGCTTGGGCCTACGATGCGGCCGGACTGTTGGCACGTGAGGCACTGGCGGGGCGTCCGGAAAAGCGCTTCTTCTACGAGCAGGATCGGCTCGTCCGGATGGAGAACGGCTCGGAGACGACGCTGTACGAGTATGACGCCGCGGGCCGGCAGTGGAAGGAGACGGATCCTTCGGGGCGCGAGCGCACGCGGGTCTACAACGCACAGGGCCTGGTGGCGAGCGAGCGCTTCGGAGCAGGGGAGACGCTGGAGTCCGCGTACACTTACGATCGAGGCGGGGGCCTCCGGACGCTGACGCGTGGCGGGGCACAGTGGAACTTCACGCATGGGCCTCGGGGGGAACTCCAGGCCGTCGAACTTCCGGGCGGGCTGGGGACCTTCACCTATCAATACGATGCCTTGCTGCAGCTCAAGGGGGTGACGCCTCCAGAGGGCGGGGGAGCAGCGGCACAGACCTTCGCGTATGACAACTGGGGCCGGCAGCTGCGCCGGACCCGAGGCTCCAGCGTCTGGTCCACGGCCTGGCAGGGCGGGTTGAGCACCACGAGCGACCCGAATGGCGACGTGGTGGAGCAGCTCTACGACGGCCGCGGCCGCGTCGTGCGTGAGCGCTTCGCTCCCGGGAACAGCAGCCGGCCCTTCCATGATCTGACAGCGGTGACGTACGCCTATGACGGGCTCGACCAGCTGCTGTTGGCGCAGGAGAGCCGCATCTCGGGAGCGGTCTCCAATGTGTATGACTATGACGGGCGGAGCCGGCTGATCTCGATGCGGCGCGGCAGCGAGGAGATCTCATACACATACACGGAGAGCGGGCAGAAGCGGACGGTCACGTCTCCGTCCGGCACGTTGCGCTACGAATACGACGCGCAGGATCGGGTGCGGCGCATCGAGAGCAGCCAGGGGCCGGTGGTGGCGGTGGGCTGGGAGCCGGGAGGTCTGCTCTCGGAGGTCAGTGGCAACGGGGTGGTGGAGCGGTACGCGTATTGGGGCCATGGGCTCATCCGCTCCATCGCTTCGCAGTGGGACGGCCCCTCGGCGGGCACGCTGCGGTACGAGTACGGCTACGATGTGCGCGGCAACCGCCTGGAAGAGCGCTACACGGCACCGGGGGCCACGGCGTTCGAGGTGACGCAATTCGGGTACGACGCGGCGGACCGGCTGACCGGGGTGCGCTACCCCACAGGCGAGGCCGAACTCTACCTCCTGGCAGCTGACGGCTCGCGCCTGGAGGAGAAGCACCTGCAGGGGTACTCAGGGGGACTGACTCCCCAGGCGCTGGCCAACGCCACGAATGCCACCCAGCACTGGCGGTACGCGTATGACACCGCGGGAGGGCTGCAACGCATTGATGACGTGTTGACGGGGGGCGTGGAAGCCCAGGTCACCACGGACGCGGGAGGCCGCGTCGTCGCGGAGATGCGAGGTGGCACCACGCGGCAGTATGGCTGGGACGCAGGAGGGCGGCTCGCTTCGACCAAGCGGATCACCGCGCAGGAGACGGTCGAAGCCTCATATGCGTATGGCTTTGACGGACTGCGGCGGACTCGGACCGTGAACGGAGTGAGCACCCGGTATGTGTGGGGTGCGAACGAAGAGCTGCTCGAAGAAGGGCCGGCTGTGGGAAGTCGGCTGTTGTATGCCCAGGCAGGCTTCGGAGCGGTGGCGGCGGGAGGAGAGCGGCTGCTGCGGGATGCGCTGGGCAGTGTCGTGGGGCGCGTGGGTCCGTCCACGGAGCTGTCTCGCTATGGCGCGTGGGGCGCACTCCGGCAGGGAGCGCCGCCCCAGGGCATGGAACCGTCCCTGGCCTACGCGGGGCAATCTCTCGACAGCGAAACAGGGCTGAGCTACGCGCAGCAGCGTTGGTACAGCTCGGAGACCGGGCGTTTCCTCTCGGAGGATCCCCTGGGAGCGGCGGCGTACCTCTCGACCCCGACCGAGCTGAACCCCTGGCTCTATGCGAGGTCCAATCCCCTGACGTACCTGGATCCCTCGGGTTTGTGGTCCTGGTCTCAGGCTGGAGTGGGGCTGGCCAGAGCTGGCAGGAAAGCCTGGCATGAAACGGCCAATGCTTTCTCGTGGGCCGCTCGTCCTCTGAACGGCGCGTTCGGAGTGTCCTCGGGACACTACGACAAGAAGGGACGATGGAGGCTTCGGGATACAGGCACCTTCAAAGAGGAGGCGAAGAAGCAGCTCAAGCAGATCAAGGAGGTCGCGGAGTACGTGAAGGACCACCCGGTGGAGACGGTGACTGGGCTGGTGGTGGAGCCGGCGAAGGCGATCGGTACCGGGATTGCGGCCTGTGTCGTCGGCGCGACGACGCAGGGCGTGGTGGGCGACGAGGCGAGCCGTGACTGTGGCGAGATGCTCCCGAAGGCGATCGGATCGGTAGCGGGCACTTTCTCCGGGGCAGGCGCGGCGATCCGGACCGCAGGACGCGTCCGGCGTGCCGCGGCAGATATGCGTACGGCCATGAGGAGGAGCGTCTCGGCCGCTGATGACATGGCCAGGACGAGGCTGGGCCCGCAGCGCGGATGGCCTGACGAGGCCCCGAAGCCCGCGAGGGCCGGCGCCAATGACTGCGCGGGTGGGGTCTGCCAACGCCCAGGACAATGCTTCGTGGCGGGCACTCCCGTCCTGACCCAGGAAGGTCTCAAGCCCATTGAGCAGATTGTCGAAGGGGAACTGGTCTGGTCACGTAACGAGGAGACGGGCCAATCGGATTGGCGGCCCGTGGTGCGGACGTTCGTGACGCCGGACCAGCCAGTGCTGAGACTGGAGCTGACGGACGAGGCCGGTCAGCGCACCGTGCTGGGAGTGACTGGGGAGCACCCGTTCTGGGTGAAAGACCTGGGATGGGTGGGAGCGTCGTCGCTGCTCCCCGGTCAGCAGGTGGCCAGCGCGCACGGAGGATGGCTCAAGGTGGGGGCCGCGACGTGGGAGCAGGCGCGCGCCACCGTCTTCAACTTCGAAGTGGAGGAATTCCACACCTACTTCGTGGGCGACGTCGGCGCGTGGGTCCACAACAGCTGTCAGCAGCCATGGTTGTTCGCGGCGGGACAGGGGGATGTGTACACGCTCCTGGAGAAATTCAGGAAGACTCACACGTTAGGGAAAGCGGAGACCTTTGCGCTGGCAATGCTGGAGAGTGGTGAGCGTGCATTTGGAATCAACTCGGGTTTGTTCAAGGGCAGGGATTCCCGGATTCATGGCTTTGAAATGTTGAGGGAGCACGGGTTGCTGAAGAAAGCCACCATATACAGTCAGGAGCCCTTCCTGCTGCACGCAGAGGCTCTGGCGGTCATTCGTCTGTGGGAGCGGCTGCAGGGCAAAGACCTTTCACTGATTCGGCTGTACGTCGACAACCCAACCTGCAAGCTGTGTCTGAGCGGCCTTCCCAGACTGCAAGTGGCGCTTGGGATCAAACGCTTGGAGATTTATGGCCCGGGAACCATTCACATCAGCAAGCCGTCTCTCCACCCCATTGACCTTCTCAAGAATTGACCCGGCATATAGCTATTGCGCCTGCGGATTCTGAGTCGTGGGCGGGCGCGCTCGTTCCCAAGCAGGGTCGTAGCACTCCTCCTGCCACTGGTAGGTATCGTCGCTGCATGGCGGTCTCTTGTCGGCCACGCGCACCCAGCAGCCGCCATGAATGATTTTCTCCCAGTCTCGCTTGCACGGGGGGCGGCGCTGGCCCGGGAGCGGTTGCTTGGGCATGTCCAGGGAGATGGATCTGGCCTCAGAGGGAATCGATTGAACTTCCATCCGAGTGGTGAGCGCATCGTCTCCCAATCCGCGGGTACCGGCATCTGGCTCCATGCCCGCATCCAGCGCTTCAGCACGCGCCGTCTCAGACGGCTTTGCGCTCCACTCGGGAGCCATCCAGCAGGGCCCCACCACCGCCAGAGACATCGTGAGCAGCGCGAGGAGATTCCTCCAAGGGACGGGCCGAACTTGCTGCCTCGCCTGGAGAGTTCCTGCTTTGTGCTCAGTAGCTTTGGCTGGGGCCGTCTTCGCATCGACGGGCCTCGCGGGCCCGGCTTGAGTCTGTACCGCAGGCTTCACTGAAGCCCAGAGAGGAACATCCGCTGCGGAACCTAGATGCTCCGCCGAGGTTTCCGCTGCTTGTGCCAACTCACTTGCCGTCCCGCGAGCCTCAGGCTCCGCCGCGAGCAGCCGCTCCACCAGCGCCGAGAGCTCAGGCACCACTCGGGGGTTGAGTTCATGCGTGCATTGGCGTCGCGCAACTCCACCCTGGATTTGTTTCTTGAGGTCTTCAGGCTCCGTGCCAGGAGGGGGATAGATCCGAGTCAATAACCGGTACAGCGTCACGCCCAGCGCATAGAGATCGTCCGCCGGGGTGGCGTGGTAGCGCGCTCCCGGCGTGCTCCAGTGTTGCCACTCGAAGCGTAGCGCCTCGGGGCTGCGGTACTCAGGCGTGTTGGGAGGCAGCACCCGATGGGTGAGTGGGGGAGCGCCCTTCCACGTGCCCGAACCAAAATCCGTGAGCACCGCCCGGCCCTCGGGCTCCACAAGAATGTTGTCGCCCTTCAGGTCGCGGTGCAGGCATTCCCCGCGGTGCAACACCTCCAACCCCCATGCCAGCTGGGCCACCACCCGGAGCACTTCGCGGCTGGTGGGAGTGTGCATCCGCGCCCACTCGTACAGCCGCTGGCCCCGGATCCACTCCATCACCACATAGGGATGCCGGACTCCAGGCTCGGCCTCCCACCAACCTTGGTCGATGAGTCGAGGCACGGCCGGGTGGCGGGTGCGTCTGAGCAACTCCACCTCCCGTTCGAAGCGCGGGTCATGAGGGAACACCGCCATCTTCAGTGCCACGGGCGGGGAGCCCGGGTCGTCGGCGCGCCGGGCGCGGAACACGGCGCCGTAGCTGCCCCGGCCGGCATAGCCCTCGATGCGCCAGGGGCCGACCAGATCTCCGATGTTCAGCGAGTCAGGTGTCCTCGTGCCCGTCATGGCACCGGAGACTACCCAAGGGGTCGCTCGCCGTCATGCCGCTCTTTCAGGTAGGATGGCGGCGATGGAGAATCTCCCGAGAGAGACGGAGCGTCTCCGGCCGTGGACGGTTCACAGGCGTCTCGCTCTGGCAACCGCTTGGCTCGGGAGTTGCTTGAGGCCGGGCGGTATGACGGGACTGCACGACCGATTCTTCCGCTACCTCTTCAACCACACCGCGCGCACCGAGGCTTTGCTGCGGCACAACCTGCCCGCGTTCCTCATGGCCGAGGTGGATTGGCCGTCGCTGCGGCGAGAGTCCGGCACGCTGGTCGACGGCGAGCGCGAGACTCGCAAGGACCTGCTCTTCTCCGCCCGCTGTCTCCAGTCCGCACCGGAGGAGCCTCCGCACTTCTTTCTCATCGAGCATCAATCCTCGGTGGACCCGTGGATGGCACTGCGGATGCACGACTACGCTTGGCGTCTCATCCAGCACTGGCGAGAGCAGCACCCCCAGAGCCGATGGATTCCCGAGGTGACGCCCCTGGTGGTGTACCCCCGGCAAGGTCGGACGTGGTCAGCGCCCCTGCGGCTGGGTGACCACTATCTGGTGCGAGCGCGCGCGGACAAAGAGGGGCTGCCTTGGATTTTGCGTTCTGGGTACTGGATGGACGCCGTCTCGAACGAGCAGGAGGCACGGGCTCACGGGGGACCACCGCTGGTTTCTCTGGGATTGCTGGTGCTCAGCTTCGCGGGTACGCGGCAATTGGCGAGGAGGTTGCCGCACTGGTGCGATCTGTTTGCCCAGGTGTACGCGACAGATGGTCCCCAAACGCTCTATCGCATGGTGCGCTATGTGCACCATCTGGGGGACGAGGAGGCCGTTGCGGCAATTCGGCGCGTGCTACATTCCATTATGGAGTCCACAAGGGCGGAGGCGTTCATGCGAACCATGGCAGAGGTGCTCAAAGAGCGGGGACGCCGCGAGGGGTGGATCGAGGGGAAGGCAGAAGGGAAGGCCGAGGGGAAGGCCGAGGGGAAGGCCGAGGGGAAGGCCGAGGGGAAGGCCGAGGGGAAGGCCGAGGGGAAGGCCGAGGGGCTCGCCGAGGGAGAGGCCAAGGGCTTGGTCAAGGCTCTCCTCCGCTTGTTAGCGGCACGAGGCCTACGTGTCGATGAGGCCTCCCAGGAGCGCATCCAGAATTGCGGCGATGTCGCCACACTGGAGCGCTGGCTCGACCGGGCTCTGAACGCTACGCGGCTCACCGACGTCCTGGACGGCCCCGCGCAGTAATCGCGTCAGAACAGCGCGTGCTCCGCGAGGAGCACCGCCAGCCCCACGATGAAGCTCAACAGCGTCACTGGCACGCCCACGCGCAGGTAGTCCAGGAAGGACATCTTCACCTTGTCGCGCGCGGCCTCGAAGACGATCAGGTTCGCCACGCTGCCAATCAACGTCAGGTTGCCCGCCAGCGTGGAGCACAGCGCCAGCACGTGCCAGCCCAGCTCCGGGTCCTGCAGCGTCGGAACCCACGTGCGCGCCAGCATCACGAACGGCACGTTGCTGAACAGGTTCGACGCCACCAGCGTCAGCGCCGCGAACCCCAGCGTCTCCCGCCACGGTGGCCCCGCCATCAACGGCGCGAACAGCGCCCGCAGCTCCTCCGTCCAGCCGTACTTGTTCACCCCGTACACCACGATGAACAGGCTGGCGAAGAACACCAGCAGCACGAAGTCCACTCGCTCCATGATGGCCCGAGGCTCTCGGCGCGCCATGGCCATCACCACCGCCGCTCCCGTCAGCGCGCTCCAGCTCATGGAGAAGCCCGCGAAGAAGGCCACCACCACCGCCGCCATCACCGCCACCGTCAGCACCATCAGCGGTCGATCCACCGGAGGCGGCTGCGGCTGCGGCTCGAAGCGCTTCGTGGGCAGCTCCTTGCGGAACAGGTACAGCAGCATTGCGATGACAATCCCCGTGGACAGGATCGCCGGCAGCGCCATGTACGCGGCGAAGCTCGCGTAGGACAGCTTCGAGGCCCCCTGAATCAGCATGTTCTGCGGGTTGCCCGTGAACGTGGCCACCGAGCCGCTGTTGGAGCCCATGCACACCGCCAGCAGGTACGGCACGGGCGGCAGGCGCGCGTCCTCCACCACCACCAGCACCAGCGGCGTCAGCATCAGGCACACGGTGTCATTCACCAGGAACGCGGACAGGAGCGCGCTGATCCCCGTCACCGCCGCCAGCAGCAGCCGGGGCGTGTGCGCCAGCCGCACCGTGTGGGCCCCCGCCGTCCGGAAGAACGCCGCCTGCGCCAGGTACGCCGCCAGCAGCATCATCCCCAGCAGCAGGACGATCGTGTCCAGATCCACCGCGTGCCGCGAGACGTCCTCGCTGTGGTTGAAGACCTCGGCGGGGGTGACGACGCCCAGGACCACCATGAGCACGGCACCCAGCAGGGCGCCGCCCGGCCGATCCAGCTTCAGGAACGGGAGGCGCGCCCCGGCAATGAACACATACGTCAGCAAGAAGATGGCGAGGGCCACGAAGCGCGGACAGTACCCCAGGTGCTTCTGCTACGCTGCAATCCTCACGCATCGCCTCAAGGGACATCATGACCGGCACCAGCCGGCCCGAAGAGGGGCCGGTGCAGCTCGACGGCAGCGAAGGGGAGGGGGGAGGGCAGATCCTCCGCTCGGCGCTCGCCCTGTCGCTCATCACCGGCCGCCCGTTCCACCTCACCCGCCTGCGTGAGCGCAGGGATCCCCCCGGCCTGCGCCCTCAGCACCTGGCCTGCGTGCGAGGCGCCGAGGCCCTCAGCTCCAGCACCAGCGTGGGCGCCGTCCTGGGCGGCTCAGAGCTGTCCTTCACCCCCGGCCCCGTGCGTCCCGGCGACTACGTACTGGAGGTGGGCACTGCAGGCAGCACCCCGTTGCTCTTCCAGTGCCTCTTCTTCCCATTGGCCCTGGCCGGAGGCGGGAGCCTCACCCTGCGCGGCGGCACGCACCTGCCGCACAGCCCCAGCTACCACTACCTCGCCAACGTCTGGCTGCCGGTGATGCACGCCTATGGGTTCCCGGCCGCGCTCCGGCTGACGCACGCCGGCTTCTACCCAGAGGGTGGCGGAGAGTTTCAAGGAGAGATCTCGGCTCCGGCCGAGCCGCCCCGGCTCGTGGATCTGCCCACGCGCGGCATGCTGCAGGACATCACCGTCAGCACCTTCGTGGGGGGCCTGCCGTTCACCATCGCCGATCGCCAGTCCCGTGCCGCCGAGGCCGCCTTGCGTGAGCGGGGGCTCTACAGCCTCGTGCAGAACCGGGCCTTGCCCGTGGCGGGCTCTGCCGGAACCGTCACTTTCATCCTGGCGCAGTTCGAGAACACCTTCGCGGGCTTCACCGCCATCGGTGAGCGCGGACGGCCCGCAGAGGAAGTGGGGCGCGAGGCCGCTGACGCCGTGGCCCGCTTCATGGAATCCGCCGGCGCCATCGACGAGCACCTGGGGGATCAGATCCTGCTCCCGGCGGCGCTGCTGGCCTCGGGGCGGCTGGGCCCGGCCTCACCGGGAACCACGCGCTTCACGGCCGCGAAGGTCACCGAGCACCTGACGACGCACGCACGGGTCCTCGAGCGCTTCCTGCCAGTCAAAGTGACGGTGGAGCCGGGCGGTACGGTGGAGGTCCGCCCGGCTTGACACGGAAACGGTGTCTTGCAGCTTCAGGCCCGGGTAGCCGGGTGAGGCTCAGGACTCTTCTTCGCCCTCGGCCGCCGCAGCCGCCGAAGTACCGAAGGAGTTCGAGTCCGCGATCTCCTTCGTCGTGTTGCGGTAGGCCCGGAGCGCGAACGGCGTGGCTGCCAGGAACACGAGCCCGGCCAGGCCGATGGCGGCCCAGGGCACCGGGGTCTCCTTGATCTGGATGTCCTTGCTATAGGCGTTCATGTTGCCCCCGAGCTGCTGAGCCTTGAGGGCGGACTTCTCCTCATCGGACATCTCGGAGGGGGGCTGGAACTCCTGCACGGGGCGGCCAGCCAGCACGGCGCTACCCGAGAGCAGGGCGGACAGGAGGACGAGTCGCGAGAGCGTACGCATGGAATCCCATCCTATCACGGGTCGGGCCCTCCATCGCCAGAGGGGACCATCGCCGCCCGTACAGCTCCATGAAAGCAGGCTTGCGTCCGTCCCAGCCGTCCATTAGGCGCGGAGCGAATGCGCCTGCTCTTCGTTGGCCTCGCGAACCTGCTGCTGGGGGTGTGGACCCTGCTTGGGCTGCCCTTCCGCCTGCTTGCCTCCCGGAACCGTCCCACCTACGTCCGCTTCCGGCTCTCCGGGGAGCTGCCCTACCGTCAGCCGCGCAAGGCCCGGCGGTTTTTCTCCGGCTCGAAGCCCGAGCCCGCCACCGTCACCTCCCTGGTGGCCTTCGGTGAGTCGCTCAAACTGCTGGCCCAGGATCCTCACGTGAAGGGCATCCTCCTGGAGATCGAGGGGCTGGAGCTCGGCTCGGCGAAGAAGGACGCGGTGGTGAAGCTGCTCACGGACTTCCGGGCGGCGGGCAAGCGGGTGGTGGGGTGGGCCGTGAGCGTGGACAACCTGGGCTACCAGATCCTCTGCGCGGCGGACGAGGTGCTGCTGGCCCCCGCCGGGAGGCTCGAGCTGGTGGGCTATGCCGCGGAGGCCACGGCGATCGGAGAGGGGCTCGCGCGCGTGGGCATCCAGGCGCACTTCGTCCGCCGGGGTGACTACAAGACGGCCCCCGAGCTCTTCACCCATGCCCATGTCTCGGACATCCAGCGCCAGACCATCGAGGGCTTCCTGGACGAGCGCTATGCCGATCTCATCGACTCGATAGCCCGGGGGCGCAAGCGCACGCCCGAGGAGGTCCGAGCAATCATCGACGTCGGCCCCTACAGCGCCCAGCGCGCGCTGGCGGCGGGACTGGTGGACGGGCTGTGCAGCGAGGCAGATCTCCCCGCCCGGCTGGACGAGCGCAGGCGCGAGGAGAAGGACTCGGACGATGCCGAGGAGCCGATCGAGCCAATGGCGTCCTGGCTGGGCGCGCGGCCGTTCCCTCCGATGAAGTGGCGGCCAGTGAAGCGGCGGCCGAAGCTCGGGCTGGTGGTGATCTCGGGGATCATCGCCCCGGGCAAGGGCTCCAGCGGCGAGCTGGGGCCGAAGATTGCGGGCTCCGAGGCGGTGGTGAAGGCCCTGCGTGCGGCCAGCCGGGACAAGCGGGCCAAGGCGGTGGTGCTCTACATCGACAGCCCGGGGGGCTCGGCGCTGGCCTCGGAGTTGATCCTCGAGGCCGTGCAGCGGGTGGCGCGCAAGAAGCCGGTGATCGCCTACGTGGATCAAGTCTGCGCCAGCGGCGGGTACATGGCGGCGCTCGGGGCCAAGGAGATCTGGTCGGCGCCGCACGCGATCGTCGGCTCCATTGGCGTCTTCGCTGGGAAGTTCGAGGCCTCGGGGCTCATGGATCGCCTGGGCATTCGCCGGACACTGATCTCCCGAGGCGAGAACGCCGGGATCTTCTCCACCTCGCGAGGCTTCACCCCGCACGAGCGCGCCGCGCTGGAGGCGGAGGTGGAGGAGACGTACCAGGCCTTCCTCGCCCACGTGGCCAAGGCCCGCGGGAAGACGAAGGAGGAGATCCACACTCGCGCCGAGGGCCGCGTGTACTCGGGCACGCGCGCGCTGGCAGCGGGGCTGGTGGACCGCGCGGGAAGCTTCGAGGAGGTGTGCCGCCATGCGCTCGACCTGGCGAAGGTACCTCCCGGCAAGTTCGACGTGGGGCTGTACGCCACGCCCGATAGAGGGCTCTCCCTGCTGCAGATCCTCCTGAGCCTGTCTGGCGCTCACCTCTATGCACTGTGCCCCTCCGCCTGGTCTCTCATGGGAGGGAAGGCAGGCAGGCGATTCGAGGGGTAGGGGGGGCCCGCCCAGACATACGGGCCCCTGATCGACGCGCTGCGCAAAAGGATACGTTCACTTTCAGGCAATTCCGCTATCCTCCCGGTAGGAGGGCCCCCGCCAGACCATGAACGTCGTCTTCATCTCGCCGCACTTTCCCCCTCACTTCGTGCACTTCGTCAGCGCGCTTCGCGAGCGCGGCATCCACGTGTTGGGGATCGGGGACGCTCCGTATGACACCTTGCAGCAAGAGCTGCGCACCGTGTTGACGGAGTACTACTTCACGCCCCGGCTCAGTGACGCAGAGGCGATGTTGCGCGCGGTCGGCTACTTCACCTGGCGCTACGGCCGCATTCACCGCATCGACTCGCTCAACGAGACGTGGCTGGAGGTCGAGGCCTACCTGCGTGAGGACTTTCACGTGCCAGGCCTGCTGCCCTCGGAGGTGCGCCAGCTGCGCTCGAAGCTGGGCATGCACGATCTCTTCAAGGCAGCCGGTATTCCGCACCCGGACGCGATCGCCGCCCAGGACGCCGCCACCGTGAAGGCCTTTGGCCAGAAGGTGGGCTATCCGCTCGTGCTCAAGCCGGACGTGGGCGTGGGCGCCGCCGACACCTTCACCGTGAAGAGTGACGCGGACGTGGACGCGGCGTTCTCCAAGCCGCTGCAGGGCTACGCGGCGCAGAAGTTCGTGAAGGGCACCATCGTCACCTACGACGGCATGGTGGATGGGAACGGCAAGATCGTCTGCTCGTTCAGCCACGAGTACAGCACCGGCATCATGGAGTCGGTGCTCGAGCAGCGCGACATCTCCATCTGGAGCCAGCGTGAGCTGCCGCCAGCGCTCGAGGAGATGGGCCGCAAGACGCTCGACGCGCTCGGGCTTCGAGAGCGCTGGTTCCACCTGGAGTTCTTCCGTCTGGAGGATGGGAGCTACGCCGCACTGGAGGCCAACCTGCGTCCGCCAGGGGCCTTCTTGATGGACATGATGAACTACGCCTGCGACATCGACGTGTACCGGCTGTGGGCGCGGATGATCTCCGGCGAGACCGTGAGCGACTTTCAGTACAGCCGCAAGTACCACGTGTGTCACACGTCCCGCCGGGCGGGACGTACGTACAAATATCCGCACGCGGAGGTGGTGTCCCGGCTGGGCGGCGCATTGATCGATCACCGCGAGCTGCCGGGGGTCTTCCACAGCGCGCTGGGCACCGAGATGTACCTGTCTCGGCACCAGGAGCTGGACGCCATGCGCGAGGCCGTCCAGTTCATCCAGGCGCGGCCCTGAGCCGCGGGGCACGGTGCTGGCGGCTCAGCTCAGCAGCCAGCGCAGCGCCATGGGGAGGCGGCGCTGCCAGTCCAGCTCGTGGTGGTGGCCGTGGGGCTCCAACACGAGCGCCAGCTCGTGATCGGCGTACCCCAGGTTCTTGAGGTGGAAGTAGAAGTCCCGAGTGGCCTGTCCATAGAACATGGGCCAGCCCACGGGATCGATGTTCTCGTCCGTGCCCGCGTCCAGGTAGATGCGCGTCCAGCGCCGGGTATGGGACGTCCAGTGCTCGAAGAGCCGGCCGTAGCTCCACATCACGGAAGGCGACATGCCGCCGACGCGGCCGAACAGCTCCGGGTACCTCCACCCCAGGTAGAGCGAGATGAGGCCGCCCATGGACGAGCCCATGACGCCAGTCCACTCGGGGCTCTGGCGCGTGGGCCAGTGGTGGTCCACGAAGGGCTTGAGGGTGTCTACGAAGAAGCGGACGTAGGGCTCCCCGCGAGCGGAGATGCGGCTGCGGGGCTCGTCCCACGGGGAGTACTCGGAGAGGCGATGGGGGGTGGAGTCGACGGCGACGATGATCCACGGCTCGGAGTGGCGCTGGTGCACCAGGGAGTCGAGCACGTGGTTGGCGCACCAAGTGTCGTAGATGGCCGACTCGTGGTGGGCGAAGACGTTCTGCCCATCGTGCATGTAGAGCACGGGATAGCGGTGGCCCGCTGAGGGGTCATACCCCTCGGGAGTGCAGATGCGCAGAGTGCGCGAGAAGCCTTCCTGAGGGGAGTAGAAGTCGCGGATGATCTGGATGGAACTCATGAGGGGGAACCCGGCGGCCCGCACGATAGATGGGGGCTTTGCTCTATCCAATGGCTAAGCTTGCCCCCATGTCCTGTGTGCACTGTGGCCAACCTCTGCCGGAGGCAGAGAGTCGCACCTGCCCCCACTGTGGGAAGCCCGTGGAGCGCTCGGAGGCTCGGCTGCCACCCGAGGTAGCGAAGGCGGCCGCCACCGCCGCGGACGCGGCCCGGCGCGCGGCGGGACATACGGGGCAGGCGGTGCAGTCCGTGCTGGAGGATCCGCGCCTGAGGGAGCGCCTCCCGGGGCGATCCTTGGCGCTGCTGGGAGCGGGGTTGGTGGCGCTGGCGGTGCTGTTGTCCGTGCTGCCGTTCTTTGGGGGGATTGGGGTGGGGTGGTCGCTGGTGATGCTCGCGGGGAGCCTGCTCATCGGAGCGCGCGAGCTTCATGCGGCGGGGCGCACGCTTCCGGACCCGGTGGTGCAGGCGGCGCGGTGGGCCGAGCACCCGCTGTTCCTCCCGGCCTTCACGGTGCTGACGTTCGTGCACGCGATCCTGACGCTGGGCTTCGGGATCGTGCCGTTGCTGTGGCTGCTGGCGGCGGTGGTGCTGGGCTACGACCAGCGGCGGACGCTGGCTTCGTACGTAGCGGAGCAGGGCGCTCCGGCGCCCGCGGAGCGGAAGCTGGCTCGCTGGGTGCTGGGGGGCACGCTGCTGTGCGTGGTGGCGCTGTTCTTCTCGTGGGGATACGGAGGCGGTGGCTTTTTCTCGGGAGGCATCCAGCAGGTCCACGAGCGAGACATCATCATGGACGGCTTTGGCCGGGAGCATGTGGATCGGTTCTCGTACCGCTACAACCCGATGATGAACTGGGTACCCGCGTACGCGGCGTCGGGCCGGGGTCGTCCGCTGGTGTCCGGAGTGCTGCTCGGGCTGGGTGGGTTGGTGGTGCTGACGCGGGGGCGCCGGGTTCGGTCAGCAGTGCCACCGTGGGTGCTGCCCGTGCTCGCGGGCGTCGTCACGCTCTGGGGGCTTTCTGGGCTGGCCTCCGCTCTGGGACCGTGGCTCTTCCTGGCGGGGGCGATCCTGGTCGACATCGCCGTGGTGAGAGACTTTCAGCAGCAGCGCCCGCGCTCAGGTTCGGGGAGCTAGGCTCCCCGGTCTTCCGGGGAGGCTCAGAGCACTTCGGAGAGACACGTGCTCTGCAGCGGCACGGACCAGAGCTGCCCGGCCTGCGTGTCGTCGTAGGCGCCGAAGTAAACGCGCTCCCCGACGCGCATGAACGAGCGAGGGTAGGCGCTCTCCCCGCCAGGACCGATGTCCCGCAGCCGCTGCGTGCCGGCGGCCGTCCCGTCACTCACCCAGGGCTCGATGCCAGTGGCCGGCTCGTAGGCGCTGAAGAAGACGAGCCCGCTGCCAAGAGCGTAGATCGGTGAGGAGTACTCATCCGAGAGGCTCAGCGGTCGCCGCAGGAGCTTCGTCCCGCCCTGTGTCCCATCTGTCACCCACAGCTGGGTGTCGCGGGGCGCCGGGCCCGTGCTGCCGATTCCGATGGAGAAGAAGATCTTCCCCTCCGTGCGAGAGACGTCCTGCAAGAATGGGATCGCGTCGGGCTGACCCGCGTAGGGGTTGGGCACGGTCGCAATGTACTCGCGGCTCGAGGCGACGCCCGTGCGCAGCCGGTACACCCGCATCCACTGCAAATCCGTGTCTGAGAGCGTGAGGTACACGTACTCTCCGAGCGAGCCCAAGAGCCGGGCGGTGGGGTTGGGGCCGAAGGTGTACAGGCGCAGGGTGCCGCCCGATGTTCCGTCCGTCTGCCAGACCTCGGTGTTGTTCCCATCGAGCACGGTGAAGAAGGCCCTTCGGCCCTCGTTGCGCATGTCGAGCACGTTCACCTGTCCACTGTCGATGAGTTGGAGAAGGCCCGTGCCTGCCGCCGTACCATCCGTCTTCCACAACTCGGTGCCCCGGGTAGGGTGGGTGACGATGAAGAGTGCGGCGGTGTCCAGCCGGATATTCTTCCAGCTCACGGACGAGCCCGCCCCCAGATCCACTAGGCGCTGAGTGCCTGCGGCGGTGCCATCGGACCGCCACAGCTCCGACCTTTCCGCCTGGGTGGCCGAGCCGGGAACGAGCCGGGCGAAGACGAGCGTGCTGCCCACGCGAGAGAGAGGTCTCAGGTTCGAACCTTCGGAGCCAGGAGTGATCTCCCTCACGAGCCTCGTCCCGCCGGGCGTGCCGTCCGTCGCCCACAGCTCGCTGCCCGTGGCGGCCTCAGTGGCCAGGAAGAAGAGCGTGTCTTCTGCAGGGGTTAGCTCGCCCACCCGAGCGAAGGTCCAGGGAGGCAGGGCTGCGAAGCCCTTCACCTCGGTGGTGGTGGCGCCGGTGCCAGCGCTCTTCCACAGCGCCGTGCGGCCATCCTCGAAGTTCAGGGCGAAGTAGAGCTGGCCCCGAAACTCCACCAAGCTCTCCGGCATCGCCGCATACCGGGGAATGTTCTCGGAGGGTGGGAGAACGGTCTTCACACGCTGGGCTTCACCGGCGGGAGCGCACGACCCGGCGGCTGTCTCGGCTGCCTGGCCCTCGTCCCACGCGCCCTCGTCTGGCAGCGCTCCACCACACCCGATCGCCAACCCACACATCACCAGTCCTGCACGCCACGCCTGCATGTCCGCTCTCTCCTCTTGGGGGTGGCGCCAAGGTTTGAAGCGAACCGGAATATGTCCAGTGTCCGCGCCAAGACGGGTTAAACGCCTGACCCTGGCCCGAGCGAGCACTCCACCGTTCTTGCCTCCCTCCTGCCACACGCCCGGTGCTACGCTGCCGCACGCCATGAAGCCCTCTTGCCGCCTGCTCCTGCTCCTGGCCCTCACCGCCGGTTGCGCCACGACGCCCCAGGGGCCCTCGGCCGCTGCGGAGTCCTATGCCAAGGCGCTCGAGGAGAACCGGCTCACGGACGCCTATGCCCTCACCACCGGGCTGGCCGAGGGTGAGAAGGGCTTCCAGGAGCGCTATGCGGACGCCGCCGCGCGCCAGGAGCGGGCCGCCTCCGTGCGTGCCGTGGTGGGCCAGCTCGAGGCGCGGGCGCCGAACCTGATCGTCGAGCGCCGGGAGAACGCCTGGCGCGTGGTGGAGACGCGGCCGGCAGACGAGGCCAAGGCGGTGCTGACGCGCTTTCTCAACGCGGTGGATGCGCGGGACTGGGAGAAGGCCTGGAGCCTGCTGAGCGCGCCGCTGCGCTCCCGCTACACGCCAGACCGGTTCCGCGACGACTTCGAGCGCGAGCCCCTGGCCAGGGAGCGTGTGCGCAAGGCCCGGCTGGCACTCAAAGGCGCCATGAAGGTAACGAACGCGGAGGCCTCCATTGCCTTGGGGGCGGATCGGGCGGTGCGGCTGGTGATGGAGGACGGCGAGTACCGGGTGGCCGCCATCGAGTGAGCTTCATTAACGGGAGCGTGCAGGCGGGCGGAGGGACGGAGCGTGCAGGCGGGGCCGGGGCCCGTTAAACGTCGTTGACAGCCCGGGGGGGGCTGGCCATCCTCCGCGCCCTTCCGGGCTCGCAACCGCCCGATTTCCAAAAGGTTTCAGGTGTTTCGATGAGCGTTTCCGAGCGCGACATCCTCGCGGCGATGTCCAAGGTGATGGATCCCGAGCTTCACGTGGATCTGGTGAAGGCGGGCATGGTGAAGGACATCCGTCTCAACGGCGATGCGGTGAAGCTGAAGATCGAGCTGACCACGCCGGCCTGTCCAATGAAGGGGAAGATCCAGGCGGACGCCGAGGCAGCGCTCAAGGCCGTGCCGGGGCTGAAGTCCTTCGACATCGAGTGGGGAGCGCAGGTGCGGGCCACGGGTGGCGCGGGGCCGGGCCAGCAGGGCCAGGCGCTGCTGCCGGGTGTGAAGAACATCGTCCTGGTGGGCGCGGGCAAGGGCGGTGTGGGCAAGAGCACGGTGGCGGTGAACCTGGCCGTGAGCCTGGCCAAGCACGGGGCGAAGGTGGGCCTGCTGGACGCGGACTTCTACGGCCCATCCATCCCGCTGATGACCGGGATTACCGAGCGCCCGGTGAGCCCGGACGGCAAGACGCTCAACCCGATGATCAAGCACGGGCTGAAGGTCATGTCGATCGGCTTCCTGGTGGAGTCGGATCAGGCGCTCATCTGGCGTGGGCCCATGCTGCACGGGGCGCTGATGCAGCTGGTGCGCGACGTGAACTGGGGCGAGCTGGACTACCTCATCCTGGATCTGCCGCCGGGCACGGGCGACGTGGCGCTCTCGCTGTCGCAGAGCGTGCGCGCGGCGGGCGCGGTGTTGGTGACGACGCCGCAGGACGTGGCGCTGGCGGACGTGGTGCGCGCCAAGCAGATGTTCGACAAGGTCCACATTCCGGTGCTGGGGATCGTAGAGAACATGAGCCAGTTCGTGTGCCCGAACTGCTCGCACACGACGCACATCTTCAACAAGGGCGGCGGCCGCAAGGCGGCGGAGATGTTCAACATCTCCTTCTTGGGCGAGGTGCCTCTGGATCTGAAGGTGCGCGAGTCGGGTGATGCGGGAGTGCCGGTGGTGGCGGGCGCCCCGGAGAGCCTGGAGGCGAAGGCGTTCATGGAGATCGCCCGCAACGTGGCCGGCCGGGTGTCCGCGGAGAGCGCGCGGGCCATCCGTCTGCCGGTGATGCAGGCGCGCTGAGTCCCGAAGTCCCGGAGGTCCCTCATGGCTGGTGACAGCAACGACTTTCCGCCGGATCCGCTCGATGACGACTACCAGCAGCCGCACTCGGGCCGCGAGGGGCGTGCGGGCTTTGTGCCCGACTTCGTGCGCAAGGTGGCGGTGGCGGGGCTAGGCGCCATCTTCATGACGGAGGAGGGCATCCGGAACCTGGCGGGACAGCTCAAGCTGCCCAAGGAGATGCTCGGCTTCGTGCTCTCCCAGGCGGAGAAGACGAAGGACGAGGTCGGCCGGGTGCTGGCGGAGGAGGTGCGCCGCTTCCTACAGTCGGAGAAGCTGCGCGAGGAGTTCGTGAAGCTGATGTCGGGGATGACCTTGGATGTGCGGGCGCAGATCCGCCTGGTGCCCGCCGACGAGGACAAGAAGGAGGCCTCGTCCGAGGAGGGCTCGGGTGTCCCCACGACGCCCAAGGTGACCGTCTCCGAGGTGAACGCGCGCCGCGGCAAGCGGGCGAAGAAGGAGTGACGTTGGAGTCTGAAGCACGGCCCAGCTGGCGGAACCGCCCCTTGATGAAGCGCCTGCCGTTGCTGGTGATGGCGGCGCTGGGCGTGTGGCTCTGGCAGACGATGGGCACGCCGGAGCGCGAGCTGGTCTGGCAACTGGACGGCTCGGGCTGGGCGGCGGTACGGGCGCTGGACCTCCAGGTGACGGCGCCGGACGGGAAGATCCTCAAGCGGGAGGAGCGGTTCTTTACCGGAGCGCCTCCGCACGAGGTGACGCTGAAGGTGGCGCTGCCGGAGGGCACCTACCGCGCGCTCATCTTCGTGAAAGAGGAGAACCGCCCCACGCGGCCCCCACTGGTGGAATCCCTGACGATTGGCTCGGAGCAGTATGTGCTCCGGACGCTGAGACTGCCGGCGATCCGTTGACCGGCTGGGAGGCGGGGGCTATAGCGCCCGCACTTTCACTCTCGGCTGGAGCAGGAGACGCCATGGCAACGGAGCACATCGTCGTCGTCGGGGCAGGGCAGATGGGAGCGGGCATCGCGCAGGTCTCGCTGCTGGCGGGGCTGCGCGTCACGCTGGTGGACGTCTCGAAGGAGGGGCTCGCCAAGGGCGCGGACCGCATTCGGGCTGGCCTGGCGAAGCTGGTGGAGAAGGGCAAGCTGGACGACGCCAAGCGCAAGGCCGCCGAGGCGAACCTGGCCACGGCCACCAGCGCCGCCGAGGTGAAGGACGTGGACTTCGCCGTCGAGGCGGTGACGGAGAACGAGGACCTCAAGCGCCGCATCTTCCAGGAGCTGGACGGGGTGGTGAAGCCCGGGGGCGTGCTGGCGACGAACACCTCGTCCATTCCGATCACGCGCATCGCGGCGGGGACGAAGCGGCCCGAGGCGGTGATCGGGATGCACTTCATGAACCCGGTGCCAGTGATGCAGCTGGTGGAGCTGATCCGGGGCGCGGCGACGTCGGACGAGACGTACCAGAAGACAAAGGCGCTGGCGGAGAAGATGGGGAAGACGACGGTGGTGTCCAAGGACATGCCGGGCTTCATCGTCAACCGCATCCTGATTCCGATGCTGAACGAGGCGTGCTTCGCGCTGATGGAGGGGCTGGGGACGGCGGAGGACATCGACACGGCGATGAAGCTGGGGACGAACCAGCCCATGGGCCCGCTGCAGCTGGCGGACTTCATCGGCCTGGACACGTGCCTCTACATCGCCGAGGTGCTCCACAAGGGCCTGGGCGACAGCAAGTACCGCCCGTGCCCGCTGCTGCGTCAGTACGTGGACGCCGGTTGGTACGGCAAGAAGAGCGGCCGCGGCTTCTACAAGTACTAGAGCACCGAGCCGTCTCGGATCCTTTAGGGCACGGGGCGCACGGGAAGCGGAGCCGTCTTCAAGTTCGCCAGATCGAGGACGAACTCGAGCTTCTCGAGCTGCTGCCCCCAGCCGATCTGCACCGTCACCTTGACGCTTCCCTTCTTCGGGAGGGGAGCGCCCCAGAGCACGGTGCGCATGACCGAGGCTTTGCCAGTGGACACCCCGAATGCGTCCTCAAGGGTCCTGCCATCGGTGGCAAGGACGTCCTTCGGATCGAAGAGCTCGGTGCCTGGCTCGAAGCGCTTCTTGAGGAGCGTCTCGGTCATCGCCTGGTAGCTCTGACCATCGATGGTGAAATCTCGCAGCTCGGCTAGGGAGAAGAGCCCCGTGGCCGAGGGCTGCCGGACGAAGAGAAACTCGAACCCGAGCCCGTCGGGTGCTTCCTGCCTCGCGGCGGTCTGAGCGTCGAGCTTCCAGGCCCGTAGCAACAGGGCCCGCGAGTGCGCGCCTTTCTTCTCCGTCACGACGGCCGGGGGCTTGGCCTTCTTGGCGGCGCCTTGGCTTGGAGGGGCGCTGGCGCTGGCCGTCTGCAAGGGAGCGGTGACCCCCAGGAACAGGGAGAACGTCAGCAGGGCGATGGAACGGGTGTGACGGGCGGGATCCAACACGCTCATGGAGGCCTCTGGGAATATGCCTTGGAGGGGACTCGGGGAATGGTATGGATAACCGCGTCTCGACGGAACACGAGGACCTCACATGGCCTACGAGAACATCAAGCTGGAGACGCAGGGCCCCATCAGCACGCTCACGATCGACCGGCCCAAGGCGCTCAACGCGCTCAACAGCAAGACCCTTCAGGAGATCGAGTCCGCGCTGCAGTCCCTGGGCCCGGACACCCGCGTGCTCATCGTCACCGGAGGCGGGGAGAAGGCCTTCGTCGCCGGCGCGGACATCTCGGAGATGTCCTCGATCAGCGCGGCACAGGCTCGTGAGTTCGCCGCCCTCGGCCACCGCGTGTTCCTGGCGCTGGAGTCTCTGCCGTTCCCCACCATCGCTGCGGTGAACGGCTTTGCCCTGGGCGGCGGCTGCGAGCTGGCCCTGGCGTGCGACCTCATCTACGCCTCGGAGAAGGCCAAGATGGGCCTGCCGGAGGTCTCCCTCGGCGTTATCCCCGGCTTCGGCGGGACGCAGCGGCTCGCGCGGCTCGTGGGGAAGATGCGCGCCAAGGAGCTCATCTTCTCGGGTAGCCATGTGACGGCGGCGCAGGCCAAGGAATACGGCATGGTGCTGGATGTGCTGCCTCCGGAGAAGCTCATGGAGCATTGCCAGGGGGTGGCCGCGAAGATCCTCAAGAACGGCCCGCTGGCCATCTCGCAGGCCAAGCGCGTCATCGAGTTCGGCGCGGACCAAGACCTGCGCGCTGCCAACGAGCTGGAGCGCCAGGGCTTCGCCGTCCTCTTCGGCTCGGAGGACCAGCGCGAGGGCATGAAGGCCTTCCTGGAGAAGCGCCCCGCCTCCTTCATGGGCAAGTAGGCATCTGCCCACAGCACCGGGAAGCCGTCCGACCGGTCGGTTTCTCATGGGCGCGGCAACCTGGACTCGGGGGAGCCCGCTGACGAGCGGTATTCCCCAGCGCCGCGCCTCATTATAAGGAGTCCGAGCCCCATCCCCTTCAGGAGTGCCATGAACTTCGAGCTGACCGACATCCAGCGTGACATCCAGCGGATGTGCCGAGAGTTCGCCGCCAAAGAGCTCATCCCCAACGCCCGTAAGTGGGACGAGACCCACGCGTGGCCCACCGAGGCCGTGAAGAAGCTGGCGGAGCTGGCGCTGCTGGGCGTCGCGGTGCCGGAGCAGTACGGCGGCGCCGGGCTGGACAACGTCTGCTACGCCATCGCCATGGAGGAGATCAGCCGCGGCTGCGCCTCCACCGGCGTCATCATGAGCGTGAACAACTCGCTGTACTGCGATCCGGTGATGAAGTTCGGCACCGAGGCGCAGAAGCAGGAGTTCCTCGTCCCGTTCGCGCGCGGCGAGAAGCTCGGCTGCTTCGGCCTCACCGAGCCCGAGGCTGGCAGCGACGCGGCCGCCCAGAAGACCACCGCCGTCCGCCGGGGTGACGAGTACGTCATCAACGGCTCGAAGAACTGGATCACGGTGGGCCCGAAGGCGGACGCCATCGTCCTGTTCACGATGACGAACAAGGAAGCGGGCAACAAGGGCATCACCGCGTTCCTGGTTCCGACGAACACGCCGGGCTTCATCCGCGCCGAGCCGGACAAGAAGATGGGCATCAGTGCAGCGCACTCGTGCTCCATGTTCTTCGAGGACATGCGCGTACCGGCCAAGAACATCCTCGGCAAGGAGGGGGATGGCTTCAAGGTGGCCATGAGCACGCTGGACGGCGGGCGCATCGGCATCGCGGCGCAGGCGCTGGGCATCGCGCGGGCGGCCTTCGAGGAGGCGGTGCGGTACTCGGGGGAGCGCAAGACGTTCGGCAAGCCCATCCGCGATCACCAGGCCATCCAGTTCATGCTGGCGGACATGGCCACGGAGATCGACGCGGCGCGGCTGCTGGTGTGGCAGGCGGCGCTGCTCAAGGACAAGGGCGTGCGCCACAGCGTGGAGAGCGCCATGGCGAAGCTGTACGCCAGCGAGATGGCCAGCCGCGTGGCGAACAAGGCCCTGCAGGTCCATGGCGGCATGGGCTACAGCAAGGAGATGGACGCCGAGCGCCACGTGCGCGACGCCCGCATCACTGAGATCTACGAGGGGACGAGCGAGATCCAGCGCATCGTCATCTCGGCCAACCTGCTGAAGGACTAGCGCGCCGTGAACCTCGAGCTGACCGAGACCCAGACGCTGATCCGCGACACCGCACGCAAGTTCGCCAAGGAGAAGGTGGCTCCGCAGGCGCGCAAGCTGGATCGCGAGGAGATCTTCCCCACGGCCACCTTCAAGGAGCTGGCCGAGCTGGGGCTGATGGGCGTGAACCTCCCCACGCGCTACGGCGGCGCCGAGGCCGGCGTGGTGGCCTACGCGCTGGCGATGATGGAGATCGCCGCGGCGGACGCGTCCACCTCGGTGGCCATGTCGGTGACGAACATGTGCGCGGAGCTGATCTACATGTTCGGCACGGACGCGCAGCGCGAGAAGTTCGTCACGAAGCTGACCTCGGGCGAGGCGGTGGTGGGCTCGTTCGCGCTGTCCGAGCCGCATGCGGGCTCGGATCCGGGGGCGATGAACACCTCGGCGGTGCGCAAGGGCGACACGTGGGTGCTCAACGGCAGCAAGCAGTGGATCACCTCGGGCGCGCACGCGGGGGTGATGGTGGTGTGGGCGCGCACGTCCCCGGCCGGCAACAAGGGTCTTTCCTGCTTCATCGTAGAGGGCGGGACGAAGGGCCTCATCATCGGCAAGCACGAGGACAAGATGGGGCTGCGCTCCTCGAACACGGTGGGGCTGACGTTCGAGGACTGTGAGATCCCGGCGGAGAACCTCCTGGGCAAGGAAGGGGAGGGCTTCAAGCTGGCGATGGTGGCGCTGGACGGCGGGCGCATCGGCATCGCCTCGCAGGCGTGCGGGGTGGCGCGGGCGGCGCTGGAGGCGTCGGTGCAGTACACGAAGGACCGCAAGGCGTTCAACCAGCCCATCTCCGAGTTCCAGGCGCCGCGCTTCATGATGGCGGACATGAAGGTGCAGCTCGCGGCGGCCGAACTGCTGACCTTCCGGGCGGCGGCGCTGAAGGAGGCGGGCAAGCCGTTCACCCGCGAAGCGTCCATGGCGAAGCTGTACGCCAGCGAGATGTCCAACCGTGTCTGCGACAAGGCGGTGCAGCTGCACGGTGGCTACGGCTACATCGACGAGTTCCCGGTGGAGCGCTACTTCCGGGACGCGCGCGTGCAGACCATCTACGAGGGCACCAGCGAGGTGCAGCGGATGGTCATCGCCCGGGAGACCTTCAAGCTGTTCACCTGAGCGATGCCCTGATCAGCCCTTCACCGCGCCAGCGGTGAGGCCGGAGATGATCTTCCGCTGGAAGATCAGCACCAGCACCACCAGGGGCACCGTGACGATCACCGAGGCGGCCATGATGAGGCCCCACGGTGTCTCGAACGCGCTGCCGCCGCTGAACAGGGCAATGGCCACCGGAACCGTCCGCACGTTGTCGGACTGGGTGAAGGTGAGCGCGAAGAGAAACTCGTTCCACGCGGCGATGAACGCCAGCAGGCCCGTGGTCGCCATGGCCGGGCCCAGCAGCGGCAGGAACACGCGGGTGACGATCATCCAGGGCGTGGCCCCGTCCACGATCGCTGCCTCCTCGAGCTCGTTGGGCAGCTCCCGCATGAACGTGGTCAGCACCCACACCGTGAAGGGCAGGGTGAGGATCAGGTTGGAGATAATCAGCGCGGGCAGCTTGTTGTAGATGCCCAGCCACCGGACCAGCTCGAACATGCCGGACAGCACCGCGATCTGCGGGAACATGGACACGGCGAGCACCGATAGGAGCAACACCTTGCGTCCACGGAACTGGATGCGCGCCAGCGCGAACGACGCCGTCAGCCCCAGGAGCAGCGAGAGTACCACCACCGCCGTGGCGACGATCACCGAGTTGAAGATGTTCTGCCCGAAGGGCTGCGCCGTGAACACGTCCACGTAGTTGCTGTACGCGGGCTGCTTCGGCCAGGGATCCACCTCGAACAGCTCGCTGCCTGTCTTCAGGGACGAGACGATCGCCCAATAGAAGGGGAACAGCGTGTAGACCGCGATCACCGCCAGCATCAGCCAGAAGGCCGTCTTCTTGAGCACCTTCATGCGCTACGCCTCCCCGCCCACGTTGACCCGGCCCACCACCATGTACACGGCGGTGAAGACAGCGATGATGGCGAACAGCAGTGTCGCCGCCGCCGAGCCCACGCCGATCTCCTGATATTCGAACATCCGCTGCCGCGCGTAGCCCGCCATGGGCATGGTGTCTGTGCTCCCGCCCGTCAGCACGAAGAACACGTCGAACACGCGCAGCGCGTCCAGCATGCGGAAGATGATGGCCACCATCAGTGGCCCCTTCAGCAGTGGCAGCGTCACCTGGAAGAACGTCCGGATGGGCCCGGAGCCGTCGATCTTCGCCGCCTCGTAGATGTCCCCAGGCAGCATCTGCAGCGCCGCGAGGATGAGCAGCGCCATGAAGGGCGTGGTCTTCCACACGTCCACGGCGACGACGGCCGCGAACGACAGGCTGGGCTCGGCTGTCCACGCCATGGGCTCGGAGATGAGGCCCACCTTGAGGAAGATGGCGTTGATGACGCCGTAGATGTCATTGAACATCCACGCCCACATCCTCGCGGACACCACGGTGGGAATGGCCCACGGCACCAGCACGGACGCGCGGGCCACCCCGCGGCCGGGGAACTGCGCATTCAGGGTCAGGGCGATGATCAGCCCCAGCACCGTCTCGAGCGACACCGAGACCAGCGCAAACCGGAAGGTGGTCCACACCGTGGTCCACCAGTCCGGATCCTCGATGACGCTCAGGAGGCTGGCAAACCCCACGAACTGGGATGCCGTCAGGTCCGTCAAGTTCGCGTCCGTGAACGCGAACCAGAAGGTGCGGCCCAGCGGCCAGCCCGCCACCAACCCCATGGCAATCAGGGTGGGCAGCAGGAACAGCCAGGCTGCGCGGGTGCGTTGACGGACGAGCGCGGAAGGCGGGAGCTCTGCCACCTCTCCCGTAGCCGCGCTGGCGGCGATCGGCGTCGTGGAGTCAGCCATGCGCGCTCCTCTCTACCACTTCCCGTTCTTGCCCAGGGTCTTCAGCTTGGCCTCGACCTTCTTCAGGTTGTCGGCGGCCTTCCCCTTGCCAGAGAGCGTCGAGTACACCCCGTTGCGGAACTCGGTGCTGACCTGGTTGTACTTGGCGCCGGTGATCGTCGGGCGCGGCACCGCGTTCACGAACGTCTCATACAGGTTGCCCATGAAGGGGTTGGCCTTCAGCAGGTCCGCGTCCTTGTAGAGGCTCATGATCGTCGGGTTGAACGAGCCCTCGATGGCCCGGCGCTTCTGCTCCTCGGCGCTGGTCAGGTACTTCACCAGCTCCGCGGCCAGCGGCGCGTTCTTCGAGTACTTGGACACGCCGAGCTGCCACCCGCCGAGCGTCCCCGTGGCCTTGCCGTCCGCGCCGCCCTTGGGCAGCGCCATCACGCCCACCTTGCCGGCGACGGGGCTGTCCTTGCTGTTGGCCAGCGCCCACGCATACGGCCAGTTGCGCATGAACACCGCGTTGCCCGCCTGGAACGCGTTGCGCGCCTCCTCCTCCTGGTAGTTCAGCACGCCCTTGGGCACCACGTTGCCCATCAGTCCCGCGAAGAAGTCGATCGCCTCGGCCGCCTTCGGGTTGTTCACCGTCACCTGGCCGCTCGAGTCCACGATCGTCCCGCCCTTGAACGAGTCGATCCACTCCAGCGCGTTGCACGTCAGGCCCTCGTACGCCTTGCCCTGGAACACGAAGCCCACCAGCTTGGTGTTGCCCGCCTTCTTCTCACCGTCCAGCACCGCCTGCGCGGAGGTGGCCAGCTCCTGCCACGTGGTGGGCGGCTTCTGCCCGTACTTCTCCAGCAGATCCTTGCGGTAATAGAGAAGGCCCGCATCCGTGAACCACGGAATGGCAATCAGCTTTCCGTTGACGGTGTTGTTTTGAACGATGGGCTGAAAGTGCTGCTTGAGCACGTCATCCGGGAAGTAAGGCTTCAGGTCCACGAAGTGGTTGGCCACCATGCCCGGCCACACCACGTCGATGCGAATCACATCCACGTCCGAGGAGCCGGCCGCCAGCAGTTGCTGGAACTGAGCCAACTGCTGCCCCGCGTCTTGGGGCACGCTCATGAGCTCCACGGTGTGGCCGGCCTTCTTGGCCCACGCCTCCGCGCCCTGCTTGCAGAGATCCGCTTCTTTCCCCACCGAGCCACAGGCGATGACGAGCTTCTCCGCCCGAGCAAGTCCTGGAGTAGCGAGTGCCACCACGGCGACGAGCCCTGCCAGTACCTTCTTCATGCGTGATTCCCTCCCTGGGGCGCCCCGAGGTTGAGGCGCATTCTCACGAACCCGTCTGGTTTTGACGCGGATTGTCAAAGCTTGACGCAGCTCGTTAAAGCCGCAGACGCTACTTCGCGCTCGCGAGCGGGGCATCCCGTATCACGATTCTCCAGTGATCAGGAGGCTTGATTGTGTGCAGTATCAGGCTTAATGGGGGGCGCGGCTCGTCTGGCCTACCGAGGGGACGGGCCATTCCTCGTAACACTCTTCTCCATCTGGGGGCTGTATCGTGCTTCTCGCTCGAAGACTGCGTACCTGTGTCACGACATCGCTGGCTGTGCTGTCTTTTTTGGCCATTTCTGAAAGCGCTTTCGCGGGCCTCGAAGCGGGTCCGATCGAAGTCGGCATGTACGGCCGCGTTGGCGTGGCGTGGAACCCCCAGAACGGCCGGTATGTGCACGGCAAATCGCTGAACCTGCTGGGTACGCTCGGTGGCCGCCTCGAGGAGGGCGACTACCTCGAGCCCACGATCAAGCTGAACATCGTGAAGCCCACGGCCGAGGACAACACCAAGCCGTACTTCCATGTCGTCCTCACGCCGTCGATGTTCTCCACCAACGGCTCCTTCATCGGCGCGTTCGCCAACAACTTCTCGACGACGCTGCGCATCGAGCTGTTCCAGGCCTACCTGGAGGCCGGCAACGTCCTCATCCCGGACCTGAAGATCTGGGCCGGCCAGCGCTTCTACCGCGGCAGTGATGTGCACATCGCGGACTACTTCTTCTTCAACAACCTGAGCTCGCAGGGCTTTGGCGTGAAGTACAAGGCGCTGGACGTGGCCGTGCTGCTGCAGACGGGCACCTCTACCCTGTACTCCTCTCGGGCGGATGACGGTAACCCCGACACCACGGATCCCCTCTTCCAGCGCCAGCGCACGGTGCTCGTCGGCCAGTACGTGCTGCCGGTGGCCGAGAAGCACTCGCTGCACCTGCTGGGCGAGTTCCACCTGCTGCCGGCCAACCGCGCGGCAATCGGCAGCACGGCGCTGGCCCCCACGGACATCGGCTACGTGGCGGGCGTCAAGTTCCGCGCGGATCTGGGCAACGGCAGCTTCAGCGAGACGGCGGTGCGCGCCGGTGGCGGCATCGCCAACGGTGCCTATGCGGGCTCGTCCACGTGGGGCACCTATGGCCTGACCAATGAGGACGGCAAGTACGCCGGCGCGCTGGGCCTCGAGTTCGTCGAGCACTTCCTCTACAACGTGAACCCGCTGTTCACCGTCAATGCCTTCGCCATCGTGCAGCGCAGCCAGGGCGCCAGCGGTGAGTCCCAGGACCATGCGCTGAACTTCGCCACGGGCGCGCGCACCTTCCTGTATCTGCACAACCAGTTCCACCTGATCAACGAGCTGACCTTCCAGGGCGTGTCCCTGGGTCAGCCCGAGGGTGCGGAGAAGCCGTCGCTTCCCTACGCCGTGAAGTTCTCCATCGTTCCGACGCTCGTCCCCTCGGGTGACCGCTCGGCCTGGGCGCGTCCGCACCTGCGCCTCATCTACACCCTGGCGTACTACGGCGAGGGCGCGCGCGAGGCCGCCAGCGCGGGTACGCTGTCGTCGGCCTACATGCGCGAGTTCGGCCCCCGCACTTTCGGCCACTACCTGGGCGCCCGCGCCGAGTGGTGGTTCTAACCGTCCGGAAGCCCTGGGAGCGGGCAGGCATGCACGCCTCCTGGCCCGCTCCTCCCTCTGGACATGTTGCGCCGAGGGGGAAGCGTTCATAAACAGGAGGAGAACCCTCGCGAGCGGGCCGGGAAGGGCGTCCGGTCTGCCCGAGGGCGGCTTACGGGCACTTCAGGAGCCTGTCAGAACCCTGGGCGTGCCCCTTTTGGCCTTTCATCACATGATTCGCGTGCTCGCTTGACTGCCGGAATAACCGGTGTCTAGGGTGCGCGGCTTCTTCTTATCGTCCCCGAGGTGGGGACTCCCGGAACTCCCGCCGCGCCCCGCGGGAATCCTCCGGCCAGAACAGGGGCTGCTGTACCCGTTTCAAAGGACTTTCCATTCATGCAGCAGAACGTGAACCAGCAGATCGGACCGGAGGCAGGCGACGAGGATTTTGCCGCGATGTTCGAGGCGTCGCTCAAGGAGCGCGGTGGTGACGGCATCCTCAAGGAGGGTGAGATCGTCAAGGGCACCGTCGTTCAAGTGACGAAGGACTTCGCGATCGTCGACATCGGCTACAAGTCCGAGGGCCAGGTTCCGATCGCCGAGTTCACCAGCCCGCGCGGCGAGCTCACCGTGAAGGCCGGTGACGCCGTGGAAGTGCTCCTGGAGAGCCGTGAGAACGACACCGGTATGGTCGTCCTCTCCAAGGAGAAGGCCGACAAGATGCGCATCTGGGACGAGATCAGCGCCGCTTGCGAGCGCGACGAGATCGTCAAGGGCACCATCGTGGGCCGCGTCAAGGGTGGCCTCTCCGTCGACATCGGCGTGAAGGCGTTCCTCCCCGGCTCCCAGGTGGACATCCGCCCGGTTCGGAACTTGGACCAGTACATCTCGAAGGAATTCGAGTTCAAGGTCATCAAGTTCAACAAGAAGCGCGGCAACATCGTGCTGAGCCGCCGCGTGCTGCTGGAGAAGCAGCGCGAGGAGATGAAGAAGGAGACCCTCAAGAACCTCAAGGAGGGTGCGGTCCTCAAGGGCGTGGTCAAGAACCTCACCGACTACGGCGCCTTCATCGACCTGGGCGGCATCGACGGCCTGCTCCACATCACCGACATGTCCTGGGGCCGCATCGGTCACCCCAGCGAGATGTTCAATGTGGGTGACGAGGTCCGCGTGGTGGTCCTCAAGTTCGATCCCACGCAGGAGCGCGTCAGCCTGGGCCTGAAGCAGATCCAGGAGGATCCGTGGCACCGCGCCGACGAGAAGTACCCGGTCGGCACTCGAGTGCGCGGCAAGGTCGTGTCGATCACCGACTACGGCGCCTTCATCGAGATCGAGCAGGGCGTGGAGGGCTTGGTGCACGTGTCCGAGATGTCCTGGACCAAGCGCCTCAAGCACCCGTCCAAGATCCTCGAGGTGGGCCAGGAAGTGGAAGCCGTCGTCCTCGACATCGATCCGAAGGCCAAGCGCATCGCGCTGGGCATGAAGCAGATCGAGCAGAACCCCTGGACGCTGCTCGAGGACAAGTACCCGATCGGCTCCGTCATCAAGGGTCAGATCCGCAACGTCACCGACTTCGGCGTGTTCGTCGGCGTCGAGGAGGGCGTGGACGGCCTGGTGCACGTGTCCGATATCTCGTGGACCCAGCGCATCAAGCACCCGGGCGAGCTCTACAAGAAGGGCGACGAGGTTGAGGCGGTGGTGCTCAACATCGACGTCGAGAACGAGCGCTTCAGCCTCGGCATCAAGCAGCTCACGCCGGATCCCTGGGAGACGCTGTCCGAGCGCACCCCGGTGGGCAGCCGCGTGAAGGGCAAGGTCACCAAGGTCACCGACTTCGGCGCGTTCGTGGAGATCGAGCCGGGCATCGAGGGTCTGGTGCACGTGTCCGAGCTGCGTGAGGAGCGCGTGGAGAACCCCCGCGACGTGGTGCAGGAGGCCCAGGAGGTCGATGTGAAGATCATCGACATCAACACCCAGGACCGGAAGGTGGCGCTGTCCATCAAGGCCCTGATCGGTGAGGGCTCCGATGACTACCGCGAGTACCTGCGCAAGCAGGCCGAGGGCAGCAAGGCGCGCCTCGGCGACGTGATGGCGAGCAAGCTGAAGAAGTAGCCTCGCGCCTCCCCCTGGGAGGTACAGTCTGGCGGCCGGGTTTCCTCACGGGAGCCCGGCCGTCTGCTTTTGAAGGAGAGGGTGTCGTGAGCGAGCCCGTGTACACGTACGGCCGGCCGGTGTGGCGGGAGCTGATGACTCGGGACGCAGCCAAGGCCCGAGCCTTCTATGCCGAGCTCTTTGGGTGGACGTACGAGGACGTCGATCTGGGCGAGCGCGGCAACTACACGCGCATCCTGATCGGCGGGAAGGCCCTGGGTGGGTTGTGGGAGGTGCTTCCGGACAACCCGTCGCCTTCGCTGTGGATGAGCTACGTGTCCGTCCCGGACGTGGACGCGGTGGCGCGGCAGGCGGTGCAGCTTGGCGGCAAGGTGGTGCGCGGCCCAGCAGAGTTCACGGGGCGCGGACGCTTCGCCGTGGTGCGCGACTTCGCGGGCGCGGTGTTCATTGTGTTCCACGCGCTGGCGGGAGATCCGCCGCTGGAGCCAGTCAGGCCCGGCGAGTTCTGCTGGGAGAGCATCGCCACGCCGGATGTGCCGCGAGCCAAGGACTTCTACGAGAAGCTGCTGGGCTGGAAGGCGCTGAAGGGCCGCGAGGGCGCCGAGGCCTTGTTCACCGTGGACGGCACGCTGGAGGGCCAGATCGCCGATCTGCTGCACACCCAGGGCTTCACTCCCGCTTGGATGCCCAGTGTCCGGGTGGAGAAGCTGGGGCTGATGAGTGAGCGAGTGGCCGAGCTGGGAGGAGAAGTCATTGCGCACTTCTCGGTGTTTCGCGTGGGCCGCATCGCTGTGGTCTCGGATCCCGTGGGCGGACAGCTGAGTATTTACGAGCCGACCAGTCGGTAGGTCCGGCCAAAGGTGAATCAGGATTCATGTGGGTGGTGCCTCCCTGAAGCAGGGGTGTTATCCATTGTCTGCCCCAGCGGCGGGAGCGCTTGACCCCTCATGAAGAGGTGGTGATAAGGGCTCCCTTGTTCGTATCACCGGTCTCCAAGGAGGCAGTTTCATGGCTCGTGAAGTCGTCATCGTGGGCGCGGCCCGTACTCCCATCGGGGCCTTCCAGGGCTCTCTCTCCAAGCTGACGGCTCCGCAGCTCGGTGCCATCGTCATCAAGGCGGCGCTGGAGCGCGCGGGCGTGAAGCCGGAGGCCGTGCAGGAGGTCATCATGGGCTGCGTGCTCCAGGCGGGCGTGGGCCAGGCCCCCGCGCGCCAGGCCATGCGTGCCGCCGGCCTTCCGGATACCGTGCCGGCCACCACGCTGAACAAGGTGTGTGGCTCGGGCCTCAAGGCCGTCATCGCCGGTGCGCAGGCGATCGCCCTGGGCGACGCGGACGTGGTGGTGGTGGGTGGCATGGAGTCCATGTCCAACGCCCCCTACGTGAGCCACTCCATGCGTGGCGGCGCTCGCATGGGCAACGTCGAGTTCAAGGACGCGATGATCCTCGACGGCCTGTGGGATCCTTATGACAACGTCCACATGGGCATCTGCGCCGAGGAGTGCGCCACGTCGCAGAACGTGAGCCGCTCGCAGCAGGACGAGTACGCGATGGAGTCCACCCGCCGCGCCATCCAGGCCCAGAAGGAGGGCCTGTTCACCGCGGAGATCATCCCGGTGCCCGTGCCCGGCAAGAAGCCCGAGGACACCGTCATCGTCGCCGAGGACGAGGGCCCCCGGAATGCCAAGCCGGAGAAGATCGCGGGCCTCAAGCCTGTGTTCAAGAAGGACGGTACGGTGACGGCGGCCAACGCCTCCTCCATCAACGACGGCGCCGCGGCGCTGGTGCTGATGAGCGAGGAGCGCGCCAAGGCCGAGGGCCGCACCATCCTCGGCCGCATCACCGGCTACGCCCAGGCGGCGCGCAAGCCGGTGGAGTTCACCATCGCCCCGGCGGACGCCATCAACAAGCTGCTGGAGAAGAAGAGCCTGAAGGCGGACGCGGTGGACCTCTGGGAGATCAACGAGGCGTTCGCGGTGGTGTCCATCGCCAACAACCGGCTGCTCAAGCTGGACCCGTCCAAGGTGAACGTGCGCGGCGGCGCGGTGGTGCTCGGGCACCCGATCGGCGCCTCGGGCGCGCGCGTGCTGGTGACGCTGCTGCACACGATGAAGGATCAGGACAAGAAGCGTGGCGTGGCGTCGCTGTGCATCGGCGGCGGCGAGGGCATCGCGCTGATGGTGGAGCGCTGAGCTTCCACTTCTCCTGAACGGGAGAAGACTGGGGGTGGGGGAGTGGCTCCCTCACCCCCGTTCCACATGTAGCGGGAGGGCGGATGAACAAGATCTACGCGAGCGCGGACGAGGCGGTCGCCGACATCCCGGATGGCGCCACGCTGATGAGCGGCGGCTTCGGGCTGTGCGGTAACCCTGAGAACCTGATTGAGGCGCTTCATCGCAAGGGCGTGAAGCACCTCACGATCATCTCGAACAACTGCGGCACCGACGACAAGGGCCTGGGGATCCTGCTGGCGAACAAGCAGGTGAAGAAGATGGTCTCCAGCTACGTGGGTGAGAACAAGGAGTTCGAGCGCCAGTTCATCTCCAAGGAGCTGGAGGTGGAGCTCAACCCGCAGGGCACGCTGGCCGAGCGCATCCGCGCGGGCGGCTGCGGCATTGGCGGCTTCTTCACCCCCACCGGCGCGGGCACCCTGCTCACCGAGGGCAAGGAGACGCGCATGATCGACGGGCGCCTGCACGTGCTGGAGACGCCGCTCAAGGCGGACTTCGCCATCGTGCGGGCCTGGAAGGCGGATCGCTGGGGCAACCTGGTGTTCCGCAAGACGGCCCGGAACTTCTCGCCGATGATGTGCATGGCGGCGAAGGTGACGATCGTCGAGGCGGAGCACATCGTGGAGCCTGGCGAGCTCGACGGTGATTTGATTCACGTACCCAGCATCTTCGTGAAGCGCATCATCCAGTCGAAGAACCTCAAGAAGTGGATCGAGCGGCGCACCGTCCGCAAGCAGGCGTGAGGAACCCATGCCACTGACTCGTGAACAGATCGCGCAGCGCATCGCCCAGGAGCTGAAGGACGGCTTCTACGTGAACCTGGGCATTGGCATGCCCACGCTGGTGGCCAACTACGTCCCTGCGGGCGTGGACATCGTGCTCCAGTCCGAGAACGGCCTGCTGGGCATCGGCCCCTGGCCCATGGAGGGCGAGGAGGATCCGGACCTCATCAACGCCGGCAAGGAGACGGTGACGGCGCTGAAGGGCTCGGCGTACTTCGACTCGGCGCTGTCGTTCGGGATGATCCGCGGCGGCCACATCGACATGGCGGTGCTCGGGGCCATGGAGGTGAGCGAGCAGGGTGACCTGGCCAACTGGATGATCCCCGGGAAGATGGTGAAGGGCCCGGGTGGCGCCATGGATCTCGCGGTGGGCGCCAAGCGCATCTACGTGGCCATGGAGCACGTCAACAACAAGGGCGAGCCGAAGATCCTCACCCAGTGCGCCCTCCCCATTACGGGGCTCAAGTGCGTGCACCACATCGTCACGGACCACGCGTTCCTGGATGTGACTCCCGAGGGTCTGGTGCTGCGGGAGCTGGCCCCCGGAGTGACGGTGGAGCAGGTGCAGAAGCTCACCCAGCCGAAGTTCAAGGTGGCCCCGGACTTGCGGGAGATGAAGGTCTGAAGGGTTGACGCATCGCTGCTCCGCTGCGAGCATCCAGCACCGTCTCGCAGCGGAGCGCCCATGGCCGATCAATCTTCCAAGTCCACCGTCGCGCCGCGCCCGCATCGGCTCGAGTATGAGCTCCCGGTGGCGTACCGGACCGTGTCTGGCTTCGTCACGGACTGGGCGGTGAACATCTCCCGAGGGGGGCTCTTCATCAACACGCAGAAGCCCCTGCCCGTGGGCACGCACGTGAAGCTCATCGTGTCGCTGCCGGGCACCGAGTTCCCGTTCGACATGACGGGTCGGGTGACGCGCGTGAACGAGACCCATCAGGCCCCCAATCAAGTTCCGGGCATGGCCATCGAGTTCGTTGGCGTGGATGAGGAGAAGCGCATCCGGCTCGAGGAGTTCGTGGAGCGCCTGCGCAAGGCGCTCCCTCCGGAAGAGCGCGGCTGAGCCGCGGAGTTACTTGGCGATGAGATCCGCGGGCGAGCGAGGGGCCACCTCGTAGGTGGTCTCGTACTGCGCGCCGAAGCCCACCACCTGGATCTCCTTGCCTGCGGCCAGCGCTTGCAGGGCCGCCTTGTCGAAGCCCGCGGAGACGTGGACGAAGATCTGGATCTCGCCCGAGCCGTCGTCGATGTACAGCTTGTAGCCGTACGGCGAGTCGTCCTGGAAGGTCTTCGTGATCTTGCCCTTGACCTGGATGAGCTGGCCCTCGACGGACTCGTTGACCGCGCCGGTGCCCACCTTTGTGGGGGAGAGCTTCTTGGTTCCCTTGAGGACCGTGACGCCGCTGGGCTCGGCCTTCAGGGTGCGCAGCTTGTTCTGCTCGTCCAGGACGCCCGTGACGCGGACCTGCGTGCCGACGCCGAAGGACTGCTTCTCGGCCATCTTCACGTAGACGCCGGCCGTGCCGTCCTGCACGGCGAAGCCCTGGTCCTCCAGCGCGGACGTGAAGGCGCCCGGCGCGACCGTGACGGTGCCTTCAATCGTGACCGTGGCGCCCGTGGCTTCCGCCCGGGCCTTGGAGATGTTGAGCTTCTTGGCAGGGGCCTGGGCTGGGGGCGCCGCAGCTGGAGTGGGGTTGTCCGCGTAGGCGGGCACCACGGCGAGGAGCGCCGCAGCCAGCGTGGACCGCAGCCAGGGGGTGGACGACAGCCTGCGAGAGAGACTCGGAGTGAAAGTGGGCATGCCGCCATTTGGCATGAATGGAGGGGGGCTTCAATTCGCGAATACTCGTGGAAGGGAGCGCGATCTCGGGACGGAAATCCGTTCGCGCTGGGTTACGGTGGGAGCGCAGTGCTGAGTGTTCCCATGCCCCTGTCCGTCTTGCCTGAAAGCCCTGTGGATCTGACCATCGAACGCCTCGGGCAGCTCGGCGAAGGCGTTGCGTCCTGGCAGGGACGCACGGTGTTCGTTCCGGGGGCCTTCCCTGGTGATCTCGTCAGCGTTCACCTGGAGCAGCAGGGCAAGGTGCTCCGAGGACTGCTCCGGCAGGTGGTGACGCCGGGGAAGGACCGGCGCCCGTCTCCGTGTGCCCTCAGCGGCGACTGTGGGGGGTGCGACTGGCTGGAGTTGGACGTGGCCGCTCAACGTTCGGCCAAGCAGGAGATCGTCCTCTCAACCTTGGAACATCTGGGGCACCTTCAGAGGGACCGATTCACCGTGCGTCCGCTGCTCGTAGCGCCGAGGGACTTCGGGTACCGGCGGCGGGCGGTGCTGCACTTCGCCAAGGGCTCGCTGGCCTACTTTGGGCGCCGCAGCCACGAGAAGGTCGCTGTCTCCGAGTGCGGTGCGCTCACCCCTGTGCTCGCACCGCTTCCGGGAAAGCTGGCGCCGCTGCTTAAGCCTCTCTCCAAGGACGCCGAGGAGGTTCACCTCCTCGCAGAGGGCAGCAAGGCGGCCTTCGCGGTCATGCTGACAGGGCCTGTGACGGCCCGGCACGTGGAAGCCACGGAGGCCGCAGTGCGGGCCTTGCGGTTGGAGGGCGCGGTGCTGGTGCCCAAGGAAGGGTCGCCCCGGCTTGTTGGGAAGCCTGCGCTCCGCTCGCTGTCTCCGCTGCGCCCGGAGGTGCCGATCTACCTGCGGCCGGACTCCTTCGCCCAGGCCCATGCCGAGGCCAATGTGGGTCTCGTCACGGCGGCCCTGTACGAACTGGCGCCTCGGGAGACGGACTCCGTCCTCGAGCTGTACTCCGGCAATGGCAACTTCACCTTCCCGCTGGCGGCCACGGCGGCCTCTGTGCTGGGCGTGGAGTCCTCCCCCGTGGGGGTCGAACTGGCCCAGCGCAGCGCTCGGGAGGGAGGGGTGGCCAACGTGCGCTTCATCCAGGGAGACGCTCGCAAGGTGTGCGACGGGCTCAAGGGCGAGGGCCAGCGGTTCGACCTTTGCCTCGCGGACCCGCCTCGCGCGGGGGCTCCTGGACTCGCACGCCAAGTATCAGCACTGGGCGTGAAAAGAGTGGTGTATGTGGCCTGTGACCCGGCGTCGCTCGCCCGGGATGCTGCGGGGTTGGTGGAGGAGGGTTACAAGCCCCTGGCGCTCCAGGTGGTTGACATGTTCCCCCAGACCCACCACGTGGAAGCCGTCATGTCGTTCGAGCGCTGAAGGAGGCCCCGTGGACGCCCGCATCGTCGAGTTCGCCGAGGTGCTCCGCCAGAACGGCGTGCGTGTCAGCACGTCTGAGGTTCAGGATGCTCTGCGCGCCAGTGCCGTCGTGGGCCTGAAGGAGCGCGCTGTGTTCCGCGCCGTGCTGCGCACCACGCTCGTCAAGCGCGAGCTGGATGTGGACGTGTTCAACCGCGCCTTTGACTTCTACTTCTCGGGCGCGGCCAAGACGTTCGAGGCGCTCGATAAGTCGCTCGCGAAGCAGATCGAGGAGGAGGGCTACCTCCAGGGCGACGAGCTGAAAATGGTGCTGTACCAGATGAACTTGCTGTTCCCGGAGATGTCTCCGCTCGCCAAGGCCATCGTGGAGGGAGACAGGGCCCGGATGGCGCAGATCTTCCGCGCCGCCATGCTTCAGCTCGACCTGTCTCGCATGGAGAGTGGTCTCCAGGCCGGGTTCTTCTCCCGGCGGCTGCTCGCGGGCGCAGGCATGGAGCGGGCACGCTCGGACCTGAAGTCCCTGGAGGCCGAGCTCGCCGCCCGGGGCCTGTCCGCCGATGGCGTGGAGATCGTCTCCCGCTATGTCGCGGATGCGATGCGGAAGATCGAAGAGGCCGCGCGCCAGGAGGTGAAGCGGCAGGCCGAGGCGCGAATCCGTCGGCGCACGGACTCGGTGACGGAGAAGCCGCTGCACCTGCTCACCCAGGCTGAGGTGGACCAGATGCAGTCCGCCGTGCGCACCCTGGCCGAGAAGCTCAAGAGCCGGCTCATTCGCAAGCAGCGCTCACATCGGCGCGGGGCGCTTCATGTGCGCCGCACGCTCCGCCGCAACCTGCCGTGGGGTGGGGTGCCCATGGTGCCCCTGTTCCGCTCGCGCCGCCCCGAGCGCCCCGAAGTGGTCGTCCTCTGCGATGTCTCGGACTCGGTGCGCAACGCCGCGCGGATGATGCTGCTGTTCACGTACACACTGCAGGAGCTGTTCGTGCGCGTGCGCTCCTTCGTCTTCGTCTCGGACGTGGGCGAGGTGACGCAGTACTTCAAGGACCTCGATGTGGACCAGGCCATCGATATGGCCACCGCGGGCAAGGCCGTGTCCCTGAGCGCGAACTCGAATTATGGCCGGGCGCTCGCGGAATTTGTCCGCGATCACCTGGGCAGCATCACCCGGCGCACCACGGTGATGATCATTGGAGACGGCCGGAACAACTACAACCCGAACAACGTCTGGGCGCTGAAGGACCTGCAGCGCAAGGCCAAGCGCGTGCTCTGGATCTGTCCCGAGGATCGGGGCAACTGGGGCATCGGCGACAGCGAGATGCTCACCTACGAGAAGCACTGCTATCAGGCCGTGGTAGTCAACTCGGTGAACGATCTCGCGCGCATCGCCGACCAGCTCGTTCCCGCCTGACGGAGACCCACATGCCTTCCTTCTTGGACGATTTGAACAGCAGTGCCATCGACTCGGGCATCCAGGCGGCGGATGACAGGACGCTCCGGCTCGCCTCCCACCCACTTACCGAGCAGGAGCTCGCTGGGCTGATCTGGTACCAGGAGAGCTACCTGGCTGTGGCCGAGCCCAATCCCAGCGCCGAAGGGCTCGCCCAGGCCCACGCCGAGGGTCTCAAGGCCTCCGGACTGGAGTTCAAGCATGTCGGGCTGGGGCTGGCGCTCCTCCGGGCCTACTGCGGCCAGCGCTGGGCCGTGAACAAGCTGAAGGACAAGCTGAAGCAACTGGAGTCCCAGGGCGCTGAGGTGGACGAGCTGCGCGGCCGCGTCCGGGGTGAGCTGGCCCGTCTGGAGCGAACCGATGCCTTCGTCCGAAGGTATGGCGAGGGGCCAATCGCGCTCCTCCAGAAGCACGAGGAGACGCTGCTCGGGCTCCATACCCGGATGACGCGGGTGCTCAGTCGTGGATGAGACTGCAGAAACAATTTGGTGGAGTTGTGAAATTGCAAGCTGACAGAGCAAGAACTGCGCTTGTGTTAAAGCACTGTCAGCCAAGTCCATTGCCGGCCATTTGCGACACAGCACCACCTGGAACTATGAGCATGCCTTCGGCGCGAACGTCGGCCAAGAGTCTCTTTGTTGCCATGCTGATCAGTATTGGGTGCGCGCCGGTTCCCATCAAAGATGTTATTGCTAAGCCAAGCAACGGCTTCCTGGAGAGCCTTCCTCCGATGGAGGACTTTGGCCGTTTCGATTCCTTCATGGATGCGCTCGACAAGGCCTGCGACTTGGTTCTCTCGAAACCACACGCAAGTGTGGTTGGTATTCAAGATCCCGAGTTGGCTCAGCGCGTCGCGGACGAGTACTGCGCATGGCTTTATTACGCCTCGGATGAGAAGTACCACATGAGCATGCTGACGAATCAGTCAGATGGAGACGAGGCGTTGACGCGCAAGAAAACGTGCAGGCTTCCTGCCTCCGTGGATGATCCCCGCTTCCCTGCGTGGAGCATCAAGTACGTTTTCGCTCTTCATAATCACCCATTTGGAGGGCCTCTTTCTTTGTCCGACCTGAAGCGGATCATCGCGTTTGCGAATACCCATGAGTGGGTCGTGGATACGAAGGATGGGAAGGTTCCCCTGGCCATGGTGGCGTTCTTCTCAAACTCGGGTGGTGAGGGCGCCCGGTGCGATGGCTTCTACCAGTACACCCCGGAAACCCGTGAGTTGGTCAAGTTCACTCAAACGCAAGGAGAGTGGTTCCGGGAGGATATTGGGCGCGTCACTTGGGTCGATGAGAAGAGTTACAAGCTCAATGAGAAGCTCTATCGGTCAAGATAGCGGAGTGAGTATGAGTGCTTTGGCCAAGAGAGTTGCCCGCATATGAGAAAGGTGTCCTTGGCGCTTGCCCTGATGTTCGTCAGTTGCCTCCGGGCCCCTGCACCTTCTCCGGTGCCAGTGGAGGATGACCGAACGATCGTCTTCCCTCAGTTCTTTGATCGAGCCGCGTGGCCTGTCGGCGTAGAGGGCGAGTTGTATGAACTGGATGGCGTGATGCTCCGAGCCGTCCTCATTGCCGCCAATGACTTCTTGCCCCCAGGGGCCAAGAACCCGTCCTGCCCCAACAGGCAAGAGGCTCAGTCGTATCGGGTGATCCGCCAAGGCGACATCACCTTCGTCTACATCTACGAGAACGAAGCGTACTGCGGCGGTTCGTATCTGGCGCTGGATTCAGGTGCAAAGTACGCGATCAGCACAGAAGGGCGCATTCTCCGGCGTGTCCTAGACGGCCACCCTGAAGCGGGGGCTCCGGGCTTCGAGGTCACGGATGCAGGCCCTCGGAAAGTTCTCTCCAGGCCGGGCGTTACTCCCGCATACGACTCCGTCTGGAACAAGCCGCCACCTGGCACGAGGCTGGACTCTCAGGACGGGGGCGTGGAGGAGGATGGTGGGGGGAGCACGGGTCCAGGGGGGCATGTGGATGGCGGAGGACGGCCGTGAAGGAGGGGAGCAAAGGGGCCAGGGCCTGCTGGAATCGCTTCTCCTCCGGTTGCATTCCGGCGCCCGGCAGCGCATAAGAATCCGTTTTTCAACGGGAAAAGCTCATGAAGCGCTACTTCATCCACACCTTCGGCTGCCAGATGAACGTCAACGACTCGCTCCGCATGAGCGAGGTCCTGGCGAAGTTGTCCTACCAGCCGACGCCCACTCCGGATGACGCCGACCTCATCATCCTCAACACCTGCGCCATCCGAGAGAAGGCCGAGGACAAGATGCTGTCCGCGCTCGGGCGCTACCGGCCCGTCAAGGTCAGTCGTGGCGCGCTCATCGGCGTGGGCGGCTGCGTGGCCCAGCAGGAGAAGGATCGCCTCATCAAGAAGGTCCCTTACGTGGACTTCGTCTTCGGCCCCGACAACATCGGCAAGCTGCCGGAGATCATCACCCGCGTAGAGCAGGAGCGCGAGCGCGTCGTCGAGACCGCCTTCGTCGACTCCGAGGAGTACGTCTTCCCTCGCGCCAACGCCGAGACTTCCCGCGGCAAGGTGACTGAGTTCGTCACCGTCATGAAGGGCTGCGACAACGTCTGCTCCTTCTGCGTCGTCCCCCACACCCGTGGCCGCGAGGTCAGCCGCGCCTTCCCGGAGGTCCTCACCGAGGTCGCCGAGCTGGCCGGCATCGGCCTGCGCGAAGTCACGCTGATCGGCCAGAACGTCAACTCGTACAAGGGCGGCATCAGCTTCGCCCAGCTCCTGCTGCGCACCGCTGAGGTCCCCGGCATCGAGCGCGTGCGCTTCACCACCAGCCACCCGCACGACCTGTCCGACGAGCTCATCGACGCCTTCCGCACCCAGCCGAAGATCGCTCCGCACTTCCACCTGCCCGTGCAGAGCGGCTCGGATCGCATCCTCAAGATGATGCGCCGCGACTACACCGTGGTGCAGTACCTGGAGCGCCTCGAGAAGCTGCGCGCCGCCCGGCCCGGCATCGCCGTCACTACCGACATCATCGTGGGCTTCCCGGGTGAGACGGATGAGGAGTTCGAGCTCACCCTGAAGCTCACCGAGCAGGTGCGCTACGAGAACCAGTTCTCCTTCATCTACAGCCCGCGCCCGAAGACCGGCGCCGCCCTGCGCGAGAAGGACTGGGGCCCCGTGCCCCACGAGGTGAAGATCGCCCGCCTGGAGCGCCTCCAGAAGCTCCAGCGGAAGATCTGCGGGGAGATCGCCGCCACCCAGCTCCACGCCGAGGTGGAGGTGCTCGTCGAGGGCCACTCCAAGTACGACGCCGCCAAGCGCTTCGGCCGCACCCCCGAGAACCGGACCGTCAACTTCGACGGCGATGCCCTCGCCGGCGCCATCGTGAAGGTTCTCATCGAGAAGGCCACCCCCAACCAGCTCATGGGCAAGCAGACGGCGGTAGTCCATGCTCCCACCGTCCAGCCCCCTCCCGCCGAGGCCCTGGCTGGGGTGCAGCCAGACCGGTTTCCTCTTTCCATGGCGTAAGGGCGGGGCATTTCGCCCCCCTTCTCTGGTCGAAACGCTGACGGAGGGGGGTGGGGCGTGGTAGGAGCACTCCTATGGCCATCGTGCCCGAGACCGTGCTGAAGGCGTGCCCCATCTTCAAGGGGTTCACCGACACTGGCATCGCCATCTTCGCCAGCATTGCTGTCCCGCGCGCCTTTCCCAAGGGCACCCAGCTCTTTGCCGAAGGCAAGAAGGGCGAGTCCTGCCTCATCGTCGGCGAGGGCACGGTGCGGCTCAGCGCGAAGAGCCAGGCCGGCGAGGAGATCTCTCTCGGGGACGTCACCGCCGGTGAGCCCCTGGGCGAGCTGGCCCTGGTGCAGGTGGGTGATCGCCTCTGCACCGCCACCGCTATCTCGGATGTCTCCGCGCTGGAGATCCGCCACGCGGACTTCCAGAAACTCCTGATCCAAAAGCCCCAGGCCTGCGTGAAGCTGCTGATGGGCATCGTCGTGTACTTCGGCCAGAAGGCCCGCGATAACCGCGAGATGCTCCGCACGCTCGTCGGAAAGGCCCCTGCCGCCTGAGCCGCGCGTGCTAGCCTGCACGCTGGTTATGCGTGCATGCAGCCCCATCCTGGCGGTGCTCCTGGCTCTCGGGCCGTCGCTGGCGCACGCCGAGATCGACTGGTTCTCCCGCATCGACACGCCCGGAGGCATCGAGCTCCGCGCCGACTCGCGCGTCTTCACTCTGTTCGCCTTGCTCAACCGCGCCGGCTACGACGCGGGCCCTGTGCGGCGCGAACACCCCGTGCCGGCTTACCGGTACTCGCCCGCCCGTGTCCGCGTGCGTGAGGCCCTGTCCAGCGCAGACCTCGCCGTGCTCCAGCGCGCCCAGGCCTTCTTCGACGCCCACCCGCTGCCGCTGGAGCGCTATCTGGCCCTCTCCGTCCGCCTGGAGGACACGCCAGAAGTGCCCCCAGAGCTTCGCGAGCTGGAGGGGCTCGAGGCGCTGCTCGATCTCGTCGAGTCCCGCTGGCCCATTCCGGGGCTCAGGTCCGAGACCTTCGAGGAGTACCGCGGGGTGATGCGCTCGTACGTTGCCGTGCTGGATGCCCCGCTCCAACGTGTTCAGAGGGTGCTGCGCCTGCCGGAAAGCAGGCCAGGGCTCCGAGTGGTCGTTAATCTGCTCGGAGCGGAAGGGTGGAGCCGAGGCTTTCGCACCCCTCAGGCTGTGGTGGTTGTGGTAGGTCCGGGTAAGAGCCCGGAAGTGGAGCGGGTGGTGTGGGAGTACGCGCGGCTGCTGCTTCCCCCTCGGGTGAGCGAGCAGGCGCAGGCGCAGTGGGCGGCGGGGCCCTCCCTCCTGAAGGAGGCGCAGGCCCTGGGAGCGAGGGAGGCGACGGTGGGGGAGTATGCGGTGGCGCTCGTGAGCCGTGCGCTGGCGCTGGTGGCAGTGGGAGCCCCGGATTCGGCCTATGAAGCGGCCAGTCGGGAGGGCTACTTCGGGCTCAAGGTCCTGGCGGGAAGTTTTGAGGACCCGCGCCCGGTTGATGGCTGGGTGATGGAGGGGCTGGCTCGGGTGGCTGCCGGGCGTCCCTCCCGGAAGTAAACGAGAGGCGAGGACGAAGCGTGGAAGAGCTACTCACCAGTCTCCTGAGCAATACCCAGGGCTTTATCGCTTACGCGACCGTCTTCCTGATCCTCCTGGCCTGCGGCCTGGGGGTTCCGCTGCCCGAAGACATCTCGCTCATCCTGGGCGGCTTCCTGGCTCACAAGGGCGCGGCGAGCCTGCCGGTGATGATGGTAGTGGGCTTCGCGGGCATCCTCGCGGGCGACAGCCTCATCTTCCACTTTGGCCGCAAGCTGGGCTCCAAGGTAGGCCGCAAGCCCGGAGGCTTCTTCGCGCGCATCATCACGCCCGAGAAGCGCGCCAAGGTGGAGGGCCTCTTCGAGAAGCACGGCCACAAGGTCGTCATGATCGCCCGCTTCATGCCGGGCGTGCGCGCGGTGACGTACTTCACCGCGGGCTCGGTGGGCATGCCCTACTGGCGCTTCATCTTCTGGGATGGCCTTGCCGCGCTCCTGTCCGCGCCGGTGTTCGTGTTCCTCGGCTTCCACTTCGGCAGCGAGCTGGACTTCCTCATCGGCAAGCTCAAGGACGGCCAGTTCGTGGTGATGGGCATCCTCGTCGCGGCCGGCGTGGGGTACTTCCTGTGGCAGCGGCGCAAGGCGGCTGCTGCGGCTCGCGACGCCGCCCAGTCCCTTCAACAAGCGGCCGTGGCGCCCGTGATTCCGCACGAGGTGGCCGTGGCCGACGGCCGCCCCGCGTCCTTCCTGGACGCGCCGGAGAAGCAGGCCGTGGCGGCCCGCTCCCACACCTCCGAGCTGCAGAAGTAGGGCGGGCCCCAAGTCCCTCGGGGCTCAGCGCCGTCCGAAGAGCCCCTTGAGCCAGCCCACCATGCCCGTCTTCTTCGTGGGCGACGGGGGCTCGGCCGCGGGCGTGGTGCCCGGTGCGCCTTTGGTTCCGGCTGACGGTGCTCCCGCCTGGGCGGGCTCCTGCGCCTGTGCCAGCCGGGCCTTCACGGCCTCCGGTGTGTCGCGCGTGGAGAAGGTGCTGGAGATCTCCTTCCCCGTCGAGTTCTCCTTGGCCGTCACCTTCAGCAGCGACTCGCTGTTCACCTCGAAGGTGATCGTCACCTGCACCTCACCGCGCGGGCGGTGGGGCAGGCCCGTCAGCTTCAGCGTCCCCAGGAACTCGTTCTCCGCGATCCGGTTGGACTCGCCCTGGAAGATGCTCACCTCGAGCTCCGCCTGGTTGTCCCGGTGCGTGGTCACCGTGTACGACTTGGTCGTGGGCAGCGCCGTGTTGCGCTCCATGACGGCCTTGAAGCGCCCGCCCGGCAGCCCCACGCCGATCGCCATGGGCAGCACGTCGATGAGGGTTACTCCCTCCTTCTGACCCAGGCTGTGCGCCAGCAGGGCCGCGCCCAGCGCCACCGCCTCGTCCGGGTGCACGTTCTTCGTGGGCGGCTTGCCGAAGTACTGGGTGATCTTCTCGTGCACCAGCGGGAAGCGGCTCTGGCCTCCCACCAGCACCACCTCGTGGATGTCCTGCTGCGTGAGCCCCTTCGCCTCGAGCACCTCGCCGCAGACCTCGATCGTCCGATCCACCAGCTTCTCGGTCAGCTCGATCAGCTTCTTGCGCGTGAGCGTGACGTCCAGATCGTACGGCGTGTTGTCGATCATCGTCACGAACGCCACGTGGATGCGCATGTCGTTGCGCTCCGACAGCGAGCACTTGGCGCGCTCGGCTGCGTCGTGGATGCGCTGCATGGCCACCCGATCGCCCTGGAAGACCTTGCCCGTCTGCTTCTGGAACTCCTCCAGCAGGTACTCGACGATGGCGTTGTCGAAGTCGATACCGCCCAGGAACGTGTCGCCGCCGGTGGAGACCACTTCGTAGACGGTGTCGTGCAGCTCCAGCACCGACGCGTCGAAGGTACCGCCGCCCAGATCGTAGACCAGGATGCGTTGCTTGAGCTTGCGCCCGTAGCCGTACGCCAGCGCCGCCGCCGTGGGCTCGTTGAGGATGCGCTCCACGTAGAGCCCGGCCAGCTGACCGGCGTCGCGCACTGCCTGGCGCTGGTTGTCGTTGTAGTAGGCGGGCACCGTGATCACCGCCCGAGACACGGGCTGGCCAAGCTGGTTCTGCGCCACCTCGCGCACCTCGCGCAGGATGAGCGCGGAGATCTGCTGCAGCGAGAAGACGCGGTTGCCCAGCTTCACCGCCGCTTCGCCGTTCTCGCCGGGGGCCACCTCGTAGTGGAACCGGTCCTTGATGTGCTGGACGATCGGCGAGTCGTAGGCGCGGCCCACGAGCCGCTTGGCCCCGTACACCGTCTGACGGGGGTTGGTGAGCATCTGCCCCTTGGCCGGGTGGCCGAGCACCATCTTCCCACGCGTGTTGAGCGCCAGGATGGAGGGCACCGTGTTGTGGCCCTCGCGGCTGCGCAGCACCTCGGGCTTGCCGTTGCGCACGTAGGCCGCGCACGAGTTCGTCGTGCCGAGATCGATGCCAATGACTGGCCCCTCACGCTTGGGCTCCTCCTTGGGCGGCTCGAAGGCGGGCGCGTTGAGAGTCCCCGCGTTGGAGGAGACGACGGGCACGAAGCTGCCCGAGGGGCGCGTCGGGTTCTGGCTGGCGGAGGCGGGCGTTGGGGCCGGGGGCGCGGGAGGCGTGGCCTGCGCAGTCGCCGGAGGAGCGGCGGGCGCCGGGGGAGGGGAGGCCTCAGCCGGAGAAGAAGGAGGTGCAGGCGGCGCGGGTGGGGTGGCGGGCGCTGGGGCCGGAGCAGGCGCGGATGGTGGAGCGGCGGCCTCTGGCAGGGGCTCGGGAGGGGCCGTAGGTGGAGGAGCGGGAGTCGGGGGCGCGGCCTCGGGAATGGGAGCCGGAGTCGCCGTGCGCGGAGGGGGTGGAGGTGGGGGCGCGGCCTGGGGGCCAACAGAGGGGATCCCCGTGCGCGACGGGGAGGACGGCGTCGCTGCAGGTGGCGGGGGCGGGCTCTGCGGGACGGGCGCGGGAGTGGCCGTGCGAGGGGGCTCAGAAGGTGGATGCTCGGCCAGGGGGGCAGGCGCAGGAATATCCGTGCTGGGATGCGCGAGCGGTGGATGCTCGGCCAAGGGGGCAGGCGCGGGAATGTCCGTGCTGGGAGGCGCGGGCGGCAGAGGCACGGCCTGAGGGGAGGAGGTGGGAGCCGGCGTCGGCGCGACGCTCGCCGCATCGGGCGTTAGCGCATCGCCTGGGGAGGCCGCCACCGGTGCTGGTGTAGGTTGAGGTGGAACGGCAAAGTCAGCAGGCCCTACACCCGCGGGCACAGGGGGCTCCGCCGACTGGGCGTGGGGCACGTGGGCGAGTGCCGAGTCCAGGAAGCGCTTCGTCTCGGGATCGAGCGTGAGGAAGCGCAGCCCCATGCCGGGGATGCCCTGGCCCTGCTGGCCCGTGACGAAGTGGACCACGGCCGAGGCGTAGATGATGCGCGCCCCGGTGGACAGCTTCAGGTCCAGGGTGACAGGCGTGCCTGGCGGCTTCACCGTCTTGGAGCGCAGGTAGATGCCGCCCCGGCTGAGGTTGGTGCCGTACTTCGCGAGGAACTCTTCCGGGGTGGCAAAGGGCAGCTTGACCGCCAGCCCAATCGGCCCCTGATTGGAATCCGTCAAAGCCTCATCCCGATATGTATGTGAGGTGTAAGGGGGAGTATCGCCTGAACCCACGGGGAAGGCATCAAAACAGCCGACGGTTGGCGTCTCATGGCCGTTGCGAGCCCCCTCTCAGGCGCGTATGGAAGCGGCCTCCGCCGGGCGCTGACGCCCTGCGGCGTTGCTGGGAGCCCTCATGCTGAACCCCGATGTCCGGCTCGCGCTCACCTTCGATGACGTGTTGCTGCTGCCCGCCGCCAGCTCGGTCGTCCCCAAGGATGTCGAGCTGTCCACCCGTTTGACGCGCAACCTTCGCCTGAACATTCCGCTGCTGTCGGCGGCCATGGACACCGTGACGGAGGCCCGCACGGCCATCGCGATGGCGCAGGAGGGCGGCATCGGCGTCATCCACAAGAACATGACGCCCGAGCAGCAGGCGCTCGAGGTGCTCAAGGTCAAGAAGTTCGAGAGCGGCATGGTGGTGGACCCCGTCACCATCGAGCCGGATGCCCCGCTGGCCCGCGCGCTGGACTTGATGCGCCAGCACGGCATCTCCGGCATCCCTGTGACGAAGGGCCGGAAGCTGGTGGGCATCGTCACCAGCCGCGACGTGCGCTTCGAGACGAACGTCACCCAGAAGGTAGAGCAGGTGATGACGCGCAAGCTCATCACCGGCCGCGAGGGCATCAACCAGGCCGAGGCCCAGGCGCTGTTGCACCAGCACCGCATCGAGAAGCTCCTCATCGTCAACGAGGAGTTCGAGCTCAAGGGGCTCATCACCATCAAGGACATCGAGAAGCGGCGCACGCACCCCAACGCGGCCAAGGATGCCAAGGGGCGCCTGCTGTGCGCCGCCGCCGTGGGCGTCTCCGCGGATCGCGAGGCCCGCATCGACGCGCTGGTGAGGGCCGGCGTGGACGTGATCGTCGTGGACACGGCGCACGGGCACTCGAAGGGCGTGATCGCCGGGGTGCGCGACACGCGCAAGAACTTCAAGGGCTTCGAGCTGATCGCCGGCAACGTGGCCACCGCCGAGGGCACCCGGGCGCTCATCGAGGCCGGTGTGGACGCGGTGAAGGTGGGCATTGGCCCGGGCTCCATCTGCACCACCCGCGTGGTGGCCGGCGTGGGCGTGCCGCAGATCACCGCCGTGGATGACTGCGCGCGCGAGGCCGACAAGCACGGCATCCCCATCATCTCGGATGGAGGCATCAAGTACTCGGGCGATATCGTGAAGGCGCTCGCCGCGGGGGCGAGCTCGGTGATGATCGGCTCGCTCTTCGCGGGCACCGAGGAGGCTCCGGGCGACGTCATCCTGTACCAGGGCCGCAGCTACAAGAGCTACCGGGGCATGGGCTCGCTGGGCGCCATGAAGCAGGGTGCCAAGGACCGCTACTTCCAGTCGGACGTGGACGCGGTGAAGCTGGTACCCGAGGGCATCGAGGGCCGCGTGCCGTACAAGGGGACCCTGGCGATGAACGTCCACCAGATGCTGGGCGGCATCCGCAGCGGCATGGGCTACGTGGGGTGCGCCACCATCGAGGAGCTGCGCACCCAGGCCCAGTTCGTCCGCATCACCTCGGCCGGGCTCAAGGAGAGCCACGTGCACGACGTGATCATCACCGAAGAGGCGCCCAACTACCGCGTGGAGTAGGGCGCAGCTTCGGAGTGGGGGAGGGTGGCTCCCCCATGTTGCTGGGGCAGGGACTACTTGCCGCCGCGGCGCTTGCCACCGCCGGTGCCCTCGGCGGGAGGCTCGGTCGAGGCGGACACCTTCTTCTCCGCGTTGCCCACCCGGTTGAGGAGCGAGTCCTTGTCATCCGGGTTCAGTGTCTCGATGGCCTGCCGCAGGGTGTTGAAGTCCAGGCGGGCGATGGTGACGGTGTTGCCGCCCTTGATCTCCTGGACCGTGGGCACGTCCACCAGCTCACGGACGTAGGTCTCGAACTCGCCGCGCACGTCGGCGGTCTGCTGGATGCAGACCTCGCGGGCGTTGACGATGCTGGTGGCGCCCTCGCGGTACTGCAGATCCGGGTTGCGCGTCATGGCATCATCGAAGGTCTGGATGCGCTTGCGGAGCGAGTCGTACAGGGTGATGTAGTCCGCCAGCCGCTCGGTCTCGGGGCGGTTGACGTTGCGCGCCTTGTTCAGCTCCTCGGCGGTGTCCTCGCAGTTGAGCTTCTCCAGCTCGCCGGCCTTCGGGGACTCCTTCACCGCCAGGTTCGCGGTCTCGCGGTCAAGCCGCTCGTCCGAGGTGATCTCCTTTCCTGCACAGCCGGTGACGGACAAGAAGAGAACAGTGGCAGCGGCAGGCAAGCGGCGCATCCAGAACCTCGAAATAGGGTTGATCTTCCAAAGTTTGTAGCGGTATGGGCCGCCCTCCGTCAACGACGCCCGGGGAGAACCACGTGGATATCCATGCTGAGAAGATCCTGATCCTCGACTTCGGCAGCCAGTACACCCAGCTCATCGCCCGGCGTGTTCGCGAACTGGGGGTGTACTGCGAGATCCACCGCCCGGACCTCCCCGAGGAGCAGATTCGCCGCTTCGCCCCTCGGGGCATCATCCTGTCGGGTGGGCCGGCCTCGGTGGAGACCGAGGGCTCGCCCCGCTGCGATCCGTACGTCTTCCAGGCGGGCGTGCCGGTGCTCGGCATCTGCTACGGGCTCCAACTTCTAGCCAAGCTGCTGGGAGGCAAGGTGGACCGGTCGGCACACCGCGAGTACGGCCCCGCCGAGGTGGAGGTGCTGGCCGCGCGGGGGCCGTTCACGGAGTTCACCCAAGGCGATCGGGTGAAGGTGCTGATGAGCCACGGCGATCGGGTGGAGGCGCTCCCGCCGGGATTCGAGGCCATCGGGCGCAGCGGGAACTCGCCGTTCGCGGCGGCGGCGCATACCTCGAAGCCGGTGTACGGGCTGCAGTTCCACCCGGAGGTGGTGCACACACCGCGCGGCAAGGAGATGCTCCGGGCGTTCCTGTTCGGCGACTGCAAGGTGAGCGGCTCCTGGACGATGAAGGGCTTCATCCAGGAGGCCGAGGAGGCGATTCGCCAGAAGGTGGGCGAGCACGGGCGGGTCATCTGCGGGCTGTCGGGCGGCGTGGACAGCTCGGTGGCGGCGCTGCTGCTGCACCGGGCGCTCGGGCCTCGGCTGCAGTGCATCTTCGTGGACAACGGGCTGCTGCGGCAGGGCGAGCGCGCCCAGGTCGAGGCGCTCTTCGTGGATCGCTTCCACGTGCCGCTGAAGACGGTGGATGCGCGGGCGCGGTTCCTGGAGAAGCTGGCCGGCGTCACGGATCCGGAGAAGAAGCGGAAGATCATCGGCCGCGAGTTCATCGCGGTGTTCGAGGAGGCCGCGCGCGAGGTGCATGACGCCGGGTTCCTGGCGCAGGGCACGTTGTACCCGGACGTGATCGAGTCCGTGTCGTACAAGGGCCCGTCCGTGACCATCAAGAGCCACCACAACGTGGGCGGGCTGCCGGAGCAGATGAAGCTCAAGCTGGTGGAGCCGCTGCGCGAGCTGTTCAAGGACGAGGTGCGCGTGCTGGGCCGGGAGCTGGGGCTGCCCGAGGAGATGGTGGGGCGCCAGCCGTTCCCGGGGCCGGGTCTGGCCATCCGCGTGCTGGGCGAGGTGACGGAGGCGCGGCTGGAGCTGGTGCGGCGGGCGGATGCGATTGTCCAGGAGGAGATCCGCCAGGCCGGGCTCTACTCGCAGGTGTGGCAGGCGTTCGCGGTGTTGCTGCCGGTGCAGAGCGTGGGCGTGATGGGGGACGAGCGGACGTACGAGTCCACCTGCGTGCTGCGCGCGGTGACGAGCGTGGACGGCATGACGGCGGAGTGGGCGCGGCTGCCGTTCGAGGTGCTGGAGCGCATCTCCACGCGCATCACCAACGAGGTGCGTGGCGTCAACCGGGTCGTCTACGACATCTCCTCGAAGCCGCCGGCCACCATTGAGTGGGAGTAGCAGGGAATGAGCAGGCAGGCTTCCAGGTTGGGGGGCCTGCCTTTCCGCCCCGTTCCCGACACCCTTGTCTGGAGGTCTCCTTGATTCGCAAGCTCCTCGTCGCCACGGTGGGTACGGCCCTCTTGTCTGGCGCCTGTGCGACCACTACCACCGCCGCCCCGGAGGCCAGCAGCGCCCCGGTTCAGGAGGGCAGCTCCACCATGCAACCCAGCGCAACAACTCCGACGACCCAGCCCGAGAACCCGGTACTGGCCAAGTGGGTCGGTCCGTACGGCGGCGTCCCCGCCTTCGACAAGGTCCAGGTCGCGTACTTCAAGCCCGCCCTGGAGGCGGCCATGGAGCAGACCCGGAAGGAGGTCGCCGCGATCGCGGGCAACCCGGCCGCGCCGACGTTCGAGAACACGATCGCCGCGATGGAGGACGCGTCGCGGACGTTGAGCGACGTGCGGACGATCTACGGCATCTGGTCCTCGTCCATGAACGGGCCGGAGTTCCAGGCCGTCGAGCGCGAGATGGCGCCCAAGCTGGCTGCCTTCTCCGATGAGATCACCCAGAACGAGCAGCTCTTCCAGCGCATCGAGGCGGTCTACACTTCGCCCGACAAGGCGAAGCTGCCCCCCGAGCAGCAGCGTCTGGCGTGGGTCCGCTACACCAACTTCGTCCGTGCGGGAGCGAAGCTGGATGCGGCGGCGAAGAAGCGCATGGTGGAGATCAACCAGCGCCTGGCTTCGCTCTACACCTCGTTCAGCCAGAACGTGCTGGCCGATGAGGAGGGGTACGCCGTCATCCTCGAGTCGGAGGCAGATCTGGCCGGTCTTCCTGACTCGTTCCGGGCGGGGGCTGCGGCTGCGGCGGAGGCTCGAGGGCTGAAGGGCAAGTGGGCGATCCCCAACACGCGCTCGGCGATGGAGCCGTTCCTGACGTACTCGTCCCGGCGGGAGCTGCGCGAGAAGGTGTGGCGCTACTACGTCGACCGGGGTGACAACCGGGACGCGCACGACAACAACGCGATCATCTCGGAGATCCTCAAGCTGCGCGCCGAGCGGGCCAAGCTGCTGGGCTACGCGACGCACGCGCACTGGCGGCTCGAGAACACCATGGCCAAGACGCCCGAGCGGGCCATGGAGCTGATGGAAGCGGTCTGGAAGCCGGCGGTGGCCCGGGTCCGCGAGGAGGTCGCCGACATGCAGGCGATCGCCAACAAGGAGGGTGCGAAGTTCAAGATCGCTCCTTGGGACTACCGCTACTACGCCGAGAAGGTGCGCAAGGCGAAGTACGACCTGGACCAGAACGAGGTGAAGCCGTACCTGCAGCTGGAGAAGCTGCGCGAGGGCATGTTCTGGGTGGCGGGAGAGCTGTTCGGTTTCGTGTTCGAGCCGGTGAACAACGTGCCCGTGTACCACCCGGATGTCCGCGTCTGGGAGGTGAAGGACAAGGCCACAGGGCGGCACATTGGGCTCTGGTACTTCGATCCGTACGCGCGGCAGGGGAAGCGGTCCGGGGCGTGGATGAACGCGTACCGGGCGCAGGAGCGGTTCAAGGGGGACGTGACGACGATCGTCTCCAACAACGCGAACTTCGTGAAGGGCAAGCCGGGCGAGCCGGTGCTCATCAGCTGGGAGGACGCGTCGACGCTGTTCCACGAGTTCGGCCACGCGCTGCACGGGCTGAACTCGCAGGTGACGTACGGCACGCTGTCGGGCACGGCGGTGGCGCGGGACTACGTGGAGTTCCCGTCGCAACTTCTGGAGCACTGGCTCCCGACGCCCGAGGTGTTGAACCGGTTCGCGCTGAACGCCGAGACGGGCAAGCCCGTGCCGCCGGAGCTGGTGGCGCGGATCACCAAGGCGTCCACGTTCAACCAGGGCTTCGCCACGGTGGAGTACCTGGCGAGCGCTCTGGTGGACATGAAGCTGCACCTGGCGGGGGACAAGCCGATCGACGCGGATGCGTTCGAGCGGGAGACGCTGAAGACGCTCGGGATGCCGCAGGAGATCGTCATGCGGCACCGCACGCCGCAGTTCAGCCACGTGTTCGCGGGGGATGGGTACTCGGCGGGCTACTACAGCTATCTGTGGTCCGACACACTCACGGCCGATGCGTACGAGGCCTTCACTGAAGGGAAGGGGGCCTACGATCGCGATGTGGCCGAGCGTCTGCGCAAGCACGTCTTCTCGGTGGGTAACACGATCGACCCCGCCGAGGGCTACCGGGCCTTCCGAGGCAAGGAGGCCGGGATCGATGCGCTGATGCGCAAGCGCGGCTTCCCTGTCCCCAGCGCTCCGGCCTCCAAGAAGGCGAAGTAGGGCCGCTCAGGGAGGCGGGTTCAGCTCTTGCCCGCCTTCTCCAGCATCTGGAGCAGCCAGCGTCGATGAGAGTAGACGCTGGTGAAGATGGACAGATGCCCCCCGGTGGGCGTCTTCGAGCCTACTGTTGAGATGCCTATGAGGATGTTTCTACGCTCGTTCTTGACGCAGGCACCGCCACTGTCGCCGTTCTGCATGTGAGAGGCCGCCGAGCCATCGGGCAGCAATCTCGCGTCCGTCCTGAAGACGGAACTTCCAGTCTCCAGATGGATCAACCGGCTCACGCGGTTGGAGCCGAAGTAGCGGACGCCATAGTCGGGCGCCGAGTCTTCTCCGTAGGAATAGCCCACCATGGTGATGGCATCCCCTTCTTGAACCTCGGCCTCGGTGATTTCGAGCCGTGGCATGTTGTCGCCGAGGGGCTCCTTCAGGAAAATGACGGCGAGATCGGCGTTGCTCCACACCACTCCCTGGCTCTGGCCACGTTGGCCAGTGATGAGCTCGAAAGCCGGGTGGATGACCACCGCTCCCATGTGGTCCTGAATCGTTGGCTCGGAGCCAGGACCGTCCTTCATCGAGGCGTACTGTCCTCATCTCTGGGAAGGCGTGCAATACAGACGCAGTGCGCTGCGGAGACCACCAGCTTCGGGTGGACAATCACGCCGGAGCAGGACTTGCGAGTCATGGAGCCGCTGGGGCTGATGACGCTCGTGTTCACCATGACGGACGGTAGATGGAAGTCTTCGATATCTGCTGTTCCGGGAGCGACAAGCAGTTCCCCTGGAGGAAACGGTTCTTCCAACGCTTGCATCGGTCCTTCTTTCACGGCCGGCTGACTGGCGGTGCAGCCATTCCATGCCATCAGCGATGCGACTGACAGGCAGAGCGCGGTTATCCAAGCTCGATGGGGATTCATTAGGGTGCTCCAGGGAGCTGACGCTTCTCAGCCGCCGCTGCACGGGAAATTTCACCGTGAATCCAGTCCCTATAGGGCTGCATGCTGGTCATGGTCGGCTCTTGCCCCAGTCCTGTGGTCGAGATGCCCACGAGCCTGGGGCCATCCCGGGTCTCCCGAAAGCAGGGGCCACCCGAATCGCCCCTGAAGAGGGATCCATTCTCATTCGTGAGGAGAAAGGTGCCGTCGGTTGGGGCCAGGGATTTCAGTACCTTGCTCTCTTACACAAGGCGTCTCCCATCCAAGGCCCCCGACGTGTCGTCGTAGCCGAAGCCCACCCGCTTCAAGGTTTCGCCGGGGACCACCGGACTTTTCGCCAGCACGGCTGCTCGGAAACCGACGGGAACGGGCTCATCCAAGAGGAGGGTTGCCAGATCCGCATGGCTGGAGAGGAGCTGGTTCTGTTCGTTCAGCCGGATCTGAAGTTCAGGATGGGGCCGGATCCGTCCCTGTCGCTCCGCGTAGGTGAAACCTCTGATCTGCTCGGGGGCACGTGGATCCTGCTCATAGAAGGAGACCCTCACTGTTGCGGTTTCCGCACATGTGGTCGCATCAATCCGGTGTTCGCGGCGGCCTTCGGGAGTGGTGGCTTGATGACGACGGCAGACACAGTGACCGGCTGTCACGACAAGACGCTGAGCCACAATGACTCCGCCACACTGGCGCAGCTTGGCGCCGTTGCTGGGAGACTGCGCGTGGACCATGACGGCGGAGGGATAGCGGTTGTCGGCATCCGGCTTCCCTGCCAGCTCGAACATCACGGCGCCCACAAAGTCGCCTGAGAGGATGCCGAAAGGGGGATCGAGCTCGTCCGGCTCTCCAGCGTCAGAGGGGAGTGCTGGCCCAGAGGACTTGGTCTCAGGGAGCGATGATGCATCTGGAGCCACAGAGGTGCCCCGAGGCGAAGGGGAGCACCCCCCGCAGCCCTGTGCCATCCACAGGAAGCACAGAGTCCACGCCAGGAGAAGGACTTGCCGGGGAAGGAGAGGCACTCAGGGCCTCCACTCCGCGTCTCCGAGAGGGGCGAAGCAGGCCTCCACGGCGTCGTCACTCACCTCGGCCAGGGTGGCCGGGTTCCAGCGCGGGCGCTGGTCCTTGTCCACCAGCACCGCTCTGATGCCTTCCCAGAAGTCCGGCAGCGCGGTGACGTGCTGGCTCAGCCGATACTCGAGCGCCGCGACCTCCGTATAAGGAAGGGAGCGGCACCGCCGCAGCTGACGCAACGTCACCTTCAGGCTGCTCGGAGACATGCGCCCCAGGGTCGCCCGGGTCGTCTCGGCCCACTCGGTGCCCTCCGTCGCCAAGGCTTCCAGGATGCCTTCCACCCGATCCCCTCGGAAGCACCGATCGATCGCCTCCTGCAATCTCTCAAGCGGTGCAGGTCCCGCATTCGTAGCGAAGGAGGAGAGGACCCGCGTGGCGGCCTCGCGCGGGGTCTCCACGCCCCAGTCCGCTTTCTCCAGCGCCTCCAGCAACGCGTCGAGCTTCGTGTGCTCCACGTACTGCGTGCCGTAGCCCACCCACATCGCGTCCGCGGCCGTGCCCCGCGCGCCCGTGAGTGCCAGATATGTCCCCACCTCGCCCGGGAAGCGTGGGAGGAACCACCCACCTCCCACATCCGGGAACAGGCCGATCGCCGTCTCTGGCATCGAGAACACCAGCCGCTCGGTCACCACGCGGTGCGATCCGTGGATCGACAGCCCCAGTCCTCCGCCCATGCTGATGCCATCCACCAGCGCGATGAACGGCTTCTCGTAATGATGGATGCGGTGGTTGAGCGCGTACTCCTCGCGGAAGTACGCGGCGGACAGGGGCTCCTCGCCCTCGGGTACCGGCTTGCCCAGCGAGAGGGCCACCGCGCGCACGTCTCCTCCCGCGCAGAACGCCTTCCCACCCGCCCCGCGAATCACCACCGCCTTCACCTGCGGTTCCTTCGCCCACGCGTCCAGTTGCGGATGGAGGGCCCGGATCATTCCCAGGTCCAGCGCGTTGAGCGCCTTGGTTCGAGTCAGCGTCACCAGCCCGATGGGGCCTCGCGTCTCCGCCTGCACATCTTGGCTCATGCTCCGGGTGTAGCCGATTCCACGCCAAATGGGGCGTCAGGGTGCACGGCTCGCACCGTTCACTCCCCTCTGTCCGCGAGCCCCCTCTTGGCGGTAAGCACGTCTCATGCGTGTCCCCGTCGAGCTGTCTCGCTGCGCCCGGTTCCTCAACCCTGGGCCGACCACCCTCATCACCTCGGCCGCAGGCGGGCGCACCAACGTCATGACCGCCGCCTGGGTGATGGCCGTGGACTTCACGCCTCCGAAGCTCGCCGCTGTCATCGCCGAGGGCACGCTCACCCGCGAGCTCGTTGATGCTTCGGGCGAGTTCGTGGTGGCGCTGCCCACCCTGGCGATGATCGACACCGTCTACGCCGTGGGCCATTGCTCCGGCCGCGACGTGGACAAGTTCGCCACCTATGGACTCCAAACTGCATCGGGCTCGATCGTGCGCGCGCCGCTCGTGGAGGGGTGCGTGGCGTGGCTCGAGTGCCGGGTCCTCCCAGAGCCCGGCCCTCAGCAGCGCTATGATCTCTTTGTCGCCGAGATCGTCGCCGCCTGGGTGGATGACGAGGTCTACGTTGAAGGGGAGTGGCGCTTCACCCGGGACGAACACCGCATGGTGCACCACACCGCTCGCGGGGTCTTCTTCGCCACGGGGCAACGCGTGGAGGCTGGGAGGCGCTCGTGAGCTTGAGGGTGATGACGTTCAATGTGCTCTTCGGGGGCCAGGACCGGTTCGAGGCCATCCTCGACGTGCTCCGGCGCGTGCAGCCGGACGTGCTGGTGCTGCAGGAGTGTCTCGGGTGGGAGACGTGCGATCGCCTGAGCCAGGTTGCCGGAGCCCTGGGCGTGCCAGCCGATGCCTCTCACATTCACCTGGGCACCTCGCGGCCTCGGGGCAGTGGCCGGCGCTACCACGTGGCGCTCGCCAGCCGCCGTCCCCTCCGAGCCATTCAGATTCACAACGATCCACGTCAGATCGGCCACTGCCTGATCCAGTGCCAGTTCGACCTCGACGAGCCGGTGACCTTCTTCGGCACCCACTACGACGCGCAGCATGAGGATCCCCGGCTCGTGGAGGCCCGGTTCCTGTGCGATCTGCTCGACCCGATCCGCTTCCGCGAGGGCCTGTATGTGCTGGCCGGTGATCTCAACTCGCTGTCACGCCGCGATCCGTATCCCGCGGATCTCGCCGAGCGGCTCCTGGCTGCGGGCACGGACAAGTACGGCCATCCACCCCGGTTCTCGGTGCTTGACGCTCTGGAGTCCTTCGGCTGGGTGGACACGCTCTATTACCGGGGGCCGCCTACCGAGTGGGTGACGGCGCGGCGCCAGAACAACGGCGTGCAGATCGACTATCGCACGGACTACATCCTCGCTTCGCCTCGGATGGCCGAGCGGCTCGTTTCCACCGAGATCATTGATGTGGGCGAGGCCTCGGATCACCAGGCAGTGGTGACTACCTTCCGCGAAGGGTAGCGGGGGAGACTCGCCTCGCCCTGGCAAAAGCTGTTACAGCTTCGGGTATGGCAACTCCGCGATCCTGCCTTGCGTCGCTGCTCCTCGGTGTCGTGGTCTCGGCTTGTGGCGAGAAGGAACCTCCCCCGCCGGAGCCGCCTGTATTGATCGTGACCCTCGACAACTCGGACACGGTCTATTGCACCACCGCTTCGGTGACCGTCACGGCCTCCGTCGCCGGAGGAACGCCAACCGCTGTCGAGGTGCTCGAGGATGACAAGACCGTGGCCTGGGTCCAGGCTCCCTACCCATACTCTTTTGGCTGTGCCGCCAAGGCAGAGCGCTCTTATGCGATCTCCTTCCGCGCTCACATTCAGGGGAACACCTACGCCAGTTCGGCCAAGCAGATCGTGGTCGATCGCAGCCGGCCGACCGTCGTCTCCGGGCCATTTCTGGCCACCGATACCGAGATCGCCAAGGACACGCCCATCCGCGTGACGTTCTCCGAGCCCATGCGCCCCACGGGCTCGAACAGTTTCAGCCTCGTCACCGCGACGACCACTGTGTCCTGGTCCCAGGATGGGAAGGTCCTCACGATCGTCCCCCAGGAGCCGATCACTCCGCCGCAGTCCTTCGTCCTCTTTCTGCATCCGGAGTACTTCCAGGATCTGGCTGGCAATCCGCTCGCGGTCGACGCGCCTCGGCAGTGGTCCTGGACCTTCCCCGCGCTCCTCCATTCCTGGACTCTGCCGAAGCACGGAGATGGCCTGACGTCGCAGAACCGTCCCTCGTTTGCTCGGGATCGCTCTGGGCGCTCCGTAGTGGCCTGGTTCGAGTACACGCAGGCCAGCGGCGCGGCGGATGTGTATGTCCACCGCTCTGGGGCGAGCGGCTCCTCGCTGCTCGGTGGGCCCCTCAGTGCCGTCGCCGGAGGCGACAGCTGGGCCGAGGAGGTCCAGGTCGCGGTGGATTCTTTGGACCGGCCCGTGGTGGCGTGGACTGAGCGGATCTCGGGTGAGGCGAAGGTCTTTGTGCGCCGGTGGAATGGGGTGGATTGGGAGTCACTGGCCAATGTGCCCAATCCCATCATCCCATCCGACGCGAAGGACCTGACGCTGGCCGTCGGGAACTCGGAGCTTCCGGCCGTGGCCTGGACCGAGGTCGATGCGGTCCAGAAGGCTCGCGTGTACGTCTATCGATGGAATGGAACGAGCTGGGACGCCGTGGCCACCCCGATCGAGGCTCCCGGCACCCCGAATCTGATCTATCCCTCGATGGTCATCGATGCCGATAACCGTCCCGTCGTCGCCGTGACGCAGCAGGGCTCCTCTGCCACCAGCATGGCGGCCGTGTGGCGGTTCAATGGCACCAGCTGGGTTCAGTTGGGAGCAGGCATCCGTCCCACGCAGGCGAGCACCGGTGCCACGGTGCAGCGGACGTCGCTCGCGCTGGACGCCCAGGGCAAGCCCGCACTGGCGTTCGAGCTCTCCACTCCGGGGTCTCCCGCCGCGGCCGAGGTGTACCTCGCTCGGTATACGGATCCCACTTGGGCCACTCCTCAGCGGATGGATGGCCCGGATGCCCGATGGCCCTCGCTCGGCTTCGACGCGGCGGGCGCGGCCTGGGTGGCCTGGGAGAAGGGGAACTCGACGGCCAGTCTCTCCGCGTGGGTGCGCAAGACCACCGGAGACGTGCCGGACACGAGCCAAGCGCAGGCGCTTCGTCCCCAGTTCCCCAATGGGGGAGGGGGCGCGCCCGTGTTTCTGATCGTGGACCAACAGCAGAAGGCCGCTCAGGTCTTGTTGCGCCAGTAGCCGCCGCCCACGGTCCTACGGTTTGGCGGAGGTTGCTCCGGAATCCTCCGCCGCGAGCGTCTCCCTCAGCCAGGTGCGCAATGCGTTGGGGGCCAGGGGCAAGTCCTCGGGCCACAGCCGCACGGTGCCGTCCTTGCTCGCCGAAGCCACCGACTTTCCGTCCGGCGAGAACGCCACCTGGACCACGCTGTCGGTGTGGCCCTGCAACACCCGGCTCTCGCCGCTCTCCACGTCCCAGATGCGCACCGTGCGATCGTCGCTCGCGGTGACCATGCGCTGGCCCTCGGGCGACCACGCGAAGTGGTTCACCTGGTTCAGGTGGCCGCGCAGCACGCCGCGGGCTGCCCCGGTCTCCACGTCCCAGAGGCGCAGCGAGTTGTCTCCCTGGCTCGAGCTCACCAGCCGCTGCCCATCCGGCGAGAAGCCCACCGCGAGCACGCCGATCCCGCCCACGTCGAGCCGCCGCCCCTGGCCCGAGGGCAACTCCTGGAGCCAGAGCGTGTGGTCCTTGCTCCCGGACACCAACCACCGGCCATCGTGCGAGAAGGCCAGCGCGACCACCACGTCATCGCTCGTGTGCAGGACGCGGCCCTGCCCAGACTCCAGGTTCCAGAGCCGAAGCGAGTTGTCCTCGCCGCCCGAGGCCACGAACCTCCCATCCGGAGAGAACGACAGGCAGAGCACTCCGCCGTTGGCGTGCTGGCCGAGCGTCCGCTCCTTGCCAGTGGTGGGATCCCACAGGCGCACCATGCCGTCCGCACTTCCAACGGCCACCCAGTCCCCGCTCGGTGAGAACTCCAACGCCCGGATGGGGTGCGCGGAGAAGGGGAGGGCCTGCAGCTCCCGGCCCGAGCGATCCCACAGGCGCACCGTGCCATCCGCGCCCCCGGTGACGGCCCGCTCGCCATCCGGAGACAGCCGCGCGAGAGGCACCTCGCTCCGGTGGCCGCGCATCTTTACGGTGCCAGCGCCCGTCACATTCCACCGGCTCGCCAGCCCGTCCGCCCCCGAGGACAACAATGTCTGCCCATCTCGGGAGAACCGCAGCGACAGGACCGGCCCCGTGTGCTGCCCGACGAGCTGGGACGGGTTGGCTCCCACCGGGTACAGCCGGGTGACACCGTCCACGCTGGCCACCGCGAGCCGCTGTCCATCCGGAGCGAACGCCAGCGACGTCACCGCGTCCTCGGCGCCCCGGAGCGCGCGGCCTTGCCCGGTGTTCACATCCCACAGCCACGCCAGGCGATCCCGGCCGCCCGTGGCCACCCAGCGCCCATCCTTCGAGAAGGCGAGCGGTGCGGGAGGCTCCTTGGAGCCCTCGAAGACGCGCGCCGTCCCCGTGGCCAGATCCCACAGCCGCACGGTGCCGTCATGCGAACGCGACGCGAGCTTCGTCCCATCCGGCGAGAAGGCCACGGATTGGACGCGGTTCGTGTGCCCCTCGAGGACGCGCAGCTTGCCGGTGGCGGCCTCCCAGAGCCGGACCTTGCCGTCCGCGCAGCCCGTGGCGATGAGCTTTCCATCCGGAGAGAAGGTGACTTGATACGGCTGGGCCGGGTGCGTGCCGAGCGTCTGGCTCTCTCCCGTCTCCACGTCCCACAGCCGCAGCGTCTTGTCGTCCTTGCCCACCGTCACCAGCCGCCGCGAGTCCGGCGAGCTGTCCAGGCTCGCGACCCACCCCTCGTGCTTGCCGAGACGCTGGCCCTTGCCCCCGGGCAGATCCCAGCGCCACACCTCGCCATCCAGGCTCGAGGTGAACACGCGCCGGTTATCAGGCGAGAAGACCACTCCGAAGATCGGAGCGACGTGGCCCTGGAGCACCTGGCCGTCGCCGCTCTGCACGTTCCACAGGCGCAGCGTCCGATCCTTTCCCGTGGTCGCCAGCCATTGGCCGTCGGGCGAGAAGGCCGCGCGCCACACCTCGTCACCGTGAGAGCCCAGCAGGCGCATGGCGCCGCTCTGGGCGTTCCACAGGCGCACCGTCCGATCGTCGCTCACGGTGGCCAGCCAGCGGCCGTCCGGGGAGAAGGTGACGAAGTTGACGCCCTGCGTGTGGCCTCGCAGCAGGGTGGCCAGCCCGCGAGCCTGAGCGTCCGCGGCGATGACTCGCGCCGAGCCCCACTGGGTGAACACGGGCGACAGCGTGCCAAGCCATTCGAGCGCCTTGTTGGGGAACCGCTCCACTGCGGCGCGGGCCTCCACGAGCGTCAGCTGATCGGCGCGGAGCGTGGCCTCGCGCGAGGCGGCCTCGGCCTCGAGCTGCTTGTGCTCGGCGCGATCCCTCTCATGGAGGATGCGCCGGACGCTGAGCGCTCCCGTGGTACCCCAGGCCGCCAGCACCACGGCGGTCACCGCGAGCACCTTCCGGTTGCGGCGCACGAAGCGCTTCACCAGATCCAGCCGCGAGTAGTGGTGCGCTCCGACGAGCTGTCCGGTCAGGTAACGACGCAGATCCTCCGCCAGCGCTCGCGCCGTCGGGTAGCGCTGCGCCGGATCCCTCGCCATCGCCTGGGTGACGATGGCCAGCAGTTCCTCGGGAACGCCCTTCTGCAGCCGCTCCAGCGGAGTAGGGGAGCCTGCAATCACCCGATCCAGCACCTCGTGCGCGCTGCCTCCTCCATAGGGACGGGCACCCACCAGCAGGTGATAGAGGATGGCGCCGAGCGCATACACATCCGCGCGCTCGTCCACGGGACGCCCCGCAGCCTGCTCGGGAGGCATGTACGCCGGTGTGCCGAGCACGATCCCCGCCATGGTGTGGTTCGCGTTCCCTCCGGAGCTCGGCGTCGCGGCTTCCGCCGAGAAGATCGGTGTCCGCGGCGTGGGCGCGGCCGCGACCGGCGAGCTGGTGGGAGCCGCCTCCTGGGAGAGCTGCTTGGCCAGACCCCAGTCGATGACGACTGTCTCGCCAAACTCGCCCACCAGCACGTTGGCGGGCTTGAGATCGCGGTGGATGATCCGCTCGCTGTGCGCGTAGGCGATCGCCTCCGTCACCGCGAGGACGTGGGGCAGCAGGGCCAGCCGCTCTCCAAAGGTCTTCGTCTCCGAGAGCCGCTCATCCAACGAGCGCCCGGAGACGAGCCGCATCGCATAGAAGGGCTCGCCGTTGGACCAGCGCCCGGCCTCGTAGATGGGGACGATGCCGGGGTGCTGGAGCCGGGCCGTCACCAGTGCTTCATTGAGGAACCGGTTCTCGTCCGGCCCCTGGGGATGCAGCAGCTCCTTGAGGGCCACCGGCCGGCCCAGCCGCAGGTCCCGGGCGCGCAGGATGCGGCCAATCCCACCCCGGGCGAACACCCCCTCGATGGCATAGGTGTTCCGGTCCACCACGGGCAGGCGCTGGGCCTCCGTGGGAGGGGCAGGGGAGGGAGGGCGTTGCTTCGGGTCCCCCGAGGAGATGAGCGTCCCCGCGAGATCCACCGTGGGAGGCGTGTCCCCCGAAGAGCTCGGTTCGGGTGCGGCTCCCTCCGGAGGAGGAGGAGCGTTTCTGGCGGCGTCGCTCATCGTGCTCCTCAGAGGGGCCTACTGCTGCGGCTTCGCGGCGTCGATCAGGATGCGGTGCCGGAAGAGCTCGACCAGGATGTCATCGTGCAGATCCGCCTGCTTCTCGTCCCGGAGGCGCTGGCGCACCGTCTCCACGGGCTCCTTGCCGGTGAACTCCACCAGCAGCGAGTACGCCTCACCGGGCAGGGCCACCGCGTCGAGCTCGCTGTACGACGCCATGGCCACGCTCCCATCCGGCAGCCACTGGATGGTGGCGCTGGGGTTGAGCTTGAGCGTCTTGGGCAGGCTCGCGGTGACGGCGTTCCCGTGGAGCCGCTTGAGGACGGACAGCTCGATGATTCCGTCGATGCCGAGCAGGTTCTCGAACTCCTCCGAGGACAGGGCCCGGACGACGTCATACGAGCGCCGGTAGAACTCTTCCTCGCGGCCCACCCAGGGGTGCCAGAGCTCGGCGTAGTCCTTCTCGGGGAGGCGCTGGTCGTCCAGGTCCTCGACCGTGAGCGGCCCGCTCTGGTTGTCGGCCTTGTCCTTGCCGAGCAGCACGTAGTCCGGCAGCAGCTGGAGCAGGGCGTAGCGCGACAGCTGGATCTCGGCCAGCGTGAGCCACGTCTTCAAGGTCATCCAGAACTTCCGGCCGTCCGCGCCCGCCACGTACTTGCAGAAGTACGTCGAGCACACCGCCTCGCGGTAGCGCCAGATGGTGCACAGGCCCCCGTTCGGCTCGTAATAAGGACAGCGGAGGGACTCGGAGCGGCCGAACGCCTGCCGCGCGTTCATATAAAGGAGGTTGTAGCGGGTGGGGGCCTTGATCCACTGCGGGTTCACGCTGGCGCCCCGGGCGATCTTCGCCTGGATGCGCCGCCGGCCCTCGGCCATGCCGGCCTCCTCGTCCGAGAGGATCGCTCCCACCAGGTAGTTGGGCAGGCGAGGGTGGTAGGTGCAGCACTTGGTATCCGGCCGGAAGAACCGGTTCACCCCATCCACCGAGTCAATGCGGAGGGGGTTGGCCGACTCGCACATGGCGCACGCGGAGCAGGTGGCCTTGGTCTCGGAGGGGATGGGGCTCTGGAAGAAGGAGGGGAAGAGGCCGCGATACAGGGCCGGCAGGCTGTCCAGGATGGAAGACATGGGCACTCAGAACAGGTCGCCGATGCCGCTGGCGATGTCGAAGAAGAAGTCGATACCAACGTCGAGCAGATCGATGGCCTCAACGCCCGTCTCCACCACCTCCGCCACGGTCTCCGCGCTGCTGGAGTCGGCAATGGGAGTGGTGCCGACGGAGGTGGACGCCGCCTGAACCTGGGAGTCGATCTTCCGGAAGAAGCCGTCGAGCTTCATGTGCTCCATGAGGATCTGGGCTGCCACTGCGGGGGCCACGACACCCGCTGCCACCGCCGCGGGATTCAGGCCCTCGACAGTGGCCCCCAGGGCCTTGGGATCCAGGATGCACAGGGGGGCGCGGCAGCGAGGGCAGGCCGAGTCGGTCTCCAATGAGATGGGATCTCCGCAGTCCGAGCACTGGAGGTGCTGGACGTGCTTCTTCAGCTCGGCGAGCTCCTTGGCATTCAGGCTGCGGACGATCCCCTTCTCTCGGAGGAACTGGAAGAAGGTGATGAAGTGCCCATGCTCGTTGGGGCAGCGGAAGTACTGGAAGCGATTGCTGCGGGCCAGATCTTGAGTCTTCGTCAGCGTCGCCCGGCAGCGGGGGCAGGCGAGGGGCTCCTTCAGCCGGTAGTGCTCGTCCTTGTGGCCGTGCATCTGGCGGAAGAGCCGGAGGACTCCATTCGAGGAGAGCTGGATGCTCTCCTTGGCGTCGAACCACAGGCCGTGACAGGTAGGGCACACGTCCAACAGGACTTTGGCGCCGCGCGAGCCTTCGAAGCCCTGCTCGACGGTCTTGGACCTACAGGCGGGACAGTTCATTCCGGCCGCCATCCTACAAAGAGAAGAGGCTGCCGGGGTGTGCCCCGACAGCCTCTCTGACTTCAAGGGGTTACGCGGGCAGGGCTCACCCCGCCGGCTTGGCCTTCACCGGAGGCTGCTTGCCTGGGCGCAGCTCCTCGAGCACCCGGTTGGCGCCGTAGATCTTCGCCAGGGCCTCGATGATGGCGTCACTGTGCACTGCCACCGTGCGGTTGACGCTCTCGTCGAAGCCGAAGTCACCGCCCAACGACTGGATGTTGCCGTCGAACACCAGGCCGACGATCTCCGCGTCCTTGTTGATCATGGGCGAGCCCGAGTTGCCGCCGATGATGTCGTTGGTCGTGACGAAGTTCATCGGGGTGGAGAGCTTCAGCTTGCTCTTGGAGTCGATCCAGCTCTTGGGCAGGGCGAAGGGGTCCTCGCCGGTGTTGCGCTCGTAGGCGCCGGCCATCTGGGTGAACGGAGTCACCTTCTTGCCGTTGTCCGTGTAGCCCTGAACGGAGCCGTAGGACAGGCGCAGGGAGAAGGTGGCGTCCGGGTAGACGTTGGTGCCGTAGGCCTCGAACTTCGCCTTGGCGACCAGCTCGCTGTTCTTGCGGATGACCGACTCGATGTTCTCCTCGTAGTTCTTCCGGATGGCGCGGCCGTCCGGGTCCACGAGGATGGCCAGCTGGATCATCGGATCCTTGGAGCTGGTGATGGCCTTCTTGCCGCCCTCGAACAGCTTCTCACGCACCGCCACGTCCCGCAGCTGGGTGCCGTTGACCAGGCGGGTGGCCAGGCCCAGCGGGGACTCCTTGCCCAGCACCTTCTTCACGAAGGGGTGATCCGGGCCGAGCTCCTCGCGCAGCTTGGTGAGCGAGAACTCCAGTCGGGCGATCTCCAGCTCGGGGTAGATGGGGGCGGTGCTGAACAGCTGGGCCTTGAAGGCGGGCAGGCCGGCGTCGGTGTACTCGCGCAGGCGCTGGCCGTTCTCCTTGGGGAGCTCGTCCGCGGCGCGCACCAGCCGCTGGGCGATGTTGAAGAGGCTCGAGCTGAGGCCCTGACCCTGCTCGATGTAGTTCAGCTCCTTGCGGATGAGCTTGAGCTGCTCCTGGGCCTTGGCGATCTCGTCCCACGCCGCGCCGTACTTCTTCTTCAGCTCGGGGTTGGCCTCGACCTTCTGGCGGAGCTCCTGCTCGGCGGCGACCTTGGTGGCGAAGAACTTCTTGTCCACCAGCGCCTCGTGCCTGCCCTTGATGGCCTTGAGCCCGTTCTCCACGCCGAACTTCATGTTGTTGGAGATGCGCTGCTGCTCGGGGCCGCGCTTCTGGAACTCGGTGATCATGCCGCGGATCTCGGCCAGGGTGACCAGCGTCTTGGGCATGACCACGTCGCGCTGGTACTCCAGCTCCGCCACGGTGAGGCCGCGCGAGGTGCGGCCCGGGTGTCCGGAGACGAAGGTGAGCTCGCCGTCCTTGGCGCCGCCCTTGGACCACTTGAAGTAGTTGGCGATCTGCGCCGGCTTGTCGTCCTGGTAGACGCGCACGAAGGAGACGTCCAAGTCATACCGGGGGAACTCGAAGTTGTCCGGGTCGCCGCCGAAGAAGGCGATGGCGTGCTCGGGGGCGAACACCAGGCGCACGTCCTGGAAGCGGCGGTACTTATAGAGGTTGTACTTGCCGCCCTGGTACAGGGTGACGACGTCGCAGCGGACCTGATCGCTGGTGGCGCAGTCCTTCTCGATCTTGGACATCTCGGCCTTGAGGGTGTCCGAGTACTGCTTGCCGGAGAGCCCCTGGGTGGCCTTGTTGAGCTGATCGGTGACGTCGACGATCTCGCTCAGCTGGTTGATCTCCATGGCCGGGCACTTGAGCTCGTCGGCCTCGGTCTTCGCGGAGAAGCCGTTGGCGATGTAGTCCTTCTCGGCGGTGGAGAGCTGCTCGATGCAGCCGCGAGCGCAGTGGTGGTTGGTCATCACCAGGCCGTTGGGCGACACGAAGCTGGCAGAGCAGCCGCCGGCGAGCCGGGCCGAGGACAGGCGCACGTTGTCGAGCCACTGCTGCGAGGGCTCGAAGCCGTACTTGGCCTTCACCTTGGCGGAGGGGAAATTGTTATAGGTCCACATGCCCTCATCGGCGAGCGCGGGGAGTGCACCCACCAGGGCGGCCACAACGACCAGACGCTTCATGAATGGTTCCTTTCCGGGAGCCAGAAGTGCCGCGCGTTCTGCGGGAAGCTCCGGTCTCGGTCAAGCAGGGAAAAAATCCCCGGCCCCTGAACGGCTCGGCGGGCATTTGATTTCCGGGCCCTGCTGATTCTTTGGAACCCGCACCCTACCTGGAGAATTTGGTAGGAGCGGCATGACGCGTTGTGGCGAGGACTCGGGGTGGGAAGCGGGCAGGTGGCCCGGCGGGCCTGCCGCTCGCCAGGCTTGTAGCAGGCCACGAAGTCGTCCAGGTGCTCGCGTTTGTTGGCGGGCTTGCGCTCGAAGAAGAGGACGTTCGCCTTGACGCCCTGGGCATAGAAGATGCCGGTGAATTTCCCAGCCGCTTGCTGGCTGGGGTTGTTCATGGGGTTCTCTTGGGACTTCTTCACTGAACGGCGAGGACTCGTCCCTTGCCATCAATGGCGTAGATGGCTCCTGCATCGAAAAGGAGGAAGCCTGTTGTATCAATCTGGCATTTGGCGAAGTCTGGGGAGAAGGACACGAAGAACAGGTTGTCATTCACCTTGAGCACAGAGACGTCATAGATATCCCGGCGCAGGAGGCATTTCGCCATCTGCTCGTCATGCGCCACGGCCTTCACGCCCGGGGGCATGAACTCGTTCCTGGCAACCTCCAGCGCTGCCATGGAAGGGCCGTCTAACCGGACGGCGTTCTCGTACGAGTCAGGGAACACAACCTTCTCCGCTTCAGCGGGAGGGGCCCACTCGGCACCTCGGTATTTGTAGTAGCCGAAGAATGAGCAACCCGGAAGGAGAGTGGAGCAGCAAGCTGATAGAAGCAGTGGCTTCACGAAGCCGTGATCTGTCATGGGAGCCAATCCTTGCCGTCTATCATTTGAATGTTGCCCGCTTCGTCATAGACGCGACCAATGGCTTCAAGGTGGTTGTCGCGGAGAGCGGAAACGACTTGGGTCACCATGTTAAAAGAGTAGGCTCTGCATGTTCCGTTCTTCTCCCTAAAAAAGAGCCACAACTCACGCTGAATGACCTTGCCCGTGGTTCTATCGACGGCACGGGAGGGATGCCAGCGGAGCCTCAAGTCTTTCGCGGAGAACTTGCGGTTATGAGGGTGCGTATGCGCGCCTCCGACAATGAGTGCGTCAAGATGAAGGGGATCGTTCAAGACGAGAGGGATGAGACACGTCTTGACTCCCTTGCTTCGGTACCGTTCGTGGCGCCTCCTTGGCTGGTCATCAGTTCACAAGCGCTGTGCGCGAGTTCTTCTTGTGACTTGAAGGGACCGGCCAAGGGGCCGTCAACTTGTAAGCGACCATCGGGAAGACGGCGTGCTCTGAGGTTCGGGTTTGGGGCGCAGTTGGCCAAGAGTAGGCCTGATGCCAGGGCCAGTAGCCTCCGCAATCCACTGGGGCGGGCCCTCGATTTCACACCAGCCACATGCACGGGCTTGTCGGTCATGACGAGGTGTGGCAAGGCAGGAGTGGCCCCCGTCAGATGATTAACTACGGCCAGTAGTCCAGGTGCATGGCCTTGCGGACCTGGGCCAGGGTGCTCGCTGTCACTTGGCGGGCGCGGTCGGTGCCGTCCTTGAGCAGGCGCATGACCTCGGCGGGATCCTTGGCGTAGTCCTCGCGGCGCTTGCGGATGGGGCCGAGGAACGCCTCGAGCACCTCGGCGAGCCGGCGCTTGACCACCGAGTCGCCGAGGCCGCCGCGCCGGTAGTGGTCCTTGAGGCCTTGGACCTTCTCGGTGTCCGGATCGAAGGCGTCCAGGTAGGTGAAGACGGGGTTGCCCTCGACGGTGCCGGGATCTTCGACGCGCAGGTGCTTGGGGTCCGTGAACATCCCCTTGACCTTCTTGGCGACCACGTCGGCCGGGTCCGACAGATAGATGGCGTTGCCCAGGGATTTGCCCATCTTGGCCTGGCCGTCGGTGCCGGGCAGCCGGGCGATCTGCGGGATGAGGGACTCGGGCTCCACGAGGACTTCGCCGTAGGTGCGGTTGAAGCTGCGGACGATCTCGACGGTCTGCTCGATCATCGGCCTCTGATCCTCGCCAACCGGGACGAGGTTCGCTTTGAAGGCGGTGATGTCTGCGGCTTGGCTGACCGGGTAACAGAGGAAGCCTGCGGGGACCTGCGCCTCGAGCTCGCGGATCTGCGCCTCATCGGCGTCTGCGGGGGCGCGCTGCAGGCGACGGAACTCTTCCTTGACCGTGGGGTTGCGCTGGAGCCGGGCCACGGTGACCAGGTTCAGGTAGTACATGGCGAGCTCGGCGAGCTCCGGCAGCATGGACTGGATGCAGAACGTGGCGACCTTGGGATCGAGCCCGACTGCCAGGTAGTCGAGGGCGACCTCGGTGACGTTCTGGCGCACCTTGACGGGATTATCGGCGTTGTCCGTCAGCGCCTGCATGTCCGCCACCAGGATGAAGGTGCGGTACTGGTGCTGGAGTTGGACGCGGTTCTTGAGCGAGCCGACGTAGTGCCCGAGGTGGAGGGGACCGGTAGGGCGATCGCCAGTGAGAATCGTCTTGATGGGCGCCTCTGACATAGGGAGCCCAGCGTTTAGCCGTCCGGTCCTGGCCCGTCAATTGGAGCGGAAAACGAGCCGTGGGAATGGCCATGGGAGGGCTGGGGGACCGGGCGGAAAGGCCACGAAAACGGTCACGAACTTAGTTTACATAACGCATCTTATCAGACCCAACGCCAGAGGGAGCCAGGGGAGAAACCGGGCCACCAGACGCCGGGTTTCCCCTTCATGGGCTCGTTATTTTGGCCTGCTTCTACGGCTTGGACTTCTTGAGGAGACGCTGGCCGGCCTCAATCGCCTTCTTGGCGGTTTGAGCGACCACGCCGGGCTCCGTTCCGGCTGTCTCCACGCCCATCGCTTCGAGCACGGCTCTTCGGAGCCTGAGGCTCTCGAGCACGATCGCGTTGACGCTTCGGCCAGTGGCTTTGACCTCTTCTGCAAGCTCGTGCTCCTCGTAGGCGGGAAGCTGGATGGTGTGCTGCGACAGCTCAGGCTGCTTGGGCATGGTGGCGGTCTCCAGGTGAACGACGGTGTTGGCGGAAGAAGTTCCAGGGGCGCTTTGTCACCCTACCGCACAGGTAGAGTCGATCGCACCCTCCTTCATGGGTTTCGTCGACCCCAGAACCTGCCAGGTTCTCCTCGGTGCCAGGTTGTCCCGCCAACGGCCCGTCATGCAGGCCCGTCTTCGCGCTTCACCCGGCCACCCGTGGGACGTACCGTGTCCGGCCTATGCATCTCCTCCGTCGCGGCCTCATGGCCCTCTGCCTGTCGACCCTCCTGACCGGATGCCCGGACAAGCAGTCCGCCACCCTCGCTGACGGCGGCGTGGCCGAGGCCCCCCAGGATGCAGGCCCAGCCGCGCCTCCTCCCGCCGCCTTCACGGTCCGCTACCAGCTCAATGATGGAGGCATGGAGGCCATCCCCCTTGCCGTCGACGAGCGGCCCACCATCGAGTCCACCTCCATGGTCGAGCTCCGAAGCTCCATCGGCCTGCGCAATTACCGCATCCGCCTCTTTGATGAGGCCGAGCGCGCCATGGTCTCCGATGACTCCGCCGAGGAGTCTCCCTCCGGAGTCACCTACCGGATCGCGCTGCCCACTCCTCTCAAGTCCGGCCACAAGTACACGGTCGTCCTGGATGCCCAAACGGGCTCATCCATGACCGATGCCCTCGGCCGCGAAGTCGAAGATCTCCGCTTTGAGTTCCAGGTGGCCGGCGAGAAGGAAAAGGACGCCCCTCCGCCCCCGCCCAAGAAGAAGAAGAAGGGCCGGTAGCCCGCGCCTCAGAGCTCGCGCAGATCCCGATCCTGGCTGCGCACCCGGGCGATCGTCTCCATATCCCGCTCCGTGGGCCCCAGCTCCAGGATGAGCTTACTCACGTCGTACAGCACGTCCCCGCGGTGGAACACCGGCAGCCGCGGTACGTCCTGGTTCAGCTCGTCCGCGCCCTTGTTGTACGTGACGTCCATCAACGTCCGCAGCTGGAACGCGTCATAGAGGTTGTACTCCACCAGGAACCGCAGGGCCTCCACGTCCCCCCGCGCCTTGTATGCCCGCCACAGCAGCACCGCGTCCCACCCGTTCACGCCCCGCAGGTGCGGCGGCCGGCCCATGCCCAGGCTGTCCTCGATCTCCTTCAGCCCGCCGCCCATCCCCAGCCGCTTCGTCACGAACCGCAGATCGATGTGCGCGTCCGGCTTTGGAAACCGGGACTCGCCGAAGTAGTCCCGCAGCACCGGCGCGTCGAAGCACGTCCCGTTGAACGACACCCAGAGCCGCCGCGCCGCCATCGCCTCCGGCAGCGCGTCCATGTTCCGGCCGTGGATGAACACGTGCAGCCCGGCGCTGTCGAACAGGCTCACCACCGTGGGCACCTGCTGCTCCCGCCCATCCGTCTCGATGTCGAAGAACAGCGCGTCCTCGGCGAAGTCCGGGTACAGCCGCCAGTGCTCCCGCGACGGCACCAGCTCCACCAACCCGCGCAGATCCTTCCGCGCCAGCGCCTCCCGCGCCTTCGCGATGTACTCGCGCGCCACGCCGTCCGACTTCTTGCTGATGGCCGGTGCGCCCGTGCCCGCCGCCGGAAAGTCGTCCCACGTGCGGATGCCCTGCGCCCAGAGATCCTTCTCCCGGTACGGCCCCACGCCCGGAATGTGCTGGAACGTCCGCTGCAACATCACCGCGACAGCTCCATCCTTCCCGCTACCAGGTCCTCCAGCAGCGGAATGTCCGCCTCGCAGAACGGCAGCGCCGTCATCTCGGGCGGAGTCAGAAACCGCAGCGCGTGCGCCCCGAGCGGCTTGGGCTCACCCGACACCCAACGGCAGGCGTACAGCACCAATTCCACCGTGAGATCCGGGTACGTGTGCTTGCCTTCCCAGAGCCGCCGGCCCACCGCGAGCTCGACATCCAGCTCTTCGCGGCACTCGCGCGCCAGGGCGGCCTCATCCGTCTCGCCGGACTCCACCTTGCCGCCGGGGAACTCCCAGAGCAGAGCCCGGCTCCCGCCAGGCAGCCGCTGCTGCACCAGGTACCGCGAACTGTCTCCGGGCTGCGGAATCAGCGCCGCCACCACCCGGACCGTCCTCGGCGCTCTACCCGTCAACCGCCGCCCCCGTGCAAGCGCAGCGCATACAGGTACCCGTTGTTCGACAAGACGTACGCCGTGGAGCCCTGGACGGTCGGTGCCGCGCTGATGCCCTCGCCCGGGTTCCAGGCCAGCCGGGAATGCCCCGTCTTCGGATCCATGAAGAGCAGCGCACGCTGGTTGGGCACCAGCAGCAGGCCCCGCGCCATCACCGGCGTTCTGCCTGCCCGCTCGCCCAGGTTGTGAGACCACAGCATCCGGCCCGTCTCGCCCAGGTACGCATCCACCCGGCCCTCGCCGGCGGCGAACACCACCTCGCCGCGCGCCAGCAGTGACGTGATCCCCGCCACCGTGGTCGTCCACTCCACATCCCCAGTGTCGGCGCTCAGGGCGTACAGCCCGCCCTGGTACGAGGCCGCGTACACCCGCCCCGCGTCGTCCACCACCGGTGTGGTGTCCACATCCAGGAACTCGGTGGCCCCGCCCGCCAGGGACTTCTCCCACTTCGTGGTGCCGCCCGTGGCATCCAGCGCCACCAGGTAGCCGTCGGCGAAGCCCACGTACACCGTGGTGTCCTTCACCACCGGCGCCGAGACGCCGTGGATGGTGAAGCCGCTGGGCGGATCCCGCCGGTACTGCCAGGCCCACTTGCCCGTCTCGCGCTCCACCGCGAACACCGTGTCGCTCTCCGAGGCCACCAGCACCCGCCCACCGGCCAGCACCGGCACCGTCGCGAGCGACTCACCGGCCTCGTACTTCCACTTCAGCTCGCCCTTGCGCACATCCAGCGCGTACAGGAAGCCGTCGCCGCCGGGCACATAGGCGATGCCCTCGTGCACCAGGGCACCGGCGTTGAAGCGATTGCCCGTCTTGAAGGCCCACTCCACCTTGCCGCCGGGTGCCACGCTCCGGACGAAGCCGTCCCGGGTGAGCGTGATGACACGGCCCGACTCCGGATCCACCGCGGGCGAGGCGAACTCCCGAGGGGCGTACTCCCACTGCGTCGGCTCTACGAGCGGCGTCCACCAGCCGACCTCGAAGAAGTCGGCCGGGGCCTGCCGGAGCTCGGAGCTGACCGGGTTGCCGTGAAGGGGGACGGAGTTACACGCGCCGAGAAGCCCCGCCGCCCCAATCCCCGCCACCCACTGCTTCCACGCGCGGCGCTTCATGCGCCTCCGTCCTTCTTGCCAGCCTCAGGCTCCGGCGGGGGCGGGATCTTCACGCCTTCAGCGGCCAGCAGCGACGTGCGCTCGGTGGCCAGGCGGGCCGCCGCCGAGCCCGGATGATCGATCGGAAGCTTCACGAGGACGGCGGCCGCGTCCTCCTTCTTCCCCTGGAGGATGAGGATGCGAGCACGGTGGTACTGGCCCATGCCCTCCAGATAACCGCCCGAATCCACCTTGGACATCTCATCGAAGGAGGCGAGCGCCTGGTCGTACTTCTGCTGGGCCTCGTAGGCGTAGCCCTGGCCCTCGAGCGCCCCGGCGCGCATCGGGTCGTTCTGCGGTGCGTCCTTGAGGAACTCGGCGTAGGCGGCCAGCGCCTCGTCCACCTTGCCCAGGCGATACTGGGCCTTGGCCAGCGGCAGGGCCGCCGTCGTGGCGGACGTGGTGCCCTTGTAGGCGTTACGGAAGGCCGTCAGCGCCTTCACCAACTCTCCATCCTGATCCTGGGCCGTCCTGAACGGGGCCTTGTCGCCCTCGGCGACCGGCTTCGCCTCGGTGCCCTCGGGGGTGGGAACGATGGGACGATCGAGGATCTCCAGGGCGGCGCCCAGCTCCTTGGCGGCCTTGGTCTCGCTGCGGTGGGAGAAGTAGGCGAACATCGCCACGATCAGGCCGCCCACCAGCAGTACGCCCACCGCCAGCGCGACGATCGTCTGGCGCTCGACCAGCCAGTGCTGAGCCTCGGCGCCCATCTGCTGGAAAGCGTCGGGCTGCTTGAGCTCTCGCTGGGTCATCTTCTCGGACTTGGCCACGTCGCAGAACCTCTTCTGTTCTTCTAAGGGTGCAAAAGGCGGCGCAATGTACGGAGCGCCTGCCCGGGGTGTCAACGCGAAGACGCTCAGTCCCGACGGGACGGCTTCTTCTTCTTCAGGTGGGGCTTCTTGCGGGACTCCCGCTTGGCCTTCCCCGGCCGCTCCTTGAAGAGCAGCCGCAGGGGCACCCTCAGATCGAAGGTCTTCCGGATCTGGTTGGTGATGTAGCGCTTGTACATCTCCGGCACGCCCTGGGGCACGTTGCACGTGAGGGCGAAGGTGGGCGGCGCCGTGCCCACCTGGGCGATGTAGTACAGGCGCAAGGGCTTGCTGTGGACGATGGGGGCCGGGTTGTTGTCCACCATGTGGTCCAGCAGCCGGTTGAGCTGCGGAGTGGGAGCCCGGTAGCGGAACTGCTCGGCGAGCTCCACGGCGATGTCCACCACCTTCTCCACCTTGGAGCCGGTGAGCGCCGAGGTGAAGACGATGGGCGCGTACCCCACGAACTTCAGCGAGTACTTCAGCGCCTCGCGGTAGGCCTCCTGGCGGCGCTGGTCCGTACCGATGAGGTCCCACTTGTTCACGACGATGACGAGCGCGCGGCCCTTCTCCTCGGCCAGGGCGGCCAGCTTGGCGTCCTGGTCCACGGCGGGCTCGGTGGCGTCCATGAGGAGCACGGCCACGTCGCTGCGGTCCATCACCCTCAAGGCCGCCATCACGGAGTACTTCTCCACGCGGTGGGCAATGGAGCGCTTGCGCCGGATGCCAGCGGTGTCCGTGAGGACAACTTTCTTGTCCTTGTAGGTGAGCGTCGAGTCGATGGGATCGCGCGTGGTGCCCGGCACCTCGCTGGCCACCAGGCGCTTCTCCTTCAGGAGCGCGTTCACCAGCGTGCTCTTGCCCACGTTGGGACGGCCGATGATGGCGATGCGGATGGAGCCGTCGTCAGGGCGCTCCTCGGAGTCCTCGCCCTCCTTCTTGGCCGGGAGCTTGTCCAGCAGCGTCCCCGCGAGGTTCTCGATGCCCAGGCCGTGCTCGGCCGACAGCGGGAACACCTCGCCCAGGCCCAGCCGGAAGAACTCCGCCGAGAGCGCCTGGACCGTGCCGATCGGGCTGTCCAGCTTGTTGGCCACCACGAGCACCGGCTTGCCGCTCTTGCGCAGCAAGGCGCCCACGGCCTCGTCCGCGGCGGTGAGCCCGGCGCGCCCGTCCGTGACGAAGAGGATGACGTCACACTCCTCCACGGCGAGCTGGGCCTGCTCGCGCACCTCCTTGAGGAGCACGTCCTGGTCGCCGGGCACGAAGCCGCCCGTGTCGATCACCGTGAAGGTGCGGTCTCCCCACGAGGCGTCCGCGTAGTGGCGATCCCGGGTGACACCGGGCACGTCCTCCACCAGCGCGGCACGGCGGCGGATGAGGCGGTTGAAGAGCGTGGATTTGCCCACGTTGGGGCGTCCGACGATGGCGACCAGCGGTTTCATTTACTCGTACCCCAGCTTCTTGAGGCCCTCGCGGCGCTCGCTCCAGCGAGGCTCCACGCGGACCCGGAGGGACAGGTACACGTGCGCCCCCAGCAGCCGCTGGATGGCCTTGCGCGCGTCCGTGCCAATTGTCTTCAGCATCTGCCCCTGCTTGCCGATGATGATGGCCTTCTGGCTGTCGCGCTCCACATAGATGGAGGCGGCAATCCGGATGAGGCCCGCAAGCTGCCCCTCGGGCGTGCCCGGCAGGGGCTCTCGCTCGGACTCGTCGAACACCTCCACCAGCACCGCGGCGGAGTATGGGATTTCCTGGCGGCAGTGCCGCAGCACCTGCTCGCGGATGTACTCGGACACCAGCGTGCGCTCCTGCTGGTCGGTGAGCATCTCCTCGTCGAAGATCTTCTCGCCCTCGGGCAGGTGCTGGAGCACCACCTGGAAGAGCCGGTCCACCCCGTCTCCCTCGCGCGCGGAGATGGGCACCACCTCCGCGAACGGGAACTCGTTGCGGAACAGCTCGATCAGCGGCAGCAGCTTGGCCTTCGGAAGGCTGTCGATCTTGTTGATGACGAGGAAGGTCGGCTTGCGGATCCGCTGCAGCCGCTCGAGGATCATCCGGTTGCCCGGGCCCACCTCGGGCTTCTCCCCGCCGGGCGGCTCGATGACGAAGAGGACGAGGTCCACCTCCTCGGCGGCCTGGAGGGCTGTCTCCACCATGTAGCGGTTGAGCTCGCCCTTGGCCTGGTGGATGCCGGGCGTGTCGATGAAGGCAACCTGCCCCTCGGGGCGCGTCACCACGCCCAGGATGCGGTTACGGGTTGTCTGCGGCTTGGGAGAGACGATGGCGATCTTCTCGCCCGTCAGCTCGTTGAGCAGCGTGCTCTTGCCCACGTTGGGGCGCCCAATGAGCGCGGCAAAGCCGCTGCGGTAGGTCTTCGAGGCCATTGTTGCGAAGGTGATCTGAAAGCCTCTTCCGAGGAGGAGGCTCCGTGGGACTGCGGGTGCGACCGGTGCTCCCCTGCCCGCCTGCATGGCGGGCCGAGGGCTACGGCGCGGACGTCGAGATGGTCAGCTTGTTGATGCGGACTTCCGTGGTGGGCCGGTCGTTCCGGTCCTTGGTGATGTGGTTGGCGATGCGATCGACGACCTCATAGCCCTGTACCACCTCGCCGAAGATGGTGTGCTTGTTGTTGAGGTGCGGGGTGGGCACCACGGTGATGAAGAACTGGCTGCCGTTGGTGTTGGGCCCCGAGTTGGCCATGGCCAGCAGGCCCTTCTTGTCAAAACGCTTGCCGCTCTTGAACTCATCCTCGAAGCGGTATCCCGGGCCGCCCGTACCCCGGCCGAGCGGATCGCCACCCTGGATCATGAAGTCATCAATGCAGCGGTGGAAGATCGTCCCGTCGTAGAGCGGCTTGCCCGTCATGCGCTGGCTCGTCTGGGGGTGCGTCCACTCCTTCTCCCCCGTGGCCAGCCCCACGAAGTTCTCCACCGTCTTCGGGGCATCCTTCGGGAACAGCTTCACCACCACCTGACCTTCGGTGGTGTCGAAGGTGGCGTACAGATCATTTCCCTCGCGCGCCTCGTCCATCATGCCCATCTGTGGCTCCGCTTGTAGTGGGACTGCCTGCGCTACTTCGCCTTCTTCTCCACGGCCTTCTTCGCGGCGCCCTTGGCACCCGCGGCCGGAGCGGCGGGGACGCCCTTGGGCGCCTTGTCGCTCAGCTCGATCTTGGTGAGCTCGATCTCGGTGTTCGGCCGATCCATCGCGTCCCGGGGAGCCAGGGAGATCTTCTCCACCACGTCGTAGCCCTTCACCACCTCGCCGAAGATGGTGTGGCGGTTGTTGAGGTGGGCTGGGGTGGAGGTGGTGATGAAGAACTGGCTGCCGTTGGTGTTGGGGCCCGCGTTGGCCATGGCCAGCAAGCCTTTCTTGTCGAACTTGCGGCCGCTCTGGAACTCGTCCTCGAAGCTGTAGCCACCGTCGCCCATGCCCGTGCCCATGGGATCCCCGCCCTGAACCATGAAGTTGGGGATGACGCGGTGAAAGATTGTCCCTTCATAGAGGGGCCGCTTCGTCTTCTGGCCCGTCCTCGGGTCCGTCCACTCCTTCTCGCCAGAGGCCAGCCCCACGAAGTTCGCCACGGTCTTCGGGGCGTCCTTGGAGAAGAGCCGGACGACAATGTCGCCCTGGCTCGTCTTGAGGGTAGCGTAGATGTCTTTGCCCTCCTGCGCCTTCTTCGTCCACGGGCCGGGGGTGGGCTGCGCCCCGGCGACGGTGGCGGCCAGAACCAGGGAGGTCGCGAGCAGTCGGAACATGGCGGGGGACCCTATTCGGAACCCTCCCCCCGTCCAAGGGGTTTCACTTCGAGGTGTCGTCCTTCCGAAGCATGTCCAGGGTGGCCCGGGCGGCTGCCTGCTCCGCCTCCTTCTTGCTGCGCCCCGTGGCCCGCGCGTACAGCTCCGCGCCGATGGACACCTCCACCTCGAATGTCTTCTCGTGGTCAGGCCCTGCTTCGGCCACCACCCGGTAGCGCGGGGAGACTTTCAGCCGATTCTGGACGTCCTCCTGGAGCTTCGTCTTGTAGTCCAGGCCGCTGCGGCCCTCGGCCACCCCCTCCAGGGCCTCCTGGAAGTGCCGGTCCACCAGCGCCATCACCGAGTCCATGCCCGCGCCCAGGTACACCGCGCCGATCACCGCCTCCATGGCGTCCGCGAGCACCGAGCTCTTCTCCCGGCCGCCCGTCATCTCCTCGCCCCGGCCCAGCAGCAGCAGCTCGCCCAGGTTCAACGCCCGGGCGATGCGCGCCAGCCCCTCCTCGTTGACGATGAGCGCGCGCAGCTTGGACAGCTCGCCCTCGGAGGCGTTGGGGAAGCGCTCCATCAACCGGTGGCTGATGGCCAGATCCACCACCGCGTCCCCGAGGAACTCCAGGCGCTCGTTGTCCTGGAGCGCGGAGTCCCGGTGCTCGTTGAAGTAGCTCTTGTGCGTGAGCGCCGCCAGGCCCAAGTCCTTCCGGGGCAGGGCCACCCCCAACCTCGTCTCCAGCGCCTGGACGCGCTCTTGAAGGCTCAGCTTGTCCACGGGCTTACTCCGCCAACTGGCTCGCCAACTCCTCGGCGAGCGCGTACGGATCCGCCTGCCGCTCGGCGATGCGGCTGGCCACCTCGTCCAACCGGCCGCGCTCTCGCTCCAGCTTCGCCAGCGCGCCCCGGAGCAGCCGCTCGCGCAGCAAGGCCACGAACTGCATGGCCGCGCGGCTGCGCTCCTTCTCCTTGCGCAGCCCCGTCTCCTCCAGGAAGGCCCGGTGCTGCTCGATCGCCTGCACCAGCTCGTCCACACCCTGGCTCTTGGCGGCCACCACCTTGAGGATGGGCGGCTCCCACTCGCGCGGGGGCGGCGTCTCCTCCACGTGGCGTCCTTCCGCCTTGGCGCGGACCATGCGGTGGTGCGCGTCATGGTCCATGGCCGGTGCCTTCACCGCGTGGCGCAGCTCCAGCATCATCCGCAGCTCGCGCACCATGCGGTCCGCGCCGTCCAGATCGGACTTGTTCACCGCGAAGACGTCCGCCACCTCGAGGATTCCGGCCTTGATGGCCTGCACGTCGTCCCCCATGCCGGGCACTGTCACCACCACCGTGGTGTGCGCCATCTGGGCGATGTCGATCTCGTCCTGCCCCACGCCCACCGTCTCCACCAGGACGATGTCCTGGCCCATGGCGTCCATGACGCGGATGCAGTCACCGGTAGCGCGCGACAGGCCGCCCAGGTTGCCGCGGGTGGCCAGCGAGCGGATGAAGACACCCGGGTCCGTGGCGTGCTCCTGCATGCGGATGCGATCGCCCAGGATGGCGCCGCCGGTGAACGGGCTGGTGGGATCCACCGCCAGCACCCCGACCCGCTTGCCCTGCTTGCGGAACCGGGTGATGAGCCGGTCCGTCAGCGTGGACTTGCCCGCGCCGGGCGAGCCGGTGAGGCCGATGATGTAGGCCTTGCCTGTCTTGGGGAACAGGGCCTGGAGGTCCGCGGTGGCGCTGGCCTCGCCGTCGTCGATGTGGCGCATCAGGCGCGAGGCGGCGCGCACATCGCCCGCGAGCACCCGCTGAGAGAGTGGTGTCACTGTTGCCAAAGCCTACTCCTGAGGCGAGTCCGGGCTGACGGCCTGCACGGCCGAGGCGGGAACCTTCAACAGGTTCGCCACGAACGGGACGACGCCCGGAAAGCCATCGAGTTCAAACCGATCCGACCAGATCTTCCCCGTCGTGCCGGCCAGGAGACCGCGGAAGGTGCGGCCCATCACCCGGCCCGCGGCGAAGCGGTACTTCTCGCCGTTCACGACCAGCTCCACCAGCACCTCCAGGGGGCTGCGCGGGGGAACCTGCGAGTGAGGACCGAAGGCCTGGGCGACCTCCTCATAGAGGACCCGGGCGCCCGGGCCCACGGCCGAGGCGGGGGGCCGGGCCAAACGCTCCTCGATGAGCGCGCTCAGGTAGTCCGCCAGGGCGGCCCGGTCCCGGAACTCGAACAGCTCGAAGCGGAACGGCGGCAGGCCGCTCAGCTCCTTGCCGTCGCGGCGCACCCGGGCCACATGGAACTGGCCATGCCTGTCCGCCACCAGCGTGAGCGAGAGGGGCCCGGCCTCCAGCTCGGTGGACAGCACCAGTGACTCTGGATCCAGATCCGGGTGCAGCCCCATGGAGTGCAGCTGCGCGGAGCGGCGCTCGATGTGGAAGAGGTAGTCATCGAAGGCGCCGCTGAGCACCAGGGCCACATCCTCCTGGGATGCCGCGGCGCTGAGGAGGACGGGAGTCATCCCCACCACCGCCGGAGGGGCCGCGGGGATCAGCCGATCCCGCTCGATGTGGAACGAGATGGTGGTGAGCGGCTGCCGGGTGACCGGGTTGATGGGGGCCGAGCTCTCGTCCAGCTCCAAGATGGCGATGGGGCCTTGGGCGCCCTGCTCGACGCGCAGGCCGAGCTGCTCAATCCGGGTGGTGTCCATGCGTCAGCCCTTGAAGATTTCGCGGGCGATGACGCTGCGCTGGATCTCGCTGGTGCCCTCGCCGATCTCGCACAGCTTGGCGTCGCGCAGGTAGCGCTCCACCGGGAACTCGCGCGTGTAGCCGTAGCCGCCGTGGATCTGCACCGCCTTGTTGCAGGCGCGCATGGCGGCCTCCGAGGCGAACAGCTTGGCCTGCGAGGCGGCCTGCGTGTACGTCTGGCCCGCGTCCGCCATCCACGCCGCGCGATGGACGAGCAGGCGTGCCGCGTCGATCTCCGTCTTCATGTCCGAGAACATCCAGCGCAGGCCCTGGAACTCGGCGATGGGCTGGCCGAAGGCGGTGCGCTCGCGGGCGTAGCGCACGGACTCTTCAATGGCACCTCGGCCCAGGCCCACCGCCAACGCGCCGATGGTGATGCGGCCCTTGTCGAGGATCTTCAGCGTGTCGATGAAGCCGTGGTCCACCTCGCCCAGCCGCTGCGAGTCCGGCACCTCCACGCCCTCGAGCACCAGCTCCGCCGTGTCCGAGGAGCGCATGCCCAGCTTTCCGTGGATGGAGCGCTGGCTGAAGCCCGGCGTGCCCTTCTCCAAGATGAAGGCGGTGATGCCCTTCTGGCGCTTCTCCGGGGCGGTGAGCGCGAGGATCACGAACACGTGGCCCACGGTGCCCTGGGTGATGAACATCTTGGCGCCGTTGAGGATCCACTTGTCGCCCTTGCGGACGGCGGTGGTCTTCAGGCCCGAGGCGTCCGAGCCGGAGGCGGGCTCGGTCAGGCCCCAGGCGCCCAGCCACTCGCCCGAGGCGAGCTTGGGCAGGTACTTCTTCTTCTGGGCGTCGTTGCCGAACACGCGGATGTGGCTGGTGCCCAGGCCGTTGTGCGAGGCCACCGTGAGGGCCAGCGAGCCGTCGTAGCGGGCGATCTCCTCCACGGCCACCGCCACCGCCAGGCTGTCCATGGCCGCTCCGCCGTACTCCTCGGAGACCAGCATGCCCAGCACGCCCATCTCGCCCAGCTCCCGGACGACCTCCGCCGGGAACCTCTCGTCTTTGTCCCACTCCCGAGACTGGGTTTTGACCTTGCGCTCGCAGAAGTCCTTCAGCGAGTTCTTCAGGGCGCGGTGACTCTCTGGAAGTTCGAAGTCCATGGTGTTCGAAATATCTAATCCCGAGGAGGGGGCAGTGGGTAGCGGAAGAGTCCGAGGATGGATACTGGAGCGGCTCGGCCTTACACGGGCAGTACGCCGTGCTTCTTCTCCGGGCGAGGCTGGTAGCGGCGCGAGTAGGTCTCGAAGCGCTGGGTCAGCTCATGACGCAGCCGGTCACCGGGGACGATCTCGTCCACCACCAGCTCGCTGGCCAGCTTGTAGATGTCCACGTCCGCCCGGTACTCGTCCCGGAGCTGCTGGACGTAGGCGGCACGCTCGGCCTCGGGCTTCTCCTGGATCTTGTTGAAGTACACGGCGTTCACGGCGGCCTCGGGGCCCATGACGGCGATCATCGCCTGGGGCAGCGCCAGGGTGGCATCCGGGGCGAAGCCGGGGCCGGACATGGCATAGAGCCCCGCGCCGTAGGCCTTGCGCACCACCACGCAGATGCGCGGCACGCTGGCCTCGGACACGGCGGAGATCATCTTCGCGCCGGCGCGGATGATGCCCGCGCGCTCCACCTTGGTGCCGATCATGAAGCCCGGCACGTCCGCCAGGTAGAGCAGCGGGATGTTGAAGGCATCACACAGCCAGATGAACCGGGCAGCCTTGTCCGCCGAGTCCACGAAGAGCACTCCCCCCTTGTACTTGGGCTGGTTGGCGACGATGCCCACCGGGCGGCCGTTGATGCGGCCCAGGCCGGTGACGATCTCCTGGGCGAAGAGCTTCTTCACCTCGAACCAGCTGCCCTCGTCGATCAGCTCGTTGATGAGGGCGTACATGTCGAACGGCTTGTTCTGATCCGCGGGGATGAGCTCGTCCACGCGCTTGCCGCTGGCCTTGGGGGCCTTGGGCGCGGCGGCGGGCGGCGGCTGGCTGAAGTTCTCCGGGAAGAAGCTGAGGTAGTGCTTGGCCGCCTCGATGGCCTCGGGCTCCGTCTTCACCAGCACGTCGCCGCAGCCGGAGATCGAGCAGTGCATCTTCGCGCCGCCCATCTCCTCGAGCGTCACCTTCTCGCCGATCACCATCTCCGCCATGCGCGGGCTGCCCAGGTACATGGAGGCGTTGCCGTCCACCATGATGACCAAATCACAGAACGCGGGGATGTAGGCGCCGCCGGCCGCCGAGGGCCCGAACAGCAGGCAGATCTGCGGCACGAAGCCGGACAGGTGCACCTCGTTGTAGAAGATGCGGCCCGCGCCGCGGCGGCCGGGGAACATCTCCACCTGATCGGTGATGCGGGCGCCCGCCGAGTCCACCAGGTACAGCAGCGGACAGCGCAGCGTGCGGGCCGTCTCCTGGATGCGGAGGATCTTCTCCACGGTGCGAGCGCCCCAGCTTCCCGCCTTCACGGTGGAGTCGTTGGCCATGATGGCGACAGTGCGGCCGGCCACCTTGCCCAAGCCGATGACGACGCCGTCCGAGGGCAGCTCGGAATCGGCGTTGTTGGCGAGCTTGGCGTCCTCGATGAAGGAGTCCGCGTCCACCAGCAGGCGGATGCGCTCGCGCGCGAAGAGCTTGCCCGCCTCTTTGTTCTTCGCGTGGTACTTCTCGGCGCCGCCCTTCTCTACGTCGGCGATCTTCTGGAGAAGCTTCTGGTCGTAGGACATGGCGGGGGGCCACATACCAGAAAAGACGCTCGGCTGGCTGCTCTCAGGAAGTGTTGAGTGGAGCAACCCGTCGGCCGTTGGACCGACCGACCGACCGGTGGGCAACTAGGAAAGATTTTTCACGGGATGCCGCGACGCGCCCCCCTGCCTACTTTGAAGGCTCAACGGGGGACAAAAACCGTTGGGGCGCGGTGCTCCCGGAACCATCGGCCCAGGAGGGAACCATGTTCGCGACGAAGGCAAAGTGGGCGGCGAAGAGCGGCATCTATCGGAAGTGGTTGGCGCATAAGTTCCTGAACGACATTCCGCGTGTCGCGAAGGACAAGTGGGAGGATTTCGACGTGGATGAGCTGCTGCATGCGGTGGGTCTGACCACCTACAAGCCGGCCAAGGCGGGCTTCGGCACGCTGGGCGTGTTCATCATCGGCGCGGCGGTGGGCAGCATCGCGGCCCTGCTGCTGGCGCCCACCCCTGGCACCGAGCTGCGTACCCAGGTCAAGGACAAGGCCATGGGCTACCTGAACAAGCAGAACCTGGGCATCGGCCAGGAGAAGACGGCGAGCGCCTAGGTCTGAGCGTTTGTTGGCGGTAACAGACGGAGCCGTCGGGGCGGGGGCGCCTCGGCGGCTCTGGCTGTTTGCGGGGCTCAGCGGCCCTTGTAAACGGGCGGACGCTTCTCCGCGAAGGCGCGCAGGCCCTCGAGCCGATCCTCTGTCTTCAGGACTTCCTCGTACTTGCGCAGCTCCAGCGCCAGCGCTGCCTCCAGCTCCAGGCCCATGCCCTCGTTGATGGCGTGCTTGGCGGTGGACACCGCGATCGGCGCGTTATCGACGATCGCCTCCGCCAGCGAGAACGCCGTCTCCAGCAGGTGGCCCTCCGGCGCCAGCCGGTTCACCAGCCCCACGCTGAAGGCCTCGGCCGCGTTCATCCGCCGCCCTGTGAGGATCAGATCCTTCGCCCGCCCCGGCCCAATGAGCCGGCTCAGCCGCTGGGTGCCGCCACCCCCTGGGATGATCCCCAGCTTCACCTCCGTCAGCCCCAGCTCCGCCGCCGGCGCCGCCACCCGGAGATCGCACGCCAGCGCCAGCTCCGTCCCTCCGCCGAACGCCGCTCCGTTGATCGCCGCGATGAACGTGCAGTCGCTCTTCTCGATTGCCCGGAACGTCTGCCGCAAACCATCGAGGAACGCCCGCACCTCGGGCTCACTCATCGTGGCGCGCTCCTTCAGATCCGCTCCCGCGCAGAACGCCTTGTCCCCCGCCCCCGTGATGATGACCGCACGGACCTGCCGCCCGCTGGAGACCCGCCCCACCATCTCCCCGAGCTCCCGGAGCATGGCCCGGCTGATCGCGTTGCGCCGGTCCGCCCCGTCGATGGTCCAGATCTCGATGGCTCCCCGTGCGTCGATCTTGAACTCTGCCATGTGCGCTCCCCTTCCTGGCCCTGTGTCGGGCCGCCGCTGAGCGGGGCAGCCTGCGGCGTTGGAGCAGGTCTGGCAAGGCTGAAGCGGTTACAGTGGAGAGCTATGCGCACCGCGTCGAGCCGCCTGATCCGTCTGGCCCCCTGGCTGCTGCCCCTGGTGGCACTGATTCCCCTCGTGGCCCTCGCCCGCGGAGGCGGCGGAGAGCACTACAGCCGAGGCAGCCGCGACAGCGGAGGTGATGGAGGCAGCGACGGCCTCTTCTACATCTTCTTCCGCCTCATCGAGCTGGTCTTCTATTACCCCAAGATCGGCATCCCCCTGCTCATCGGCTTCGGCATCTTCTGGTACTTCTACAAGCGCAACCTGCACCCCACCGGAGCCACCCAGCGGGCCATCGAACGCCGGGAGGCCGAGCAGCGCACCCGCGTTGCTCCTCAGGATGTCCAGGCCTGGGTCCAAGCGCTCAAGTCCAAGGATCCTCAGTTCGAACTCGAGGCCGTGCTCGGCAAGGTGCGCCAGCTCTTCCCCACCCTGCAGGAAGCCTGGTTCAAGCGCGAGCTCACGCCCATTCGCCCGTTCCTCTCGGATGCCACCTACCAGCGCTTCGCCGTGCAGCTCCAGCTCATGGCTGACCAGGGCATCCGCGACGCCATCTCCGACGTGCGGCTGTTGGACTTGCAGCTCCTCGGCATCGAACAGAGTGAGTGGTTCGACAGCATCCACGTGCGGGTGCGCGCCGAGATGCGCGACACGGACGTGCCCGCGAGCTTCTCGGACGAGAAGGCCCTTGCCGCCGCCCGCGGCGCCCCCGTGGAGTCCTTCACCGAGGTGTGGACCTTCGTGCGCAAGCCCGGTGCCCAGACGCGCATGGGCCAGGACCTCTACCAGGGCAAGTGCCCCCACTGCGGCGCGCCCTATAAAGGAGGCGCCACCAATGCCTGCGAGTACTGCGGCGCGGTGGTCAACTCCGGCAACTACGACTGGACGCTCTCGGAGATCACCCAGGGCATCGAGTTCAACCGCTACCTCTCCGACGTGCCCGGACTGCGCGAGGCCCGCCGGGACGATCCCGCCCTCAACCTGGAGAGCCTCGAGGACCGCACCTCGCTCTTGTTCTGGAAGTGGATCGAGGCGCAGAGCCGCGGCGACGTGAACCTCCTGGCCCAGGTGGCTCCTTCCCAGATGCTCTCCCGGCTCGGCGACGAGCTGTCCCGCCTGAACCAGCAGGGCCGCCGCCGTGTCATCCTCGAGTGCGCGGTGGGCGCCGTCACCACCCGCGCCTTCGAGCTCCACCCGGACGGAGACGATCTGGCCCATGTGGAGATCCGCTGGAGCGCGCGCATGGGCGTGGGGCCCGCCGGACAGCGCCCACCGCAACTGCCCACCGTGCCCCAGCGCTGGGTCTTCACCCTGGCACGCAAGCACGGAGCCCAGACGAACACCTCCAACGGCATGGGCACGAACCGGTGCCCCCAATGCAATGCCCCCCTGACGGGCAACGGTGCTGCCTCGTGTGAGTTCTGCGGAGCTCGGCTGGGCACCGGCGAGCAGGACTGGGTGTTGGCTGCCACCTCGCTCCTGGAGACCTGGGAGGCCCGTGAGCGCCAGCGGCGGATGTCGGGGGGTGGGTTCCCCTCCCCTACTCCCCTTCAGGAAAAAAAACCTGCCGTGCCCGAGGCCTTCGGGGGGGATGCCGTCATGGACGTCCAGGATCGCGAGCGGCTCCTCTATATGATGGCTGCCATTGCTGCGGCGGATGGGGCGGTGGACGCCTCGGAGCGCAAGCTGCTCAAGCTGTGTGCCACCCGCTGGAGCATTCCCTGGCAGAACGTGGAGATGGCGCTCAACTCCGGCGAGTCCCTCTTCGGCAAGCTCATCCCCCGGGGCAGCCCCGAGGCCGCCGTCTTTCTGCGACATCTCGTGCAAATGGCGCTCGTGGATGGCCGTGTAGACCGCAAGGAGCGCCGGATGCTGGAGGCTGCGGCCGGGCACCTCGACCTGCGCCCACAGCTTGAGGCTATGCTTCGCGGGTAGGGACAAGCGTCCACGAGCCAACACAGTGCTAACCCCGCAGCGCAATATGCGGTGGTGAACCCTTCTCCGGATGATCCAAACGGTACGGAAGGAAACACTGCCCCGTACCTGGGGGGAGCTTACCAATGACCGCGACTTCTGCTTCCTTGGCCGAGCCGGATCGGCTGAGCGAAGAGCTCTTCCACGCCCGGCACCAGGCCCTGCTGCGCGCCATCATCGATAACATCTCCGAGGGTGTCTCCATCACGGATGCCTCGGGCAAGTGGATCTACACGAGCGCCTTCGCCGAGCGGATCTACCAAACCGGTCCAGTCACCAGTGCCGATGTTCCCAACGAGGAGTTGACCACCCGGTTTGGCATCTTCCGCTCCGATGGGCAGACGATCTTCCCCGTGAACGAGCTGCCCGTCTGGCAGGCGCTGAAGGGCAAGCCGGCGCGGGATGTCCACATGGTCATCCGCAACGCGCAGACGCCTCAGGGACTCCACATCCGCTGCACCTGCATCCCCCTGTTCAGCGAACAAGGCGAGCTGCTGGGAGCCATGGCGCTCACCCAGGACGTGGACAAGCAGCGCCAGGCCGAGGCCGAGAAGCAGCGCTCCGAGCAACGCTACCGGGAGATCATCGAGACGGCTCAGGAAGGCGTCTGGACCATCGACGCCCAGGCGTGCACCACCTACGTCAACGGCTACATGGCCTCCATGTTGGGCTACACCGTCGAGGAGATGCTGGGCGAGCCCTTGTTCCGCTTCCTGGATGAGGAGTGCCGGCAGCAGGCCCTCAAGAACCTGGACCGCAGGGACCGCTCTCCCCGCGGAGAGGTGAAGGATTTCCGCTTCCTGCGTAAAGACGGCACCCCCATCTGGACCAGCATCTCCACCACCCCGCTCTTCGACGAGCAGGGCCGCTACTCCGGCTCGCTGGCCATGATCACTGACATCTCCCAGCGCCGCGCGGCGGAGGAGCAGGTGCGCCAGCTCAACGCGGAGCTGGAGCGCCGCATCTCCGAGCGCACCGCGCAGCTCGAGTTCTCCAACCGCGAACTGGAGGCCTTCGCGTACACCGTGGCGCATGATCTGCGCACTCCGCTGCGCAGCATTGCCAGCTTCAGCGACGCGCTGGTGGAGGACTGCGGCGGCCAGATCGACGAGGTAGGCCAGGACTACCTGCGCCGCATCGTCGGGGGCGCGCGGCGCATGGCCGAGCTCATCGACGGAATCCTCGCGCTCTCGCGCGTCAACAGCACCGCGCTGAGCACCCGTCCGTGCGATCTGTCCGCCATGGCGCGCGTCGTGCTGGATCAGCTCCAGCAACTGCAGCCCGAGCGCAAGGTGCGGGTCAGCGTCCAGGAGGGGCTGGTGGAGCAAGGCGATGCCCAGCTCCTGCGCTCCGTGTTCGAGAACCTGCTGGGCAACGCCTGGAAGTTCACCCGCGAGCGCCCGGACGCGGAGATCTCCTTCAGCGCCATGCGCGACGAGAAGGGCCTGCGGACCTATGTGGTGCGCGACAACGGGGCCGGCTTCGACATGGCCTACCGCGAGAAGCTCTTCGGAGTCTTCCAGCGGCTGCACACCCAGCAGGAGTTCGAAGGCAATGGCGTGGGCCTGGCCGCCGTGCAGCGCATCATCCGCCGCCACGGTGGCCGCATCTGGGCCGAGGGCCAGCCGGGCCGCGGCGCCACCTTCTTCTTCACCTTGAACGAGTACCCGCTGCCCCCGGGGACGTCTGCTTCTCTCCCTCCCAGGAAATGACACCATGCACGAGTTCGACCAGCGCCCCATTCTCCTCGTGGAGGACAACCAAGATGACGAGGTGCTCACCCTGCGCGCCTTCCGGAAGAGCAACATCCGCAACCCAGTGGTCGTCGCGCGAGACGGAGCCGAGGCGCTCGACTACCTCTTCGGCCGCAACGCCTACGCCCACCGGGACTTGAGCGTGATGCCCCAGGTCGTCCTGCTGGATGTCCACCTGCCCAAGCTGGATGGGCTCGAGGTGCTGCGCCACATCCGCGAGGACGAGCGCACCCGGATGTTACCCGTGGTGATACTCACCTCCTCCAACGAGGAGCGAGACTTGAGCGACAGTTACCAGTTGGGCGTCAACAGCTACGTGCGCAAGCCAGTGGACGTCACTTCCTTCTTCGAGGCGGTGCGGCAACTGGGCATGTACTGGCTGGTGCTCAATGAGACTTCCTCCCGTGGGGGGGCGAGGCAGCCATGAGCGGAACTTCGCTGCACCTGCTCCTTATCGAGGACTCCGAGGATGATGCGGCCCTCCTGCTGCGGGAGCTGCGGCGGGCGGGCTATGCCGTGACCCACACCCGCGTGCAGACGGCCGAGGAGCTCGAGCGGGCCCTGGGCGAGGGCACATGGGACATCATCATCTCCGACTATTCCCTGCCCCGCTTCGATGGCCTGGCGGCGTTCGCCCAGGTGCAGAAGCGCGGGCTGGACGTGCCGTTCCTCATCGTGTCCGGGGCCATTGGCGAGGACACCGCCGTGGCGGCGATGAAGGCCGGCGTCCATGACTTCCTGCTCAAGGATCGGCTGGCGCGGCTGGCTCCGGCGGTGGCGCGCGAGCTGCGCGAGGCCCAGGTCCGCGCGGACCGGCGCCGGATGCAGGAGCAGCTGATGCTCTCCGAGCGGCTCTCCTCGCTGGGCATGCTGGCCGCCAGCGTGGCCCATGAGATCAACAACCCGCTGGCCTCGCTGATGATGAACCTGAGCTTCGCGCAGGAGCTCCTCCGGGGCGAAGTCCCTCCCGAGGAAGGACTGCAGGTGTTGCGCGAGGCCGTCGAGTGCTCCCAGCGCATCCGGGACATCGTCCAGGACATCAAGGTCTTCTCTCGTCCGGACGAGCAGGACTCCGGCCCCACGGATCTGCACCGGGTGCTGGACTCGTCGCTGCGCATGGCGCGCAACCACGTGGTTCACCGGGCCCAGCTCGTGACGGACTACGCGCAGGACGTCCCTCGGGTTCAGGGCAGCGAGGCCCGGCTGGGGCAGATCTTCCTCAACCTCATCATCAACGCGGCCCAGGCCATCCCCGAGGGCCACCGCGACGAGCACGAGATCCGCGTGGTGACGTCGCGCGAGCCCACCGGCGGCGTGCGGGTGGAGATCCGCGACACGGGCGTGGGCATCCCCGAGTCGCTGCACGAGCGCATCTTCGAGCCGTTCTTCACCACGAAGCCCGAGGGCGTGGGCACCGGGCTGGGGCTGTCCATCTGCCGCCGCCTCATCACGCAGATGGGCGGGAGCATCCGCGTGGAGAGCAAGCTCGGCCGAGGCACCACGTTCCAGCTCCACCTGCAGGAGGCCGCCGCGGTTGCGCGCGTCTCCTCCCGCAGGGCGGCGCGCCCCAAGTCCGGCCTGCACGTGCTCGTGGTGGATGACGACGTCCCCGTGGCCAAGGCCATCAAGCGCAACCTGAGCCGGCGTTACGAGGTGATCGCCCTGGATCGCGCTCGGGCGGCGCTGGAGCTCATCGCCTCGGGGCAGCGCTTCGATGCCATCCTCTGCGATCTCATGATGCCGGAGATGACAGGGCCTCAGTTCCACGAAGAGCTGCAGCGGCTAGCGCCCGAGCAGGCGCTGCGCGTCACCTTCATGACGGGAGGCGCCTTCACCTCCGAGGCTCGCGCCTTCCTGGCCACCACGCCCAACCCCTGTGTGGAGAAGCCCCTGGACATGGAGCGCCTGTTCCCCCTGCTGGAGGCCGCGCCGCAGCGCTAGCCTCAGGGGCTCATCACGAGGGTGCCCAGATCCTGGATGGAGACTCCCTCCGGGAACTCGGGCGCCGTGCGCAGCACTGGCTGGAGCCCCGGGGCGGACAGCTCGATGCGCTCCTGGCCGGGCTGGTGGATGAGGAGGGAGATCTCCCCATCCTCCCGGGAGATCTCCCTCCCGTTGACGCGGAAGTGCGTCACCGGTGAGCCATCCGGGTGCACCAGGCGGCCGGTGACGAACACCTCCCGTCCGAGCACGAGGCGCGCCTCCTGGCCATCGTTCTTCACGCGGATGCAGCGCGCGGGGCCGTGGACAGCGGGGAGCGGTACGTAGGCGCTTCCCCGGATGCAGGCGTCGAACTCCTCCCCGGAGACCTGCACGAGAGTGAACCGGCCCTCGACATCCGTCTTGATGCTCAGGTCTGGCATGTGGCCTCCCCGCGAGAGCACTTGCCGCGGCACGGGCAGCAACAGCACGGGGATGTCCGGCAGCGGCTGGCCTCGCCAATCCACCGCCTTGCCCGTGAAGGAGCGGCCTTCGTCGAAGCGCAGCCGGACGCGGGCCTCGCCCCCGGGCTCCACCGCGACTGTCTGCGTCGCCGTGCGGAGGAAGTTCCGGGAGAACAGCTCGGCCATCACCGTGTAGCGGCCCGCGCTGGGGAGCTTGAGCGAGAACCGGCCCTCTCCATCCGTGTCGTCCAGATCGATCGGCCGGTCCTTGGGAGCGGCCTGCTCGGGCCAGATGGCCACCTCGGCATTCGGGAGGGGCATCCCCGTCTCGTCGACGACCTCGCCCACCACGTGCAGCAGCGTCTCACCGACGATCCGCAGCGGTTTCGTGGGCACCGTGACGTTCAGGGTCTGCATCTTGACCCGCTCGCCTTCCACCTTCAGCTCGTAGTCGTCCGGCAATGCGGCGGACAGGGAGAAGCGGCCCTCCGCGTCCGTCTGGGCGTGGTCCCACGCCGAGCCGTCCGCGAAGGAGCGCAGAGACACATACTCGCCCTCCACCGGGTGGCCTTGGGTGTCCACCAGCTGGCCCTCCACGAGCGAGGCCCGCTTCAACGTGAAGTCCTGGGCCGTCACCCGCTGTGTGTACGGGCGCGACTCCTCGATGACCTGCTGGTGCGTGCGTGTCCTGGCGGACAGCTGGTACCAGCCGGGAGGCATGGGGCCCAGGCGGTAGTGCCCAGCCTCGTCCGTGGTCGCGAGGAGCGGCCCCGGGGATTCCTGCCCCTCCCCTTGCTCCGCTCCCTCCTCCTCCGTTTTCTCCTCCCCTTCCCGCTCGACGTCATCCCAGTACGCGGAGACCTCGGCATCGGGCAGCGGCTGTTGGTCCTCGCCCCGCACCTTGCCCTCGATGAAGACCACGGGCTTCAGCTCCAGGGTGATCTCCGGGCTCGAGGGCTCCTCGCCCAGATGGATCGTGGTGGAGTCGCCCTCCCCTTCCTGCTCGGCGAGCACCGTGTAGAACTCCGGGGACAGCCCGTCGAACGAGAAGCGCCCGGCGGCATCCGTGACGGCGGTGCGGGGCTCCTCTACACCCAGATCGTGGGTGAGCTGGACCTCGACTCCTGGCACTGGGAGCTTCGCGCGCAGGACCCGGCCTGTCAGCTGCTTGGGCTGTGTGAGCACGAAGGTCCTCTTCACGTCGGGGGTATAGGTCCAGAGGGGCTCGGCCGAGCTGAGCAGGCCCTCTTTCGCGGCGAGCGCTACGAGGACGCCAGGCGGAAGCGGCCCGAGCTGGTAGCGGCCTTGAGCGTCGGTCAGGGTCTCGAAGAAGCGGCTGTGAGAGGAGAAGATGGCGGTGACGAGCGCCCCGGCAACGGGAACGTTCGCGTCATCGGTGACCAGGCCCGACACCCACCGAGCTGGGCCGAGGCGCAGCTCCACCGGCTCGGCGCCCGCGAGCACCGAAGGCCGGAACGCGACACCCTCCGCGCTCTCCACCCACACGGCGTAGGAGCCCGGCTCCAGGCCGGACAGGGAGAAGGAACCATCCGCTGCCGAGCGGGTCTCGGCGCGCACGATGGCTTCCCCGCGCCGCTCTTTCACCAGTTGGAGGATCTCCGCCTCGTATTCCCCGTAAAGACAGTCGAGCAGTGTCCGATCCCGAAAGCCCCCACAGGGCAGCGTGGAGAGCGACTCCCCCGGCACCACCTCCGAGATCAGCACCTGGGCTCCGGCAACCGGCCCTTGGGCTCCCAGAACGAGGCCGCGGAGCTCGACGAGCGCCTCCGTGGAGGTTCTGGCTGCGGGAGCGCTCAGCCGCATTCGGGAGCGCGCTGTCCGGGCCGGCGAGTCCGTGGCGCTCGAGGACGTTGGGGCGGAAGCCTCGGAGCCGGGGCGCACCGGCAGCAGGAGCCACATCCCTGCTCCCACCACCGCCACCCCGATCGCAAGAAGCCACCCACGCCGCATCAATGACTCCCTCCGTGCCTACGAAGCGCCCGTCTTCTTGGGGAAGAGCGCCTGCATCACAGCGGAGACGTCCGCCCGGCCTACCCGCGATCCATGGGAGCTCAAGTACGCCTCGAGGGCGCTCTGGAAATCGTGCGGGTCTGGGTAGCGGTCCTCCTTCGCCCGGGCCAGTGCCTTCATCACGAGGGCGTCCAGCTCCGGCGGGACAGGGGCCACCCGTGAGGGAGGCAGGGCCTGACACTCGAACAACGCCTGGATCGTCTCCAGCGTCGAGTCCCGCTTGAACGGGCGGATCCCCGTGAGCAGCTCGTAGAGCACCAGCCCCGTGCCGAAGAGGTCCGTGCGCTGATCCTGCTCTTGGCCCATGAGCTGCTCGGGAGCCAGGTTCTCCACGCGGCTCTGGGTGAGCCCCGCGCGCACAGGCTCCGGGAGGTCCGCGAGGTTGTTGGCACCCAAGCCCATCACCTTCACCCTTCCATCGGAGCCCAAGAGGATGTGCCTCGCGGCGATCTCCCGGTGAAGGAGCCGCTGCGGCCGCTCCAGGTGATCCACTCGGTGGTACGCGTAGGCCAGGGCCTCGCAGACGCGGGCGATGATGTAGAGCGACAGGGGCTCGGAAATCGGGACCCCGGTGTCTTTCGCCTTGCTCATCACAGCGTTCAGGGACTCGCCCTCAATGTACTCCCGGACGATGTAGGAAACGCGGTCGAACTCCCCGAACTCGAGGATCCGGATGATGTGGGGATGCTGTAGCTGGGCGCCGAGCTTCGCCTCCTGGAGGAACAGCTCCACGGCCTCGGGCTGATCGGCGAGGTGTGGAAGGAGCCGCTTGATGAGAACGGTTTGCCCCTCGTCCCTGCGCTGCCGGGGACGCGCAAGCCACATCTCTGAGCTCGCGCCAACGGCGAAGCGCCGGAGGAGCTCGTAGCTGCCAAAAGGTCGAGGCGTCGAAGTCATGGCCGGGGGACCCCTCGGGGCCCGCGCCCGTCAGCCTAGCTCAGCCGGGCGGCCCAGGGGTGAGCCGCTCCTCCGGACTCAGGCCCGCTGCCGCTGGGCCCGCTTCTCCCGCTCGCCCAGCGCGGCCTGCAGGAACTTGCCGGCCAGCTTGCGGCCGATGAGCTGCTGCGCCAGCGCTCCGGCCTCCACGAGCCTTTCCAGGTTGATGCCCGTGTCCACGCCCATGCCATGGAACATGAAGACCGCATCCTCGGTGGCGAGGTTGCCCGCGGCGCCCGGCGCGTAGGGACACCCGCCCAGCCCGCCGATGCTGGCGTCGAACGTGGTGACGCCGGCCGACAGCCCCACCAGCGAGTTGGCCAGCGCCGTGCCGCGCGTGTCGTGCAGGTGCAGCGCCAGCTTCTCCACGGGGATGTACTTGATCAGCGCCTCGAGGATCTCCTCGGTCTGCCGAGGTGTCCCCACGCCGATCGTGTCCCCCAGGCTCAGCTGGTACAGGCCCATGTCCACCAGCTTGCGGCAGATGTCCACCACCCGCTCCACCGGCACATGGCCCTCATAGGGGCAGCCCCACACGGTGGACAGGTAGCCGCGCACGCGCATCCCCGCCTGAGCGGCGGCGGTGGACACCTCGCGCGAGGCCTCCAGCGCCTCGGCGATCGTCTTGTTGATGTTCTTCTTGGAGTGGGCCTCGGAGGCCGAGATGAAGACGGCCGCCTCCTCGAGCCCCGCCTCGCGCGCGCGGACCAGGCCCTTGAGGTTGGGCACCAGCGCGGAGAACGTCACGCCCGGCTTCTTCCCCACCAGGCGCAGCACCTCCTCGGCGTCGGCGAGCTGGGGGATCCACTTGGGTGACACGAACGACGTCACCTCGATCCGCTTCTCACCGGCGGCCACGAGCGCCTCGATGAGGCGGGCCTTGTCCTTGGTGGGCAGGGTGCGCAGCTCGTTCTGCAGACCATCCCGAGGGCCGACCTCATAGACGTCGACCCGCTTGGGAAGGCTGCCGAGCCAGCCACCTACGCGCGCTCTGGAATGTTCGTTCGAATCCACTGGACGATGTCCTGCGTCGAGCTCCCGGGGGTGAAGATCTCCGTGACCCCCATGCCCTTGAGCTTGGGAATGTCGTCGTCCGGGATGATTCCGCCTCCAAACAGTCGGATGTCGTCGGCCTTGTTCTGTTTCAACAGGTCGATGACGGCGGGAAAGAGCGTCATGTGCGCGCCGGACATGATGGACATGCCGATCGCGTCGACGTCCTCCTGGATGGCGGCGTTGACGATCATCTCGGGCGTCTGGTGCAGCCCTGTGTAGATGACCTCCATGCCCGCATCGCGCAAGGCCCGTGCGATGATCTTCGCCCCACGGTCGTGCCCGTCCAGGCCCGGTTTGGCCACCAGAATTCGAAGCTTCCTCTCAGCCATGTCGCAGCTCAGCTCCCACGATGAGGTCGGTCGAAGCGGAAGACAGCGGCTCGCCCTCCAGGCTGCCGTGCACCCACTTCGTCGAAAGTCCTGTCGCTTCCAACAGTTGGCGCAGTTCCGCAAGGGGATAGTAGCGGATGGTGTACACCCCCGAAAGCACACGACCGGTCGGTAGGGTGAGGCGGCGGCGCCCGTGATCCATGCCGGTGTCGGGATCGAAGCGGCTCTCCTCCTCCAGGAGGCTGCCGTCCGGGAGGGTGCGCTGGAAGGCCGCGCCTGGCTGCTCGCTCAGGCGCTCGTAGGGCACGGTCTGGAAGACCAGGAGCCCCCCGGGCCGCAGGCACCGTGCCACCTCCTGGAGGATGACGCGGTGCTCCGTCTCGGAGAAGGCGAACAGCGTCGAGTACCACGCGTAGGCCCCCGCCAGGGATCCGCTCTGGAACGGCAGGGCGCGGAGATCTCCCCGGATCGCGGGGAAGCCGGGGGCTCGCTGGGACAGGGAGTATGGGTCCAGCTCCAGCCCCACCACCCGGCCCTTCAGGGCTCCCGAGGCATTCAGCGGCGCGGCGTGGCGCCCATGGCCGCAGCCCAGATCCACCACGGGGCCGGGCAGCGTCAGGCCGGAGAAGGCCTGATCCAGGTAGGCCACCTCCTTGGCCGTCAGCTCGGGCGAGAGGAAGGGCCGCGTGCTGCGCAGGTAGAGCTCGCCAAAGAAGCTCATTTCAATTCCTCTCATCGAAAGAGGTGATCTCGGGACTTGCCGCTTTGCAAAGTCTTGCATGCCTCATGACGCTGCACGACAGGTCGGGTGGCCTCAGGATTCGTGGCCACAATCTTTACATGAGAGGCTTCATTATGTTTGGGTAGAAGCACTTCGATGGAGTCGAACACCCCCCGACTCGCAGCAGCCATGATCCGACGTCCCATCGAATTCAGCCACACACACGAGGGCAGGTTCATGGCACAGGCCACGCCGCAGTCCCCAGAGCTCGAGGTCCGGACGCAGCCACACGGGAACAGGGTTTCGGAGGAGCGGCCGTTCCCCAATGCCGCGATGGTGCTCTTCCCCCTGGGAGTGGAGCACCCGGAGGGAGAGGGTCCCCTGCCCTCCCCTATCGCCGAGGGGGATGATGAGCCGACGGATCCTCGGGCCGAGGGCGCGTGCCTCTTCGATCTGTCCTCCGAGGAGTGGCGGTTCGTGCGCAATGCGCCGCTGGTGGGTTTTCTGATCGTGGCGGGCGCGGACGGCACGGTGTCCTCGCGCGAGCGGCAGGCGCTGGTGGATGTGCTCGAGGCGGGCAAGGACTCCGAGTGCGGCCTGTTCCAGGCCGTGTGCCGTGAGCTGTACCGGAAGCGCGCCCGGCTGACGGAGATCTTCGTCACCGACAACCTCGAGCAGGATCAGCTGTTGGAGACGTACAAGCTCGTGAGCGGCAAGCTGGGCTCGCACGAGGCCGAGCAGTTCCGGGCGTGCCTCCTGAAGCTGGGCCATGAGGTGGCCAAGGCCTCCGGGGGCCTGTTGACTTCGTGGGGCTGGCTGCGTGGCGCGGAGAAGCGCGCCCTGGCCGAGCTGGGTGAGCTCTTCACCCAGCATCTGTCGTAGCCGTTGGCCGTGAGTGGGGCCCCTCGTGGGAGCCCCCCTCCTGCTCCGCGGGTTAGAACGCGCCGCCCTCGCGGTAGGCGCCCCAGACCTTGCGGAACACGTCGCAGATCTCGCCGAGCGTGGCGTAGGCCTTCACCGCCTCGAGCACCGGCGGCACCATGTTGTCCGTGCCGCGCGCCGCCGCCTCCACCTTGGCCAGCGCCGCCTGTACCGCCTCGTTGTTGCGCTCAGCCTTCACCTGGGCCAGCCGCGCCTTCTGCTCCTCGGCCACCTTGTCGTCGATGTGGAGCAGCTCGATGGGCGCGTCCTTGTCCGCCTTGAACGCGTTCAGGCCGACGATCAGCCGATCGCCCTGTTCCACCTCGCGCTGGAAGCGGTAGGCGCTCTCGCCGATCTCCTTCTGCGGGTACTGCTCCTCCACCGCGCGGATGATGCCGCCCATCTCGTCGATGCGGCGGATGTACTCCATCGCCCGCTTCTCCGTCTCGTCGGTGAGGTACTCCACGTAGTAGCTGCCCGCGAGCGGATCCACCACGCGGTCCACGCCGGACTCGTGAGCGATCAGCTGCTGGGTGCGCAGCGCGATCGTCACCGACTCCTCGGTGGGCAGCGCGTACGTCTCGTCCAGCGAGTTGGTGTGCAGCGACTGGGTGCCGCCCAGCACCGCTGCCATGGCCTGCAGCGCCGTGCGCACCACGTTGTTGTAGGGCTGCTGCGCCGTCAGCGACACGCCGGCCGTCTGCGCGTGCGTCTTCAGCTGCCACGAGCGCGGGTTCTTCGCGCCGAAGCGGTAGCGCATGACGTTGGCCCAGATGCGGCGCGCGGCGCGGAACTTGGCGATCTCCTCGAAGAAGTCGTTGTGCACGTCCCAGAAGAAGCTCAGCTGGGGCGCGAAGGAGTCCACGTCCATCCCGCGCTTCACGCACTCCTCCACGTAGCCGATGCCGTCGGCCAGCGTGAAGGCCAGCTCCTGGACGGCCGTCGCTCCGGCCTCGCGGATGTGGTAGCCGCTGATGGAGACCGGGTACCACTTGGGCATGTGCTTCGTGCAGAACTCGATCATGTCCGTGACGATGCGCACGGCCGGCCGAGGCGCGACGATCCACTCCTTCTGCGCGATGTACTCCTTGAGCATGTCGTTCTGGATGGTGCCCGCGAGCTTGGCCATCGGAACGCCCTGCTTCTCACCCACCGCGATGTACATGCAGAGCGCCACCACCGCGCTCGCGTTGATGGTCATCGAGGTGGTGACCTTGTCCAGCTGGATCCCGTCGAAGAGGATCTCGAAGTCACGCAGCGAGGAGATGGCCACGCCCTCCTTGCCCACCTCGCCGCGGCTCATGGAGTGGTCCGCGTCGTAGCCCATGAGCGCCGGCATATCGAAGGCCGTGGACAGGCCTGTCATGCCGTGGCTGATGAGGTACTTGAAGCGCTTGTTGGTGTCCGCCGGCGTGCCGAAGCCCGCGAACTGGCGCATCGTCCAGAGCCGGCCCCGGTACATGGTGGGCTGAGGGCCGCGGGTGAACGGGAACTGGCCGGGCAGCCCGATGCGGTCGGCCTGCTCGTCCTTGCGATCGGCCAGCGTCAGCACGTCCGGAATGGGGATGCCCGAGTCCGTGGTGAACTGCTTGCGCCGCAGCGGCATCTTCGCCGTCACCTGGGCGAGCTCATCCTTGGCCCACTTCTCCGCCTGCTTCGCGGCAGCCTTCACCGAAGCGGCGTCATAGTGCTTCAGCGCGGCGGCCTTCTTCTTTGGGGCGGCCTTCTTCACCAGAGCCTTGCCCGCCTTGCCGGCCTTCTTGGCCACCTGGGCGACCTTCTTGGCGGCCTTGGCCAGCTTGGAGGGCTTGCCCCCCTTCTTGCTGACGGAGGCCTTCTTCGGGGACTGGGAGGCAGCGGAGCGAGCGACGGTCTTCGGAGCGGTTCGCGCAGGCATGGCGCGGGGATGTAGCACCCGCATCCAGGGGTCGCAAGCCGGGCGGAGCGAGCGTGTCAGCGTGCCTTCGTGAGCCCATCACGCAGGCGCCGAGCGCCCTCGTCCAGCACCCCGTCCGTCTTGCAGAAGGCGAAGCGAGCGAAGCGCTGGCCCAGGTGCCTGTGATCCGGCGAGTAGAAGACACTGGGAGGAATGGCCGCCACGCCCACCTGCGTCACCAGGTGCCGACAGAAGGCCACGTCATCCGGGAAGCCCAGGTGGGAAATCTCCGCCAGGATGAAGTAGCTGCCCTCGGGGGCGTGCGCGGGCAGGCCTGCCTCTCGGAGGCCTCGCAGCAGCTTTTCGCGCCGCGCCAGGTAGTTCGCCGTCAGCTCCTGGAAGTAACTGTCCGGCAGACGCAGCGCGGCAGCGGTGGCCGTTTGGAGGGGGGACGCAGTGGCGAAGGTGACGAACTGGTGCGCGCGCTGCACCGCGTCACGCAGCGGCGGGGGCGCGATGACCCAGCCGATCTTCCAGCCGGTGAGGCTGAACGTCTTCCCCATGCTGCTCACGGTGACAGTTCGATCCGCCAGTGAAGGCACCGTGGCGGGGCGCACATGCTGGGCGGGCGCGAAGACGATGTGCTCGTACACCTCATCCGAGAGCACCTTCACATCGTGCTTCACGCACAGGGCGCCGATGCGCTCGAGTTCCTCACGGGTGAACACCTTGCCCGTGGGGTTCTGCGGGCTGTTGAGGATGAGCAGCCGCGTGCGCGGGCTGAAGGCGGCCTCCAGCTCGGCCCAGTCGATCCACCACTGGGCGTGTTGAGCATCCGGTGCGCGCAGCGGCACGTAGCGCGCCTTGGCTCCAATAAAGGTGATGTTCGCGTCGTACGAGTCATAGAAAGGCTCGAACGCGATGACTTCGTCGCCCGGATCCACCAGGCCAAGAATGACGTCCAGGATGGCCTCGGTGGCGCCGCTGGTGACGGTGACCATCGTGTCCGGATCCACCTGCTGGCCGTAGAAGCGCGCGGCGTGCTCGGAGATGGCCTGGCGCAGATCCTTGGAGCCCGTGGTGATGGCGTACTGGTTGACGCCGTCGCGGATGGCGCGCTGAGCGGCCTCTTTCACTGCGTCGGGCCCGTCGAAGTCCGGGAAGCCCTGCCCGAGGTTCACCGCGCCGTGCTTCAGGGCGAGCGCACTGAACTCGGAGAAGACCGTGGTGCCAAAGCGGGAGACGCGTTCCGCGGCGGAGGGCCGGCTCATCGTGAGGCTCCTGTGGCGGCCGGCGGTCAGGGAGGCCGGCGCGCTAGCGGCGCACGATAGCGCCCATGGGCAGGGAACGCTCGGACGAGTAGCTCCGGCTGCCTTTCGCTGGGGACAGGGCTCGGGCGGCCGCCGCGACCAGCAGCACCACGGGCAGCACCGCCACCAGGTCCACGGCGTAGTGGAAGCGCCCGGCCACCGTCGCCACGATGAGGCCGATTCCGGGCAGGAGCATCGTCCAGAAGACCCGCCGCGAGAACCGGAGCGCGTAGAAGAGGACCAGCAGCGTCACCCCGGTGTGGCCCGACGGGAAGCAGTCCCGGATGAACACGGGGGTGCGCATCAGCGAGTCCAGTACCGACGTCACGACCACCCCCTGGAGCGGTCCCGGGAAGGCGCTCGCGAGGAAGAGGCGCGGCCCGATGGCAGGCACGGCGATGTAGGCCGCGTAGCCCACGGTGAAGAAGAGGCCCATCGCCAGCAGGAACTCATCGAACGCCGCGGCCTTTCGATGGAGGTACAGCGTGACGCCCAGCACCATGGCCCAGGCGAAGTGGCCGTAGTAGCAGACCATCAGCACGTCCTGGAGCCACGGCGGCACCGCGCTCGAGAGCACCACCGAGACCTGAACGCCGAACAACCGCTCTTCCAGGGTGGCGAGCTGCGCATCCCGAAGCACGGGGTTGATCGCATCCACGAGCGGGTTGAGCAGCTCATGGCCCAGCCCCGCCACCGGGAGCAGCCAGAAGTCCGCCACCCAGCGCAGCGGCCGGACCCGAGGCCACCAGGACTGCAGCATGCGGAGCACCACCAGCCCCAGCGCGAACGCGGCGAAGCCCCCGGCGGAGCGCAGCGCTCCCGGTGCCCAGCGGCACGGACCCACGAGCGCCAGTGCGGCGACCGAGCAGGCGGCAATCAGAACGCAGTCGACCGGCTTGAAGCGCACCTTCCTACGGCGAGCAAGCAACCTCGCGCTCTGGTGGGACCAGGGGCTCATGCGGACTTCCGCTCTTCAGACGGAGCGGCTGGCTGGTCGCCCTCCGTGCGGATGTTCAGGCTCTGGACCACCGCAGCCTCCCCTGCCCTCTCCCCATGCCGGAACTTCCAGCGCTCCAGCAGCGCCAGCAGCGCCGGAAAGAACACCGTTGTTCCCAGGAAGGTGCACACGACTCCGAGGAGCGCAATCTGTCCGATGGAGCGCAATCCCTGGTGGCTGGCCACCAGCAAAGCGCCGTAGCCCGCGGCGTTGGACAGCGTGGCCGCCACGGCGGCGAACCCCGTGTGCCGGACCACATGGCCCAGCGAGCCCGGGCCCTCTTCCTCATAGCGGTGGAAAAGATGCACGGAGTTGTCCACCGCGATCGCCAGCAGGTTGGGCAGCACCACCGCGTTGATGAAGTTGAGCTGCACGTCGAACAGGTACATGCCCCCGGCCAGGCACACCATGCCGAGGAACAGCGGCCCCGCGACGAGCATCGCCTTCTTCAGGCTGCGCAGGCTGGCGAAGATGGCCAGGAACACCACCAGCGCCGCCGCCCCCAGGATGAACGGCCCGTCCCCGCGCACCATCGCGAAGATGCGCGAGGCGATGCGGTTGCTGTCCAGCACCGACAGATCGATCCCCCGCACGTGCGCTTCATAGACCACCTCGTCGAGCTGTGACGCCCAGCGCTGGAGATCCCGCGTGTCGTAGTTGGACACCGAGGGGAACAGCAGCAGGAACATCCCCTTGCCATCCAGCGCCTCGAAGCGGCGGCGGGCCTCCACCGGCAGTTGCTCGATGCCGTACGGGGTGGCCCCCAACATGGCCTGGAAGTCCTTCACGCGAGGGTCTTCCCGGACGGACTCGGGCATCTGGGACACCAGCTCTCGCAGGCGGGCGATCTCCGCCTGGCGGTGCTCCACATCCTCGGGGATCAGATCGGCCAGCGAGGCGGAGCGCAGGAACACCGAGTGCGTGCTGTGCCGGCTGTGCACCTCAGCGATCACCTGCCGCACCTTCCGGGCCTGCTCCAGATCGTCCACGAGCAAAATGGCCGGGTTGAGCGGGTTGCCGAGCTGCTCGGTGATGTGATCGTCCAGGCGCGAAGAGGGCGAGTCGCCCTTCAGCTTGCGCATGTCCGTCTCGAAGCCGAGCCGAGGTGCCACGAACGCCGAGAAGCCCGCGAAGGCCACCACCACCAGCGCCAGGCCCGCCACCACGGACGTAGGCCAGCGCTTCCCCGCACGCACGGGAGCGCGCTCCCCCGCCGGGGCCTTGGCGGCCGCTGAGGGGGCACGGAAGGGACGGATCCGCTCGGCGATGGACAGCAGCGACGGCCCCAGCCCGTACGCGGCGAGCACCGCCAACATCACTCCCATGCCCGCCAGCAGGCCAAACTGTTGGAAGGCGTGGAACTGCGCCAGGAGCAGCACCAGGAAGGCCGCCGCGTTGGTAAAGGCCGACGTGAGCGCGCCCGAGAACGTGCCTCGCACCGCCGCGCTGAGCGCCTCGCGCGAATCCAGGTGCTGCCGCTCCTCCCAGTAGCGCATGCCCAGGTGGACGCCGTACTCGATGCCCAGTCCGATCAGGATGGCCACCAGGAAGCCCGTCACCACGTTCAGGTGCCCGATGACCAGCTGCGCGAAGGCGAACGTCAGCACCACGCTCACCATCACCGGCACTCCCACCACCGCCAGCGCCGACACGCGCCGCGTGGCCAGCAGGATGATGCCTACCGCCAGCAGCGCGGACAGAATGCCCGCGTTGGCCAGGTCCCGCCGCATCACCGAGTCCTCTTCGATGCGGCTCTGGAAGTTGCCTGTGGCATCCACCGTCACGCCCGGGTAGCCCTGGGCCACCTCCGCCGCGACGGCCTTGGCCTCGTCCACGAACTGGCGCGCAAAGCCCAGGTCCGCCGCCGTCCCGGCCGGCTTGAGGAAGAGGTACACCTCTCGGCCATCCGCCGACGCCAGCTCCTCCTGGATGGGCGACTCAGGCAGGTACTTGCGCTGGAGCTCCTCAAAGGTAGGCGGCGCCTCCTGATTCTCCAGCTCCACGTAGAACGGATTGAGCTGCCTCCGCTCATACGTCACCCGGGCCTCGAGCTCGTCGTGCAACGCTCGCAGGCGCTCGGCTGGCATGAGCAGCAGTCCGTTGCGCAGGAAGAAGCCCACGTCAAAGTGGTGCTCCACGTAGCGGACCTGGGGCAGCTTCTCCAGTCGCCCTTGCAGCTCCTTCGCGTAGGCCCGCAGCGTGTCTGGAGCAGCCCCCTGGGCCCGCAGCACCAGGTACCCGTCCCCACCTGCCTTCTGTGACACCCGCGTCAGATCCTGCACTTCGCGCGCGCCCTCGGGCAGCAGCTCCACGAACGAGCCGCGGAACTCCAGCCGCGAGGCCAGCAGCGCCCCACCCAGTCCCAGCGCGGCGAAGAGCCCCACCATCCAGAGAGGACGCGCCACGGCTGTATGGAGGAACCGCTCAAACCACCGTTGACGCAAATTCGGCACCCGGCACCACCTTGTCCGCCGGACAAGAGCAAAATTCCGGCCGATCCATTTACAGGGCTTCAGCAACACCGCCCAAGGCGGAGGACTTCCAGGGGGTTGTAAATTACCCTGACATCGCTGCCATAGCGCCGGAAGTCTGCACCTTGACAGTGCTGGTTTCCCTCTTTATTCACGGCCCCGCGTCGCCCCGAAGGAGGTCGCACGCTGCATCAGAGTGTGTCAGGCCGGTACACATCTGACATCTGCGTGCGCCGAGCCCGCTCCAGGATCCCCCGACGCAGACAGAAAGACCATCATGAGCGACGTCTTCGACAAGTGCAGTAACTGGAAGGATTACCGCATCGCGAAGGCCACCGGCCTTTACCCGTACTTCCGTTCCATCGAAGCGTCCCACGGCGCCACGGAGGTCGAGATCGAAGGCCGCCGCGTCATCATGGTGGGCTCCAACAATTACCTGGGTCTGTCGGCCGATCCGCGCGTGAAGGAGGCGGCGATCAAGGCGGTAGAGAAGTTCGGCACCACGTGCTCGGGCTCGCGCCTGCTCAACGGCACGCTGGCGCTGCATGAGGAACTGGAGGCGAAGCTGGCCAAGTTCCTCAACCGCGAGTCGGCCCTGGTCATTTCCACGGGTTTCCAGACGAACCTGGCGCTGTCCTCCATCCTGGGCCGCCATGACATTGTCTTCACCGATCGGCAGAACCACGCCTCGCTGGTGGACGGCATTCGCCTGGGCTTCGCCACCGAGCGCAAGTTCCGCCACAACGACATGGAGCACCTGGAGCAGCTGCTGTCGGCGGCGGATCCGGACGCGGGGAAGATCATCGTCACCGACGGCGTGTTCTCCATGGAGGGCGACATCTGCAACCTGCCCCGGATCGCCGAGCTGGCGAAGCAGTACAACGCCCGGGTGATGACGGATGACGCGCACTCCATGGGCGTGCTGGGCGAGACGGGCCGCGGCGTGCCGGAGTACTTCGGCCTGGAGGCGGAGACGGACCTGACGATGGGCACGTTCTCCAAGAGCTTCGCATCGCTGGGCGGCGTGCTGGCGGGGCCCTTCGAGGTCATCAACTACATGCGCCACAAGGCGCGCTCGGTGATCTTCTCGGCGTCCATGACGCCGGCTTCCATTGCGGCGGTGCTCAAGTCGCTGGAGATCATCGAGGCGGAGCCGCAGCGGCGCGCGCGCCTGCTGGACATCGCGGAGAAGATGCACAACGGCTTCCGCGCCATGGGCTTCGACACGGGCGTGTCGGTGACGCCGGTGGTGCCGGTGCACATCGGCGATCAGGTGAAGTGCTTCCGCTTCTGGAAGGCGCTGCACGAGGCGGGCGTGTTCGCCAACCCCGTCATCCCCCCGGCCGTCGAGGCGGGCCACGCGCTCATCCGCACCAGCTTCATGGCCACGCACACGGATGCGCAGCTGGATCGCGTGCTGGACACCTTCGAGAAGATCGGCCGGCGCATGGAAGTGATTCCCGAGACGCGGCCCACGGTGTACGAGCCGGTGAAGATCGCTCGGCCGGGCACGGGCGTGCGCTCTAACAAGGCCTCCGAGAAGTGGGCGGCGGGCTCTGTTGGCCAGCTGGCGGACAAGGGCGGGCTGACGCTCGAGCAGCTGTCGCGCATGTCCTCGCGCGAGGTGGCTGGGAAGATCTTCGACGCGGTGGAGCACCTCACCTGGCGCGCGGCGAACCTGCAGCCGGCGGACCTGCGCAAGCTGGGCGGTGCCTCCAAGCGCCTGTGGGAGAAGCGCGGCGAGCTGCCCGGCCTGCTGCTGGAGAAGGGCGCTCACTTCTTCATGCGCAACGGCCAGGACGGCACCACCACCACCACCCAGGCGGAAAGGAACTAGGCGCCCATGGCCCTCCCCGCCGAGTCGTCCAGCGCCACCACCCTGCCCCCAGTTCCCTCGGATGTGACGGTGAAGCCCGTGCGGACCAGCGCGGACAAGACCGCGTTCATCCGCATGGTCTATCCGATCTACCAGGGGGACCCGAACTGGGTGCCGCCCTTGGAGATGGAGCGAAACGACTTCCTCGACCGGAAGAAGAACCCGTTCTTCGAGTTCGGTGAGGTGGAGCTGTTCCTGGCGCTCCGGGGTGGCCAGGTGGTGGGCCGCATCGCCGCGGTGAGGGATCCCCACTACAACGAGTTCCACGGCACCAACGAGGGCTTCTTCGGCCTGTTCGAGTGCATCAACGACGCGGGCGTGGCTCGGGCCCTGTTCGACGCGGCGTCTCAGTGGCTGCGCGCTCAGGGCTTCGTGAAGATCCTCGGGCCGATGAACTTCTCCACCAACCACGAGGTGGGGCTCCTGGTGGACGGGTTCGATCGGACGCCGGCGATCATGACGACGTACAACCCGCCGTACTACGGCGCGCTGATCGAGGCGAACGGCTTCACGAAGGCCAAGGATCTGTGGTCCTTCGAGCTGTCGTCCTCGGTCCAGCCGCCGGAGAAGGTGGCGCGCATCGCGGAGAAGATCCGCCAGCGCGAGGGCGTCACCGTCCGCTCGGTGGACCTGAAGAACTTCGAGGCCGAGGTGCGCCTCATCAAGACCATCTACAACGCGGCCTGGGAGAAGAACTGGGGCTTCGTCCCGATGACGGACCGCGAGTTCGATCACCTGGCGCGGGACATGAAGCAGATCGTCCGGTCGGAGCTGCTGCTGATCGCCGAGGTGAAGGGCGAGCCAGTGGCCTTCTCCATGACGATCCCGGACGCCAACGAGGCCCTGAAGGAGGCCAAGGGGCGGCTGACCACGTTCGGCCTGCCCATCGGGCTGGTGAAGATGCTGCTGGCGGCGCGGAAGATCCGTCGGCTGCGGCTCATCACGCTCGGCATCAAGGAGGGCTACCGGCGCCGGGGCCTGGACGCCATCCTGTACCTGGACACCCTGCGCACTGCGCACCAACTAGGCTACGAGGGCGGGGAGATCTCCTGGACGCTCGAGGACAACCACCTGGTGAACCGGGCGATCGAGTCCATGGGCGGCAAGCGCTCGAAGACCCACCGCGTCTACGAGCGCGCGCTCTAAGCAGCAGCGGAGACAACGTGAAGATCCTCCTGACGGGAAGCACCGGGTTCATCGGCCAGCGGCTGGCCAAGCGCATCGTCGAGCGGGGTGACACCCTGACGGCGCTCGTGCGGCGCACCTCGAAGCGGGGGGCGCTGGAGTCGCTCGGTGTGCGCTTCGCGATGGGCGATCTGCTCACGGGCGAGGGGCTCACCGAGGCCGTGAAGGATGTGGACTGTGTGCTGCACCTGGCCGGTGTCACCAAGTCCCGGGACGAGGCGGGCTACTTCCAGGGCAACGCCGAGGGCACCCGGCGGCTGGTGAAGGCCATGGCGGAGCTCCCTACCCCGCCTCGGCTCGTGTACTGCTCGTCGCTGGCGGCGGCGGGGCCCTCGGTGCCGGGACGTCCCCGGCGCGAGGAGGAGACGCCAGCGCCTGTCTCCCTCTACGGCCGGAGCAAGCTGGGCGGAGAGCAGGCGGTGCGGGAGTTTGCGGACCGCGTGCCCTCGGTGATCGTGCGGCCGCCGATCGTGTACGGGCCGGGAGATCAGGAGTTCCTGCCATCCATGCTGCCGATGGCGCGGCTGGGCGTGATGCTCAAGAGCGGCTTTGGCCCCAAGCTCTACTCGCTCATCCACGTGGATGACCTGTGCACCGCGCTGCTGGCGGCGACCGAGCGGGGCCAGACGATGCGCGCGGGTGACGCGACGGCGGGCGTGTACATGGTGTCGGATGGCACGGAGCACCGGTGGGAGGACTTCTGCCAGGCGCTCGCGCAGGCCATGGGCCGTGCGAAGCCCACGGTGGTGTCGGTGCCCGAGACGGTCAGCTATGTGGTGGGACTGGGCTCGGAGCTGGCGGCGCGCGTGAGGGGCACCATTCCGATTCTCAACCGGGACAAGGTCCGGGAGATGGCCTGTCCCGCGTGGACCTGCTCGATGGAGCGGGCCGCGAAAGAGCTGGGCTTCACGCCCGCCATCCCGCTGGCCCAGGGACTCGTAAGTGCTTTGGGCTCCGAGGCTCGGGCTTCGGGGCGCTAACTGCGCCCCACCCATACCCAGGTCTGACTGGTCAGACCTGAGGGTTGGCAGTAACGCCCAAGTCTAACCAGTTAGACTTTTGGGCCGGCCTACTTCCCGGTCGGAGCCTTCGGATCGGCGGTGCCCGTCGCCGCAGCCGGGGGCACATCCGCAGCCTTGGTGGTGGCAGCGGACTTCTCCAGCTGAGCCCGCTTGGTCTTCAGCGTGGAGAGCAGGCCGTCGAAGCCCTTGTCGGCCAGCAGCTTGCGGAACTGGCCTGCGTACGTCTCCACGAGGGACACCTCATCGGTGACGACATCGTAGATGCGCCAGGTCGCGCCCTTCCCCGCCCCCTTGTAGAGCTTGTAGTCGACGGGGATCTGGTCCTTCTTCACTGCAAGGGTCGTGTTGACGACAGCCTCGTCGCCCTTGATGGTCTCCTTGCCGTACTTCACGTCCGCGTTGGCTTGGCCGATGGCCTTCTGAGCGTACGAGGCGCGCAGCAGCCCCTTCATGGTCTCGGTGAAGTCCTTGCGCTGCTCGGGCTTGAGCGTGTCCCACGTCTTGCCGAGTGCCCGCTTCGCGAGTTCCTCGAAGTCGACGAACTTCTCCACGACAGAGGCGAGCTGATCCACCGTGGCCCCAGGCGCGCCGGCGGCCTTCTGGACGTCCGCGTTGCCGGCCTTGACGACCTCGAGCGGAGTGGTGGGAGCGGCAGCGAGCAGCGTTGCGGCGATCAAAGGTGCAAGCATCGTTTTTGAGTCTCCGGGATGATGGTCGGAAGTGACGACAGGAGGAGCCAGTCCGTTATTCACTGTCCTGCAGGCGCCATGCCGGTCACCCGGTTGAGCGCCGCTATTCCCACACGGGCGTCATGCCAGCTCTTGCCCTTGTCGGCTGAGGCCTGAGCAAGCGCTGTGAAGGCGTCCACCAGCTCGCGGGTGTCTCCCGTGCCGAGATCGAAGGCGGCATAGGCGGCGGTGGCCCAGCGGCGGGCGTTCTTCTCCGCGTCCGTCATGGCGCGGGCCTTGGCCAGCGCCGCCGTCAGCGCGCCATGCGTCTGGGTCACCTCCAGGCGGATGGCGGACTGGAGCAGCCGCTGCTGGGCCTTCAGCTTGTCCAGCTCCGCGCGGGATTGGTCGAGCTGCGCGTTCTTCATCGGGATGTCGAAGGTGCCGCGCGCCGCGATGCCGATGCCTGCGGAGCGATCGTTATAAGGATCGTAGGCGAAGGGTGTGCGCTGCGGGGTGGCGTTGGAGGTGTACGCGAACTTCGCGAAGCCCACGATCCCCAGGTCCGGGTAGTACGCACGCTCGCGGATGAGGACCTCCTGCTCGCGCGCCGCGATGCCCGCCTGGATGGCCGTCAGCTCGGGCCGGCGCTGCTCGGCCAGCGCCAGGGCCTTCTCCAATGTGGGCGGCGAGAACTCGTCCTCCTCCAGCGGCAGATCCACGCTGACGACCTGCACGGGCTCTCCAGGCTTGGCACCCGACAACAAACGGATGGCCTCCAGTGCCAGGATCCGTCCTTGCTGGGCCTCGGCGCGGCGGGACTCCAGCACCTGCCGGAAGAAGTTCAGCTTGTACGTGTCGATCTTGGAGACCTGCTGGGACTCCTCGTCCAGCAGCTCCTGGATGCGCTTGCCGGCATCCTCCAGTCGCTTCGCTGTCTCCTCGAGCTGCACGATTCCCGCGTTCGCGAGCTGGTACCCATAGAACGCCTGAGCAGCCTGGAAACCCGCCTCGGCGCGGGCCCGCTCCCGCAGCGCCGCGCCGATGATGGGGCCCTGGTCTCCCGCCTTCTCCAGCGCCGTGAGCTTGCCGAACGTGTAGATGGGCAGCAGTGCGTTGACCTCCGCGCGCACCGTGACGCCCAGCGTGCCGAAGTTCCAGTCGCCCTCCAGCGTGGCCTCCGTCGTGGGAGGACCGCCGAGCCCGTCATTGCGCGCCTCGGGCACCGGGCCGCCAAAGCCCACCACCGTTTCGAACTTGGGGAACCACGCCCAGTGGGCTTGCCTCTGGAGCGCTTGCAGCCGGTGAAGCTCCGCCTCGGCCTCCTCGACGCGCGCATCCGAGCGGCGCGCACGCGCCACGAGCTCCTCGAGCGTGAGCGGCCCGCTCTTGGCGGCCCCCTCGGCCGTGCCTGGAGCCTGCTGCTCGGTGGAGCGCGTCGCGTCCTGGGCGGCCTGATCCTGGGCTTGGGGCGTGGCGCTCTGCGCGCCCTCTCCCACCGTGGGCTGTCCCGGGAGCGTCGCGGGAGCGCCTGTTATGGGGGATGCCGTGCCCTGCCCGGCTTGAGAGGGGGTCGAGGTGCCCTGCCCTCCCGAGATGGGAGCGGCGGGTGCTGTGCCGGGCACGCCCTGCGCCGCCGCGCTCCCTGCCGAGAGCGCCAGCCCGATTCCCACGAGTCGTCCGAGTCCTGTCCGTTTCACCGATGGCCTCATTCGCGGCCCGCCCTGTCGGCCCAGACCGCGGCGGCGCAGCATCTCCCTTCAAGGGGGCTCCGTCACCGCTTCTTTAACGTTTGCTGGGGGTTGTCCCGGGACTGATGAACGTTGGGGGCCCCACTGCGTGCGGGTGCTGACATTTTTTCGCGGGAACTCCTTGCGCTCTGTGGAGCGGGAAGCACAATCCGCGCCGCCCTTCGACGCGCCCGGCCCCCCGGCCGTGGCCCCAAGACTCAGGAGCCTTATGGCCTACACCGATCGAGTGAAGCAGATCCTGTCGTGGTACCCGTCCGATAGCCCTGGCACCCTCACCAACCTGGCGCGCCTGCTGAACACCGGCACGCTGGCGGGCACGGGCAAGATGGTCATCCTCCCGGTGGATCAGGGCTTCGAGCACGGCCCGGCGCGCTCCTTCGGCCCCAACCCGGCCGGGTACGATCCGGACTACCACATCCAGCTCGCCATCGATTCGGGGTGCAACGCGTACGCGGCGCCGCTCGGCTTCCTCGAGGCCGTGGCCGGCAAGTACATGGGGGAGATTCCCCTCATCCTCAAGGTGAACAACTCGGACACGCTGGCCAAGGTGGCCAACCCCATGTCCGCGGTGACGTCCTCCGTGAAGGACGCGGTGCGGCTGGGCTGCGTGGCCGTGGGCTACACCATCTACCCGGGCTCGGGCGCTCGCAACGAGCAGTACGAGGATCTGCGCGACATCATCGCCGAGGCCAAGTCCTACGGCCTGCCCACCGTGCTCTGGGCCTACGCCCGCGGCAACATGTCCAAGGAGGGTGAGACGGGCATCGACGTGATTGCGTATGCGGCGCAGATCAGCGCGCAGTTGGGCGCCCACATCATCAAGGTGAAGCCGCCGCAGGACTTCATCGAGCAGCCCGAGGCCAAGAAGGCCTTCGAGAAGGCCGGCATCGCCACCAAGACGATGGCGGACCGCGTGAAAGAGGTGGTGCGCTCGGCGTTCAACGGCAAGCGCATCGTCATCTTCTCGGGCGGCGAGTCCAAGGAGACGCCGGCCTTGCTGGAGGAGATCCGGCAGATCCACCAGGGTGGCGGCTTCGGCTCCATCATGGGCCGCAACGCCTTCCAGCGTCCGCACGCCGAGTCGGTCAAACTGCTCAAGGACGTGATGAACGTCTTCGCCGGGAAGTAGTCCCTCCCCGAGCGACCCTGCAGCCGAACGGCCGGTGCTCCTCTCCAGGGGCCCGGCCGTTTCCGCTTCAGCGAGGCCCACGCGAATCAGGGCCCGCAAAAGCGGAAGCCCCCCGAGGATTTCTCCTCGGAGGGCTTCTGAGTGGAGCTAACCGGGATCGAACCGGTGACCTCTTGAATGCCATTCAAGCGCTCTCCCAGCTGAGCTATAGCCCCGAAACATGCTGCTGGCGCCGCTCTGGGGAGCGGCAACCGTCGAAAGCGGCGCTCTTCTACTTCTTCTTCGGTTTGGACGCCAGCGCTGTTTGCGCCTTTCCGTCGTTTTTTCCCTTCAACCGCGCCGCCAGGGCCTCCCCTTCCTGGAGGATGTCGGTGATCTGCGAGGCGTGCGCCGCTGCCTTCTGCTCGGCTGCTTCCACCGCCTTCACCGAGGGTGCGAGCGCGGCAGGAAGCTCCAGCTTGCCCTTCTGCACCATTCGGAACACCGCCTCGCCCAGCGCCCGAAACGCCTTTTCCTTCTCCATCTGCAGGTAGTTGCCCTGCGAGTTCAGCCGGGCCAGTTCCTCGGTGTGCCGCACCTGCTCCCGGAGCTGCGCCAGTTGCGCCTGCGCCGCCTGGAACGCCTGCTGAATCTGCTTCATCACCTCGGACTGCGTCGGCTTTGCATCTGCCAAGACGGGCGACCCCTAGGAAGAGCTGACGAGGGAGTCCGTAGCGTGGCGCATCGGGGACTGTCAACCCTGGAGCTTGCGCAGCCGCGCCGCGAAGAAGCCCCCGCCTGGGACTTTGGGGGGAATGGGCCGAAGGAAGGGCCCGTCGCAGAGCGCCGCCGCCCGCTCCGGCCCCACCACCGGTGCCACCGGCTCCAGCGCGAAGCCCGGCTGCTTCTCCAGGAAGCCGTGCACCACCTCGTCATTCTCCTCGGGCAGCAGGGAGCAAGTGGCGTAGACGAGGATCGCCCCAGGCCGGGCCTCCCGCCCTACCTCTTCTAGAAGCGCCAGCTGGGTCGCTTGGAAGTCGGTGATCGCCTTGGGGGTGAGCTTCCACTTCTGATCCGGCTCTCGCGCCAGGGAGCCCGTCCCGCTACAGGGGGCGTCCACCAGCAGCACGTCCGCCCCTCCCAGGGGCAGGGGGTGGGGGAAGGACACGTTGCGCACCGACAAGTCCCTCACCCGCTCGCGGGCCTGGGCCAGCCGCCGGCGCGAGCGATCTCCTGCCAGCACCCGCCCCGAAGTTCCTACCCCATCCGCCAGCGCCAGCGTCTTGCCCCCAGCTCCGGCGCAGACATCCACCACCGTGAGGCCCTCCAGTGTCCCCCCTGGCGGGCGGCACACTTCGGCGATGAGCTGGCTGCCCACGTCCTGCACCTGGAGGCGGCCCGACTTCATCACCTTCGTCTCGAAGACGCGGTGGCTCGCGTCGGCGATCCGCACCGCGTCCGGGGCAAGGTCCACCGGCTCGGCGGCCACTCCCTCCTCTTGAAGGAGGGTGAGCACCTCCGCTCGTGTGCCCGTGGGGCGGACGCGGAAGTACAGGGGAGGCTCCTCGTCCAGCGCGGCGAGGAGCGCTTCCAGCACAGTCTCGGGGTGGAGCCCCGCCAGCCGCTCCACCAACCAGGAGGGGAACGAGTAGCGCGTCGCCAGGCGATCGGTGGCCGACTCGGACATCGGCGGCTCTGGCAGTGGCCCCTCCACCACCTGGGCGAGCAGATCATCCTTGATCGTCCGAGGCCGCACGGGCCCGGGCAGCTTCACCTCGGGGCCAATCCGGGCCCACTTCTCTCCGCAAAAGAGGCGCCGCCAAAGTGCGTAACGGACCAGGGCTTGATCTTCGGTGAGCCCCACCTTGCTGGGAGGGTGGCCGAGCAGCCGCGCCGCCAGGTCCAACAGCCGCTGGTGCCGGGAGAGTTCCCTCGCCGCGAAGGCCGTGAAGCGCCGCTCCTGGCCCCCCAGCCCGCCTGCCTCTCGCAGGGCTGTGGCGAGCGAGGCCTTGAGCGGTTCCCCCCGCAGCACGGCGATGTGGGCCTCAATGGCGGCCGTGGCCGCGCGCCGCGAGGGACGGCCCAGTTTTTCAGAGGGATGAGGGGTAGGCCAGAGCGTGTTCACGGGGGGACGTCTCCCAGAGTCCTAACCCTTCAGCGCCAGCGAGACGGCCAGACAGCCCTTCTCGGTCCGGGTCTCCGGCGGCGGGCTCGTGGAGAGGAACAAATAATGCGGGGCCGGCTGCCGCGCGCCATCCACTTCCAGATCGCCCTCCACCACCAGGACACCGGCGCGCCCGCGGTGGTGCGTCCACGCGTAGCTCGTCCCGGGCTGCAGGCGGATCCACATCAGCCCCTGCTCGGCCGAGGCTCCCGAGGGCCGCAGCACCTGGACCCCCGGCGCCTCTTGCGTCCAGCCCGCGTCGTCGGGAGGACGCTTCGTGGCCTGCTGATCCAGCTCCTGCCGCAGCGCGAGGAAGCGCTCCACCAGCGCCGTCATGTCCTCGAGCTGGAAGGGCTTGATCAGGACCGCATCCGGCTCCCAGGGGTGGAGCGCCCGCTGGAACTCCTCCTCAGCGGCCGCGCTGACGAGCGCCACCGGCTGCAGCCGCCGGCGGGCCATCTCGACGATGCTCCGCCCGCCCTGCCCTCCTCCGGAGATGCGCAAGTCGGTGAGGATCAGCTCGAAGCGCTCCTGCCGGAGCACCGTCAGGGCCGAGTCCACCAGGCCCAGGGCGCGCACCTCGGCCTGCTCGGAGATGATGTCGCTCATCCCCTCGCGCAGGCTCGCGTCATCCTCGACCAGCAGCACCTTCATCGGGTTTCTCCCGCCGGGGACGTTCCTTCCGCCCCCCCAGGACGCGCCCCCTCAGGGCCGCGCAACGCGCACTTCCGACCGTTTCGTAGTGGCCCTCCCCGGACTCGAACCGGGACGCGGGGTCAGCCGCAGCGGATTTTGAGTCCGCCTCGTCTACCAATTTCGACAGAGGGCCCTGTCTGCCACCGACAATCGGGCAGACGTATACCGCGCTCAACGCTCGCATGCACCCGGAGATTGCGGTGTTGCCTTCAAATGACTAGAGGGACCGCGCATGTACAACCTTCTCATCTCCCTGGGCGTGGGGATCGCCGTAGCTCTGGGCATCAAGCTGCTGGGCTACTCCCTGTGGGCCGGCCTCATTCCGGGCACCCTCGCCTTCGCCTTCACCTTCATTCTCCTGGCCCGCCGGGTGGCCAAGCGCATCCAGGCCCTCATGGACTCCGTCCAGAAGGAGTTCGCCACCCAGGCCACCCACCAGAAGGAAGCCCAGCAGAAGGTGGAGCGCGCCGTGAAGACCCTGGAGCAGGGTCTGGTCTACGACAAATGGCAGCTCATGGTCGGCCCCGAGCTCCACGCCCAGATCGGCATGCTCAAGTACATGGTGAAGGATCTGGACGGCGCCCAGGCCCACTTCGCCAAGTCCGGTCCTCGCAACTACATGGCCAAGGCCATGGAGGGCGCCCTTCACTACCAGCGCAAGAACTTCACTGCCATGGAGGCCTCCTTCGAGGCGGCAGTGAAGACGGGCAAGAAGGAGTCCGTCATCTGGGCCGCCTACGCCTGGTGCCTGCTGCAGAACAAGGACAAGGACAAGGCGCTCAAGGTGCTCGCTCGCGCCGTGCAGACCAACCCCACGGATGAGAAGCTCAAGGGCAGCCTCACCCAACTGCAGAACGACAAGCGGCTGAAGATGAAGCCTTACGAGCCCACCTGGTGGCAGTTCGGTCTGGAGGCTCCTCCCATGCCCACGATGGGGGGCGGCGGAGGCGGCGGCCGTCGCGTGCAGTTCATTAATCGACGTTGAAGACGTCCCTGGGTACAGGCATCCGTTCGCCGGAGCACGGGAATTCCTACCGATCGCGAGTTCCCATGCTGGTACGTCTTACGGATGAGCCAGACTCGTGGCGAATGAAGGGCGACGCAACCGCCTGAAAAAACACCGGCTGCCCCGTTTCGTCTCAGGGCATGGAGCTTGCTCCTATCCCCCTCACACCTCCTCCGAGGAGGGGTGAGCAGCAAAGAAAAGAGACGGACGGACTTGGCAGCCGGAGGTCTCGGGTGAAGGTTGCGGAGGGAAGCGGGTGTCCGGAGTACGGAGCGGCGGCGGCGGCGCGAGGGGCGCGAGGGCGTTGTGGGCACTCCGCAGGGCGTGGCGCTCGAGATCTTCGGCCTGCCATTTCGAGGCAGGCGTGCGCAACGGAGCGTTGCATGGAACGGCGCGGCCGGGGCAGTGAGCGGGCCCAGATCCTCATCATCGAGGACGATGCAGGTGTTCGTGACAGCCTTTCGGATTTGTTGGTGGTGAAGTTCGAGGTGTTGACGGCCGCGGACGCGGGCGTGGGGGTGGAGCTGGCGCGAGAACACCACCCCGATCTGATCCTGCTGGATCGGTTCCTCCCCAGCGGCGACGGGCTGGGCGTGCTGGAGACCCTTCAAGGGGATGTCCGCACGGACTCCGTGCCCGTCATCTTCCTCACGGGCGACGCGGACGAGGCCACCCTGGAGAAGTGTCTGGAACGCGGCGCGGTGGACTTCATCCACAAGCCCGCCAGCGCCCGGGAGCTGATGGCGCGCATTGATCGCGCCCTGCGGCAGAGCGAGCAGCAGCACCGCCTGCGGGTGCTGGCCCAGACGGATGCGCTCACGGGGCTGGCCAACTTCCGGGCGCTCACCCTGCGCATGGAGGAGGAGTTCCGGCGCGCGGGCCGCTACCAGTATCCGCTGTCCGTGGTGGTGATCGATCTGGACCACCTCAAGGCCATCAATGACGGGATGGGCCATGATGTGGGCAACCGGGCCATCCTGGCGCTGGCCGCCCACCTGAAGAACAACCTGCGCGAGTCAGACTTCGCCGCGCGCTTTGGCGGGGATGAGTTCGTCGCCCTGCTTCCCCACCAGACGGCGGTGGAGGCTGCAGCCTTCGCCGAGCGCATCCGCGCCGGGCTGCGCAACGTGACGGTGCAGCGCAGCGATGGGCGCCCCGCCCCATTCGGGCTGAGCGTGAGCGTGGGCATCGCCGATCATTCCGAGGCCACCCCTCGGGAGAACACCGAAGCGCTGCTGAAGGCGGCCGACGCGGCGCTCTATGTCGCCAAGCGCGAGGGGCGTGACCGGGTGGTGGTGCACGGCGCCTCGATGGGGGCTCCGCCGGTATCGGCACAGCGGCATTAACGGATTCACCGGTTGCAGAGGCACCGAGGGCGAGCGAGGGCGCGGATGAGCGGAAGCAGACTGGTGGCGGGTTCGAGGGTAGCGATCATCGGCGGCGGCATCGCTGGTGCAGGGCTGGCGTCTTCGCTCCTGTTCAACGGGCGGGCCCGAGGCGTCTCGCTGGATGTCCGGGTGTATTCACACTCGGAGCCCAACACGGTGCCGCCCCCGGTGGTGCTGACGCCGGAGTGCCGCTCGCGCCTCGCCGCGCTGGGCTGCCGCGTCCCCATGGATTGGCGCGTGCATGAGCTCCGGGGCGTCGAAGTCCTCTCTCACGGCCGGCGGGATTTGCTACCGGCACCTCCGGGGGGCTTGTGGGTGGTGGATGGTTGGCCCAATGGCCCCTCCGGGCTCGAGGTGGTGCGCGAGGCGCTCGTGACGGCCGCCACGGCCCAGGGCGCACGGTTCATCTCCCGGCATGTGGATCGCGTGGAGCGCCATGCGCCTGCCCCGGATGCCCCCGAGGTGGTGCGCAACAGCGGCCCGCTGGTGGTCCGCGCCCAGGGCAGCGGCGATCGCTTCCATGCGGTGGCGCTGGCGACCGGCGCGGGTGGCTTGCTGGGCGACGCGTTCTTCCCGGGCTTCGAGCCCGCGCCCACGGTGGCGGCGGTGCAGGCGCGGCTGCGCCATGGGTCCTCACGGCTGACGCTGGCCCCGCTCGCTCGGCTGTGGATCGCTCCCCTTCCCACCGTGGATGGGCTGTTCCTGCTGCCGGGGGCGCACTCGGTCTACGCGCTGGCGTTCGGGCCAGCGGTGACTCCGGCGGATCTGTGTCAGGCGCTGATGATGGCGGCCCGGGATGGGCTCGTGGACGAGGGCTTCGAGCTCTCCGCCCTGGAGACGACGCGGCTGCCGTTCGGGCCGGGCCGCTCGCTGGTGGCACCCGGGCAGCTCGTGGTGGGGCCGGCGGCGCTCGGGCACCCGCTGCAGCTGGGGCTGTCCGAGACGCTGGCCACGTGCAGCCGGGCCGCCGTGGGGCTGCTCGATGGCGGGCTGGAGGCCTCCGCGCTGGAGCGCCGGTATGTCCGCGAGGGCCTCTCGGAGCTGATGGAGGATGCGGCGGCGGGGGCTCGGTCGATCGCGTGGCTGCGGCGCGCGGGCCGGCGGGCTCCCGAGGCGTTCCTGGCAGCGCGACGCAAGGGCTCGATGTGCGGAGTTTATAGCGGTGGAGTGCTCGGGCTGGCTGCGCCGACGCCGCTGTCGCTGTTGGCCGCGGCGCGCTGGGCGGGCCTGCGCGAGGTGGTGAGCTCGTGGCTGCGCACGGCGGTGGAGCCGGTGCCCACCACGGTGCCCACGCTGGAGCCGGACCTGTACTACGTGGTGGATGATGATCCAGACGCTCGCGAGGCGATGACTCAGTTGCTGGAGTCCACGGGCGCCACGGTGGTGTCCTTCTCGGACGAGCTGGCGCTGTTCTGCGCGGTGGCGCGGCGGCCGCCCACGGCCATTTTGCTGGATGTGGTGCTGCACTGGGTGGACGGGCTGCGGTTGTGCGAGGGCCTCAAGCAGCACCCGCTGACGCGCAACACCCGGGTGGTGGTGATGAGTGGGCTCAACCGGCCGCACGTCCGCCAGCGTGCGCTGGAGGCGGGCGCCGAGGCCTTCCTGCCCAAGCCAGTGGAGCCGGAGCGGCTGCTGCAGCTGCTGATGGGACACGGGGCTCCCCTGCCCACCGTGTCGCCGCCGGTCCATGTCCCGGAGATCCCGGCGGACGCCGAGTCCGGGCGCTACGCCTCCTGAGGCCGGGAGAGGCACAGGGGATGGCTCCCGGCCGCCTGTTCGGAAATGTCGGGGGTTTTGAAGTGGGCGCCTTCTGCTTCACGGTCAGAGGTTTCGCAGCGCTTCGTACGGAGGGGCCAGGTGCACGGCACCGGCCTCTTTGCGGAACCATGTGAGCTGTCGCTTGGCGTAGTGGCGCGTCTCGCGCGCCGTGTCCTGGATGGCCTCTTCTGGGGTCATCCGGCCTTCCACAACGGCTCGGGCTTGGACGTAGCCCACACTGCGCATGGGCGCGGCGTCCGCGTACCCGTGCGCCAGAAGCTCCCGGGTCTCCTCCACGAGCCCTCGCGCGAACATGGCCTCCGTGCGTGCGTTGATCGTGGCGTAGAGCTGCTCCCGAGGCGGCTCCAGCACGAACATCCGGAAGGGGTAGCGGTCCGGCGCGAAGGCGTGCTCCCGGCGCCACTGTGAGGCGGGGATGCCGCTCTGGGCGTGGATCTCCAGGGCTCGGATGACGCGGACCAGATCCTGCGTGGGCAGCTTCGCGGCGGTCTCGGGATCCACCTCGGCGAGTTTGCGGTGCACGGCCTCGCGGCCCTCTGCGGCGGCCATGGCCTCCAACGAGGCCCGAAGCGTGGGGTCTGCCCCAGGAGCCTCCACCACGCCGTGCAAAAGAACCCGCAGGTAGAGACCCGTGCCGCCCACGACGAACACGGGCTTCCCGCGCGAGGCGATGTCCGCGATCGCCGCATCCGCCCGGCGCTGGTACTCCGCCGCCGAGAACGTCTCGAGCGGATCCACCACCGAGATCAAATGATGCGGCACGGCAGCAAGCTCCTCGGGGGAGGGCTTGGCCGTGCCGATATCGAAGAGGCGGTACACCTGCTGCGAGTCCGCGTTCACGATCTCTCCCCCGGCCCGGCGGGCAAGCTCGACGGCGATGCCCGTCTTGCCCGAGGCCGTCGGGCCGGTGATGACAGTGAGCAGCGGGTTCACGCCCCTCCCCTCTCACTTCTCTCCGGCGGTCGCAACCCCGCTCACAAGGATAAGGGGCCGACGGTCACGGGGCACTCAGTCCGGGCAGCCGCCGCAGACCTTGGTCGAGGTGTACTCGTACTCCGTGCACGAGGCCCCCGCCGAGTTGAAGCAGACGCGGTAGCGGTTCTTGCCCTGGTTCTGTCCACCCAGGTAGGTGCACTCGACGGCGCCGATGTCCGGCGAGTATTGGCAGTCCCGGCAGGCCGTGTCGAACGTGTTGCACGTCGACAGGCTTCCGCAGTTGTAGGTCGCCGACCAGCTGCCGCAGGAGTTGTAGCCCAGGTTGGTACAGGTCTTCGCCGCCATGCAGGCCGCAGCCGGCTGCAGCATGTCTCCCTGCGGTTTCGGCACCTTCGCGAGCACGGCGCTCATCAGCTCCGGCGACATCACCGTGCCGTCGGGAATGGCCGCGAGGTTCTCGGGCGCAAGCTCCTCGATGGGGAGGTTCTCCTCCGCTTCCACCGGGCCACAGCCCACCAGAATACTCAGCACCACTGCGCCCACGGCCATCCATGCGTTCTTCATCATGTGAGTCATCTCCTGAAACTTCGTTGCGAATGGAAGGAGGAGCCCGCCCCCTGAGTCCGGGCTCCCCCAAGGACATCACTACTGGCCGACGACCACCGTGATCTGCTGGAGCGCGTTCAGTCCCTCGGGCTCATGCGCCACGCCGCCGAGCTCGATGTACTCGCCGGGGTTCAGCGCGCGATCCAGCCGCGCCTCAAGCAGCGCCTCGCGGAAGAAGCTGGCGTAGGGGTTGCCGGGATTGTGCGGATCCACGACGTCGTCCGGCCCCCAGTAGCCACCAGCGGAGCCGCTCGGGCCGTGGATGACCGAGATGGGAGTGCCCGCCTCGAGCACGGTGCGGCCCACGTTCTGGAGCACCAACGACACGCGGTTGGCCCGGTAGCCGTCCACCTCGGAGCGCACCGGCTCCACCTCGGACCTCACCAGCGCCAGCGCTCCCGGCGCCGAGCGCGGCGAGAGGATGCGCAGCCAGTACCAGGGCGCGGCCCGCGGATCGAGCGCCACCTGGACGCCATCATGGAAGATGACGGTGAGGATGTGGTTGGCGTCCCGCGTGAAGGACCGGGCCCGGGCTCGGACCTCGATGCTCTGCCCGGGCCGGAGGGTGGGCAGTGTGCCTCCGTTCAGGGCCTCCGTGCCCAGCAGCGAGCGCGCGGCCGGCAGCGCCAGGGCGGCGGGATCTCGATACCCCGCCGAATCCACGGCCGCGTGGGAGAGCGTATAGGCCAGGCCTCCCTCCAGCGTCGCCGCGCCCACGTTGATCAGGGTGAAGGAGATGTCGAACGCATCCCCCACGGGCTGGATGTTCCAGTCCCTCACGGCGATGTCCACGCGCGGCCCATCGAAGCGCCACCACCAGGGATAAGGGGTTGGGCAGCGCTCGGTGTCCCAATCGCTGGCGGCGAGGGCCGAGACCGGCAGTTGAACGAGCACGAGCACCAACAGCAGCAAGGTGCGCTTGAAATTCATGGTGAAGCCTCCGAGCAGTCCGGGTGAGTGGTCCGGTGATGCTCAGAGGCATTGCAACGGAAGGGCCAACGCCTGACGGCCCTCATCCCTCGTCGGAATCGCCTCCCGCAGAAGCGGAGATCGCATGGCGCTCCAGCAGCCGCCGGAGCTGAGTGCGGTGCATCCCCAGCGCGCGCGCCGTCGCCGCCACGTTGCCGCCGTTCTGCCGCAAGGCCTCCTCGATGCGGGCCTTCTCCTCCGGGGCCACGGGCTTCGCTCGGGACGTCTCCTCGCGAGGCGCTCGCCGCTCTTCGGAGCTCGGTGCGGGAGCCACGGCCGCGGGGCCAAAGGCCGTGCCCGCGCTCTGGCTCAAGTGGCGAGCCTCGACGCGCGTGGCGCCGTGCATGAGGGCCGCCTGGGCGGCGGTGCGCGCCTCTACCAGCAGCTCGCGGACGTTGCCCGGCCAGGGCCGCAGCAGGCAGGCCTCCACCAGCGTCACATGGAGCCCCAGCTGCGGAGAGATCTGCTGCACGGCGCGCTGGAGCAGCAGGGGCAGCTCCTCGGGACGCTGCCGCAGCGGGGGCAGCGTCACCTGGGGCCGGCCGATGCGGAAGTACAGGTCCTCCCGGAGCTTCCCCGAGGAGACGAGCGCCCGCAGATCCTTGTTGCTCGCCGAGCAGACCAGGATCTCCACCTTCTTCGCCTTCAAGGCGCCCAGGGGGAGCACCTCGCGCGTCTCCAACGCGCGCAGCAGCTTCGCCTGCACTGCCAGCTCGAGCTCCACCACCTCGTCGAGGAACAGCGTGCCGCCATGGGCCGTCTGCAGGTAGCCCTCGGCGTCATCGGCTCCCGAGTAGGCGCCGCGCCGAGCGCCGAACAAGAGCCGCTCGGCGAGCCCCTGAGGAATGGTGGCGCAGTTGACGGCCACGAAGGGGCCCTCGCTCTGGGGGCCGTGCTGGTGGAACGTGCGCGCCACGCCCTCCTTGCCCGCGCCGCTCTCGCCATGAATGTGCAGGGAAAACCCGAGCTTGGCCGCGCGTGTCACCTCGGCCAGCAGCTGCTGGAGCACCGGGCCCCGCACGAACCCATCCACGAGTGTCACGCCGCGCTTCTGCAGGGGGGCCACGTCCGGAGAGGGCACGAAGAGCGAGTCTCCCATGCGGAGGACCCGCCGCACCTCGCGTGGGGTATTGGCGGGGATCTGCTCCCCATCCACGAAGGTGCCGTTCTGGCTGCCCAGATCCGTGGCGTGGAAGTGCCGTCCGTCGAAGTGGACGCGCGCGTGGCGGCGCGACATGCGCGGGTCCTGCACCTCGCCGAGCAGAGCGCCGCGCCCCAGCTCCAGGGCCTCGCCGCTCAACGGAAGTGCCTGGGCCAACGGCGCCTCGCCGGTAAACAGCCGCAGCAAGCCCGGGACCCGCTCTCCCTCGGAGGTATTCCCACCGCTTGCGATCCCGCTGGGGCGCAGGGTGGATCCGTCCTCTCCCATGCGGTGCATTCTAGGGGGCCGGCCGAGCCGCACCGTGAAAATGAGCGCGGGCGGCACACGACACAGCCCCGCGCTGGCACAAGGCACAGCTCGCTGTGCCAGGGTCTGTGCCTGCGGGCACCGACGAAGTGTCCTGAGAGAACACTCGTGAATACATCTGTCTACGGATGCTCCTCGACGAGCGACTCCTGGGCCTCTCGGAGGAGTTCTTCGTACTCCCCGCGCACCAGCGGATTGAGCTCGACGGCCCGAGCGAGCGCGGCTCGGGCCTGAGGCAGAAGCTCGCGGCGCTCGGCCTCCTGGTCCGCCTTGCGCGCCTGGACCAGCAGCAGGGCCCCCCGTAGAGCGTAGGCCTGTGCCAGGGTGGGATCGATCTGGAGCGCCAGCTCCACGTGTTTCAGTCCCTCCACGATGGAGGCGCGCGCCACGCCAGGGTCCGAGCTCTCTGCCAGCAGCCAGTGGACGCGGGCCAGCACCAGGTGTGTCTCGTAGTAGGAGGAGAACAGCTCCACGGCGCGCTGCGCCTCGGAGAGCGCTCGCTGGAGAAGGTCTGCGCTGGCGCTCCCCTTCTGCTGGGCCCACGCTACCTCCAGCAGCCCGAGCCGCGCGGACTCGATCCGGCACTCGGCGCACCCGGCGTCATGCCCGAGCGCGCGCTCGATGGACTGCCGACCCAGGCTCAGCGCGGTGCCCGGATCGAGCCGCTCCCGGAGCGCGTGCCGGGCCTCCAGGGAGAAGCCCATGGCTTGGTAGAGGTGCGTGCGCGCATGGGCCGGATTGATGCTCAAGGAGCGCTCGAGGTGCCGGCGCGCGCCCTCGAGCGCCGGACGCGGATCCCGGCCGGTCTGGAGGAGGTGGTTGGCGAGCACCAGCTCCGCCCCGGCGGCGGAGTTCAGGATCCAGTAATACCCGGCATCCAGCGCGAGGCCCTGCTCCGCGGCCTTGAGTGCTCGCTGGACATCGGCCTCGGGGTTGAACCCTCGCAGGACGGAGTACTCCGCCAGCTCGTAGTACGCGGTGGTCTGGTTTGCGAGGGGGTAGAGGTAGGTCGGATCGGCTCGCTCCGCCTGCTCGAAGCGGCGGAGCGCCTCCTGGTAGGACTCGCGGGGATCCTGGCCGTGCTCGCCCTGGTAGCGGCCCTGAGCCAGGTACGCCGCCCCCAGATCATTGAGCGCCCACGGGTGGTTGGGCTGGAGCTGGAGCGCCCGGGACAGCTGGGCAATGGCCTCGCGGAACGAGGGGACGGGATCCCGGCCGTTGCGAGCCTCGTAGCCGCCGCGCTTGAGGTAGCCGATGCCCAGCGCGTCGTAGGCGGACACGTCCCCCGGGTCCAGCTCCACGGCGCGCCGGCCCGTGGCGATCCACTCCATGAGCAGAGCGCTGACATCCTGATCCTTGGGTTGATGGACCGCCACCCAGTACCGGCGCATCAGCACATAGGCTTTCTGGGTGTAGCCCACCGAGCGCTGCGGCGCGGCCTGGATGCTCTTCTCGCTGGCCGCCAGCGCCCGCTCCAGGGCCTGCTCTTGCGGCTTGCCCTGCTTCTCGTCGAGCTCGGATTGGCGCAGCCACACCTCGGCCAGGGCCTCGTAGTTCACCGGAGCGCTGCCGCCCAGCGAGATGGCATTGTCGTAGAAGCTGGCGGCCTCCAGCAGCCCGGCCCTGGCCGTCTCGTAGCTGAGCCCGGGCTGCTCCACCGTCCGCACCCGTGTCACATCCCCCGCGAGCTTCCAGGCCTCGTGCATCCAGGGCGCTTCGGTGGAGGCCTGGGCCGCGGCCCGGAGCGCCACGTCATACTGGCGGCGGTAGAAGGCGATGAGCCCCTCCAGGTAGCGCGGCGACTCCAGCTCGACGCCCTGGCTGCGCTCGAGCGACTGGAGCGCGGGCTGGAGGTACTTCTCCTCGAGCTCCCGCTGCCGCGCGGCCAGCCACTCCTGGTTGCCGCTGCGCCGCGCATGCTCCAGAGCGCGGTGGTACAGCTCTCCGAGCACCCGGCCCAGGGCGTAGTGCAGCTCGGGCGAGTCGAGCCCCTGCTTCCGGGCGAGCAGCAGCTCCTCGTGAGCCTTGTCCAGCTCGTGCAGCGCCAGGTGGCCACGCCCCAGTGCGTAGTGGATGAGCGCCTCGCCCGTGGCTCCCAGCCCCGGCAGCAGGGCTGCGATCCGGTGCATGCGCTCGCGAACGAGCTCCTGCTCGCGGCGAGTGTCATGCAGGGGGAGCGCGGAGGCCAGGCGCATGAACCACTCGATCTCCTTCACCTCCTGCCCGAGCTTCTCGGCCAGCCGGGCGCGCTCCTCGGACTGTTGCCGGGTGTTCCGGGCCTCCAGCCACGCCCGCACGCCGAAGGTGGCCAGCACCAGGATGATGGCCAGGGACAGCCCCGAGACGGCCACCAGGGCGCGGTGCTTGCGCGACACCCTCCTCAGCCGGTACTGCAGGCTCGGCCGCCGCCCGAGGATCGTCTCTCCGTCCAGGTACCGCGCGAGATCCTCGGACAGCGCGCGAGCGGACACGTAGCGCTGGTGAGGCTCCTTGCTGAGGCACTTGAGGACGATGATCTCCAGATCGCGATCGATCTGGGGCATGCGCGAGTGCAGCGACGGAGGCTCCTCGTTGAGCACCTTGTCCAGGGTGCCGGCCAGCGTCGAAGCGGTGAAGGGAGCCGTGCCCACCAGCAGCTCATAGAGCGTGGCCCCCAGGCTGTAGACATCCGAGCGGCGATCGATGCTGGACAGCTCGCCTCGCGCCTGCTCCGGCGCCATGTACGCGGGGGTGCCCAGCAGCGCGCCGGACAGGGTGAGCCCGTGACCGTGGCTGGCGTCGTAGGCCAGGCCAAAGTCCATGACGACGGGGAACCAGCGCCCGCTCTCGGTGCGCTCGACGGCGATGTTGGTCGGCTTCAGGTCCCGGTGGACGACGCCCTGACGGTGGGCCTCGTGGATGGCGGTGGCCACTTCCTGGAGGATCCGGACCTTCTCGGCCTGCGACAGCGTGGAGGCGGCCCGATCCAGCCGCTGGCCCTCCACCAGCTGCATGGCGATGTACGCCTTCCCTTGAACTTCGCCGACCTCGTACACCTTGCAGATGTTGGGGTGATCGATGCGGGCCTGGGCGCGTGCCTCCTGGAGGAAGCGCATGACCAGCTCGGGATCCGAGCCGAGGATGAACTTGAGGGCCACGGTGCGGCCCAGGCGCTTGTCGCGAGCCTTGTAGACCTCGCCCATGCCGCCGCGCCCCAGCAGCTCGAGGAACTCGTAGCGCTCCCACCCGGAGACCGGGAACGCCGGGCCTGAGGTGACCCCGGCCTGAGGGGGAGGCGCGCTGGCCCCATCCGTCCCGGGCAGCGTGGCGAGGTTCTCTTGCTCGGCAGCGGGCGTCGCTCGAACGAGGGTTGGTTCGAGGGCCGGCGCTGCATCACCAGGATCCGGCATGGGCCCTCCACACTATCAGTGCACAGGGGGTGGCACATGGCACAGCTCGGTGTGCCTGTGCCTGTGCCACCGCTGTGCCCGGCCGCCCGGCTCCGCTCCGGGCATCCCTGAGCAAAGGCCAAACCCCTGAATTCATTCAAGAACCTTGCCGAAGCCTCTTCCCTCCCCGTTGGCACGAATCCTGGAAAGAACCTCCAACATCAGCGAAGCCGTACAATCTGAAAAAAAACGGGAAAACCGTCTTTCTGAGAAAGGACCCACCATGAACCCCACCACCGACCGACCGTCCCTGAAGCCAGTGATGTCTTGGGTGAGCACCGCCGCGATGAGCCTGCTGGCACTCACGCTGACAGTGGGTTGCGGCGAGCCGCTGGAGGCTGAGGCGGAGGCCGAGGCCCTGGGCCAGCAGGAAGCTCCGATGGGCCGCCTGGATACCGGCTGCACCAGCGGCAACTGCTCGGATCCCACCAACGGCCAGGGCATCTACATCGCCAAGGGCTTCGGGTACTGCATCTGGCTCCACCGCGATATCTACTTCTGCCCCGAGTACTTCTCGCAGTCCCAGAGCGGGCCCCAGCTCACGGGGCAGACCGTCAACTCCAAGGGGGAGTCGCTCACCCAGGCGGTGACGTTCCCGGTGGCGGGCCGGCGGCTGGGGCTGCCCGTGGATGTGCTCCGCATCGGACTGAACGCCCAGGATCTGGTCATCGCTTATAAGGATGCCAGCGGCTACTACGAGCTGTCCGGGACCGATCTGGGGAACCTGGAGCTCGATCTCCAGAACTCCACCCTGGGCGCGTTCTCGCTGCGATTCCGCCCCGCGGCGCTGGACAAGGGCGTCATGCTGTACGAGGCCGAGTACATCCGCGCGTCGATGTCGGCGTGGGCGCCTACGTGCCAGGATAGTGCCGGGAAGGTGGCCTTCATTCCGGAGCGCAGGGTCGACCCGGTGACCGCCAAGGTGGCGAAGGACACGGATTCGGGGGTGGTCACCATGGCCTGCCGCACGGGCGCCATCGCGACGTGCATGGTCTGGGGGTACCGGCCGCACGAGGTGTCGGATCCGGAGCGGCAGTCCATGGCCGACACCGCCTATGCGACCTGCCTGCAGGCCAAGCGCGCCGCGTACTTCGTCCAATCGGGGGATTACGCCAGCTACACGACGGAGGGCACCCATATCGCGTTGCAGGACTTGTACGGGATCATGAACGTCTCGATGCCCGGAGTGGAGGCCGTGTGGGGCCCCGAGGGCGCTCGCTGCTTCAGCGAGTCGTACCGCCGCATCCCGAACCCGGGCGCGGTGCTGCCAGCGCTTCCCACTGTGATCCCGGTGCCGGCCTGTGATCAGCGGCTCCACACCGCGGCCCAGTCCGGAACGCTGCAGTCCGAGCTCCGGGAGGATGCGCCGCTGGCCACCGGGCCATATGTTCCCTGAGAGCAGCTGAGCGAGGGGCTCCTCTCGCGTGCCTGAGGGGCTTCCGGTACCCTACCGCCCCTCATGGTGAGTGCCTCTCCCCCGAGCGAAACGATTGCCCCTGGAACGGTCATCGCGGGCCGTTTCGCCCTGCAGCGTCTGGCGGGCCAGGGAGGCGTCGGTCTCGTCTACCAGGCTCGGGACACGCAGACGGGCGGCACCGTAGCGCTCAAGCTGCTGCACACCATCGCGGATCCCGAGTCCGCCCGCCGCTTCGTCCGCGAGGCGGAGTTTCTCGCCGGGCTCCACCACCCCGGCATCGTCTCGTATGTGGCCCATGGCCTGACGGAGGAGCACCAGCCCTTCCTCGCCATGGAGTGGCTGGAGGGAGAGGATGTGGCGCGGAGGCTGGCGCGCCAGCCCCTGGCGCTCTCGGAGACGCTGGGGCTGTTGCGCCGCGTGGCCGAGGTGCTCGCCATCACCCACGCGCGCGGCATCATCCACCGGGACATCAAGCCCTCGAATCTGTTCCTGCGCGGAGGGCGGGCCGAGGATGTGGTGCTGCTGGACTTCGGCCTGGCGCGCGTGTCGGCGGCCTCTCAGGCGTTGACGGGCAGCGCCATGGTGGTGGGCACTCCCGGCTACATGGCCCCCGAGCAGGCCTCCAGCAACCCGGAGCTCACGCCGGGCGCGGACATCTTCTCGCTGGGCTGCGTGCTCTACGAGTGTCTCTGCGGGCACCCACCCTTCCGGGCTCCGCACATCGCGGCGGTGTTGGCCAAGATTCTTTTTGCCGATCCGCCCTCGCTCCACACCTTCCGTGTCGAGCTGCCCATCTCGCTCCAGGTGCTGGTGGATCAGATGCTGGCCAAGGCGCCGGAGAAGCGGCTCAAGGACGGCCAGGAGCTACTGCGGACGCTCGAGAAGCTCGAGATGATGCCCGAGCTGCCACCGCCGGACTGGCAGGGCTCCGCCCCCGCGATGTCGCGCCTGACGAACACCGAGCAGCACCTGGTCAGCGTGGTGCTCGCCACACCCACGGTGTCCGCGCGCGAGACGCTCACGATGACCTCGGACGAGTCCCATCGGATGCAGCAGGTGCTGACCTCGCTGAAGAAGGAGCTGAAGAGCCATCAGGCGCGGGCGGCGGTCCTGGCGGATGGCTCGCTGCTGGCGACCTTCGTGCTGGAGCACGGCACGGCCACGGATCAGGCCGCCCTGGCCGCCCACTGCGCCCTGGTCGTGAAGGAGCGCTTGCCCGAGAGCTTCGTGGCGCTCACCACGGGACTGAGCCTGCGCAGCGCCCCCATGCCCGTGGGCGATGTGGCGGATCGCGCCGGGGAGCTGCTGCGCCAACTGGAGGGCATCTCGGACCCGGCCTCGGCCCAGGTGATGCTGGACGAGACGACGGCCGGGCTGTTGGGGCCGCGCTTTCAGCTCGACAAGGACAGCTCGGGCCGGTTCCTGCTGCGGGGCGAGCACCTGAGCGGCAGCTTCAGCCTGGACGAGTCCCGCCCGCTGCTGGGCCGCCCCACCCGTTGCGTGGGCCGCGAGCAGGAGCTCTCCCTGTTGGATCTGGCCTTCAACACGTGCATGGAGGACTCCACCGCGCGTGCGCTGCTGGTGACCGCGCCTGCCGGGACGGGCAAGTCCCGCCTGCGCTCGGAGTTCCTCCGCCGCCTGGAGCAGCGGGGCTATCAGATGCTCGCCCTGTTCGGGCGGGGGGATCCGATGAACGCGGGCTCCGCCTACGGGCTGCTGGGCCAGGCGTTGCGTGAGCTCTGCGGGGTCATGGATCGCGAGCCGGTGGAGGCCTGCCGCGAGAAGCTGCTCCAGCGGCTCACCCGGTACCTGATGCCCGAGCAGCGCAAGGACACCGTGGAGTTCCTGGGCGAGCTCTGCGAGGTCCCCTTCCCCGCCGAGGACAGCCCCAAGCTGCGCGCGGCGCGCGAGGACCCGCGGCTGATGCGCCTCCAGGTGGCGCGGGCCCTGGTGGCGTTCCTGCGGGCGGAGACGTCGCAGGGGCCGTTGCTCCTGGTGCTGGAGGATCTGCACTGGAGCGACGCGCCCACGGTGAAGCTGGTGGACGAGGTGCTGCGCGAGCTGAACGAGTGTCCGCTGATGGTGCTGGCGCTGGGGCGGCCGGAGGTGAAGGAGCTCTTCCCGGGGCTGTGGGGACAGAGCCTGCAGGAGGTGCCGCTGCGAGGGCTGACACCGCGGGCCAGCACTCAGTTGGCGCAAGAAGTGCTGGGGCGCCAGGTACCCGAGGCCGTCGTGGCCCGGCTGGTGGAGCAGGCCGCTGGCAACGCCCTCTTCCTGGAGGAGCTGATCCGAGGCGTGGCCGAGGGACGCGGCGAGGAGACACCGGGCACGGTGCTGGCGATCCTCCAATCCCGCCTGCAGCGGCTGGATCCGGGCCTGCGGCGTGTGCTGAGGGCGGCCAGCATCTTCGGAAGGACGTTCTGGACGGGCGGCGTGCAGGCCCTGCTGGAGGGCGAGTTCTCCACTGACGAGCTGGAGCGCAGCCTGCGGCACCTGATCGTGCTCGAGCTGGTGCAGCCCCAGCAGGAGAGCCGCTTCTCCGGGGAGTCGGAGTACCGCTTCCGGCACGCGCTGGCGCGGGATGCGGCATACGGGCTGGTGCCGGATGATCTCAAGCCGCTGGGGCATCGGCTGGCGGGCACGTGGCTGGAGCAGGCCGGCGAGCCGGAGCCCCTGGTGCTGGCGCGGCACTACCAGCTGGGCCACGAGCGGGCCAAGGCCGTGCAGTTCTCCACCCGTGCGGGCGAGCGGCTCTTCGAGCGGCATGACCTGAAGGCCGCGCAGCAGTGCCTGGAGTCCGCGCTGGCCTGTGCGCCGGAGGGCGCGGACCTGCTGCCGCTGCGGGCCCTGGAGGCGGCAATCGCCTTCTGGCGGGAGGACTTCGAGCGCTCGTTCACCGCGGGCAGCGAGATCCTGCCCCGGCTGACGGCGGGCAGTGCGCCGTGGAGCCGGGTGATCAGCGGCCTGCTGCTGGCGAGTGCGCAGAGCGGTCGGCACGGAGAGGTGGCGCGGCTGGGCCAGCAGCTCTTGGACACGGCACCGGATGCCCACGCGGGTCCTCTCTATGTCGCGGCGGCGTGCTTCCTGGCCGCGATGAATACCTGGAGCGGCCAGAAGGCGGGGGCGGCCTCTGTGCTGGATCGCATCCAGGCCGTGTCCGCCGGCTTCGCGACGCCCAGCCGGGTGGCGCAGGCGTGGACGGAATCGGCGCAGGGCTACTTCGATCACTTCCTGTCGAACCGGCCCTGGCAGGCCCTGGTGCACTCGCGGGAGTCGGAGCGGACGTTCCGCGAGGTGGGCTCGGATCTCAACGAGACGGCGGCCCAGGCCCTCATGGGGCTGACGCTGGAGGCCATGGGTGAGGCGGGGTCCGGCATTGAGGTGCTGCGCAAGGCGCTCGCGGTCTGCCAGCAAGGGGAGCACCGGTATGCCGCGGCGGGGTCTCGCATGCACCTGGTGCTGGTGCTGTCGGGCAGCGCCGAGCCTGGGCACCAGGAGGAGGCGGGGTCTCTCGCGCGCCAGATCCTGGAGACGGAGAAGCCCAACCTGCTGCACCAGGGCGTCGCGCACGTCGCGCTGTCGAAGGTGGCTCTGGCCCAGGGCGATCTGACGGTGGCGGAGGGCCAGGCTCGCCGGGCGTGCGATCTGCTGGCGGTGCTCATGCCCTTCCACCTGCTCGCGAGCCGGAGCCTGTGCATGACGTTGCTGGCACAGGGGCACGTCCAGGAGGCGCGGGCGGTGGCGGAGCGAGGCGTCCTTGTGCTGGAGAAGCTGGGGGGAGAGGGCTCTGGGGCCGTGGGGACATGGCTGTCGCTCGTGGAGGCGTGCTTGGCGCAGGGGGAGACGGCGGCGGCGGAGAAGGCCTTGCGCAAGGCGCAACAAAGCCTGGCGGTGCGCGCGAGGGACATCCCGGATCCGGTGGCCCTCGAGCGCTTCCTGAGCCAGGTGCCCGAGAACGCCCGCACGCGGGAATGGGTGCGTCAGCGCTGGGGCACGGATTGGGATGGTGCCCATGCCCGAGTTCCATGAGCTGGCCCCCGGCACGCACATTGCCGATCGCTTCACGGTGGAGGCCCTCGCGGGGCAAGGGGGGATGGGGGCCGTCTACCGGGCCCAGGACACGCTGACAGGGCGGCGGGTGGCGCTCAAGCTGCTGCACGCTGTCACGTCTCCGGAGGCGGTGTACCGGTTCAACCGGGAGGCCATCCTGCTGGCGGAGCTGCGCCACCCGGCCATCGTGTCCTACGTGGCGCATGGCAGCACACGGCGGAGCCAGCCTTTCCTGGCCATGGCGTGGATCGACGGGGAAGATCTGGCGCAGCGCTTGAGGACGAAGCCTCTGAGGCTGCCGGAGAGCGTGGCCCTGCTTCGCCGCAGCGCCGAGGCGCTCGCGTTCGCGCACCAGCAGGGCATCATCCACCGGGACATCAAGCCGTCGAACCTGTTCCTGCGCGGAGGGCGGGCCGACGACGTGGTCGTCCTGGACTTTGGCTTGGCGCGCTATGCGATGCCCACGCTGGTGGGGGTGACACGGCGACAGGGAGCGATTGGTTCGCCGGGGTACATGGCGCCGGAGCAGGCCTCGAACCAGCCGGAGATCCTCCCAGGCGCGGACATCTTCTCGCTGGGGTGCGTGCTGTACGAGTGCCTCACGGGCGAGTCTCCGTTCGCGGCCCCCACCTTCGCGGCGGCGCTGGACAGGCTGTTGTTCGGCCACCCTGCCCCACTGGAGGCGCTGCGTCCGGGGCTGCCTCCGGGCCTGCAGGTGTTGGTGGATCGCATGCTGGACAAGGATCCGCGGCGGCGGCTGCCGGACGCTGCCAGCCTGCTGACCGCGCTCTCGGCGCTCGAGTCGATCCCGGATCTGTTGTTGCCGGACTCCCGGATCGGAGTCGCGCAGTCGAGGGCTGCCGATCCGGAGCCCCAGCTCATGAGCCTCGTGCGCGTGGCCTTTCCGGTGGGGACGGCCTCTCCGGGGGCGGAGTCTCCACAGGAGCGGGCCACGCGTGACGCGGTACGAGCGACGCTCTTGTCCCACGGAGCGCAGGTGGAGGCACTGCCCGACGGCTCGCTCTTGGGCGTGGTGGAACTGGAGCGGGGCACGGCTGCGGACCAGTCCGCACTGGCCGCGCGCAGCGCGCTGGCGCTCAAGGCGCGTTGGCCCGAACTGCGCGTGGTGGCCGCCACGGGCGTCGGTGTCTTCCAGGGAGCACTGCTGGCAGGGCCTGCGCCGGACCGGGCGGAGTGGCTCCTGAGCCACTTGGAGAAGAACCCCGCCGCAGCTTCCCCCGCTTTGCTGGACGATGTGACGGCGGGACTGCTGGACGCGGGCTTCGAGCTCTCGAAGGTGGCCCGGGGACTCATCCGGCTCCAGGGAGAGAGGAGGGAGCGGGGCGGGCCTCGCTCACTGCTAGGGCGCCCTACCCCCTTCGTGGGCCGAGATCAGGAGCGGGCCCTATTGGAGCTCACGCTTACGACGTGTGCGGATGAGCCTACCGCACGGGCCATGCTGGTGACGGGCTCGGTGGGAGCTGGAAAGTCCCGGCTCGTGGAGGAGTTCCTCCGCCGGGTCGAGCACCGCGAGCCGCCGGTGCAAGTGCTCTGGAGCCAGGGGGATCCGCTGGAGGTGGGGACCTCGTATGGCCTGGCGAGCCGGGCGCTGCGGCACGTCTGCGGCATCTCGAAGGCAGACGATCTGGAGACAAGCCGGGCGCGGCTCGCTGAGCGCGTGGGGAAACACCTGCCCGCCGATCAGGCGCGAGACGTGGCGATGTTCCTGGGGGAGCTGTGTGCCCTCCCCTTCCCAGAGGAGGACCACGCGCAACTCCGAGCGGCACGAAGCGATCCGCGGCGGATGAGTGAACAGGTGAGCCGGGCGCTGGTGAGCTTCCTTCGGGCCGAGTGCGCACAGGGCACGGTGCTGTGGGTGCTAGAGGATCTCCACTGGAGCGATGCGGCCACAATCCGGCTGCTCGACGAGGTGCTGCGCGAGCTGGCGGAGCAGCCGCTGATGGTGCTCGCGGCGGCGAGGCCCGAGGTGAAGGAACTCTTCCCGGCTCTCTGGTCTCGTTTCCTGCAGGAACTGCCGTTGCGAGGGCTGAGCCCCAAGGCGGGCACGCGGCTGGTGCAGGAACTGCTGGGCACCAAGGCCGCACCGGACGAGGTGGCGCTGTTGGTGGATCGCTCCATGGGGAACGCATTGTTCCTGGAGGAGATGATCCGAAGCACAGCCGAGGGCTCCAGCGATCAGACACCCGGTTCAGTGCTGGCGATCCTGCTGTCTTCGTTGCAGCGGTTGAGCCCGAACCTTCGGAAGGTGCTGCGAGCCGCCAGCCTCTTCGGTCCCACCTTCTGGGTGGGAGGGTTGAAGGCGCTGTTGGAGAACCAGCTCTCCGAGGAAGAGCTGACACAGAGCCTGCGGCAGTTGGTGGATCTCGAGGTGGTGCAGCTACAGCCCACCAGCCGCTTCTCCGGAGAAACCGAGTACCGCTTCCGGCAGTTGGCGGTGCGTGACGCGGCCTACAGCCTGGTGCCCGACAGCCTGAGGCCGACATGGCAACGGCAGGCCAGCGCATGGGTGGACGGAGCCGGGACTGGGACGCGAGCCCGGTAGTGAGATGCCCCCCGTTGCAGCCGGTGCAACGCAGGACTCGCCATGAGGACATGGCTGCAGCCCTACCGTGTGGAATTGGAACTGTACGGACAGAGCCTCGGGGACTTCGTCAAAGGCCCTGGCTATAGCTTCCTTCTCTCCGAGCGGATGGCCGAGGCGTTTCAGTCAGAGGGGCTGATAGGGTTGAGCGGCTTCACCCCTGCCGAGGTAGTGCGCGTGCGCAGGAAGAAGAAGGGCCCCAAGCCTGGAGTTGTGCCTCGCTACTTTGTCGTCACGCCGCACTTCAGCCGCGCCGCCGTGGATATGGCCCGCAGCCGCTTGCGCTATGGCGATCCCATCACGTGCGAGGAATGCCGCTCCGCAGGCCTGGACACGGTCCACGGTTTCACCCTGGAGCCCGGAACGTGGCAGGACGAGGACGTCTTCCGTGCCCGAGGCTTGCCTGGAACCGACATCGTCTCCGAACGCTTCGCGGGCTTCGTGGCTCGCCACGGCCTGACGAACATGAAGCTGATCCCAGCAGAAGACTACGTCTGGGATCCTCTGCAATGGGGTCCCCCGGCGGGCTGATCCACCGGGAGAAGCCCATCAGGCCGGCGGCGCGGAGCGCACGGTCTGGACAATCTCGGACAGGGCCACCGGGAACTGCTGGCCGTCCGCCATCCGCTTGAGCTGACCCTTCCCGCTCTCCCGCTCCGCCTGTCCGAGCACCAGCGTGTAGCGCGCCTTCGTCTTGTCGGCCCGCTTCATCTGGCTCTTCAGGCTGCCGCCGCGCGTGTCGAACTCCACCTTGAGCCCCTCGCGCCGCAGCTTGCTCGCCAGCGCGAACGCCGCGTCTCCCGAGCCCTCGTCCGCCACCGCGATGAACACGTCCGGAGGCGTGCTGAACTTCTGCCCGCTCTCCTTCAGCAGCAGCGTCAGCCGGTCCAGCCCCAGCCCGAACCCCACCGCCGGCAGGTCCGGCCCGCCCAGGCCCTTCAACAGCTTGTCGTACCGGCCGCCGCCGCCCACCGTGCTCGCCGTCCCCAGCGCCGGGTGCGCCGCGATGAACTCGAACGTCGTGCGCGTGTAGTAGTCCAGCCCGCGCACAATCTTCGGGTTGACCACGTACTTCACGCCCAGCGCGTCCAGCTTGCGCTTCACCTCGTCAAAGTGCGCCTTGCACGGCTCACACAGGAACTGGAGGATGTTCGGCGCCGCCTGGACCACCGCCTGGCACTTCTCGTTCTTGCAGTCCAACACCCGCATCGGGTTGGTCTCGAGCCGCCGCTGGCAGTCCCCGCACAGCTCCTCCCGGTGCGCCGTCAGGTACTCCACCAGCTTCTGGTGGTACGCCGGCCGGCACGCGTCATCCCCGAGCGAGTTCAGGTTCAGCGACACCTCCTTCAGCCCCAGCGCCTCCAGCAACTGCACCACCATGTCCATCAGCTCCACGTCCTGCGCCGCCTCGCGCGAGCCGATGGCCTCCGCCCCAATCTGGAAGAACTGCCGGTAGCGGCCCGTCTTCATCCGCTCGTACCGGAACATCGGGCCGATGTAGTACCAGCGCGTCAGCGGCTCCTGGTTCGCCACCGAGTGCTCGATGAACGCCCGCACCGCCGGTGCCGTGCCCTCCGGACGCAGGGACAAGCTCCGCCCGCCCTTGTCCTCGAACGTGTACATCTCCTTGCCGACGATGTCCGTCTCCTCGCCCACGCTGCGCACGAAGAGCGCCGTGTCCTCCACCATCGGCGTGCGGATCTCGCCATAGCCGAACCGGGCAAACAGCTCCCGAGTCGTGCGCTCCACGTGCTGCCACACCTCCACCGGTGCCATGTCGCCGCCCAGCTCCCCGGGCAGCAGATCATTCATCCCCTTCACACCGTTGATCTTCTGGCTCACACAATCTCCCCGATGCGCCGCCCCAGCCGCACCACTTCCTCCGGCTGCAGGCCGTCTTCCCACTTCACGCGCTTGGGCTCGAACAGCAGGATCACCGTGGACCCCATCTCGAAGCGGCCCAGCTCCCCGCCCTTCTCCACCGGCAGGTGCGTCGAGTACGCGTGCACCTTCCCCGGCTTGCCCGCGTGGGTGATGACTTCGTCATACGCCGCCTTGATTCGCGACACGCACGTGGCGCCCACCTTCACCACGGCGCACTTGCCCGCCACGGTGTCCAGGTACGTCACCAGCCGCTCGTTCACGCAGAACAGCGACTGCTTGTTCTTCACGGACGCCGGGTTCACCGGCCAGAACTCGCCCGGAATGTACGCGTAGCCCGTGATCATCCCGCCCAACGGCGCGTGGATGCGGTGGTAGTCCCGAGGCGACAGGTAGATCGTCGTCCAGGCGCCCCCGTGGAACGGCTTGGCGGCTTCCTTGTCCCCGAGCAGCTCGTCCACCGTGTACTCGATGCCCTTGGCCTGCAGGCACCGCCCGTTGTCCGAGTAGCCCACCTGGGACACCCGCCCGTCCACCGGAGACACCACCACCTTCTCGCCCGCGTCGACCGGGCGCAAGCCCGGCTTCAGCCCGCGGGTGAAGAACTCCGCGAAGGTGGAGTACCGATCGAACGCGTGCTCCGCCTCGTCCATGTCCACGTTGTACGCCTTGGCGAAGGCCTTCATCGCCATCCGGTGCACCGGAGCCGGCGCCGGCAACCGCGTGGCCAGCCCCACCGCAGACGAGAGGGCGGACTTGGGCAGGAGCTGCATCAACTTCATGAAAGTCTGTTCGTTCATACGTGCGGTATCTCGAATGTCCTGAAGGGAGCAGCCCGCTTACTGCTGAGGCTGGGGGGTGGCATCCCCCGTCGTCGTCCCGCCATCCTTCGTCTCGAAGGTAACGGTCACGGCGCTCTTCGGTAACACCGCGAACACCTTGTCGTCTTCGATGATGACCACCTGGCCCACGAAGCTCGGGAACTGCTGGCTGCACCGCGCCCGCTCGGCCATCTCCCAGGCATCCCTCTGCCCTCGGCCCGTCACGGTGATCGACTTCATGCGCTGGAAGCACCCCAGGTAGCCGGCCGTGAGCTCGGACGCCGGAGAGCCCCTCACGGGACCCTGGATGTTCGGGCCCGCATCCAGAGGAGCTGAAGGAGACGGAGGAGCCTGCTCCGGCTCGCCTGGCAGAGGAGTGGACGGGAACGAGTCCCTCTCATTCGCCGCGGCGATGGACGCCTCCGCTTCCCGGCGCCGCTTCTCCACCTTCGCCTTGCCGTCCTTGATGCGCTGCTGCAGCTCGCGCGCGGAGGACGCGTCCATGCTGTCCGGCGGAACCTGCGTCAGCAGCGCATCGATCTCGTCCATCTGCGGATCGGTGAACGCATCATCCAGCTGCTGCGCGTACAGCTTGCTGAAGCGCGTGTGGGCCTGCTCGTAGGCCTCGGACGGCGGGCCGGGCTTCTTGCTGCACCCCACGGGGGCCAGCGCGAGCAGGACGGTGGAGGCCAGGCCCACCAGGGGCCGACTCAGGGTCTTCAGGCGGGGGTTGCGCACCATGGGGCCGGTATATGCCACGGTTCCGGCCGCCCCGCCGCATTTCAACGGGGGGCCCAAGCGCCCTCAAAGGCCCCCCAGAGGGCCTCCCAGCGCGGCTCAGACGCCCAGGAACAGGCGCTTGCCGAAGTTCAGCGCCAGATCCGCGTCGAAGATCTTCTGCGCGGCCGTTTCAATGTCGTACTCCACGCGGGTGTACTCCACCGTGCGCGCGTCCGTGTCGCAGATGACGAAGCACGCCCGGTTGTCGTAGTCCCGAGGCTGCCCCACGCTGCCCACCGAGATGATGTACTTGTAGCCCCGGCGGATGCCGAACTTCTGGGCCACCACGTCATTCACCTCGCCGTTGCCGATCGCGAACGCCTTGCACAGGTGGCTGTGGCCGATGAACGTCACCTCCGGCAGCTCCGCCACGAAGGGCGTCAGCTCCCGGGCCTGCTCCAGCGCGAAGATGTACTCGTACGCCTTGGGCTCAATGGGCGAGCCGTGGCAGAAGCCCACCTCGCCAATGCGGTACGTGTACGGCAGGCTGCGCAGCCACGAGAGGTTCTCCTCCGCGAGCACGCTGGCGGACCAGTCCAGCGCGTGCCGGGCCGCGTCGTAGTAGTACGAGTAGTCCATCCGCCCGGCCACCGCGGCATCGTGGTTGCCCAGCAGCGTCACCTCCGTCACCGAGCGCACCAAGTCACAGCACTCGTTGGGCGAGGCCCCGTAGCCGACGATGTCTCCCAGCGAGACGATCCGGTCCACCTTGTGGCGGTCGGCCGTGCGGAGCACCTCGGTGAGCGCCTCGATGTTGGAGTGGATATCGGAGATGACTGCGATCCGCATGGGTTTGCCTCGGCCAGCCGCCTCTCAAGCCTCGGGCCAGCGCGCGCGCTCGTGGGAGATGATCTGCCTGAGCCGCTCCAGACTGGTAGCATCCAGCGGCTCGAACTGCAGCCCCATTCCAGGCGGCCACGACTTGCCATTCTGGCGCGTCCAGACGACCTTGGCCATTGTCTGGAAAGCCTGCCCGCTCTCCTCCCCTGCCCCCAGACGGACCGCCGTCCGAGTCCCCTCTCGCATCGGGGTGCTCGTCCGCAGGAAGAGACCGCCCTCGCTCAGGTTGCCCACCCGCGAGTACAGGGTGACGTTGTCACCCTCGCACCAGCAGCGCATGCGGGATGTCACCCGTCCGGACTTCCGGTTGTCCATCGAAGCGAGGTCCTCCACAGCAGCGCCTTCCATTCTCTCCCGGAGGCTTCCAGGAACTTGGAAAAAAGACAGCGTAGGCAGACAGTACGCCCGTCTACCACACACCGTCAAGTCCGGGAGAACGGTTTTTTCAGGCCTGCAGGGCTGCCAGGTCTTCGAAGTGGGTCAACCGCTTGAATTCACTGAAGCGCTTGTGAATCTCGGGCTGGGTGAGATCGCGCAGGCGGTCCAGGCTGAAGCGCTCGACGGCGAACGAGGCCATGACGCTGCCCATGACCATGGCGCGGCGGATGACATCGGGCTCGAAGCGGCCGGCGGTGGCCAGGGTGCCCATGAAGCCGCCGGCGAAGGTGTCCCCCGCGCCGGTGGGATCGAACACGTCCTCCAGCGGGAAGGCGGGGCAGGCGAAGATGTGGTCCTTCTCGAAGAGGAGCGCGCCGTACTCGCCGCGCTTTACCACCACGCGCGAGGGGCCCATGGTGTGCACGGCGCGGGCGGCCTTGACGATGTTGTGCTCGCCGGAGAGCTGGCGGATCTCCGCGTCATTGACGAAGAGCAGGTTCACCCGCTTGAGCGTCTTGAGCAGGGCCTCGCGGGTGCCGTTGATCCAGAAGTTCATGGTGTCGGCGGCCACCAGCTTCGGGCCCTTCACCTGATCCAGCACCTGGGACTGGAGCTCCGGGTGGATGTTGCCCAGGAAGACGTAGGGGGCGCCCTTGTAGGCCTCGGGCAGCTTGGGGGCGAAGTCCTGGAAGACGTTGAGCTGGGTGTCCAGCGTCTGGGCCTCGTTCAGCTGGAAGCCGTACTTGCCCTTCCAGCGGAAGGTGCGGCCCTTCTCCCGGGTGAGGCCGTCCAGGCCGATGCCGCGGGCCTTGAGGAACTGGACGTGGGCCTCGGGGAAGTCCTCACCCACCACGGCGACCAGCTGCACGGGGTTGAAGAAGGAGGCAGCGGTGGAGAAGAAGGTGGCCGAGCCACCCAGCACCTCTTCCTTCTTACCGAAAGGGGTTTCCACCGAATCCAGCGCGACCGAGCCGACGACGAGCAGAGACATGAGGCTTCCTGGGAGAGAAGGCAGGAGTTGAGACTCTCGGCACGGCGCGTCAGGGCAAGACCCGTGCCGCAGCGGGGTACTTCGTTCCCGCGCTCAGGTCAAGACGCCCGCTCAAGGAGAGGGCACGGACGGAAGAAGGGCCTTCAGGTCATCATCCGTGAAGAAGAGGCCGCCGCCGAAGAAGAAGTCCCGGCCGGCGATCAGGCGCTGGGTGGCCGTGTCGCGCTGCTGGGCGTTGAGGATGTCATCCATGCCGGCCATGACGAACAGGTGCTCGAAGGCCTGGGCGCGCAGGGTGGCGCGCAGCCGGGGGTAGCGCAGCTCCTCGGCGGAGAAGTTGAAGGCGTCCAGCTTCAGCTCCAGCGCGTCCTTGAGGAAGTGCAAGTCCGCGCCCACGCCACCGGTGGACTCGATGAGGCCGAAGCGCAGGGTGGTGAAGTAGTAGCGCTTCGCGAACTGGGCGCTGATCTTGTACGTCTCTTTGATGATCTTCTGCGTCTGCACCACCGGCTCGCCGGAGGCGGGCGGGTTGTTCTGGACCACCTGCACCTCTACGAGGCCCCGGGGATCGTCGATGATCTCGAGCAGGTAGTACTTGTCCGGCTTGGGGATGAGGCGCAGGGACACGCCGTTCTTGGCGCGGCCCTGGGACAGCAGGTACGAGGCGTTCAACCCCACCTCGGTCTGCATGCCGGTGAGCCGGTTGGCGTAGTCCGTCACGTCCGAGACGGCCTCGGTGAGCTTCTGGCCCAGCTGCTTGTCGGCCAGCAGCGCGCCCACGGTGCCCTCCCCTTCGCGCACCGTCTGGGTGATCTGCTCCAGGTTGCCCAGGGTCCGGTCCAGCTTCTGGATCGTGTCCTTCAGGCTGGAGACGCCTTCCTTCAGGTCTCCCTCGTTGGTGCCCACCACGTGCTTCACGGTGGCCAACACCTCGCGCACGTCCTTGGTGATGCCCTCGATGTTGTTGACGATGCGGGTGACTTCCGCCTCGTTCTCGGCGGTCAGCCCGCGCACGTCCGCGGAGACGCCCTCGAAGTTGGTGAGGATGGCGTTGAGCTTCTCGCCGCTGGTGCGCACCGTGTTGTCCACGGACTCGGACAGGTGGATGAGGTTCTCCACAATCCGCTGCAGCGAGCCCGCGCCGCGCTCTCCACCGAGCACGTCCCGCAGCGCCGCCGTCACCTGTTGGATGTCCGCGGTGATCTGGCTGAGGGACTGGAAGACGGCTTCCATGCCCTGGGTGTCGATCACCCGTTTGATCTGCCCGCCCTCCTCCATGGTAGCGCCCTGCTCGGTGCCAGGGTTCAAGTCGAGCAGGTAGTCGCCCAGCAGGGACTCGGAGCGCTTGGTGAGGATGGCGTCCTGGCGCAGCTCCACGTCATTGCGGATGCGCAGCCACACCTTGGCGCGAGTGCCCTCCAGGGAGATGGCGGTGATCTCTCCCACGGCGATACCGGCGATCTGCACGCGGCTCTTCGCGCTCAGGCCCGAGGCGTCCCGGAAGTACGCGAAGACGTTGATGGACTCCTTCTCGCTCAAACCTCCCTTCTTCGCGAACACGAAGAACGCGAAGAAGAAGGCCCCAGCGGCGAGCACCAGCAGTCCTACACGGAACGGCGTGACGAGCTTCTTCACCAGGGGTGACTCCGAGGGGGTCCGGCCGGGGCGACTCTAGCGGTTTGCCGTCCGCGTGCCACCTTTTCCAACCCGAGTGTCAGTTCTTGTCGAACCACGTCTGTAGGAAATTCTTGACCACGGGGTTCTCGGAGTTGCGCAACTGCTCGGGCGGGCCGAACTCGATGATGAGCCCCTTGGACAGGAAGGCGATGTAGTCCCCTACGTTGAAGGCCGAGGCGATGTCGTGGCTGATGACCACGCTCGTGACTTTGAGCTTGGCCTGGGCCTCCAGGATCATCTCGTCCACGTAGGCGGTGGTGATGGGGTCCAGGCCCGTGGTGGGCTCGTCATAGAGGACGATCTTCGGCTCGAGCACCACGGCGCGGGCCAGGCCCACGCGCTTGCGCATGCCGCCGGACAGATCCGCCGGGAACTTGGACTCCACGGACACCGGCAGGCCCATGATGTCCAGCTTGGCGCGGACAGCGGCGCGCACCTGCTCCTCGCTCCAGCCCTTGCGGTGCTCGCGCAGGGGGAAGGCCACGTTCTCGAACACGTTCATCGAGTCGAAGAGCGCCGCGGCCTGGAACACCATGCCGAACTTGCGCCGCACCCGCTCTATCTCCGAGTCGCCCAGGGGGACGATGTCCTCCCCGTCCACGAAGACCTGGCCCTGGTCCGGCTTGAGCAGGCCGATCATGTGCTTCATCAGCACCGTCTTCCCGGAGCCCGAGCCCCCCAGGATGACGCACGTCTTGCCCTCGGGGACCGTCACATTGATGCCGGTGAGCACCTTCTGGGCCCCAAACGTCTTGTGGAGATCGACGACCTGAATCATCGGCCGCTCGGCGGCCGTCTCTGGGGCGGCGGTGGCCATGCGCTAGTGCAGCATCACGCCGACGAAGAAATCCAGGATGAAGATGGAGAGCGCGCTGGCCACCATCGCCTCCGTGGTCGCCTGGCCGACGCCCTTGGCGCCGCCCGAGGCGTTGAACCCCTTGTAGCAGCACACCAGCGTCACCGAGAGCCCGAAGATGGCGCCCTTGATGAGGCCCTCATAGAGATCGATGGGGTCCAGCCACTGCTGGGTGCGGTTGAGGAAGGTACCGGCGGAGATGCCCTTGGCCACCACCGACACGAAGTACGAGCCGCACATGCCCGTGGTGTTGAAGAGCATGGTGAGCACCGGGACCATGATGAGGCCGGAGAGCACCCGGGGGACCAGCAGGTATTGAATGGGGTTGACGGCCATGGTCTCCAGCGCGTCCACCTGCTCGGTGACGCGCATGGTGCCCAGCTCCGTGCACATGGCCGAGCCAGCGCGCATGGTGACCATGAGGGCGGAGAACACCGGGGCCAGCTCGCGCGTGAGGGTGAGCGCCACGGTGGGGCCCACCATGCTCTCCGCGTCGAACAGCTCGAAGGCGCGCGAGGACTGGTGGGCGAACACCATGCCGGTGAACACCCCCGTGAGCGCCACGATGAAGATGGAGCCCACCCCCACGAAGTCCAGCTGGGAGAACATGTTCTGCAGCCGGTAAGGCCGCTTGAATGCCCAGCGGAAGACCTGGATGCCCAGGTACGTCACCCCGCCGATGTCGGAGACCACTCCGATGGCCCCTTTGCCGAAGTTCTCGATCCCCTGGAGCAGCGGGTGGGGATCCTTGGGCGCCTTGTCTGCGTTCTCGGTGGCCATAGGTGGGTAGGGAGGAAACGAACGGACCCCACTCTACGTGCCTGAGCCAGCGGCACAAGTGCCCGTCTCGCGGTGGTTGTGCTTCCGTGGGACGGACTTTATGTTGCGCCCCCCTTTTTCTCCTGACGAGGGCCCCCCTGGGCCCGAAACCGAGCACCCCGATGGCTACTCATAAGGTTGGCGGCGAGGTCGACGCGCCTTGTACTCGCTGCAAGCTCACCCTGGCTCACACCATTCTGGCGATGGTGGGCACCAAGATCGCACGCGTGCGCTGCAACACATGCGGCGGCGATCACGCCTACCGCGCCGCTCCGGGCACCACGGATCGCCCCACTGCTTCGCGCAGCTCCACCTCGCGCGCCTCCAGCACGCCGCGCGCCGAGAAGCCCGAAAAGGTGGTCATCTCCTTCGAGGAGCAGCTGGCCGGCAAGGACATCGCCAACGCGCCGAAGTACAGCCCCAAGGACACCTACCAGGTGGACCAGGTGATCCAGCACCCGACGTTCGGGCTCGGGCTGGTGTCGGCGGTGCGCGGTGACAAGGTGGACATCGCCTTCAAGTCCGAGACGAAGACGCTGGTCCATGGCCGCGGCGGCGCTTCCACGGAGAAGCCCGCCTTCAGCCCTCCGTCCGCGCGCCAGACGGGCCCGGCGGATAAGCCGCAGCCGCTCGCACCTTTGGCTACAGAGACGGCCGAGCCCTCCGCGGACGCTGCTGCTCCCAAAGAGTGATGGGGCTGTAGCAGGGTGTTGACGCTGGCCGGGTCAACAGGGAACATGGCTGGGGATCCACTATGCGCTGGGTGTTCCCGCTATTCTTGGCTGTCCTCGCCGTTTTGCCGGGGGTTGCGGCAGCGGCAGCACTGGAAGTGCGGGCCACGCCTGCCCGGGTACTGCTCGGGCAGGACAAGGGCGTGGAGCTCGAGGTCCAGGTTCCTGAGGGAACCGGGCCTGTCCGCGCGACGGCCTCCGCGGGCAGCTTCGCGCAGCCGGTGGTGGAGAGCGGTCAGGTCCGCAAGTTCCAGTGGACGCCTCCGGATGTCCGCTACCCGCTGCTGGCGGTGCTGACGTTCTGGGTGAACCGGCCCTCGGGACCTCCCGAGGTGACGGTGGTCCGCATTCCCCTGCTCGGGCGGACGAACCTGCCCATCTCCACGGATCCCGGCGCCGAGGTGATCATCGAGATCTCCGACGCCCACTTCGGCCCCGTGAAGGCCAACCGCCGAGGCAAGGCACAGGTGCCGGTCGAGGTGCCTCCCGGCGTGAGGCAGGCCCGGGTGCTGGCCACCCGCGGCGCGCTGAAGACGGACCGGATGACCAAGATCGACGTGCCGGACGTCCGGCCGCTGGTGACAACGCTCGGGCCCGAGCCCCTGCCCCGCTCGGGCGGGTGGCTGGTGGTGGCCGGCGAGGAGACGCTGAGCGCCGCGGAGTTGGAGCTCACCGCCCAGGGCATCCGCCTGGAGGCGCAGCCGGGCACGCTTCTGCTCTACCGGGCGATTCCGCTGGAGGGGGCCACGTCCGCCTCCGTCGAGGCGAAGCGCCGGGGATCCAAGGACACCGCGCGGGCTCAGGTGGCGATTCAGCGCGTGGAGGACGTGCCGCCGCCCGCTCCGCCCGCTCCGCCTCCCGTGGTGGTCGAGGCGCCTCCGCCCGCCGAGCCCGTCCGCGCGAAGCTGGCGATGCACCTGCTCGTGGGGGCATTCTTCGCAGGAGGCTCGAACCGAGGGCCCGCGGCGGCGCTGGGGGTGTCCTATTCCCTGCCCGTCTGGGGCGGCCGGATCGCGGCGGAGGCCGAGGCTGGAGTGCGCCGCGCCGCGCTGGAGGCCCAAATCGATGGCTTCGGGACGTTGAACTCGAGCGTGCTCGCGGGCCCGGTGCTGGCCGCGGCGCGCGTCACGCTGTTCGAGCGCTCAGCCCTCTCGCTCTACGGCCGCGCTGGGGCCGGGGTGCTGCCCTTCAAGCACCAGGTCTCCAGTGACTTTCAGCCGAGCTTTGGCGAGAGCAAGCTCGCCCCCATGGCCTTCCTGGCCGCCCAAGGGGCCTGGCACATCAGCCGGGTGAGCCTCCTGATGGAACTGCGCGGCGAGTACGGCCCGGCGCAGACGCAAAACCTGAACGCGAAGCTGGGGGGGATCGGCGCATCGCTTGGAGTGAGGTACGAACCATGAAGCGGGTCTCCTGCACGGCATCCGGGTGGCCCTGGAGGATGGCCGCGAGGCCAAGCGCGAGCGCGCCTTCTCCAGGGCGGCCCGGCGCACGGGTTCCGGGTATGATGTGCGCCGTGAACCGACGGACCTTGGCGCTCTCCCTGGTGTTGTGTGCGTGCGGCTCGTCGTCTGAGCAGCCGCTGCCCTCCATTGTCTCCGTGACGCCCCAGTCCATGGCGGCGAACGCGAAGGTCCAGCTAACAGTGGACTTGGAAGGCGCGTTCCCCTTCAAGGTCAACTACGCCTCGGACTCAGCCAACGTGGACAGCCCAGCACGGCTGAGCATCGCGGACCAGCCGTTCGACATCCTCCGGAGCGAGGAGCAAGGCAAGCGGCTCCTGGCGGAGGTGGGCCCAGGGCTCCCCGAGGGCGAGCACGAACTCCGGATCGATCTCTCGGATGGCCGCCAGGTGACGTTCGCGCAGCACTTTCTGGTGACGCCGGACCCGGACCCGGACCCAGACCCAGACCCGGACCCGGACCCAGAGCCGGAGCCGACGTACGACATCAGCCTGTCGATCGATCAAATCCCGACGCAGATCCGCCTGAGGCCCTTCAGCATCCGGGTTCGGGCGGCGGGCGAGGACGCGGATATCTTTCGTGGCTCCGTGACGTTGAAGGTCTCCCGAGGGTCGATCACCCCGACCACGTGCGGCCCATTCAGCGCGGGCACCTGCTCCCAGGAGATCACCCTGGACGCCGGCAGCGGCGCCGACCTCACGATCACCGCCGAGGACTCTGGGGGCCACATCGCGACGTCCAACGGCTTCCAGCTCAGACAGAACTGAGCCTTCGGCCCCGGAGGCGAAGCGGGAGGAGCCCGGGTTCGAGCCCCTCCCGCGAGGCTGCTACTGCAGGCAGATGTCGTGGTCGTTGAGCGGGTTGATGTGGCCCTCGGCGTTGCCCGTCAGCGACTTCGCGTACAGGCCGCCATCCCAGCTCCCCTCGAAGAAGGTGACGTCGGCATGCGGGGCGAGCACGGTGCCCCAGAAGCCGTAGCCCTGGGCGTTGAGGGTGGTGGCCTCCACGAAGTTGAAGAGGACGCCGCGCTGGTTGATGCCGCCGCTGAACGAGTGGCCGAACGCGTTGAAGTAGGCCGAGGTGCCGTGGATGTTGAGCACCGCCAGGGAGCCTTCAGGCGCGGTGATGGACAGCAGCGTGGCGCCCGCGAAGATGCTGGCTGGCATGTCGAACACGTTCACGTCCGGGCTCGTGCCGGTCAGCATGACGCCGCCCCAAGACCTGCGGCTGGTGGTGCCGTTGACGGGCAGGCCGGCCAGCTGGGAGGACAGGCTGCGCAGCTGTTCGAACCGGGCGGTGAAGTCGATGGGCGTGCCCTTGGACACGGTGCCGCGCGGATAGGACACGGTGGTGTCGGCGCTGTAGGTGCCTCCGTAGACGGCGTCACCCCAGACGGCGCCATGCGCGAGGGTCAGGTTGCCGCCGGCCACCAGGGTGTTGGAGAAGTCGGGGCCCGGGAGCCCGGAGCCCACGGCGAAGTCCGTCATCGTGACATTGCCGCCCACGGCGGCCTTGCCCACGAGGTCATGGCCCTCGGTGTAGTTCCCGAGCAGGAACAGGTTGTAGTCGTTGAGCCGGACCTCGATGCAGCTGCCGCCCGCGGGGGCGCACGAGAGGCTCACGGAGGCCGAGCCCGCGTTGTTGTCCTCGCGGCACTCCAGCTCCCGGCTCTCGCCGTTGCCGTTGGCATCCGCCACGGCGAAGACGGTGTACGGCCCGCCGGAGATCGCGTCGATGGGCAGAGTCACCCAGGCCTCGGCACCCGCGGCGAGCACGGCCTCCACATGGGCCACGCCGAGCAGCGTGCCGCCGGAGGCTGAGTTGCCCCGGTAGAAGGCGACGGGCAGGCCCGCGGAGGCGGCCGCATCGCCCTGGTTGCGCACCCGGGCCGTGAGCGTCACGCGCTGGGTGCTGCTGTCACAGGTGCCTGACACCTCCGAGGCGACCAGATCCGCTGCGGCGAAGGGGCTGGTGGAGCCGCTGCCCTGGCTGTTGGAGCGGAAGGTGTTCAGGCCTGCCGTGAGCCAGTTGGTGGCTGGGTGCAGGGGGATGGTGCCGTCGTCGTTGACGTTGGTGACGGAGTAGGCGTGCTGGTTCCAGATGGCGCGGGTGTTCACCCAGCCGTCCCGCTTGTCCCTGAAGACGCGGATGCCCGCCTCGCCCGCGAAGGCATAGTTGTTGGAGGCGATGACGATCTCCGCGTTGTTGTCGTGGTCCACGTCGACGATGACGGGGTTCTCGTACGTGGTGCCCGAGCTGTGGGCCACCTGGAAGCGAATCTGGCCCGTGGCGCCGTCATAGATGCGCAGCTGGGTCTCGTCGGCGTAGGCGACCTCGGCGCGGCCATCGCCCTCGAAGTCGAAGGTGGAGGAGCCGGTGCGGTTGGAGCTCCCATCCTGCGTGGGGCTGGACCAGAGCACGACGCCGTTCGTGTCCAGCACCGAGTACATCGTGGCGCCCGCCACGCCGATCTCCGGCTGCCCGTCGTTGTCGAAGTCGGCGATGTTGGGTGGCCCACCCTGCCCGCCTCCGGGGATCGCGGTGGTCCACAGGGTCTGGCAGTTGTCGTCCATGAGCGTCACATAGCCGCCCCACACGACAACCACTTCGCCCTTGGGGTCGCTGTCGAAGTTGGCCACGCCCGAGAGGCCATGGCCGATGCTGGTGTTCACGCACAGCGGAGTGCCGTCGGCGCGGTAGATGGCGCGATCGTTGACGACCTCCAGTTGGCGGGTCTCCGCATCCTGGTCGATGTCCACGGCGAAGGAGAGCGGGCCTGTACCCGAGGCCCCACCGGCTCCATCACTGCCGCGCCACTTCAGCGCGCCAGTGTTGGAGTAGACGCTGTTGCCGTCGAGGATCTCCACGGTGCCATCGCCATCCAGATCCGCGAGCGAGGGGCCACCCCAGTTGCTGGCCGACTGGCCGGGGGTGCGGAACTTGAACGTTCCATCGTTCTCGAAGCAGATGACGCCGAGGCCATTCTCGGGGACGGTACACAGCTCTACGAGCCCGTCCCCATCAATGTCTCCAGCTGCGATGCTGGCGGCGCCGCGGACCTCATAGGCGGTGTTCGTCACCGTCCACAGGTCGTGGCCGTCATCACCGCTGATGGCGCGCATGACGCCGTTCTCGGTGTAGTTGTTGCCTGCGAAGGCGTTGAAGACGACGTCGGGGATGCTGTCACCGTTCACGTCCACCACCACAGGCGTCATCATCACCTGCTTGTGGTTGGGGAGAACGGTGCTGCCCGTCCACTGCCACTCCAGCTCGGGCTCGAAGTTCGGGGTGAAAGGAGGCCTCACCTCGCACGTGCCAGAGGTGAGGGTCGAGCGCTGTTGAGCGGGAGCGGCGGCCTCGTCGACCGCGCTCCCGCACGATGCGAGCACCACGAGGGACAGTGCCCTCAGTCGATGCCCTAGGTTCCAAATCTGTTCGTGACCGCTGCCCATGGTGCCCCCCTGCTTGGCGGTGCCGGCCGCCTGCAGTGCCAGCCTGATTGCTGCGCAGTTGAATTTTTACTGTGCAATCAAACTCGGATGCAATAGTAAATCGTGGAGAACCAGTATAGGAATATCTCCCACACAAATGGGTCAAGGCCGAAAAGGCTGAATAAATGCGCAGGTTTGGACTGAATGGGCCTGTGGGCAGCTCAGGCGGGGGCTTGCCGCAACAGCTCCAGGGCCCGGGCCATGTCGTCGGGCAGAGGCGCTTCGAACGCTCGCGCCTCTACACCTGAGAGCGCGGGCCACTCCAGCCGCGCCGCATGCAGAGGCGTCCTGGCCAGCACCACCGCATCGCCTGAACCGCCGAGATCCTTCTCTGTGAGCGGTTCGGCGCGACCATATTGGTGGTCCACCAGCAGCGGGTGTTTCAGCTCCAGCAGGTGCACGCGGATCTGGTGCGTGCGGCCCGTGAGGGGCTCGGCCTCTACCAGTGAGGCCTTCGCGAAGGTCTCCACGGGCCGGATGCGCGTGCGCGAGGGCTTGCCCTGCTCGCCGGGGCGCGCCACGCGCATGCGCCCCTTTCGCCCGGGCACCAGCGCCGCGTCCACCAGCTGGGGCGCGTCCACCCTGCCCTCCACCAGCGCCCGGTAGCGCTTCTTGACCTTGCCGGACTCGAAGGCCTGGGAGAGCGCGCGGTGCCGCTCGGCATCCAGGGCGAACACGAGCACCCCGGAGGTGTCCCGATCCAGGCGGTGCACCACGAAGACCTTGCGGCGCAGCTGCTCCTCCAGCTGCTCGCGCAGGGAGGGCCCGCCCTCGCCGCGCCCGGGGATGACGAGCACCCCCGGGGGCTTGGCCACCACGAGCAGCCCCGCGCCCTCATGGAGAACGCGGACTCCGGTCACTCGTACTCCGACACGGGGACCACGGTGATGGGCAGCTTGAGGTGCTTGAGCTGCTTCTCCACCTCGGAGGCCTTGCCCAGCACCACGATGGCCGGAGGCTTCGGGAACAGGTACTTCGCGGAGACCGCCTTCACCTGCTTGGGCGTCACCGCGCGCAGCCGATCCCGGAACTTCTCCACCCAGTCATCCCCGAGCCCGTACACGCGGATGTCCGCCAGCACCGAGGCCACCGAGTCATTCGTCTCCGTGCGCATCGGGTAGAGGCCGGCCAGGTACGTCTGCGCCGACTTGAGCTCCTTGGGCGTGATGCCGCCCTTGCGCACCTTGGCCACTTCGCCCAGCGACACGTCGACGATCTCGCGCGTGGACTCCGTCTTCGTGAAGGTGCTGATGGCGAAGGCCCCTCCGACGCTCATGGCATCGAAGTAGCTGCTCACGCCGTAGGACAGACCACGCTCCACGCGGACCTCATTCACGAGCCGCGACGTGAAGCCACCGCCCAGGGCGATGTTCATCGCGGTAGCAGCGAAGTAGTCCGGGTGCCCGAGCGGGTAGCCCGGCCCGCCAATGCGCACCTGCGACTGCGTCTGGTCCGGCTTGTCCACGATGAGGATCCGGCCTGCCTGCACTCCACCCTCTGCGGCGGGAGCCGGCGAGGGATCCAGCTGGTCCGTCTGAGACCAGCCTGCGAAGGCCTTCTCGGCCTCGGCGGCCACCACCTCCGGCTTCACCGCGCCCACTACTACGAGCAGGGCGCCCTTGGGGCCCACGCGCTCGCGGTGGAAGCGCACCACATCCTCCCGGATGAAGGTACGCACGTGCGAGGCCGAGCCCCCCACGTCATGCCCATACGGGTGATCGCCCCACTGCGCCCGGGTGAAGGCCCGGTCCGCGATGGTGCTCGGATCGTCCAGATCGTTGGCGAACTGCGCCAGCGCGCGATCCTTGGCCAGGTCGAACTCCTTCTCCGGGAAGGTGGGCTCGCGCACCAACTGCCCCAGCACCGAGAGCATGGCCGCGAAGTGCTCGGCGGGTGTGGTGACGTAGATCGACATCAGATCCTCGCTCACTCCACCCGCGACGCTGGCGCCGACGAACTCGATGGCCTCATCGATCTCGTCCGCGCGCATCTTCGCGGTGCCTCGGCGCAGCAGGCGCACGGTGAAGTCCGCCAGGCCGTGCTTGTCCTTCGGATCCGTGGAGCTGCCCGCGCGCAGCACCAAGCGCATGGACACCAGCGGCAGGGGGCCACGCTCGGCGGCCAGCACCGTCAGGCCGCTGGAGGTGGTGGTCTCGGTGACCGTGGGGAGCTTGAGCGGGCGCGAGGCCGCGGACTTCTCTTTTTTGGCAGTGGCTCGGGTACGGGGGGCCATTGTGGGTTTTCCTCGGGGGCTCAGGCGGCGGCGGTGTCGGACTCGGACGGGGACTCGGCTTCGGCCTCGGGCAGCAGCGTCACCACCGAGCGGCGATCCGGAGAGAAGAACTTCGCGGCCACGGCCTTCACCTGGTCATTCGTGATGGAGGCGTAGCGCGAGGGCAGCAGCGTCAGCTCGCGCCACGAGCCCAGCAGCGCCTCGTAGTGCCCCAGGGCGTGGGCGCGGCCATTGTTGGTGCCCAGCTCGCGCATCTGATCGGCGCGCAGGTTGTTCTTGGCCTTCTGCAGCTCGCGCTCGGTGAGGCCCTCCTTGGCCACCTTCTCCAGCTCCGCGTACAGAGCGGCCTCGGCCTTCTCGGGATCCGACTCGGGCTTGAGCTCCAGGTAGAAGACGACGGTGCCGGGATCGATCCGCCAGCCCCAGTCGAACATGACGGAGACGGCGATCTGCTGCTCGTACACGAGCCCCTTCACCAGCCGGCTCCCCTCCCCCTTGTTCAGGGCGTACTGGATGACATCCAGCACCTGGGTCTCCATCTCGGTGGCCTTCGGGCCGCGGAAGCCAATCATCACCGAGGGCGACTGGGCGGGGTGGCGGACCACCGCGCGGCGCTCGCCCTTCTGCGCAGGCTCGGCGTCAATCACCGGCAGCGGCTTGGGGCCCTTGGGGATGTTTCCGTAGTAGCGCTTGATGAGCGCCAGCGTCTTCTTCGGATCGAAGTCCCCGGACAGATACATCACCGCGTTGTTGGGCGCGTAGTACGTGCGGAAGTACTGCTCGCAGTCCTGGCGGGAGATGTTCTCGATGTCCGCCATCCAGCCGATGACGGGCCAGCGGTACGGATGGGCCTTGTAGACGAGCGTGCCCAGCTCCTCGTCCATGATGCCGGTGATCTCGTTGTCCACGCGGACGCGGCGCTCCTCCATCACCACCTGGCGCTCGCTGGTCAGGGTGGCGTCCGAGATGCGCAGCGAGCGCATCCGGTCCGACTCCAGATCGAGCACCGTCTCCAGCGCGTCCGAAGAGAAGTCGTCGTAGTACACCGTCATGTCATTGGAGGTGTACGCGTTGGAGCGGCCGCCGTTGGACTCCAGCGTGCGGTCGAACTCCTTGGGGCCGTACTTCTTCGCGCCATTGAACATCATGTGCTCGAAGAGGTGGCTGATGCCGGTGATGCCGGGGCGCTCGTTGCGCGAGCCCACCTGGAAGAAGGTGTAGAGGCTGATGACGGGCGTCTGCGGGTTGGGCAGCAGGCGGACGCGCAGGCCGTTGGACAGCGTGGCCTCGTGGACTTCGAGCAGGGACTGAAGCGCGGGATCGGGCTTGTGGGCTGCGGGGCGCGGTGGGGCCTTGGGCATAGGCCCTTCGTATATAAGGAGGGAGCGGGCCGCGCTACAGGTCGACGATGCCAGCTCGCAGGGCCAACACTACGGCCTCCACGTGTGAGTTGACGCCCATCTTCCGATAGATATGGGACAGATGGGTGCGCACCGTGCGGCGCTCCATCGTCATCACCTGCCCCACCTCGGCGTTGGACAGGCCCTTGGCCACGTAGCGCAGCACCTCGAACTCCATGGGGCTCAGGTCCCAGGGGTTCTCCTTCTTCTCGGGCGGCTTGGCCTGGATGGACTGGAAGTAGTTCCAGAACTTCTTGGCGATGATGGGCTCGAGCACCGTGCCGCCCTCCATCACGTCTTTGATGCCCGAGCGGATCTTCTCCGGCCCCACCCGCTTCACCAGGTAGCCCGAGGCCCCGGCCTGGATGGCCTCGTACACCTTCTGCTCGTCCTCGAACGAGGTGAGGATGAGGATCTCCACCTCGGGGGCCCGGCGCTTCACCCGCTGGGTGACTTGGATGCCGTTGATCCCCGGCAGCTCCAGATCCAGCAGGACGATCTGGGGCCGCACGTTGACGATGTCCGTGACGGCCTCCTCGCCATCCTGCGAGGTGCCCACCACCTCCAGCTCCGGGAACGTCCCCAGGACCTTCACCAGGTTCTTGAGGAGTTGGGGCTGATCCTCGACGACGTAGACGCGCGTCCGCTCCATGTTCAGCGCCTCGGGGCCGTTTCGAACCGTTGATCGATGGTCCGGTGCTGCCCACGCTCGAAGCGCAGGCTGAAGTCCACCCGCTCCTTTGTCCCAATCGCCTCCAGCGTGAAGTTCCGGGTGCCGGCCTTCACCGGATACTTGATGAGCGGCGTCCGCTTGCGGATGGGATTGCCATCGATGATGACGCGCGCCGGAGCGTTGGTCCGCAGGGTGATGAAGGCGGAGTTGGCATCGGGCCTGGGCGTGTCGGAGCTGTCCTCCCGCTCGTCCGGCACGGTGGCCGAGGGCGGCCGGGGCAGCTCGGGCGCCGGAGGCTGCTTCAAGGGCATCCCGTATTGGTCCATTGCCCCGCTGAGGGCGGACGCGCGCGGATCAATGGGCGCCGGAGGGGGTGGCTTGGCGGGCTGCGCCGGAGCAGGAGGCGTATCGTCCCCGAACCGCCACACCGCGAAGGCAAAGGCGACGAAGCCCACCGTGGCGATCGACAGCGCGAGCGCCAAGGCCTTGTGGCGGCGCTGCGCCATGGACAGCAGGTTGCGCTCTTCGGTGAGCAGGCGCCGCCCGTCGCTGGTACGAGGGACGTTGTCACTCGTCGGCGGGGGCATGGGGATCTCGGGCCGATCCCGGGAGACGTAGACGGAGGTGGGCTCCTCGGGCGGAGGCGCACGCACCAGCGAGGGGGGCGGCCGCTCGGGGGCCGAGGGCGGCAGCGCGGCTCGGGAGCCCGTTCCTTTCTTGATGGGCGCGGGCGGAGGTGGCGACTCCTCTTGGGCTTTGACGTCGTCGGCGAGGCGCGTCTTCTCGTCGGAAAAGTCCTCCACCCACTTCATGCGCGGGTTGCGGCCGACGTGCGTGCCCTCGCGGCCGACGTGCGTACCCTCGCGGCCATTGCCCGCGCCTCCGGGCAGGATGACCTGCTTGCGCGGCTTGGGTGGCGCGGCACCCGGTGGTGCATCCCAGCCCTGTTCCAGCGGCCCCACCCGGCTGGGCTCCGTGTCCTCCTTCGCCGTGGTGGCCACGGGCGGCTGCTGGCCCACGCGGGTGGGCTCCAGCGGAGCGTAGGTCTCCGGACGAGGCGGAGTGTCGACAGGCGTGGTGTCCAGCGTGGGCTCCGCCAGCGGCGGGCGGATGACGGTGGGCGCCTGCGTGGGCTCTGGCTCCGCCGGGGATGGGCGGATCACCGTTGGAGACAGTGCGGGCTCCATCGCGGTCGGACGGCTGTGGGCCGGAGCTGCCTGCTCCTGAGCGGGCGGGCCGAGCTGGGTGGGCTCCTGGGCGGGCCAAGCCCCTGCAGGAGCCTTGGGCGCCGTGAGCAGGGTGGCCTCCTTGGCGGCCCACTGCTCCGGCTTGAACTCCTCGAAGAGGGGGGCTGCCTCGGTGGTTTCGGCGGAGGACTCTTCCTCGCTGAGTGCGCGGCTGAACGAGGGGCGCGCCACCACGGAGAGCTCCAGGGGCTCGGCGCGCACGTGGGCGATCTCCGCCCCGGAGACGGGGGTGAGCGTGAAGGGCTCGGAGAACGGCACGGGCCCGAGCGTGGAGAGGTTCACCTCGTTGGGGACGAGATCGCGCACGAAGCGGCGCATGTCCTCGTGGCCCGGCATGCCGCCTTGCGAGGTGAAGAAGTTGCGCAGCGCGCCCGCGAAGTCCGCAGCCGAGCGGAAGCGGCGGTTCGGGAACGGCTCCAGCGCCCGGAGGATGATTGGATCCAGCCGTGAGTTGATGCGGCGATCCAGGCGGCTGGGCGGCGGCAGGCCGCCGCTGCGGGTGCTGAGGTTGCCGGTGGCGACGACGGCCTCGCGCAGGGTGAGCAGCTCGTAGGCAATGGCGCCCAGGGAGTACACGTCCGAGGCGGCGGTGGGCTCCTCTCCTCGGCCGACTTCGGGAGCGCGGTAGGCGCTGCGGCCGCGAGTGGCGAAGCCCCGCTTGAGCTCGGGCACGGCCATCAGCGCTTTGAGCGCGCCGAAGTCACAGATGCCCGGCGAGCCCTCGCGCGACAACAGCAGGTTGCCGGGGGTGATGGCGCCGTGGATGACGCCCGCGTCGTGCGCCTTCTGCACCATCTCCAGCAACTGGATGATGAGATAGATCGCGAGCGCGGACGGGAGGATGACCTCCTTGGTGTTGAGCCGCTGGAGCGCGATGCCCAGCGTGTAGCCGTCCACATTCTCGCGGACGACGGCGAGGCGCTGCTTCACGAAGCCGATGTCCACGGTGTGGACGATGCCCACGTGGTGCAGCGGGTTGAGCACGCGCGAGGTCTCCGCCAGCACCCGTGCGTAGGCCGGATCCGAAGTCTTCGGGTGGAACAGCTTCACCACCACGTCGCCGTCGGAGTCCTCCGAAGCCTTGTAGAGCTCGGCCAGGTCTCCCGTCTCGATGCGGCCGGTGAGCCGATAGTTGGCCGTCATCCCTTGCCCGCCCGGCGCCGGACGGCGGAGAAGTGGAAGCCGCACCACACGCACGTCTCGCCCTTGCGGCCCCGAGGCAGCTCCAGCGTGCACCCAGGGCAGCGCGGCAGCGGGCGGGCGGAGCGGACCTGGCGGGCGGGCTTGCTGGCCTTCGTGCGGACCTGACCGGAGGATGACGCGGCGCGCCGCACGTGCACCTCGAGCCGACGCACCCGGTCCTCCAGGGCTTCGATTCGGGCGGACAGCCGCGCGTGGATCTCGGCGTCCGAGGGCTGGCGTCTGTCGGGAGACCGCATCTGGCTGGGAGCGTGCCACGCTCCCTTGGATGCCCGCAAGGAGGACTCGCCGTCCGGGTGCCTCCCACCGAGGGCCGTGTTAAGACTTGGGATCCCTTGGCACCGACAGTCCCCGCGAACGCACCCATCCCCGGCGGTCCCTTGCCGGATCCCCTGCACGGAAGCTTCCGCTCCTCGCTGAACCGCGCCCATGCGGAGAATGCCGCCCGGCGCGCCCACGAGCTGCTGACGGACGAGGCGCTTGGCCGCCTGCTCACGGCCCCGCGTGAGGGCGAGGACACCCCGCGAGCGCGGGACGTGTTCGTCAACCGCAACCTGCGCATGTCGTCCGTCGAGCTGATTGGCTTCGACATGGACTACACGCTGGCCATCTACCACATGCGCCGGCTCGAGCAGCTGTCGTTCGACATGACGCTGGCGAAGCTGGTGGGCCAGTACGGGTACAACCCGGTGATTGGCCACCTGCTCTACGACCACCACTTCGTGATGCGCGGGCTGGCGGTGGATCGGGTGCACGGCAACATCCTGAAGATGGACCGGTTCGGGCACGTGGGGCGCGCGTGGCACGGGCTGCGGCCGCTGAAGCCGGAGGTGCGGCGCGAGCTGTACCGCAACAAGCTGGTCCGCCCGAAGGATCCTCGGTTTGCGTGGAATGACACGCTGTTCGCGCTGCCGGAGACGTGCCTGTACGCGGGCATCATCGAGCTGCTGGAGTCGCTGGGCGAGCGCGTGGACTACGGCAGGCTCTACGACAACATCCGCGAGGCGATCGACACGGTGCACCGGGACAACTCGCTCAAGCGCGAGGTGCGCAAGGACATCTCCCGGTACATCTTCCAGGATCCGGAGCTGGGGCACGCGCTGCACAAACTGCGCTCGGGCCACAAGAAGCTGTTCCTGCTGACGAACTCGGCGTGGGACTACACGGACGCGGTGATGCGCTACCTGCTGGACGGGCAGCTGCCGGAGTACACGAGCTGGCGCAACTACTTCGACTTCGTGGTGACGGCGGCGGGCAAGCCGGGGTTCTTCTCGGATCAGCGCCCGTTCCTGGAGCTGGACTCCACCTCCGAGGAGGGCCGCGTGGTGGGCCAGGCCAAGATCCTGGAGCGCGGCAAGGTGTACTCGGGTGGCAACCTGGCGCAGTTCGAGGAGTTCACCGGTCACCGGGGCGAGAACATCCTCTACGTGGGAGACCACATCTACGGCGACATCCTCAAGTCGAAGAAGTCCTCGCTGTGGCGCACGTGCATGGTGGTCCAGGAGCTGGAGGACGAGATCGCCTACACGGACTCGCGGCGGGAGGACATCGCCCGGCTCTCCGAGATCGAGATCACGCGGGCGCGGCTGGACGACGAGGTGAACGCCATCAAGACAGCGCTCAACGCGGTGGAGCGCCGTCTGGAGCGTGACACGCTGAGTGCGGCCGAGCGCGCGCACGAAGAAGAGGAGCGCAAGAAGCTCAAGGGTGAGCTGGATCTGGTGCGCCGGGCGCTGAAGGAGGCGACGGGGATCGCGGACACGCTGGAGCAGGACGTGGAGGAAGGCTTCAACCCGTACTGGGGCTTGCTGTTCAAGGAGGGCAACGAGAACAGCCGCTTCGGGTACCAGGTGGAGCAGTACGCGTGCCTCTACACGAGCCGCGTGTCGAACTTCCTGCACTACTCGCCCATGCAGTACCACCGCTCGCCTCGGGATCAGATGCCGCACGAGCAAGCCGGAGCGCTGTCCGGGAAGCTGTCGCCGCTGGGCAGCGAGGGCCCCCCCAAGGGTTCCAGCAAAGAGTGAAATGCGAGAGTTTATTCGAGTTTTGGAGGGCCTAACTCCTCAGGAAGTGGCGTGCGCAGAAAACTCAGCCCTTTCGGCAACCGAATGACTTGAAAGCCTTGGCCGGAGATCTTGACGAGTTCACCGTCAGAGGCGGTACCGGTGGCCAGCCATTCGTCCGCCTCTTGCCGCGTCGAGAACACCCGCGAGACGGTCACCTGAAACGAAGGATCAAAGAATTCGCGATAGTACTTCAGGAAGTCATCCAACTTCTTGATCCGCCGGACATACAGCAGGGATATCGCAGCGAGTTGAATAGAGCCTTCCTCCTGCGAGCCCTCCGGGTAGTTCTTGCTCACTTCATCGAGGACTCGCAAGACGCGGTCCATCTCAAAGTCCTTGATCTGTGACATCTCAGCGCCAAACCTTTCGCAGCCTACAACGCGAGCGGAGCTAGAAGCAGCGCACCTGAACCGCCCGTCGCGACCACGAAAGCAACACCCGCGACGACAACGACGGTCCCGATGGCCACCTCGGTCTTATGCTCTCTGAGCCAAGTGAGCGCCCTTTCGATGTTTGAGAACTCAAGGCGCTTCTTATCCTTTTCAACTCCGAGCTGTACGTCATCTCCCAGATCGTCGAGAGCACCACCTCCTCGACGGATTCCTCCTCCAGTTCGTGGTCCTCCAGCTCCTCGGACTCGTCCTGGTCCTCGTCCTCAGAGTCCTCCTGGCCCTCGTCGAGCTCCGACTCCAGCTCCAGCTCGTCCTCGGACAGCTCGGGAGGCGGCGGCTCCGACTGGTAGCGCTCCGGGCTCCGAGGCTCGAGTCGCTGCCTCCTTCCGAGCCGCGGCTGAGGGCGTCCGTATGGACTGGAGCTTTGAGGGCTGCACCCGCGCACGTGTCTCGACAGTGACGCACCTTGGGAGCCGCTGCGTTCGACAGGCGGCGACACCCTCGGAGATCCCGAAAAACCCGGCCGGCTCAATCTCCACCGAAGAACCGGTCGGCAGGCGCATGCCCGGAAGCGGAAGGAGATGCGACATGGGGTACGGACGCGGCAGTCACGAGCCTACAGGTGACGCAAGTTCTCGGCGAAAGCGGATCTTTGCAGCTCTGGTGGCGCTGGCCTTGGGAGGCGCATGTAACACGGCGGGCTCGGACGAGGATGCGCGAGCCCGGCGCGAGGGGAACCTGGGCGACGAGGTGTGCGAGGTTCCCCCCTACACGCCTCACTTCGAGCCCGCGCTGCAGTGGGCGTGGACGGGCAGCCCCGTCCTCCCCGAGTACAACCAGGTGATGATGACGCCGGCCGTCGCCGACGTGAACCAGGACGGCACGCCCGACATCATCTTCAGCTCCTTCCGGGACATCCCGAACGATGACTTCGACTGGCGCGAGGGCGTGCTGCGCGCCATCAGCGGCAACGACGGGCACGACCTGTGGACCGTCACGGATCCGGCCTACCGCATCAAGGCTGCGGCCAGCATCGCGGTGGGCGACATCGACAATGACGGCAAGGTGGAGATCTGCGGCATCCCGACGGATGGCCGCGGCATCATCTGCTACGAGAACGACGGCACCTTCAAGTTCCGCACGGCACCGGACGCGTTCGATTACAACGAGTGGGGCGGGCCTTCGCTGGCGGACCTCGACGGTGATGGCACCGTGGAGATCCTCGACGGCAATCGGGTGTACAGCAACACGGGCGCGCTGAAGTGGGTGGGCTCGGATGGCATGGGCGGCGCGCAGTACACCGGCCCGGTATCCTTCGCGGCAGACATCGATGGGGATGGCATCCAGGAACTTGTCAACGGCCGCGCCATTTACCGGGCCGATGGCACCCTCAAGTGCGCCAACACGAACATCCCGCAGGGGCTCGCGGCGGTGGGCAACTTCGACGGTGACACGAAGGGCGAGATCGTCATCTCGGGCTACGGCAAGGTGAGCCTGTTGGATGATGACTGCTCGTTGGAGTGGAGCGTGAACATCCCGGGCGGCTGCGTGAACGGCTGCGGCGGCGCACCGACGCTGGCGGATGTGGACAACGATGGCCTGCCGGAGATCGGCGTGGCGGGCGAGAACTCCTTCACCGTCTTCGAGACGGACGGCAGCGTGAAGTGGACGAGCCCCATTCAGGACTGGAGCTCGGGCAAGGCGGGCGCGACGGCGTTCGACTTCGAGGACGACGGCCACATCGAGTTCGTCTTCGCGGACGAGGTGTCGCTGCGCATCTACAACGGTGCCACCGGTGCCATCCGCTGGCAGACGCGGCACAGTTCGGGGACGACGCACGAGAACCCGGTCATCGCGGACGTGGATGGCGACCTGGCCGCGGAGCTGGTGGTGGCCACCAACGACCTGGCGTATCCGCCGTACCACGGCATCCGCGTGTACCACGACACGCAGGAGGGCTGGGCGCGCACGCGGCCGATCTGGAACCAGCACGCCTACTCGGTCACGAACGTCAACGACAACGGCACCATCCCGGCGCATCCGGGGAAGCACTGGCAGTTGCCGAAGCTCAACACCTTCCGCGCCAACGTGGCGGGCTACCTGAACGAGTGCCTGCCGCCGCCTCCTCCTCCTCCCCCGCCCCCGCCCCCGCCTCCTCCTCCCCCGCCGCCTGAGAACGAGCAGCCCGTGGCTGTTTGCAAGAACGTCACTGTCATCGCGGATGCGCAGTGCCAGGGCAGCGCCAGCGTGGACAACGGCAGCCATGATCCGGACCACCAGCCTGGGCCGTTCACCGTCTCCGAGTCGCCCACCGGTCCGTTCGGCCGGGGTACGCACAACGTGACGCTGACGGCCACCGATGGGGAGGACACGGCGCAGTGCGTGGGCCAGGTCACTGTGGTGGATGAGACGGATCCTGCGGTGAGCTGCCCTGCTCCGATCACGGTCCAGACCTGCTCGCCGGCGGGGAAGCAAGTCTCCTTCGCGGCGTCGGCTACGGACAACTGCGGCCCGGCGCAGGTCACCTGCACGCGCGCGTCTGGGTCTACCTTCCCGGTGGGCCAGACGGCGGTGAGCTGCGCGGCGGTGGACGGTTCGGAGAACAGCGCCTCGTGTGGCTTCTCCGTGACGGTCGAGGGCGACGAGACGCCGCCCTCCATCACCTGCCCCATCGCGGTCAACGCGTCGATCAGCCTGGGACAGATCTCCGCGCTCGTGCAGTTCACGGTGTCGGCCAATGACACCTGTGGCCCGGCGCAGGTCACCTGCAGCCATCCGCCCGGCTCGCTCTTCATCCCGGGGCTGACGCCCGTGACGTGCACGGCTCGGGATGCCTCGGGCAACACGGCCTCATGCAACTTCGGGATCTACGTGAGCCTGGACCTCTCCCTGCCGTAGTCTGAGGTGAGGGAGTTCTCCGAGGCGGAGCCGAGCTGGGTGCTCGGCTTCGCCTCATGGCTTTTCCAGGGCATCTGCCGTTCCTCGCTACTCCTTGTCGGGGTCTGCTGGAGCGGGGCGCTCGCCCGGCTCGGGGCGCCATTCCAGAGGAGTGTCCTGGCCACTGGCAGAAACAAGAAGCGCCACCACCAGCCCACGAATATGGGGGAACCGCCGAGGAACCTCGAGGTACGCCTCGATGAGAGCATCCATCGACCCTGATGCGCGAATTCTGCGGGCCTGCTCGTTCACCCAGTCCACGACCTCCCGAGTGATCGCCTTGGGCGTCTCAGTCGTCATCGACATCCCGATCCTTCATGGTGCGTCGCCACAACTTTGCCACCTTCTTGAACAGCGCCTCTGTCGCGGGGTCGTCCACAACCCCGTCGCAGAAGGGGCACGGAGTGGCGTGAGGCTATCCCAGAGCGGGAGTGTTGCTGAGGAGCAGTCTCATGGCGTTCCTGAGGTGGGCTGAGGGGACTGGTCGTAGGAGGCCACGAAGCACGCCCCCTGGTAGTCGAACATCCGCTCGCCGCACGGAGGCTCCTGGTCCTTGAAGGGCCCCATCCAGCAACCACCCACAATCTCTCTTTCGATGCGCGGAACACATGGCGGACGACGCTGTCCAGGGAAGGGTTTGGAGGGCATCGGCCGCCCAAGAGAAAGCAGCGTGGGCACCACCGCCTTGGGAACATCCTGGACGTTCGTCAGCGCCTCATCCCCCACTCCTGCATCTGGCGCGAACTGGGCGATCTCCTCCGGCGTCGCGAGCCAGGGAACTGGCTGAGGAGTGGATGGAGTGTCTTGGTGCGTGGGGGAAGAGGCTTTGAGAAACGGGAGCAGCACGAGCGCCACCACGAGGCCGCCAATCATGGACGCGCTGGCCCAGGTGAACCACACGGGAACTGTATGACGTGAGGGCCGAGGTTCCTCCTTAGTCGCAGGGGCGGGCTGGCGTGAGGCGATCGGTCCTGGGCTGGGCGAGTCTTCGCTCAAGGGCTCGGAGCTGTACGGTGGGGGTTCGGAGCTGAACCTGTCGCCGGCCTCCGTCGGCATGGCGCTCGGAGTGGGGACAATGGTCCTGTCCAGCTCGCTATTCTCCGCCTGTGCCAGCAGCGCACACTCCCGCGCCAGTTGCTCCGCTGAGCCCCGTGCTCTCCGGTTCTCGGAGAGCAGCCGAAGGATGATCGCCTCCAGTTCCGGGCAGACCGTGGCCAGCGCTGACGGAGCAGGCACCTCGAGCTGGTCCATGGGCTCTCCACCATCCGTGAGAGGCGGTAGATACTTGCCCGTCACCAGCCGATAGAGCGCCACGCCGAGGGAATAGAGATCATCCGAGACGCTGGACTGCCAGCGGGCCTCCATGTCCATGCGGAAGCAATAGGAGAAGCGCCGTTGCTCCGGAGAGCGATAGGCCGTCGTGCCCGGAGGTGCAGGGGTGTCCGTGAGTGGCTCCGCGCCAGCGAACCAACCCGAGCCCCAGTCCAGAAGGACGGCCCGGCCTTCCGCAGTGACACGGATGTTGCCTCCTTTTATATCCCGGTGGATGGCGCCGCGAGCATGGGCCGTGGCCAGGGCATCCGCGAGCTGGGCTGTGACTTTCAGCACATCCCGGTTGGAGCGCTGCCGCTCCTGGAACCAGTCGTACAGACTTCGGCCTCGCACTGCCTCCATGACCAGGTAGGGGTACTGGCAGTCGTCCGACCCCGTCCACAGGCCCGTGTCCTCGAAGCGAGGGATGCTCGGATGCGGGCAGCGCTGGAGTAACTCGGCCTCTCGCTCGAAGCGAGCATCGTTGGGCATCTTCGCCGTCTTGAGCGCCACGGGAGGGGACTCAGGGGCTTCGGAACGACGCGCCAGGAACACCACGCCAAAGCTCCCCGAGTCCATGCGCTCAAGAATGAGCCAGGAGCCCACGGTGGAGCCGACAGCGGGGACTTCTCGGGCCATGTAGCGCCTCCATGAGACGGATGAGGTCGTGCGTTTTCGACCCTACCTCATGAGGCATGTCCCCGCTACCGGTGGAGTCCACCCTGAAGGGCTACGCGCTCGGTAGGCTTCATCAAGGCCCTGGCAGCGACCCGCGCCGCGGAACTCGCTAATCTCCCCTCCATGCGTCTCATCTCCCGCCTTGGGGCGGTCGTGCTGTGCCTCCTGCTTCTCCCCCTGCTCTCCGCCCGTGCGGAGGGCTCAGAGCCCAAGCGCGTCGTCGCCGTCCTCTACTTCGACAACAACACCGGGGACTCCTCGCTCAACGTCCTGCAGAAGGGCTTCGCGGACATGATGGTGACGGACCTGTCCGCCGTCGAGCAGCTCCAGCTCGTCGAGCGCGAGAAGCTCCAGGCGATCATCGATGAGCAGAAGCTCCAGCGCAGCAAGTACTTCGATGCAAAGACCGCGGTGAAGCTCGGCAAGCTCGTTGGCGCCCAGTACGCCGTGTCCGGCTCCTTTCAAGCCATGGAGCCGCAGCTGCGCATCGATATCAAGATGTTCGATCTCCAGACCGGCAATGTCCTCGTCACCGGCCAGGTCGTCGGCCTCAAGAACAAGCTCTTTGAACTCCAGCAGCAGCTGGTGACCCGCTTCGTCACCGGCCTCGCGCTCAAGCTCCCCGGCCCTCCCCGCCTCAAGAGCCGTACCCCCGACGTCGATACCCTGCTGAGCTACTCCAAGGGCATCGATCTCGTGGACCAGGGCAAGCTCGAAGAAGCCCGCGTGCAGCTCGCCGCCGTGGTTAGCAAGGCTCCCACCTTCCTGCTCGCGCGCGAGCGCCATGAGCAGCTCCTCGCCCGGCTGAAGGCCTCGGAGGCGAAGCGGGGGGAGGTGCTCTCCGACGTCAGCGAAGCGCTCGGACGAAGCGCCGAGGAGTTCCTCCGCTCCACCCCGGCTGAGGGCCTCGATGAAAAAGGCTCCCTCATGCGCCTGGGCTACCGATCGGTCCGGTTGCAGTACCTGCTGCGCCAGCTCAAGCCGCACCTGGGCACTGAGCACCCGAATGTCATCCTGCCCGGCCACGAGGCCCAGGTCCTCGCCCTGCTGCGGCTCTGGCACGAGCAAGGCATCGCCTACGTCCAGGAGAACCGCGAGCACTTCCGCCGCTTCCACAAGGTCATCGAGGGGGCCCCCTACCTCTCGTCCATGAGCCTGACGCTCCAACCCGAGGACGAGGAGCGCCTGCGCCAGGCAAAGTATGGCTCCCTCGCCTACGAGGACGACGCGCCCGTCTCCGTGGCGGAGTTTCTCCTCATGGGCCGGTACCGGACCAGCTCCGAGTCCTTCCAGATGGCTCCCACGCTCGCGGACCAGGATCCCTCCGTTCTCAAGGAGGGCTTTCAGTTGCTGGACGAGGCCCTCCAGGAGGCCGAGGCCACCATTCCGCGGTTGCAGGAAGCCCGCGCCCGTCAGGTTCTGGAGCTGTATGGAGACGCCCTCATGCTTCGAGGCCATGTGGAAGAGGCGGTCGCCAAGTGGCAGCTGTTCCTCGATCGCTTCCCGTCCGCGAGGGCCTTCCCGTGGATCAGCAACAAGATCAAGACAGCGCTGGGCGTGGGCCCCAACCTCCGCGAGAACGCGGGCACGCAATACAACGTGGCCCTGGCTTCGTGCGACATGCCCGCCGCCCGCGAGGGCTACCACCACGAGCTGAACCGGCGCCTGCAGACCCAGGGCTACAAGGCCGCTCGCGCCATGTTCGAAGAGCTGGACGCGAAGTGCAGTGGCGCGAAGGACGCCAAGTTCGTCATCCGTGGCGTCCTCGTCTCGACCGCCTTGTCTGCCGGGCGCGCGGGAGACTGCGCCACCTTTCACTCGCTCTCCCCGCGCTTCTTGGAGCTGGGCGGCAGCAAGGGCGATCTCGCGGGGTACCTGAAGAACTACGTGCCCCACTGCCTCCCTGCCCCGGCCACGAGCCCCTGAGCCCTCAGCGCCGGCGCCAGCTGAGCAGCCGCGCCGCCGCCACCGTGCCGAACACGAGCACCGTGAAGGCCGCCGTGTACCCGAGGAAGACGATCCACCCCGTTGTCGTCCCCGGGATGCCCACCGAGGGGCTGAGATCCTGGAACTGCGCTCCCGAGAAGAAGCCACACGCCAGGCTCACCGGCAGGAAGACGAACACCAGCAAGCCCACCATCCGGTCGAACTGGTCCCGCTTGTACTGGTCCAGCTCCGAGGCCTGATCCCTCATCGCCGCCACGGTCTCCTGCATGCCGTGGAGCGAGTGCCACGCCAGGTAGCGCGCGTTGAGATCCGGATCCTCGCCGATACGTGAGTGCCACAGCGAGTTGGTGAACAGCATCACGTCCGAGCGCACGCTGCGCGCCGGCCGCAGGCTCTGCCAACGCGAGGTGCGGTAGCGCTGCTCCACCTCGGCCATCCTCCGGCTGATCTCGAAGGCCGAGTAGCGCTGTCCGGTGGTGAGCAGGAACAGGAGGAAGTCCTGATCGCACCGCAGCGGCGCGCCCTCCTCCGCCTCGAGCAGAATCTCCACCCGGGCCCCTCCCGTGGGGGTGAGCCAGTGCTCCGTCTCTCCAGCCGCGTCCTTCAGCACCCGGCGGCTCTCCGCCGCGGCCTCCGAGGGCAGCCGCTCCAGCGTGGGCGCCGTCCCCGAGGCCAGCGCGTGAAAGAGTCCCTGCATGGAGCGCGAGTCATCCAGCATGGACGAGCGGCCTCGGGAGATCCGGTAGGCGCCGTAGACGAGCCACCGCTCCGGGCCCAGCGGCTCGAGCGAGGGCCTCAGCTCCTTCAGGGGTGTCAGCTCCCAGAGTGCCCGCCCCTCGGCGAGCGCCGCCTGTTCCTGGGCGAGCGCGTACAGCGAGATCTCCTCCTTCCGAGGCTGCTCGATCCACACCACGACGAGCTGGTTCGGGTAGACGGAGACGTGCACGGTCTGCCCTTCGGAGGGCTGCTCGTAGTGCGCCACATCCGCCTCCGAGGAGCTCCCGAGGAAGGACTGGGTGACGGCCGGGTGGAAGGTTCCCGCCTGCTCCGAGAAGTCACGGCGGCGGAAGCCTCGTGCCAGGAGTTCGGTGTGCGGCATTCCGCCCTTCCACAGGAAGGGCCGGGCAAAGACGGTGTGGGCCCGGAGGATGGGGACGTTGCGGCCCACGTTGTACCGACTCCAGAGCGCCTCCCACAGCGATCGGCGTGTCAGGCGTGTGCCCGCATACGGTGGGGCTACCAGCGTGGCTCGGCTCGTGGAGCTCGTGTAGCCATCCGTGTACCAGGGATCGGAGTAGTCGTTGGGCTGGTGCTCGAAGCGCTTGGGCCCTCGCGCCCGAGGGCCACCCTTCGGCAGCTGATCTCCCTCCAGCGTGTCCAGCCACTCGGCGAGGCCTGCCAGAGTGCCTGCGCGCTCGGGGGCCAGCGAGAGGGTGTGCCGGTAATAGGCCGTCTCCACGTGGGGGGCGTGGACGGCCATGAAGTCGAAGCCCTGCCCATAGTGTGTGTACTCCGTGTCGGAGCGGGCCAGGAGCTTGAGGACGGTGACGTCCTGGAACGACGAGAGGAAGAGTGCATCCACCCGGCGCACCGGGGCGTCCTTGGCCTCGGCCAGGGGGATGTCCAGCTGCACCCGCTGCGCGCGCGACAGCTCCGCCTTGTACAGCAGGCCGTCCGCCTTCAGGCGCCGGGTGACCGGCGGAGGCACGAGGGACTCCGGGAGCCTCGTCAGCTCGGAGCGATCACGCACCACCGCCATCGCGGCGGCCAGCAGCTCGAGCACCGGACGGGCCGGCCGGCCCAGCTGCGAGGGCCAGAGGCGCAGCGCCGCGTAGAACACCGGCCCCAACGCCCGTTCGTACTCTCCGGCCAGCTCGGTCTGGCCCTGCTCCCACGCGCTGATGTACTCGCTGAAGGCCTCGGCGCCCTCGGGGAACTGGCCGTGGAGGATCCGGTAGATGGCGAGCAGCGCCGCCGTGGTCGCATCGAGGGTCGCCTCGTGGATGCGCAGCCGGATGGGCCCGGAGGAGCCCTCGGCGGCGAAGGCATCCAGCTCCGCTCCGGCCATCAGCACCGCGCCCGTGGACGCGTGCATCCCGCGACGCACCCACTGCGGCAGCTTCCACGACAGCATGCGCGGATGGGCAGGCAAGGACTCGCTTCGGGCGCCCACGCTGATGAACAGCTCTCTCGGGCCGGGCTCGGCCCCGGGGGCGGGTTTCTCGGTGCTCCACTCGACCTGATCTTCTCGGGACAGCAGCTCAACGCTCTGCCGGAACCTGGCATCCATCGGGTTGCAGCATACAGGTGCCTCCGTGCCAGAATCCTGATTCGTGCGTTCCTTTTCTTCGCTTCCGGTGCGTTTTCTGTGTCTGTTCCTCGGGCTGCTGGCACTGCCCGCCCCCGCCGCCGAGCAGCCCACCGTCGCGGTCCTCTACTTCGGCTACGGCGGGAAGACGCCGGAGCTGGAGGTGCTCCGCAAGGGGCTGGCCCAGATGCTGATCTCGGATCTGTCGGGCTTCGGGACGGTGAAGCTGGTGGAGCGGGAGCGGCTCCAGGAGATTCTGGACGAGCTGGAGCTGGGCCAGTCCTCCAAGTTCGATGCGGACACCGTGGCCAAGCTCGGCAAGCTGCTGGGCGCCCAGTATTTGGTGATGGGCGACTACTTCGATCTGCTGAACAGCCTCCGCGTGGATGCCCGAGTCATCGAGGTGAAGACGGGCCAGATTCTCCGCTCTCTGGGAGCCCGGGGCAGCGCGGAAGACTTCTTCACGCTCGAACAGAAGCTGTCGCAGGACATCAACAAGGTGCTCGAGGAGCTCGTCGCCAAGGCCACCGCTCCGTCCAAGGAGCCCGCTCCCGGGCCCTCTGGCGGTTCCCATGGGTCCACGCCCTCTCGCATGGCGCGGCGGCTCACCACGAAGACGGCGCTGCGCTATTCCAAAGCCCTGGACGCGAAGGATCGCAAGGACGTGGAGACCGCGAAGAAGGAGCTGAAGGCGGTGCTCGAGGAGCAGCCGGACTTCGTGCTCGCCTCCGCGGATCTGGCCCGCCTGATGAAGTGAGTCCGCCCTACTTGCAGAAGAACTCGGCCTGACGGGATCCCTTCTGCCGGGCGCGGCACCACGCGGCCTTGGCGCGATCCCGATCCGCCACGGTCTCCTCCTGCTTTCCAGCGGACTGGGAGGCCTGAGCCCTCGCGGCGTAGGCATGCCCCAGGAAGAGGGAGACCTCCGGGATCTCCGGGGCCAGCTCCGTCGCGCGCTCCAGGAACTGCACGGCCTCCTCCACGCGCTGCTTCTGCAGGGCGAGGAGCCCCAGGTTGAAGCGCGGCTTCCAGAACCGGGCGTCCAGCTCCGCGGCCCGCTGGTAGTGCTCCGCGCTCTCCAGCCAGTCATTGGCGAGCGCCGCCATCCTCCCGGCGAGGTTCTCGGCCGCCGCGAAGTCCTTGCACTCGAGCGCCGCGCTCATGGCCGCGGCATCCGGGTGGCCCGTCAGGAAGCTCGCCTTGGCCACGAAGAAGGAACCCTCCGGGCCCCAGCGCTGGCTCTGGGCACGAAGCGTCTCGAGGGCTGCGTTGGCCTCCTGGGGACGTGACGCCTCGGGGAGCTGATCCGAGAGCTTGGGCACCACGGCCACCAGGGCCTCGACCGCGGAGGCATCCTTTTCCTTGCAGGCGGCCGGGACTGGAGGCTCGCCGCTCTCCGTCACGAGCACGTCCAGCTGCTTCCGGAGCTGAGCGGCTCTCTCGGAGGCATGGAGCGAGAAGAGCCCCAGCGCCACGACGAGGATCGCGAGGAGCGCTCCACCCACGAGCGCCAGCCGCCGGTTGTTGGCAGGGCTGGCCTTCGGGGGAGCCGCCGTGGAAGCCACCGGCTCGGAGGGGGCGGCGGGCACGGGGCTCTCGGGCTCCTGGGCGTAGCGCTCCTTATACCAGGACAGGATCGCGACCAGGGAGTTGAGGGCCGTGAGCGCATCCTCGAGGCCCACCTTCACACCGGCCTCGTGGAGGCCGCCCGCGTGATCGTGCGAGCTGAGGTTCCCCCAGGCCTGCACCGTGCCCATGTGCGCCAGGATGTTGGTGGGAATGACGCTGGCGTGGGCCTGCTGCCGGAACTTGGAGAGCAGCTCGTCCAGCATCGCCTTGCCCGGCGTGTGCTTGAGCTCGGTGGTGGCCAGCGAGCGGAGGATCATCTCCACCACCAGCCGCGCGTTCTGCAGCGCCCCCTTGTAGTCCTGGTGCCGGGCCCGGGTGGTGAGCGCCGTGAGATCGTCGCGGGCCCTCCCGAAGTACGGCGTGAGCTGCTCGATGCGCTTGAGCAGTGGCTCCAGCTCGGTCATCAGTCTCCTCGTGGGAGCACCCTACCACCGCCCTCGCCTACTTCGAGCCCGGCTTGGGCGGAGCGTTCGGCTTGCGATCGTCCTTCGTGCCGGGGGTGGCGGTGGGGCCCTCGGGCGGAGGCCCGGGATCCTTGGCCCGGGGATCGCGCTTGTCCTCGGGCTGCGCCTGGGCCTGCTGGGCCTTGTACTGCGCATTGAGCTCCGCGAACTTCCCCTGGCGCTCCAGGGCCCACAGATCCTCGTCCGTCACATAGGGCCGGTTGAGGATCTTCCGCGCCGCGAGGATCTTCGCCTTCAGCAGCGGGTCCGCCACCGGGTTGTTGTTCTCCTTGGTGGGCTTGGCCGGCGGGCGCATCACCGAGAACGCGCCCCGCGCGGGCCGGCCCTCGGAGTCCTTGCCCTCCACGTAGTACTCCAGGGAGAAGACGTCCGGATCCTTATGAGTGTCGAGCTTCACGTCGAACTCGATGCCCTTACCCGGCGGGACGATGCTGGTGCCCAGCAGCGACGAGGGATCCACCACCTGCTCCGGGGACGGCGCTGTGGGGGCCATCAGGTGCCGGAATCTCACCGTGTTGTGGACGAACACGGGCCGGTCCTGCGTGTGGAACATCCGGACCTTCTGCCGCACCACCCCATCGCTGCCCAGCTCCGGGAAGCGCGGCGTGAGCTGCACCAGCAGCGTCACCACGCCCTTGGTGGCCAGATCCTCGTAGGCCGGGTTGAGCAACTGCAGCGAGGTGCGCCCCACCACCGGCTCTTCCCCGCTGCTGCCATGCACCTTCACCTGGATCAGGAGGTTCGAGTACATCGCCTCCTGCTTGCGGCCCTCGTAGCTGTGGGTGACGTGCGGCACGTCCGTGGTGATCGTCTCCCCGTCCCCGAAGGTCCACTCGTACGAGCGTGGCTTGAACGGCACCACTGAGACGTTCCCGGGCGGAGGGTTCTCCACGAGCTTCACGTCGAAGTCGTACTCGCCCCAGGTGTTTGCCCGGAGGTTGAAGGTGATCAGCGCCATGCGCGGGGGCTTGCACGGCTTCACCGTGAAGGTAGGCACCTCCACCCGCGTGGTGACGTTGTCCTTGCCGAAGACCAGCACCTCCAGCTTCGGCTGCTCGCCGTCATCCGCGATCCACGAGCGTACCGGTGCCCGCTGCCCCTGCCGCCCACCGATCGTGTAGTGCAGGAAGGCATCCGATCCATCCGGGGTGTGGGCCCGGACAGTGATCAGGTTCTCCTCGCCCTCGCACACCTCGGGCTTCTCCACGGTGATCTCGTCGATCACCGGAGCGGCCGGGTCCGCCTTCGCCTCGGCGGGCGGAGGCGGTGCCTCGGGGGCGGTGGGCTCGGGCTTCGGAGCAGGAGCCGGGGGGGCCTCCGCCACCTTCGGACCGGGCATGGCCGGCGGCGGCGGAGTGGCCACGGCGGGAGGGGTGTCCCCCGGCCAGAGCCAGACAACCAGCGCCACCACCACGCACGCCCCGACCGCGGCGATTCCCGCCTTCCGTCTCCTGCTCTCGCTCACTGCTCCGTCCTTAGAACCAGCACCCGTAAACGTTGCCGCCGGAGTTCCACTGGATCGTGTTGGTGGTGTCGTACGCCCACACGCTCACGCCTGTGCCGGTGTACGGGTGGCCGCTCCAGCCACCGAGCCGATCCGGGCTGATGGACCGCGACACCGTGGCCCCATTGTTGGAGATGTTGTTCCAGACGTTGGCGTCGTCCGTGTCGCACCGGCCCGCGGCCATACAGTTGCGCACTTGGCGGCCCGCGTCGTCACAGATGTTCTCGAAGCAGGTGATGGTGGAGCCCACGCTGGACCAGAAGCCCAGGCCCGTGTTGCACTCGTTCTGCACCGAGTTGTAGAGCGAGTTGCCCGCCGTCTGCAGCTTGCCGTGATCGTACGTGTACGCGTCGACCACGCCGAGGCCCGCCTTGTACTGCGCGTGGGCGAGCATCGTGGAGCACACCATGCCGTTGTTCCAGCCGGCGCCGCCATAGTTCACCGACTCGAGGTCGCGGTACTGATAGAGCACGTAGTTCAGCGGCGCGCCGTTGGGGCCCAGGTAGCGCTGCAGCGTCACGCCGCCGTTCTGCTTGGACGTGGCCGCCACCGTCGGCATGGAGCTGAGGAGCCAGTTGGAGACGCTCTCCCCGTTGGTGTTGTAGCCCGCGGAGTTGCGGCTGCGCTGATAGCCGAGGTACTGGAGGCTGCCACTGCCGCCGTAGAGGTACTGATAGATGGCGCCCTGGTTGATGCGGCCCGCGCCCGGATAGCCCGAGGTCAGCTCGCCGGCCTTCAGCGGCGTGCTGCAGTAGGTAGGCCAGCCGTTGGTGCCCGGCGTGTACATCGTCTCGTGCGTCACATCGCCGCCGGGGCCGTGAGAGAACATCGAGTGCGTCCGGTACTCGCCTACCGCATCCAGCACCGCGGCCACTGGGCCACCGCCACCGCCACGGCTGAGCACGAGCGCGCCGTTGGGGGCGCTCCAGCCAGCGGCGGTGCTGCCGCACGCGGCGTCGCCGGTACCAGAGGAGCCAGCGAAGGCAACAGGCGCGGTCATCGCAGCAGCCACGAGGGCCGCGTTGCGGAAGGTCTTCACTGCATTCGACATAGGGTCTTCCTTCACGGGACAGGGGAAAGCCGGGCACTGGAAGAAAATCGAAGAACACGGATTGTGTCCCCTCTGAAGACTCCCTGGCAAGGAGGCGCTCAGCGCCGCGTTGAGTCAACCTGTCCCCTCTGTCCGTTATCACGGACGCTTGTCTGTGTTTCATCCAACCAGTCATGGTGAGACATGATCCAAGAGCACGCGCCGCAAGGCTTCAGCCTGCCGCCGCCGCTCGGGATCTGTGTCTCGGAGTGCTTTCTCTGTATGACTTAGCGCGCGCCCCGGTGCTGTCTTTGCCAGTGCCATGGCCATGAGCAGATGCACCTGCGGATGTTCGGGATGAGCCTCCAGCAGCGGTGCAAGAATCTGCTCAGCTTGCGCATCCTCCTGGTGCTCCAGGTGGAGCATGGCGCGCTCCAACTCCCGGTAAACGTCTGTTTCCACAGGCGATCCTTTCGCTCCGCGCCTCGCGGTGTACGGGACGAAGCAACTTTAGGCCTACATTTTACGACAATTTAAGAAAGCCATCCCCCAGAGCCCACCATGATCTCTCGCACGGAACGCGTCGCCCCCCGTCTCCCGCTGGCCTCTACCCCTGAGGTGAGCACCCCGAACCGGCCCACGGTGGCCGAGGCTCCCAAGCCCTTCGCGCGTGACACGTTCGAGGGCGCATCCGCGGTGCAGCGCACGGCGCAGGTGGCCGCGGCGCCCGCCGGGGATCACGGCAAGCTGATGAGCGAGTACCTCACGGGCGCGCGTCCTCCTCCGGCGGACTTCAAGCAGGTGATGGGCTACGAGCCCTACCAGATCCAGACGAAGCACGGGCCTCGGATGCAGGATCCGTTCGGTGATGCCTCGGCGCCTGGGAAGATCGGCCCGGACAAGGAGTTCGACCCGGCGGCCAAGACGCACGACTACGGGTACGATCTGCTCCGGTACTACGCGAAGAAGGGCACGCCGCTGGCGCCCGAGGCGCGCAAGGCCGCCGATGCGCAGTTCCGCAAGGACCTGTTCGACTACGCCAACGATCAGAAGGGCTTCGGGGACAAGTGGAAGTTCAAGACGTGGGCACAGATCTACGCCACGGCGGTGGAGCTGAACTCGCTCCGCCAGGGCTACGGGCCTCCGTGATCGGACGGCGTTACGCCTGACGCGAGCGGGGCACCACCTCGCTCGCGATGTGCGCGATCTGATCGCGGACGAAGCGGCAAGCCTCGTCGTCATCCACGGCCGCCGGCCAGAGCAGCTCCATGGGCGCGCCGAGGAGACCGAACGGGAGCGTCGCGGTCTTCAAGTGCGGACGCACAGTGCGGAGCTGCTGCGCCACGAGCGCCGGCACCGTCGCCAGGAGCGCCGAGCCGTCGATGAGCGCGCCGAGGTTGGCGAAGCTCGACACGGAGCAGCGGACGCGCCGCGACTTCTGGAGCACGTCCTCGACGACGCCCCGGAGATCTCCGTTGTACGAGACGACCACGTGCTCGTGGCCGAAGTAAACGTCCTCGGTGAGGGTGCGCTTGAGCCGGGCGTGCCGGGGATCGAAGAGGCAGACGAAGCCGCCCCAGAAGAGCTCTTGGCGGTGGATGCTGCCGGGGAGCTCGTCGGCGACGGTGATCGCCGCATCGATGGAGCCGGACGTGAGCGTGGCGGCGACGTTGCGGAACTGCACGGGGATCGAGATCACCCTCATGCGTGGCGCTTCTCTCTCGAGCACCCGCAGCAGCGCGGGGAGCAGCCACAGCTCGGCGGCATCCGAGAGCCCCAGGCGGAGCGTGCGCTCGCTCGTCCGAGGATCGAATGTGGGCGGCTCGAGCGCCGCGTCCACGAGGGCCTGCAGGTGCGGACGGATGCTCGCCAGCAGCCGCTCGCCTCGGGCGGTGAGCGTGAGCCCCCTGCCCTGCCGGACGAAGAGCGGCGCGCCGACAGCGGTGTTCAACCGGCGCAGCGCCGCGCTGACCGCGGGTTGGGTGAGGTAGAGCCGCGCGGCGGCCTGGGTGACGCTCCTGTTCTCCGCGACGACGGCGAACACTCGAAGCAGGTTGAGATCGAGGTTTCGCCCATAAATCTCAGGCATGTGTGAAATCCATCCTATTCACTGGTTTCATGCGAAGGCCCTGCGTACCTTGAAGCCATGACAAGAGCAATCTCACTGGGCTGCATGGGCATGTCGGGCATGTACGGGGACTCCGACGAGAACGAGAGCATCGCCACGATCCACGCCGCGCTGGATCGAGGTGTCACGCTGCTGGACACCGGCGACTTCTACGGAATGGGGCACAACGAGCTGCTGATTGGCCGCGCGCTGAAGGACCGCAAGGGCAAGGCGCAGCTCTCCGTGAAGTTCGGCGCGCTGCGTGGGCCGGAGGGCTCGTTCATTGGCTTCGACGCGCGCCCCGCTTCCGTGAAGACCTTCCTCTCCTACAGCCTGGTCCGGCTGGGAGTGGACCACATCGACATCTACCGCCCAGCGCGGCTGGATCCCACGGTGCCCATCGAGGACACGATCGGTGCGATCGCGGACCTGGTGAAGGCCGGCTACGTGCGCAAGATTGGACTCTCCGAGGTGGGACCGGAGACGATCCGCCGGGCCAACGCGGTCCACCCCATCGTGGATCTGCAAATCGAGTACTCGATCATCAGCCGAGGCCCCGAGGAGAAGATCTTCCCGCTCCTGAAGGAGCTCGGCATCGCCGTGACGGCTTATGGCGTGCTGGCGCGAGGGCTGCTCACCGGCGTGAAGCCGACGGGCCCGGGGGACTTCCGCGCACACATGCCGCGCTTCAGCGGCGAGAACCTGGAGCGAAACCAGCCGCTGATCGATGCGCTGGCGCGGATCGCCGCGGAGAAGGGCGTGAAGCCGGCCCAGCTCGCCATCGCCTGGGCGCTCGCGAAGGGCGAGAACATCATCCCGGTGATCGGCGCTCGCAAGCGCAGCCAGCTCGAGGACGCGCTCGGGGCGCTCGAGATCAAGCTGTCTCCCGACGAACTCGCCCACCTCGAGAAGGCAGTGCCCGCCTCGGCGGTGGCGGGCACGCGCTACCAGGCGCAGCAGATGGCGCACCTGGACAGCGAGCGCTAGTGTGAGGCCTCTTCCAGCCACGCAGAGGTCCCTCGCATGCGGTCCCTTCTTCTCACCCTCCTCCTGCCGGGCGTCGCAGCCGCGGGCGAGTTCCATCGCCTCTACGCGGAGGAGGCCTCGGCCAGCAGCTTCCTCAAGAGCAACTGGAACAAGTACGAGGAGAACTACCACCCGAGCTACGTGCTCGATGACGATCCGAAGACGGCCTGGGTCGAGGGTGCCGAGGGCGACGGGATCGGCGAGTCGCTGACGATCCCCGTGTCGGATCTCCGCTCGGCGCGAGCCATTCGCCTGGTCATCTTCAATGGCTACCAGAAGTCTTCCAACCTCCTGAGCGCCAACGCCGCCGCCAAGCAGCTCACCGTCACCGTGGCGGGGCCCGGCGGCCAGCCGTCCGCGAAGAAGCAGCTCACCCTGGAGCGGAAGATGGGGCCTCAGTCCTTCGACATCCCCGTCACGGCGGGTGTTGCCGAGGTGGTGCTCACCCTCGACAGTGTCCACCCCGGCTCGAAGTACCGCGACACCTGCATCTCCGATGTGCAGGTGTTCGTGGACAGCGACGTGCCCTACAACCCCACCGTCGAGAAGGGCAAGCGGGAGCGCATGCTCCAGTGGAAGAAGGGCCGCGTGGCCACGGCGAAGTACTTCGCCTCCCTTCCGAAGACTTACCCCTACGCCTCCACGCAGTTCGAGCGGAAGTGGGAGAACGAGTTCCTCTCGAGTCGCTTCTCCAAGGTCGAGGACAAGGACGACGACGGAGAGTACGAAACGAAGGTGCTCTCGGAGGAATACGTTCCGCTCCTGAAGCAGGTCCAGCAAGGGAAGATCCAGGGGCCCCTGTCCGCGGAGGAGCAGGCGCTGTTGAAGGAGCTCGAGGCGCTCTCGCGAGCGGGTCCCCCCAAGACTGGGAAGTGGTACTCGGTGGTCAAGCAGAAGCCCACCGTCCAGCCCGAGGGCCTTTATTTCTCCCGGTTGCTCGAGCCCCTGCTCCACCCGGCGGACATGACGCTCTTCGAAGCCCAGGGACAGGGCTCACTCACGCCGGAACCGGTCCCGGGCATGGAGTACGCCTCGGGCTCCGAGGAGGAGGTCCTCTCCAACTTGCTGCTGCTCGAGGGCTCGGCCACGGACCCGAAGAAGGTGTTCTTCACCTACAAGCAGATCGTCAGCGAGCGCACCACGAGCACCACCACCCTGCAAGGCGTGGCCCTCATTTCGGAGGGGAAGCTCCAGCGGCTGGTGACCTTTGAAACGTCCCAGCATGAGATCGGTGAGGGCACGAGCGAGGAAGTGGCCGTCAGTGTGCTGGTCCCTACTTACACCGGGGGCAAGGTGTCGAAGCTGGTGACCACCCGCCTCGAGGATGCCGAGCCCGTGTATGACATCTCGGAGGACACCCCCGGCGTCGAGCTGAAGGTGACGACACTGGTGCCTCCCCTCTCCGGTTCATGAGGATCGCGGTGCTTTGGGCGCTGCTGCTCCCAGCGGCAGCGGGAGCCGAGCCGCCCTGGAACTTCGGCGCGTTCATGGATCCGGTGCGCATGCCCGCCACCTCGGCGGAGACGTGCGAGCCGTGCCACACCGAGCAGTACGCCGCGTGGAGCCAGTCGCGCCACCGGCACAGCATGGGCAACGCCATCTTCCTGGATGGCTTCGCCGCAGAGCCCCATGCCCGCTGCGTCTACTGCCACGCGCCGCTCGAGTCCCAGGCGAAGGCGGTGCTCCGGTGGCGCCCCAAGGTGGTGCGCGAGCGCAGCCTGGCCTCGGTGCCCGAGGCCTCTCTGGCGCACGAGGGCATCACCTGTGTGACGTGCCACGTCCGTGACGGCGTGGTGATGTCGCCCAACGCTGGAGCCTCTTCGGACGCCCACCCTGTGCGGTTCGAGCCGAAGCTGCGGGAGGCCTCCTTCTGCTCGAACTGCCACGAGTTCATGGGGCACGACCTCGTGAACGGCAAGACCGTGCTCACGGATGAGAAGATGCAGACGACCTGGAGCGAGTGGCTCGCGTGGCGCGCCCAGGGCGGCGAGGGCTCGTGCCAGGACTGTCACATGCCGGGCAAGTCGCACGCGTTCCGGGGGGCGTATGATCGAGACTACCTGCGTGGCGCGCTGTCTCTAAGCGTGGAGCGGGTGCAGGGAAAGCTCGTCGCGGTGGTCGCGTCTCGCGGGGTCGGACACGCGTTCCCTACGGGCGACGTGTTCCGCCACCTCATGTTGTGGGCCGATGACACGCTGGTGGCGCGCTTCGGGCAGACCTTCAAGCTCCAGACGACGGCCAGTGGCGAGCTCGGGCTGCGCCGGACCGGGAACACCAGCCTCCAGCCCTTCGAGCCCGCGCGGGTGGCTCTCCCCGCAGGGACGCGGCGGGTCCGGGTCACGTACCACTTCGCCGATGACCGGCACGAGCAGCGTGGAACCGTCCCCTTGGATGACCTCATCGTCGAGCTGGCTGCCCTGGATGTGCCCGCGGCTCCCGAGATGCAGTGAGGCCCTGGCCTCCTCAGGGGGCACGTTCCGTGGGACGCAGGCAGTCCAGCTCCAGCTCCCGCAGGAAGGTCAGGAAGGTGTTGTCTCCCACCGCCGCGCGAGCCTGCTCGACAGAGGCTCGCGCCGCCTCCCAGTCCCTGTCCATCTTGAAGCGCGTGGACTCCAACACGTGCTGGTTCGCCTCGCGCTCTCGGGCCAGGCGCTGGGCCTCCAGACCCTCGGCCGGCGCCAGCCGCGCGCCCAGGGGCTCTCCCACCGCGAGCAGCTCCTCTGGGTGGAAGGGCCGGTCCGAGTTGAAGAGGAAGTACTCCACCCGAGGGTGGTCATCCGTCATCGCCGGGTAGCCCTGAGCGTAGCGGCGCAGGGCCTCCGTGCCCGCCACGTAGGTGCCCAGCAGGCCGTAGGGGCTGGTGAAGCCCACGTCCGCCAGCGAGCGCTCCACGGAAGGCTTGGCCCACTCTTGCTGCCAGCGCGCCCAGTCCACCGTGAGCGGCCGATCCGAGGCCACGAGGATCGCCTCGTAGTCGGAGGGAATCCACAACGTCACCTCGGAGAAGGCCTCCAGCAGCGAGGTGATCATCCCCCGCGTGAGGTTGTCCGGCTGCTGCTCCAAGGGGATCCACTGGGAGAGGATTCCGCCGGGCGCCAGCCGCTGCTTCACCAGCCGGTAGAACTCGGTGGTGTAGAGGTTCACCACGCCGGCCGAGCGCGGTGGCGGCGGCTCGAAGGAGATGACGTCGAACTGGCGGCCCGCGGCGGCGAGCAGGAAGTGGCGCCCGTCATTGAAGACGACGTGGGTGCGGGGATCCTGGGCCACGTGGTGGTTGTGCTCGGCGAAGTGGGGCGCGGCCAGGAGCACATCCGGGTTGGTGTCCACGATGGTGAGCGAGCGCAGCTCGGGATAGCTGGCGAACGAGCCCGCGGTGCTGCCGGTGCCGAAGCACACCTGGAGCACCTCTCGGGGGCCGGAGTGCAGCAGCATGGGCAGGTGGGCCAGCGTGGCCATGTAGCGCTTCCGGGGCAGCACCGTGTTGGCGTAGCTCACCGAGCCGAAGAGGAGCTGCTGGTGGCGGAAGGATCGCTCGCGGCAGCCCGGCCCGCAGGCGTAGCGCCCCGAGTCACAAACGGTCTGGTTGTCGTACTCGAGCACCGCGAGCGAGCCGTCGATGCCCTCCTTGACGAAGAGGACGCGAGAGTCCACGTGCTCGGCGAAGCCGCGCACCAGGAGATCGCGAGGCACCAGGAGCACGCCCACCGCAAGCAACACCGCACCGGCCCACATGCTCCGCCGGGCCCGGGGCTGGGCGCTGGCATCCAGCGCCTGGACGCCCAGGGCCAGGGCCATGTTGAGCGCGCAGACGAGGACGAAGCTCCACTGAGTTCCGATGGTGGGGACGAGCACGAAGCCCATCAGCAGCGAGCCCACGATGCCGCCCAGGGTGTTGACCGAGTACAGCAGGCCCACGTTGCTGGCAGCGGAGGCCACGTGCCTCGTGGTGAGTTGCACCACGAGCGGGAAGATGATGCCGATCAGCGAGGCGGGAATGAGGATGACGAGGGCCGCGTGGAGCAACATGCCCACGTAGGGTGCCTGGGGCCCCCAGCCGCTGAGCTGCGTGGTGAGGAGCCTCTCCACGGGCCGGGACAGGCCCAGCAGCGCCATGGAGATCAGCCCGGTGAAGGCCAGCAGGGACTCCACGGCAACGAACAGCTCCAATTCCCTCCCCCGCCCCGCCAGCCGCAGCGAGTACAGGAGCCCGCCGAGCACCAGTCCCAGCAGGAACGTGACGAGCAGGATGGTGAAGGCATAGGTCGAGGAGTCCAGCACCGTGGAGAGGACCCTGAACCAGAGCACCTCATAGGAGATGGAGCCGAACCCGCAGAGCGCGAACGCGGCCACGAGCAACTGGCTCTTCGTCCGGTTGAAGGTGGACGGAGACTCCGCAGCCGCGGCGGTGATGGTGGCGGCGGGCAGGGTCTGGGCGGGGAGCCGGGAGTGAAGCACCGCCACGACGACACCGATGAGCCCATTGAGCACCGCGGCAATGACGGCGGTGCGCCACAGCCCCACGGCTCCGATCAAATAGAAGCCCGCCACGCCACAGCCGAGCACCGCGCCCAGCGTGTTGAGCGCATAGAGGACGCCGAAGGAGCGGCCCAGGCCCTCCAGCTCGCGGGCGATGAAGCGCGTGAGGACGGGCAGCGTGCCGCCCATGGCGAAGGTGGGCGGCAGCACGGCCAGGAACGAGAGCACCCCGCGCACCGGCAGCGGCCCTCCGCCCGCGAGCCCCACGGCATCCAGCAGCTCTGGCAGCCGCGAGAGCACCCAGGTGACGCCCAACGCGAGCACGGCGGTGGCGCCCTCCAGCAGGCCATAGACGAGCAGTGGCCGCTGGAGCCGATCCGCGAGCCGGCCGATCCACAGGCTGCCCAGGACGAGCCCCGCGAGGAACGAGGACACCACGAGGCTCACGGCGAACGTGGTGTGTCCCACGACGAGGGTCAGGTAGCGGACCCAGATGACCTCGAAGACGAGGCCGCTCATTCCCGAGGCCACGAACAGCAGGCCCACCACGGCGAACAGTTTGGAGGAGACGCGGCTCACGTGGCCCCTACCCTACCTCGGCTGGACCGATCCGTCCCCAGTCGACATCCGTATGGCGGGAGCTGGGCTCTGGCTTGAGCCCCAGCTTCTTCAAGTCATCCGAGTACCGGGCCCCCTTGACGACCACCCAGCGCCGGGTGACGCGCCGGGCCTCCTGGAGTGCCTCGGGGGTCAGCGGAGCATGGTCGGCGAAGCGGCGAAGCACGTCGAAGCCCGGCTGCGCCTTGCGAGGCTTGGCGAACATCGGATCGAAGACCACGACATCAAAGGAGCGGGCGGGGAGCGTGCGCAGGTACGCGTGCGCGTCCGCGTGCACCACGTCGATGTGGCACGAGTCCGGCCCCAGCTCGTAGCGCTTCAGTCCCTCCGCCGCGAGGGCCGCCAGCGGAAGGCTCTTCTCCACTCCCACCACCCGCCCCTGAGGACCGACGGCCAGCGAGGCCACGAGCGCGTCCTGCGCCAGCCCCAGCGTGCAGTCGAGCACCGCGTCACCTTTGCGCAGCTCCGTCACGCGGACGAAGGTGTCCGGCTCGCCCGTGGCCAGCCGGAGCCTGCGAAGGTGGGCCATGCCTCCGTGGAAGCCGTGGTGGCCCTCGCGATCCCACAGCGTCACGCCGTCATGGCCGAAGATGAGCAGGGCGTCCGCGCGCTCCTCGAGCCACTCGGAGATGCCCTCCTTGGGGTGGCGCATGAAGAGCGGCACGCCCCACTGCCGCGAGGCGGCCTCGGCCTGGGCCCGCAGCTGGGGCTTGGGCCGGGCGCTGGTGGTGACGGCGAGTGGGACACGCAAGGGAACGGCAGGGTCCGTTGAAGTCACCACCCCAGGCAATCAGGAAATGGCCCCGTGGGATCCGCAGGAGCCTCACGCGGCAGGCGGGGCTGTTTGTGCTCTGGTGGACGCTGCCGTCCAGGGGGGCTTCCGGAAAAACAGGAGAGGAATGAATGTCAGAGTGTTCCGGTATTTAGAGTCTGAACACCGGAGAGGAGGTCCCCCGTGAAGCCCCAGTCCACCCCCGCAGCGCGTCGCAGCCCGGGCTCGCACCGCTCGATCTTCCAGATGCTCCTGGTGGCTGTGGCTTTTCTGTCCTGCCTCGTTCCCAGCGAGCGCACGAACTGAGGGATCCGCCGCGGTGCGTCGAGCGCAGGCGCTCGGCTATGTTCCCGGCACGATGAAGACCACCTATCTGGGGACGGCCACCCTCTTGCTGGAACTGGCGGGCTTGAGGCTCCTCACGGATCCCGCGTTTGATCCAGCGGGGACCGCGTACAACTTCGGTCCCTGGTACGCGCCGCGCTCCTGGTTCTCGTCGGAGAAGGGATACCGGACGCCGATCGGGCGTGGCGAGCTGGGGAAGGTCGATGCGGTTCTCCTGAGCCACGACCACCACGCGGACAACTTGGATCACGAGGGCCGCCAGCTGCTCACCGAGAGCTCCGTCTCTCGGATCATCACGACGCGAGCGGGGGCGGCCCGGCTCTCGAAGGAGGCGCCATCGGGCCGTCGCAGTGCCCCCGGTGAAGGCTTGGGCGTCGGTGGGAAGACGCAGGGCCTGGCATGGGGAGAGTCCACGCGGCTTGCGAATGGCGCCGATGGGCTCAAGCTCACGGCCACACCCGCGAGGCACGGCCCGTGGGGGACGCCGCAAGTCCATGAGGTGATCGGGCTGCTCCTCGAGCCCGAGGCTGCTTCCGAGCCGACCGTGTGGATCTCCGGCGACACGGTGATGTTCCCGGAACTTCGGCGGTTCCTGACCCAGCAGCGGCAAAGCAGCCGGCGGGTCGACGTGGCCATCATCCACTGTGGCGGTGTGAGCTTCCCGAAGGTTCCCGTCCTTGGGCGCTCGCGGTTCACCTTTGATGCGCAGCAGGTGATCGAGGTCTGCCGCCTGCTCGATCCGCGCGTGGTGATCCCCGTGCACCGCAGTGGGTGGACCCACTTCCGGGAGTCCGAGGATCAGCTGCGCGACACGCTGACGGGGGCCGGGTTCGCCGATCGCTGCCGGTTCCTCGGCTTGGGCGAGAGCACCGCCCTCACCTCCTGAGCAGCGCCGGGCGGCCTCTTCCCTACCCCGCCTCGGCGATCTGGAGCTTCTTCCCGTTGCTCTGCATCTGCGCCACCGTGACCGACTGGTTACGGCCGTGGCGCTTGGCGTAGTAGAGGCACTGGTCGGCCAGATCGATGAGGTGCTGCTTCTCGTAGCCGTAGTCCGGCCCGGAGGCGATGCCCAGCGACAGTGTCACCTTCAGCGGTCCCATCTCCGTCTGGAAGACCTCGGCCTTGATGGCCTCGCGGATGCGCTCGGCGATGACCTGAGCGCCCTTGGCGTCCGTCTCCGGCATGATGATGGCGAACTCCTCGCCGCCGTAGCGGGCGACGATGTCCGTGTCGCGCGCCTTGTCGCGGAGGATCTTCGCCACGCCGCGCAGCACCGCGTCGCCCGTGGGGTGGCCGTAGGTATCGTTGACGCTCTTGAAGTGGTCGATGTCCGTGAGGATGAGCGACACCTTGCGCTGGTAGCGCTTGGACTGCGCCAGGTACTCGTCCGCCTTGCTCTGGAACGTCCGGTGGTTGAGCAGCCCAGTGAGGCCGTCCGTGGTGGCCATGCGCTCCATCTGCTCGAAGAGCTGGGCGCGCAGCACCGCCTGGGCGGCCTGGATCGCCACCACCTCGAGCATCCGCAGCACGTCCTGATCCAGCGCCTTCTTGCGCGAGCCCGCCACCAGCGTGCCGAGGATCCGATCGCCCGCCGTGAGCGGGAAGATCTTCAGCGCGCCGAGGCCGCGGATCTGCGTCTCCTCGTCGAAGATGACCTGTCGATCCATGGCCTTGATGTCGCGGCCCGGCAGCGGCGCGCCGTAGCGCACCACATTGGCCACCAGCCCGTTGTTGTCCGCGAACGCGCGGCCCTCGAGCGCCTTGCCCGTGGCGGTGACACCCGTCATGCGCGCCACCTTGTGCACCCGCTTGCCCTCGACTTCGCTCACCAGCGTCACCGCGCAGAAGTCCAGGCTGCCCAGCTGCCGCGCGCTCTCGAGCACCGCGATGAACACCTGCTCCGGGCTGCCCGCGCGGTTCAGCTCCTCGATGGCGCGGAAGAACCGGTCCTTCTCATCGCGGCTCTTGCGGATGTACGTCATTACCCGCTCGACCTCGATGGAGCGCAGCACCTCGCCTGCGATGGTGGTCAGCAGCCGCTCGTCCTGATCGGAGAACGGCTCGTGCGTGACGCGATCGGCCACCAGCACGCCGCGCACCAGGCCGCTGGCCTCCAGGATGGGCACCGCGAGCACCGCGTTCACCTGGGGGCCGCTGCCATCGTAGTAGGTGATGCCCTTGAGCCCGTGCGGCGAGTTCATCCGCACCGGGGCCTGGCGCTTGAGCACCCCGCCGATGATGCCCTCGCCGGCGTTGAAGCGCTCGCGCTGGATGCGCTCGGAGGTGGAGCGGCAGTCGTAGAGCTTGAGGCTGCGGTCATCCGAGGCCAGCAGGAAGGCCGCGCAGGTGTGGGTGCGCAGGGCCGTCTCGGCCACTTCCAGCGCCGCGCCCACCGCGCCCTCGATCTCCTTCACCGAGGCGACCAGCCACTTCTCGTCCTGGTTCATCCCCGAGAAGCTGTCCTGGGTGCCCGAGCTGACGAGGCGGAAGGTGCGCGCGCGCTCCTCCACCTCCTTGATGCGCTTCTGGACAGCGTCGTTCTCGGCGCGGCGGGCGGCCATGATCCGCGCGGCGAGCACCGAGTGGTACAGGCCCGCGAAGAGCGTCAGGAAGAGCGCGTGCATGGCGAACCCGGCCCAGTCGCCGCCCTTTCGTGCGCCCAGGGTGACGAGCCCGTCGAACACGAGCGCCGCGCCCAGCAGCGTCAGGCCGGCGTTGCGCGGCAGGAAGGCCACCAGGAAGGCCATGAGCAGGTAGACCAGCGGGAAGAGCACCCCGCCGCCGATGGAGACCACGACGAAGGCGGCGGCGATGAGGCCTCCGCCCAGTTCCAGGTCATCGCGCAGCTCCACGGGAGCACCGAGGGCGCTGCGCCGGAACCGCCGCAAGCCGGACGCGCCCAGTCCCACGAGGAGGAAGAGGACGAGCAAGGCCTCGGTCCACCCCAGGCGGCTCAGGCCGCGGAAGCCATCGCGCGCCAGATGCACGAAGGTCAGGAGAATCGACGCCGCGGGCAGCGAGCGCACCGCGTGGCGGACGACCTTGGGCATCAACGGGATGGACGAGAGGGCGTTCATGGCTCCTCCTCCAGGTGGAAGACGATCTCACCCGGCTTGACGAAGCCGAGCTCTTCACGGACGGCGCGCTCGAGGGCGGCGGGGTCCTTGCGCAGCGCGCTAATCTCGCGCCGGAGGGCCTCGTTCTGGTCGGAGAGCGCGCGGTTGCGCTCCTGAAGCGACTCCACGTCCTGCCGCAGCGACAGGTAGCGCCGGAAGCCCCGGGCATCGGCCACGGAGGCCAGGGACAGCACCCCCGCGAGCACCGCCGCCACCGCCAGGAACTTTCGCCGCGCTGTCATGAGCCCATGGAAGGTACCAGCGGTTCGAGTGCGGGCAAGAAAACTGCTCCAGACCTGTAGCACCCCCTCTTTCGGAGAACCCACGCTGCCTGGAAGAATGCCGGGACACTGAAGGAAGGCTCGAAATGAGTGGCTCCAGTGGAGAGGTCGTCAGCCAGGTGCTGATGGCGGTGGCGAAGGTGAAGATCGGGCGGATCGTGCTGTGGATCCTGGCCACGTTGCTGGGGCTCATGGCGCTCGCGACCTGGGGGACCAAGGTGGCGGCGCCCCCGCTGTTCTTGTCTGTGATCCTCGCGGTGTTCGCGCTGATCGGAGCGTGGAAGGAGCGCAGGGAGAAGCGCTCCAGCGGCATCCTGGGGCTGCTGCCTCGGGTGGCATTGGCGGCGGCCGGGTTGGGCATTGTCGCGCTGCTGTTCTGGCTGAGGAGCCGGAAGCGCCCAGCGGAGGCCTTGCCTCCCCCACCCTCTCCTGCGGAAATCGACCAGCTGGCCAGCGTCGAGCGCGAAGGCGAGCGTGCGGCATGAGCACGGAGCTCGCGAAGACCGAGGAGCCCCTCTCCCCGTCGCTGTCCAAGCGGGAGCAGCTGGTGAAGGTGGCCCGGGCTGGGCTGAAGACCCTCGTGGGGGTGGTGCCCTCGCTGGTGGGGGCAGGCCTGTGGGGCGCGGTGAAGGGGGCGGTGATCTTTGGAACGGTGGGAGTGACGGTGGCGGTAGGCTACCTGCTGCTGCCGCGCTGGCTGCAGGGTGTGGAGATCCCCCTGTGGCTGAGCATCCTGAGCGGAGTGCTGCCGCCCGTGGCGCTGGGATTGGCGGGGGGCTACGCGCTCATGCTGCAGTCCGTGACTTCGAAGCTGGCGCAGCAGACACAGGAGCGCGGGCTGGTGGGCTACCTATACGCCATCATCAAGCCGGTGGCGGTGCAGGCGGCACGGCGGCTGCGGGGCACAGGGGCAGTGTCGAGGGCCGACCTTACCCGTGTCATTGATGACTCTCTGGCCGAGCGCCTCCGGGAGGCGGCCTCGGCCAGCGATCAGGAACCGGCCTCGCGCGCGGAGCGGCTTGAGCGCTTCCTGATGGAGCACTCCCGGCGCGTCCTGGGGCTGGTCGCCCTGCGCACGGCGCTGACGGCGCCGGATGTGCCCACGGCGGTGAAGAACCTGGAGACGCTGGGGATCGATCGGCTGGCGGAGGCCCTGGCGGAGACGCTGGAGGACCTCTTCTTCTTCCAGATGATCGTGTCACTCGGCGCGGGCGTGCTGGCGTCGGCCATTCCCCCGCTGCTCATCTTGTTCCTGTACTGAGCCTCAGCGCTTCAGCGCCTTCTCGATGGCCTTGGCCAGGTCCTCGTGCCCGGCCACGCCCTGCCACGCGGCCACCGCGCGGCCCTGGCGATCCAGGATGAACGAGGTGGGAAGCGCGATGATCGGTCCGAACGCGCTCTGTCCCGAGATGATGCGCTCATCCGCTATCAGCAGCGGGTAGCGCAGCTCGTAGTGGTCCGCGAAGGGGCTCAACACCCTCGCCCCTTCCAGATCCATCCCCACGGCTACCACCTGGAGACCCTGCGACCCGTAGTCCCGCTGCAGCGCCTCCAGCGTCGGCATCTCCGCCACGCACGGGAAGCACCACGTGGCCATGAAGTTCACCAGCACCACGCGTCCGGACAGGTCCGCCGCCGCGGCTCGCTGAGGCCCCAGCGCAGGAAGCGCCAGCGCTCCCAGAAACCCAGCTCCGGGAGCCTCGACGGGCTCAGGGCCACTCTTGCACGCGGTCAGCCCCAGCAGCAGGGCGCACGCCAGGGCGCGGCCAACGAGCACGCTCATGCCTCGGTCTTGCGCTCAGAGGCAGTGCGCTGGCAGTCCTTGCACAGGCCGTACAGCTCCATCTTGTGCGACGTCACGATGAAGCCGTGCTTGCGCGCCACCGCGTCCTGCATCGCCTCGATGCGATCGTTCTCGAACTCGACGATCTGCCCGCAGCGCGTGCAGATGAGGTGATCATGGTGCTCGCGTCCCGCGGCCGCCTCGTACCGCGTCTGCCCGTCGCCAAAGTTGCGCGCGTGCGCCAGCCCGCAGTCATTCAGCAGCTTCATCGTCCGGTACACGGTGGCCACCGAGACCTTGGTGTCCTGCTCGCGGACCTTGCTCCAGAGCTCCTCGACGGACAGGTGCCCGCCCACCGAGAAGAAGGTGTCGATGATGAGGCTGCGCTGGCGTGTGCTCTTCAGCCCGTGCTGCGCCATGTAGCGGTTGAGGACCGCATCCTTCGACTCCTTGTTCACAGGTAACGCGCCTCCCTCGAGCAGGGGAACTTCCACCATTGGATGACGGGTTCTAAGCGCCATCGCGCCACCTCGCCCCACCCTGCGGACGGTACGCCGCCTGCCTGGGGTCCCTCCAGCCCCTGTTCGATCCTTGGACTTGCGCCGCCAAAGGGCTGTTTACATTGGAGTCTGTCAGGCTCATTGACACCCGTCCGCACCGAAAGATAGAGGCAACCCGTCTCGTAAACGAGCATTTTTCCGCAAGTTTCTTCCATGAATAGCCAGTGGCAGAGAAGACGGCAGCCTGATGATGTGCCGACCCCCGTGGCGGTGGCCGTCTCCGATTATTGTCGGCGCGCCAAGGCCGCCGCCTCCCCGACTGAAGTCCGCGAAGCGCTCGCCCTCCTCTCCGAGGAAGATGACTTCCGTGTTCGTACCTTGACCGACACCGAGCCGGAAGTATCACCGCTCGGGCCTTTTGGCGTCGTCGACATTCTGAGGGGGACGCCTCCCCCCCTGGCCGCCCAGCGCCAGGCGTGCGGCTACTACGAGGTGGCGCAGGAACTGGCCCGGGTGCGCGAGGAGAAGACCCCCGCCCCTGCCCCCGTTGCGCCGCAGGTTCCCAGTTTCGCTCCGCCTCCGCCGCGTCCGGCTCCGGCCGAGAGCGCCGCCGCCGAGCCCGCTGGCAAGGGCAAGGCCGCCCGTCAGCCCGCCGAGTCCGTGCAGGATCGCATCGCGCCTCGCAAGCGCACCGGGCCTGCGCTCGAGGCCGAGGAGCCGACTGAGACGGACTCTTCGCGCTTCCTCAAGCGGGATCTGCCCAAGCCGCGGGGCCGCTACACGCAGGTGGCTGCTCCCAAGGGCAGCTACCAGACGCTGGTGCGCACCGAGGGCAAGGACATCCTGGAGCCCGCCCTCTCGCAGAACGAGCACCGCTTCGCGCTGCTGAAGTCGCTGGCCGAGCACTACAACGGGGCCAAGGGCGAATTGTCCCTGGTGGATCTGGAGAGCGTGCTGCGCAGCCACGAGCTGATGGATCGGCTGACCGCGAAGGAGCGCCAGGCGCTGTTGTCCGCGTACACGGATCAGAAGGGGGCGGCGGGCCGCGTGGCCTGGGCCCTGGGCCTGAGCCCCTCGGAGCTGCAGCGGCTCACCGCGACGCTCGGCATGCAGGCCGAGGTCGAGGAGCTGCGCGAGCGCTTCCGCCGCGACGTCCTCGGCGCGCGCCACCTCACGCAGCGGCTGGACACGCTCGGCCGCGACAAGTACCTGGCTGATCTCGGCATCAAGAAACGCTTCACGGATGCGCTCCGGCGGGAACTGGAGGGGCTCGTGCAGGAAGAGCTCTCGGGAGCGAACGATCTGCCGGGGCTCGCGCTCGCCGTTGCCCGCAAGCACGGCGCGCCGCAAGAGCTCGTCCTCCGTGCCCTGGATCGCCTGGGGATGGCGGGCAAGCTGCGCGAGCAGCTCGCGGCTCACTCTCATCACTCTTCGCCCTGACGAGGTTCCATCATGCCCATCTACGAGTATTCCTGTCAGAGCTGTGGAAAGACGATCGACGTGCTCCAGAAGGTGAGCGATCCGACTCCCGAGACGTGCTCCGCCTGCGGTGCCACCGGCTCGCTGTCGAAGATCGTCAGCCGCTCCAGCTTCGTCCTCAAGGGCGGCGGCTGGTACTCGGATCTCTACAGCTCCACCAAGAAGGACGGCGCCAGCAGCAGCTCGGACTCGAGTTCGTCCTCCAGCTCCAGCTCCAACTCGACGCCCTCCAGCAGCACGCCGTCCGCGAGCAGCAGCACCTCCAGTACCTCCAGCACCTCCAGTTCCTCCTCCTCTGCGGCTCCGGCTGCGGCGTCGAGCGGCAGCAAGAGCTAGGCGGGCCGGAAACTGGCGGAGGGTAAAGGGCCGACGCACACTCCGCGTCGTGCCCTTTCCACCGACCAAGCGCCCTCCCCGCCGCTGTGCTCTCTGTGGCCATCCGGAGCTGACGGACGCCCGTGGCCTGGGCCGCTTCCTGCTGGTGGCGGATCCCGATGGCCGTGGTCCCGTGTGCCCTCCTCAGCGGGGGTGCCAGGCGCTCGTTCGCACCACCGAACCGCTGACGCAGGCCAGCCGCTGAGCTAAGCAAGGCCTCTCACGTCTTGGGAGGCTTTGGTGAAGAGGCTGCTCGTCGTCCTGCTCGCCCTGCTCGCGCCGGGCTGCAAATCCCACACGCAGATCGCGCCGGAGGATCGCGCCGCGCTGGAGCACACGCTCTCCGGCCCGGAGGCGGATCGTTTCCTGCGCCAGTCCATGTACATCACCCCCTTCTTCGGGGATGCCTCCAAGCGGCTGCTCACGCCGTATCCGCCGCAGGAGGTGCTCCTGCTCAATGACACGAAGGGGCAGACGCTCAACCCCGGCCCCATCGAGGCCACGCTGCCCGCGGGCTCGAAGGCGCGCATCCGGAAGATCGAGTTCCCCACCGCGTGGGCGGTGACCGAGCGCATCCTCTACTCGCCGCGCACCCTGCCCTGGGTCTACGTGGACGTGGAGGGCGCGCCGAAGGGGCCGCCACTGGTGTTCGTGCTGCCTGGCAACCTCAAGACGCGCGAGGAGGTGCTCGCGGAGGTGGGGCGCACGCTGGCCACGCAGGATCCCGCCGCGCAGCTGACCGCCTTCCCCGAGCCCGTACGGGAGGCCATCCGCCAGAAGAAGTCCGTGCAGGACATGCCGGCCGAGGCGCTGGAGATGTCCTGGGGCCCGCCGGAGAAGGTCCGGCGCACGCTCGAGGGCACGCAGCGACACGAGGAGTGGATCTACCCCGGAGGCCTGCGCCACGCCTTCCTGACGGATGGTCGGCTGGTCAAGGTGGAGGAGACGTCCGCGCCCCCGCCCAACCTCACTCCGGGCTCGAAGCCTTGAGCCCCCCGGCGATCAGCGGCGACGGCGACGGTTTCCCCCGCCGCCCCCGCCGCCCCCGCCGCGCTTGCCTCCGCTCTTGCCGGCCTGGGCCTCGCCCGGCCGCGTGAGCCGGGGCAGCTCGCCTGCCATCACCGGCCAGTACTCGCCCTTGAGCAGCTCCGCCACGAGCTGCTCCTGCGTAGCGATGGGGCGCTTGAAGAGCGTGGCGCCGCGGCCCACCTCGTCCAGCGAGCCGCGCGCATCGCTGCCGCCCGTGCAGGGAAGCTTCAGGGACTCGGCGGCCTCCACGGCCAGATCATTGGCCGTCTGCTTCACCTTGGCGTTGTACCCCTCCACGCCGCTCAGCAGGTTCAGCGAGCGGATGAAGTCCATGGGAGGGTTCGGAAACTCCCGATCATACGGCCGCGCCGCGATGATGGCCGCGCCCATGGACTTCACCTTGGGCAGGCACTCGGCGGCGCTCCAGGGCTTCTCGCGGTTGCTGCCCCACAGCTGCACGGGCTCGGGCGCCAGCTCCGGCTTCGGGAAGAAGCACAGGTACTGGCCCTTGTCGGTGATCAGCTCCAGCCCGACGAACACCTTGAGCTTGGACTTGGCGCCCACGTCGAACAGCTCATCACAGCCGTCCTGCGTGTTCGTCTCGGTGAAGGCCACCCCGTCCAGTCCGAACAGCGCCGCCCGCTCGAGCACGGCGCGGGGATCCAGATCGCAGCCCTTGGAGAGATGTGTGTGCGCGTGCAGGTCGATCAGCATGGGCGCCGCTCCCTAACAGGCTCGCCGGAGCCTGTCGAGTCTCGACGCCCGTACTGGAGCCGGTTACGCGTAGGCGTAGCTCTGGAAGAGGCCCTTCTGGGTGGAGTTGTTCTTCTCCTCGTAAGTGCGGATGAGGTAGCCCATCAGCATCAGCGAAGAGGTGTTCTCCAGCACCCGGGAGGGGTCCTTCGAGATGAGGTTGGCGCTGTAGTTGAGGAAGAACTGGGCCAGATCTTCGCCCGCTTCCTTGACGATCAGCGCGTTGAGCGCGGCCGGATCCATGGTCCGGATCGCATTGATGAAATCGACCGCCAGGTCCTTCTTGGTCTTCACGTCCACGTACCCATCCCCCGTCGCCCGCCCTCCCCGGGACCCGTTTCCCGGGCTCGCTCCTGATGCGACTCCGAAAATCTAGGCACTTTCTCCTACCTGCAAACCCCCAGCACAAGGCGAGCAGGCTTTTTGACACCCTGTAACGGCATGTGCGATAACTGGATCACGCGACGTCGCATCAATCAGGAGGGGACGATGTTCACGGGCGTGAAGGTTTTTTCGGCGACCAAGGCCAAAGAGCGCGAGGAGCTGGGTGAGAACGTCACCCGCTGGATCAAGAGCAACTCGGATCTGGAGATCGTCGACCGGGTGGTCTGCCAGTCCAGCGACAACGAGTTCCACTGCTACACGTTGGTGCTCTTCTACAAGCACGCGAAGGCGCAGCCATAGGGCTGCGTCCCTGGCTGTAGAGCCACCCAGCGTACGAGCGCCATCCGTCCGAGGCCGCCCTTCTTCGCGGTCTCCGGATCAGTCGTCCTTGCTGTCCTTGGCGGTTCCGTGATCCCGGCCCTTCCCGTTCCGTACCTGGGCCAGGTCGCGGATGTTCAGCAGCGTCTGGAAGTCCGCCACGCGGGGCCCGCTGGAGCTCAGCTCCTGGGCGAGGAAGGCGGAGAGCTGCGAGGCGCTGCCCACCTCTCGTAAGCGCACGTGGAGGAAGTTCGTTCCCGTCTCGGACTTGTGGCACCCGCTGCACGTGGCCTGGGCGAAGGCCTTGCGCACCTGCTCGGAGACGCCTGGGACGCTCCAGGCCAGGTCTTCCGGTACAGGCGCGGCGGCGGCCAAGAAGTCCCGGCCCTGCCATGTCCGGGGGACTTCATGCTGGCCGGCGAGGATGTCCCTCGCGTTGGAGCTCACCCAGGTGCCGAGCGTGGTGGTGCCGTTGAGCTCGGCGTTCACCTCCTGCTTCACGGTGGTGGTCCTCAAGAATCCCGACTGGGAGAGGACGAACTCGCGCATCTCCCAGAGCCCCGGGGTCACGGGAGACAAGGGCACTTCATTGGTGCGGATCTGCAGCAACGCGCTGCCGTTCACCCGGCGGGGCGCCGCGTTCCACTTGGTGAACTCGCGCGTCACCTTGACGAGCTTCGAGTTGTAGCGCTCGCCAAAGGGCTGGCTGCCCAGCTGGTGCCAGCGCTGCGCCCACGTGAGGGTGGTGACCTTCTCGGAGACGGGGAGCTCGTACTCGAAGATGATGGTGAAGGGCAGCTTCTGCCCTTGAGCGCCCAGCGCGCCGAAGATGAAGCGCCCCTGCCCCCCCAGCCCCGCGGACGTATTCGAGGCCACCTGGCGCAGGTCTGGCCGGTTCACGATGGCCAGCAGCCGGAAGGGAGCGCGAGCCATGTCCAGCACGCAGGAATCGTCGGGCCCCCTGCAGCCGCTGGCCGTGCGCCAGGGGTCGATGATCACGGAGCGGATCAGCGGCCGGGCCGGGATGACTTGCCCATTCACCGTCTCGCTCTGCTCCCACGACTTCAGCCAGCGCAGGATGAACTGAGAGCGTCCGTAGGGCGTCCGCAGCCAATCCGGCAGCATGTCGTCGATGAGCTGCCCGAAGGACCACGCTCCCTCGGACTCGGTGTTCTTCCGGGAGGGCCATGCGGTGTACCGCGTGTCATCCACCACTTTGACATCCGTGATGAAGAGCTCACGCGCTGGATCAATGGGGGTGTTCTGCTTCTCGGACTGGCGCAGGGTGCCTAGCTCCTCTGGCTCCTCTGGCTCAGGAGGCGCACACGCGGCGAGCGCCGCCAGGGCGCCAATGCACAGCCAGGGTCCCAGCACCTCGGTGCCCTTGCGGACGATGCGCATGTCTACCTCCAGACTGCTTGATGAGCGGGGCTCGCGCACTCGGCGAGCGCGAAGGCCTTCGCAATCGGCAGGAGAGGTATCCACGGCGGACCCAGAAGCAATCGGCCACGACCTGCCCTGCGGCCGTATCAGGGCCCCTCCGACTTTCAACCACTGATCATCCGGGGCAGGGGCGCGTTGGATGGTGGAAGGACTGCCCGAAAGGGCGAGGCATGTAGGACTTGCCGTGCCTGCCAGCATGCACAGCGTTCGGACCGAAACCATGCGCCCTGTGCACCGACGCATTCTCGGGGTCCTCGTTACCGCCTGCACACTCGTGGGGGCGGGCTTCGCCACGCTCAAACTGGAGGAACGTGGACAGAAGGTGGCCCAGACGCGCTCAGCGCAGATGGTGGGCGTGGCGCTCACCGGGGCCCGCGAGTCGCTCACCCGCCGGCTGCGGGGCGTGGAGGCCCGGGCCGCGGCGGGTGCTTCCTTGAATCCCGTGCGCGCGCTGGTCGCCGAGCACGTGGACTCCGCCACCCTCCAGGATGCCTTTGGCACGGAGAGCTGGTGGAAGGCGTTCCGGGACGAGTTCTCCCTCCACGTGCTCCTCAAAGGACGCGAGCGCTTCGACTTCACTCCGGATGGGGTCTCCCGGCCGATGGAGCTCTCGCCGCTGCTGGCTGCGGCGGAGGGCCGCTCGCTGGCTTCGAGCCTGCTCCTGGTGGGAGACGTGCCGTACCTGGCCGCAGCGGCGGAGGTGGAGGTGCCTCCCTCGGCGGTGGCTGGGCGGGCCCTGCTGGTGCTCGCACGGCCCTTGAGCAGTGTGGAGCTGGGGGCTCTGGCACAGGAGGTCCATGCGGCGCTCGTTCTCGCCGATGCCCGGGGCGTGTCCCTGGCGCAGGCGTGGGGCGCGAGCTCGCAGCAATTGCCTTCCCCCGACTTGCAGGAGGCCCCCCTCACGGGAGCGAAGGGTGAGTGGTCCGTGGCTCGGGCCGAGGTGGGGCCGGGCCTGTTTCTCTGGGCCCGGGTGGACAGCCGGGCCGAGGCCGCTCAGGCGCGCGGCGCGGCGCGGGCGCTGATGTTGCCCGTGGGGTTCACGGCCCTGCTGATCTCGGGCATCGCGCTCTGGCTCGGGCTGCGCTCTCAGCGGGACACGGCCACGGCGGAGCTGCTGGCCGAGGCGACGGAGCGGCTCGCCGCGGCGGAGGCCCAGATTCAGCGCCTGTCTCGCTCGCTGCCGGCCATCCGGGATCAGGACATTCCGAGCGCCACCCTTCCCTCTCCCCTGCCGCGCATCGAGCCGTCGCTCGCGGCGCCAGTGCCCTTTGGCCGCTACGAGCTGCTGCGCCCGCTGGGCGAGGGCGGCATGGCGCGGGTGTACCTGGCGCTCGCCCGGAGCGATGGCGGCTTCGAGCGCCTGTTTGTCATCAAGCGGCTGCATGAGCCGCTCACGCGCAAGCCGGACTCGGTGACGCAGTTCATGGACGAGGCCCGGCTGGGCGCCAGCCTCATCCACTCGAATGTGGTCCCCGTCTATGACTTCGGCCAGGTGGACGGCGAGTATTACATGGCCTCGGAGTACATCCTGGGCCGGGATCTCGACACGGTGTTGCGCCGCTCCTTCGAGCTCGAGGGTGGCCCCCTGGAGCCCGCCACCGTCTTCTTCGTGGCGCAGGAGGTCCTCAAGGCGCTCGGGTACGCGCACACGAAGCAGGATGCGCAGGGCCAGCCGCTGGGGATCGTCCACCGCGACGTGTCGCCGATGAACGTCCTGGCCTCAGCTCGCGGAGAGGTGAAGCTGCTGGACTTTGGCATCGCCAAGAGCGCGCACCGCTCCACGCAGACACGGGCGGGGTTGGTGAAGGGCAACGTGAACTTCATGGCCCCGGAGCAGGCGCGAGGACACGAGGTGGATGCGCGCGCGGATCTCTTCTCACTGGGCCTGACGCTCTTCTGGTGCCTCACCGGAGAGCATCTCTACGACGCGCAGAGCGACTTCGAGCGGATCCTGCAGGCTGCCGAGGGCCCCAGCGAGCCGCACTGGGAGCGCATCTCCCGGCTGCCCACGCCCTCGGTGGCGATCCTCGAGCGGGCCCTGCAGCCCCACCCAACGGATCGCTTCCAGTCGGCCGAGGAGTTCGCCCGGGCCCTGCCTGCGATCCAGCCCGAGGACACCCTGAGCTTGGAGCGCGCCATGCTGCGCCTCTTTGGCGAGGAGCTGCGCGCCGAGGCCGCCTACCGCTCCGCTCTGGCTGCCGTCTCGGAGTCGCCCACCTCGCTTGGCCACGCCTTCACGGGCTGACGCCGGGCGCTTCCCCGCTCACCTCCGTCGCTCCCCACGCGAGGCCCCCATGCCGTCCGCCCCCATCGTGCTGCTGCGCCTGGCGATCATCGTCGGCATGCCCTGGCTGGCCATGGCCTGTGGCTCCTCGGGGCAGGGCTCCGCGCCGGCGCCTCATGTCTGGACGCTTGGCCAGATTCGGGAGGCGGCGCTCTTCCAGGGCTCCATCGCCGGGTACTCCGCCAGCGAGTGGGTTACGCCCCGGAGCCAGCCGATCCCCCAGTGGTCGCCGCCGTTCTCTCCAACGCCGTTGCTCCAGTCGGCGGAGCAGGACGGGCTGAACGTGCTGCCCGCCTTCAGCGAGGGCCGTCCCGCGGCGTTCGCCGTGGCGGAGGTCTGGGAGCGCGTCCCGGAGGTGTGGGTTCAGCCCTGGTACGTGCTCGTCACCGCGTACGAGCCCTCCAACCCCATGCAGTACCGGTTGAAGGACTCGTTGCCGGTGGTGGACATCGAGGAGACGAGTCTCTTCTACAGCCCCTTCTGGGAGCTCCTCTACGTGGTCGTCCCCGAGGACACGCCGCTGGATCGCTACACGAGCGCCACGGCGATCCTGTCCGCCGGGCTGCCCATGCACCGAGGTGGTGGGCTGCTCGCGCCGCTGGCACCCGCGGACGTCATGCCTGCGCTCTCCGAGGGCCTCACGGGGCCGATTCGCCCGCTCACGGGAGACGCGGTGGGCAGCGCGAGGCAGGGAGAGACGTGGCTGCACGGGCGGCAGGTGCCGTACCTGAACTTCGGCCCGAGCACCTTCACCTGGAGCACCGAGGCCAGCCGCGCGGGCATCATCGACGAGTCCGTGCTGTACGTCTTTGCTCGCGCGGGCTCCGAGGGGCAACCCACGCCGCTGGGGCTGCCGGCGGTGATCGGCACGGGGCCTCGGGGGGCGGGCCGAGGGGCACGGGTGTCCGCGACCGGCGTACCGCAGTTCGGAGCGCTCAGCCGCCCTCACCTTGCACTGCTGCCCTCCTCCGCGGGCCCCTTTGTCCCAAGCACGATGGAGCTCCTCAAGGACACGTTGCGCACTCAGGGCGGCGTCACCGTGGTGGACGTTCACCCAGACATTGAGGCCCGAGCGGATGCGAAGGACTACGTGCTCCGGGTCGCGCTCGAGCCGGACTGCTTCCAGGATCCCGAGAAGTTCCCGGCGGCGTGCCGCTGGCTGGACTCGCAGGCGGCGGTGGAGGCGAACCTCGCGCCATCGAGCCTCCTGCCCCAGGACATTCTCTTCACCTCCCCTGTCCTCTTCTATGACGGAAAGAAGGTCGGTCGATGAGCGCGCGCAGGGTGTTCGCCCCAGCGCTCGCGCTGCTGCTCTTGGGCGCGGCTCGCACGGCCGCGGAGCCTGAGCCCGAGGTCACCTCCAGCTCCGCTCCCAGCGGGTACACACCAGAGGCCGAGTCCTCTTCACCGTTCCGGGTGTCCGGCTACGTGGACGTGGGTTTCGCCAAGGCCCAGGGGCGTGGCAGCTCCTTTCACCCGGACGACACGCGCGTGCCCGCGGACTACGGAGCGGATGCTTTCGCTCCGGCAGTGAACTCGCGCGGCGAGGTGGCCTCGCTGGATGCCGGGGGACGCTTCGTCAACGGCTTCCTGCCACGCACGGTGGACATCGGGGGGCACGCATCCTTCCTGCTCAACACGGCCAGCCTGGACCTCTTCTATGAGCCCGCGTCGGCGCCAGTGCTCGTCTTCGCTCGGGCGCAGTTCCTGCCGCGCTTCGAGAAAGGCAGCGGCGGCACGCGGCTGTTGCTCCAGCAGGCGTTTGGCCGCGTCACCCCGTTCTCGGGGCATGAGCTCACGATCTCCGTGGGGCGCTTCGACTCCGTCGTTGGCATCGAGTACCTGGAGAACGAGTCCCCGCTCCGCACGGGCATCACGCCGTCCCTGATGGCCCGCTACACCACGGGGCACCAACTCGGGGTGAAGTCCTTCTACCGGCGGCAGTTGCCTTCCCTGTCCTCGGCGGTGTCGCTGAACGTGGCCGTCACCAACGGCAGCAGCCGCGTGGAGAGCCTCCAGACGGCGGACCTGAGCCTGACGGGATTGCCCTTCGTGAGCGCGCGGCTCGGCTACGAGCTTCAGTTGTTGCGGCTGCAGATGAAGCTGGGCCTGAGCGGACAGACGGGCGCACGCAACGATCAGAACGATGCGCATGTGCACCAGACACAGCTCGGAGCCGACGCGCGCCTCACGGCTGGGTGGTTCAGCCTGGCCGCCGAGTACGTGCGCGGACGTGACGAGGCGGGCTCGGCACCTGGGAAGCACACGGGCGTGGGGGACTTCTTCTATGCCTCGGGCTTCGCGGTGGATGGCTTCTACGGGACGCTGGCGCTCGCGGTGCCAGTGCAGGCCGAGGCACTGCGCACCACCACCGTGTACGGCCGCTATGACCGGCGCGCCGCCGAGTTCCAGGGCTTCGGGGGCATCCTGACGTCGCGCTACACCGTGGGCACGCGGCTGGATTTCTGGAGCGTGCTCTCGATCAAGGCCGAGTACCTCTTCAACCGGGAGAACGCGGGCGCGCCCCGGGTGGACAACGACGTGTTCACGGCCTCGGCCATTTACGTCTTCTGAGTGAGCCCCTGACCTGGAGTGACGTTGCTCATGCTCTCGCACCTTCGCGCCGCGCTGGCGCTCCCCATCGCGCTCCTGCTCGCCCTGCCCTCCTGGGCGGAAGAGCCATCCGAGCTGGAGTTGCCCATGCCTCCTCCTCCTTCAGGGTATCGCCTGCTTCCGATGTCTCCCGTGGAGCCCGGCCTCCCAACACCCGCGCTGGATGCCTCGCAGGTGGACGTGCGGAAGTCCCGGGCGATGCCCTCGGGGGTACTCGAAGGCACGGTGCGGGGAGGCCCCTCCGGAGCGGGAGGCGCGGTGGTGTGGCTGACGCGCGCGCAGGGAACCACGCCGAAAGCGAAGCCTGCGGCGCGTCAAGTCGTGGTCCAGCGGGGCAAGCGCTTCCTGCCGCACGTGCTCGTGATCCCCACAGGCACCGAGGTCGCCTTCGTGAACGAGGACAAGATGTTCCACAACGTGTTCTCGCTCAGCCGGCCCAGCGCGTTCGATCTGGGCCTCTATGGAGAAGGTGTGGCGCGCAGCCAGGTGTTCTCCGAGCCCGGCCCGGTGCGGCTGCTGTGCAACATCCACGCGTCCATGTCCGCCTTCATTTACGTGGTGGACTCGCCCTGGTACGCGCAGGCGGACGCGGCGGGCCGGTTCGAGCTGCGCTGGCTTCCCCCAGGCGAGTACGTGCTGCACACCTGGCACGAGACCTCCGCGAAGCCGAGCACCCAGCGCGTGACCGTGGGCGAAGGCCGCGTCGTCGTGGCGGCCACCGTGACGGGCGACGCCGAGCGCTCCGTGTTCGTTCCAGACAAGGCGGGGCGCCCCAGGCAACCGCAGATCGGCTATTGAGGCGTTCTCATGAGCGAAGACGCGGCATGGCAGCCCTACGAGGGCGGGAGCACCCTGGGCATGCAGGGCTCCCAAGGCGGGACGATCACCTGGGACGAGGCGTACGCCGAGCAGCTGCGGCTCACGCTGGAGCAGGACGAGAGCCGCTCCTTCCACGCGATCACCTGTGGCGTCTCCGGGTGGATGGTCCACACCCGCTTCTTCGGCAGCGCCACCGAGGCCATTGCCGCCTTCGAAGAGATGCGGCCAGCGCTGGTGGAGCTGCTCTCGAAGTTACCCCCGAGCGAGCCCAAGCCCCCACGCGAAGCGCTGCGTGAGGGGGGCGCCCTGCTCTCGGGGTTCATCGCGCGCTTCCCCTGACGGGGGGCTCGCGCGGCTCAGTACACGACGAGCGGATGCGGGATGTAGTAGCTGACGATGCTCAGCACGGGGACGCGCGGCCCCTCATCGTCCTCGTCCAGGGCGCCGGAGGTGGTCCGCATCCCATCGAACCGCGCGAGGATGACGAAGTCCCGGCCCGGCGACAGGAACGGATCGGCCTTCGGCAGCCGCCCGAGCGCCTCGCGGCCCGTGTCGCTGGAGATGTTGTCGTAGCGGAGCACCGTCTTGCTGTCCCGGGTCGTCTTGTCCTTGGACAGCGAGCCGTTGACGTTGCCACCCACCAGCGTCGTCTCTCCGGTCAGGTTGCCGGCGGTCGTCGACCGGGCGTCCCGCCGGGAAGCGATGCCCACCTGCTGCTCGGTGCCGACAGAGCCGAGCCCCTGCTCGACGAGCCACACCGTGGGCTTCTCCTCCGCGATGCGAACATCCCCCACCTGGGCCCGGACGAGGATGAAGCGCCCCTTGTACGTGTCCGGCTGAGCCATGGCCGCGGCCAGGGAGAAGATGGGCAGCCGCTGCTCGTTCAGCAGGCGGAGATCGCCCTCCACGCTGCCGCCCCGCTGGGCCACCACCTTGGCGATCAGCGCCGCGGCACCCGGACGGGAGCGCAGCTCCTGGCTCCACGTGCCGCTCATCAGCGCCTGGAGCGAGGTGAACGGCGTGCCATCCACACAGGCCTTGAGCGCCGTCCACGCGTCATCGCGCGAGAGGGGCAGGTAGCGCCGGGCTTGGCGCTCGCACTCGTTGGGGTTCGGGTACTGCGCGGCGAACCTCTGCGCGTTGAGGGGATCCGGAGGGAGCTCGGAGGTGCGCGGGGCCACTTCGGACGGCTGCTCGCGGACATCCTCCACCTGGGTCCGGGAGGACGCGCACCCCGACAGGGCGAGTGCGCAGAGCAGAGTCCAGGCCTGACGGGAGGCCGGCTTCTTCGAAGGCATGAAGGTATCTCGGTACATGGAAACCTCTTTCCCGTGGACTACAGGGAGGCCGAGCCACGGCTCGGCGGAGACTTGGGAGCGGGAACCGCGGTCTTGCCCACGGAGGCCGCCATCTGGGTCTCCTGCAGCACCCCTGAGATGGCGCGGTAGCAGGCCCGCGCGGCCGGAGCAAAGCGCCCCTTCGCGTCAACGATGGGCGAGGTGCCCTCCAGGCCGCACCGCTCCGCGGCGGCGGCGTACTTCTTCTCGCACGTGGTGGCGAGGTTGCGATCCGGCTTGCCCTCGGTCGACGAGGACTTCGAGGACTCGGCGCACAGCGTCCGGGCCATGTCCTGGATCGTGCGGATGTTGCTGGCAGCCTGATCCTTGTTGGGCTCGGCGGGCGTCAGCTCGGCTTCGAAGACGCACTCCTTGCCGGACCGCAGCGTGTCCGCGGTGCAGGACCAGGCGGTGGGAGACTCGTCGGCCACCGGAGGGGCCTCGAGGGACTGAGCAGAAGCGGCGCCCGAGCCATCATTCGGCGCCGCGCCCAACAGCAGCGAGAGGAACACAACGGAGATCATGGAGCGACAGCGTAGGCCCGGCCCGGCCCGCGCTCAATCGCCTCGGCCGCAGAGTGTTGCTCCGACGTCTCGCAGGTTTGCTCACACCAGAGCTTTCCAGTGGGCAAGCAGGCAGGCGAGTTGGAGCGTGTCGGAGCCGGGTGCCATACTCGCCGTCTCAGCTCGTTTCCAAGGAGGCACCATGGCGACGTTCAAGGAAGCGCTTCAGGGCCTGGCCAACGCGACGGCGGACCTCAGCTCGCTCCAGGTGTACACCTACTCGGGAGATGTGAACTCGGTGCTGACGGGGGATGGCGGCGGGATCGACTGGGATCAGCTCTTCACCAAGTCCAAGGCGAACAGCGGCACGCTGAAGCTGGTGGCGGCCACCAAGGTCCAGTTCGACGGGGACACGGTGAACTTTCAGACCTCGGAGAAGCTGGATCGGATCGAGGAGATGCTGCGGTTGCACGAGCAGTCGGTGAACAACAGCCGAATGGCCCGGCAGTCGCTGGTCCAGTTCTTCATGGACGGCCTGAAGAACGCGGTGAAGTAAGGGGCTCTGCGCCGTGATGGGGCCCCTCTGGGATGCCGTCCTCGACGAGTTCTCCCAGGAGAGCCGTCGCCGAGGCACACAGCCGCTCCACCTCCACGAGCCCGAGCGTCCGGACGGGGTGTTGCCCGATCCGTACCAACGGCTCCAGGGGTTGTTGGATCGGCTGACGCAGGCCGAGCGCGAGCTCGAGCTGGCCCCGCTCCCCGCGGGTGACACGCGCTGGGGAGACGAGGTGCGCCCGGGCAACCGGGAGCACAACCTGCGGAAGAAGGCGGTGAGGGCCCGGCTCGAGCTGCTGGGCTACGCCCCGGGTCCCGAGGGCGACAGCAGCACCCTGCGTCAGGCCGTGCTCCAGTTCCAGCAAGAGGCGGGGCTGGACGTGGACGGTTGGGTCGGAAAGCAGACGTGGTCGGCGCTGGATGAGTTCATCACCCTGGAGCCGCCGCTGCAGCTCGGGCTCTGGTACCCGGAGGGAGCGGCGCCCCTCCCTGCCCTGGTCCGAGCCACGGGCCTCCGCTTGAAGATGTTGGGCTTCGAGGCCACGGCCTCCACCGATAAGAGGGCGCTGGTGGAGCCGCTGGCGGCGTTCCGGAAGGCGGCGCTGGAACTGGGGCTGGACGCGGGGCCCACTGTTCCGGATCGACAGGTGGTGGGACTCCTGTTCGATGACGAGCTCCTCTTCTCGATCGCGAAGCAGGCCCTGAAGGTGCAGCCCGGTCCTGGGCCGTTGAGCCTGGATGAGCCGGAGGACGGCGCAACGGCTCGGATGCTGCGGCGGATGGTGCGCAACGAGCTGTGGCTGCACGGGTACGAGGTCGGCGATCTGCGCGGTACGACCCAGGTGGTTCCCGGACAGAAGGGCCTGGCCGATGGGCTTCGGGTCTACTGGAGCCAGCGCGGGCTGCCGCCTGGAGAGACGATCGAGCAGCGCTCGAAGCGGGTTGACGCCCTGCTGCTCCAGGCGCTTTTGGAGGATCACCACGCCCCGGTGGCGCCATCGGCGGACGAGCACGAACAGGTGTCGCGCTTCATGGCCACCCACCTGGATGCGTTCCGCCAAGCGTGGGAGCGGACCATTCCCTGCCGTCCTGTGTTCTTCATCTGGGATGGGGTGAAGCGCGGGGGGCAGTGGCTGCGGCAGCAGATCTCGAAGCTCTCCTCCCTGGCCGACGTCGTGGTGAAGGGGCTGGAGTTCACGAAGACCTTCGTGTGGAACATGGTCCGCTACGTGTTCCAGCAAGGGTCGAAGGTGTTCTCCACGGTGCGCAGGGCCATCGCCGCGATGATCTATGGTGTGCAGCCCTTCCTGGATGGAGGCATTCGTGCGGGCCAGGGCCAGGGGCGCGTGGAGTGCCAGATCGCGCTGAACGGCAACCTGGGGGTGTTCATCGGCCGCGAGGCCACTCCCGAGGCGGCGGATGCGCTGTCGACCCGGCTGCGGCAGATGGCGCAATGCCTCAACGCAAGCTCGCTCATCTTCGCGGAGATCCTGCGCGCGGAGCAGAAGCTCGTCCGAGGTCCCTCGGGCTGGATGGCCCTGCTCTCCCATCTGGTCCAGGAGGCGCCACGCTGGAAGATGTACCTGTCCAAGGTGGCGGACTTGCCGGATCTGCCCGCGCCTACGGCCACCGCGGCCATCCTCGCAGACGGCGGCGAGATCGAGGCACAGTCGGTGGTGAACTGGCCCCGGCGGATCGCGATCATGGGCGCCGGATCCCTGATACTCGGCGGCGCCGGTCTGGTGGCCTGGCAGATGGGAGCACTGGCCCGGCCCTCGGAGCCAGCGCACTGGCTCCTGTTCGCGGGCAGTGTCCTGGGCCTGCCGCTGCTGGGGGGACTGGTCACCTGGGGCGTGAAGAAGTGGCTCCAGTCCCGCCTTCAGACGTAGCGGCTACTGCACCAGCCGCTTGATGTCTCCGCAGGCGATGTACGAGCCGCCGCCCGAGGCCTCGATCACCTCGTCCACCACATAGAGGATGCCCTCCTCGCGGATGTCTCGCGGGAAGCGCATGTTGAAGTTGGGATCGTACCCATCGGAGACGACGCGGGCCCGCAGCTTGCTCCCCTCCTTCACGCACTGCACGAGGACGCCCGCGCCCACGCTGTTCGTTGTGGGCAGATCGTTCGCCGAGCCCGTCACCTTGGATGCCTTGCCCGTCTTCCTCGGAGCGGCTGCGCCGCCGGAGGACGCCCGCGCTGCCCGCTCCTGGCCCGGCGTCACCAGCCGCTTGAGGGTGCCCTGTGCCCGGTAGAACCCCCCATCCGCCGACGGCACCAGCTTCTCCACCACGTACGTCACGCCCTCCTCACGGGCGCTGCGGGGGAACTGGATGTTGAAGTTGGGATCGTAGCCCTCGGAGACCGCGCGGACGCGCAGCTTGCCGCCCTCGCGCTCGCACTTCACGATGACGCCGCCCTCGGCGCTGGAGACGGCCCCCAGTTCGTCTGCGGAGCCGCCCGCCGTGCCGCGCAGGGCCAGATCGTTCCGGCTGCGAGTGCCGGCCTGGTACGACTGGTCGCGCATCTCCTTGCGGATCACCGCGTCGTACTTCTTGGACTCCAGCCGCTTCGCGTAGTGCTCGAGCTGATCCACCTCCTCGATCAGCTCGAAGGAGCTCTTGTCGAGGCTCGCCGACAGCTCCGCGATCGTGCTCCGCAACTGCTGCGAAGCCCCCTTCAGATCGCCGCTGTCCGCCAGCGTCACCGCCTTGTCCTTCACCTGGGCGATGCGCAGCCGGTTCGTCTGCGCCAGCACGTTCTTGTCCGCCGAGAGGGCGCTGGCCTCCTCCTCCGAGCCCAGCGTCACCGCCACCGGCAGCTCGCCCGAGAACTCCTTCAGCGCGCCGTCCACTACGGCCTGATACTTGTAGGTCAATGTGGCGAGAGGAATGCTCCCGGTCGCCGTGCCCGGCTCCACCGAGAGCTCCACCGCCAACTGCCGATCCTCCGTGCTGTAGACCTCGCCCAGCCCCACCTCTACCTGCTGGCCGCGTGCCTCGAAGCGGTAGCGGTTCAGCACGCTGGCCACCTTCACGTTGGGCGCCGGCTGGATCGTCACCACCAGGTTCTGCCCGGCCACCGAGGACAGGCCCTCCATCTCGATGCCGAACACGCCCTCGGCGTCATCCGGAGACTGGATGAAGTAGAAGTGGCCCTCGCCTGCTCCGGCCATGCCGATCAGCAGATCCTCATTGAAGTTGCTGCCGAACCCGAGCGTCGTGGTGGTGATCCCCGCGCCCGTTACCTCCTTCACCTTGGAGAGGATCTCGTCCGGCCGGGTGATGCCCACGTTGGCCTGACCGTCCGTCAGCAGGAGCACCCGGTTGATGCGCTCCTGGGACTGCTGGGTCTTCACGTGGTTCACGCCCTGCTGCCAGCCCCCCGTCAGGTTGGTACAGCCCGCGGGCCCGACCTTGGAGAGCGCCTTCTCGATGGCCGCGCGATCCCGCACCTGCTGAGGCGCCAGCACCGTCATCGGCGAGTCGTCGTACGCGACGATGGAGATCCAGTCCTCTGAGCCCATGCGCTCGACCAGGTTCCGCGAGGCCTGGAGCGCATGTTTCAAGGGCGGACCCGCCATGGAACCTGATCGGTCGATGACCAGGCTCAGGTTGAGCGCTCGTCTTGACGGCCCCTGGGAAGCTTCTGCCCGGAAGGACACCAGGAGGTCTACCTTAGAGGGTGTGCCTCCGGGAATGACGCTGCGACTCAGTGTATAGACGGCTTTCATGGGAAACCCCTCCTAAAAATCGCACCGGGAGCGTTGGGGAACCTACCCACGGAGTCACTTCCCTGGTGTATGAAGGCTGATGTAGACAAACTCAAACGGCTAGGAGTTCAAGGCGGATCGCATCACAGATCCACTGCTCCTACCTGGCAAGGCTATAGTCCTCGCCGCACCGGAGGTGAGATGCGTCCGTCTCGAATGATGCGCGTGGTGGGGTTCAACGTCGACCGGGTGGTTTCTGACGCCACCTTGGATCCCGAGGTGCTCCGCCTGGACAACTTCGGCACGGATCTGGCGCCACCGCCGGAAGCCGTGGCCGCGACGCGCGAGTCCGTAGGAACCAATGAGGCCAACAGCTACACGCCCTTCACGGGAGCGTCGAGCCTGCGGCAGGCGGTGGCCCAGCGTCTGAAGAAGCAGTGCAACCTCTCGTACGATCCGGATCGGCAGATCGTGATCACGGCGGGAGGTACACAGGGGTTGATCTCGGCGCTGCTGGCGGTGATTGAGCCGGGCGACGAGGTGCTGCTCACGGATCCGACGTACGCGGGGATGATTCACCGCGTCACGTTCGCGGGCGGCGTGCCGATGTTCGTGCCGATGAAGGTGGTGGATCGGCGCTGGCGGCTGGACCTGGACATGTTGCGCGCGATGGTGACGAGCCGCACGCGGGCGATGGTGCTGTCCAACCCGAACATGCCTGCGGGGCACGTGCTGTCGGAGGCCGAGTGGATGGCCATCCGCGAGCTGTGCGTGACGCGCAACCTGTGGCTGCTGTACGACGCCGCGCTGGAGAACGTGCTGTACGACGGCCACACGCTGCGCCACCCGGCGACGCTGACGGGCATGCCGGAGCGGACGCTGATCGTGGGCTCGGTGTCGAAGGAGTACCGGATGATCGGCTGGCGCATCGGCTGGATCGCCGGCCCGCCGAAGGTGATGGCGGACGTGTTCTACACGCACAGCTACCTGGTGATTGCTCCGCCGGGCATCGCGCAGAAGGGCGCGGAGGTGGCGCTGCGGGCCGAGGACGCGGGTGTCCCCGCGGCATTGGCCGAGTGGAAGGCGCGGCGAGACCTGGTGCTGGAGCAGCTCGATGGGCTGCCGATCGTCATCCCGGATGGTGGCTGGAGCATGCTGCTGGACGCGCACGCGCTGGGCTACAGCGCCACGGACGCGGCCTCGATCCTGATGTCCCAGGCGAAGGTGGCGGCGACGCCGATGACGAACTGGGGTTCATCGGTGGCCGAGCGCTACATCCGCCTCGTGTTCAGCTACGAGCCGCAGGAGCGGCTGAAGATGCTGCGCGATCGCCTGCGCCGCACCTCGCTGCTCCCGTAACTGGGAGCGCGGCCTGAAGTTCTCAGGAGGGTCCTCGGTCCGAGGGCCCTCCTTTTTTAGTGCCCGCTCTCAGTCAGGAGGTTCTCCGAGCAGCGCCGCGAGCTTCTCCAGTGCCAGACGGGCTCGTGTCTTCACCGTGCCCAGCGGATCGCCCGTGCGTTCGGCGATCTCCCGTTGGGATAGGCCCTCGAAGTAGGCCAGCTCCACCACCTTGCGCTGGTCCGGCGGCAGCGCTCGCAGCGCGGCGGCCACCCGGGCCTGATCTTGCCCTCTCACCGCCGCCTCCGAAGGATCCACTGGCGTGGCACTCACCGGAGGGGGCTGGTGCACGGCGTCCTCCGTGATCCGCGCCACGGTCCCCATCGCCCGCTTCCGATCGATCGCCCGCGTCCGTGCGATCGTCGTCACCCACGTCTCCATGCCGCCCCGGCTCGGATCGAACTCCCGCGCCCGGCGCCACACCTCCAGGAACGTCTCCTGGAGCACCTCTTCGGCGTCGGCTCGCGAGTTCAGCACCCTCGACGCCACCGCCCAGGCTCGGCCTGCGCAGCGCTCGTAGACCGCACGCATTGCCTGACCGCTGCCCAAGGCCACCTGCTGCAAGAGGGCCCGGTCGGCCGCTGGATCGCTCGCTTGCGTAGCGGGGGGATCAGAAGGCACCACTGGCTCCCGGATACCGCAACCACGGGTAGGGCCCCACCTTTTAGCACCGATGACCGTGCCCGCTCACAGGCCAGGGACCGTCTCCCGGCTCCGCCAGAACGTTCACTCGCCAACGGCCCAAGGCACGAAGCCGTCCAGCATCAACGTACTCGCGTCAACCTCCCCGGAAGTTCCCACTCGTCCCTCTATAAGGGCCCGCTGTTCTTATGAACTCACGAATCGGAAGTGTGGTCATCGAGAGCGTCCGCCCCGAGCTGGATGGCGGCCGCTTCGCCGTCAAACGCGTCGCCGGCGACACCTTCAAGGTCGAGGCTGATCTCTTCAAGGAAGGCCACGACGTCCTGGTCGCCATCGTCCGCTGGCGCCAGTCCGGCCCCTCGGGCCAGGAGACCCAATGGGCCGAAGTGCCCATGAAGGCGCTCGGCAATGATCTCTGGGTCGCCGACTTCCCCCTCGCCCGCAACGGCCGCTACCAGTACACCGTGGAGGCCTGGCCCGATCTCTTCGCCACCTGGGCCTCCGAGCTCAAGCGCAAGGTGGATGTCGGCCGGGACGTGCGCAGCGAGCTGCTCGAGGGCTCCGGGCTCCTGGAGGGTGCCGCCGAGCGAGCCCGCACCTTCGGCGGCGAGGAAGAGAGCCGGCTCCTGGCCGAGGCTGCCACCAAGCTGAAGCAGCCCCCCTCGCCCGAGCTCATCGTCACCGCGCTGTCACCCGATCTGGCGCGGATCGCCGGCAAGTACGCGGATCGCTCGCTGGCCACCCAGTACGATCGCGTCCTTGAGATCTTCGTCGATCGCGAGCGAGCCCGCACCAGCGCCTGGTACGAGTTCTTCCCGCGCTCGGCCGTGCGCGACGGCAAGACCCACGGCACCTTCAAGGACGCCGAGGCCTGGCTGCCCTACATCCAGTCGCTCGGGTTCGACACCATCTACCTACCGCCCATCCACCCCATCGGGCGCACCGCGCGCAAGGGCAAGAACAACAGCCTCCGCGCCGAGCCTGATGACGTGGGCAGCCCCTGGGCCATCGGCGGCGCCGAGGGCGGCCACAAGGCGATCCACCCGCAGCTCGGCACGCCGGAAGAATTCCGACGCTTCCTCAAGGCCGCGGAGCAGCACGGCATCGAGGTGGCGCTGGATCTCGCCTTCCAGTGCTCCCCGGATCACCCCTACGTCAAGGAGCACCCCGAGTGGTTCCTCCGGCGCCCGGACGGCACCATCAAGACGGCCGAGAACCCGCCCAAGCGCTACGAGGACATCGTCAACTTCGACTGGATGGGCCCGGGCCGTGACACGCTCTGGCCGGAGCTCGAGTCCGTGGTGCTGCACTGGGTGCAGCAGGGCGTGAAGATCTTCCGCGTGGACAACCCGCACACCAAGCCCCTCCAGTTCTGGGCCTGGCTCATCCGCCACGTGCAGGACAAGCACCCGGAGGTGGTGTTCCTCTCCGAGGCCTTCACCCGTCCCAAGGTGATGAAGGCGCTGGCGAAGATCGGCTTCACCCAGTCGTACACGTACTTCACGTGGCGCAACTTCAAGCAGGAGATCGAGGAGTACCTCACCGAGATCACCCACCCCCCCGTGTCCGACTACTTCCGGGGCAACCTCTGGCCCAACACGCCGGACATTCTCCCGGAGCTGCTCCAGCGCAGCGGCCCGGCCGGCTTCCGCCTCCGCGTGGCACTGGCCGCCACCCTCTCCTCCTCGTACGGCATCTACTGCGGCTACGAGCTGTGCGAGGGCCGCGCCCTGCCCGGCAAGGAGGAGTACCTGGACTCGGAGAAGTACCAACTGGTGGCGTGGGATCTGGAGCGGCCCGGCCACATCCGCGACTGGATCCGCAAGCTCAACGCGGCGCGCAAGCAGCACCCCGCGCTCCAGCTCTACGGCAACCTGCGCTTCTTCCGCTCGGACAACGATCGCGTCCTCTTCTACGGCAAGCGCACGCCGGACGGCTCCAGCCAGGTGCTCGTCGCCGTGAGCCTGGATCCGCACTCCCCCCAGGAGGCCCTGCTCCACGTGCCGCTGAAAGAGCTGGGCATCCCACCCGACGAGACGTACCAGGTGCACGAGTTGATGACAGATGAGCGCAGGCTCTGGCAGGGTCCACATGCCCAGATCCGCCTCACGCCCGATCAGCCCGCCGCCATCTGGGCCGTGTACCGCTTCCGTCGCACCGAGCAGGCGTTCGACTACTACGAGTGACACCCGAGAGGCGTATGGAACAGGACCCGCTTTGGTTCAAGAAGGCCCTCATCTACGAGGTACACATCCGCGCGTTCCATGACTCGAACGCGGACGGCCACGGCGACATCCCCGGCCTGATCGAGAAGCTGCCGTACCTCCAAGATCTGGGCGTGGACTGCCTCTGGCTGCTGCCCCACTACCCCTCCCCGCTCCGGGACGACGGCTACGACATCGCGGACTACTACGCCGTCCACCCGGACTACGGCACGCTGGCGGACTTCCAGCGCTTGGTGGAGGCCGCCCACCAGCGCGGCATCCGCGTCATCACCGAGCTGGTGGTGAACCACACCAGCGATCAGCACCCGTGGTTCCAGGAGTCCCGGCGCGATCCCAAGAGCCCCAAGCGCGACTGGTACGTCTGGAGCGACACGGACGACAAGTACAAGGGCACGCGCATCATCTTCCTGGATACCGAGCGCTCCAACTGGACGTGGGATCCGGTGGCCAAGCAGTACTTCTGGCACCGGTTCTTCAGCCACCAGCCGGACCTCAACTACGACAACCCCGAGGTCCAGGAGGCCATGCTGGACGTCATGCGCTTCTGGCTGAACATGGGGGTGGACGGGTTCCGGTGCGACGCGGTGCCCTATCTCTTCGAGCGCGAGGGCACCAACTGCGAGAACCTCCCGGAGACGCACGCCTTCCTCAAGCGCCTGCGCAAGACGATCGACACCGAGTATCCGAACAAGATGCTCCTGGCCGAGGCCAACCAGTGGCCCGCGGACGTGCGCGTCTACTTCGGCGACGGCGACGAGTTCCACATGGGGTTCCACTTCCCCGTGATGCCTCGCCTCTTCATGGCCGTGCGCAAGGAGGACCGGGCGCCCATCGTGGAGATCCTCCAGCAGACGCCGGAGATTCCGGAGAACTGCCAGTGGGCCATCTTCCTGCGCAACCATGACGAGCTGACGCTGGAGATGGTGACGGACGAGGACCGCGACTACATGTACCGGGAGTACGCGATGGACCCCCGGATGCGGATCAACCTCGGCATCCGCAGGCGCTTGGCCCCGCTGATGGACAACGGGCGCCGCCGCATCGAGCTGATGCACAGCCTGCTCTTCACCCTGCCCGGCACGCCTGTCATGTACTACGGCGACGAGATCGGCATGGGCGACAACATCTACCTGGGCGATCGCAACGGTGTGCGCACCCCCATGCAGTGGACGGGCGACCGCAACGCCGGTTTCAGCCGGGCCGACAACGCGCGGCTGTTCGCCCCGGTGATCGCCGATCCCGTGTACGGCTACCAGGGCATCAACGTGGAGGCCCAGGACCGCATCAAGACGTCTCTGCTGCACTGGGTGAAGCGGCTCATCAAAGTGCGCCAACGCTACCCGGCCTTCGCGCTAGGAAAGCTGCGCTTCGTCAACCCGGACAACCACCGGGTGCTCGCCTTCACCCGCGAGTGGCAGGGCCAGACGATCCTCATCGTCTGCAACCTCTCGCGCTACGCGCAGCCGGCGGTCATCGATCTGCGCGAGTGGGAGGGCTATGTCCCCGTGGAGTTGATGGGCGAAACCCCCTTCCCTCGAATCTCATCGATGCCGTATCAGCTCTCCATGGGTCCCTACATGTTCTTGTGGTTTCGGCTCGAGAAGCCCCTTCCGGGGAGGACGCAGTCATGACACCCGTGGATCTCGCCCGGCTGCCCGAATTTCTGAAGCAGCAGCGCTGGTTCAGCGGCAAGGCCTGGCCCATCAAGTCCGTCTCCGTGGTGGATCACGCCACCCTGGACTTTGGCCCCTGCGCGTTCAGCCTCGCCATCGTCGAGGTGCTGTACGAGCTGGGCAAGTCCGAGCGCTACCTGCTGCCCGTCAAGCCCTCCTCGGAGGGCGTTCAGGATGCGCTCGAGGACGTGGAGTGCCTGCGAGCCCTCTTCCGCTTGATCCGCGAGCAGAAAGAGGCCTCCTCCGCCTCCGGCCGCGTGCACGGAGAGTGGCTCCCCACCGAGGAGGGCCGCCTGTCGCTGCCCGAGCCCATCACCGTGCGCCGGCTCATGGTGGAGCAGAGCAACACCTCCGTGGTCTTCGGGGAGAAGGTCATCCTCAAGATCATCCGCAAGCTGGAGGTGGGGGTGAACCCAGAGCACGAGATGGGGCGCTTCCTCGCCACGCGCACCTCCTTCCGCGCCATGCCCACGCTGCTCGGCGCGCTCCTCCTGGAGGGCGCTTCCGGCGCCACGCTCGGGCTGGTGCACCGCTTCGTCCCCAACGCCGTGGATGGCTGGAAGTACACGCTGGATCGGTTCCGCAAGGCCGAGCCGCTGGACGCCTCCTTCCTGGAGGAGATGAAGGAGATGGGGCGCCGCCTGGGCGAGCTGCACAAGGCCCTGGCCTCGGACGCCAGTGATCCCGTCTTCGCCCCGGAGCCGGTGCTCCAGGAGGATCTGCAGCGCTGGAGCGCCTCCATCATGGGCGAGCTGGGCGTGACGCTGGCGGACGCGGGCCGGCTGCATGTGGATCTGGAGCGCCAGCGCGAGCGCCTGCTGGAGCACGCGCGGCGGCTGGCCCACGTGACTCCGTCCGGGCAGAAGATCCGCATCCACGGTGATCTCCACCTGGGCCAGGTGCTGCGCTCCGAGGACCAGTGGCTCATCTTCGACTTCGAGGGTGAGCCGTCCCGCACCTTCACCCAGCGCCGGGAGAAGTACTCGCCGCTGCGGGACGTGGCGGGCATGCTGCGCTCGTTCGACTACGCCGAGGCCACGGTGCTGCTCGAGGGCAATCCGCCCGCGCCGCGCATGGCTCCCTCTCGCGATGCGTTCCTCGCGGGCTACCGGGAGGTGACCCGGGGTGCCGCCTTCCTCCCGGCGGATGAAGAGACGTTCTGGGTGATGTTGCGCGCATTCGAATTGGAGAAGCTCCTCTACGAAGTGCGCTATGAGCTGGCGAACCGCCCGGATTGGGTCCGAATCCCCGTCCAGGCCCTCTTGCGCATGGAGGATCCGAAGTGAAGAAGCCCGCCGACCGGCAGCAGATCGACGCGGAGATCCAGCTTGTCACCGAGCTGCGGCACCCGGAGCCGCACCGGGTGCTCGGTATTCACCCGGATGGGGATGGCGTGGTGATCCGCGCCTTCCGGCCGGATGCCGCCGCCATTCATGTCATCCCCGACTTCGGGGGCCGCATCTCCATGGAGCATCGCAAGGGCGGCGTCTTCGAGGCGCGGCTCAACGGGCGCGATCAGGTCTTCAACTACCTGATCGAAGTGGAGTACCCGGGTGGCAAGGTCTTCACCCTGAGGGATCCGTACAGCTACACGCCCACCCTCGGCGAGCTGGACCTGTACTACGCGGGCGAGGGCCGCCACGAGAAGCTCTGGGATCGCATGGGCGCCCACCTGATCCACCACCACGGGGTGGCCGGTGTGTCCTTCGCGGTCTGGGCCCCCACGGCGGCCGGCGTGTCCGTGGTGGGTGACTTCAACAGCTGGGATGGGCGGCTGCACACCATGCGGCGCATGGGCGCCTCCGGCATCTGGGAGCTGTTCATCCCCGAGGTCGGCGAGGGCACGCGCTACAAGTTCGAGATCCGGCCCAACGGTAGCGGCCCGGCCATGCTCAAGGCGGACCCGTTCGCCTTCCGCACCGAGGTTCCGCCCGCCACCGCGTCCGTGGTGCACGATCTGCGCCGCTTCACGTGGTCGGACGAGAAGTGGCTGTCCTCCCGCGGCGAAGGCGTCCCCGCGCAGAAGCCGTGGAGCGTGTACGAAGTGCACCTGGGCTCGTGGCGGCGCGTCGTGGAGGACGGCGACCGGCCGATGACGTACCGCGAGCTGGCCCCCGCCCTGAGCGACTACCTCAAGCGCGTGGGCTTCACGCACGTGGAGTTCCTGCCCGTGGCGGAGCACCCGTATGGGCCCTCGTGGGGCTATCAGGTGGGCAACTACTACGCGCCCAGCGCCCGGTTCGGCCACCCGGATGACTTCCGCTTCCTGGTGAACCACCTGCACGAGGAGGGCATCGGCGTCATCGTCGACTGGGTGCCCGGGCACTTCCCCAAGGACGCGCACGCGCTGGGCAAGTTCGACGGCACGGCGCTCTACGAGCACGCCGATCCCCGCCAGGGCACGCAGCCCGACTGGGGCACGTTGGTCTTCAACTTCGGCCGCAACGAGGTGCGCAACTTCCTCATCGCCAACGCCCTGTTCTGGATCGAGGAGTACCACGTGGACGGCCTGCGCGTGGACGCAGTGGCCTCCATGCTCTACCTCGACTACAGCCGCCGCGCGGGCGAGTGGGTCCCCAACCGATGGGGCGGCCGCGAGAACGAGGAGGCCATCGCCTTCCTGCGCGAGCTCAATGAAGTCATCCGCCGCAAGCACCCGGGCGTGGTGATGATCGCCGAGGAGTCCACCGCATGGCCCAAGGTGAGCCAGCCCGTGAGCGAGGGCGGCCTGGGCTTCCACTTCAAGTGGAACATGGGGTGGATGCACGACACCCTGCGCTACTTCTCCAAGGATCCCGTCTACCGGCAGCACCACCACAACGACATGACGTTCGGCCTGCTCTACGCCTTCAGCGAGCACTTCATGCTCCCGCTGAGCCACGACGAGGTGGTGCACGGCAAGGGCTCGCTCTACGGGAAGATGCCGGGCGATCCGTGGCAGAAGCGCGCCAACCTGCGCGCGCTGCTCGCGTGGATGTGGGCCCACCCGGGCAAGAAGTTGCTCTTCATGGGCGGCGAGTTCGGCCAGCATGCCGAGTGGAACAGCGATCGCAGCCTGGACTGGCACCTGCTCGAGGATTCCGGCCACAAGGGCATCCAGACGCTGATGAGCGATCTCAACCGCCTCTACAAGGACATCCCCGCGCTCTACGACGCGGACAGCGAGCCCATCGGCTTCCAGTGGCTGCAGCCGGACGCGGCGGCCTCCAGCGTGTTCGCGTTCATCCGCCGCTCGCGGACGCCGGGGCGCCACGTGGTGTGCGTGGCCAACCTCACGCCCATCCCTCGCGAGGGCTACCGTCTCGGCTTCCCCCGTGTGGGCACCTACGTCGAGGTGCTCAACACGGACGCCGCCACCTACGGCGGCTCTGGCCTGGGCAACATGGGGCAGATCCAGACGGAGGCACGCCCCTGGGATGGCCAGGAAGCCTCCGCCGTGCTCACGCTCCCGCCGCTGTCCGTGCTCTGGTTCAGCACGGGCGTGCCCGCCTCCCCGGCGATCTCAGCGACCGAGCCCTCGGCCGCCGAGGCCCCGCCGGAGCGTCTACTCTCCTCGGCGTAGCCGCTCTACATAGTCCGCCGGGAGCCCCGCGCTCTCGGCGCCTCGCACCAGCGCCTCGATGAAGCGCGGGCTGATGGGCCCGTCTTTCGAGGCGCGCCGGGGCGACGTCGTGAACGCGGTGGCCTCCTGCTCCTTCCCGTCCACCCGGACGCGCACGGGGCGCTCGATGCACATCCCCGTCACGAAGCCCTCCTTGTGCTGGACGATGGGCCAGTCCTTGCCGGCGATCTCGAAGAGCCGCCCGAACACGCTCTGGCCCGGCACATCCGCCAGTCCCGCCACTCGCCCGCCCCACCAGCGAGAGGGAAAGTCGTACACCAGCCCTACGCCTACTGCCTCGGCCAGCTTCCCCTCAGGCAACTGGAAGAACTCATAGCTGTGCTGCGAGCGCCACTCCTCGAACGCCGCCCGGTCGAGGATCGTCGAGTAGCCGAAGTACAGCCGCGTGGCCGAGGCGTCCGCTGCCTCCCGTGCCTTCATCACCTGGTCGTAGTGCGCGTCCATGAGTTGGGTCCTCGTTCTCTGTCTCTCAAAAAATGGGGATCTTTGCCGCCCAGCATTTGTCTACATCTGGACCATAGGTAGTACTGTTCGCCATTTGAATTTTACTTGGTGCTCATGGTACGCGTTGTCGGTGAGGTCAGTGTTCGTCGTACCTAGAGACTTCCCTCACCGGATCCACCTCGAGCGCGGGTGGGGCTCGTTGATCGCAGCGCTCGCATGTCGGGGCAAAACACATGAAGAACTCAGTAACCCGGGTGCCCAAGAAGGGCATTCGCGCTCGGGGCACTCGCGTGCTCGGGCTGGCCAGCATGTTGTCGGTGCTGGCATGCGGACAGCAGAGTGGTCCCACCGCGAAGCCCGAAGCCGAGGGTCTCCGCTCGAGCCTCAAGTTCCACAAGGTTCAGCTTAGCGCGAAGCAGGCGCAGGAGCTGAAAGAGCGTGGCGCGAAGCTCGAGGTGATTGGCGACTACGGCAGCTTCACGCTGGTGAACGTGGATGACAAGGCGCTGGCTTCGCTGCCCCAGGGCGCGGAGGTTCGCGACGAGCTCAACGACATCCTGCTGAACGCTGGCACCATCAACACGCTGTCCGAGCACGGCCAGTCCCTGCGTGGCATGAAGCAGACCCCGGACAAGGCGGCCGCCGCGGGCAAGCGCTTCTACCTGGTGCAGTTCGCCGGCCCCGTGAAGGCTGAGTGGTACAAGCAGCTGGAGGCCACGGGCGTCAAGGTGGTGACGTACATCCCGAACAACGCCTACCTCGTGTACGGCGAGGACAGCTCGCTCAACTCGCTGCAGGGCCTGATCAACAACAAGGACAAGGACTCTGCCGCTTCGGTTCAGTGGGATGGCGAGTACCTGAACGACTACAAGCTCAACCGCTCCGTCCACACGTCCAACTCGGAGACGTTCGAGGTTCAGCTCATCAAGGACGAGCAGGCCAACGAGGCGACGCTGTCCCTCATCCAGCGCCTGCAGTCCAAGAGCGGAACGATCCAGGAGGCCTTCGGCTACGTGAACGTGAACACGTACCTGACGGTGAACGATCTCTATGAGATCGCCTCCCGTCCGGACGTGCTGTCCATTCAGCCGCGCCCGATGCCGCGCAAGTTCGACGAGCGGCAGAACATGATCGTGTCGGGTCACCTGAATGGTAACCAGATCACCGGTCCGGGCTGGCTCCAGTGGCTGGCCTCCAAGGGCTTCACGCAGGAGCAGTTCGCTGCGTCCGGCTTCGGCGTGGACGTGACGGACAGCGGCGTGGACAACGCCACCCCGGCGGCGCCCAACCACATGGGCCTCTACGTGGGCGGCAACGTCAACAGCACCAGCCGCCTGGTGTACTCGCGCCTCGAGGGCACGCCGCACTCGGGCAGCACCATCCAGGGCTGCGACGGCCACGGTAACCTGAACGCGCACATCATCGCGGGCTACAGCAACGAGTCCGGTGCGCCGTTCGAGGACACCGAGGGCTACAACTACGGCCTCGGCGTGGCGCCCTTCGTGAAGGTGGGCTCCTCCGTCATCTTCGACCCGGGCACCTTCACCAGCCCGGACTACGAGGATCTGCAGTCGCGCGCGTACCGCGACGGCATGCGCATCAGCTCCAACAGCTGGGGCGCTAGCACCCCTTCGTACACCTCGGATGCTCAGCGCTACGACTTCCTGGCTCGCGACGCGCAGCCGGAAGGCTCGGCGGTGGCCAACCCGGGTAACCAGGAAATGGTCATCGTCTTCGCCGCGGGCAACGACGGCTCCGGCGCGAGCACGGTGGGCAGCCCGGGTACCGCGAAGAACATCATCACCGCGGGCGCCTCCAAGAACGTCCACGTGTTCGGCGCGGCGGATCAGTGCAACGTGCCTGACAGCGACGCCAACGACGCGATGGGCATCGTGGGCTTCTCCAGCCGCGGCCCGGCCGCGGACGGCCGCAAGAAGCCGGAGATCATGGCCCCTGGCACGCACGTGTCCGGCGGCGTGGCTCAGGCGAACCTGGCCACCAACCCGCCGAGCGGCAACGGCCAGGCGCTGAGCTGCTTCGACGCCTCGGGCGTGTGCGCCGGCCCCGGCACCAGCAACTTCTGGCCCGTGGGCCAGCAGTGGTACACGGCCTCCTCCGGTACGTCGCACTCCACCCCGGCCGTCGCCGGTGGCGCGGCGCTGGTGCGCCAGTACTTCATCAACCAGGGCTTCAACACGCCGAGCGCGGCGATGACGAAGGCCTACCTGATGAACTCGACCCGTTACATGACGGGCACGGGCGCCAACGACAACCTCTGGTCCAACAACCAGGGTATGGGCCTGATGGACCTGGCCCTGGCGTTCGACGGCACCCCGCGCACGCTGGATGACCAGAACCCGGCCAACCTCTTCACCGCTACGGGCCAGACGCGCACCTTCACCGGCGCGGGCGGCGATCCGACCAAGCCGTTCCGCGTCACCCTGGCGTGGACGGACGCTCCGGGCTCCACCACCGGTAGCGCCTGGAAGAACGACCTGAACCTCGAGGTGACGTTCAACGGTACCACCTACAAGGGCAACGTCTTCACCGGCGCCAACTCCACGACGGGTGGCACGGCGGACGCTCAGAACAACGTGGAGAGCGTGTTCCTGCCCGCGGGCACCTCCGGTCCCTTCACCATCACGGTGACGGCGGCCAACATCAACTCGGACGGCGTGCCGGGCAACGACAGCGCGATCGACCAGGACTTCGCCCTGGTGGCCTACAACACCTGCGGTGATACCCCGGCTCCGGTCACGGACGCGGCGATCTCCATCCCGGGTGACAACCAGGTCCAGATCGCGTGGACGGACATCTCTGGCGCCACCTCGTACAACGTCTACCGCGCCAGCACCGCGGGCGGCCCGTACACCAAGCTGGGCAGCGTGGCCCACTCGCCGTTCGTGGACACCACGGTCTCCGGCGGCAGCACCTACTACTACGTGGTGAAGAGCAACATCTGCGTCGAGGCGGCTCCCTCCAACGAGGTCAGCATCACCGCCACCGGCGCGTGCACCCTGCTGCCCACGTTCGCGGGTCTCACCAGCGCGAGCAACGCGGCGGCGGCCACCTGCGGCACCACCCTGGCCTGGTCTGCGGCCACGCCGGCGTGCAGCGGCACGGTGACCTACTCGGTCTACCGCTCCACCACCGCGGGCTTCACCCCGTCCATCGCCAACAAGATCGCCACGGGCATCACGGGCTCCAGCTTCTCGGATGACCTGAACCTGACCGAGCGGACGACGTACTACTACGTGGTGCGCGCCACGGAGACGGCCGGTGCCGTCACCGAGGAGCAGAACACCGTGCAGAAGTCCGCGACGCCGACGGGCGCTGTCAACCCGGGCGCTCGGTTCTTCGACGACCTGGATGGCAACCGTCCCCCGAACGCGGCCGCGTACTACATCGCGACCACCACGGGCACCTCGGGCACGATCAACCAGACCACGGGCTGCCACTGGCAGTCGTCCAACAAGTCCTACCGCTTCGGCGCGGCCAGCACGGCGTGCGCTGGCACCTACCCGGCCAGCGCGACCGGCACCCTGTTGCTGGGCGGCAACGGCTCCACGGCGGGCGTGAACGGCTTCGCGATTCCGGCTGGCACGTACGGCTCGGCGCTGACGTTCAACATCTGGTACAGCTTCGAGACGCGCTACGACGGCGCTTGGCTGCAGTACAGCACCACGGGCGCCACTGGCACCTTCATCAACGTGGGTGACACGGCGTCCACGACGGCTCCGTACATCTCCGCGGGTGGCTACGACAACACGCTGTCCAGCGCCACGACGACCCGCATCTGGACGGGCAACAACCAGGGTCCCAACGCCGGCCTGAAGGCCGTCACGGTGAACCTGGACGCGCTGGCCGGCCAGACGGTGTGGTTCGCCTACAAGTTCTCCACGGACAGCTCCGTCAACAACGAGGGCTTCTATGTGGACGACATCCGCGTCAACGCGGATACGATCTCGAGCTGCACCACCAACACGCCTCCTCCGGGTCCTGCCGTCTCCTACCGGGTGACGAACCTGGCGGCCACGGCGACCGCGGGCACGCCGACGACGTTCGACATCACCGCGCTGGACGCGCTGGGTCAGACGGCGAGCAGCTACTCCGGTAGCGCGACCATCACCAGCTCGGACACGACGGCGGTGCTGCCGGGTCCTGCGGCGTTCACCGCGGGCCAGGCCACGGGCGTGAGCATCGAGTTCCGCAAGGCGGGCGCGCAGACCGTCACGGCGAGCGACTCGGCCGACCCGTCCATCCAGGGCCGTGCCTCCACCACGGTCACCGCGGGCGCGCCGGCCAGCCTGATCTTCAGCACGCAGCCTTCGAACAGCGTGGCGGGTAGCTCCATCGCCCCGCCGGTGAAGGTGAGCATGGCGGATCAGTTCGGCAACGCGGTCACCACGGGCTCCACCAGCGTCACGGTGGCCCTGGGTGCCAACCCGGGCGGCAGCACGCTCTCGGGCACCACCACGGTGAACGCCTCCAACGGCGTGGCGACGTTCAGCAACCTGTCGCTGCAGAAGGTGGCGACGGGCTACACGCTGACGGCCAGCGCGGACGGTCTGACGGGCACCACCAGCAACGCCTTCGCGATCACTCCGGCGGCTGCGGCCAAGATGGCCATCCTGACCCAGCCCTCCAACACGGTCGCGGGTACGAGCATCACCCCGGCGGTGGAGGTGACGATCCTCGACCGGTTCGACAACCAGACGACCTCGACGGCGAACGTGACGGCGACGCTGACCGGCACGCCGCGCGGCGGCACTCTGTCCGGCACCACCACGGTGGCGGCGGTCGCGGGCCGTGCGTCGTTCGGTAACCTGTCGGTGGACAAGGCGGCCACGGGCTACACGCTGACCCTGAGCTCTACGGGCCTCACCGCCCTGGAGACCTCTGCGTTCGACATCAGCGCGGCGGCCCCGCACCACGTGCTCATCAACCCGGACCGCCAGCCGACGGACACGGAGAAGAACCGCGTCATCACGCCGGCGGTGCAGGCGACCATCTACGACCGGTTCGGCAACGTGGCCACGCAGGCCACCACCAAGGTCTCCGCGGCGCTCGCCAGCAACCCGAAGGGCGCGACGCTGCGCGGGACGACCTCGGTCAACCCGGTCAGCGGTGTGGCGACCTTCAGCGATCTGTCGATCAACAAGGAAGGCCCGAACTACACCCTCATCATCGGTGCGAGCGGGCTGCGCTCCGACACCAGCGTGGGCTTCGATGTCACGGGCCGCGGCAACAACGCCCAGGACCAGCTGAAGTTCCACACCCTCTCGAACACGCTCGAGGCGGGCACGACGTTCACCGCCCTCGAGGTGGAGCTGCAGGATGACCTGGGCAACCGGGTGGACAGCTCGGATGTCGTGACGCTGAGCCTCGGCGAGAACACGACGGGGGGCCAGCTGCTGGGCACCACGTCCGTGGCCGCGGTCAACGGCGTGGCGAAGTTCGAGAACATCACCCTGCACAAGGCCGGCAGCGCCTACTCGCTGGTGGCCAAGGCGGCGGGCTTCGTGGATGCCACGAGCTCGGCGTTCGCGGTGACCCCGGGTGCGGTGGCTCGCTTCGAGGTGACGGTGCCGACGACGGTGTCCGCGGGTGAGGAGACCTCGATCTCCGCCACCGCGTACGACGCTTACGGCAACGTGGCGGCCAACTACGGCGGCGCGGTCAAGGTGACCAGCTCCGACGCGGGCGCTGCGTACTCGGCCAACGCGACGTTCGTCGAGGGCAAGCTGAACAACTTCAAGGTGACGTTCAAGAGCAGCGGCACCAAGACGATCACCTTCACGGACGCGACCAACGCGAGCCTGGCCAGCACGAGCCAGACCAGCGTGATCGCGTTCGGCCAGCCGCGGGCGGAGATCACCAGCCCCACGGGTGGCACGGACGTCGAGGGCTCGGTCACCATCAACGCGACGGCGGCGGTGGCTGCGGGCAACACGCTGGCGAAGCTCCAGATCCTCGTGGATGGGGCGGAGATCGCCAGCGGCTCTGAGAGCTCGCTGACCGGTACCTGGAAGAGCGACAACGCCGAGCCGGGCGCGCACATCATCACCGCTGTCGTCACCGATGGTGCCGGCAATGTGGTGACGTCTTCCCCGGTGATCGTCTCCGTGGCTGGCGGTTGCGGCTGCGGTGCGACCTCGGGCACGGACGCAGCGGTGTACCTGGGCCTGCTGGTCCTGGCGCGCTACCTGCTGGGCCGCCGCCGGGCGAACACGGCGGTCTGATGACCGACGCGGCCCCGGGCGCCTGAACGAGGCGCCCCGGGGCTGACCGGGCGGAGAAGCACGTTCCGCCCGGGTGCTTCGCAGAGACGCTCGAAAAAAGAATGCGCCGGCGAGGAGTTCTCCCGCCGGCGCATTTTCTTTTGGGGGTGAGTGCTTGTTAGCGGGCCTTCTTGCGGGCCCCGCTGCTGTCGTCGCGGAAGGCGCTGAGCACCCCGCCCACGTCCAGCCGCGCCGTCTTGATGAAGAGGCGAATGGCCTTCTCCACGTGCTCCGCCAGGGTGGCCATCTTCTCCAGCCGCTGGAGCCGCTCGGTGTCCACCCCACCCGCCTGCTGGGCCAGCCGGCGCGCCTCGGCGAGATCGGCGCGGATGCGCGCGACGAAGCCCGCCTCGCGCTCCTCGATGACGTGCGTCACCATGCGGACCAGATCCGTCTCCGCCCCGTAGCGCCAGACGGTGTCCGAGGGCTGGCGGACGCGCTGGATGACGCCCCAGCGCTCCAGGTCTCTCAGGAGCATGGAGACACCGCCCTTGGAGAGATCCAGCTCGCGCTCGATCTCACCAGCGGTGAGCGGCTCACCGCGCAGGTACAGCAGGGCCCAGACGCGGCCCTGATTGCGCTTGAACCCCCAGAACTCGATGACGTTGCCCACGGCCTCCACGGCCATGGTCTCCCACGGCTGCAAGGGGCCTTGCGCCGGGAGCGTCTGCGGGCCCGGCGGGGACTCGCCACCTGTCCAGAGGTAGCCCTTCATGCAACGCGGCTCCGGACCTGATCGGTGATGCCGGCGGACAGCTTGCGCGCCCAGCTCACCAGCTCCTGGCCGCCCGGGGTGTTCGCGAAAGGCCCGAGCCGATCCAGCGCCGCCTCGAGCTCCACGTTCAGCTTGGCCAGCGACTGGTCCACCGCACCGGTGGCGATGATGCCCGCGCCCAGCTCCTGAGCGCGCTCTGGGGAGATGCTGGAGAAGGCCCAGGCGTCGCGCAGCTTGCGGCGCAGCCCGTCGTCCTGCGCCAGGGCCAGGAGCATGGGCATCGAGGGCGTGCGCGAGTGCAGATCCGCGTACTGCGGCTTGCCCACATCCGTGCCGAGGATGTCGCGGATGTCGTCGGCGATCTGGAAGGCCACGCCCAGGTGGCGGCCGAAGCCGTCGAAGCGCTGCACGGCGTCAGGCTCCACGCCGATCAGCGCGGCGGCCTGGCCGCACCAGCCGAACAGAGAGCCCGTCTTGCCCTCGGCGATGTAGCGCAGGCGGGGCAGGGACAGATCCAGAGCGCCACGCGCCTCCACCTCGGCGATGGCCGCGCGGGTCATCTCGGAGACGACGGCCAGGGCGCTCTGGGCCAGGCGCGCGTCCATCTCCACCAGCCGCAGCAGCGTGGAGGACAGGATGAGGTCGCCGCTCATGACCGCGACGATGTTGCCCCAGCGGGCGTTCACCGTGGGCCGGCCGCGGCGGGACATGCCGCCGTCCACCACGTCATCGTGCAGGAGACTGGCTGAGTGGATAAGCTCGGCGGCCACGGCGATGTCGACGAGCCGGTCCGGGGGCACGCCCACCGCGTCTCCGAAGAGGCGCACCAGCATGGGACGGGCGCGCTTGCCGCCGCCGCCCAGGACGAGGTGTCGCGCCGCCGCCATCAACGGGTCGCCCTGCACGCCCGGCCCGGCGTCTCCGTCTACCAGCGCGGCGCCAATGCGCTGCTCCACCATCCCCAGAAAGTCCGACAGCTCGTGAGCCAGTTCCATGAGCGACCTTATCTCCCTCGTCCGTTCATATAGTTCAAGACCGCGTGAACAGCACAGGGAAACCTTCGGGGTTTTCACGGCGTGTCCTTGCGAGGTGATGCGAGGTATCAGCAGAGCCGGTGTAGGAGAACCGAGGCCTGGCTGCCCCCCGAGCGTCCTGTCGCAGTGCGTCGAGGTGGGTTTGAGTCCGAGGGAGGTGCATGAGACAGAGAGGGAGGCCTCTCACCCCGCCTGTGGATCGCGTGTCTCCCACCGCCTCACGTCGCCCGTTCCTGCGCAGCCTCTCCACCCTCGCCACCGCCATCCCGCTGTTCCGTCCCGGTGGCTCCGTCCCGGGGGCCAACGCCCCGCTGCTCAGCGGCCCGCTTCCGGACGAGTCCCCCTCGTCCCCTCGTGAGCGCCCGGGGCTGCGCCTGTCGCTGCGGACCTCCGTGGTGGAGGGCATGTTCGCGGAGGTGTTCACCGCGTGCGCCGGAGCCACGGTGCTCACGGCGTGGGCCATCGCGCTGAAGCTGGGGCCCTTCCTGGTGGGGGTGATGACCTCCATCTCCTTCTTCGCCCAGTTCGTGCAGTTCCCAGCGGCGTGGCTGACCTCCGCGTTCGGGCACCGGCGGGTGGCGCTTACGGCGGTGTGCCTGTCCCGGCTGCTGATGCTGCCGCTGTGCCTGGTGCCGTGGCTGCCGCTGACACTGGCCGGGCAGCAACGCCTGCTGGTGGCGATCGCCGCGGGCTCGGCTGTGCTGGGGGTGGTGGGCAACAACGCATGGGTGGCGTGGATGAGCGAGCTCGTCCCCCGCCCACTCCGAGGCCGCTTCTTCGGCCGGCGCACCGCTCTGTGCACCCTGGCGGGCACGCTGGCGTCGCTGGTGGCCGGGGTGTTCCTGGACCAGGGCCGTCAGCTTCAGGCGGTGGGCGCCGCGCTGCCGCTGCTCGCCGCGGTGGCGTGTGTCATGGGCGTCATCACCACGCTGCTGCTGGCCCGGCAGCACGATCCGGCGCCCGGGAGCACGCCGCTCCGGCTGGATCTCGAGGCCGCGAGGATGCCGCTGCGCGATCCGCGCGCGCGCCGGGTGTTGATCTACCAGGTGGTGTGGAACGCGGCGATCGGCCTGTCCGGGCCCTACTTCACGCTGCACATGCTCCAGAACCTGAAGATGACGTTCGTCGTCATGGCGATCTACTCCGCGGCGGTGGCGGCGGTGCGCATGCTGCTGGCGCCGGTCTGGGGGCGGATCATCGATCGGGTGGGAGCGCAGCCGGTGGTGCTCGGGTGCTCGCTGGCGCTCGTGCTGGTGCCGCTGGTCTGGCTGGTGCCCACCGCGGATCTGCTGTGGCCGCTGGTGTTCGACGTCCTGCTCGCGGGCGCGCTCTGGAGCGGGCATGGGCTCGCGGTGTTCGCGCTGCCGCTGTCGGTGGCTCCCCGCGAGGGCCGTCCCTTCTACCTGGCGGCCTTCGCCACCGCGGGCGGGCTGGCCTATGCGGCGGCCTCGGCGCTCGGCGGCGGCCTGGCGAGCGTCCTGCCCTCCCAGTTCATCCTCGGGAGCCATGCCTGGGTGAACCTGCAGGTCCTCTTCGTGCTCTCGTCGGTGGTCCGGCTCGCGGCGGCCTTCCTCGCCGCTCGCATCATCGAGCCGGATGCGCGCACGATCTGCTCCATCGGCGCCTTGCTGGAGCTGCTGTGGCGGCGTGCCCGCCCGGAGCCCGCGCCCGTGCTGGCCGAGGCCCGGACGGGCGCCCGCGAGCCCTGAGCCGGCCCAAGATTAGAGCCGGTAGCCGCGAACCACCTGGGAGACGCGCTCGGACAGGGCCTGGAGCGATTCCACCGAGGAGGTGGTGGCGGTGATGCGCTCCAGGGTGCCGTTCATCAGCGAGTTCAGATCGTTCACGGCGTTGGAGATCTGCTCGATGCCGGTGGTCTGCTGGCTCACGGTGGTGGCGATCTGCCGCACCGAGGCCGAGCTGTCCCGGACGATGTCCGACAGGGCCTGGAGGTTCTCACCGGACTCGCGGATCTTCGCGATCCCCTCCTCCATGCGGAGGGTGCCCTCCTCGGAGATCTGCACGGTGGTGGCGATGGCCTCGCTCACCCCTCCGAGCAGATCCCGCACTTGAGAAGTCGCCCGGATGGACTGATCGGCCAGGGCGCGGATCTCTCGGGCCACCACGGCGAAGCCCTTTCCATGCTCGCCGCTGCGCACGGCCTCGATGGCGGCGTTGAGCGCGAGCATGTGGGACTGGTCCGCCAGATCCTTCACCGTCTGGGTAATGCCGCCGATCTGCCGGGTGCGCTCGCCCAGCGAGGTGATCTGCGCGCCGACCTGCTTCACCTGCCCGAGCATCTCCACCAGGCCGTGGATGCTCTCGCTGATGGCGGCGCCGCCCGTCTTGCCCAGCTCGTCGGCGCGCGCGGCCACCTGGAGCACGGACTCCGCCGTCCGGGAGGCATCCGAGGCCGTCCGGTGGAGCTCCTGCGTGGTCGCCTGCGTCTCGTGGAGGGCGCTGGCGTAGCGGGTGGCCATGCGGCTCTGCTCCTCGGCGGAGTGGCTGAGCACGCGCACGGACTGGGTCATCAGCTCCGAGGAGAACTGGAGCTCATGGAGCACCTCCTTGAGCCGGTTCACCATGGCGGCGAAGGCCAGGGAGAGCTGGCCGATCTCGTCCTGGGAGTTCACCTCGATGGGCTCGCGCAGATCGCCCTGGTCGGCGATGCGCCGGGCCACCTCGGTGAGCCGCAGCAGCGGCGCCACCAGCCTCCGGCTGAAGAGGTAGCCCACGAGGCTGAAGCCCACCAAGGCGAGCACGAGCGCGCTGCCGAACCGCACGCTGAGCGTCCGGAGCTGCTGGAGCGTGTCAGTGCGGTCGAACCCCACGTGGACATGCCCGAGCTCCCCTCCGTTCACCGGGGCGTGCAGGGAGAGGATCGCGGCGCCATCGATCTGCAGGGGCTGGGAGCCCAGAATGGGGCTGAGCAGGCGATGGCGGATGCGGATCTCGTCCTTGAGCTTCCCCGAGAGGGCAAGCGGATCGCCGTTCTTGTCCAGCACGGCGATGTAGACGACGCGGGACTTGTCGGTGACCTCGTCGATGGCCTTTTGGACCCTGGCGGTCTGCTGGGTCTGGATCGGCTCCGCCAGCATGGAGGCCAGAGCGGCCGGCAACCCGGCGCCGATCTCCTGGCCCTGCGCGTCAAAGCCGTCCTGCATGCGCGGGAGGAGATAACCAAACGTGAGGAGCCCCGAGAGGACCGCCACACTGAGCGGGCCCAAGCTGAGCTTTTGGGAGAGAGAGAGGGAGAGGCGCATCACAGTAGGGCCTGGGGGGGGCCCTCTCCGGGAGGATGGCTTTTCCCGGATTTTGCCCGGCTTGGGGCCCGGAGTCATGTAACCGGCGGTGGAGATCTTCCCCGGATCATGAAATCCCAGGCCTCCAAGCGGCGATCCAGGGCAGTCAGGGCCCACAAATCGGCCGTATTTTCAGGGTCCAAGGCAGCGAGCGCCCGCCGCAGGGGCTCTCGGGCCTCAACCACCCCCCACTCCGAGAGCACGCGGAGCGCCATGATCGAGGAGCGCTCCTGGAGCAGCCCGAGCAGCGCGGCCACCACCCGCTCACTGTGCTCGGCGGAGAGCCGCTGCACGGCCTCGTGGCGCTCCTCGGGGGTGGAGTCGGGCTCGGCGAGCACTTGTGAGAGCGACTGGAAGCGCTCCGCCTCCAACAGCTCCCGAGGGCCACTGCGGACCCATTGCTCCACGGTGACGCTGGTGGGCCCGAACGAGACGCAGTCGCGCCCCACCCCATCGTCTCCGAAGAGGCCGAGGATGCGCTCCGGGGCGGGGGTGCCGCCCTCGATCAGCCCTCGGGCACGGGCCACGAGCCCCGAGGAGTCTCCAATCAGGTGGACACGGAGGACGGAGGCCTCGGTGTCGGGGCTCTGCTCGGGGGGGACCCTGCCCCACTTGAGGAAGATCTCGGCGAGCCCACGCTCGTGCACGTACCAGCGGTACTCGAGCCAGACGGCGCTGGGGCGGTCCGCGAAGCGCGGATCTCCGGGCTCGTAGAGGCGTGCGGCGCCCTCGGGGACACCCGCGAAGCAGCGGTCCACGAGGGCTTGGGCATCCTTGAGGCGCATGGCACGGCGCAGCGTGTGACAGAGGGCCGCTCCATTCAAGCCTGCCCTCTAGGCTTGGCTTCCTCGGGCTTGGACCTGTAGAAGGTGGCCAGCCAAGCCCTCCCTCCTGGGTCACCCATGTCCGAAACCGCCTCAGCCCCCGTAGCTCCGAAGGAAGCCGAGTTTCAGCCCTACATCTCCGCGGACCGAAGCGATGTCGCCGAGTTCACCCCCAAGGCCATCATCATCGGGGTGGTGTTCGGCATCATCTTCGGCGCCGCGACGGTGTACCTGGCCCTGAAAGCGGGCCTGACCGTGTCGGCCTCGATTCCGATCGCGGTGCTCGCCATCTCCCTGCTGAAGAAGCTGGGAGGCTCGACGATCCTCGAGAACAACGTGGTGCAGACCATCGGCTCGGCGGGCGAGTCCATCGCCGCGGGCGTGGTGTTCACCCTGCCGGGCTTCCTCTTCCTGAGCACGGAGAGCAACGGCGCCAGCTTCTTCGACTACTGGACCATCTTCACGCTGGCGCTGCTGGGCGGGGTGCTGGGCACGCTGATGATGGTGCCGCTGCGGCGCTCGCTGATCGTCAAGGAGCACGGCAACCTGCCCTACCCCGAGGGCACGGCATGCGCGTCGGTGCTCATCGCCGGTGAGAAGGGCGGCAACCTGGCGAAGATCGCCTTCCAGGGCGTGGGCTTCGCGTTCGCGTACGCCCTCCTCCAGAAGATCGCGAAGCTGATCGCCGAGACGCCCGCGCTGGTGACGGCGCAGACGAACAAGTACTTCCCGTCCGCCACGCTGAACGGCGAGATCACCCCCGAGTACATGGGCGTGGGCTACATCATCGGGCCGAAGATCGGTGGGGTGCTGGTGGCCGGTGGCGTGCTGGCGTGGCTGGGGATCATCCCGCTGCTGTCCTCGCTGGTGCCGCCGGACCTCATCGCCGCGCAGCTGGTGAAGCTGAGCTACCTCTCGAGCCTCACCACCGCGGGCGGCAAGGGCGGGTGGGATCCGGCGACGCACACGTTCGCCAGCACGGCGACGGCGGTCTACTTCGCGTATGTCCGGCAGATCGGCGCGGGCGCGGTGGCGGCCGGCGGCTTCATCACCCTGCTGAAGACGCTGCCGACGATCATCTCGGCCTTCAAGGAGAGCCTGGCCTCCCTGCGTGAGGGGGCCTCGGCGGCCGCCGCCAAGCGCACCGAGCGCGATCTGCCCATCACCGTGGTGCTGGCGGGCAGCGTGGGCCTCGTGGTGGTGATGGCGCTGCTGCCCTTCCTGCCGGGGACGATCTTCGGCCGGCTGCTGCTGGGCGTGCTCATCGTGGTGTTCGGCTTCTTCTTCGTGACGGTGGCCTCGCGCATCGTGGGCATCATCGGCTCGTCGTCCAACCCCATCTCGGGCATGACGATCGCCACGCTGATGGCCACCTGCCTCATCTTCATCGGCATCGGGTGGACGGGCGACGTGTACCAGCCCATGGCGCTGTGCGTGGGCGGCATGGTGTGCATCGCGGCGGCGAACGCCGGTGCCACCTCGCAGGACCTCAAGACGGGCTACCTGGTGGGCGCCACGCCTCGGGCGCAGCAGATCGGTCTGATGATCGGCGCGGTGGCGGCGTCCGTGGTGATCGGGCTCACCATCAAGCTGCTGGACACGCCCACCCCGGAGATGCAGGCCCAGGGCATCCAGCACATGATCGGCAGCGAGAAGTTCCCCGCGCCACAGGGAACGCTGATGGCCACGCTCATCAAGGGCCTGCTGGCCTTCAACCTGGACTGGCAGTTCGTCCTGGTGGGCGTGTTCCTGTCCGTGACGATGGAGCTGTGCGGCGTGAAGGCCCTGTCCTTCGCGGTGGGCGCGTATCTGCCCCTGTCCACCACGGCGCCCATCTTCGCGGGCGGCGTCATCAAGGGGCTGGCGGACTACGTGGCGCACCGCAAGGGCGAGAAGGTGGAGGAGTCCGAGCTGGGGCCCGGCAACCTGTTCGCCACGGGCCTGGTGGCCGGCGGCGCGCTGGCGGGCGTGCTGGTGGCCATCCTCTCGGTGAACGAGGGCATCTCCAAGGAGCTCGCGAAGATCAACCTGGAGCCGCGGCTCGAGCACGCGCTGGGCGCGGGCGGCTATCAGCTGCTCGGCGTCTTCTTCTTCGCGTTGATGGGCTTCGTGCTCTACCGCATCTCGCGCCGGCCGTCGGAGGTGTAGTCCGCGGCCTCAGGAGGCATGCGCCAACGCCGGCTGGGGCGGAGTCACGGGAAGGTCCAGCGTGGCGGTGGCGCCCTGGTCCCGGCCCTCGCTCTCCAGCGTCAGCCGGCCGCCGATGAGCTGGGCCGCGATCGCGCTGGAGTGCAGGCCAATCCCCTGCCCGTCCTTGCGGGTCGAGAAGCCCTGGTTGAACAGCCGGGGCTTCACGTCGGGAGCGATCCCCACGCCGCTGTCCCTCACCTGGATGCGGACCCATCCGCCTCGGGCCTCCAGGCGGATCTCCAGGTAGCGGTCGGCGGGCGGCTTGGACTCGAGGGCGGTGCACGCATTGCTGAAGAGGTTGAAGAGGATCTGGAGCACTTTGTAGCGATCCACCTTCACCCGAGGCAGTGGCTTCAACTCGCGCGTGACCTGGATGCCGGCCCGCTCCATCGCCCCCTGGTGCAGGCGCAGGGCATCATCCAGGAGCTCCGCCAGCTCACACTCCTCGGGGAGCACCGTGGAGGTGGCGTACGTCTGCTGCATCTGGATGATGGCGCGCACCCGGCTGATGTTCTTGTTCATGTTGTCCAGCGTGGCCTGGAGCGAGGTCTGCTCCTGGGTCAGCTCCTGGGCGAGGCCGGAGAGGTAGTCCACCAGGTGGGCGCCGCGCGGATCCCGGGCGAAGAAGCGCGGGAGATCATGGCGGTGGTCCTCCAGCAGCGCCGAGACCTGCTTCATCCGGCCCATCCGTGAGGACGCGAGCGACTGGCGCATGAGGCCCGAGTCCACCACGATGCTGGTGAGCGCATTGCCCACGTCGTGGAGCACGTTGGTGGCGACCTCGGCCATACCGACCATGCGAGCGGTCTCCACCAACTGGGACTGGGCCTGCGTCAGCTCGCGGGTCCGCTCGTCCACCCGCCGCTCCAGATCCTCGTTGGCATGGCGGAGCGCGGCCTCGGCCTTCTGCAGCTCCGTGTACAGCCGCGCGTTCTCGATGGAGATGGCCGCCTGCGAGGCGATGTGGCTCAGCAGCTCCAGGCGCTCGGCGGAGAAGGCCTCGGTGGTGAGCGAGTTCTCCAGGTAGAGCGCCCCGTAGAACTCCTCCTTGCGGCGCAGGGGCAGGCAGAGCACGGAGCGGGCCTGGCGCCTGAGCAGCTCGCCATCGCTGGAGAAGGTGTGCGGCCGGGAGGTGTCGTCGATGAGCACCGGCTCACCGGTGCGGCGCACATAGGCCAGCACGGTCCACGGGAGCGCCTCGTGCGCCTCGCGGGCGCGGGTACCCGAAGCGTCCGAGACGGCGGCCACCCTCAAGAGCTCTCCTTGCTTGAGGATGAGCGCGCCCCGCTGGGCCCCCGCGCTCTGCAGGGCGACGCCCATGAGGGTGGAGACCAGCTTGTCCAGGACGATCTCCCGGGAGACGGCCTGCTGGGCCTTCACCACGCTCAGCGCATCGATCTGGGAGGACGCGGTGGCTCCCGTGGGGCCCGTCTCTCGGACTCCGGCCGCGCGCGGCCACTGGGCCTCGATCTGCCGCAGCTTCCCCTCGGCGCCCCACTGCCGGTAGGCCTCCCAGGCCTCGTGGGCATAGGCGCTCGAGGCTGTCTGCCAACCCCGCTCCTTGGAGAAGTGGGCAGCCAGCTCCGCGGCCAGTGCGGCATGGGGAAGGACGCCGTGCTCACGGGCGGTTCGCATCGCGTCTTCGTAGGCCTGCATGGCCTCGTCGGTGTGACCCGTGACACGCGCCAGCTCAGCGGCCACCAGGCGCTCGGCGGAGAGGAAGTTCTCCGGGCTGAGCTTGGCCCAGACCGCTACCTGCCGGTGGTGCCGCCTGAGCGCGTCCAGCATCTCCTGCTGCTGCTGCGGAGGCGCTCTCCGGAAGCAGGCGGCCAGCGTCAATGCGCTGTACAGCTCATGGTCGTAGCGGGCAATGAGGCCGCCCACCACTCGGAGGTGCTTCTCGGCGGCGGCCAGGGCTTCACGGGCCTCCTCCGGCGCGCCTCCGAAGTACCGCGCCTTCGCCTTGGCAGTGAAGTAGAGGCAGGACAGGAGCTGCTGTCCGCGGCCCGCCAGCCGGGCCTCGACCTCCTGCTCGGAGAAGCCGTCGCCGTCCAGGGACTTGATGGACGCAGACAGCCCGCGCAGCTGCTGAACGTGGCGCTGGTAGAGGGTGATGATGGAGCCGATGTCCTCGTAGCTCGCCTTGCGGACGAACTCGAGCCGCGTCACGGACTCCTGGTAGACCTCTTCCAGCTCGTGCCCCATGAGCAGGCGGTTGATGAGGATGTTGTCGCAGCAGTAGCAGGCGTTGCGGAAGTCGCCGCTCTGGAGCGAGTGGCGGAACGTCTCCTGGAAGAGCCCGAGCGACACGGAGAACGGCCGGACCCAGCGGCTGAGGTGCGCGAGGATGAACAAGGTGCCACTGCGGTAGGCGGAGAACTCCGGGCGGTTCACGAGCCCCTGGGCCACCCGGCCGAACGCGTAGCCCTCCGCGTACTTCTCGGCGGCGGCCACGCAGCACACGAGGCCATACCAGGCATAGCCGTGCGCGGCGGCCTCCGTGTTTCCGTGGCGGAGCGAGAGGGCCACCATCCGGGACAGGTGGAAGGGCAACAGGCTGCTGCCCGAGTAGAGCGCCGGGACGGTGAGGTCCGCGAGGATGCCCATGGCCGCCTGGAGGTCGGGATCCGTCATGGGCGGCAGCCCGGAGAGGCTCTCGATGGAGCGGGCTCCCAGGAGGGCCCAGACCTCCGCGTCGGCGGCCTTCACCTGCTCCTCGGTGGGCCTGGGCGGCAGGGGCATGCCGATGCGCTCCAGGCACGCGAGCAGGCACGCCACCGAGTCGTCCACTTCTCCCGCGGCCAGGTGGAGCGTGCTCCGGAGGCGGGAGGCAGTGGCCAGCTCTGGAGACGTGAGCGCCCGGGAGAGCAGCTCGTCCACGAGCTTGCGCGCCTCGGCTGGGTGTCCCGCCATGAGTTCGCAGCGGGCCTGCTCCAGCCGGAGCTTGAACGCCAGGGTGTGCTCCGTCGCCCAGGGATCGTCAGGGAGCAGCGAGAAGGCGACGGAGAAGGAGCCCACGGCCGAGTGCCACGCTGTGGACGCCTGAGCCCGCGCGCCTGCCTCCGCGTTGAGGCGCGCCAGCCGGAGGCGCTCTTCGCGATCGGTGATCAGCTCCGTGCTGGAGTTCAGCTGAGCCACCACGTCGAAGAGGCGCTCGCGCAGCTCGTCCGGAGTGAGGCTGGAAAGCATCAGGCGGCCGATCCGCAGGTGGATGACCTTGCGCTCCTCCGTGGGGATCAGGTTGTGCGCCGCCTGTTGGATCCGGTCATGAAGGAAGCGGTAGTGATCGGCACCGGCCCGCTGCACCACCTCTTCACGCAGCGCCGGAGCGAGCCGAGCCTCCAGCTCTTGCGGCGCGAGGCTCCCCAGGAGGCCCAGGTGGGACGCGGAGAAGAGGTTGCCCATGCACGCCGCGAAGCGCAGCAGTTGCTGGGTGGGCTCCGGGAGCTGGCGCAGGCGGCCCGCGATGAAGTCCACCACGTTGTCCGAGTACCCCTTGGCTTTGACGCCGGTCTCATCCCAGCGCCAGCCGCCTTCTGGGGCGCGCACGAGCAGGCCGTCCTGGTAGAGCGTCTGCAGCAACTGCAACAGGAAGAAGGGGTTGCCACCCGTCTTGGTGTGCGTCACCGCGGCGAGGTCCTGCACCAGCTCGGGACGGGCTCCTGGCAAGGTATCCCCGATCAGTTGCCGGGTCTGTTCCAGGGACAGCGGGGCCAGGGAGATGTCCCCGATCCGCGTTCCCTCTTTGCGCAGCTCGTCCACGGTGAGCATGAGCGGGTGGGACGCGTTCACCTCATGGTCCCGGTAGGCGCCGACCCAGAGGAGCGGCGGCGTGTCGGGGTGCATGGCGAGGAACTTCAGCAACTGGAGGCTGGCGAAGTCCGCCCACTGGAGGTCATCGAGAAACAACACGAGCGGGCGCTCGGGAGCAGCGAAGACGCCGAGGAAGCGCAGGAAGAGGCGGTGGAAGCGGTTCTGCGCCTCCAGCGGCGGCAGCTCGGAGACGGGAGGCTGGCGGCCGACCACCAGCTCCAGGGAGGGCACGAGCTCCACCATCACCCCACCCTGCCCCTCGAAGGCGTCGAGGAGGCGCTGGCGCCAGGCGTTCACCTCGTCGTCACTGCCCGTGAGCACCTGCTGCACCAGACCCTTGAAGGCCTGGGCCAGGGGGGCATAGGGCATGTCCCGCTGGAGCTGATCGAACTTGCCATGGAGGAAGAAGCCGCGCCGCCGGAGCACCTGGGGGTGCAGCTCGTGCACGACGGACGACTTGCCGATGCCAGAGTAGCCGCGCACGAGGATCCACTCGGGACGCCGCTTGCGCATCGTGCGATCGAGGGCGCTCATGAGGCCCTGGAGATCCTCGTCCCGGCCATACAGTCGCCGAGGCAACTGAAAGCGAGCAGAGAAGTCCTGCCGGCCCAGCGGGAACGTCTCGAGTGCCCCGAGAGAGAGCTGCTCGTGACACGTCCGGAGATCGGCCAGGAGTCCCTCGGCGCTCTGGTAGCGCTCCTCGGGCATCTTGGCGATCAGCTTGAGGACGATCTCGGAGAGGATGGGAGGGATGGACGGCTCCCACTGGTGGGGCGGCAGGGGCACCTGGGCCAGGTGGGCGTGGATCCACTCCAGGGGATCGTGGGCCTTGAACGGCAGGCTGCCGGTGAGGAGCTGATAGAAGGTGATGCCGAGCGAGTAGAGATCGGTGCGGTAGTCGAGGGCACGGTTCATGCGGCCCGACTGCTCTGGGGACATATAGGCGGCCATGCCCTCCGGGAGGTTCGGTGGGGAGGCCTGAACCTGGCGCGCTTGCTGGAGGCAGGCGCTGCCGAAATCGATGAGCCACGGCTGGCCCGAGGGAGTGAGGAGGATGTTGGCGGGCTGGAGCGCCTGATAGATGACGCCGCGGCGGTGCACTTCCGCGAGGGTGGCGACCAAGGGGATGGCGAGCTCGAGGAAGGAGCGGACATGGATGGACGCTCCGACATGCTCCGAGAGGTGGGCGCCTTCAATGTCGTCGAAGACGAGGACAGGCCGCTCGGGATAGCTCTCGAGGGCGAGCGCGGTGATGACGCCGGGGGTGCCCTCGAGGCGGCGCAGGAGGTTGTACTCGTGCTCGTAGCGGGTGCGCTCGCGCGAGCCGGGGTGCTCCGAGCGAGGCGTGGTGAGGATGACCTTGCGCCGATCCGCGTCGCGGATGGCGCGGGAGAAGAGGTTGGAACCGCAGGCCTGAAAAGGCTCGACGAGCGTGTACCCCGGCAACCTGGTCATGTGAGCCCCCCTGTCGATACCGGCCCCGACAGCCGGCCTGCATCGGCGCCCCCATCTTATGCCCTCAGGGCATCGGCGAGCGCCCTGGATCTGCCCGCGAACTGTGCAAAAGAGGATGACCCGATGGGATTCCTGGGAAACCTGAGAATCTCCGAAACGGCCCTTCTGCTCAGGGCACGAAGTTTCCCTTACGACCGGAAATTTCCGCGCTGCACGCTACCCCCCGCGTGCCCGCCGATCCGACGGCGGGTTCGCGTCCCGGACGAGCTCGTTGTACTGGTCGAGCAGATACTGTGAGAGCTGCCGGATATCCGAATGCGTGTTCTCAATCTGGTTCCACTCGACCTTCCGCCCTGCCCCGAAGTCCCAGAACCCACTGGTCCACCGGCAGATACGCTTCAGCGGCATCAGGTCCAGAGCGAACATGTCTCGCTTGAGGTGGATCCTGTTCCGATGCCGATCCGCGATGGCATCCATGAGCAGGCCCATGCTCTGGATTCCGGCGCCATGCATGAGGCGCGACTTCTTCGGTGAGATCCGCCAATCATCGGGGAAAACATCACTCACGGCGCCCCAGTAAGCGCAGAGGACGGTGACCATGGCATCAATGGCCCCCCCTGCCCCATCCTCCGAGCGGAACCGGTACAACACGCCCTCGTTTAGGCTGGTCTCCAGCATCTTCAAGATGGAGTTGTCCTTGATAATGCCGCTCGGGTTTGTCGGTGTCTGGATGAGCCCACGGAAGGGCGAGTGCCTCTTAGCGTTGAGGATGGTGAGGAGTTGGGACGGGAACCGCTTCTTGAGTAGATTCGACGGAAGCCGCGACTCCGTGTTGGGGAGCAACTCGTAGACAAGCCCCTTCGCGAGCGGCTTGGTGGAGTTGACCAGGATGAACTGGTCGGTCTGCTCGGCCACGTCGTCCGTGATGAAGGCCACAACGCTCAGCGGAAACGAGTCGACGTTCGAGTCGCGAACAGCGGCCAGCCGCTGCTGCCCATCCACGACGAACGCGGGCTTGTCCTCGTCAAGCATCTCCTCTTCGAAAGGAACGCGCAGGGTTCCAGTCCGGGAGTACCCCTCGGGGTGGAACTCCGTGTCTGCGGGCTCGAAATGGACGCTTGAGTTGAAGGCCAGCACCACGGCGTTGGGGATCATCGGGTTGGGGCCTTCGATGAATCGCCGTATCTCGTCGATGTGCGAGAAAACCTCGGGCCGCTGATAGCCGCGAAGCGCCCCTTCTTCGTCCCTTCTCACACGGGAAATGGTCGCGAAGCGGTGGACCAACTTCCCGTCGACGGAGAAGACGTACAGCATCCGTTTCGGCCCTTGTTTCACCTGAAGCGCGGGAAGCCGAAGCTCACGCTTTTTCGCCATGACAACACCCTCCAATGCCCACAGAAAGCCGCATCCCGCTAGGCGGCATCTTCCAAACCCAGACCCAGTTCGCTCCGAAGCTTTCGGTAGAAGACCCAGACGTTATGAAAGCCGCGCCGCCGGTTGCGCTCGGCCCCACGGAAGAGAATGACGTGGTGCCCGATGGAGCGGCAGACTTCGCACCCGCACTTCTTCCAGGGTTGGTCGGATAGGACCTCGCGGTACACCTCTGCCCTGCTGGTCCGTTTCTTGGCCGCACCCGCTTTCTTTTCCTGGGGCGAGCTCTCGGCGCACAGTTCCTCATAGTCGGTCAGGGCTGCGATCGATGCATTGATGTCCAACTTCCCCTTGTCGAAAGCTGCCATGGCCGCGAGCGCGGCTTTCTCCAGCTTGCGGGCCGTCTCCTGCCGGATGACACCGGAGGAGATTTTCTTTTGGAGCTTCGCGTTCCCCTCGACCTGGGGAATACGGATCGCGCTGTAAGTCCGGCTCAAGGTGTAATAGTTGTCCGAGGCATCCTTGAAGGCCTGTCTCAGCGGAGACGTGCCGTCGATGCTTGCCACGCCCAGGTCCGCAAATGCGTTCATGTGGTCGAGCCGGGTCACCCCCAGAAGATGAAGGCGGGTCTTCGGCTTCCGGACCTCTGCGATCTTCTCGAGCGACGCGAGGACCTCCGCCGTCTTGAGCGGAACCATGCCTCCAAGCGCGATATAGGAATAACCGATCGCCTGGAGTTCCTTGACCGCGTGAGCGTAGGACTTCGGGCTCCACCCCTGAGCGACACCAATGGGGGTAAAGCCCTCCTTCCGTGCCTTGCATCGGGTCCAGAACTGCTCCGCGAGGCTCAGGGTGATGGCCTGCCGCTCCTTGACCTCCTCTGGGGGCTGTTCACCCTTGGCGTCCCAGTCGGGCTGGTAGGCCAGGATCACATGATCCACCGACACCCCATAGTCGAAGCGGCAGTCGGAGTAGAAGTTGATGACTTCGTCAGCGGTGTACGGGGGGACCTTCTCCTTGACGTAGGTGAAGGCGCCACAGTCCCCCATGACCTCAAGGGGATAAGGCACCTCCTCGATGCGCAGGAACTCCTTCACTCCGTTGCGCAAGAGCCGGTGCTTCTGGCCAATGGTGTAGCGGCTGCCCACCTGGCCGTAGCCATCGACGATGCCCTTGGAGACCAGCAAGCCGTCATAGGCGCGCGAGCGGAAGACTTCGTGGGCGTACAGATCGTCACGTTGCCTGACCCGGAGATCGTCCCGCCGTTCGGTCTCGAAGTCGAAGCTTGGGTCGACTAGGTCTTGGCTGTCAGGGAAGAAGAACTTCATGGAGCTTTCCGTTGCGTGTCGTAGAGGCGATTGAAGCGCTCCATCTGGCACTTCTGCCCCGAGTTTCGGAACCTCTGGAGCAAGCCGCTGCGCGACTGCCGGGGGTTTTCTTCAAGTTCGTTCCGGATAAACTGCAGCACCTCGCCATCAGTGACGGGACTCCGGAGATTCTCAGGCCAGCCCCCCGTCTTGCGGGAGAGTTCGGCGACTCGTTCTCGCACGGCTGAGAGTTCCAAGCCCGTCCTGCGGGCTTCGAGCAGCACATGGCGTGCGACACGGGCGTAGAGCGAGGCCACCCCACCGCCCAGCGCGAAGACCAGCGCCCCCGGGCATTTGATCCAATGGGCACCAAGCGGCCCGGTCTGCAAAGGTGAGTCACTCGAGATGACGAAGAGCTTCTGCTGGGAGTGTCCAAGTTGGCTGGCGCGGACCAGATCGGGCTCCATTGCGTCAACATAGGTGGAAGGAGCCACAATCATGAGGACGGCGTTCCGGTTGTTCTCGACCAACTCAGCGAGCGAGCGCGGCGTCTTCTTGGGCCGGTGTTCTCCCTGGGACAGCGCCTCCCACCAAGCCTGACGCTCGGCTTGGCCGCTCTTTCCAGCGGGAGCCACCGCGTCCTCCGACTTGCCCGTGAAGGTCGCCGAATAAGCATGAGCGGACCAGTTGCAGTTCCACAGGCCGTAGCCCGCAGAGGCCACCCATAGTTGGACCTCAAGCCCGGCCTCACGCCCATCCGCGGGGAGCGAGCGGATCACCGACCAGTGCTGCCCGCCGTACAGGTCCAAGGCGGCAACCTCCCGCGTCTTCGAGGTCGCGAGCCGCTGACACCAAGCCGCAGCGCGGGTGGAAATCTCCCCTGCCGGAACTCGGGACAAGCGGAGTTCTGAAGGCACTTCCAGGAACTTCTTGTACGTGCAACTGGCAACCACGTGAACCTGCATGGAGCAGCGAGGGAGCAGCGTCTAGCCGCGCCCCTCATCCTCCCCAGCATAGATGCACCCACTCGTGCAGGTCTCCCGCACCACGACGCTGCTCAGTTCCGGGAGGCTTGGCTTGAGCCGTTGCCAGATCCAGCGCGCCAGATTCTCGCTGGTGGGGTTTTCCAGCCCGGGGACCTCGTTGAGGTAGTGGTGATCGAGCGTCTCATGCAAGGGCTGGAACGCCGCCTTGAGATCCGCGAAGTCCCGGATCCAACCCACCTGGGGATCCACCGCTCCCCGGATATGGATCTCTACCGAGAAGGAGTGGCCGTGCAACCGTCGGCACTTGTGTCCCTCGGGAGTGAAGGGGAGCCGGTGTGCAGCCTCGAAGGTGAACGCCTTAAAGATCTCCATGCGCCACCTTAGGGGATACCGAGGAGTTTGTGGGTCTGCAAGGACAGCCTCCAGCGCGGATGCGCGAGGCAGTACTCGACACAGGACTGGGTGTGTCGCTCACGGTCGGGACCATCGAGCGGCTGCAGGAAGAAGTGGGAGAACTCCAGGGACTCGAAGTTCTCGGGAGGCATGCCCGCCTGGGGATAGACCAGCTTGAGTTCCTGGCCCGCGCGCAGGGCAAGCTGAGTGTTCGCCTTAGGGCTGACGCAGATCCAGTCAATGCCCGGCGGTGGCAGGAGCGTCCCATTGGTCTCGATCGCTATCTCGAACGACCGGCGGTGGAGTTCCTCGAGGAGGCTCACATCGAGTTGCAGGAGCGGCTCGCCTCCGGTGCAGACCACGAGCCTCTTGCCGTGCCGCCCGCGCCAAGTGGCCTCTACCGCCGCAGCCAGTTCTTCAGCATTCCGGAAACTGCCACCTCCTGCGCCATTGGTGCCGACAAAATCGGTATCGCACCACCGCGAGCAGCCACCGGCTCCGTGAGGCCGGTCCGCCTCGCGGCCGCTCCAGAGGTTGCAGCCGGCAAACCGCAGGAAAACAGCGGCCCGGCCTGCCTGACCGCCCTCTCCCTGAAGAGTATAGAAGATCTCCTTGACTGCGTACGCCATCCCCTACTCCGCCCGGTACCGTGCTGGATCTTTCGCACCGGCTTCGCGGAATCCCTTGAGCCGAAGCTGGCAGGAATCGCAGTGGCCACAGGCCTCGCCCAGGGGCGACGGATCGTAACAACTCAAGGTGATCCCATAGTTCACCCCCAGCGTGAGTCCAGCGCGGATGATCTCGGCCTTGCTCAGCGAAATAAGGGGGGTATGAATCCGGAGCCGCTGGTGCCCTTCTACTCCGGCCTTGGTAGCCAAGTTCGCCAGTCGCTCATAGGCCTCGATGTACTCCGGGCGGCAGTCCGGGTAGCCCGAGTAATCGAGCGCGTTGACTCCGATGAAGACATCGCTCGCGCCGAGCACCTCGGCCCAGGCCAGCGCGAAGGACAGGAAGATGGTGTTGCGCGCCGGCACATAGGTGACCGGAATCCCTTGGGATATCTCGGACGCGGGCCGATCCTTGGGCACAGCGATGTCCGCCGTCAGGGCTGAGCTCCCGAACATGCTCAGATCGATCTGAGTGATCTCATGCCGGACGGCACCCAGGCTAGCGGCCACGCGCTTTGCCGCCTCAAGTTCCACCTCGTGCCGCTGGCCGTAGCGAAAGCTGAGAGCATAGGGCATGAACCCCTCGGACTGGGCCATGGCGAGTGCCGTGGCTGAGTCGAGACCACCACTGAGGAGCACCACCGCCGTGCGTTCCGTGCCGGACATGCCATCTCCCAACCGCGCTCGTCGGATCCACACGAACCACGGCTACCCGCCGTTAGGCGGGCACCCGATAGCACACGCGTTCGCTGTTTCACAGGCGCGGTCGCCATCCTACGTGACGATCCTACTGTGCAGGTAGATAGCACCCTGGGCGTTTTAGGCAACTTAACAGGTTGTATCTGGAGTGCTCCGCCGCTCGCTTCCCAGGCTTACGAAGCGCAGTGCCCGTCCTCTGCAACTCCTGTAAACTGCGCGTCGCGGTCCTTACGGTGCTTCTCCGGGGCTTGGCGAGCCCCGGGGCCGGAACGCGGGACTTGACTCGCGGCGCGAACTCGCGTCTCAGGTAGTACCCCCACACATCTTAGTATGAGGCGGCCCTCGACGGGCCGAGCATATGCCTCGGCCAGCTTGACACCCCAGGGGATTCCGCGGAGGCGCTCCTGGGATGCCGAAGCCGCCTCAAGGTGGGCGGGCCCGCCCTGCCCATTCCAAGCAGAAGTGCTCAACAGGTTGATTGCACCCGCGACGGTGCCTCGATAATGTCGGGCCTCAATCAGTCATGCTTGCCTGCGGGGGCTGAGACGCGGGCCCACGCCTCTTCAGAAGCCGCCGCGCCGCCGCGCCTGATGAACGTCATCGTCAAGTCACGCACTGGTTGGTTGGCGTTGGTCTTACGGTCCAACGCCAGCACGGCAGGGTATCCGTACTACAGCCTCGAATGGCAGAAGCCCGGTTCTCCCGAGCCCTCCCGGTACTTCATCTGGCAGAACGAACTGCCCTGGCTTTGCCACAGCCTCACTGTGCTTGCGACCCGTTTGGACCTCGCTCGCTTTCGCGAAGAAGGCCTTCATCCCCTGCTGGCGCAACTCGGCCCCTCGGGTGGACCTGTGTGGTTCGCGCAGATTCAGAACGGTGAAGCGCACCTGACGCTGCGCCGCTACCGGGATACCTGGACACCCCAGAACGGCGAGAAGACCCACACGCGCTACTTGGTCTTCGACCGCAGTGGCAGATTCCCACTCCAGATCCGGCTGCCCGCCGCCTTCGTGCGCTCGGAGGCAATGGGGGACTTCGCGCGGCAATGCATCGCGGCGCTGGGGGGGGAAGTTCAACGCCTTGAGGGTGCCTTTTCTCTGCCAGCCGGGCAGGACGCGCGCTCTCCCCGGGCCTTCTTCCAACAGGTGGCCGTGCGGCTGCGGGTGAAGGACACCTTCCGCCGCATCCTTGCCTTCCCGGGCATGCCCGTCGAGCAGGTCGAGGTCTCCATGCTGCAGGAGCCCGCGCTCGTCGCCGCCCTGAGAGCGTGCGAGCAGTCTCGCACGCCCGAGGAGGTCAGTGCCGAAATGGGACAACTGCTGGACGCACGGGCCCTCTCGGAACTGCTCGCGTGGCCGCAGCGCTACGCGCCCGAAGTCCTGCAAACGGGCTACATCCTGACGCCCGTGGAGCAGCGCAAGCTCGTGGCGGTGAAGGACCTCAAGGTGTACGCAGCGGACCCGCTGCTCACCGCGCTCCAGCCCACCCTCCCCGCGCTCACCTCCGGCCCTGAACGCCCTGTCCTGCCCCCGCAATGCACCGAGCAGCAGTTGTTGGCGGCCCGGAAGCGCGCCCTGAGCACCACGTCCCTGTCCACCGCCTTCGGGCAGGCCGCGCTGCCCAGTCCGGAGTGGGCCCAGACCATTCATCAGTTCCTGCGTCCGCCCCCCGCGCTGCGTATCCACCGTTGGCGGCTCCTCCAACTGATGACACTGGCGGCGTGCCAATCCTGCAACCTGCCCGGGGGGCTCGAAGACGCACCGCTCCTGGATCTCCAAAGGCTCGCCCTCTTGACGCACGATGTCACAAACCTGTTCGCGGAGGATGGGAGCGAAGACATCCGCGCCCACACCGAGGCGGTGCGTCAGCAGTGGAGAGACCTGCTCCAAGGACGTTCCACCCCCCTGCCCCTGGCCCAGCTTCCCAAGCGTGGGGAGGAGGCAGCCCCTGCGCGGCAAGGACAAGGACGAAGATGAACGACTTCGCGATGCAACTCGTCGACGCCTGCATGCGGTCCGTGGGCCGCCTCAGGCAACACCTTTCCCACCAACCCACCCAGCCTGATGCCAGCAAGATCCTCCTCACGCGCATGCGTAGGCGCCTGGGCAGCGACTACCGCCCTGGCCAGAGTCTCCCGCGCAACACCGTGGACGATCTCGTGCAGGAGGTCATTCACGGCGACGAGCACGTGGCCGGTGTGCCCGCCAAGCCCGCTGAACTGCGCGACACCTTCACCGACAAGCACCAGATCTTCATCCAGCTCGCGGATGGTTGGCGGCTCTCCGAAAGAGGGGAGATGCTGAACAAAGCGATGTTCTCCGGCTTGGAGATCCTCCAAGCCCCGAGCGACGCCCACGCGCTCCACCGCTTCGCCCACAACCACCTGTTGCTCTACCCGGAGACGTTTCCCCTGCTGCGCGCCTTTGCGCCCCCGGGCAGCGAGAAGTCCGCCCTGGACCGTTGGGCCGGCCACTTCTTCTTCTCGCGAAAGGTGAACAGCGTCACCATCGACTACATCGCTTGGGAACTCGAACACCTGCAAATCGTCCGCAAGGGCCAGGGATTCGAGCTGTTCAGGCCCGCGCCCGCAGTCATCGCGTACAACTTCGTCGACGCCTACCTCCAGGCTTCGGACATGCGGCTCGATTACGGCGTGCCCATCCAGGATATCGTCACGCAACTCAACATGTACTTCCGCGAGGCGCGCCGGTACCTGCTCTCACCGGATTGGCAAAGGGATCTGCGGCCCTCGGGAGGCCCTCTCATGAAGCGGGAGATGGGGGACTCCCAACTGCGCCTGGAGCGCGCGGACTTCCTGTGGCTCACGGAGCACTCGCTCGTCGAGCCCAGCTTGGTGGGGCGCGTGCTGCGCGAGATGAAGTCCTTCGCGGCCCTGCAGGCGCTGCGCGAGAAGCTCGAACCCATCCTCATCAAGAACACGCCCATCAACGAACACGATTACCTCTCGGCACTCTCTCCGGACGAGAACGAGCTTTCGCGATGAGCTTCTTCAACTCTCCCTTCAACTACATGGCCTCGCTGCAGCAGGCGGCGAGCGAGTTCAGCCCCACCGAGACGGAACAGCTGGTCCGCGGCTACCTGGAGGACTTGAGCCGTGCGGTCTCCGAAGACTCCTTCGATCCCACCGGAGGCGTGAACGCGCTCGTCTTTGGCGAGTGGGGTCACGGCAAGAGCCAGGTCATGTACCGCACCGCGGACCACCTGACGCGCCACCACCCGAAGGTGCTCACCGTCCGGATCATCGCGGCCCGGCTCGCTCCCCGCGACATCCTCGAGGCCGCTCTGTTCGACCTGAAACGCCAGTCCGGCACGCATGAGGAGGCCGAAGGGCTCCACCGGTCCATGGCGGAACTGGGCGACATGGCGGATGACGATCCCCACGCCCGGAAGATCGCGGCCAGGGCCCTGGCCAGCATGGCCTCGCACACCCAGCGTCTCCACACCGCCCTGCTCTTCGATGAGGCCGCGCAGACCTCGGGCATCGACTTCCAGGAGTTCCTGCGCGAGCTCGAGCAGGCTTTCTCGTCTACGCACAGTGTCCTCCACACCATGCAGTGCCACAGCCTGGCCACCCTGGATCGGGCGCGGCAGGTGGCGAATAACCTGGGGGACTGGGCACGATCCGCCCGGCAGATCCACCTGCCGTCGCTCCAGCTGGCTCAGGCCTATGATTTCTTCCGTACGCGTTTGGCCGCGCGCACCCATGACTCGCTGCTGGCCGAGCAGCTCATCCCTCCCGGCATCGCCAAGACGCTCTGCGCCGCAGCGGGTGGTAACCCCCGGCGGATGCTGCAGTACGCATCCCAGATCTGGGAAGCCTGCCATCGCCATGGCGAGCATCGGTTCACCGGGCGCCGCGTGCTCGAGGTCTTCCGCAGTGAAGCCGGTGTGGCGGCCGGCACCAGCCTGTTCATGGAAGCCCGCTTCCGACGCATCCTCGATCTACTGCCCCAGGAGTGGGGAAGCTTTGGGCAGAAGGTCCGCCTCTTCTTGGAGCGCCGGATCCCCACTTTGCTCGGTGAGTCGGAACTGATATCCCCCATGCAGCTGGCAGCGGATCTCGGCAACGTTTCCATCGGAGAGTTGCAGAAGATCACTCGCGAGGTAGGTGGCATCCCGCTCTTCGAGACGAAGACGGACGAGTTTGACGACACCACCTACGGGCTGACACACGCCTTCCGCTCGGATCTGTGCGGTGCCTTCGGCTCTACGGGCGGGCTTGATCTCAAGCAGATCCAGATCAAACTGCTTCTCAAGCCGCGCGAGGAGCAGAACCTCATCGCCAGCGGGCTGGCCAACGTGCTGCGGCACAAGGGCTACACCCAAGTCGCGCCGAGGCTCGTCCGTCTGGGGGAGTTCCCATCCGAAGCCCACGCCCATCACCAGACGCCCATCCGGGGCTTCATCATGCAGGTTCAGATTCCGGACACCACTATTGACGTCCCGGTGCTCGTCACGGGCCTGTGCGGTGTCGCGCCCCCGTCGGCGATGATCGAGCGCATTGCCCGGGGGCTGGCTGACCGGGAATGGTTGTTCGCCTACATGCTGTACGCCAACGAGGATCTGTTCTGGGATGACTGGCTCCACGGGGAGGCGGCCCGGCAGCTTCCAGCAGATCTGCACGAGAAGGCCTCCCGGATCCGGACGCTGAACCCTTCCGAGAAGCTCGTTTCCCCCTCGGCGGTTGAACAGGCGCATCCGCCCGGCGTGGCGGCGGCCATTTTCTTCGCCCACCTTATTGGCGCCGGCCAGCAATACTCCGAGGGCAAGCTCCCTCCGGAGGAGATTGCCCCCATCATCGAAGGTACTGTCGCGGAGATGAACGAGGCACTCCCCCAGCTTCGGGATGTGCGTTACCTCCCCTCCGAGTCTGAGCGGAAGCTCCTGGACAACTCCTGCTGGGACAATGCCTCGGCGGAGAACGGGCTCACCCTCAAACAGATCAGCGAGGCCACGCAGGAGAGGCTGACGGGCACCAGCCTCGAGAACCTGCTGGGGGGCTACCTGGAGAAGCGCGGGGGCCTCTACTTCCGCAACAAGAGCGCTGGCTTCCCCATCTTCAGCGTAGTCCGCGACGTGCTGAAGGCTCGGCAGCGGTGCTCTATGGACGCGCTGATCGAGGAGGTCCGCAGCGCGGAGATCTTCGTTGGCGGCGGCGACCGGCTGCGGATCAATGTCGAATGGATCGTGGAGAAGCTCAAAACCGCAGGGTTGGCCCGGCGTGAGCAATCGGAACTGCTCTTCGTTGACCTCACCAAGGCGCTCAAGGAGAAGGACCAGAAGTACAAGTCGCAACTGCAGGTATTCACGAAGCGGATCGCCCAAATCGAGCAGTACGAATCGAGCCGCGCCGAGCCCTTGCAACGGAGCCTCGAGGACATCCGGAAGCGAAAGACGCCGGACGCGAGCCTCTCCGAACGCAGCGAACAACTCGATGAACTCCTGCTGGACCTAGAGCAACTGTCCGGACGCATCGCCGACGAAGAGCAGGCGATCGTGACCGACAAGCAGACGTACATCAACTACTTCACCGGGGAGCTCGCGGAGCTGAAGCGGCTCAGGGAAGGGCTGGCGCCAGAGTGGCAGAACCGGGCATTCACCGAAGAGGAATACCTGGACGCCGACAACCTCTTTGAGACATTCCGGAAGAACCTCGAAACACCGGTGGGCAACAACCAGCGCAATGTCATCATGCGCGAGCGGCGCTCCCTGCAGAATCGGATCGACGCACTGAGAGCCCGGGCCCAGGGCAAGGCCGCTGCCGCGCCCGAGGATCCATCCTCGCAGATCGTTAACCGCATCCTGTCGAAGCAGCCGTTCGACCGGCTGGTCGTCACCGTGGAGGAAGTCTAGATGCGCTCGATCGGACGCGAAAAGGAGTTGGAGCGGGTACTCGCCCAGATCGCGCGGCGGGTGGATGCCCAGGGCAACCGGATCACCTCGCCAGCGGCGACCTCGATGGGCTCGCAGGTCCACATCTCCGTGGAAGCCCCTCCGCGAGGAGGCCTCTCCCTCTTCCTGGAGGACGCGAAGGAGACCCTCGCGCAAAGGCCGGGCTTGTATCCCGTGCTGGTGACCGTGCAGGACAGCTCCCGTCCTCAGGACGCGCTGCGCCTCGCACTTGAGGAAATTGCCCGGGCTGCGGGAGTCCCGCATCCCTCGGACACCACCAACCTGAGCCTCTTCCAGCTCTGCGAGCAACTCTGGGAGAGCCAGAAGCGGGTCGCCGTCCTCATGCTGGACGTCACCCAGGCGCTGGAGCAACTGCACGGCAACGAGAGCCTTCGCCAGAAGGCGTCTTCGAACGCGCTGCTGCAACGTCTGCGCATCCTCGTCAACGACATGGAGGACAAGCAGCCGACTCTCGCGGCGATCGTCGGCTGGCGCAACGATTTCCGCGAGCGCAGCATCGAGTGGAAGGCCCAGGACGTGGAGATGCGCTACTACCCGCACATCACGCTCTGGCCCGACTTCAAGCAAGAGGACGCGTGGCCCCTGTTCGAATCCATTCTGCGCGCTCAGGGTTACACGAACATCGACGGCCACTATCCCGGCTTCTGCCGCACCGGGCTGACGGTTGGTGACATCCTCGAGGAACTGAAGCAGACGGGTGCGCACCGGGTGGATGGCCCCCTGCTTCTCTCCACGCTGAACCGAAAAAAGCCTCTGGAGCAGGACGTGGCGACAGTCCCCTCGGATCTGCTCGTGGCGCTCTGCCTGCAAGATGCCCGGATCGGCCCCTCGCATCCGCTCCACGAGAAGATCTCGTCCCCTGCGGTCAAACCGTTCGTCAATCCGGAGAGGACCGAGCAGGACGAGGTAGTCTATGTGGCTAACGAGGACCTGTACCGGGCGGCCCACGTGCTGCCAAACCGGTTTCTCATCTCCACTGTCCGCGACTACCAGCGGCGGTTCGAGGATCGCGATCCGGAGTTCGCTCTGGAGTTGCTGGCAGGACTGCCGCCCGCGCTCACCGGCGTCGCGGCCCCGGAGGTCCCTCAGAAGCTCGGGGGCTACGCGAAGATCGCCTTCAACTTGCCGTCCGATCTCGTGCCGCCTGGGCTGAAGGAGATGCGGGTCACTGCCTACTGCACGCTGGCCAGCGAGATCAGCAACGACCTGAAGACCGACCTCATCGCCCAGTTGAACGCCACCGAGAGTACCCCGCTTTCACGGGCGACCCAATGCGTGCTCGTGCTGCACTCCGAGGCGGGACAGGACAGCCAGCTCCACGCGGCCGTCCTGTCCTCGCCTCGGCCCGATTGGCGGATCCTCCAACTCAAAAAGGGGCGGCTCACCAAGGACGAGGCCGCAGCGCTCTGCACCATCGACATCAAGGCCGAGCAGGCCACAGAGCTCGCCTTCAAGAAGGTGGATCCTTCGCGGCAGTCCAAGGATCTCTCCACCTACCTGCAGCGCCAGATCCGGACGCGCTTCAACAGCCTGCTGGGCAAGTACCCCGCCTTGGACAGTCAAGCCTTCGACGGGCAGCACCTGCCACGGTTGATGGTGGAGAGTCACACCTTCGTGGACCTCGCCACCTCGGGGGATGACGTCTCAGAGACCGCCATCAAGGTGCTCGAAAACCTGCAGGTGGTGGAGCGCAAAACCAGGAAGGAACTGTGTTGGGCGTTCGAGAAAGACATGCTCCTCAAGAACCTGCTCGATCGGGCGTCGCACGCGGCCGGGAACTTGAGCGAGGAGATGTCGAGGCTCTACACCTTCGATCCCCGGAACTGGCCGTCCATCGCCGCCGCGCTCGCCACGGCGTATTCCGACTTTCTTGAGCCGCAGGGCTCCACCCTCCGGGAGAAGCCGCCACAGAACTCGCTCACCCAGCGCGTCCGGATCGCCTTCACCCGTCTCGATCCCCTACTCCAGGAACTGCGGGACCTGAGCGCGCAGGGCAAGGCTGTCACCCTTGAGCACGAACGCGAGGAGCTCGATTCGCAGCTCACCTCCGCGCAGAACATTTCCAGCATCGAGTTGATCTGTGAGGAGACGCTCGCCCTCGTGGAGAAGGGAAAACGAGCCGTCGAGGAGACTCAAGAGCGCCGGGACCAGTTGGTGACACAACTTCAGAGCGACTACAACGAACTGGAGCGACGAGCGCCCGACCCCTCGCTCTCCAATATGCGCTCGGAGCTCTCGAAGAAGGCCAAGCAGATTCTGGCCAGGCAGCCTCCCCTGCTCGCCGAACTGGAGGAGATCCAGCGCAGCTTCGAGACCTACCGGGCCAAGGCGCGCGCGGTCCAGGAGAAGCTCCAGACCAACCTCCAGGATGCCGCTCTTCTGCGCCAGCACATCCAGGCCCGCCGAACCACGCTAGAGAACCTTGAGAAGCAGGCTGCTGCGCTCGATGGAGAGGCCCATCACCGGATCCAAGAAGCGCTGAGGTCCATCCACCAACAACTCGACGAGCTCCATTCCCAGCTCGGCGATGAGAAGAAGCACCCCAGCATTCCGCCCGATGCGCGGGAGAAAGAGCTGATCACCATCCGCACGGCCCTGGACACGCTCGCCAGCCAACTGCAGGAGCGCTCCCGCTGGATGGTGGCTCCACGAAAGGCTCCTGCGCCCAGGCCTGCGACGAGCCCTCAGCCGGCTCCCCCAAGCAGCGCCGCGCCTCAGCCCTCGGCGGGCGGGGGGATGTCCACGCAACCCTCGGCTCTTCCCCCTCAGGCGTCCCCTGCTCCTCGCGACGACACGCACCGGCCTGAAACGTCGGCGCCCCCCGTCGTGGCCGCTCCGGCCTCCGGACTCCCGAAGCAGCTTCCCTCCTCTCCGCCCGTCATGCCCGTGGCAGGCACCGCGCCCACTCCGCCGCCCAACCCGGCGACTATGGCCGCGCCGCCCTTTGTGCCCCAGGGCATCGCGGCCGCGCCACCGCCCGAGACTGGCTCTCAGGCGTCGCAATCGCCGATTGCGCCTGTCCCCGAGCTTCCCCAAGCGCCTCCAGAAACCCGGCCTGCGGCTCCGCGTGAGCGGCGAACCCTCACCTTCATGCCCACCCCCGAAGACCTGCGCGTGCTCGCGGAGTTCCTGGACACCCAACCTCACATCGTCCACTTCAACTTCGAGCCTCCCCAAAGCTGATGCGTCCCCTCAACGAATACACCGCCATTCGTGAGCGGGCAGGACGGATGCTCGAGGTTCTCATCGAGAAACAGCATTACGACGGGCTGTGCGCCGATCTGCTGTACGTGCTCGACGAGGAGTGCCGCCAGCGGCTCAACGCGGGAGCGAGCGAAGTCTTCGGCTCCGTCAAGAGCCTCTGGGAGCCCTTTCTGGACGCGATCCGCACCATTGCGCCGGAGATCGGCCTCACCGCCGGAGTGAGTAATGCCCGCCTCCTTCAGGAAGAACTCTTCCAGATGATCCTGCGCCGGATGGTGAAGGAAGGAGACCTCATCTTCGCCAGCGACCGCCAGCGGGCGCGCAGCCGGGCGCTGGAAGTGGCTCACTACCTGCGTAACCTCCGCCAGCGAACTGCCCTCAAGGAGCAGAGCGGCTTCCGCCCTCGGCTCGTCGAGATGATGAAGGTCGAGGTCCGCAAGCGGGAACGTCCTGTCCGCGCCCGCACACTCGACGAGTTGCTGGATGCCCTGTCTGAGCTGGAGTACGAGCAGACCGCCGACCATCTCGAGGCGCTCCCGCCACTCCAGAAGTTGGAGGAGCTCAAGGAGGCATTCGGGGCGTTCCTGCAGCGCGCCCTCCCCTCCCCTCAGTTCGCGGACTTCCAGATGCGCGCTTTCGAGCAACTCGTCACGGAGGCCTTCCTTAAGCAGAACGCGGAGCCCAAGGCCGCCGTGATCGCCGCGGGCACGGGCTTTGGAAAGACCGAGGCCTTCCTCCTGCCCATCCTCTTCTACAGCGCCTATGCCCGGCTGCTGAAGCAGCACAACGTGCGGGAGGAGGGCGACCAGGACACCTCGGGCATCGACGCCCTGCTGCTCTATCCCCGCGTCGATCTCTGCGACAACCAAGCCGAGCGGCTCCTGGGGTACCTGTACCACCTCAACGCCGTTCTCCTCGAGAAGTTCGGCAAGGAGGCGTTGGGCGGGCCCCTGCGCCTAGCCCTCGCGCACGGCCGCATCAACGATACCTTCCGCATCCGCTGCCCGGCCTGTCTCAAGGAGGAAAAGGTCGCCGGCGTGGCCTGGACGGAGAATGACAAGAACAAGGCCTTCATCCGGCCGAAGTTCCGGGACACGGACAGGGTCGAAAGCTTCTTCTGCGATCGCAAGCTGGAGCACCAGCACGTCGCGGACATGCTCGTCTTTCAGGTGTACCGCGAATCGCGCGACGCGGATCTGTTGATCACCACCGTGGACACGCTGCACCGTCGGCTGATGGACCATCACGGCGAGGCTTCGATCTTCAAATCACGCAAGCTGCCGCCGCGCTTCGTGGTCCTCGACGAGATGCACATCTACGAGGGACAGCACGGCGCGCACGTGGCGAACATCCTCCGCCGCTGCCGCCAGCGCATCTCCCATATGCGCCACGCCATCACAGTGCCGCCTCTCTTCATCGGGGCTTCGGCCACGGCCGGAAGCCCCGAGCAGCTAGCCGCGCGCATGTTTGGCGTGCCCTTGGACAAGATCCAGCTCATCCAACCGGGCAGCGACGAGAAGAAGACGCAGGGGCTGGAGTACTTCTTTTTCCTGCGCTCGCCGGGGAACCGACTCGTCGAGGAGCGGCTTCCTCCCGCAGTCCTCGCGGACGAAGCCCCGGACGATGATACGCAGGACGACTTCCCCGTCCCTTCCCAGCCCCCATCCCCGAGCCACTTCGTCTCCGAGCGGGCGACGATGCTCCAGGCCGCCTTTGCGCTCCAGCACACGATGAAAGCACCGGGCCGGGTAGGGGCCAAGAGGAGGACGCTCGGCTTCGTCGACTCAGTGGACAGCGCCCAGCGTCTCGGCAGCCAACTCGATGACGCCGAGTGGCAGGACTTCGGTCAGGGAGCGATCGCGCGCAAGGGCGCACCGCCGGCGGGCCACCAGAAACCCCCGCTCTACGCCTACCGGCTGCCCGTGGGACGCCCCGGCGCGGGCTTGGCGGATCTGACCAACGCAATCCAGGCCTCGGGGGCGGAGATTTCCCGGGGCCTGGCGGCACCCTCCTCGTTCGCATTGCCACAACTCGGGGTGGGTTGCATCCGCCAGTCCTTGCGCGACTGCCATCAACCTCCCCACCACCTCCTCGAGCGCTGCCAGCGCTACGAGCAGGGCGAGTGCTGGTTCGCCATGGCCCACTCTGGCGAGGAGGGGCTGCGTCCCATCCCCATCCAGACACACCGCTCGGGCCGCCGGGGCTGGGGAGACGCTCAGCGGCGGTGGGAGGACATCGACAAGGATCAATGGCGGCTACTCATCACCACCTCGGCGCTCGAGGTTGGCTTCGATCACCCCGAGATCATCGCGACGTGGCAGCATCATGCTCCTCCGAGCGTGGCCTCCTTCGTGCAGCGAAAGGGGCGCGGCGGACGTGGGCTGCGCGACTACCCCATCACGATGATGGTGTTGGGACCGAACGCGGATGACACCTACACCTTCCAGAACCACTTGAAGTTCGTGGACTCGGCCGACTTCAGCAACTACGTCGACGAGGAGAACCCGAGCGTGCGGATGCAGCACGTCTTCTCGGCGGTCCTGGACTGGTGCGCTTCCCAGCAAGGCTACCAACAGGTCTACACCACGTATGAATTCGAACCGCTGTTGAAAGCCCTCCGTCAAACAGAGGTGCGCGACTGGGTCAGCGGCTGCCTCGACATGCGGAGCAAGGCGATCCACGACATCCTTACCGCGCTCCATGCGTACGTGGCGGAAGTCTGGCATGCGCCGCTCGATCCCTCCGGCAAGGAGTTCCTGGGCGGAGATTCGGTGCGGCCCAGCGATCTGTTCAAACCCACCGCCGCCCGGAAGATCGGCGTCTGGAAGGACCGGCTCCGGTCCCGCACGGACGTCGAACGCACGCGACAGTGGTTGGATGCGGCCGAACGCTTCTTCGAGGGTGGCGATAAGCGCATGCGCAACGTGGTGGACTTCTGCCAGTACGTCCCCGACGCCCTGCTCAAGAACCCGGATATGCACATTCCGGCCACGACGCTCTCGACGCCAGTGGGACGGTATGTAGACATGCTGGAGCGGCCCCAGGGGCGGCCGCTGCGCTGGGTTGCCCAGGAGCCCACAGAGTTCGCGCTGCGGGCATTCCTCCCCGGCGGCTTCAAGGCCCGCTACGACGGGCAACTGTGGATGGCTCCCTGGCAGCCCTCCGCCAACCTCGTGACTACGGGCAATGTCACCTGGGCGGCCACGCGCGCCCAGATCCACGAACTCTACAAGCCGGGCAATCCCATCACTCTGATCGATCTCCTCAAGGAGGCGAACCTCGAAGAGGGCACCCAGCGCCAGATTCTCTCGGCTGCGGGAGAGGACAGCGTGGTCGTGTTCCCCGCGGGCCTGGAGATCCGGCCGCTCGGCAGGCAGATGTCCCGCTCGTTCCAACTCGACGAGACAACGAAGACGATCGTCCCCACCAAGCCCCAGGGCGCCACCGGCACGTACACCCTGCTATCCCGGGATCCGAACGTCACCCCACGCACGGTCGTCATTCCCCGGCGGAGCCAGAATCGGCGGCTCGTGGTCTCGTCTGGAACCGGGCTGCTGACGTCCATCTCCTTTCATGAGTCGTTCCGGCTCGTCGTGGCGTACTACGCCAACCTGGTCCACTGCTACCCGAAGGACGATGAGGTCCGGACAATCGTTGTGCGCTTTCAGGACGAGACGGTTTCGAAGCCGCTAGTGGCGGCCATGGAGGTACGCAGCCAGTGCGTGGAGTTCGTCATGCGCTGCCGCGAGGAACGCCTGCGCGGCTGGAGCGCGGCCCAGCGCGCCCGAGCCTTCTGGAGACGCGTCTCCTCCGAAGCGCTCGAGGTGCTCGTCGTCCGGCGGGGACTCCTGCCGAACATGTACCTGTTGCCAGGAATGATCGATCTGTTGCGTTGGGCGGAGGCCAAGCGCCGGGGCCGGGTGGGTGCCTTCTCCGAGCGCCCACCAACGGACGCGGAACTGCGCGAGGCCTTCACCCAGCCTCTTCCCGGACAGCAGGAGATGGCACGGCTTATCGTGCAAACCTCGGCGCCCCTGGCCCAGGTGCTCCAGGAGGCCGCGACGTGGACGGACGCCCATGGCGCCCGCTTCACGCTCGCAGACAGTCTCGCGGTGGCCCTGGCACGCGCGCTGGGCAGCCATATCAACGTCTCGCCCAGGGCCCTGCGTAGGTTCGTCGACGTCCGAGGCGCGGACATCCACGTGATGCTGTACGACGACATCGACGGTGGGAGCGGCAACGCCCGGCGCATCGCCGAGGAGTTCAGCCGGTGGAGCCCGGAGCGTCTCTGGCAGGGAGTGGAGCGCGCCTTGGACTGCCCAGCTGCGGGGATGGACGCGGCAGTAGCCACGGCACTCTCCTCGAGGCTGTCTCCAGACATCCTCTCCACGATGGCCCACCGCAACCAACTCCCCGAAGAGTGGACGGCCCATCTCGCCAGCCCGGCCCGCGCCCGTCACCGGTTGCGGCACCTGCTCGAAACCCCAGCTCTCGCGGCCTTCTACCTCTACGCCCATGAGGAATGGCGCCTGCTCCAGGAGCAACTCTCCGCTCCTCCTCCCCACTGCGCCTTCGTGGAGAGAATCCACTGCGCCCCCGCGCTCGATCCCCGCGCCGAGGCGCTGCGGCAGCAGTTCCTCCGGAGACAGGACGGGTTGGCCGAGCTCCCCGCCCGCCTGCAGGAGATGGAACCTTTGTGCGTGGCCGGCTGCCCGGAGTGCCTGACAGGGGCTCTGTTCGAGGAGGAGCGCTTCATCGATCGCACGTTTCTCCAGAAGCTGCTCACGGAGCGCACGGAATGACTGGAACACTGCGCCGCTCGCTCGAGGAGTTGCACCGTTCGAGCCGGCAGGATCTGCCCTCCCTGTGCAATGTGCTCGTCCAGATCAACGATACCCCCGTGTGGGTGTCCCAGCAGGGTGGGCGCTGGCAGCTCCGGGTGAGGAGCCTCTCCAACACGGTCAATGCGTTCATCGCCGTGCATAAGGCTCCCGGGGAAACCGGGCTGGACTTGAAGTACACGAAGACGTCGGCCTCCCTGCTCGCGATGTTCGACGAGGTACCACTGCGGCGGCTCTTGTCCCCGGGAGAGATCGCGCTCGTCCAGGCCGAGCCCCGGCACAGCAGTGACGGCGAACTCTTCCTCAACGTTCAGGCTATCCTCTTGCTGAGGCCGTTCCAGACCTTCGGCCGCATCCAGGTGGACTACGAGTCGCGCTGCGCCCGCAAGAGCTATCTCTCGGTCACCAAGGGTGTTGGCACCAAACCCCCGGACACGCTCCACATGGGCAGCGTCGGAGGCATGGTGGCTCACGAGGTCTTCTCCCGTCTGGCCCAGCAGGAGAACCGGCGGGCAGATACCCCAGAGGAGATTTTTGCCCACGCACTGGGCAGTGAGACCGTGGGCTCGCTCGTCTTCCTCGGGCTGAAATCGCCCGAGGACATGAAGGCCGCGCTGCGCCCGGGCCTGGACGTCCAAGAGGTCATCACCCGCTCGGAAGCGCTGCGCCGGTTTCTGGCGTCCGATCAATGGGCTCCCGAGAGCGATGTGCTGAACAATGGCATCGTCGTGGCCCCGGATCTCCTCGGGCGCAAGCATGTCGCGGAGCTGAAGTACATCAGGCCCGGCTCGGATTACGACGACGCCGACAAGCAGCGCGGGCAGATCGAAGCCTACCTCGCTTGGGCGATGGTCGAGTACGGGCTTCCTGAGGTCTGCTCGGAATGGAAGGGGCTGCTCGTGCAGCTCCACCCGCAGGTGGACGAGGCGCAGCGGGTGCGGACGCTGCAAGCACAACCCGAGCTCATCGGGGGACGCCTGCTCAAACGGCACCGCCTGCTCGCACTCACCAACGGCGCGTGGCTGCCTGCTCCCAACCCGGACGAGTGCAACCAGTGCGAGTTCAGCGACAAGGCACTGCGCGGAGAGGAGCAACAAGCCGCGCCCGCGTGCACTTTCCACTGCCAGATGGAACGCGGCTGGGAGTGCTACACGCCTCCTCCGGGCCGTGCGTGCCCGCTGATCGACAAGTGCGATCAGTACAACCGCTTCGTCGCGTTCGAGCGCTTGGATCAGTTCAACCGGCTCCGGGCCGATCTGCTCGACGAGGAGGAAGAACGGGCGGCCATCTCCCAGATCATTGAGGCGCTGACAGGCCGGGAGGGGGGCGAGGCCACGGGGCTCGTGCTTGGAGGGTTGAAGGTACTGGAGCACAAGCCAAGCACCTTGAAGGTGGAACTCCCGCCGCGCCTGCAGGTGCTCGACTTCGCGCACCGGGACGAAGTCTTCGAGTTGTTGTGCGAGGGTCGGGCGGCCGGGCTCGTCCGCATGCACAAGCGCAGGGGCCGGGACCAGATGACGCTCTCCGAAATCCACTCTTCGATGCGTCCGCTCGCCACTGGCACGCTCGTCGCCTTGAGGGCGGTGCCCGAGTGGCGGGTGAGCCCCCGTGATCAATTGAGGTACCTGGACCTTGTGCAGCGCCATGACGAGCCTCCGATGAGCCTGCGGTCCGGAGCCCGCCGCGATCGGCTCCCGGCGTGCACGGAGTTGGCGTCCATCGAGCAGCTCTCCCCCGAGGCCCAACTGGTGCTGATCGACGCTCCCGGTCGCTCGGCGCTGCGCACTGCGGCGCAGAAGGTGCTCGATTGGATGCGCTCCAGCGGCACCGGACGCATCCTGGTGGTGGATGCCATTGAAGGGCTCCAGCCCGCCCAGGAGTTCGCGGATCTGTCGGACCTGTCGTTGTCCGAGGCATTCCATGCCGACACTCTGCCGGTGGCGGAGCGCCTGCGCGCGCTCGTGGATGGCATCCAAGGCAAGCGCGTCTGGTGCGTTCCCCGCGAGCAACTCACCGGTATCCGGCTGAGCACATTGGTGGAGTCCTTGGGGCGTTTCTCTGACGTCATCATCATCGGCGCAGAGACGTTCCCGCTGCTGGCCATCCACCGCTGCCTGGCGCTGGGCAAGCGCGTCACGCTGGTAGGTCAGGCCTCCGCCAGCGGCCCACGCGCGGAGAGCCTCCAGGCCCGGCAGTCGGAACTCTACCAGAACACGCTGCGGCTGCTTCTCGAGGCGGGACCCTCCATCTTCCCAGCCCAGGTGGAGCAGGTGGAGATCGTGCGCCTGCCGGCCGTGCACGGCTGCGCCGGAAGTGACCGCATCTTTAAGTTCAAGGGGATCCAGCGGGTGAGCCGACTGGAGCCCCATCCCTGCGCGGCTCCCGAGGAAGGACCGGAAGCGAGTACCCAGGCTCGGGTGCAAGGGGAGATCGAGCTCACGCGGTTCGTGCCGCTCAGTCTTCATCAGGTGCAGAAACGCCACGTCATCGTGGAGGTGCTTCCTTCCGAACGGAACTCCGTGCGCCACCTCAAGGAACTGCTCAAGGGCATCACGGCGCGAAGCATCGAGCGGATGAACATCATGGCGAAGGGGCATCTGGACACGGCGCTCCTGGGAGAACGTGTCCGTATCGTGGACATCCAACAGTCCACGGTTTCGGCGTCGCCGGGCACCGAGCACCGCGTGACGCTGCGCGTGCCCCATGACCGGTTCCCTTTCATCCAGGAGCGGCTGTTCACCAGCCGCACCGAAGTGGAGGAACTGCTCGCCTTCGCGAAGCAACGCCCCCAAGAGCAGTTTCACGTGACTTCGCCCTTCTTCGCGCAGTGCCTGCTGATAAGCCAGCTGGCGATGGAGAAGGAGATCCCTAACGTGATCGTGGTTCCCTTGGAGCACCTGGGGTGGAAGCGGCCTGGGGGGGACCGGAACCTGCTGGTCAGCACCGTCGTCACCCGGTCGAATCCGGGCTACCCCTATCCCATGAATGACCTGGGCCGACTCATCGAGTTGTTCACCGGGGACTATGCGGAGGTGCACCTCTTCTCCTCGAAGGAGGCCTTGACGCACCACCCCGTTCTCCTCCGCCTGACCAGCCCGCGGCTCTAATACTAAGTGATCACATGCGCGACGGTCTCCGAGGAACGCGGGAGCTGATGGGGTGCAAGCAGAGCGTGCAGTGATCGGTTCGGCGCTGCAACAGGTGCTGAAGGCGGCGACGTACCTGGCCCAGAATCCAGTGCGTTCTCCTCCGGAGGAGAAAAGCGCCCGACATAGGGCGAGGAAACCATAAGCCACCATGCAGACGGTGGCGTGGTGGTGGTGGTGACCTCGCCATGTGCGGCCTTCGAAGTGGTCCAGCCCCACCTCGTCCTTGAGTTCCTGGTAGTCGCGCTCCACCCTCCAACGCAGCTTGGCTAGGTACACCAACTTCTTGAGTGGCGTACTGCGAGGCCGCGAGCACAGGTAGTACTTCTTCTCCAGCAGCAGCCACACCTCATCGCTGGCCAATGCGCAGTGAATGTAACGCTCAGTGGTGTGCACACGCACTGCCACGAATCTCGAGGACTGCTCGCTGCGGCTGCGCTCACGCCAGGCCACCGTGTGGAACTCTTCCTTGGGGACTTGGCGGGCCAAATGCTCGATGCTCCAGGGCTCCACGCCTTCGGCCACGTAGCGGAGGCGGGGGCGGCCGTTGCTGCCTACCACCTTCGCAGGCCGTACCGGTTTCGCTCCGGGCGGCAACTCCTTGTGCCCTCCAGGCACTCCTTCCTCCAACTTCAACGCCAGTCTCCGACGCATCTCGGCATCGCTCCAGTAAGCCACCGCCACGTATTGCTGCAGCCGCTGCCGCATCGCCTCGCGCTCCTCCTTATCCACCAACCGCGCCGCCATCAGCTCCACTCTCTGGCGCTCTCCGTCCAGCAGCAGCCCCAGCTGGTACTGCCTCATGGCCCGGCGGCGCTCCGGCCGACCCATTCCGGCAACCATAGACTCGATGTACTCGCACAGTTCCGAGCCCCGCGTGCGCATCTATGCAAGAGTCATCCTACCCGCAAGGTAAGCACATCTCGCGGCCGTCACACAACTAACTAGGTAGTATTAGGCGACCAAAGGACCTGAAGGCCCGCTCTGAGATCAAGCCCTCCAATGTCCTCGTCACCGAGAGCGGCGAGGTGAAGTTGCTGGACTTCGGCCTTGTCCCCGCAGAGCGACCTCTACTCGCTCGGACTCCCCCTCTATGAGTTGTGCACGGGCAACCTGCCCCGCCGCTCGTCGCCCAAGGCCCTCTCTCCCAGCACGCCCCCGGAGCCCTCCACAGGCTCCCCCGCTTCCGAGGGCGCTCCGTCTATCGCCTTCAAGCCGGGCATGAATCCGGACTTCGCCGCCATCGTCCTCCGCTGCCTCGCTCCCAGCCCGGCCGAGCGCTTTGCCTCCGCGGGGCTCCTGGCCGAGGCACTGGAGCGCCTGGAGCAGATCTTCGGCCCCGCGCCGCTGACCGTTGGCAATCCCTACCGGGGCCTGGAGCCCTTCGAGTCCGAGCACCGCGCGCTCTTCTTCGGCCGCGACGCGGACGTCCGCGCCGTACTCGAGCGCCTGCGCCGCCAGTCCCTGGTGCTCATCGCGGGAGACTTGAGCGCCAGCAAGTCCTCGCTGTGCCGCGCGGGCGTCCTGCCCCGAGTGGCCGCCCAGGCACTGGACGAGGGCCGAGAGATCGCCACCGTCACCCTCGGGCCCGGAGCCCGGCCACTCCAGTCGCTCGCCGCCGCGCTCGCGCCGCTGCTGGGCTGCAAGGAGTCAGAACTCGTCACCGCGTTCGCGGATAGCCCCGCCTCGGTGGGGCAGGCGCTGCGCGAGGCCTATCCGGGGCCGCGCGGCCTGCTACTCTTCGTCGATCAACTCGAGGAGTTCAGCACCCTGGCCAAGCCCTCCCAGGCAGCGCGCTTCGCCACGGCGCTCGGCGAGCTCGTCTTGCCGTCCGCCGGAGTGAGCGTGCGCTTGGCCGTGCCAGGGGACTTCCTCGGCCCCATGTCCTCCGAGGGGGTGCGCAAGGCCATCACCGACCCGGCGCGCAACCGGGGCGTGGCGTTCGAGTCCGAGGAGTTCATCCAGACGCTGGTGGCGTCCACTGCCCACGGCGCGGGCAGCCTGCCCCTGCGCCAGTTCGCGCTCGCCGAGCGGTGGGCGCGGCACAACCCGGCGCAGGGCACCATCACTTGGGCCTCGCTCGAGCAGATGGGGGGTGTGGCGGGAGCGCTGTCCCGGCACGCGGACGGGGTGCTCGCGGGACTCGATCCGGCAGGCGGCGCGGCGGCTCCTCCTCCAACTCGTGACGGTGGCGGGCACGCACGGTGAGCGTAGTGCGGAGGAACTGGGGATGACCTCGGACGCCGTCTCCCGCACCGCCCTGCACGTGCTCACCGAGGGCCGACTCCTCCATTCTGTCTGCTGGCTGACAGCGCTGGAGCCCGGGGGCTCCAAAAGGTGAAGGCCCTGGAGTCACCGGCTTTCGCCAGAAACTCCAGGGCCTTCGATGGTCGGGGCGACAGGATTTGAACCTGCGACCACTTGCACCCCAAGCAAGTGCGCTACCAGGCTGCGCTACGCCCCGGGACTGCCCGTCGGAAACGGGCCGCTCTTATGCCCCCACATGGCTCCAGCGTCAAGCACGAGCCGCTGGCGACCGTGAGAAAACCTCCGGCGGACGCCCCTACTTCCCGTCCGCCTCGTCGGCGAAGTCCTGATCGTCCGACTCGAACTCGTCGTTGTCGTCCGCCTCCTCTTCGCGCGCGTCGATCTCCGCGTGGTTCTCCGGCGGGGCCTCGCCATTGAGCGCACTCTTGAGCACCTGGCTCGGCCGGAAGGTCAGCACCCGACGGGCCGAGATCTCGATCTCCTTGCCCGTCTGCGGGTTCCGCCCCACGCGCGCCTTCTTCTGCCGCACCTGGAAGTTCCCGAAGCCGGAGATCTTGATCTTGTCCCCGCGCTCCAGCGTCTCCTTCAAGGTGTCGAAGACGAGCTCGACGATCTCGGCCGACTCCTTCTTGGAGAAGCCCACCTTCTCGTAGACGCCTTCGATGATGTCCGCCTTCGTCATACGGTGCCTCGGACCCCTTCAGCGGTAAACGCCGTGGATGCTGGCAGCCTTCCCACAGGCGTGTCAACCCTCTGACTTCACTCAGGAATTCAGGAGCGCAGCGCGCCGCCCAGCCGCTGGTTCACCTCGGAGATGATCCGCTGGTGGGCCTCGCCCACCTCCGCATCGGTCAGCGTGCGCTCGGGAGAGCGGTAGCGGATGGCGTACGCCAAGTTCTTCTTCCCCTCGGGGATGGGCTTGCCCGTGTACACGTCGAAGATGAGCGCGTCCTCCACCAGCGCCCCGCCCACCTCGAGGATGACCCGGCGGACTTCGTCGTTCCGCAGCTCCACCGGGACGACCACCGCCAGATCCCGGAGCACGGCCGGGAAGCGAGGCAGCGAGTGGTACTCGGGCACCAGCCGGGCCGCCGCGTACAGGGGCTCGGTGTCCAGCTCGAAGGCGAACACACCTTGGGGCAGGCCCAGCGCCTTGGTGATACGCGGGTGCAGCTCGCCCACGTACCCGAGCGCCGAGCCATCGGCCAGCTGCACCTGGGCGCAGGCCCGCGGGTGCCAGGCCGGTGCCTCGGCGGGTGTGAAGCGGACCCCGTCCACGTGCAGGGCGTGGAGCACCGCCTCCACGGCGCCCTTGGCGTCATAGAAGTCCATCTGGGCGTCCTTCTGCGTCCAGGTCCGCCCGGAGCGCAGGCCCCAGACGAGCCCTCCCGCCCGAGGCACCTCGCGCGTGGCCGGGCGCCGGCCCTGGCCGCCCTCGGGATCGCGGAAGTAGGCGCGGCCCGTCTCGTAGATGGCCACCCGCTCCACCTGGTGCCGCACGCTGCGAGAGAGGTTCTCCAGCAGCCCGGGCAGCAGGCTCGTGCGCATGACGGACTGCTCCACGCTGAGCGGGTTGATGAGCGCCACCGGCGCGTCCTTCCCGCCCAGCACCTCCAGGCTCTTCGGCGCCACGAACGAGTAGTTCACCACCTCGTTCAGCCCGGCGCCCGAGAGCGCTTGGCGCAGCCGCCGCTCGGCCTCGGCGGAGGCGGGCTCGGGAGCCAGCTCCGCCACGCCGCGAGGCAGCCGGGCGGGGATGTTGTCGTAGCCGTACACACGGGCGATCTCCTCCAGGAGATCCTCCTCGCGCTCCACGTCCACGCGAGCCCGAGGTACCTCGAACGTCGTCTGCCCGGCGCCCTCCTCCACCGCCTTGAACCCGATCGCCCCGAGGATGCGGCGGCACTCCGCCTCGGGCACGGCCGTGCCGAGGAACGTCTCCACCCGCCCATAGCGCAGCGACACGCGCCGGGCCGGCTTCGCGCTCGGGTACACATCCACGCGGCCCGAGGCCACCGTGCCCCCGGACAGCTCCGCGATCAGCTGGGCGGCCCGGTCGATGGCCGGAGCCACCGCGTCGATGTCCGCGCCGCGCTCGAAGCGGTGCGACGCCTCCGTGTGCAGGGCGTGGCGCTTGGAGGTGCGGCGCACGCTGGAGGGCTGGAAGTTCGCGGACTCGAGGACGATGGTCTTCGTGCCTTCGGTCACCTCGCTGTCGGCGCCGCCCATCACGCCGGCGATGGCCTGGGGCCGATCCCGATCACAGATCGCCAGATCGTCCGCGTCGAGCGTGCGCTCCTTGCCGTCCAGGGTGTTGATCTTCTCGCCCTGCTTCGCGCAGCGGACGACGATCTCCCGGCCCGCCAGCTTCTCCAGGTCGAAGGCGTGCAGCGGCTGGCCGTACTCGAGGTTGACGTAGTTGGTCACGTCCACCACGTTGTTGATGGCGCGCACGCCACAGGCCTTGAGCCGATCCTGCATCCACTGGGGCGAGGGCTTGATCGTGACGTTCTCGACGATCCGAGCCGCGTACCGAGGGCACCGCGCCGGATCCTCGATCCGCACCTTGATCGCCTCGGCCGTGGAGCCCCCCTTCTCTGCGGGCTTGGGCTCGGGCGGCTTGAACGTGGCGCCGGTGACGACGCCCACCTCGCGAGCCACGCCCAGGTGCGAGAGCGCATCCGGCCGGTTCGGGGTGACGTTCACCTCCAGCACCACGTCATCCAGGCCCAGGGCCTCGGCGATCGGCATGCCCGGCTTCGCGTCCGGAGACAGGATGAGCAGCCCCGAGGAGTCTTCGGTCAGCCCCAGCTCCTTGGCCGAGCACAGCATGCCCGAGCTGTCCACGCCTCGGAGCGCGGCCTGCTTGATCTCCACGCCATTGGGCAGCTTGGTGCCCACGGTGGCCAGCGGCACCTTGTCGCCGACCTTGTAGTTCTTCGCGCCGCAGACCACCTGCAGCAGCGAGGGGCCGCCCAGGTCCACCTTCGTCACGGACAGCTTGTCCGCGTTGGGGTGCTGCACGGACTCCTTGATCTGCGCCACCACCACACCGCGCAGCGCCTCGCCCGGGCGATCCAGGCCCTCGATCTCCAGCCCTGCGGCCGTCAGCTTGCGCGCCAGCTCATCCACCGACGCCGGCAGCGCCACGTAATCGCCGAGCCACTTCACCGAAATCTTCACAGGTCAGCCCTCAATCCGGACTTCATCCAACCGGTTTGCGTGAGTGAGTCGAACCGCCGCTCAGAACTGCTCCAGGAAGCGCGCGTCGTTCTCGAACATCATCCGCAGGTCATCGATGCGGTAGCGCAGCATGGCGATGCGCTCCACGCCCATGCCAAACGCGTACCCCGTCACCTCGCGCGGGTCATACCCGGCGGCGGTGAAGACGTTGGGGTGCACCATGCCGCTGCCCAGCACCTCCAGCCACCCGGTCTGCTTGCACACCCGGCAGCCCTTGCCGCCGCACGAGGTGCAGGAGATGTCCACCTCGGCCGAGGGCTCGGTGAAGGGGAAGAAGGACGGGCGGAAGCGCGTGCGCGTCTCCGAGCCGAAGAACGCCTTCACGAACGCATCCAGCGTGCCCTTCAGCTCCGCGAAGCTCACGTTCTTGTCCACCAGCAGGCCCTCCACCTGGTGGAACATGGGCGTGTGCGTGATGTCCGAGTCCCGCCGGTACACACGGCCGGGCATGATCGCGCGGATGGGCGGCTTGCGCGCCAGCATGTGCCGCACCTGCACCGGGGACGTGTGCGTGCGCAGCAGCACGGGGCTGTCCGCCTTCTTCGCATGGCCGAGCGTCGCCTCGTCCACGTAGAAGGTGTCCTGCATGTCCCGCGCGGGGTGATCCTTGGGCAGGTTGAGCGCCTCGAAGTTGAAGTAGTCCAGCTCGATCTCCGGACCCACCGCCACCTCGAAGCCGAGCCGTGCGAACGTGCGCGAGATCTCCTCCATCGTCCGAGACACCGGGTGGCGGCTGCCCGGGGCCACTCCGCGGCCGGGCAGCGTCACGTCCAGCTTGGCGCCCTTGAGCTCCTGCTCGAGCGCGGCCTCCTCGGCACGCTGGAGCGCCTCGGAGAGCAGCTTCTCGATCTCCGCTTTGACTTGGTTGGCCACCTCGCCCAGCGCCTTGCGCTCTTCGGGGGGCAGCTTGCCCATGCCGCCCAGCACTCCGGACAGCTCTCCCTTCTTCCCCAGGTAGCGCACCCTCAACGTCTCCACGGCGGAGACCTCGGAGGCGACGGTGATGTCCCGCCGCGCGGCTTCCGCGAGGGCCTGCAAGCGATCCCGCATGACTTCGCTCCCCTGCCCCGCTCCTCAGGAGCACGGGCAAAAAAAAGGGCCGCCCCCTGCGAGGGCAGCCCGTTGACTCATTCCCGCGCGCGAGGCTCTCAGCGGAGCCTCCCGAGCGCTCTGTGCACCGGCCTCACGGCCGGGCGTGGGATCAGGCCGCCTTCGCGATGTTGGCGACGGCAGCAAAGCCCGCGGGATCCGCGATGGCCATGTCGGCCAGCACCTTGCGGTCCAGGGAGATCTTCGCCTTGGCCAGACCCGCGATCAGCTTCGAGTAGGACAGGCCCACGCCGCGAGCGGCCGCGTTGATGCGGACGATCCACAGCGAGCGGAAGTTCCGCTTGTTCACCGCGCGGTCACGGCTGGCGTAGTCCAGCGCGCGCTCCACGGCCTGGTTGGCCCGCTTGTAGCAGTTCTTGCGACGGCCGCGGAAACCCTTGGCCAGCTTCAAAATCCGATTACGACGGCGGCGAGCCTTGAAACCCTTCTTGACGCGCATGACACACTCCTCAACTGCTCAGGCTAGGGAACCTGCGGCGCAGGCTTCACGCCGCTCCGACAGGGTCCAGGTGATTTTCTGCTTAGTTCGCCCCGTAGGGGAACATTTCCTTGATGACCTTCTTCGCGTCCATGTCACGAAGGTGACCCGTGCCGCGGTTGCGCCGCTTCTGGGCCGGGGTCTTGCCGTGGGTGAACAGGTGCTTGCCGTAGGCTTTGCCGTGCTTGACCTTGCCAGTCTTCTTCACCTGCAACCGCTTCTTCGCAGCACTCCGCGTCTTCAACTTGGGCATTGTCCCAGTCCTTCCCTCTAGGTTCGCCGTCAGCCCTGCAGCCTTCGGCCCTTGGTTACAGGCCGACAGCCGAAGCCGACAGCCAAAACTTCTTATTTCATCCCACCCGTTACAGCCGCCGCGGGTGCCTGCCCGCCCTGCGGAGGAGCCACCGGAGGTGCTCCCTCCTGCTGCTCCCCGTCCAGTTTGCCACCCACCGACCTGACCCCATCCACCACGATCCTGTTGCCCTCGGGCTTCTTGCCCGCCGCCGCCTCGGCCTTCGCGGCCGCCTCTGCCTGCTGCCGGGCCTGATCGCGGGCCCGCTGCGCCACCTTCGGGTTCGGCGCCAGGATCATGAACATCTGCCGGCCCTCCAGTCGCGGCTGCTGCTCCACCACAGCCACTTCCTTCAGGTCCTTGTTCACGTCCTCCAGAATCGCGCTGCCCAGCTCCTTGTGGGTGATCTCACGGCCGCGGAAGACGATCGTCACCTTGGCCTTGTTGCCCTCTTCCAGGAAGCGCTTGATGTTGCGGACCTTGAACTCGTAGTCGTGCTCCTCGGTCTTCGGGCGGAGCTTCACCTCTTTGAGGTGGACGACGACCTGCTTCTTCTTCGCTTCGGAGGCCTTCTTCTTCTCCTCGTATTTGAACTTGCCGTAGTCCATGATCTTGCAGACCGGCGGCTTGGCCATCGGGTTGACCTCCACGAGGTCCATCCCTTCGGACTGAGCGCGATCCAGCGCCTGCTCGATCGATAAGACTCCCAGCTGCTCGCCTGCCGGTCCTACAACGCGGACCTCTCGAGCGCGGATACGGCGGTTCGTTCTTTGATCGCGGACGATGGCAGAACCCTCCAAATACGAGAGCTTGGGCCTGCCTCGCTCTCTTGGAAGAGGTGCACCATACTTTTCTGTACCAGGGAGTCAAGAGAGGTCAGCACCTTCCGGACCTCACACGACACCTACGGTAGCCCCGCCTCCTTTGCCAGCAGCACCTCGAAGGCGTCCAGCTTCATGCTCTTGAGGTCCTCGCCGCCGTACTTGCGGGGGGCCACGGCGCCCGCCTCCACCTCGTTGTCTCCGATGACCAGGGTGTAGGGAATCTTCTGGATCTGCGCCTCGCGGATCTTCGCGTTCAGCGTCTGGCCGCGCTCGTCCAGCTCCACCCGGTAGCCCTTGGCCCGCAGCCCGTCGCGCACCTTCCGCGCGTACTCCAGCTGACGGTCCGCCACCGTGACGATGGTCGCCTGCACCGGCGCCATCCATGTGGGGAAAGCACCTGCAAAGTGCTCGGTGAGGATGGCGATGAAGCGCTCGAAGGAACCGAAGATGGCGCGGTGGAGCACCACGGGCTTGTGCTCAGCGTTGTCCTCGCCGACGTAGGACAGGTCGAAGCGCTGAGCGGCCAGGTAGTCGAGCTGGATGGTGCCCAGCTGCCACTTGCGGCCGATGCTGTCGGACACGTCGAAGTCGATCTTCGGGCCGTAGAAGGCGCCCTCGCCGGCCTTCACCTCGTAGGGCACGTTGAGCGTCTTGAGCACGCCCTCGAGCGCCGTCTCCGCGCGATCCCAGGTGGCGTCATCGCCCAGGCGCTGCTCGGGGCGGGTGGAGAACTTGGCCGAGTACTTCAGGCCCACGGCGTTATAGACGTGGTCCAGGAACTCGACGAAGCGGCGGACCTCGTCGCCGATCTGGCTCTCCATGCAGTAGATGTGAGCGTCGTCCTGGGCGAACTGGCGCACGCGGGTGAGGCCACCCAGCGAGCCCGCGGCCTCGTTGCGGTGGAGCACGTCCTGGGTGTGGAAGCGCAGCGGCAGGTCGCGGTAGCTGTGCTTCTTGAAGCCGAAGTACAGGTGGTGCGAGGGGCAGTTCATCGGCTTGAGGGAGAAGTCGTGCTCGCCGGACTCGTTGTCGAGTACCAGGAACATGTTCTCCTTGTACTTGCCCCAGTGGCCGCTGGTCTCCCAGAGGCCCTTGTTGAACATCAGCGGCGTCTTGATCTCCACGTACCCGCGCTCGGAGGTGAGGCGGCGCATCCAGCTGGAGAGCGTCTGGTAGAGCGAGGTGCCCTTGGGCGTCCAGAAAGCCGAGCCCGGCGCGTACGGGTGGAAGTGGAACAGGTCCAGCTCCTTGCCCAGCTTGCGGTGGTCGCGCTTCTTGGCCTCCTCGATGCGCGTCAGGTGCTCCTGCAGGGCCTTCTTGTCGAAGAACGCCGTGCCGTAGACGCGCTGGAGCATCGGGTTGCGGTGATCACCGCGCCAGTACGCGCCGCTCGAGGACAGGATCTTGATGACGCCGATGCGGCCCGTGGTGGGGCCGTGGGGCCCGAGGCAGAAGTCCACCCAGTCCCCGTGCTTGTAGAGCGTCAGCGTCTTGGCGCCCTTGGCCGCGATGTCCTTGACGATCTCGACCTTGAACTTCTCGCCCTTGCCCTCGAAGAGGCTCACCGCCTCGTCCATGGAGATCTCCGAGCGGACGAAGGGCAGGTTCTGGGCGATCTCCTTGTTGGCCTCGGCCTCGATCTTCTCCAGGTCCTCGGGGGTGAAGGGCTTCTCTCGGAAGAAGTCGTAGTAGAAGCCCTCCTCCGTGGCCGGGCCGATGGTGACCTGAGTGCCCGGGAAGAGGCGCTGCACGGCGCTGGCCACCACGTGGGCAGCGTCGTGGCGGATGAGCTCCAGGGCCTCGGGGCTCTTGGTGGTGAAGACCTGGAGCTTGGCGTCTTCGGTGAGCGGCCGGGCCAGATCCACGTCCTGGCCGTTGATGCGCGCGAAGAGCGCTGCCTTGGCCAGACCGGCTCCGATGCCGTCACGCACGAAGTCCGCGATAGTCGTTCCCCGGGCCGTCTGCTTCTGGCTGCCGTCGGGGAGCGTCACCGTGATCATGTCGGACATGTGAGAGACCTCGAAACGCGACGGGCGGCAGGCTTGCTGGAAGCCTTGCCGCCCGTTGTGAGACTTCCATTGATGATGGGTCGTAGTGGGATCGAACCACTGACCCCTACCGTGTCAAGGTAGTGCTCTACCGCTGAGCTAACGACCCGTGCCCGAAAGGCGCGGCGGGAATAGCAGTGGCCTCCCGCAGCTGTCAAGGAAACATGGACGCGGGCTGCATGTCTTCCTGACCCCGTTCGATTCATGGGGGCGCGGTAGCCAACAGTTGCCGCACCCGGGCCATGACGGCGTCGAACATCGCGGGCGTGAGCCGGCCCGTCTGCGTGTTCTGCTGGCTGACGTGGTAGCAGCCCACGAGGGTCTGCCCGCCCGGCAGGGGTACCTCCGCGCCGTGTCCGAAGGCAGGCCGGGGCGTGGGCAGGACCACCCCCGTCCGAGCCAGCGCCACCAGGGCCGCGTTCCACCCAATGGCCCCGAGCGCCAGGAAGACCCGGGCAGGCAGCAGCGCCAGCTCCCGATCGAGGAAGGGGCCGCAGTGGGCCAGCTCCTCCGGGAGCGGCTTGTTGTCCGGGGGCGCGCAGCGGGCCGCGCAAGTGATGTAGGCGCCCTTCAGCGTGAGTCCGTCGTCCCGGTGCTGGCTCGTGGGCTGGTTGGCGAACCCCGCCCGGTATAGCCCCGCATAGAGGAAGTCCCCGGAGCGATCGCCCGTGAAGAGCCGCCCTGTCCGGTTGGCGCCATGGGCCGCGGGGGCAAGGCCCACGATGACCAGCCGAGCGCGCGGATCTCCGAAGCCAGGCACCGGGCGGCCCCAGTAGGTCCACTCCCGGTATGCGCGGCGCTTCACCCGGGCGACTTCCTCACGCCACTCCACGAGCCGAGGACAGGCCCGGCACTGGGTGATGTCCGCATGCAGTCGCTCGAGCTTCGTCACCTGCGCTGACCTCTCACCGCTTCTTCCAGCTTCCGGACCCAGGCGCGTGCCTGATCCAGAGAATTCGCTCCAGGCCCGATGGGGAGCTCCAGTTCCGTAGCGGGACCTCGCCTGAGCAAGGGTCCCAGCGGGACCTCCTCGGGAGGGCTTTTTATGAGAACCCGGCGCCCCAGGCCGCAAGTTTGATGGCTTGTCCCCTCCTCCACCCGGAGGGAGATCGTGGCCAGGGCCCCACGCTCGGGTAGCTCTGGACACTCGGGCCCCAGCGTTCCGGCCCACGTGAGCAGCTTGCGCCCAGGAAGCTGAGCGAAGGTCCCCCAGGCCTCCAAGCTGATGTCCGAGGCGCCCGGCGTCCACAGGCTCCACGCGGGCCGCAGCACGATCAACCGCCGGACAAGCTCCGCATCGAGGGGGCCTCGGAGCTCCACCGCGCTCCGCCGAGGCCCCAGCCAGTGCAGCCCCGGCCCCGTGAGCGTCTGAGCGTCCAGCCATGCCCCCACGCGAGGAGCCTTGCGGAGCTGCCGGAGGTGCTCCTCCTTCAAAGGCGTGCGGAGTTGGACGTAGGCCTCGGGAAAGAGGGCCAGGGCCTCGATCGTGGAGTCCTTCAGCGTGTTCGAGCGAGTTCGCAGCCAGAGCACCGTCCCACTGCCAACGAGCGCCCTGAGGTCATCCGCCTCCACGGACTCGTCCACCACCAGGTGCAGGCGATACCCGGGTAACAGGGGCTCGGCGGGAGCCGGAGCCTGGGCCAGGAGCGTCACCAGCACGGCGGCGACGGCGCTCACGGCTTGGCGGCCTCCCCCATGTAGAGCCGCGTCTTCTGGTACCGCAGCACCACCACGCGCAGCACCACCTTGAGGATGGCGCTCACGGGTACGGCGAGCAGGATGCCCACGAAGCCGAAGAGCTCTCCGAAGCCGAGGATCGCGATGATGATCGTCACCGGCCGGAGCCCCACCTTCTCGCCCACGATGCGCGGGGTGATGACGAGCCCCTCCGAGAGCTGCGCCACCAGGAACGTCCCCGCGACCACCGCGATCTGCCAGGGCCCCTGCCAGGACAGCATCAGCCCGAGCATCGCCAGCACCAGGCCCATCGCCGTCCCCATGTAAGGCACCATGTTCCCGAACCCCGTGATGACGCCGATGACGATGGCCATGTCGAGCCCCGCGATGGACAACCCCGTGCTGTAGATGACCGACAGGATGGAGCCCACCGTGAGCTGGCCCTGGACGAAGGCAGAGAGCACGTCGTCCACCTCAGAGAAGCGCTGGCGCACCAGTCCCACCGCTGGCCGGGGAATGAGGTCCCGCACCCGCCCGATCAGCTTCGGGTAGTCCTGCAGGAAGAAGAACCCGAGCACCGGCACCACCGCCAGCCCGAGCAGCGTCGCCATGAACCGCGCGGTGTTGCCCGCGAAGCTCGCCGCCAGCCGCGCCGCCGCGGGCCCCGCACTCTGGAGAAGCTCGGAGGCCTTGGCGCCCAGCTCCGCGGTCCGTTGGTTCACGAACTCCGGCACCGAGACCCCCAGCAGTGCCTCGATCTGGGGAACCACCTGGGTGCTCGCCTGGCGGAAGAACTCCGGCAGCTTGGCGGCCTCCTCCTGGAAAACAGGAATGAGGTAGAGCACCGCGCCCACCATCACCAGTGTGCAGCCTCCGAAAACGATGGTCGTGCCCCAGGTCCGGTTCAGCCCACGCCGCTCGAGCGCGCTGACCACCGGGTTGAAGACGTAGGCGCCCGTGAGCGCCAGCAACACCGGCACCGCCACGCCGCCGAACACCGCCAACAGCCCGAACACGAGCCCGAGCGCTCCCACCATCACCAGCGACCAGGTGAGATCGATCCGCCGGGCCGCCTCTTCTGGCAGTTCGGGAACTGCCGGCGCTGGCACGGCATGGAGTGGCGGAGCCGGAGGCTCCACCGGGGTGAGAGCCGAGGCCTCCTGAGTACTGCCTTTCTTGCGACGTCCGATGACGAGACTCCTCTTCAGAGAGCTACTGATTGCGCTCTACGAAACGGCCAAACGTGTCCTTCATTGCGCTCGCGTCCAGGGCCTGGGCCTTGGCGGGCTTCAGCTCGCTGTCCACCACCACCTGCTGGTTCTTCTGGAGCTCGATGAAGTTCTTCTCCCACTCCTCTTCGGAGACCTGCTGAGGCCCGGCCACCTGCTTCCGCTCACCCTTCTTCCCTTCCGATCCGGAGGGGAGCTTGCCCTGGATGGCCTTGCGGACCTCCTGCGTCACTACCACCCGCCCCTCCACCACCCGGACGATCATCCGCTGTTTCTGCGCCGGGATCATCGCCTTCGCCGTGTCGCCGTAGTCCACCCGGAAGACCGTGCCGCGCACCCCGGCCACCGCGCGCTCCGTCTGCACCTCGAACTTCGAGTCCGAGCCCGCCAACGCCTTCTTCACCTTCGCCCAGACCTTGCCGAGCCCCAGCCGCGCCGCGAAGCCCTTGCGCTCCTGCCCCTCGAACGTGGCCTCGTCGATGATGAGCTGGCTGCGCTCGCCCAGCATGAGCACGCTCTCGTCCGTCAGCGTGAGCTTCACGTTGGAGGCGGCCCCCACCTCGATCGTGTCATTCAGCTCGATCTCCGAGCCCGCCTGGAGCGCCACGGTCTGGCCTCCGTTCGTCCGCGTCGCCGTGCCCTCCAGCACCGTCACCGATCCGATGCTCGCCAGCGCCAGGCCCGGCAGCAGCAGCGCGGCAGCGGCAACGCCCCACTTGCCCACGGTTGACTCGTGCCATGCCTTCACGGAGTACCTCGCTCGGGAATGTCGCTCCCCATCGGCTGAAGCAGCACGTTCAGCACGGCCCGCGTCCCATGGGGGTCGATATAGGTGGTGTACGGCCAGTGGCCTTCCTTCTTCACCTCGATCTGGTGCAGCCCCTCGCCCACCCGCAGCCCCCGAGGCGCCCCTCGGAAGTCGCTGCACAGCCCCCGGGTGACGCCATCCAAGATGACCTCGGCGTCCTCGGGCTCGCACCTCAGCACCACGTCGCCGCTCGGCGACTCGGCCTTGCGCAGCAGCTCCCGGGCCTGCGCCATCGCCGGGGACTCCTCCTGGCGCCCCGCACAGCCCAGCGTGACGAGTGCCACCGTGAGCCAGCCCCCGCCACGCATCAGCGCGCCAGCGTGATCTCGAGGGTGTTGCCCGTCACGCCCGTCACGCTGATCTTCTTTCCCTGGTAGGTCTTCCCACTGACGGCCTCGGCCAAGGTGTCCGCCGTGCCCACGAGGGTGACGTCGAACCGGGCCTTGCCATCCTTGAGCGTGGCCTGCCCCATCTGACGCACCTCGCTCACCGACTGCGAGAGGACCTTCATGAAGCCCTGGACGGCGGCGTAGTCCACGCCTCCGTTCAGCCTCACCACCACCCGGCTGCCGTTGAACATCGCGTTGCGGAGGTACTCGCCAATCGGCGCTCGCACCGACTCGATGATCTCACGGCTGCGCTCATCGGTGATCTCTCTCGCCGTCTGATCGTAGGAGATCGTCTGTTGCACGCTCTTCTTGCCGGTCTGCCCCGGGTTCCGGTTGAACTTGCCAGCAACCTTGGCGATCTGCGTGCCGCTGTCCGTCGCGAAGAAGGCCAGGTTGTACTCACCGCTGACAAAGAAGACGAGCTGCTTGCCCTGCGCGTCCAGCTCCGGCACCAGGCCTCCCTCCTGCGGCGCGTGGTACCGGTAGGTCACGTTCCCGTAGAGGATGTAATCCGCTTGCGTCAGGTCCCCCAGCTCCTTGGCCTCGGCGGTGGAGAGCGCCGTGGCGCCGGGCTGCAGCCGGACCTTTCCCTGCGCGAAGTGGGGATCGATGATCGTCCAGCCATCCTGGGAGAACGTCTCGGTGAGCACCGTGCTCATCGTCTGGCTCTCGATGGACTTCGCATCGGAAGTAACGGTCTGCTCGTAGAGCAGGATGACCAGCTTGCGGTTCCCAAGCTGCTGGACCAGCGCCTGCATGGCCTGCAGATCCTTGTCGATCCGGCCCGAGCCCACCTGCGCCCGGACCTTCACCTTCATCACCCCGCGCTCCTCCTTCTTCTCGAGGATCTGGACGTCGCGCACGTAGCCGTCCACCTTCGCGAGGATCTTGTCGGTGATGAGCTGGCTGTTGGAGGTCAGCGTCGTGGAGGAGATCGCCACCCCCACCACCACCTCCACCGCGTCCCGGAGCGCGGCGTTCTTCGCCTCCTGGAAGGCCTTGTCGCGGTTGTTGTCCACGATGGCGGCCTCGCCCGTCACCTCCTGGGTGACGAACTCGGGCTGCGCGTCGGCGGCCACCGCCACCGCGGCCACCATCCACGTGAGGACCGTCAGCTTCAGCGCCTGCATGGGAGACCTCTCGGGGTTACGGGGTGACGATGGCCACCCGGCCCTCGGCCAGGAACGAGGCGTTTGCTTCCATCAGCTTCTTCAGCGCGTCCTCGGCCAGCACCAGATCCGTGCCCTGGAGTTGCGCCGCCTTCACCACCAGCGGCTTCTCGCCCACCAGCGCGCTCTTCTGGGCCTCCTCGACGCTCTTGAACCAGGCGGCCACGGCCGCCGTCTTGCGAGCCTCCGCGGAGAGGGCCTCGGCCCCGTAGACGGCCTTGCCCGCGCCATCCAGCAGCCTCGGCGTAAGCACCGGCTTGGCGCCCAGGCCTCGTGCGTCCACCACCAGCCCCGTGTACTTCTTCTCGCCCTGTGTGTTCACGGCGATGCCCGAGTCTGGGGCAGGCGCCAGCGCGGATGTGAGCGCCGCCAGCGGCACCTCCACATCCATCTCCACGCCGCTGTCCGAGTAGTAGCGCTTGTTGACGACCTTGAAGCCGCGGACGACGCCCTCGACGCGGCCGCGGATCTCCTCGTTGCCCATGGCGTCACCCACCGTGCGGCCGGCGCTGATCTGCACGCCCTTGGCCTGCTCCAGCAGGTTGCGGAACGCGTCCATCTTCGCCGCGCGCTCGGCGCCCAGCCGCGCCTGGGCCGGGTTGGAGGCCTTCATGTCCGGAGCGCCCGCGCCGGTGGCCCGGAGCAGCTGTCCTTCCCAGTTCACCCCGGTCTCAGGCCTGGCGTCCTTTCCCTGGGCCGAGGCCCACAGCGGCACGACCAGGGCCAGCATCCACAACGAGCGCTTCACGGGGGGCCTCCGTACCTCACCGGATGGCGAGGCGACGCGACTGAATGGCGGGCCATTCAATCGACCGGCTTCCCGGGAAGTCAAGGCAGGCTCCGATAGGAAACCTGCCCGCCTGCTCATGGCTCTCACCCTCCGGGGCTGCAGCCACAACGCGCCGTGTCAGTTGCCCTGAGCGCGGCTCACGTAGGCGTCGATCATCCGGCGGTGCCGCTCGGTCAGCAGCGTGAAGCGCACACCGGAGCGCTCGTTGCGAGACGCGTCCAACTGGGCCCACTCGCGGACAACTTCGCCCTCCGCGTAGATGACCTCTTCCGAGCCCGGGAGCTGGAACTGGAGGCCCACCCGGCGGGCGTGGTGCTGCGGCTCGATGAGCTGCGCGAGGCTCAGGCCCTCATGGCTGATGTCGGAGGCGCGGGTGAGGTAGGGCACTCCGCCCATGTACTTGTTCAGATAGATGTCGATTGGAGCCCGCTTCGCCTTCCGCTTGTCGCTCATCTGGTCCCCTCGGGTGTCGCAACAGCCTGCTTCCAAGATGAAGCAGGTTGTTGCGAAGGTAGAGGCAAACGGGGACCTGGCAAGAAAACGGCCGCCTATGGGGCCGGTGGCGTGGCGATCGGGCAGCGGCCCGCTGGCCGGAATGGCAGCGCCCACAGCTTCTGGCCGCGCGGGCCATCCTCGGCCGTGAAGAAGACATTCCAGCCGGAGCGCATGAACTCACCGGAGGGCAAGGCCTGCATCTCTGAAGTGTGCGCCTCCGCCGTGGGGCCTTCGATGGGGAGCGTCCCCTCCATCGTGCCGTCGCTCATCCACGGGGTCCGGCCGCTCCCCTCTTTGTTCGCGTAGAAGAACAAGTGTCCTTGAATCGCCGTCAGCACCTCCGGGGACGAGCCCATCTCCCCCACGAGGAGATCCTCGAAGAGCTGCGTCCCGGCGGCCGTGCCGTCGCTCACCCACAGCTCGCGCCCATGCACCCCGTCGTCCGCGGAGAAGAAGATCCGCCGCCCCAGCACCGTGAAGCTCTGAGGCATCGAAGCCTCGGCGCCCAGCCGAAGGTCCTTCACCCGGAGCGTGCCGGCCGCAGTGCCATCACTGCGCCAGAGCTCCACTCCCGCCGGGTCCTCCATCGAGCTGGCGCTGAGGTACAGGCGTCCGCCCATCGTTGCCAGCTCGTGCACCTCCGAGAACATCTTCAGCAGCACGGGCTGCCCTCCATCCGTCATCCACAGCTCGGTCATGTGGTCGTGCATGGAGGCCGTGAGAAAGAACAGCCGCCGGCCCACGAGCGTCAGGGATTCCAGGGTGTTCATCTCATCCACGCGGAACAGCTCGACAGCGCCAGCCTCGCCATTGCTCCACATCAACACCCGGTAGCTGCCACGCTCGACGACGAAGTAAAGCGAACCCCCGCCCCCGAGGGTCAGGGACTGCGGCGAGCTGCCCTCCACGCCAGGCTCCAGATCCTCCACGAGGAAGGTGCCCTCGGCCGTACCGTCGCTGCGCCACAGCTCTTGGCCGTTCTTCTCGTCCACCGCGGAGAAGTAGAGCAGGCCATTGAACTCGAACAGCGACTGCGGGAACGAGCCTATCGGGCCGGGCCAGAGATCCTTCACCTCCCGGGTTCCTTCCGGAGTGCCGTCCGTCACCCAGAGCTCCCGCCCATGCTCTGGAGCCTCGGCGGTGAAGAAGACGCGAGTCCCCACGCGGGTGGGTTCCAGGGGACTCAGGTCTGCCAGCAAGGGGGTGAAGTCCTTCACTCGCAAGGTGCCTGCTCGCTCGGGGCCGATGCTCTTCCAGAGATCGAGCCCGCCTTTGCCGTTGTATGCGCTGAAGATGAGGCCTGACTCCGCACGCACGAGCTCGCCCGGATCGAGCACCACCGCGTCGGGTGAGTATTCCAGGGATGTGGCCGTGTGACTGCAGGGCCCCCATCCCACGGGCTCTTCGGCGAGCTGCGCACCCCCGGCTGCCTCAGCGGGAGAGGGCCCGGAGTGAGCCGACAGGCTGCCAAGCAGCGCTAGCACGATGGAGAACGCACGCCAGACGCGCATCTGCATAGTCGAAGCTCCTGGGAATGATGGTGAAGGGTCTTCAACGTGGGAGCCGCAGCACTTCGCGCCCAGTCGGGCGGCGGTCCTGTAGGAGTCACCTCCCACCAACGGTTCGGCACGGGTCACCATTGGCTCGGACGTGAGGGGCAGTTGGCGCGCCAGCGCTGCCAGATAGGTTTGTCATTCCTCAAAGCAGCCACCCTTCCTTCCCTGGAGGTGCTTATGCCGGTTCAATCCTTCTCTCGATGGCCGAAGGTCCTCGCATTAGGACTCATCGGATGCGTGGTGTTGGCAGCCCCGGCCCAAGCCCAGGCTCCTGCGGAGGTGGGGCAGTGGGCGAGCACCATGAACTGGCCCATCTCCGCGACGCACGCCAGCCTTCAGCCCGACGGCAAGGTGATGTTCTTCGGCGAGTTCGACGATGGACTGGGGCCGCCGAGGCGCTGGGACCCCGCCACGAACGCCATCTCCTCCCTGCCCGTGGCGGGCTACAACATCTTCTGCGCCGGGCACTCGTACCTCGCGGACGGAAAGCTGCTGGTGACGGGAGGCCACCTGGCAAGCCACGAGGGGCTCGCGGACGCGAGCCTCTTCGACCCGTTTACGGGCACCTGGACCCGCCTGCCAGACATGAATGACGGGCGCTGGTACCCCTCCAACACCACACTCCCCAATGGGGATGTGATGGTGATCAGCGGGGAGATAGACGGCGTCGGTGACTTCAACGAGATCCCGCAGCGGTACATCGCGGCCACCAAGACCTGGAAGAACCTGACCACCGCCAAGGAAGAAATTCCGTACTACCCCCGGATGTTCTTGGCCCCCAACGGCAAGCTCTACTTCGCCGGGCCGGGGCGAGAAACACTCTGGCTGGATCCGGCCGGAACTGGCTCCTGGAAAGCCGGCCCCAAGAGTCTCTTCGGCAAGCGGACCTATGGTCCGGCGGTGTACATGGATGGCAAGGTGGTCTTCATCGGTGGAGGCGATCCGCCTACGGCCACCGTGGAGATGATCGATCTCGCGGTCGCTGCACCGAAGTGGCAATACATGGCGCCCATGAGTGTGAAGCGGCGCCAGCACAACGCGACGCTGCTGCCCGATGGCACGGTGCTCGTCACAGGGGGGAGCAGCGGCAACGGCTTCGACAACGCCAAGAAGCCGGTCTTCCTCACGGAGTTGTGGGACCCCGGCACGAACAAGTGGACCAAGTTCTCCAGCAACAAGATCTATCGCGGCTACCACTCCACCGCGCTGCTGCTGCCTGACGGGCGAGTGCTCGGCGCGGGTGGCAAGAATACGAAGAACGGGGAGCTCTTCTCTCCCCCCTATCTCTTCAAGGGCGCGCGGCCGACGGTCAGCTCCGCGCCGGGCGATGTGGCTCCCGGGTCGACCTTTACCGTCTCAACCCCGGACGCAGCCCGTATCAAGAAGGTGACGCTGATCGCCATCGGCTCGGTGACGCACGCCTTCGATATGAATCAGCGGCTCCTGACCTTGAACTTCACGAAGGGCAACGGCAGCATCACGGTCACCGCACCGTCGAACAACAACGTGGCGCCTCCGGGCTACTACCAATTGTTCCTGGTGAACGAGCAGGGCGTTCCTTCTATCGGCAAGATGGTGAAGATCACCATCGTGTCTGCTTCCTCGCCGTCTGCGGCCACCCTGCCCGATCCTTAACTCCCCGTTCCTCCAAGCAAGCGGCCGTGCGCCTGAAATCGTGCACGGCCGCTCGGACGCCGCCCTATATTCACGCGGCTCTCGCGAAGAGGAGGAAGCAATGAGAACGAAGTTGCTGGCGACGGTGGTGATGGGGCTTCTGGCGTCTCAGGCCTGGGCCCAGGGCAAGGCGAAGCCTGCTCCCGCTGCGGCGCCATCCGCGTCCGCGCAGCCCCAGACGGACGAAGAGAAGACGATGTACGCGTACGGGTTCCAGTTCGGGAAGTCGCTCGGAGTGCTCGCGCTGAGCCCGCAAGAGCTCGAGATGCTCAAGAAGGGCCTCACCGATGCCCACAACAACGCGCAGCCCGTGGTGAACGTGGAGGAGTTCGGCCCGAAGATCCAGACGCTGGCGCGCACTCGGCAGAACGTGGTCAGCGAGCGGTTCCTGGAGAACGCGGCCAAGGAGAAGGGCGCGCAAAAGCTGCCCTCGGGCATCATCTACCAGGAGCTGAAGGCTGGCACGGGCTCCAGCCCCAAGGCCTCGGACACCGTGGCGGTGCACTACCGCGGCACGCTGACTTCGGGCGAGGAGTTCGACAGCTCCTACAAGCGCAACCAAGTCGCCGAGTTCCCCCTCAATGGCGTCATCGCCTGCTGGACCGAGGGCGTGCAGAAGATGAAGGTCGGCGGGAAGGCGAAGCTCACCTGCCCCGCCAACAAGGCCTACGGGGAGCGTCCGCCCCCCGGTTCGAAGATCCCGCCGAACGCCGTGCTCCAGTTCGAGATCGAGCTGGTGAACATCCCCGGCTTCACCGGCGGGAAGTAGCCGCGCCTGGGCGCCGAGGTCAGCGCTTGAGCGCGGCCTCGGTGGCCCGGAGCAGAGGCTCAGCGCTGATCGGCGCGCCCGTGGCGTTGACCATCCACTGGTCCGGCGTCACCGCCCCGTAGCGAGCCATCCGCTCGAACTCCGCCCCCAAGGGCCCCTTCTTCTTCATGTGCTCCTCGATCTGGAACGCGATGAGGTGCCCCAGGGGGTAGTCGGGCAGGTACATCGGGTAGGCGATCATGTGGCTGTAGATGCCCAGCAGCGCCGTCCCCGGCCCGCCCAGCACCGGCGCGTAGTAGCGATCCCAGGTCTCCTTCGCGATCGCCACCGTGGCATCGCGGAGCTGCGCGGGCGTGGCATCCGGGTGCTCGTACATCCAGTGCCACACGGCGATGTCCACCAGCGCCACGCCGGCGATCTCCCACGTGGCCCAGAAGTCATTGAGCACCCGCTCGCGCTCGGCCGCCGCGTCCGGCTTGCCCAGCCCCAGCAGCTCCTGGTCTCGCGCCTGGAAGACGAAGGCCAGCGCCTCCGTGAAGGCGTTGTTGGGCACGCCCTGCAACAGCGTGTGGTCCACATCATAGAGCGAGAACACCTGCTCCACGTTGTGCCCCAGCTCGTGCACGGCGATGTTGTAGCCCTTGTAGTTCATCCCCTCCTTCTCCACCCGTGTGCGCAGGTGGGGGAAGTCGCCCCGCCGCATCGCCTGCATGGCGTGGCCCGCCCCGCGCGAGGGATCCACCCGGATGTGCTCGGCCAGGTACGCCGCGCGCTCCTTGGTGAAGCCCAGCCCCTGGAGAATGCGCGGAATGTCCTTGGCGAAGGCCTCCGCCGTCGGGTAGCGCTGCCGGGTCATCTTGTCGAGCTCCGTCTCCGAGCGCGACGAGCCCGGCCGGAACCCGTTGAACCACAGATCCTGCGGCTCCAGCTTGCGCCCCAGCCGCTGCTCGATGAGCCGGGCCGCCTGGGGCACCAGCGGCGAGGTGAGCACCTGCGTCAGCAGCGCCTTCACCCGCTCCTCGGGGATCTCTCGCTGGAACTCGAACGTCCGCGCGATCTGCGTGGGCGCCACTGGCACGTACGGGTCCACCTTCTCCGCCGCGTGGAAGTGCGCCTGCAGCCGCGCGTAGCGCGTGTCGGGCTCGGGCGCCGTGTCCACCTTCGCCGGGCGGTTGGGCGCATTGGGCTCCACCGTGTCCGCGGGCGCCACCGAGACGGTGTTCGTGAACGGATCCCAGTCCACCCGCGGGTTGTCGATGACGATGGCCGGGATCGTCTGCGTGACGATGCGCTCCATCACCTTGACGATCAGCCGCTGCTTGTCCAGCCCCTCTGCCTTGTTGGCGTAGTTGGCCTTCAGCTCGTCACGCAGGTTCCAGTGGCTGATGAGCCGCAGTCCCTTCGGGAAGAGCCGCCGCCCCTTCCCGTCCACCACGTGGTGCATCCACACGTTGTACTCGGCGATGTAGAGGTCCGCCGCCGCGCCCGCGCGGGACACCTCCTGCTGCACCTCGGCCGGCACCCGGCGGTAGAAGCGGCCCGCCAGCCGCGCCTCGGCCCACTGGCGGCGCGTGTAGTCCTGGGCGTGCGCAGTGCGCTCGGCCAGCGTCGTCAGCGGGAAGTTCAGCAGCACCACGAAGCCGATCTTCGACTGGAACAGATCGTCCGTGACGTGAGCGCTCGGATCGTACGCCGCCAGCAGCGGATCCACCGGCAGCAGCGGCCCCAGATCCAGATCCGTGGCCCACCGCAGCTCGCGGCCCAGCTCGTTGAAGTGCCCATCCAGCTGCTCGAAGATCCGCTCCAGCCGCGCGAACGTATCGTCCAGCGCCTTCGGGTCGGCGATGAAGTACTCGCGGACGAACGCCGCCAGATCCCCGTCCTCCTCGCGCCACTGCGCGGCCACCTGCTCCACTCCGCGCTCAATCCGCGCGCGCTGCGCCTCGCCGTGCTTGGCCACCAGCTCCGCCTTCAGGGCGGCGGTGTCCAGCTTCTTCGTGGGCTTGGGCATGGGCGTGGACTCCGAGGCAGGGGCCGCCGCCTGCGCCGAGGGCTCGGCGGGCTGCGAAGGAGCGCTGGGCTGCGCGGTCGCGCATCCGAGCATCGTCAACACGGGGAGCAGTCGAGCGGAGCGGGGCAGGAACGTTCGCAACGAGGGGGCCTCCAGAAAAGCGATGGGGGCCCGACCCTCTCGGATCGGCCCCCCGGGTGCAACGAAGAACGAGAGCTGGCTACCCTGCGCGCACGTTCTGAGCCTGGAGGCCCTTGGGGCCGCGCGTTACCTCGAACTGAACCTTCTGCCCTTCCTGCAGGGTGCGGAAGCCGTCCATGTTGATGGCAGTGTGATGGCAGAACACGTCCTCACCCCCGCCATCCTGCGTGATGAAACCGAACCCCTTGGCATCGTTGAACCACTTCACAGTACCAGTCGCCATTGCTCTTCTTCCTTCGTCTCCACGGACGCGAAAATCGCCGTCCGGTCTAACGAGAAAAACCCGCTAGAGGCCCCAGAATTTAAGGCGGGGCCTCTACCTATGTCCATCCGGGAAGTTCACCAACCGCAGGTCTGGCCCTTGTTCTGCTGCTGGAGCCATTGACGCAGTGGGCTGAAGTACTCGATGAGCGGCGTGGCATCCATCTGCCGCTGGCCCGTCATGGCGAACAGGGCCTCCTGCCACGGCTTGCTGGCGCCCAGCTCGAGCATGGCCTGGAGCCGCTTACCGGCCTCCTTGTTCCCAAACACCGAGCACTCGTGGAGAGGGCCCTTGTAGCCAGCCGCCTCACACATGGCCTTGTGGAACTGGAACTGGAGGATACGGGCCAGGAAGTAGCGCGTGTAGGGCACGTTGGCGGGCACGTGGTACTTGGCGCCCGGATCGAAGTCCTGCTCGGTGCGGGCCACCGGCGGGGCCACGCCCTGGTACTTCTGGCGCAGCGCCCACCACGCCTTGTTGTAGTCGGCCGGCGCCGTCTTCCCGGAGAACACGTCCCAGCGCCACTGATCGATCAGCAGGCCGAACGGCAGGAACGCCACCTTCTCCAGCGCGTCCTTCAGCTGGAGGTTGATGAGGTTCTTCTCGTTCTTCGGCACGTCTTTCAGCAGGCCGATCTGCTTGAGGTAGGCCGGGGTGATGGACAGGGTGATCGCGTCGCCAATGGCCTCGTGGAAGCCGTCATTGGCGCCCGCCTGGAAGAGCACGGGGAGCTGGTAGTAGTAGGTGAAGTAGTAGTCGTGGCCCAGCTCGTGGTGGATCGTGACGAGATCCTCCTCGGTGGGCTTGATGCACATCTTGATGCGCAGATCGTTGTTGAACGTCACGTCCCACGCGCTGGCGTGGCACACCACCTCGCGATCGCGCGGCTTGGTGAACTGCGAGCGCTCCCAGAAGGTCTGCGGCAGCGGCTTGAGCCCCAGCGACGTGAAGAACGACTCGCCCGTCTTCACCATCTTGATGGGATCGTAGCCCTGCGACTTGAGGGCCGCCGTCACGTCCAGGCTGGCCTGGCCGGGGTACGGCTCCACCAGCGGATAGATGTTGGCCCACTCCTGGGACCACATGTTGCCCAGCAGGTGCGCCGGGATGGGCTTGCCCGCGGGCACCTTGTCCGCGCCGTACTTCTTGGCCAGCTGGCCACGCACGTAGCAGTGCAGATCGTCATAGAGCGGCTTCACCTGCTGCCACAGCCGCTGGGTGTCCTTCTCGAAGGCGTCCGGCGACATGTCGTAGGCGGACTTCCAGAGATCGCCGATGTTGGCGAAGCCGATCTCCTTGGCGCCCTCGTTGCCCAGCGCGACGAAGCGCTCGTAGAGCGGGCGCATGGGCTGGGAGATGGAGTGCCAGCCGCGCCACGCGTCCAGCAGCTCGTCGTAGTTGCGGCTGGTGGAGAGCACATCCTCCAGCTCGCCCAGGTCCTTGCAGGACTCCTTCCCGGCGTTGTCCTTCTTGCAGTACTTGCCCTTGCCGTAGAGGCCCTCGAGCTTGGCGGCGATGGCGGCCAGGTCCGCGCGCTTCTGCGCGTCCGAGGGCGCGGCGATGGCCGAGCTCACCTTCAGCAGGTGGATGGTGCGCGCGGTGTCCGCATCCAGCTTCAGCCCCTCGAAGCGGCGCGAGTCCTTGATGGCCTGGTTCATGTACGCGAGCACCTCCTCGTTGATGGAGGCCGCGTTCCGCTCGGTGTCGTCGGTGATGTACGTGGACTTGATCCACTCGGCCGTGGACTGCTTGACCCAGAGGCGCTTCAGGTCCGAGTTGACGCGCTCGGCGAACTGCTTGGCGTCCGCGGCGGTGGGCTTGCTCTGGGCGGCTGCCGGCAAGGCGGACAGGAGCGCGGCCGCGCAGGCCACGCGCACGGTGGACAGCAAGGAGGGGTGTCGGATCATGGCGCGGGACCCTAGAGGAAGCGCTGCTTGAAGGCACCCTGAAACGTTGGATCTCAGGAGGGGACTTCCCTGCTGACGCAGTGCGAAAAGCGCCAGGCATTCAGTCCTTGCTCGGAGAGCGAGCGGGCGGAGTGCGGGCGCCCTCGCGCTGGGCTGCCGGGCGCTACAGCTTGAGTCCATGCTGCTGGGACTGACAGGGGATCCAGGGTGGCCCGCGCCCGCCGAAGCGCTGGCGAAAGCGCGTCGCTTCCTGGAGGCACAGAAGGACCGTCATGTCCTCGTGGCGCCTCATACCGACGTGGATGGGCTCTCCTCGGGAGTCTTGGCGCTGCGGGCACTGCGGACGCTCGGGGCGCGGACCACCTCGCGGCTCCCGGGCAAGGGTGAGCACGCTCACTCGCCTGCCTTCCAAGAGCGCATGGCCAAAGTGGGCGCCGAGGCGCTCGTGGTGCTCGACATGGGGAGCCGCTCCGCCCCCATCCTTCCGGGCGTGCCCACGCTCGTCGTGGACCACCACCCGTCCACGGAGTACCCGGAGGGAGCGCTGGTGCTCACCAGCTACGGCCATGAGCCCATCGCCCCCACGAGCCTGTTGACCTATTCGCTCGTCTCGCCCCTGGTCATCCCTGGCCCACTGGAGTGGCTGGCTGTGCTCGGCACCGTGGCGGATCTCGGGGTGGATGCTCCCCTGCCCTCGCTCAAGGACGCGCTGCGACGCGCGGGGCGTAAGGCCGTGACGGAAGCCGTGGCCTTGCTCAATGCCGCGCGACGCTCGTCCCACTTCGCCGCGTCCCTGGGGCTCGAGGTGCTGATGCGCGCGGGCAGCGCCGCGGACATCAACGAGGGCCGAGTGCCCGGCGTGGACGCGCTTCGTGACTGCCGTCTGGAGGTCCAGCGCGAGGTGACCCGCTGTGCGAAGACCCCTCCCCGCTTCTCTGGGAACGTGGCGCTGCTGCTGTTCAGCTCCGGCGCCCAGGTCCACCCGCTGGTGGCGGTGCGCTGGGCCCAGCGGCTGCCCGAGCACATCGTCATCGCCGCCAACGCGGGCTATCTCCCCGGCCGGGTGAACTTCGCCGTGCGCAGCCGCGAGCCGAGGGATCTCATCGCCTTCTTGCGCGGGCTGGAGCTGCCCTTCGAGGGCGAGTACGCCCGGGGCCATGCCCAGGCCACCGGAGGCAGCCTCTCCGCCCGGGAGTTCCTCCAGTTCACCGAGGCGCTCGGCTTCCGAGGGCTCCAGGCGAACGACGTGGAGCGCCGGGGCGTCGCGCCAGGCTGAGCCCCTTGAGGTATGAGGAGGCCATGCTCCGGCTCTCCCTCGTACTCCCACTCCTGTCGGTCTCGCTTCTGGCTTGCTCCTCCGAGTCCGATGATTGTGAGCGCTTCGACTTCCCCCTGGCCCCGCAGGTCTCGGCGAATCACACCCCCACCTGCGCGAGTGCTTGTGGCAACGGGCTGAGCCCTCCGAACGCGGGCCCCCACTGCAGCTCCACCCTCGCCTGCCAGACCTATGACATCGAGCAGCCGACGTGCGTCTGGCTGCACAACCTGGAGCACGGCCACGGGGTCTTCCTCTACAACTGTCCCGAGGGTTGCCCGGACGAGGTCGCCAAGCTCGAGCAGGCCCGGAACGAGGCGCGCGCTGGCTCTAATGGTGTCCGGCGGGCGCTGGTGGCTCCGGCCTCGGGTCTGCCCAACCGGGTCGCCGCGCTCCTGTGGCGCCGCACGTACCTGGCGGACACAGCGGATCCCGAGGCCCTCCGCTGCCTGCTCAAGCTCCAGGATCAGGACGCCCCCGAGCCGGGCCTCAGCTGCGCGCAATAAATAACCTGGGAGCTCGGCGGTCCAACCCGTTGAATCCTCAAGACTCACTGGGTTTTTTCCGCGCGTAGATCGAATCGGGGACTCGTGCGTTCGAGATTTATTCCCTCGAACACGGAGCCTCCATGTCTCAGTCGCTGCGCCGCCTGTCCCGCTGGGGAAGCACCTTCCTCGCCATGAGCCTCATCCCCGGGTGCGCCACCAAGAGCCCCCAGGAGGCCTCCGCTGTCCAGAAGGAGCGCGCCGACATTGCGCAGCAGGTCGCGCCCCAGCAGCCCCGCGCGCGGGCTGAGGCTCTGCCTCTCGTCGCGCCGGCCGAAAAGGTGGCCAAGGCGCAGCCCCCTGCGGAGCCCGAGGCCTCCGAGGAGGATGTCGAAGGCGAAGTGGTCGGAAGTGTCGAGGGAATGGTCATGGGCGGGGTGCTGGGAGCCCAAGTCTCGTCCGAATCCTCTCGGGCGTATGCCCCTCCGCCTCCGCCTCCGCCTACCAGCATGGCCTACCGGGCCAAGCCGGGGAAGAAGGCGATGATGCAGCCGGGGAGCATGGCGCCGAGCCCCAAGCCCAGCACTCCCCCCGTCACCGAGGTCGAGGACGGCGTCACCACCCAGCACGGCAACACCTTCGAGGCCTACGCGGCCAACCCCTTCACCACCACGAAGGAGGACGCGCTCTCCACCTTCGCGGTGGACGTGGACACCGCCTCGTACTCGCTGGCGCGCCGCTACCTGAAGCAAGGCTCCCTGCCCCCGCCCGAGGCCGTGCGCGTCGAGGAGTTCGTCAACTACTTCAAGTACCGCTACGCCCCGCCGGAGAAGGGCGCCTTCACGGTGCACATCGAGGGTGCGCCCTCCCCGTTCGGCGAGGGCCGGCACTTCCTGCGCGTGGGCGTGCAGGGCAAGATCGTCTCGCGCTCGCAGCGCAAGGCGGCGCACCTCGTGTTCCTGGTGGACACCAGCGGCTCCATGCAGTCCGAGGACAAGCTGCCGCTCGTCAAGGAGGCGATGAAGATCGCCGTCAAGAACCTCAACGAGAACGACACGGTGGCCATCGTCACCTACGCGGGCTCCACGCAGGACGTGCTGCCTCCCACGCCCGCCACGGACCAGAAGCGCATCTACGCGGCGATCGACTCGCTCCAGTCCGGCGGTGGCACGGCCATGGGCACGGGCATGGAGATGGCGTACCGCCACGCCGTGAGGAAGGTGGGCGGCAACGTGGTCTCCCGCGTGATCGTCCTCACGGACGGTGACACCAACATCGGGCCCAACCTCTCCGCGGACTCCATGCTGACGAGCATCAAGAACTACGTGGCCGAGGGCGTCACGTTGACGACGGTGGGCTTCGGCATGGGCAACTACCGCGACGACATGATGGAGAAGCTGGCGGACAAGGGGAACGGCAACAGCTTCTACGTGGACAGCTTCGCGGAGGCGAAGAAGGTCTTCGAGACGCAGCTCACGGGCACGATCGAGGTGATCGCCAAGGACGTGAAGCTCCAGGTGGAGTTCAACCCGGCCTCCGTGCGCCGCTACCGGCTGGTGGGCTACGAGAACCGCAACGTGGCGGATCGGGACTTCCGCAACGACAAGGTGGACGCGGGAGAGATCGGCGCGGGCCACAACGTCACGGCGCTGTACGAGGTGGAGCTGACCGGCGAGCAGGCCCCGCTGGCCACGGTGCGCATCCGCGCCAAGGCGCCCAACGGCACCGAGGCCGCCGAGCAGGCCTTCCCCTTCGAGCGGAGCATGCTGCGCTCCTCGGTGGAGGAGGCCTCCTCGGACTTCCGGTTCGCGCTGGCGGTGGCGTCCACGGCGGACATCCTGCGGCACAGCCCGGCTTCGAAGGACTGGAGCCTGGCCACCGCGCGCAAGCTCGGCGAGGGCGCCTCCGATGGCACCGCCGAGCGCACCGAGTTCCTGAAGCTGGTGACGCAGGCCCAGGCACTCATGGGCGCCTCGGCCGCGCGCCGTTAGCTTCCAGCCTCAGTCCACCGAGGCCTGCGTGGCGAAGAAGACCACGCGGCCTCCCGAGGCGGGATCCGTGACGCCACTGACGCCCTCGGTGGCCGTCCACAGGTTGGTGCCCGAGCCCGTGGCGTGCATGCCCTCGGGCATCTTCGCCCACTGGGCGCTGCCCGACAGGTAGGCCGTGCGCGAGGCGCTCGTGGACACCTTGAAGAGCGCCCCGCCATAGCGCGTGGAGCTCAGCCAGTACGAAGTGGCCGCCGTCGAGGTCATGATCGGAGCCACGCCCTGCACGTTGGGCTCGTTCATGATGTAGGCCTTCTCAGGGGCCACCAGGCCACTCACCGTCTTCAGCTTGTTCGTGGCGGAGTCCAGCGGCCAGCGGTAGAGCCGTCCACCCAGCCCCGGCGTCGAGCCGTCATAGGGGCACGAGGTGCCGGTGTTGTTGCAGTACTCGCCCGAGAGCACCACCGGCGTGGTGCCGCGCGTGTCCTTGCCCAGGAAGGAGAACTTCGGGCGGCACGGGCTCACGGTGGCCGTGGGCACCACGTACGCGCTCACCTGCGGCAGCACGTACTTGTACCCGTAGGCGCACCACACCGAGCCCACCTTCCCGATCGCCGTCTCACACGTAGTGCTGGTGTCCACCTGGCGGATCTGCGTGAGGTCGAACACGCGGATGCCATCGGCGGTGTCGGCCATATAAAGGTAGTTGCCGAACCAGGCCAGGCCACCGCCGTGCTCGGGGATGGTGGTGAAGTTGCCGGAGCTGGTGGGCCGCACCAGCAGCACGTGCCGGTAATTCACCGCGCTCAGGGACATGTCCGAGATGTCCGCCACGGAGATGCGCACGCCCTTGTCCGGAGCGGCGGCCGCGTAGTGCCAGGCGACGACGGCGACGTTGGTGCTACCGGAAACGCCCGCCGTCATGCCCTGGGGGATCCACTCTGTGGTGGACATGTCCCCGTCGTTCCAACGGAAGCCGCCCTTGTAGCCCGCCGCCGGCGGGTGGTTGAGCGAGCCCAGCACAGGCCCTGCACGGTTCAGATCCAGCAGGACATCATCCAGCCCCAGTGCCGGACCCACAGGCGTCATGTACGAGGTGTAGGCGCTCCAGGTGTTCTGATCCTGCAGCTTCAGGCAGCTCGCATCGTGCGTCGCGAGCGGGGCGCCCTCGGTGAGGGCCTGCTGCACGGCCCCCGAGCCCTCCTCTGGGAGCGCCTCGGCCTCGGGGCCACACCCCGTCAGCCCCGCCCCCGCCAGACACACCGCGATGAACAGGCCTCTTCCCTCTGTGAACGCGCTCTTCAACATGTGCTCCTTGCTCGAACCGTGTCCCCATCAGAGGGCCCGAAATCACGGTTATCCCAATTTAATTGGATTTTTCCTGTTAGACTGGGACATCACCGCCGAGGCCCTCTCATGGCGCCGTCCCCCCGGAAAGCTCCCCCCACTCCCTTTGGGGACTACCTCCTCCTCGATCGCATCAGCATTGGCGGCATGGCCGAGCTCTGGCGCGCCAAGATGTTCGGGAGCGAGGGCGGCGGGCGGCTCGTGGCGCTCAAGCGGATCCTCCCGTTCCTGTCGATGGACGAAGAGTTCATCGCGATGTTCCTGGACGAGGGGCGGCTGGGGCTCCAGCTGCTCCACACCAACATCGCGCAGACCTTCGAGATGGGACAGGTCAACTCCGAGCCCTTCCTCTCCATGGAGTACGTGGCCGGCAAGTCGCTGGGAGACATCTTCGAGCACCACCGCAAGGGGGGCGAGCCCGCGCCCCTGCCCCTGGTGCTCCACTGCATCGCGGAGATGTGCGCGGGCCTGGACTACGCGCACCGGAAGAAGGACGGCACGGGGAGAGACTTGAACCTCGTCCACCGAGGCCTCTCCCCCCACGACGTGCTGCTCTCCTTCAACGGTGAGGTGAAGGTGATCGACTTCGGGATCGCCAAGGCCACGGGCCGGGTGACGCAGACGCAGCCCGGCATCATCAAAGGCAAGTTCGGCTACATGAGCCTGGAGCAGATCGACGGCCCGGCGGTGGATCGGCGCGCGGACGTATTCGTGATCGGCGTGTGCCTCTACGAGCTGCTCACGGGCGAGCGGCTCTTCCCGGGGGATAACCCGATCGACATCATCGAGAAGATGCGCCAGATGCAGGTGGCGCCGCCGTCCCAGTTCAACGCCGACGTGCCCCAGGTGCTGGATCGGATCGTCTTCCGCGCGCTGGCGCCCAACGTGAACGAGCGCTACGCGTACGCGAGCGAGCTGGGCGACGATCTGCGGCGCTTCCTGGCCCAGTATGGCGAGCGCTTCACGCAGGAGGATCTGCGGAAGTACCTGCGCACCACCTTCGCGCAGGATGTCCAGAGAGAGGAGCAGCGGCTGCGGGAGTACGCGCAGATGACGCCGCCCAAGGACTTCGACTTCTCCTGAGCGCGCTACCCGGCGAGGAGGCTGTGGGCCTCGACGGGGACCTGGGTGAAGCGCACGCCCATGCGGCTGGGGGACTGGGACTCACCGGCGGGCTGGGCCCAGACCACCTCGCCCCGGAAGGGCAGCTCGCGGCCATCGACTTCGAAGGTGCCGTGGAGCAGCGAGCCGGGGATGAAGACGAACGGAGCCTCCACGCTGAAGCCACCCGCGGAGACATCCGCGGTGTGGACCGGCAGCCGATTGCCGAGGAGGAGCGAGACACTGCGAGCGCTACGGGCAGAGCGGGAACGGAGCATGCACACATGGTGATACATCCCTGTGGCTCCGCAAGTTTCCCGCTCCACCCTTCTCTTCCTCCGGTCTCATCCCCTCTGAGAGATTGTTCGGTCCCGGCATGTTGCCGGGCGGTCCATGAATGTCAGCGAGGCTCTGGCTCAACCGGCTCCTTGAGCCTCTGAAGAGGGACTGCGTCCCGGCTCTTGGGGACAACGTGGGCACTGACCAACCACTTCCCAGAAGGATCCCCTCCTACAATAAGCAGGATGGGTTCAGGGCAGCGATAATCCGCAGTGCTTGCGATGATCTCGAGTTGCTGAAGATCTGTATCGCTCGGCACCGGCGCAGCGTAGGGGTGGAAGTGCCACTCACCCAGATAATGGGCACCACGTGAGGCCCAGCGGCGATCGAGCCATCTCTGGAGACCTCTCGTGCCACGCTGGAACCAGCTTGGCCCGCGAACCGAATCTACGGGGGAGCCAGACGCAGCACTCACCCGAGCACAATCGAGCGCGGCGGAGTACACCCCCACGAGGATGCCTCCCGTCTCTTTCCTCCACGAAGAGCGGCACAGGTGGAGAAGCCGCCGGACGGTGGCCCCTGGGATATGCACACCGAAGCGGGCATCCGCAGAGCGAAATTCAAGATCGGGCATGGGCTTCCACAGGGGACACATGGTTCACTCCGCGGAAGAAGTCGTTGTGTTCATCACGCTCATAGACATCAAGACGCGCGGCAGGGCGCGCCGTTGCCGCCTGCACCAGCGACTTCACTGCGATAGCAGCGGCCAACGCCACGTCATCCGCCCGAGCAGGAAAGACGGGATGCCAGCAACCGAGTCCCTCCCTGGGAAGATTGGTGCGCTTGAGCTCGTCGTGCTCCAGGCGGATCCACGACCCGGCCTGCTTCCAGAACTCCTCGAACGGAAAAGAGGTGCCCGTAGCGCTGAAGCACAAGAGACGCCGGGCCCTCACACCAAAGGAAGTGGAGAAGAACAGGCGGGACGCTTCCCAGGCAAACCGGTGCAGCGTCTCAAGGACCTCGTCCGAGGCGGTACAGTCCAGGATCGTGTCGCAACGAGATACGAGCCAAGTGCTTCGAGCCATTTGATCGTCTAACTGTTTCCGAAAGGCATGGACCTGCAGGTCCGGATTGAGGGTGCGCAGATGATGCGCGAGCGCCTCGGCCTTGGAATACCGGACATCCGTTACGTCGAGTGTGTGGCGGACGAGATTCCCGGCTTCGAGAGTTTCTCCATCCAGAATGACTAGGCGGGAGACGCCGCCACGGACGAGCAATTCCGCCATGGCGGAGCCCAGAGCCCCTGCGCCAAGCAACAACACCCATGAGCTTCGCAGCGGCTCCGGCAGCGCTCCACGGCTCCGCAAATCTTCGGGCGCCCAGTTTTCAGTGCGGAGCCAGTGAATCGGACGTGCTTTCTCGAACAGATTGACCTGATCGTAGAGCCAATACCCCTGCTCGTTACGGCGGTAGCCGCGCGGAGCCAGGTCGCCATGGGCGAAGATTGGCAGCCGAAGCGCCCACCAATGCATGCGCACGTTCGGCCCATCGATCTTCTCCGGAATCGGAAAGCCGATGAGGCACAGGTGGCGCTCGCCATCCCGGAGCTTCGAGGAAAAACCCTGAAGCTCCTTTCGGAGCTCCAGTCCCCGGGACCGAAGCGCCTCCTCCAGCTCGGGCCAGCACGTGGGAGGGGCATAGGGGGACAAAACTGGGAGCGAGTCACACCGCATCCACGGTACACGGAAGCGTCGTCGTCGAGACCTTGAGCGGAACAGGTCTCCCCAGTCGAGCGAGACCAGCCGCCGGCCGTCGAGCGAGGAGAACGCATCGACAACACACAGCCGCGGGTTTCCAGGAACCGTGACCAAGTCCGCCCATCCCCGCGACTCTTGGCACTTCATCCAAGTGCCAAGTTCCCCAGGTCTCTCCCTGAAGACCACTTGCAAGGTTCCGTCCGTGGGCAGGTCGGGCAGTTCAAAGGCGTGACCTGGGGCGAGTAGACGGCCTTGGGCCGCAGCTTCAAGCCAGTCCCGTGCGCCCTTCACGTGCCACGCGAGCCGTGCCTCAGGGCTCCGGGGTTCCTCCTCTCTTGCCCGCAGTCCAAGCGCTGCAAGCCCTGTCTGCAGACACAGCCGCCCTTCCCGCCACGGCCGAGCTGCTGGCCCTGGATTGTTCAGGCGTTGGTGCGGATGCGTGCCCTCGATTCCACCCTTCTTGGAGGGGAAGAAGTCGATTCGTCCCCAGGGATAGTGCGCGTCGATGAGCGCATACCAGTCCGTCCATGCGGGGATGGAGCTCCCCGTGGTGTCCGCACGAAGGCGCAACGGGAGGACCCAACACTGCTCCTCTGAGTCCCAGTCCACGTCTCCGAGCAGTTCCACTCCGGCTATTCCATCCAGGACACGACGGCCCAGGCGGAGTGAGTCCGTCAGCGAGGGCGCGTCTGTCACGCGAACCTACCGCTGCCCACCATTCCCGGCCCTCCCTGGTGCGGTGTGAAGTTTCCTTGTGGGGGTGAGCCGCGCCCGGGCTCCGGGGCTCGTGGGAACTTGTCGCCAAAGAGCTCTCGCCATAGCGGCGCCGCCGTCTGCGCATCGGGTGCCTCGAAGGCTTGGCGTGCCTTTTTCGCGGCAGCGGCCACCTGCGCATGGAACTTCGCGAAGTCGTCACCGCTGATACGTGCCATGACGTTCTGATCCACACCCCGGTCTGGTGCGTAGGGAGCGTGCGTATTGGCGGCATGCAATGCGTAGCTCTGAGTGAACCGCTCCAAAGTCCGGACCACACCCTCGGCCACGGACGAGATTCCGTCCGGGCAGCAATCGCCGATGAGGTGCTCCAGTGGATAGCTCTTGGGCCGGTCAGGCAGTGCGCCCGCGTGAACAAGCCGCCACCACTTGAGGGCCTTCACGACGTTGACGAAGTGCCCCGAGCACCGGGCGTTCTTTTGGCTCGTCCAGCTCAGCTGTACCAGCGGGTGGGTGTCCTGCCACGCGCCCAAATCCCGGTCCGGAATCCGTAGCGGCTCCGACTTCCACTGAGGGTTGCCGTTCGAGTCTGTCTTGACGATCGGCTGCGACTCGTCCTCTTCGATCTGGAGGACGTCCTCGCTCTTGGCGAACGCGCTGTAGACACCAGCCTCGGCTTCCACCGGCGCGGCAGTAATGACGAGGTCCATCTCCACGGTGGACATCACGATGCCGAAAGAGCGGCCCTGCTGCCGGTACTTGTCGTGGTAGTACTTCTCGAGAAAGGGCCTGAAGCAAGCCATGGCCTCAGCGGGCGTGAACTCGGACTCCTTCATGCGGGTCACAACGATGAGGTCGACATCCGCCTTCTTGCCGTCCTTGGGCCGGACCGCTGTGCGGCGCTTGTAGCTGCCCTGGAGGAACATGCTCACGAAGCCTGTCTTGAGCTGCGCGTCCGACTGCAGGCGCTCCTTCAGCCTGGAGTACCCATCAATCATCTCGGCACGCTGGGCTTTGGTCGGACGGATGTCTTGGAGGAAATCAGCGAAGTAGGTGGGAAGGGGAAGTGTCATGGCACATGGATCACGAATGGCGCGGCACTTGTTACATGCGCCGCCATGGCTTTCCTGAGGCTCAGCGCGAAAGCCGGTCCACGAGCCGCACCGCCGGGTCTCCCAGCAGGGTGTAGCTTGTGAGGTCGTGCCGCTCCATCCACAGGTGGGCTCGCTCCGTGGTCCGCTCTTTGGCCTGCTCCTCGTCAATCTCTCCGGACAGCGACTGACCCGAGGAGCCAGCTGCGGCGGTCTCTTGGTGATACTTCCGAAGTTCCCTGTCTGCCTTCGAGGCAAAGCGCGACAGGGAATGAAGCGCGAGCCCCACCCGGGAGCCCTCCACCATGGTCGTCAGCACATCCTCCAGCCGGTGGGTATGCGTCTCCCCGTTCCGGGGATTATGGAAAGCGCAGATCCATGCCATGTCCAGGTGGCCGATAACAGCGAGGGGCCCTTTGGGATTGGCCAGCGCTGCTTGGGGCAATGCTGCGATAAAGGGCCGCGCATCTAGGGGGCGGGACCGATCGACACGCTCCAGTACCCATTGCGACATCACGCTCGTTTGGACGAGTTGCTCCATCCAGGGCCGGAACACGCTCCGCGTCGGCGTGCCCGCGCCGAAGCAAGCAAAGTAGAACCAGATGCCTCCCGGCAGGAACTCCTTCTGACGGACCTCGTCGGCAGTCAATGCGGTTCCCTGGCCGAACCACATGTTGCCCTGCTCCCGCCTCTGCGCTTCCGGGCTCACCCAACCCGAGGTTGGCGCCCCAACGCCATGACTCAAAGTGAAGAGCAGGCCAGGCTCCGGAGCACGGACCAGTTCCAGCAGCTTTTCTTTGGCGCCCGCGGGCAACTGCTCCACCGTCAGGGAACTCGCCGGAAAGTATCCCTTGTCGCGAGCCTCCGAGCACCGCTGTGCCGCCGGAGCGACGACGAACCTGTGGCCGCTCAGCACCGGGGGCGACATGTCCTGCGCCGTCAAAAATACAGCCCGGGCCTGCTGAGGACGTGCCGCATCCCGCTCACGGGTCAGCACCTTCTCAACATAAGCTGCGTAGTCGTCCTCTCGCTCGAAGGGCAGGCGCCCCACGAGGGTGACGCCTTCGCCCGTCAGTTCCTCCTGCAGTTCCATCGAGAGATCTTCTGGTGTCCCAGCGAGCAGCACGTAGCTGGCGTGCTCTCGCGAAGACCGGGACGTCGGGTACATCGTGTCGGCCAGGAACTTACGTGCCTCTTTCTCATTCATCCCCGGAGGGGCACGGTAAATGTCCACGCTCCGGCGCTGCTCTTCCGCACGACGCTTGCAAAGCGGCGAGAGGATGGCTTCGAGGCGCCGGCCTCTCTCGTTGTCAGGAACTACGAGCGCCCATCTCTGCTCCTCGAGCGAGTTCGGATCGGCGGACAGGTTGTACAGGTGGGTGGGCTTGGGCAGGGGCACTGGAAGCGGTGCCTCCCACAGGGACTCCAGCGGAAGAGGCATCTCGATGACGGGGCGCCCGTCTCCTGCCTGTGCGAGCAATAGCTGCAGTGTCACTTCTTCCCTCCCTTGCCGTCTCCCTTGCTGTCTCCCTTGCCTTCCTTGATCCCAGGACGGCTGGTGCTGCCCGCTTTGTCTCCTCCCGTGTTGGTATCGGTCGGAGGCATGCCGTAAGTCACCCGCGCTCCCTCGGCCTTGACCTGCGCCACAAAGCGGTCGAGATCCGCGAGCGACCCCTGGACTACAAAGATGACCTGCGGCTGGTCATCCATCACCCCATAGGCAGTGAAGCTTCCCTCCTCGCGCGACTGGACGATGTAAACGTGACGCCCTTCCTCTGGATACCCCTCGAAGAACGGCTTGCTATCCCACTTCGAAAAATCCAGCGGCTCCACCGACTCACCCGTCATGACGCCTCCCTGTTGCATGATGACTGCCGCGATGCGGCAGCAAGCTCTCACTCGAACACCAAGACGCCATTGATCCAGTCGGAGTCTTTACCCCCGCGCAGCCACTCGAGGCGTTCGTCGCGAGTAGCAATGCTAGGAGACGCACCTGCCCGGATGCGCTCGCGCACACTGCCGAAGAAGTCGGATGCGTCCTCGTTGGGGATGGGCTGGGTCGCAGCCAGCACCGTGCGTGCCCCCGCAGTGAGAAAGGCGTTGGGTAGGCTGCCATGCTCATGAAGGGCGGAGGTTCCGCGCGCGGCCTCGCAGGCCGCCAGGACGACCAGAGGCGCACTTGGGAGCTTCAGCTTGCGAATGCGGTCCTCGTAAAGCTCATCACTGCCATCCGACCCTGGGGCCAACAGCAAGTAGGCTGTGTTCGAGCCCGGATCGATCTGACCGTGCGTCGCCAGGTCGATTTCCGTCGCCTCTTGCAAGGCCGCCAGCACGCGGTTCGGGGTGGCATCCAAGTCCCGCAGGGTCCGAAGTGACGCGCCCGGCGCCACATGGGGCGACCACGTCAGTGAGAGTTGACTGCGTTGCTCGTCGTACCGGACCTCGCTCACCACGACGTGCACGCTGAGCCCTTGCGGAGGTTGGGGCGAAGTGGACCGCGTCCGGTACCGCCAGGCGAACTCTGGAGGAAGGAGTCCAGCGCGTCCCTGCAAAGGAGGCCGGGCCAGGACATCCACCGAGGCACAGGGTCTGAGGGCCTCCACCATGTCCTGGGGTACGACTCCCGCCAAGCTCGTGGGTTCGAACCTCTCACCGCGCACGGGGGCGTATTTGCTCATCCACTGCCCCTCCGAGCCCCGCGCCACCAACAGGCTTCGCTCGGTATCCTCAGTGAGCGCGAGGACGCACCGCGCCGGTACAGCGAGGCCCAACTCCGAGCCGAAGAGCCCCAGCGCCGCCGCGAAGTCGCTCTTCGCGGCGGCGGCGAAGATGAGGGACGTGTAGCTGTAGGCACGGGCATGCCTTGCCGTGACATCATCCGGCGACGCGGAATCCGCCTCGTGGATGGCCTCTTCCAGCAGCGCACGTCCCTTAATGGCATCCACCTCCACCAGGAAACGCCCCTGAAGGAACTTCGCGTAGGCCTGCTGCCCCAGGGTGTTCCCTGGCTCCAGCGCCAGCGCCTGCTCCACGGCCGCAGCGTCTCGGGGAGAGCGACGCGTCCGGGCCACGTCCACCAGAGCTTCAATGCCATGCCACGTGAGTGGCAATCCAACAGCCATGGCTTGATCCAGTTCGGCCCGCGCGTCATCCAACTCCAACGCCTGAATGGCCAGATGGGCGAGGTTCTGATGGATGTTGCGCGCGCTCTTCGAGTCGCCCTCGGACATCAAGAGAGCCTCGCCGAAGTAAGCACGGCCCAGTGTCACGTCCGCCGCCAGACGCGCGGCGTTGCCCAGCGTCTGCAGCAGCACTCGCTCCCGATCCCACTGGGCCAGCCGGGCCAATGCCAATCCAGCGCGGGCGTGCCGCTCGGCATCGCTGACCTGAAAGAGCCAGCCAAACACGTGGGACAAATCGTTCTCAACATCAATGCACCGATAGACCAGTTGCTCTCTCTTGCAGAGGTCGAGCGCCTCCTCGAGGAGTTTCTGCGCCCGGGTGTAGCGCTCCTGTTCTTGTTCCCGCGATGCCTCCACCTGGAGTCCCAGAACCCGGAACCAAGGGTCCGGGTGAGCACGGGTCCGCTCCACGAGCTTGCTGGCGTATTGAGGACGGTGCTGGATGAGGTACGTGAGCGCGCCTAGAGCGAGATCGTCCTCACGCGACGCGAGAAACTTCTGGAGCAGCGCCTCCTCGTCGCGCGCTTCCACCTGCCCATTCATCAACTGGGCATATTGGGCCGCCAGCGGGGCGCGGACCGAGAAGTCCCGTGCGGCGATGCGCTGCACGTACTCCGCGAGCACCGTGCCGCCTCCCACGCTCTCATCCAGTTTCCTGGCCAAGGGAAGGAACTCGCGAACTTCCGCAGCGGACGTCCGGGCACGCACAGCGTGATAGAAGTCACGGCGCATCAACGGAACGTCTGCATAGAGAAGCGCCTGCGACAGTGCGGGAACGCCTCGGGCAATGAGCTCGCCTCCGGCTGCATCTGCTTTCTGCCAACGCTCCTTTCTCTGCAAGGCGCCGGAAAGCCGCTCCCTCTTTGCCCGGGCCTCGTTCCGCCAGCGCTCATCAGGCTCGGTACGCTCCAGCGACTCCAAGTCCGCCATGGCTGACAGGGGCAGCCCCAGGTCCCGGAACACCAGGGCACGGTTCCAACGCGCCTGGACGTGACCCGGCTCCCTGCGAAGCACCTCATTGAAAAGATGGAGCGCTTCCCGGAACTCCGCCATCGCGCTGGAAACCTCCTGGGACCGGGCGGCCACATAGTGCGCAACCCCCAGGTCACAGAGCACGTTCGCGTCCCATTTGCGCTCGCTCCGCATCCGCTTCAGGAGCACCTTGGCACGCGCGGTATCGGGTGCGCCGCCCGCCAAGTAGGCCGCAGCCAACTGAGGCAGATCCCCCCGTTCCTCCAACTGCCCCATGACAGCGTGAGAGAACCCATTCACATTCGAAGTGGGTGCGGAGCCCATGGGAATCTGGGCCAACGATCGGTAGGTGTCCGCCTCTGGATACGTGACGCGTGCTTCCAGCGTCCGCTGCTGCCGCGCCCACAGCGCGGGCTCCACTCGCGATACGGACTTGCCCGTGAGGCCCAAAGCGAGCAGCAGCACGGCGGCAACGGATACCACCGCCGCACTGGCCGCCAACCACCGGTTCCGCGGAACGGCGTGCCAAGGCACCTCTACCGGGCCATGCCGCTCCAGGTAGCGCTTGCCGAGTTGTTCAAGCTGCAGCAGCCGAGTCAGCTCTGCCTGGCACCGCTCACACCCTGCCAGGTGCTTGCCGAAGGCCTGGGCGTCTGCTGGCGAGAGTTCTCCATCCGCGAAGGACTGGAGTGGGTCGCAGGGAGAGGACATCAGTGAGTTCCCTCATCGAGGTAAGGCTTGAGCAACTCGCCGAGCCTCTGGCGAGCATCGAACAACCGCTTGGCCACGAGTCCAGCAGACACGCCCAGCTTGCTGGCGATCTCCTGGTTGCGCAGTCCCTGGGAGCGGAGCAGAAAGGTGAGCCGCTGCTGCCGGGGCAGCTTCTCGATGGCCCACTCGAAGCGCTCCCGGGTGATGCGCTCGTACGTGTCCGAGGCCGCTCCCTGTCCCAGCGTCCAGCGGGTGATGGTCGGATCGTCTTCTGCCTTCTTCCGGCCCATGGTGCCTCGGATCAGGTCATAGAAGTGATTGGTCATGACGGTAATGAGCCAGCCATCCACTGGCTCTTCGTCCGCCTGGAGCGCTCCAGTGAAGCGCTCGACGAAGCGCAGCAGCGCCTCCTGGACCAGGTCTCTGGGTTCTATGCCCCCGAAGGCGCGACACAGTTTCTCGGCAATGGGCATCAGCAGCGCGTAATGCTTGGCGTGCCACTCATCGAAATTGCTGGCCACAATCTCCCCGGCGCTCTTCATGACCGTGTCTCCGGTCCGTCCCCAATAAGGACACGGAGGGCACATGAATTATTACGTCCCGACATGCGGGCAGCAGGGAGGATCATGAGCGGCGCCCGGCTTTGCGCGTGACGCATCCAGACCAGGGGACCTCCACATAGCCCTCGGACCTCCGGAAGTTGAAGAGCTTGAAGGTGGGATGCGTTTTCGGGTTGTAGACCCTGCCCAGTGCTGCTGCCAGACTGGCCGGACACGCCAGCGCGAGCCACACCTCTTGAACGTCTGGCCATTCAGCGCGGATGCGCTCCAGACATGTGCGGAACTCCTCGACGGCATGTGCCGTGTCCAGAGGTCCTCGCAGCACCGTAGGTGAGGGCCCACGGGCTGCCACCAGGCGCACCAGCGCGGGAGGTGCCTCGGTCCCCAGCCACCGGGCCAGTTCCTCGGAGTGGATGGACAGGTTCACCTCAAGGGTCATGGCCAGGCGTCCCCCCGATGCGCGTCCGGCCTCGGGAGCCGGCCAAGCCTCCTCCCGGAAGAACTTCTCCTCAGAAGAAGGCTGCTGCATGGAGTCGTAGCCACAGGTCCAAACGCCGGTGCGTCCTCTTTGCTCCTGGTACACGCTCAGCTTCCACCGGCTCAACCGCCACCCCAGATGGAACATGAGCGGCAAGGGGGCACGCCCGAAGAGGTGCACCTTTGAAACGTGTGTTCCAAGCGCGTCTACGAGCTGATCGGCCTGATCGAGTGCGCGCCGCCACTCCCGGGAGGTGGCGGGCAAATCATCCCTGACCTTGTCAAAGGGCTGCAGCACGACGACATCCGGATCCTCACCGGCCTCTCCTTTGAGCGCCTCGATGATGGAGGCATGCGCCACGTTGAAGTTCACCTCGTAGGCCACCACGAGTTCCTCCGGAAGCTCGGGGAGCGGCGTGTCTGGCGAGAACACTATGCGTTGCCCGCGCGCACGGGCCTCGGGCGGAGACTGCGCAAAGAACTGGAGCGATGCCCAGTCGAGGGACGACGCACTCAGTACCTCATGGGCTTTCTGAAAGGCTTCGTAGATGGGGACATTCTGTCCGCAGAGAGCTTGGTAGAACGCCCCCGTCATCTGTACAGAGCCGTTGATGCTCAGGGGCATCTGCGATGCGATGACCGCTGGGATGCCGAGGCGGTGAAGGTCGTGGGCCACCCCTCCAAACATGCTCCCCACCTGACCAGGATTACCGCCGTGACATGCGCTCAGCACGATTGCCTGTAGATCCCGGTGATAGGGACCCAGCACATCGCGAAGGCTGTCTCCATCAATCCGCGTGGGTCTGCTCGGCCGATGGGGATCTTTCCAGCTCAGTCCAAACGTTCCTCCGGGAACTGGGCCTCCGTGACACAGGATGTGGAGGATGCGAAACGGCTTCCCCTCTTGGCGTGCCTTTTTCAACCTGCTGCGAAGCGAATCCAGGGTCACATCCTTGAGTGCGTCCTGATCCTGATTGAAGTCGGGACACGCCTTCTGGATGGCGGAGAGATGGCGGTCCTCCTCGACATCCCCCTCCGCGTCGGACCAGGCGAACAGAACCCGGCCATGGCGGTGGGAGGCCGGGGGAGTCAACGTGTTGTGGGCCCATTCGAACTGCAGGGGATGCGGCGCGATCGTGCCAAGGCTTCGGCCTCCATGGCTGAGCGAAGTCAGTGACCAGGGGAGGCTGAACAGTTCCCCTGCGCTGAAGCGAAATAGCAGCCGACGAGGTGTGTGCGTTTCCTCGGCCTCAAGTAGAGCGTTCTCGTAGGCCTCCCAGCCCTCCAGTTCTTTCAGCACGTCCTCGAGAAATCTGCGCAGCAGATCACCCATCTGCCTTCGTACGGAGGAGGAGGGATCCGGGCGCAAGAACTCCGAACGAAGCGTCTCCACCTTGTCCCATGCGAGAAGGGCCGCCCCCAGCTTCCCCTTCGCACCTCGCGCGAAGTACTGCTGGGGCCTTCCATCAAACGCATAGGGCTCGTTCGGCCTCTCCGAGCGGCCCAACTCGATTGTCAGCGTGCGCAGTCCAGGCATGGTTCCTACCGGACTGGGTAGTCCGTCCCCAACAACTCCCGCCAGAGTTCGTTCGCGCCAGGCATGTCGACCCGCCGCTCAAGTTCCAGCGCTCGGGCCGCCTTGCGTGAGGCGCCCGAAAGCCGCTGCTGCCCTTGCTGAAGATGCCCCTCCCCTACTCCGGCATTCACAGGAGGCCCGAGCCCAGCGGGATCCTTCCAGTCAGCCCGGATGTGCTCGCTCATGAACTGAAACAGATGCGCCATGCCCTGCGCGTAGACGGACGGGTGGGACTCCGGCTGGAACGAGGCAATGCCCTCGTAGGCCATCACCTCCAGCAAGAACGACGGCACCGGCTTGCCTTGGAGTTGGTTCCAGCGCTTGATGGCCTTGATGAGCGGCTTCAGCCGCTGCATCGCTTTCCTGTTCGCCTCGTCACAGGCCGCGATGTGCTTGCGCGGATTGCTCCGGATCCACTGCCCCAAGCGCATATCGGGAATCCAGTAGATGCCCGGCTGGCGCAGATCTTCGAACGCGGGGACCACATCGAAACCGATGCCCGTCCCGGAGAACTCAATGTTGACCGAGCGGTTTTGCAGTCGCGGTTGCTTGCCGCGGAACTCCTTCCGCAGCGCTTGCGCGACGCGCTCGAGAAACTCTTGTGGCTGCAGGACCTTTCCGTTTCCGCTCGAGTCCGTCGTGAAGATGAGGAAGAGGTCGATATCGTGCAAAGGCCGGATGGCCGTATTCCGTCCATACGAGCCACTGAGAATGGACTCCCGCGGGCTCAGATGGTGACGCAACGCATCGAAGACGACCCGCTCCTGACGCTGCGCCTCGCGGTTCTCACCTTCGCGGAGCTCTAGGTCCTGCATGAACTGCTCGAATGACTGCGCCACAGTCGGCATCGTTGGTGTCTCCTCTCTTGCTAAGAGACACGAAGGAGACCGCAGGCATTACATCTGCTGAGCACAGCAAGCCGACAATTCCTGGACTACATTGCCCCACCTCCTTCGCGCAGGGCGTCCAGCGCGAGGAGCAGGAGAGAGCAAATTTCCCGCTCTCCCCCTCCCCTTCAGCTCAAGGCCGCGCGAGCGTCTCCGCTCACCACTTCCCGTTCTTGCTCAGGCCCTTGAGCTTGGTCTCGGCCTTGGCGAAGTTGTCGGCCGCCTTCCCCTTGCCGGAGAGCGTGGCGTAGACGCTGTTGCGGAACTCGTTGCTCACCTGGTTGTACTTCGTGCCGGTGATGGTCGGCCGAGGCACCGCGTTGGTGAAGGTGGTGTAGAGGCTGCCGAAGAACGGGTTGGCCTTCAGCAGCTCCGCGTCCTGGTAGAGGCTGGTGATGGTCGGGTTGAACGCACCCACCAGGGCCCGGCGCTTCTGCTCCTCGTAGCTGGTCAGGTACTTCACCAGATCCACCGCCAGATCCTTGTGCAGCGAGTACTTCGGCACCCCGAGCTGCCAGCCACCCAGCGTGCCCGTGGACTTGCCGTCCGCGCCACCCTTGGGCAGCGCCATCACGCCCACCTTGCCCTTGATCGGGCTGTCCTTGTTGTTGGCCAGCGCCCACGCATACGGCCAGTTGCGCATGAACACCGCATTGCCGGACTGGAAGGCGCCGCGAGCCCCCTCCTCCTCGTAGCTCAGCACGCCCTTGGGCACCACGTTGCCCACCAGCGAGGCGATGAAGTCGACGGCCTCCGCGGCCTTCGGGTTGTTGAGCGTGACCTTGCCCTGGGGATCCACCACCGTGCCGCCGCCGAAGGAGTCCACCCACTCCAGCGCGTTGCACGTCAGGCCCTCGTAGGACTTGCCCTGGAACACGAAGCCCACGAGCTTGTCATTGCCCGCCTTCTTCTCACCCTCCAGCACCGTGCGGGCCGCCTGCGCCAGCTCCTGCCACGTGGTGGGCGGCTTCTGCCCGTACTTCTCCAGCAGATCCGTGCGGTAGTAGAGCAGCCCCGCGTCCGTGAACCAGGGCATGGCCACCAGCTTCCCGTTCACCGTGTTGTTCTGCACGATGGGCTGGAAGTGCTGCTTCAGCACGTCCTCGGGGATGTAGGGCTTCAAGTCGATGAAGTGGTTGGCCACGAGGCCCGGCCACACGATGTCGATGCGCGCGACATCCAGATCCGTCGAGCCCGCCGCCAGCAGCTGCTGAAGCTGTGCCAGCTCCTGGGTGGCATCCGTGGACGCGCTCATGATCTGCACGGTGTGCCCAGTCTTCTTCGCCCAGGCCTCCGCGCCCTGCGTGCACAGGTCCTTCTCCATGCCCACGCTGCCACAGGCGATGTGGAGCGTCTCGGCTCGCGCCAGTGTGGGGTTGACCAGCGCCGCCGCAGCTACGAGCCCTGCCATGACCTTCTTCATTGCGTGTGTCTCCCTTGCTGCCAGGCGCTCCGGGCTTGGAGCGCGTCCCTACAAAAGGATCTCCAGCCGCCTCCAGTCCCCCTCCACGTCGAGCGTGAGCTTCCCCTCCGCGAAGCGGTGCTGTCGGGCGCCTCGCACCTCGCGGGGAGCGGGCAGGCCGTAAACACACAGCGTCTCCTGCTGGCGCGCCAGCGGCAACTCTCCTTCCGTTGCACGCTCGAGCACGCAGCGGCCGGACTGCCACTCTCCGACGAGCCGCGTTAGCCGCGCCGCGCCATAGCCCTCGCCCGCGTCTTCATACAGACGCGCGTCAATGCGCGGCGCCGCGTGGATGTGCCACGTGAGCTGCTTCCACTGGGCCGTGGTGGTGTGCAGCGCCGGCTCCGTGAGCGCCACCGCGCCTCCCGCACGCAGCCACAGCGGCACCGTGTCCAGCGGGGCCTCGGCCAGCGTGTGCTGCCGCCCCTCGAGGATCTCCCCGGAGGGCGCCAGCTGCGAGAAGGGCAACCACCGGCCCTCGGGCAGGTACATGTGCCGCCGCGTCCGGTACTGGCGAACGATGGGCGCGACGAGCAGATCCCGGCCGAACAGGAACGCATCGTCCATGCGCAGCGCCTCCGTGTCCCCAGGCGCATACATGACGAGCGGACGCATCACCGGCAGCCCCTCCACGGACGCCTCGTGCATCAGCGTGTAGAGGGTGGGCAGCAGCCGGTAGCGGTGCTCCATCCACTGGCGGGTGAGCGACAGGTAGGGCTCGCCGAAGCACCAGGGCTCCTGCTGCGGCGTGCCCTTGGCGGAGTGGTTGCGCAGCATCGGGTAGAAGGCGCCCAGCTGCGTCCAGCGCACCAGCATCTCCCCGGAGGCCCGCCCCAGGAAGCCCGGCACATCCACTCCCGCGAAGGACACCCCGGACAGACCCAGCCCCAGGAGCATGGAGATAGAGAGTTCCAGGTGCGCCCAGTAGCTGGAGTTGTCCCCCGTCCACACCGCAGCGTAGCGCTGGATGCCAGCGAAGCCCGCCCGCGTCAGCACGAAGGGCCGCCGCTCCGGTGCCAGCTCGCGCAGCCCCTCGTAGGTCCCCTTCGCCATGCCCAAGGCGTAGACGTTGTGCACCTCCAGGTGGCGCCTGTCGCCGTGCCGGGCGTCATAGGGCAGCGTGATCCCCTCCACCTTGCCCACGTCCGCCGAGGGCACCCCGGGCACGGAGAAAGACTCATTCCCGTTGAGGAGCTTGAAGCAGGACGGCTCGTTCATGTCGTTCCAGAAGCCCGAGATGCCGGTCTCCAGGAACTCCTTGTGCAGCTTGCCCCACCACTTTTGCACCGGCGCGCGCGTGAAGTCCGGGAACACGGCGGGCTTGGGCCACACCTCTCCGAGCAGCACGCTGCCCCGGTCATTGCGCACCAGGAAGTCGCTGGCGAGCGCCTCGTCATAGACGCGGTAGCCCGGCTCGGCCTTCACCCCGGGATCGACGATGGTCACCAGCCGCACGCCCTGCTCGGCCGCCTCGCGCGCCAGCCCAGCGGGATCCGGATAGCGGGTCTTGTCCCACGTCCAGACCTTGTAGCCCTCCATGTAATCGATATCGAGGTACAGGCAGTCCAGCGGGAGCCGGGCCTTGCGATAGCCGTGGAGGACAGCGCGGATGTCCTTGGCGTTCTCGTAGCCCCAGCGAGACTGCTGCGCCCCCAGGCTCCAGAGCGGCGGCAAGGGCGCCCGGCCCGTGAGCGCGGTGTAGCGCTTCACCACGTCCGAGGGCAGCGGGCCCGCGAACACATAGGCATCCAGTTCGGGGCCCGAGGACTCCCATCGCACGCCCAGGGGATCCTCGGCCGCCACGTCCACTTCCATCCTCCACGACTCATCGAGGAAGAAGCCCCAGGCGATGCCATCGCGCAGGCCCAGGCTGAAGGGGATGGACTGGTAGAGCGGATCCGTGTCCGGGTGGTGCGGCAGCACGTCCGTGTTCCAGAAGGTGAAGCGCATGCCGCGCTTGTCGAGCGCCCCCACCTTCTCGCCGAAGCCCAGCCAGGCCTCGTCGACGGGCGAGCGCAGCGTGAGCCGGGAGCGGAAGCGCGTCACGGGGTAGTCCGGCCGCACCTCTCCGGCGAAGCTGTCACACCGGGCGAGCTCCCGGCCGCCGGCATCCCTCAGCCGCCAGGTGCCCAGTGCCAGCTGCACCTCCAGCGACAGCTCTTCCGTGCCCACCACCACGGTCTGCTCCGCGCCCTGCCCCTCCCGGCGGATCGACAGGGGCCGCTCCAGATGCTCCAGCACGGACCAGGACTGCTTGGAGGGCACCTCTCGCAGCGTGACGGCCGCGGCCCCCAGCGAAGGCAGGTGACGCAGCCTCAGGACTCCGGGCAACGGGCTGCGGATCTCCAGGGCGGAGTGGGAACCCCAGAAGGTGACTCGGGTGGTTTCAGCGGAGAGATCGTTGAAGTGCATGGGCGCTGATAAAAAAGAGAGGCTGCCCATAGCATTCCTTGGGCAGCCCCTCTCTAGAAAACCGGCAACTTCTTACGCGCTACCAGTTGTTGCCACCACCGCTGGTGATGGTGAAGCCGCCGCTGCTCTGGTTGGCGACCTTGGCGGTGGGGGCGTTGTTCACCGTCACGTTGGTGAAGGTGCCGCCGCCCCGCGCCGTGGACAGCACCTGGATGCCGTAGTTGGTGGGGTTGTTGATGGTGATGTTCTGGAAGGCCAGGTTGGTGAACACGCCTCCGTTGCTCTGGATGCTGATGCCCTGGTACGTCGGGTCGATGATGTCCACGTTCTTGATCGTGATGTTGTTGGTCGGGTTCTGGTCGGCGCGCAGCCAGATCGAACCGAACTGCTGCCCACCCCAGTAGGTGCCGCCGCTGCGGATGATCGTCAGGCCATCCACCGTCGCGGACTGCATGGGGTACGGATTGAACTCGGAGCTGACCGTCAAGCCGGGATAGGTCAGCGTGTCGGAGACGACGCTGTTCTCGATCCGGTTGTTGAGGCCGCCGTAGATGGCGAAGCCCGCGGCGCGCCAGACGATCTGCACGGTGCAGTTGCGAATCACGTTGTTGGTGGCCGGGAACGGGTACAGGTCGGTCGCGGACCAGATGGCGAACGCATCGTCACCCGTGTTGCGGGCGTGGGAGTTCTCCACGATGCTGTCCTTGGTGCCGTTGCAGAGGTTGACGGCGTCCGCGCCGGTGTTGCGGAAGCGCGAGTTGCTGATGCGCAGGTTCGTCGACTCGGAGTTGCCGCCCACCCAGTAAGCGCACTGGACGTGCTCGACCCACATGTTCTCGATGACGGTGTTCTTGTAGGCCGAGTTCACCCACGCCTTGCCGCCCTGGGTCCGCAAGCCATCCGTGTTGCCGAAGATGGCGAAGTCCCGGAACTTCGCGTTGTCGCCAGTGATGATGAAGCCCGTCTGGCCCCAGCCCGCATCCTCGTTCAGCGCGGCGTTGTAGAGCTTCGTGTACCACATGCCCGCGCCCTGGATGGTGACGCCCTTGACCTGGATCTTGTTGGTCTGGTCGAAGGTGCCCGGCGGCAGGTACACACCCGCGTAGGTGCCAGCCTGCACCGCCCAGATGGCCTGGTTGATGGCGTTCTCGTCCGAGATGCCGTCGTTGGGGATCGCGGGCGCCCAGCTGTGGCCGCCCTCGGTGACGTCGATGTAGCCCGCGGGCTTGGCGATCGGCGCGCCCACCAGCTCCAGATCGATGAAGTCGATGGCGTAGTACGGCGAGGTGTCGCCCGAGTCCTTCTGCAGGCGAACGGTGGCCCCGGCCGGGATGGTGGTGTTCAGCAGCTTGCTCGACTCGTCATAGATGCGGCGCGGGGCGCCGGCCGAGGGCGAGTTGAACTGGGTGGCATCATCGCCGTAGACCCAGGCCTCCTTGGAGGAGAGGTTGAGCGTCCCCAGCTTGCTGCCGTTGACGTAGAGGCTCAGCGTCGCCTGGATGCCACCACCGCCCGCCGCGTCCGGCATGCTGTTGCGGACCACGATGGCGTTCGCCGGGGCCACGGTCGTCCACTCCACGTACTGGCCCGTCGCGTTGAGGACCACCGCCTTGCGGCCCGAGGCCTCACCCGCGATGGTGCCCAGCGCCCGGCTCGGGCCCTGGACGGCGCCGTTGGTGCGCCCGTTCTCCGCCTCGTACTCGATCCAGGGCACGTTGGCGCCACGGCCGACGAAGAGGCTCGAGGTCAGCGAGTTGTTGGTCTCCACGGACTCGGAGATGGCCGACGCGGGGTCCACCGTCGCCACAAGGGTGTGGTTGCCGTTCGTGGCCGTCCACGTGCCGCTCAGGGTGACCGCCGCGCCGGCGCCCGCCGCGAGCGAGCTGGGCACCGTCCCATTCAGGGTCGTCGCTCCATCAATCACCAGCCGCACCGCCACGGAGGAGCCGGGCGTGGGATCGAGGCCCTGGTTCGTCACCGTCACCGTGAAGGAGACCGCCGCGCCCGCCGCGGGCGTCGACGGCGTCGAGGAGATGGCCTGGACGATCAGGTCCGGACCGGGGCGCCGCGACACCGTCAGCGTCTTGGTGAAGCTGTTGTTGCTGTCGTTGAACTCGGCGATGGCGTTGTCCGGATCCACCACGGCCGTGACCGGATAGCTGCCGTACGAGGTGGACCACGAAGCGTTCGCCGTCAGGGTGACGCTGGCGCCCGCCGCGAGGGACGTCGTCGAGGGCAGCGTCGACACCGCGACCTCCGCGCCGTTCACGAGGAAGGAGACCTTGTGGACGCTGCTCGGGCTGGCGCCGGTGCCGGCGTTCTTCACGACGGCCTTGAAGGAGATGGCCTCGCCCTCCTGCGGGGGGCTGCTCGGCGCGGTCCACTGGATGTCGGTGACGGTCAGGTCCGCCCGCTGCGTGGCCGTGGCGGCCACGGTGATGTAGTCCAGGTTGACGTTCGCCACGTCTCCCGCGTCGTACTGGTACGCCACCGCGTTGCTGCCCGCGTTCAGATAGACGGCCTGCGCCTTGTTGGCCCAGGTCGTCCAGGCGCCCGTGGTGGGCAGCGAGACCTGGCCCTGCTTCGTGCCGCCCACGTAGAGCGAGAGGTTGGAGTCCGTGAAGCCATTGCCGTAACGCAGCGTGACGTCGTACCAGCCGGCGCTCGCGACGGACACGTTGAACTGGGTGCGCGCGCCCTGGGTCCAGTAGCCCTCCACGAAGCCCGTGCCGCTGTAGCCTGTGTGGTTGCTGTTGATCTGCGCGCCCCCGCTCAGGGTCGCGGACTCACCCTCATACTTCGAGCCGCCGGTGCTCGCCGTGTACGTGGCGGTGATTGTCGTCGCGGCCGCGGTCATCGTGTACGTCGTCGAGGCCGAGCTGGCATTGCCGAAGCTCGAGGCCACGCCACCAGTCCAGCCATTGAAGACCTGGCCGGACGACGGAGCGTTGGCCGAGATGTTCACGACGGCGCCGGACGCGTAGGAGCCACTGCCCGAGCCGTTGTTCACGGTCAGTGCATAGGTCGTTCCGCCCGCAGGCGAGCCCAGGATCTGGAACTCCGCGACCTGACCGCCCGGGGCGCCGCTGTTCGCGGTGAACTGGAGCCGCACCTCGCTCACCGTCCCAGAGACGGGGATCGTCACCTGATTGCCCGTCGACGGATTGAAGGTGTAGGTCGCCGAGGCCACGAGCGTCGAGAAGGTGGTCGTGCTGGCGTTGTGTCCCAGCACCGAGAACGTCTGGGTGCGCGTGCTCCAGGCACTGTCCGGGTTGAGCTGCACCACGACGGAGCTGATCGTGTGGTTGCTGCCCAGGTTCACCGTCAGCGTGTTGGGGTACGCGTTGGCCGTGCCCTCCCAGTAGGTGGCCCGGTTGTTGTCGTTCGCGTTCGTCGCCGCGTAGACCTGCGTGTAGCCGGAGGTCGTGATGCTCTTGCCGAGCGCGACGTTCGTGTCCACCGCCTGCGTCACGACTCCGGCGGGATCCACCACGGAAGCTGAAGGCGAAGGTTCGCAAGCGCTGATGAGCAGTTGGAGAACCATCCATACGGCGACGCCGCTTGTGCGCCGCCAATCTGACACTCTCGTGTTTTTCACTCGTGCCTCCTGCCGTGGGGGTCTGGAGCGTTTCGCATTGCGTCAAAGACTTGCGTGAATTCCTGAGAACGCTTGCTAAACGCGCGAAACCATCTAAAGGCGATTTTGCTGGCAGTAAAGTGAATTCTGAAAACGCATTCAGAAATAAACGTCTCCTGGCAAACGCTGCACTGCGGCATGGCAGAGTGGGTACACGTCAGTCTGAAAGCGCTTTCCCAGCTGAGACGTAGGGGACAATCCTCCAGCCCCGCCGACGCAGTGATACAAGAGGGCCCGCTATGGGACGCATATTCGAGACACGCAAGGCGACGATGTTCGCCCGCTGGAACAAGATGGCGAAGGTGTTCACGCGCGTCAGCAAGGACATTGCGATCGCCGTGAAGGCCGGGGGCCCGAACCCGGACAGCAACCCGGCCCTGCGCCGCGCCCTCCAGAACGCGCGCGCCGCCAACATGCCCAAGGACAAGGTCGAGGGTGCCATCAAGCGCGCCAGCGGCCAGGACGCGGCCAGCTATGATGTCGTCCTCTACGAGGGCTATGCCCCCCACGGTGTCGCTGTGATTGTCGAAACGGCCACTGACAACGTCGTCCGGACCGTCGCCAACGTGCGCATGCGCTTCAAGCGCAACGAAGGCAGCATGGGCAACACGGGCAGCGTGGCCTTCCAGTTCAAGCGCATGGGCGTCTTCCGGCTGAGCCCCGAGGGCGTGGATCAGGAGGCCTTGGAGCTGGACCTGATCGACCACGGGCTCGAGGAGATGGGCGAGGGCACCGGCGAGAAGGGCGAGAAGCAGATCGTCATCCGCTGCGCCTTCAACGACTTCGGCAAGCTGCAGTCGGCCATCGAAGCGCGCGGCCTCACGGTGGTGTCCGCGGACTCGGAGTACATCCCGACGACCCCCGTGGAGCTCCCCGAGGACAAGGCGACCGAGGTCCTCAAGCTCGTGGACGATCTCGAGCAGGACGAAGACGTGCAGCGCGTCTTCCACAACCTCGGCTGATCGCCCTGCCCTGCCCCTCCCGGGGCCTCAGCGCAGTTGCATGATGACCTGCACCAGCGCCAGGGCCTCGGTGACGGACTGCCAGACCTGCATGGCCTTCAGGTCTTCCTCGCCGGACTGGAGGCTGCGCTTCGCGGCGCGCTCCAGGGGCTCCAGGGCCGCCTGGATGAGCGCCACCTGCCTCGGGAGATCCACCGGAATGGGCGCGGAGGCGGCTCGCTGCAGCGCGGGCGCCATCTGCACCTGGCGCTCCGACATGGCCGCCACCGCCTTCGTGAGCTGCTCCATATAAGGACCCAGGTCCGGAGGCGGAGCCGCAGCCGCCGGGGCAGCCGCCGGAGCCTGGATCGAGCGCTCGGCCAGGGCCTTCATCACCTTCGCCAGGTGCTGGAGGTACGGCGTCAGATCCGTTCCCGAAGTCACATTCACCACCGGTGCGGGCGGCGGCGTCTCCTTCACCTCGCGGGCCACCTTCGCCACCTCGAGCACGGCTTCGCGCAGCGCCTCCAGGCGCGGCGTCACGGTCGCCACGGGATCCGGACCGGGCTTTCGCTCCTGCTGGCCCTTGCGCACCGTCTCCGCGGCCTGAGAGACGGCCTGTCCCACCACGCCCAGCTGCTCCTCGATGGCGCTGAGCTGGCCTGTCACGCGAGCGACCGGATCGTCCTCCTTGCCGCCCATGCGCTTGATGCGCGCGAAGCCCTGCTTGATCTCCTCCCAGCGCTTCGACTTCTCCGGAGTGAGCCGCCCGCGCATCTCGGACAGCTTGAGCAGGTTCTGCTCCGCCGCCGTGGTGAGCGTCTGGGACTCGCCCTGGTAGTGGTCGTCGATGAGCCGCTCCAGCTCCTCGTCGGTCATCGCCGCGACCACCTTCTCGGCGAGCTTGTTCATGTTGCGGTAGCTGCCCTGGAGCTTGAACGCGGGCTCGCTGCGGAAGCGCTCGTCCTGCGCCGCCGAGGCGATGTACTGCAGGTTCACCTTCAGCAGCACCTTCTGCACCCGGAACAGCCGCTCCAGCACCGCGGTGATCTCCTGGATCTCCGCCGCCGCGTAGCCGTACGAGAGCTCGCCCGTGTTCACCTCTTCGCCGCGCGACATCCGGATGAACTTGTGGATGTCACCCTGATCGCGCGTGGCCAGCGGGGCCAGCGCCGAGTTCGAGGTGAGCGAGTTCTCGATGTAGCTGAGCGAGAACAGATCCTCCTTGCCGTCGAGGATGTCGCCCAGGTTGTACGTGTCGGCGCGGTTGGCGAGCATGTCCGGGATCTTGAAGCGCTCGCCCGTCTCCGTGTACGGGTTGCCGGCCATCACCACGCAGAACTTCTTGCCGCGCAGGTCATACGTGCGCGTGCGGCCGTTCCAGACGCCCTCGATGCGGCGCTGTCCGTCGCACAGCGAGATGAACTTCTGCAGCAGCTCCGAGTCCGTGTGCTGGATGTCGTCGAGGTAGAGCATCACGTTGTTGCCCATCTCGAAGGACAGGTTGATGCGCTCCACCTCCTGGCGGGCGGTGGCGTTGGGCGCCTCCGCCGGATCCAGCGACTTCACCGAGTGCCCCAGCGCCGGGCCGTTCACCTTCACGAAGGTCAGCCCGAGCCGGCTCGCGACATACTCCATGAGCGTCGTCTTGCCGTAGCCGGGAGGCGACATGAGCAGCAGCATGCCCATGCGATCCGTGCGCTTGTTCTCTCCCGCCGCGCCGAGCTGCTTGGCCAGGTTGGCGCCGATGAGCGGCAGGTACACGCCGTCGATCAGCTGGTTGCGCACGAAGGACGTGAGCACCTTGGGGCTCAGCTCCTCCAGCCGCAGCTTCCGGCGCTCGCGCTCCAGCAAGTCCCGCAGCAGGCCACGGTAGGCGTGGTAGGCCGGCACCCGGAGCTGGCGGAACTCGCCCAGCCGCGCCAGGAACTCGTCCAGGCGCAGCATCATCTTGCGGTCTGTGATGCGCGGGTGCTGGCCGAGCAGTCCGGTCACCTCCAGCGAGGTGAGCGCGCCCGCCTCCTGGCGATCCAGCTTGCGCTCCGTGAGCAGCAGCACGGCGGCCTCCGCGGCCACGTGCGCCGCGTCCCCTGCCCCACCCTCGCGCTGCGCCAGGTACGCGTCCACCCAGGCCCGGGCAATGCGCAGGCGCTCGGGCAGGTTCTTCTCCAGGCCCCGCAGATCGTCCTCGAAGGCCGGGCGGTTCCCCTTCCGGTCCAGCTGGCCGAGGAACGCATCCTTGACCGCCACGGCCTCGGCGCTGGTGGTGAAGCGCGGCCGCTCCGCTCCCAGTTCCTCCACGAGGTAGCGCCCGGCCTGCCGGGCCTCCGCGATCGAGTGAGCGATCTTGTTCGCCGTGAGGAAGGCCCCCACGTGATCGCCCAGCTCGTTGCCCAGCACCGTCAGCTCCGCCGCGCTGGAGAACACCGAGCGCAGGCGGGCCAGGCTGCGCGCCCGGCGGTGGAGAATGGTACGGGCCGCGTCGTCCGAGTCGAAGGCCCAGTACAGCGCCGCCCAGGCCCGAGGCGTGGGAGCGAAGCGCAGCAGCCCCGCGCCCTTGTGCAGCGTCAGCAGCTTCTCGAGGATGGCGGCGGCGTCCGAGTCGTGGATGCCGCGCTCGTAGCCCTCATCGAACTTCTCGGCCGAGTACGCGCGCACGCGCTCCAGCAAGGTGCCATCGGCGGCGGACTCGTGCAGAGCCAGGAGGCTCACGCTGCTCCGGCCCTCCTCCACGTCCGCGAGCATGTTGGAAGCCAGATACTCCGAGCGGTACACCTCGCGCGTCTCGGAGACGAGGTGCTGATCCCAGAGTTCCTTGTACTTCTCCAGCTCCGGATCCTCGAGGCGCTGGGCGTAGTCCGTGCCGGTGAGCTGCAAGTAGAGCACGCCGTCGCGCGGCAGCAGCGTCAGCTCCAGCGGCTGGGTGTTGACGTTGAAGCGGTACTTCCCGAACTTGATGACGGACTGGCCGTCCTCGAAGAGATCCTGGCGATCGCGCAGGGCCCGCAGCGCGTCCTGGCGTGCGCTCTTCACGCGCGAGAGCACCTCGTCCGCGCGGACGCTGTCCTGCAGCTCCATCAGCTGCTCGGAGAGCTGGCGCAGCTTCTGGACCATGGTGTCGGACGCGAAGTACGTGTTCAGCTCGTCGTCCGACTTGAAGCTCTTGGCCCGGCGCTGCACGCCCACGAGGATGCGCTCGGCGGCGCTGAACAGGTTCTGCGCGCGGCGCTGGCGCTCGTCCACCAGTGCCTGCTTCTTCGCCCCGAAGGCCTCGATCAGCTCCTCGCGCTTCTGGGTGATGGGGCCGAGGAACTCGTCGAACTCACCGAAGCGGCCCTCCAGCTCCTCGAGCTGGACGGTGATGCGCGACATGCCCTCGTCGCACTTCTCCGGCGTGTCCGCCACGGACAGGCCACTCTCGATGTTCTGCGCGAGCAGCTTGAACTGGGCGCCGAACTCCGCGCGCTTCTCGCGGCCCACCAGCTCCTTGCGCTTCACCTGGAGCCCGGCGCGCACCCGGTTCAGCCGGGAGAACAGCTCGGAGACCCCTTCCAGGATCTTCGCGCGGGCCAGCGGATCGCCCACCTGGAGCCCACCCACCACCTCGCCCAGCACCTCCAGGCCCTTGCCCACCTTCTCGATGTCCTCGGCGAGCGGGGCCAGCTCTGACGTGGTCTGCACCGGCTCCAGCCTGCCCAGCAGCACGTCCAGGCGATCGCCCACGGGCTGGAGCGCCTCGCCCTTCTGGAAGAAGTTCACACAGTCGGCGCTGACGCGGTCCGTCTCCTCGACGACCTGCTTCTCCAGCGCCTCCACCCGCGAGAGCTCGATGTAGCGGATCTCCTTGAGGCTGATGAGGTGGCCGCGCTGCTGACGCAGCTCGGTGAGGGCCTGCATGTAGGCCTCGGCGTTCGTCAGCTCCTCGGGCCGCACCTTCAGCACCAGCGCCTGCTGCTTGGCGTCGGCCTCGGTGATGGCGGTGACGGCGCGCTTCTGCAGCGCCTGGACCTTCTCGAACTCATCGATGATGAGCTCGGCGGTGCGGCGCAGCGCCTCCATGGGCGCCTGGAGCCCCACCTCGGCGTGCGCGAGCCAGTAGTACGCGTCCAGCGCGCGCGTCACCGAACCAATCAGATCCTCATAGATGCGGCGGGTGGGCTTCTCGGACTTCGCGCTGCGCTGCAGGGTGAGCGCGTCGGAGATGCCGCGCACCAGCTCGGCGTTGCCCACCTTGCCCAGGTAGCCGGGGGCCGCGGGCAGGGCGGCGGCGTGCTCGGCGGAGACGAACGGCGTCTGCCAGATCTGCATCGGGTGGACGCGCGTCGGCTCGTTCGAGGTGGCGCGGAAGAGGGCCAGACACCCGTCCGCGAAGAGGCTGTAGCCGTGCCCGAGCAGCGGGTTCTGCACCTCCTTGCGCACCAGGTTGTACGGGAAGAGGACGTAGCTGCCCTCGTCGCGCCGGTGGAAGATGTAGAGCACGTCCTCGCCGTTGGGCGAGCGGATGGCCTTGGTGAACTCCATGCCCTCCGAGGTGCCCTCGAAAACCTTGAAGTCGCCCGTCTGCAGGTAGAAGCCGCCGGGGAAGATGACGCCCTGGTCCTCCGGGAGCCGGACGCACGCCTGCCCGATGGCGTCGATGCGCACCACGTGCTGTGTGCGCGTGTTGAAGACGAGGTAGCGGTGCTCCTTCTCGCGGAACGGCAGCACGCGCAGCAGAATCAGCGCGCCCACCTGTGAGTAGGCGATCTCCGCGTCATCCAGAGACTGGTCCGCGTCCGCCACGGGCTCGCTGTAGATGCCCAGGCCCGTGCTGGTGTTGTTCTCCACCTTGACGGTGAGGTCGCCCTTCACCGTCTCCACGAAGACCTGATCCAGGATGTTCACGTGCGGGTGGGTGCCCAGCACGTAGTTCTCGCGCCGCGCCACCGTCCACTCGAAGTCGTGTGACGGCGGGAAGACGTGATCGCGCTCGCCCTGGTTGTCGATATAGGTAGCGCGGCCCTCCACATCGACGCTGAAGCGGAACACCTTGATGTCCCGCAGGGTCAGGCCCGTCTGGAAGATGGCCAGCAGCCGCGACTCGGTGCGAACCAGCTGCAGCAGCTTTGCGTCCTTGTAGTACTTGTACAGCTCCCCAAAGTCCTTCACGAACCGGGGATCCGCCAGGAAGCCACCGGCCTCCGTGGTGGGCACAGCGGAGAGATCGAAGCCCTCCGCCGTCTTCTCGAACTTGTGCAGCGAGAAGACGTCCGCGACGGTCGTCTCCTTCTTCAACCCGATGAAGACGTTGTAGCCGAAGAGCAGGTACTTCCCGACGCTGACGATGTCGCGCGGGACGCAGTTGTTCTCCGTGCGGACCCGCTCGTTCCCGATGACGGTGAGCTCGGTGCCACCAAAGAGGGCCTTGCGGCGCGCGTTGAGATCCGCGGCTCGGGTGCCCAGCTCTTCCGCCTGAGCGAGCAAACGGGCGCGGATGACCTCGTAGCTGCCGCCCTCCAGCGTCGTCTCGCCCGCGGGGGCAGTCCCCGCGGGCTTCGCGCCGTCAGTTGCCATGAATGTTCACCGGGAAGGAACGGGTGGGAGCCTAGCCCTGGGACTTCTCAGAGGAGGCCGGCCGGGCGCTGCCCTCGACGATCGGCTGCTGCGGCTGAGCCGCGGCCTGCGGAGCCGGAGCGCTGGTCACCATGCGGTGCAGGAGCGCCGCCACGGCCAGGTTCTGCGCGTCGTTGGTGAGCCCGGGCTTGGAGAGGATCTCCTTCAGATCCGCGGAGAGATCCTTCTCGCCGGACAGGTAGGGCTGGGCCACCGTGCGCAGCGCCTCGCCGTGATCGAGCGCGCCGTCCACCGAGGCGCCAACTGTGACGGCCTTGACGAACCGCTCGAAGAACTGGCCGTCGCCGCCGACGATCTGGAACTTCGCGTGGCTGAAGGCCTCCGCGAGCACCTTGGCCTGAGACTCGGCCACGGACTGACGGACGCGGATGGCCTCGAGCTCCACATCGCGCTCCTTGGCCAGGCGCAGGCGGAACTCCTCGTGCTCCCGGCCCACGCCGTCCAGCGCCTTCATGGAGTTGGCCTTCTCGGCCAGGCCCTTGGCCTCGGCCATGAGCTTCTCCTGGATGGCGACCGCCTCGGCCTCGCCGCGCTTCTGGATGGCGCTGGCCTCGGCCTCTTGGGCACGCGCGTGCGCCAGGCCCTTCTCCTGTTCGCCGGATGCCTCCGCCAGCAGGCGCTTCTGCAGGGCGGCCGCCTCGGCCTCCTGGATGCGCGCCTTGGCGAGACCCTTCTCCTGCTCACCCGCGGCCTCCGCCAGCAGCCGCTCGCGGATGGCCTCGGCCTGGGCATGGCCCTGCTTCTTGATGACCTCGGCCTCGGCCTCCTTCACGCGCACGTTGGCCAGGCCCTGCTTCTCGCTGGCCACGGCGTCCGCCTCCCTCACGCGCACGTTGGCCAGGCCCGGGGCGGCCGTCTCCGCCTGGACGCCCTCGGCCAGCCGCGCCTTCGCCTTGGCCGTCTTGTCGGCGGCCTCGAGGTCCGCCTCGGCCAGGGTGAGCCGCTCCTTGGCCAAGTACTTGGACACCTCGTTGCTGGCCTCGGCGGCCTTGATGTCCTTGACGAGCTTCTCCTGAGCGTGGGCCTCGGCGGTGATGAGCAGCGCGTCCTTGTGGCGCTTGGCCTCGGCCGTCACGCGCAGATCCTTGATGCGCTCCTCCTCCTCGGCCACCGTCTTGTCCACGGCGATGCGCGAGCGGATGACGTCCGCGATGGCCTTCTTCTCCGTCTCGAGCGCCTTCTCCTTGGCGATGCGCTGCAGCTCCGTCTCCCGCTCGCGGTTGATGGCCTCGAGCATCCGATCCTTCTCGACGCGCTCGGTCTCCACACCCACCACGCGCTCGCGGTTCTTCTCCGCGACTTCGACCTGGCGCTGCTTGTTCTGCTCGTTGATGAGGATCTCTTCCTCGGCCTTGATGCGAGCCAGCTCCGACTTGGCGTGCTCCTCGGACTTCACGCGCTCGGCCTCGGACGTCTCGCGGGCCTGGACGCTCTCGATCTCCCGCTTCTGCTTGGCGGCGGCCTCGGTGCGCTGGCGCTCGAGGGCGAAGATGGCCTCGTCCGCCTCCACGTTGCGCTTGGTCATGGCCATGCGCTCGTTCTGCTTCAGCTCGTTGGTGCTGACGTTCTGCACCGTGGTGAGCTCGGTGATCTTCCGGATGCCCTGCGCGTCCAGGATGTTGTCCGGATCGAGCATCTCGACCGGCGTCTGCTCCAGGAAGTCGATGGCGCAGTCCTCCAGCATGTAGCCGTTGAGATCCCGGCCGATCACCTTGACGACCTCGTCCTTGATCTCGTCGCGCTGGGTGTAGAGGTCCTCGAAGTCGAACTTCTTGCCCACCGTCTTGAGGGCCTCGGAGAACTTGGCCTCGAAGAGGTTCTCCAGCGTCTGCTGGTCACTGGCGCGGACGCAGCCGATGGCGCCAGAGACCTTGAGCACGTCCTCGCGCGTCTTGTTCACGCGCACGAAGAAGGTGACCTTGATGTCCGCGCGGATGTTGTCCCTGCAGATCAGGCCCTCCTTGCCGCGCCGGTCGATCTCCACCGTCTTCAGGGAGATGTCCATCACCTCGGCACGGTGGATGATGGGGATGACCACCGCGCCCGTGAAGGTGACGGTCGGCTCGCTCTTGAGCGTGTTGATGATCAGCACCTTGCCCTGATCCACCTGCCGGTAGAAGCGAGCGATGGTGAAGAGGGTGCCGAACAGCAGGACGCTGCCGGCACCGATGGCTCCGGCGACTGTGGGGAGATCCAGATCCATTGCGATCCTTCTAACGTGACAAGCGGCGGGCTGTGGCTGACGCGTCCGGAGTCCCCCGCGAACGGCTCTCCGGACGGCGAATGAAGCGACGGTGAGACGTCGCCAAGAGGGCTAATGGACCCGATCCCGTGCACGGGCGGCGATGGCGGTGGCCTTCGCCGGGTCCTGAATCTGGGCGATCTCCTCTGGGAGGAGGAAATCGACAGGCTCCACCTCGTAGACGTCCCGCGCCGGGTCGTAGCCGAGGATGAGCGCCTGATCGCCGCGCTTGAGCTCATTGTCGCGAGCGCAGAAGACGTTGAGGATGAGCCCGGCGCCGCCATCCGCGAGCGTGGCGTGGCCATGAGCGCCCGTGACGCTGCCGCTGTTGATGGTGCACACGCGGCCCATGAGCGAGTCCCGCCCGGGGGCCTGCTTGGCGATGAAGATGGGGCGCAGCGGCCTCACGGCCAGCGACGCCGCGAGCGTCCCGAGCACCGAGCACAGCACAAAGAGGCCCGCGCCAATGGCAGCCCCCGGCACGAAGGAGCCCAGCAGGTTGTAGGCCGGGCCCCGGGTCGCGATGGAGAGGATCCAGGCCGCGAAGATGACGAAGCTGAAGGAGATCGTCACCGGGATGCCCGCGAAGCCCAGCGAGGCGAAGAGGCCCGACGCATCCCCGTCTACGTCATGATCGTGTCCGGCGTGGCCGTGAGCATCCGCGCCCTCGAAGGCACCCGAGGCGGCCTTGGCGCCACCCTCCAGCATGCCCCCGGCGGCCTTGGCACCACCCTCCAGGAGTCCACCGGCGGCCTTGGCACCGCCCTCCAGGAGTCCACCGGCGGCCTTGGCACCCGCCGAGAGGTCCACATCCCCATCGAGGACGTCGATTCCCACTGCGCCGAGGATGACGCACAGCCAGTACGTCAGCGTCACCCCCATAAGGATGGTGAAGAAGGCGGTGGGGAACGCGAGGATGGACTCGAGGAAGGGAGACATCAGCCCAAGGGTTGGTGTTCCAAGAAAGTCTAGACGATCAGGGGGGCGGCCAGGGAAGCCCCGCCGGACGAATCTGGTCACGCTTGCCTGCCCCTCATGCCACCTGCCTGTAGCGGATTGCAGCAAGGGGGCAGGCTGCGCATCCCAACTGGGCCATGACCCAGATTGAGTGCCTGCAGCAGAAGGGAATCCGGCGACTAGGGAGCCCCCAGCGAGGCTTCCGGTATGTGCGAGCGGACGGGCGCCCGGTCTCTGCCCAGGAGCGCGAGCGGATCCAGGCGCTCAAGCTCCCGCCGGCCTGGAAGGACGTGGCGATCTCGTCGGCGGCGAAGGCGAAGCTGCAGGCCATTGGGAAGGACAACGCGGGCCGGTGGCAGTACCGCTACCACGAGTCCTTTTCGAAGCGGCAGCAGGAGGAGAAGTACAAGCGCATCGTGGGCTTTGCGCGCGCCCTTCCCCGCATGCGGCACCGGGTGAGCGTGGATCTGCGCAAGAAGGGCCTGGGGCGGGACAAGGTGCTGGCGTGCATGCTGCGCATCCTCGGCACGTGCTTCATCCGGCCGGGGAGCCAGGTGTACGCGGAGGAGAACGGCAGCTTCGGGCTGGCCACGCTGCGCGCCAAGCACGTGAAGGTGGTGGGGGACACGGTGCTCTTCGACTTCCCGGGCAAGAGCGGCCAGCAGCAGCACCGGGAGCTGAAGGATCGACGCGTCGCGGTGATCGTGCGGCAACTGCTGAAGGTGCCGGGCCGGGACGTCTTCAAGTTCGTGCTGGATGACGGCCACATCGTGGACGTGCGCCGCCGCCACATCAACGAGTACATCCAGGAAGTGATGGGCCCCGACTACAGCGCCAAGGACTTCCGGACGTGGGGCGGCACGCTGATCTGCGCGTGCGCGCTGGCTCGGGCCCGTCACCGGCTCAATCACGCGGCGGTCGAGGGCTGCGTGAAGGCGGTGAAGAAGACCATGGTGGCCGCGGTGCGCGAGGCCGCCGAGCACCTGGGCAACACGCCAGCGGTGGCGAGGTCCTCGTACATCTACCCGTCGGTCCTGGCGATGTTCGAGCAGGGCAAGGTCGTGGGAAAGTACTTCGAGTCCGTGGAGGAGCTGACGAAGCACGACGCGCCGGAGCTGCACTGCTCGGAGAAGGCGCTGCTGTCGATGCTGAAGGACGGCGCGGCCGTGTGACCCCGGGAGCAGCTCCCGAGGCCCCACGGCCCGATGACACTCAGGGCTTCTTGTCCGAGGGCACTTCACCCGTCAGCACGCAGATGAGCGCGACGGGATCGCACTTCACAGGGAAGATCGGGTTGATGCCCGAGCCGCGCAGCCGGCCCACGTTGTAGTCCGGATACGGATCGCACTTGGTCTCGTCCGGCTTGCCGCTCGTGGCACAGCTCACCACCGGCCAGATGCCCCGCACGGTGTACTCCGCGGTGCACCCGTTCTCCGTGTAGCGCAGGTCCGCGATGAACTGCGTGCCAGGGATCTCCGGCGTGTTGTAGACGCGCAGGCCGGACCACTCGTAGGTGAAGCTCTGGGCCGGGAGGCTGGAAGTGGCGGGCACCTCCAGGCGCGCGGGCGCCAGCTCCGGCACGTCACAGAAGTTGTCCGGCCCCGGAGTCTCGGAGGCCAGGGGACCCAAGGCGTACGGCGCGCCCGCGGTGGCCGCATCGAGCTGGGCGGCATACTGCGTTCGCAGCCGCCCCATCCGGTCCGTGCGAATGGCCACGGTGTCGGGCGCCGAGGGATCCTGGTTGAAGTACTTCTGCAGGCCCACGGGCTCCGACTTGAGCTGGGTGCACAGGCGAGCCGGATCCGGACTCCCCTCCTTCAAGGTGTAGGTGGCCGCGAAGGAGCCCGTGGAGCCATCCGAGACGGCCCTCGCCACCGAGCACTGCCGCTCGGGATCCTCGGTGTTGCACGCGCTGAGTACGGCGGCCAGGGCCACCGCGCTCACGCTCATTCCCATCAGGTCGCGCTTCATGGAAGGTGTTCTCCGGGAAGGGGCTAGAAGCTGAGCTTCGCGCCGAGGCGAATGGACCGAGGCGCCTGGTAGGCGGTCGGCTTGCCGAAGTTGGGGTTGATGTCCGAGCTGGTGATGGGCTGGCCATTGGCCGTCCCGATGATCTTGCAGGTCGCCTTCGGATCCGAGCACGACTTCAGATCGGCCAGCTTCGTCCCATCCTCCAGCGAGTACACGCGGGTGAAGGTGAGGGTCTGATCGACGTTCGTGTACTGCTGGAAGTTGAAGAGGTTGAAGACGTCCAGGGAGAGGGTCAGCACATAGTTGTTCGCGAGCTTCTGGTTGAGGCCCACGTGCCCGTCGACGTTGTGGAGCCAGGGCAGCCGGCCACCGCTGCCGCGGGGCAGGATGAACGTCTCCGAGCCGCTGCGCCGCGGGTGCGCACCCAGCACGTTGGTCACCGTGCCAGAGCGGCCGCGGTAGCTCGTGCCGATGTTCAGGCTGGTGCTGTCGGTGAGGATGAACTCGCGCGCGCCGTAAGCCTTGAGGCTGTGCGTGCGGTCGCCGGGCAGCAGGCCGTACCGGTTGAACGTGAGCGACAGCAGGTCGAAGTCGCGCGTCAGGTTGGGCGACAGCTGGCCGGTGTCCGCGCGGAACAGGCCCGAGTAGTTCCCCTCCAGCCGGGCCCACGTGTAGCTGGCCTGGGCCAGCCACTGGTTGGAGAAGTTCTTCTGGTAGTAGAGCGTGACGCCGTCGTACCTGCGCTGAGCCTCCGGGAAGTCCGTGGAGTAGCCCTTGCCTGGGTTGCCGATGAAGAAGGTGCTGCCGTCATCGCGGCTCATGTCCTCGATGACGTTGTTGAGCTGGCGCCGCGTATAAGTGAGTCCCAGTCGGCCCAGGAGCAGCTCCAGCTCGCCGCCCACGACGATCTCGTCCATCGACTGGGGCTTGATGTTCGGGTCCACGGGGACGCGATCGCCGCCCTCCACGCTCCAGAACTGGTTGGGGCTCTCCCGGTTGCCGATGACCGTGCGGTTCGCGTCGCTGGCGCAGGCGGTCTGCAGGGACTCGGGATCCGAGGGATTGCACGCGGGCGCCTTGTACGTGGCGGACATGAGCTGCTGCTGCGGGAACGAGAGGTCCGCCATGTCCAGCGTCATGCTCTCGTAGAAGCGGGCGTAGTTGACGAAGAGCTTGGAGCGGCCCTGCTGCGTGGGATCGTAGATGACGCCCAGGCGCGGGGACCACTGGTTGGGCAGGTAGAGGCCCACCTTGTTGTCCAAGCCCCAGACCGTCTGCGCGTCGTAGCGGAGGCCCACGTTGACGGTGACCTTGTCGAGCACCGACCAGCTGTCCTGCACGAAGCCGCCCACGGTCATCGACTTGGAGGTGCCCTCCTTCGTCTCCAGGAACACGGGCTGGTCCGGCCCGTCCAGGTAGCCATACTGGTTGAGGCTGAAGAAGCACGAGCCGTCCGTGCACTCCTGCCAGTGGGCGAAGCCCGTGCGCGCGCGGTTGTTGTAGAAGCTCAGCCGCTCCGCGTCGAAGCCCGCCTTGACGATGTGGTGGCCGCGCCACTCGAAGAGGTACGTGCCCAGCACCTTGCCCTGGATGCGATCCAGCTTCTGGATGCTGATGGTGCCCGGGCCACCCGTGGTGTACGCGCTCACCGGGCAGCGCGAGGCACGCTGCTCCGCCGGCAGCTCCGACGGAGAGTCACAGACGGAGGGATCCGGCAGCGACTCGAACTCGGTGATGCTGTGGAAGTCGCGCCCCGCCACGCCGGTGGTGGTGGAAGGCCGGCGCGTGCGCCGCCAGGAGACGCGCGGATCCTTGGAGAGCCCCGTTCCCGAGTTCAGCCCCGAGTCATCCGACGGCAGGATCGTGTCGTACTGGTGGTGCCAACCCACCGTGGCATCCAGGAGCAGCTTCTTGTCGAAGAACGAGGAGGACTGCTTCGCCACCAGGTCCAGCGCGTTGTTGTCCCGCATGGTGGCGATGGACTCGTAGCTGCCCTGGACAAAGCCGGTGCAGGACAGGCTCGAGCACACCTCGGGCTCACCGTCGTCGCTGAAGGCGTACTTCCCTGCCCCACCCGAGGAGCGCGGCACGCCGAACACGGAGATCGACAGGTTGTGATCGGGGGTGAAGAGGTACGTCAGCTTGGCCGTGTACTGCAGGCTGCGCTCGTCCGCGAAGCGGTTGACCTGGGTGCCCTCAATGGGCGTGGACACCTGGAACAGCGTCTTGGGATCCACCCGCGCCGCGCCCACCGCCGTGCAGCCGTTCTCGCGATCCACCGCCGTGCAGATGTCCAGCGTGCTCAGCCGCCGCTGCACCTGGATGCGGCTGAACGACGGCGCCACGCCCACGTAAAACCAGAGCTTGTCCTTGAGGATCGGTCCACCGAGATCGAAGCCGAAGTCGCCCAGGTTCCAGGGCTTGCCCTGGGCGCTGATGACGGAGCCCGCCTGCTGCACCACCGTGCCCGATGTCTGCAGGACGCCCGGGGCCATGTTGGCGAACACCGAGCCGTGGAACTCGTTGGAGCCGGACTTGGTGACGACGTTGAGGATGCCGCCCGTGGCGCGGCCGTACTCGGGCATGTAGCCGCTGGTGATGACGTTGACCTCCTTGACGAACTCCACCGACAGCGGCGTGCCCACGGTGCCCACGCTGGGATCACTCACGGACAGGCCGTCCACCACGTACTGGCTCTCTGGAGAACTGCTGCCGCTGATGCTCACGCCGTAGCGATCTTCCTGGGCACCGGGGGCCAGCTCGGCCAGCGACTCGAAGGAGCGCGTGGCGGAGCCCTTGCCGCCCGGGCGGATGACGGCCACGTTGCGCAGGAAGTCCGAGTCCACGCTCACGCCCGCGGCGCTGGAGCCGATGTCCACGGTGGGCGGAGTGGCGACGATCTCCATCGTCTCGCCCAGGGCGTCCGGCAACAGTTCCACATTGACGCGGATCGTCACGCCCAGGCGCAGGGTGATGCCCGACCGCGCGTAAGGCCTGTAGGACTCCTTCTCGAACCGGAGGGTATAGGTGCTCGGCGGAAGCTGAGGGATGCGGTACTGCCCGCTCCCATCCGTGACGACCGTCTGCTCGCCCATGAGGCCCGGGGCCGTAGCGGTGACGATGACATCGGGGACGGGCTTCTTCGTCGAAGCGTCGATGACGGTGCCGGTGATGACAGAAGTGGTTTGGGCCAGCGCCTCGGAGCCAGACAGCGCGGCCACGAGACACAGCCCCCATGCGAGAGCCAGACGTTTGAACAAGGAACCCCTCCAGAGGTGCGGGGCGCACTTTGTCCCAAACCAGACGGAAGCCCAAATCCCATCTGGCGAGTGGGTTGGGAAAAAGCACTCGGGGCGGATGCCAGGTTCCACTGCCGGGCCTACCTTCTCTCGGCCTCCATGTGCAGCCGAGGAGCCCAGGTATGGCGAAGCGCGCTCCCAACGCCCGGGGTGGCGGACGGAAGACAGTTGAGCGGGACACCATCCCCGAGGGTGTCGAGGTCCCGGACAAGGCTCTGTTCTTCAACCGGGAGCTGTCCTGGCTGCTCTTCAACGATCGGGTGCTGCAGTTGGCCGAGGACAGCGCGGTGCCGCTACTGGAGCGCCTGAAGTTCTGCGCCATCTACGCGCGCAACCTGGACGAGTTCTTCATGATCCGCGTGGCCCGGCTGCACGAGCAGCACCGCGCGGGCGTCGTCCGGCTGGTTCCGGATGGGGCCACACCGGGCGAGACCCTGGACAAGCTGCACGCGCGCATCCGCGAGCAGGGGCTGCGGCACAGCCACTGCTTCGAGCAGGTACTGCGGCCAGCGCTGGCGGAGAAGGGGCTGCGCATCCTCTCCATGAAGAAGCTGGATGCGGAGGCTCGGGCGCAGATAAATGAGCGCTTCCGCGCGCAGATCTTTCCCGTGCTCACGCCGCTGGCGATCGGGCTGGGGCGGCACTTTCCCTATATCTCCAATCTCTCGGTGAGCCTGGCGGTGCTGCTCCGGGATCCGGTGGCGGAGGTCGAGAACGTCGCACGGGTGAAGGTGCCCAAGGAGCTGCTGCCTCGCTTCGTGCCGCTCAAGAACGACGCCACGTCCTTCGTGCCGCTCGAGGACATCATCGCGCACAACCTGGGCACGCTGTTCCCGGGGATGGAGGTGCTGGACTACGGGGTGTTCCGCGTCACGCGGGACGCGGACTTCACCGTGTCCGAGGACGCGGAGGATCTGCTGGTGGCGGTGCAGGACGAGCTGCGACAGCGCCGCTTCGGAGACGTGATCCGCTTGGAGCTACAGGCGGGGATGAACCCCACGCTGCGCGAGTCCCTGGTGGAGGCGCTGGGGCTGGAGCCTCGGCAGGTGTACGAGGAGCAGGGACTGCTGGCGCTGGCGGATCTGCACTCGGTGGTGGCCACGCCGGGCTTCTCGGAGCTGCGGGCCACCTCGTGGACTCCTGTCACCCAGCCCCGGCTGCGGCCCGAGGGTGACACCGAGGGCACGGTGATGGCGGCCATGCGTCGCGGCGATCTGCTGGTGCACCACCCCTACGAGTCCTTCGCCACCTCCGTGGAGCGCTTCGTCACGGAGGCGGTGGAGAACCCGGACGTGCTGGCCATCAAGCAGACGGTGTACCGGACCTCGGACAGCTCGCCGCTGGTGCCCGCGCTCATCCACGCGACGGAAGGCGGTAAGCAGGCCGTCTGCATGGTGGAGCTCAAGGCCCGCTTTGACGAGCGCACGAACATCCAGTGGGCGCTGGCGCTGGAGGAGGCCGGGGTGCATGTGGTCTACGGCATCCCCGGGCTGAAGACGCACGCCAAGGCGATCCTCATCGTCCACCGCGAGGGCGAGAAGATCCGGCACTACGTCCACATCGGCACGGGCAACTACAACCCGAAGACGGCACGGCTCTACACGGACCTGGGACTGTTCACGACGGACCCGGACATCGGCGCGGACGTGGCGGACCTGTTCAACTACCTGACCGGGTTCGCCCGGCCCGAGACGTTCCGCAAGCTGCTCGTGGCGCCCATCAACCTGCGCGAGGGACTGCTGGAGCAGATCCGCCGCACGGTGGCGGCACACTCGAAGGAGAAGCCGTCGCGCATCCTGATGAAGATGAATGCGCTGGTGGATCCCACGCTCATCCGGGCGCTCTATGACGCCTCTCGTGCGGGAGTGAAGGTGGAGCTCAACGTGCGAGGCATCTGCTGCCTGCGGCCCGGGGTGCCCGGTGTCTCGGAGAACATCCGGGTGGTGTCGCTGCTCGGCCGCTTCCTGGAGCACTCGCGCATCTATTGTTTCGAGCGCGGCGGAGAGACGCGCTGCTACATCGGGTCGGCGGATCTGATGCCGCGCAACCTGGACCACCGCGTGGAGGCGCTCGTTCCAGTGGAGGATCCGCAGATCCTCGCCCAGGTGCGAGACATCCTCGAACGCTCCCTCGCGGACAACACTCACGCGTGGGAACTGGACGCGGATGGCACCTGGCGCCGCCGCACGGCCAAGAACGGAGAGAAGCGCTGGGCCCAGGGCGAGCTGATGGAGCGCTCCGTCCGTCTGGCCCAGGCTCCCAGCGGCCGTCCCCTTCCCTAGCGAACCTCGCGGCTCACATCTTCTTCACGAGCGCCGCACGCTCCTGGACCTTCTCCATCGTGTCCAGGCTGAAGCTGCGCGCGTGTCCCAACTCCTCCTTGAGGAACATGGCGACGTTGTCCGCGAGTTCCTGGGCTGCCTTCTTCCGCTTCGGAGGCAACGGATCGAAGGTGGCGAAGACCCCCTGGCCCGCGGACGGATCGAACTCCCAGAAGCCCACCACGCGCTCGCCATCGAGCAGCGTCCGCGACAGAAGGTGCTTCACCTCCCCCAGCGTCGAGCCCTTCTTGCTGCCCCACTGAGACACCGCTCGCGAGTGGTGCTTCGGGTCGATCAGCAGTCCGGGCCCACCATGGACCGTGAGGTAATTGTCCTCGGCCGCGAGCATCGACAGGGACGTGGCCCCGGGCTGGGCCTCCTTCAGCGCCGAGACGTCCTGCTCCAGCACGAAGGCCTCGTCGGCGTAGCCCTCCACCTTTACCGGCACCACGGGGAGCTTCTCGAAGGCCGCGCGAGCATCCCGCTGCGAGAGCGCCGACCACGCCGCGAAGTCCGCCACCGTCACAGGCCCCACCTGCCGGACGAAGATCTCCGCGAGCCGCACGTTCCGCTCGGCGGCATCCGCCGGAACTTTGGCGCCCGTGAACGGGCTCTTCGCCGGGATTCGCCAGAGGTACCGCTCCGTGTCCAACCGCCCGGCATCGAGCGTCCGCTCCAGCTTCCCTTCGAACTCCAGGTAGCGCAGCGCTGGGGGAAGCGGAGAGGAGATCCCCACCTTCTTGCCCTTCTCTCCCAGGCTGCGGACAGTGCCCTCGGGCAAGGCCTTGCGCAGCGCGTCCGTTGTCAGCGGGCCCTTGCGCAGCACCTTGAGCACGGCCTCACCGATGCCGGACAGCTCGGATTGCGGGACGCCGACCTTCTCCATCTCCTTGTCCATCCGCTTGCGCGCCTGGTCCTCGGCAATCCGCAGCACGAGCGGCACTTGCGCCCGAGGCACCACGTAGATGCAGCCGCGAACCGCCGGGATGACCTGGATCCGGGACTGGGCCACGGCCTCATCCAAGTCTTGTCGGCGCAGCCCCGGAAGACGCGCCCGCACCGCGAGATACACATCCACGCCCCCGAGCGTGCGAGGCCAGCTCGTGGCCGCGAGCGTCTCCTCGATGCTTCCCTTCCCCGGCTCGGCGAGCCCCTGGCGGCGGTGCCAGAACGCGCGCGCTTGCTCGAGGGAAACAGAGACTGCGGGTGCGGCGGGCTTCGTCCGAGCCATGAACTTCCTCCAAGGGGCGCGCAGTCTAAACCGATGCGCGCGCCCCAGCGGAAGAGGCCGCCGGCTCCTTTGAGCCGGTCCTCAGTGGGCGCGGGCCGTCGCAGGCCGCAGCGGCGCTGTCGCGGACGAGGCCGCTCCCTTCATGGCCTCGAGCGTCTGGCGGATACCCTCGTGATAGGGAGTCTTGCGCACCTCTCCCAAGAGTCCTCGCAGCGCTGAGTCATCCATCAGCACGGGCGTGGTCTGCAGGTAGTACATCTCCACGAGCTCCCGCATGAACGGGTCGAACAGTCCCAGCGCGCGCACCATCCACGGGCCCGCGACGCGGAGCTTCGGGGGACGGCCCACCTCCGAGAAGATCCGCTCCACGATCTCTCGCTGGGTGGTGACCCCGGCTCCCGCCAGGTTCCAGGCTCGGCCGTAAGCGCGCGGCTCGTCGATGAGCGAGGCGACCACCGGCCCCACGTCCGGGACGAACACGAACTCGTGAGGCGTGTCGATGGGCCCGATGAGATCGGCCCGCGTGCCCTGAAGCGCGGCCTGGAAGACTCGGTAGAGAAGACTGCGCTCGAGGTTTGGACCGTAGAAGTCCGGCAGTCGCAGAATGGCCGTCTGCAGCCCGTCCCGGCCATGCGCCCCGAGCACGAGATCCTCCTGCTCCTTGCGCATCCGCCCCTTGAAGGTGTGGGGCTCGCGCGGATGGGACTCATCGACTCGCGCGCGCTGGGGCCGGCCAAACGGATACACCGTCCCGATGAGCAGCAGCTTGGACACCCCGGCGGCCCGCGCCCCCTCCAGCGTCTTCTGCATGAGGATTGGGTGCAACCGGAAGTCCCAGTACGGCACCCCCACCAGGTAGATGAGCGTCTCCAGCCCCTGCGCGGCGGCCTTCACGGACTGGGGATCGTCCGGGTTCCACGTCACGATCTCCGCCAGCGGATCGGCGCCGAACTCTGCCTCGAGCGCCCCTCGCGAGCGCCCCACCACCCGGTACGGACGCCCGCTTGCCCTCAAGGCGCTCGCCACACTTCCACCGATGGCTCCAGCCGCTCCAAACAGTCCCACCAGGCCCATGACATGCCTCCTTGTCTGAACACCTAACCACGGAGTGAACACTGTTCACTGAACGCCGTTCATTTAATGATGACCGTCCGGGCCGTCAAGGCTTAAAGTTCCTTTCATGGGGATCGCAGAGCGAAGGCAGCGGCAGAAAGGGCAACTGCGCGAGCAGATCCTCGCGGCCGCTCGGGACATCGTGCTGAAGGAGGGTTTTCGCGCCCTGTCGATGCGCAAGCTGGCGGACGCGGTGGAATACGCCCCGGCCACGCTCTACCTGCACTTCAAGAACCGGGATGAGATCGCCCAGGAGCTGAGCGCGCGGGGGTTTCAGGAACTGTGGACCTTCCTGGCGCCTGCGGCCTCCTCGCCGGATCCAGAGGCGCGCTTGCGCGCGGCGGCCCAGCGCTACCTGCAATTCGGCGTGAGCAACCCGGAGACCTACCGGCTGCTCTTCATGGAGGATCCGGAGATCACCAGCGCGGTGCTCCGCAGCACTCCCAAGGAGGGCGGCGAGCAATCCTTCCGTCTCCTCGTGGAAGCTTTCGAGGCGCTCCAAGCCGAGGGGCGTCTGGTGCCTGGCGCGGATCCTCAGCGGCTGACAGAGATTTTCTGGGCGGGGCTCCATGGGGTGGTGAGCCTCAAGCTGACGTGCAAGGACTTCCTGACGACCCCCATGGAGGTGCTCTCCGAGCACATGATCCGCGCGCTGTTGAGCGGGATGCTCCAGCCCCCTCGTTGAGAGGACAGGCGAGCCCATGCCCTGTGCTTTGGGAGTCCCCTGCCCCTCCCGAGACCCGCTACGCTGGAGGCCGTGAGCGAGTACGTCACCCACCGCGACGCGCTGACAGGTCCCCGGCTGGAGGCCCTCCGGGAGGCCCTGCTCGCGTCACGCTTCGTAGCGCGCAGCCCGCTCATGGGGTCGTTCCAGGCCAGCAAGGGCTTCGCCTTCATCTTCACCGAGGCGGGCAAGGCCACGCTGCTGGAGCGCTTCCCCTTCCTCGCGGACTACCTCTCTCTGGTGATGGAGCCGAGGACGACACGGGGCCTGCTGCCCTGGCGCGAGCGCCTCTTCGGCCCGAGCTCAGAGCGGCTCCGCCCCAATGCCTTCTACTTGAACCTGCTGCTGCTCGAGGCTGGCAAGGGTGTGGGGCGGCACATCGACGCCACGCTGTCGGACCCCAGTGGCGTCCGGAACGCGGTCCCCGAGCATGTCAGCGTGCTCTACCTCACGGTGCCTTCGGGCGTTCAAGGTGGCTCGCTGCACCTGCTGCGTGAAGATCAGCTGGTGGGCAGTGTCCGTCCTCGGCCCGGGCTCCTCGTGCAGTTTCGTGGGGACCTTCAGCACGAGGTCGAGCCCTTCACGGGCGGCGAAGCGGGAGCGGTTCGCGCGAGCCTCGTCTGCGAACAGTACGCGTTCGGCTCGGAGGCGCTGGCGCGCATCCCCATGTTCCGGATCCAGTCCAAGGCGGGCTTCGCGGCCTACCTGGATGCGCACCGCGATCGCGAAGCGGCCACGCCCTGATCCCTGAGTCAGCGCCAAAGACAAAGCCGGCGCCCCTTTTCAGGAGCGCCGGCTTCTTGAGTTGCGGGGGCAGGATTTGAACCTGCGACCTTCGGGTTATGAGCCCGACGAGCTACCAGGCTGCTCCACCCCGCGATAACCTTTGTGACTCTGAGTAGAACGACGGAGGCCCTTCCAGTTATTTCCGGAAGGGCCTCCGGTGCTTCCAGTTGCGGGGGCAGGATTTGAACCTGCGACCTTCGGGTTATGAGCCCGACGAGCTACCAGGCTGCTCCACCCCGCGGCAAAAGCGGGAGGGTAAGTACCGCCCTCCCCCTGGTGCGTCAACACCTTTTTCCGGAGCCCACTCCTCAGACCTTCTTGTTCTTCAACAGGTCCGCGAGCGTGCCGAATCCCTTGCCGCCACCGCCCTGGGGCTTCTGGGTCTTCTGCCAGGCGTCGAGCTCCGCGCGCTCCTCCGCACGCTCGGCCGCGGTGACGGACAGGCGAATCTTCCCGGACGCGTCGATGTCCAGGATGGCCACCTTCACGTCCTGGCCGAGCGAGAAGACCTTGCGCAGATCCGTGCCGCGATCCGTGCCCGTCTCAGCGGCCGGCAGGAGCCCCTTGCCACCGGGGAACTGCAGGAACACGCCGTAGGGCTCGATGCGGTCGACCTTGCCCACGACCACCTGGCCCACCTTCGGGCGCGGAGCGGCGGGCTCGGCCGGCTTGGCGGCCTTGGCCTCGGCGGCCGGGCGCTCCTCGGGAGGACGCTGCGCATCCTCCTCGGAGATCTTCCGCAGGCCGATGCGCTTCTCGTTCGGGTCGATCTTCTCGACCACGACCCAGATCACCTCGCCCTCCTTCACCACGTCGCGCGGGTGCGCGATGCGGCGATCCGAGAGCGCGGAGATGTGCACCAGGCCATCCACGCCCGGCTTCAGCTCCACGAACGCGCCGAACGCCTGCAGGCGGACGACCTTGCCCTGGAGCCGGTCGCCCTCCTTGATGGAGGCCAGCGCCGCCTTGAAGGGATCCTCCTGGCGCGAGCGCAGGGACAGCGTGATGCGCTCCTTGTGCTTGGCCTTGTCCGGCGAGTTCGGCTGGGCGGCCTCGAGGCGGATGATCTCCACCTCCAGCTCGTCGCCCACCTTCACCACCTCGCTCGGGTGGCCGATGCGCACGTGAGACATCTCGGAGACGGGGATCATGCCCTCCACGCCGCCCAGATCCACGAAGGCGCCGAAGTCGCGCACGCCGGTGACCTTGCCCTTGACGACCTTGCCCTCGGACAGCGTCTTCCGGGTCTGGTCCGCCAGCTTCTTCTGCTCCTCCTCGAGGAGCGAGCGGCGCGACAGCACCACGTTCCGGTCCCGCACCTCGGTGACACGGAACGTCAGCTTCTCGCCGATGAACTGATCCGGCTTCTCCACGAAGCGGATGTCCAGCTGGCTGATGGGGCAGAACGCGCGCACGTCGCCGATGGCGACCTCGACGCCGCCCTTGTTCACGCTGAGGACCATGCCCTCCACCGGCATGCCCGACGCGCGAGCCTCGGCCAGCATGGCCATGTTCGCGTTGCCCTTGGTCAGGGCCCGGCTCAGCTGGATGCCGCGAGCGCCCGCCTCGATGACGTGCGCCTCGAGCGTGTCACCCACGCCGTAGCGCAGGATGCCCTCGTCGTCCTTCAGCTCGCGCAGGTCGATCATCGCCTCGCTCTTGACGCCGTCGAGCGACACGAAGGCCGTATCCGCGCCGAGCTGGAAGATCTTGCCCGTCACCTTCTCGCCCACGCGCACGCTGCGCCGGGTGGGGACGTTGCCGTCCTTCACCTGCGCCTCGAACATCTCCGCGAAGGACTCGCTCTCGGGCACGTCCTCATAGAGGGCGCTGCTCGGAGCCGGGACCGGCGCCGGACGCGGCGTGGGAGCCGGCGTCGGAGCCACGGGGGCCTCGGCGGCCGAAGCCTCAGCGGCCGCAGTCGTCTCCGCAGACGTCGCCGTGGACGCGGCGGGCTGCTCGCCCACCGGGCCGCGCGTCTCGATGACGCCCGACGCACGTTTCACGACGACCATGGGGCCCGAAGGCTTGCGCTCACCGCCACCGCGGCGCTCGCCACCCCCTCCGCTGCCACCGCCTCCGCCGCCACGAGGGCCGCGATCCCGGTCACCCCGGGGCCGCCGGTCCTCACGAGGACCCGCGGCGGACGCACCCCCCGCCTCACCCTCGGGGCGCGGCGGACGAGCCTCGCGGTCGCCTCCCTTGCGGTCAGGACCGCCACGGCCCCGGTCTCCACCCCGGTCGCCGCCGCGATCACCCCCACGGCCGCCCTCGCGCTCACCGGCGCGGCCCGCGGGGATACCGAGCATCACGTCACCGAAGGTGGCCTTGGGCTTCTTCGGACCAAAACCACCTGCTCCACCGCTCTTCTCGTCGCTCACTGCCGAGACCTTCCTGAAGGAAATCCTGGCCAGGTTTCAGGCAAAACCGGGCTCCTGAAAAAGGCGGCGCACTCTACACGCGCTCAACGCCGGGACGGAAGACGCTTGCGGCCTTCTTTCGCAAACACCCCATCCGCTGCTTAACGCGCCGCGCCCACCGTCCCATCCCCAACCCCCACTTTTGAGGCTGCCTGGCTGCCCTCCCGAGAGCGCCCAGGCTAGCGCCCCAGAAGCCTCCGCGCCCGGCGGAAGACGGCCTGTGCCTGGGGCAGGCCCATGGCGGCCGTGAGAGCGAAATAGATGATGCCGTAGGGGGCGACGACGGCCAGGAAGGTCACCACCGAGGGCAGCGCCGGAGGGGCCAGCAGGCTCCCACCCCACTCCTCCGCCACCCCCAGCATGGGCCCCCGGAGCGAAGTCAGGGCGGCCTTGACGCCCAGGGCCACCACGCCCGCCACGGCGGCGGCGCCCCAGAGCTTCGGCAGCAGGCCCGGAGGTGGACCTACATGGCCTCCAATGCGGCGGGCCAGGCTCCGGCGCAGCAGAAAGGCCTCCACCCAGGCCACCAAGCCGCTCGCCACGGTGATGAAGGCGGCGCCCAGGTGCCGGGGCAGCCCCAGCCACTCCGGCAGGTACAGGCCGAGCCCCCAGGCCATGAGCGCCCCCAGGCCCACCCGGACGATGGCGAAGCGCAGCGGGGTGCTGGGGTCCTTCAGGGCATAGAAGGCGGAAGAGTACAAGCGGCCCACCGTGGCAGACACCAGCCCCACGGCCGAGCCCATCAGCAGGTACCAGACATAGCGGGAGTCCGCCGGGGTGAACCGGCCTGTCTGGAGGAGTGTGGCCGCCACGACATCGCCCAGGAGCAGGAAGGCGGTGGCGGACGGCACCACGAAGAAGGCCACGCGGCGGGCACCCGCCTCGATGCGCTCGCGGAGCTTGGCGTTGACCTCCTCTGTGGCGCCACCGGTGGCGCGGGACATCTCTGGCAGCTCGGCGGCGGACACCGCCATGCCGAAGAGGCTCACAGGGATGAGGTAGATGGTCTGCGCATAGAAGAGCGAGGACAGGGCCCGCTCGGACAGCAGCGAGGCCACGGCCGTGTCCACATAGGCGCTGATCTGCACCACGCCTCGGCCGATGACCACGGGGACGAAGCTGCGCAGCACCCGGCGAACGGACTCGCTGGCCACGGAGAGCGAGGGCCGGAACTTCCCCAGCAGCCGCATCACCGAGGGCACCTGCACGGCGAACTGCAGGAAGCTTCCGGCCACCACCGCGTACGCCAGCAGCTCCGCCAGCCGCTCCTCGCCCACCCGGCCGCCCATCACCACCAGCGTGCCGATCAGCACCAGGTTCCACACCACCGGCGCCAGATAGGACAGCAGGAAGCGGCGGTGACTATTGAGGATGCCCAGGCACCACGCCGACAGCACCAGCAGCCCCGTGCCCGGGAAGACGATGCGCACCAGCTGGATGGCCAGGGCCCGGGACTCGCCCTCGAAGCCGGGGGCAATGGCGTCCACGAACAAGGGCGTGGCCAGCATGCCCGCCGCCACGAACAGGCTGGTGGCCAGCGCCATCAGTCCGAAGATGGCCCCCGCCAGCCGATCCGCCTCCTCCTGGTTCTTCTGCCCCAGCAGCTGGGCGTAGACCGGGATGAAGGAGCCGGACAGCACGCCCTCGCCGAACAGGTTCTGCAGGAAGTTGGGGATGCGAAGTGCCGCCTTGAAGACAGCGGCGGCCTCGGCGTTGCCCAGGTAGTGCGCGAAGACGCGCTCCCGCACCAGACCCATGAGGCGCGAGGCCAGGATCCCCGCAGCGACGAAGAGGGCACCCCGGCCGCTTCCCGGCTCGGACTTCTTCGCGGGGACTTCGGGCGGTGGGGGAAGGTTCTGACCTGGCACGGAGGCAGTCAAAGAGGCGGCGCAATCTACGCGGGACGTTCACCTCCATGAAGCAAGAAGACAGCCCTCCACTGTTTTCCTTGACGGTGCCCCAGGCAGGCCGCAATGGTCCCCCCCCGATGGCTGGGTCCTCCGACAATGATCTCCTGAATGACGTCGCTCGCATCCGTCGCGTGTTGGCGCGCGAGCTGGAGACCATCAATGAATACGAGGCCTTTGCCCAGGCCTCCTCCCACCCCGAGGTCCGCGCTTTCTTCGCCCACCTGGCCGCCGAGGAGAAGGAGCACGTCGCCGAGGCCACCCAGATGCTGCGCATGCTGGACGCGGGGCAGGACGCCCACTTCGCCAACCCCATCGCGCCGGGTCACTTCCAGAAGGCTGTCGGTGCCCCCTCTGTCCCGTCGCCTGCACCCTCGCCTGCTTCTTCTGTCCCCTCGCCTGCTGCCGCCGTGTCGGGAGCCAACGGGGGCCGCCTTGTCGTTGAGCCTGTTTCCACCCTTCCCCCCCACCGCGTCATCTACGGCCTGACCGCTCCACCCTCCGAGAATGCCTACCCGCTCACCGTGGGATCGCTCAGGCGATCCGGCGGTACGGGGGGCGGCGGTGGCCGGGGCGGCGCTCGCTGACGATTCCTCCTTAGAGGAGCTTGCCGATGCCTGACTTCCTTGGACATGCCGAGAACCCCCTCCGCGAGGAGGAGTGGGCCCGCCTCAATGAGACCGTCATCCAGGTCGCGCGCCGCTCGCTGGTGGGCCGCCGCATCCTGGACATCTATGGACCGCTCGGTGCGGGCGTGCAGACCGTGCCCCATGACGAGTACCAGGGCGTCTCCCCTGGCGCGGTGGACATCGTCGGCGAGCAGGAGACGGCCACCGTCTTCACTGATGCGCGCAAGTTCAAGACGATCCCCATCATCTATAAGGACTTCCTGCTGCACTGGCGCGACATCGAGGCGGCCCGCATCCACAACATGCCGCTCGATGTGTCCGCCGCCGCTGGCGCCGCCGCCCTCTGCGCCCAGCAGGAAGACGAGCTGATCTTCTACGGAGACCCGCGGCTCGGCCACGAGGGCCTGATGACGGCCACGGGCCGGCTCACCGTGCCGCTCGGCGACTGGACGCACCCGGGCGCCGGCTACATGGCCATCGTCGAGGCCACCCGGAAGCTCAACGAGCACGGCCACTACGGCCCCTATGCCGTGGTGCTCTCGCCGCGCCTGTTCTCCCTGCTCCACCGCATCTACGAGAAGACCGGCGTGCTGGAGATCGAGACCATCCGCCAGCTCGCCGCGGATGGCGTCTTCCAGTCCAACCGCCTGCGAGGCGAGGCGGGCGTGGTGGTGTCCACCGGCCGCGAGAACATGGACCTGGCCGTGGCCATGGACATGGTCACCTCGTACCTGGGCGCCTCCCGGATGAACCACCCGTTCCGCGTGCTCGAGGCACTCATCCTGCGCATCAAGCACCCGGACTCCATCTGCACGCTCGAGGGCGGAGCCACCGCTCCTCCGCGCAAGTAGCCTGAAAGCCGTGTCCTCCGTGGCCAAGGTCCTGGTCCTCGACGACGAGGCAAACCTGCGCAAGGTGCTCGCCGCCATGCTGCGGCGAGAGGGCTATGACGTCACCGTCGCCGCCGACGGCGAGCAGGGGCTCGCCGAGTTCCAGAAGAACGGCGCCGACATCGTCGTGACGGACCTGGTGATGCCCAAGGTGGGCGGCATGGAGGTGCTCAGCGCCATCAAGGCCGCCAACCCGGACGTGCCCGTCATCATCATCACCGCTCACGGCACGGTGGACTCCGCCGTGGAGGCCATCAAGGCGGGCGCGTTCGACTACATCACCAAGCCCTTCGACCAGCCCGAGCTCAACGCCGTCATCGCCAAGGCCGCCAAGGCCCACGAGAGCAACCGCCGCTCCGTGCGCCCGGACAGCAAGGCCCGCGCCGCCATCATCGGTGAGTCTCCGCAGATCCAAGATGTCTACAAGATCATCGACAAGGTGGCGGACACTCCCTCCACCGTGCTGATCACGGGCGAGAGCGGCACGGGCAAGGAGCTGATCGCCACCGCCCTGCACGGCGCCTCCAGCCGCCGGGACAAGCCCTTCATCAAGATCAACTGCGCGGCCATCCCGCACGATCTCATCGAGTCCGAGCTGTTCGGCCACGAGCGCGGCGCCTTCACGGGTGCGGTGACTTCCAAGCCCGGCCGCTTCGAGCTGGCCGACGGCGGCACGCTCTTCCTGGACGAGATCGGCGAGATCCCCGTGGAGATGCAGGTGAAGCTGCTGCGCGCGCTCCAGGAGAGCGAGTTCGAGCGCGTGGGCGGTATCAAGACGACCCGCGTGGACGTGCGCCTGGTGGCCGCCACCAACAAGGATCTGCAGGCGGAGATCGAGGCAGGACGCTTCCGCAAGGACCTCTACTACCGTCTGGCGGTGGTCCCCATCGGCCTGCCCGCACTGCGCGAGCGCCGCAGCGACATCCCCATGCTGGCGAAGTACTTCGTCGAGAAGTACAACCGCCGGCTGAACAAGAAGATCGAGGGCATCGCCGACGACGCGATGGTGCTGCTTCAGGCCTACAACTGGCCCGGCAACATCCGCGAGCTGGAGAACCTCATCGAGCGCGTGCTGCTCTTCGCGGACGGCCCGCTCATCACCGCCAAGGATCTGCCGGAGCCCGTGCGCCAGGGTGGCGGGGCACAGGCGAACTCGCTTGCCAGCTCCTCGGTCGTGGAGGCGCCCACCGGTGAGACGGGCCTCAAGGACATCATCCGCATGAAGGCGGCGGAGCTCGAGAAGGACCTCATCACCAAGGCCCTCGAGGAGACGGGCGGCAACGTCACGCGAGCAGCCAAGCTGCTGCAGATCAGCCGCAAGTCGCTCCAGACGAAGATGAAGGAGTTCGGCCTTCGGGACATCGCCCCCGAGGGCAAGGAAGAAGGCAAGGACGAGGGCTCAGGCAAGGACGAGTCCTCGGACGAATAAACCCGAAATAACGCCGCGATCGCGACGGTTTCGGCCCCGCGTACCGCTCGACCTCAGGGAGCCTGCATGCGGCCGTCTCTACCCACTCTTGGTGCCCCCCCGAAGCGGAGCCGGACCGGCTCTGTCGTCTTCGTCTCGCTGCTCCTGGGCGGCGCCGCGGGAGGCGCCTATTGGTGGAAGCAGAACAAGGGCGCCCTGCCCTTCCAGTCGCCGCCTCCTGCCGCTGTCGCCGAGGCCTCTCCCTCCGCCGCCAACCCGGCTGCTGTCCAGGCACCCACTCCGCCTCCGGCGCCGGTGGATCCCCTCACCGCTGCGGGCCTGTCTCGCGTCTCGGTGAAGATCGACGGGCCGCTGGAGACGGCGCTCGTGCAGGCCTCGGATCCCTCCGTGGGCCCCGCGTTGGCGCAGGTGGTGACGCGCACCCTCGTGTGGTGGGTGCGAGTGCCCAACGAGATCCTCCGGGGCGACACCCTCGACGTGCTCTACCAGCTCCGCCCCAATGAGGAGCCGCTCGTGCACGCCGTGCGCTTCACCAGCGGCAAGACGGGCAAGACGCACAGCGCCTACCGCTTCCAGGCCCCGGGCGACGGGTACGCTCGCTTCTTCCTGCCCACCGGCGAGGAGATGGAGGAGCGCCTGGAGCACTCGCCCCTGGATGACTTCGAGCAGGTGACGTCCCTGCTGCGTGATGGCCGCGGCCACAAGGGCGTGGACTTCAAGGCCGCCGTGGGCTCGCCCGTGAAGGCCCCCTTTACCGGCGTCGTCAAGCGCAAGAACTGGAACTTTGGCAGCAACGGCAACTGCCTGGAGCTGGAGGAGGTTGGCGGAAAGCGCCGGCGTGCGCTCTTCCTCCACCTCTCGGAGCTGCCCAAGAGCCTCAAGCCCGGGGCGCGCTTCTCCACGGGCCAAGTGCTCGCGCAGAGCGGCAACAGCGGCCGTTCCTTTGCTCCGCACCTGCACTACCAGCTCATGACGCAGGACGATCGGGTGATGGACCCCTTCGACAGCCACCGCACGTTCCGGCGCACCCTGTCCGCCGACCAGAAGTCCTCGCTGGAGGCGGAGGTCCGGCGAATGGACTCACTGCTCGGCTCGGCAGTGGCATCTGGGAACTGAGCCCACCCATTTCTTGACACCCCTGCACATGACGGCTAGCGTCCCTGGTAATTTCTCAACAGTTCTCAGGGGTTAGGCCACCGCAGTCCGCAGTCCCGAAGGGGGCTGCCTGCATCCGCGGGCCCTGAGAGCCACTAGGGTTCTTCGGAGGTCGGATGTTCAGGCTTCGCGCCGTTCTCGCCGCGCTGCTGTTCGGCGCCCCGCTGGCCGCAAACGCCGCGGAGATCACTCGGATCGCTTCCTCGTTCGACGAGGACGATCCGTTCGATCTCATCCTCGACGCCAAGTTCCACCGGACGCAGACGCACACGAAGATCGTCCGCGAGGAGCTCACGGGTACGCAGGGGCTCATTGAGCGGCCCGAGGTCTGGCACAAGGGCTCCGACACGCGGCTCGACATCAACCTGGCGATCGGTCTCTACAAGGACTTCGAGTTCTCGTTCGGGATCCCCATCGTTCTGCAACAGAACGACAACTACGCGTTCACCTCCGCGACGAGCGAATCAACCTCCACCATCATCAAAAACACCCTGAACCCGGACGGCACCCAGCGGGATACCCCGCTGACTCTGTTCCCCATCGACTCCAACGATCCCAGAAAGCGTGGAGGCCTGGGCAACATGCGCTTCGGCATGGCCTACGCCTTCTTCAACCAGAACCGGGACGACACCAAGCCGATGTGGATTGTTGGCCTGGACTACGAGGCGCCCACCGCGAAGCTGCGCGATCCGAGCCAGGACAACCGGGATTCGGTCGGCACCCGCGGCAACGTGGGCGATCGCGTCCACAAGTACACCTTGTACACGTCCTTCTCGCGGAAGGTGGGCGTGGCGGATCCGTACTTCAAGGTGCACTACACGATCCCGGTGCAGGGCCCGGGCATCTACTCGAATTGCTTCAACTTGGAGTCCCAAGGCACGCCCGGCAACTGCTTCACCGGGAAGTGGAGCCGCAAGGAGACGGGCATCCAGGCTCCCACGGTGGCGGGCATCGTCACGGGCGCCGAGTTCACCGCGTTCAGCGACAAGACCAAGTCCCAGAAGTTCGCGCTGGATATCCGCGCCATCGGCACCTACATCGGCGAGGGCCGCTACTACAACGAGCTGAGCGCGGCCCTGGGCAAGCTGCTGGCCACCCAGGAGTACTTCCAGATCGGCGGCCAGTTCGGCGCCACGGCGAGCGCGGGCGAGGCCTTCACCCTGCGCGCCTCGGGCACGTTCCTCTACAACACGGACCACGGGCTCACCAACGAGGACCTGGGCGTGAAGCCGGAGGAGTTCAGCGATCCGTCGAAGAAGCAGGACATCAACCCGAACTTCGACTTCCGCTACGATCTGGTGTCCCGGCGCTTCCGGGCGGTGGAGAGCACCAGCTTCCGGCTGGAGCTGTCCGCAGCGTTCGCGTTCTGATTCCGAAGTCCCCTACCGCTTGAGGCTCAGCCCCAGGCGGTAGACGTCCTGTCCGGACCAGCCCGCGCGGCGGGCAAGCTCGGTGCTCAGCGCCTTGAGCTTCTCGCCGCGCGCCAGTCCCTCCTCCAGCGCCCGCCGTAGCTCCTCCTCGGACCAGCGGCGCTCGCCGGTGCGCCCCTCCACCAGCACCACCACCTCGCCCCGAGGCTCCTCGGCCGCGTAGCGCGCCGCCAGCTCCGAGAGCGGCCCCCGGACGAACTCCTCGTGCATCTTGGTGAGCTCGCGCGCCACGCAAGCGCGGCGGTCTCCCCAGGCCTCCTGGAGGTCCGGCAGCGTCTCCGCCAGCCGACGCGGGGACTCGTAGAGCACAAGCGTGGCCGAGAGCTGCGCCACCTCCTCCAACATGACGCGGCGCTCGGGGCCCTTGCGCGGCAGGAAGCCCAAGAAGTGGAAGCGGCCCGTGGGCAGCCCGGAGGCACTCAGCGCCGCGACCAGGGCGGTAGCGCCGGGCACAGGGACCACCGTGAGGCCTCGTTCGAGGGCCTCGGCCACCAGCCTCTCGCCCGGATCGCTGATGCCGGGGCTGCCGGCGTCGGTGATGAGGGCACAGTCCTCGCCCCCGGCGATGCGGTCGAGGATGCGCCCGGCGCGTTGGCCCTCCGCGAAGGCGGGCAGGCTCACCGTCTCCGGGGCGAGCCCGAAGTGCTCCAAGAGCACGCGCGAGTGCCGCGTGTCCTCGCAAGCGACGAAGGCGACGCGCCGCAAGGTCTCCACGGCCCGGGAGGTGATGTCCCCCAGGTTCCCGATAGGCGTTGCGACCAGATAGAGCGTCCCAGCCATGCGTCACATCCCCGCGTCGAAGGCGTTCGGAAGGTGCTCCACGGTGGCCTTCTCGCCGTGGCCCACCACCGAGACAACATCGAAGCGCATCATCCTCTCGCGCAGGTCATAGGCGAAGAGATAGTGCAGCGCGGCTTTCACCACGCGACGCTGCTTCGCAAAAGACACCGTGTGCGACGGGTCTCCCCACACGGCCGTGGAGCGCATCCGGACCTCCACGAAGCAGACGGTGTTCCCGTGCTCAGCCACGATGTCCAGCTCGCCATAGCGGCACCGGAAGTTGCGCGCCCGGATGCGGTAGCCCCGCTCCTCCAAGAAGCGGACCGCCGCTGCCTCCGCCGCGTTGCCATACCCCTGCCTATCCACCGCCGCCCGTCCCATCCCTTCCCTCCTCCTTCACGCCCTTACTGGCGGTCCGTCACCTAGCACCGGGCTCCGACACACTCTCCGAGAGAGCTCGGCGCAAGGGGACCGGCCACTACTGCCACGGCCTCCAGGTCAGCGGCTCCGCCATGGCAGCTCCTCCTTGTCAGCACTCGGGCAGACCGACGCTCAGATCCGACACTTCGAGCACGTTGACCGCGAGTCCTCCGCGAGCGGTCTCCTTGTACTTGTCCTTCATGTCGCGGCCGGTGTCGCGCATGGTCTTGATGACCTTGTCCAAGCTCACGAAGTGCGTGCCATCTCCGGACAGCGACATGCGCGCGGCGTTGATGGCCTTCACCGAGGCCATGGCATTGCGCTCGATGCACGGCACCTGCACCAGCCCGCCGATGGGATCACACGTCAGGCCGAGGTTGTGCTCCATGGCGATCTCCGCCGCGTTCTCCACGTGGAGCGGCGTGCCCCCGAGCACCTCCGTCAGCGCCCCCGCGGCCATGGAGCAGGCGCTGCCCACCTCGCCCTGGCAGCCCACCTCCGCGCCGCTGATGGACGCGTTCTCCTTATAGAGCACCCCGATCGCCCCCGCCGTGAGCAGGAAGCGCACCACGCCGTCCTCGTCCGCGCCGGGCACGAAGCGCCAGTAGTAGTGCAGCAGCGCCGGGATGATGCCTGCGGCTCCGTTCGTCGGGGCCGTCACGACCCGCCCGCCCGCAGCGTTCTCCTCGTTCACCGCGAGGGCGTAGAGGTTGACCCAGTCCAGCACCGTGAGCGGGTTGGTGAGCCCCGCCTCGGGCCGGCTGAGGAGGCGCTGGTAGAGCTTGGCGGCACGGCGCTCCACCTTGAGGCCTCCAGGAAGGATGCCGGAGGAGGTGCAGCCGCGCTTCACGCACTCCTGCATGACCTCCCAGATGCGCAGCAGGCCCGAGCGGATCTCTGCCTCGGTGCGCCAGGCCTTCTCGTTCTCCAGCATGAGGGAGCTGATGGGCAGGCGCTCGCGGTTGCAGTGCGCGAGCAGCTCGGCAGCCGAGCGGAACGGGAAGCGCAGGGGCGTCTCGTCCGGGCGAACGGGGGACTCGCCCTGCGCGGCGGACTCGTTCACCACGAAGCCTCCGCCCACCGAGTAGTAGACACGCACGCACAGCTCCGTGCCGTCGCTGTCCCAGGCGGAGAAGCGCATGCCATTGGGGTGGAACGGCAGCGCGCGGCGGCGGTGCATGACGAGCTGCTCGGCCTCGCGGAAGGGCACCTCGCGCTGGCCCAGCACCGCGACGCGGCCCTCGGAGTGCCAGCGGAAGATGCGCGCGGGGATGCCCTCCACGTCGACGCCCTCCGGCGTCTCTCCCATCAGGCCCAGGAGCACGGCCTTGTCGCTCCCGTGGCCCTTTCCGGTGGCGCCCAGGGAGCCAAACAGCTCGACCTTCAGGCGAGCCAGCCGCTCGAGCTTGCCCTCGTCGCGCAGTTGGAGCGCGAACATGCGCGCGGCGCGCATGGGCCCAACGGTGTGCGAGCTGGAGGGACCGATACCAATCTTGAAGAGGTCGAAGACGCTGACGGCCATGGGGATTTCAACATCGCACCTCCGCTGTCCTTCTTCATCGCCTGTCTGCTCTCCTGCCCCCATACAGAGCGTGTAGGCGCCCCTTCACCCGCCATCAGGAGCACCGAGTGCGGTATGGTGCCCGGAGTTCCGGTGTTACGAAGGACTGCGGCGCCGAGCGGCGGACGGCTGTGAGGGAATCCTCCCTCGCGGATCCCCGGCTCTAGTGGTGGCGGCGTGGGTTGGCGTGAGAGCGGGTGAGCGTTGTCGCAAGCATCGAAGGTGAAGTTCCTGGAGGCAGGGCGCTTCCATCAGGATCTCAAGACACGGGTCGAACAGTACTTGAAGGACCGCGGGCGCTCCCCGCGCGATCTGCCAGGCATGTATGCCAAGACGGCGCTCATCCTCGGCTGGTTCGTCTCCTCCTATTTATGGCTCGTCTTCGGAGCGGCCTCGCCCTGGGGCGTGGCCGTAGGGTGCGTGTCGCTGGGACTGGCCATGGCCGGGATCGGCTTCAGCATCCAGCATGATGCGAACCACGGCAGCTACTCGGAGCGGAAGGGCGTCAACCGGCTGCTCGCGTGGACCCTGGATGCCGTGGGCGGCTCCTCCTACGTGTGGAGCTGGAAGCACAACATCTTCCACCACAGCCACCCGAACGTGGCCGGGCTCGATGAGGACATCGACATCCAGCCCCTGTGCCGGCTGGCGCCCAGTCAGAAGTCGCACGCGCCGCACCGCTTCCAGCACGCCTATATCTGGGTGCTCTACGGGCTGCTGCCGCTGAAGTGGCACTTCATCGATGACTTCAAGGATCTGCTCACGGGGCGGGTTGGACGGCAGAAGATGCCGCGCCCCAGCGGGTGGAAGCTGACCGGGGTGCTGGGTGGGAAGCTGCTGTTCTACGGCTGGGCGCTCGTGGTGCCCGCGCTCTTCCATCCCCTGTGGCAGGTGGCGGTGGGCTACCTGCTGACCGCGTTCGTGCTCGGGCTGACGCTGTCGACGGTGTTCCAGCTCGCGCACTGCGTGAAAGAGGCCGAGTTCACCGAGCTGCCGGAGGCCTCACACACCTTCCCGCGCGACTGGGCGGCGCACCAGGTGGAGACGACGGTCGACTTCGCCCGGGGCAACCCGGTGGTGAGCTGGTACCTCGGGGGGCTGAACTTCCAGGTGGAGCACCACCTGTTCCCGCGCGTGTGCCACCTGCACTACCCAGCGCTCTCGCGCATCGTCGAGGAAACCTGTCGGGAGCATGGGGTACGCTACCGTGCCAATGTGAGCGTGGGCGCGGCACTGAAGAGCCACGTGAGCTGGCTCAAGCAAATGGGCCGTCCGGCCCTCGGAGTGCAGTCATGAATGACGAGAAGGCAGAGAAGGTCCGCTTCGGACGCGCACAGAAGTTTCGGCTCTCGCCGAAGGGTACCGAGGCCGCGCAGGCTTATACGGCCATGATCGAGGCCGCCAAGGAGGGCAACGGCCGCGCCCAGTTCGATGCGGCGCGCGCCGCGTGGGGTGCGCCCCTGGGGTTGAGCTCCGAGGATGGGCTCTTCCTGGTGGAGTTCGGAGAGAGTGCCCGGACCATCCCGGAGGCAGCGCGCAACCTCGAGAGCTGCGGCACCACCGCGAAGGAGGTCAAAGCGGCCGTCGAGCGCTTGCTGACGTCCGGCATGCTAGAGCCCTTGCCCGCGGCTCCGCCTCCTCCGGCTCCGCCTCCGCGCCGTTACTGGTAATCCGTGCGCGAGGCTGAGCGGCCCTAGCCCGGATCTGTCACACGGAGGAGCGCGCCGGGCGGCTCGGCCTCAATCCTCGGAGTCTGGTTGCCGCGCTTGGCAAAAGGAAGCTCGGCAGCGTGCTGCAGGCATGACAGGAGCCTGCACCGGCCGGTGTTGGGACCCGTCGAGGTTGTCAAAGAGCAACAGGGCGTCAGGAGGGAGCTGGGACTTCGCAGAGCTGTTGCGCGACGCGCGCGAACAAATCCTGCACTGGGGCCGCCGCGCTGAGCGAGAGCACGACACGACGGACGCTGACGCGGACGATGGCGGCGACCTTGAGCAGCTTCAGCCGGAGGGTGCCCACTTGGGCCCGCTCCATCTCGGTGCCGCGCAGGCCGAAGTGGCGCAGCAGGTTGAGCAGCACGTACGCGGCGGAGGAAAACCAGAGGCGCAGCTGGTTGGCGCGCAGGGTGTGGCACTGGTCCTGTCGGCGAACAGGCCCAGCTGCTGCTGGTACTCAAAAGCAAAATGCTGAAGGCGTGTGTGGCGGATGCGGTCGGTGTCGAAGGCCACCTCCGGCATTTCGATGACAGCAATGCGATGGCTTGCAGCATCATTGGCGAAAAAGCCCGCGCGCACTTTCAAATCGGGTCCCTTGTCTCCAATCGGCCGATCCGAAAGATAGACAAGCCTCGCGCCGATCACTTTGCCATACCAGTCGGCCATGCGGTCGAGGTCGGCGGTGACAAGCCCAATATGGTTTCCTCCCAAAGCTAGCCCCGCGCTCTGGGCGAGATGGGCGCACGTGTGAAGCGGCCCCAAGCGACGAATGCTGCGAGTGCTGCGGGCACGATGTTGAAGGCGATCACGTTCGCCTCGCCCCTCATGATGTGGAACGGCACCGCGAGCAGCATGATGATCGCCAGACCGACCGCGGCGATGGGCGTCAGCTTCGGAGCGATACGGGTGGCTGACGGCAGCACGACCCCCAGTACACCGGCGAGCTCCGCGATGCCGATGAACCGCGCGAGGGCGACGGGAATCCCGAGGATCCACGGTGAGGTCTTCGCGGCCTCTTCGATCGGTTTGAGGCCGTGGTTGACGCCGGCCATGAGAAAGAACAGCGCGAGCAGGACTTGAACGACCCAGAGTGAGATGTGCAGCCCCCGGCTTGGGCGATGGGACGAAGCCGGGGGAGTAGCGGAGACAGAGGTGTTGGCCATGACGGAATCCGGGTGAGGCAGGGGTACCAGTGACTACAGCTTCACGCGTCGAAGCGCATCCTCGAGTGACCGCGGCGGGCGCCCCGCGAGCCGTTCGACGTCGCCGGTCGTCACATCGAAGCCGCAGGCCGACCACATGTCCTGGATGCTCTGCCAGAGGTGCGGAGCATCGGCAGACCTCGTGCCGAGCGCCGATGTGAAGACCACATGCTCGACGCCCGCGTCGACAGCACGCTGGATGGCGTTGTGCCCCTGCGTCGCGCGCACACCGGGGCGCATGTCGCTCGAAGGGATGATCAGCAGTCGATCGAGGCCAGCGAACGCCTTCGTGAGCGAGTCAGGATTATCGAAGTCGCCGAACCGCGCTTCGATGCCGAGCGCACTCACCTTGTCCGGCGAACGCGAGATGCCGACGAGCTGCGCTCCCGGCGCGCGTGACTTGAGCGCCGCGGCCGTCGCTGCGCCGAGTTGCCCGCTTGCCCCACTGATTCCAATCTTCATGATGACTGCCTTTCTGTTGCTTTGCGCACTACCGGCGCGACCAAGGATCTTGTCGATGACCTCTTGCGGACTGCCGCCGACGAGTGCGCCCTGCGGCGAGAGCATCTGCTCGTAGGTGGCACGCGGCATCGGTCCGAGGATCGGCGACCAGATCGCCGAACGTATAGAGCCCGAGCTCCATCCCGGGACCGATGTTCGCAACTTCCATGCGAGCAGTATTCGGCGCCCCAGGGCTCTCCACAATACGTAACTGTGTAATATACCAGTGCATGCCTGCAACAATCGACATCACGCTCCTCGCGAGCTTCGTCGAGGTCGCCGATGCGTCCAGCTTCTCTGGCGCGGCCCGTGCCCTTGGGACGACCACCGCGACAGTGAGCCGCACCATCGCGAAGCTCGAAGCCTCCGTCGGCTCGAGGCTCTTTCACCGAACGACCCGCCGTGTCTCACTGACCACGGCGGGAAGAGCGCTCTACGAGCGAACCGCCGCGCATGTGCGTGCGCTGGCGCACGCCACGAAGGAACTGCCCGAACACCAAAGCGAGCCAGCCGGTACGCTGAAGCTCACGGCGCCGTACGACCTCGGCGCCATCTTCCTCGGCAGCGTGATCGCACGCTTCGTCGCGCTCTATCCGAAGGTGCAAGTGCAGGCGGAGTTCAGCAGCCGCGTGGTCGACCTCGCTGCCGAGGGATTCGATGTCGCAATCCGTGGCGACATCAGCAAGCACAAGGACCCGTCGCTCACGGCGCGACCGCTCGCCCAGCGAAGTGAGCTCAGTCTGTACGCGGCGCCGAGCTACCTCGCACGGCGCGGAAACCCTCGGGAGCTCGCGTCGCCCGGGCACGACTGGCTCGTGGCGGGCCCGCTACGTCGCGCGTTCGACTTCCCGGCAACGCTCACTCCAAAGGTCGTCGCGAACGATTTCCTCTTCCTGCGCGGCGTGGCCGCATCGGGAGGAGGAATCGCGATGTTACCTTCGTTTATCGCGCAGCCGTACGTGGCAAGCGGTGAGCTCGTGCGCGTCCTTCCCTCGGTGCGTGTGACCGTCGGCGGGCTCGTGCTCGTCTACTCGTCCACGCGGCCGCTCGCACGCAAAGTGGCGGCGTTTCGCGACTTCTTGGTGGAGGTCACCAAGAGGGAGTGGGTGGGCTGAGTGACCCGCGCTTACGGGGAGAAGCTTCGCCGGAGGATCTCCGTGAGGGGCACGCGGCAGGCGCGCAGCAGGGCCAGGAGCGTCGTCGCAGCCCACGGCGAGGGCGTCACGAAGTACCGCTGCGGCGTCAGCCCCGGGAAGGCCTCCTTCAGCTCGCGGAGCCGGGTGAGGTAGCCGATACCCGCCAGCCGGCGCTCCATCCACTTCACCTGGCGCGCCAGCACGGGCGAGCAGCCCTCGGTCTCCACCCCTACCAGCGGGCAGAACCCGAGCGAGAGCTGGCGCACCCCCTCCCCTCGCAGGCGCTCGGCCAACCTCGCGACGGCCGAGTAGTACACGCCCCACAGCCGGGTCCGCTCGAAGCGGATGAGGTTCAGGAGGTAGCCCTGGACGCGACCTCCGTCGAAGTACGGATCGAGCACCGCGTAGCCGAACACCTCAGCGTCCGCGCCCTGCCGCAGCACGAACATCCGCGCCAGCCCGTCGTCCTCGAACCCGAGCGGGCGGTTGAGGAAGTGCATCTCCACGGGGACCGCGCTCCGGCCCAGGTAGCTCCGGGTGATGGCGTCGAGGCGGGCCCGCTCCTCCTGCCCCAGCGCAGAGGGACGGACCTCGGCCACCTCGAAGCTGCCGCGCGTGGCCTTCTTGAGCGCTCCCCGCACCCGGGGGTGAACCTCAGCCGCGGGCGCATCGAGCTCCAGGATCTTGTCCATGCCCATGCCGCTGGTGCGGAAGCGGGGGCCGCCGAGCTCGGAGACGAGCGCCGCGACCTCCCTCGGCACGTAGAAGAAGAGCGGGTTCTTGCTGCTGCGGAGGAACCGCTGGATCAGCTCCACCCGATCGGCGCGGGCACAGACGGGAGGCCCCAGCGTGAGCTCGAAGCCGAAGGCGCGCTGGAAGGCGACATAGCCGAACGAGGTCTCGAAATAGGAGAGCCCCGGCTGCAGCGTCGAATAGGAGATCGGATCCGAGCCATGGGCTCGTACCAGCTCGTGCCTCACGCGCACAGGTTACGGTATTTTGAGGGTTCGCCGCCCGCGACTCCGCCGGGCGTCTCGGGGAGGGCCGGTGAAGAGACTCAAGGTCGGCGTCGTGGAGCTGCTGGCACACTCGGTCACCACCCCATTCTTGAGGCGCCGCGTCATCGCGCCGGAGACGGCCTCGGTGATGCCTCAGGCGGTGGCCGTCTGGGCGGAGGAGCTTGGGTGCGAGGTGCACTATGCCGTCTGGACCGCGGAGGAGGATCTCCGCCGCCTGCTGCCCGACGGGCTGGACCTGGTGTTCATCTCCGCGTTCACCCGGGCCTCGTTCGTGGCCTACGCGCTCTCCCGGCATCTGCGCTCGGGCGGCGCGGTGACGGTGCTGGGCGGCCCCCACGCGCAGTCCTTCGCCGAGCACGCACGCGATTATTTCGACTACATCTGCCAGACAACGGACCGAGCGCTGATCGCGGATCTGCTCCAAGCACCCGAGCGGCAGGAACGAGGCCTCGTGCTCTGCGCGGATGAGGGGCCCTCTTCCCTACCCGGCGTTGCTCAGCGCGCGCGCTTCATCGATCACTGCCTCCAGAAAGGCACCAGGGTGCTGCGGCTGGTGCCGATGCTCGGAAGCCTTGGGTGCCCGTACACGTGCAGCTTCTGTGTCGACGCTCCCGTGCGGTGGCGGGGCCTGCCAGTGGACCCGATCATCGAAGACCTGCGCCACATCGAGCGCCGCTGGGGCGAGGACACGCTTGTCGGGTGGCACGATCCGAACTTCGGGGTGCGGTTCGACGAGTACCTGGGCGCCATCGAGGATTCGGGCACGCACCTGGTGCACTGCGCACACATGAGCCTGTCCCTGATGAGCGCGCAGAACGCGCGGCGGCTCGGACGGGCGCGGTTCGGGCTCCTGGCGCCGGGGGTCGAGTCCTGGTTCGACTTCTCCGACAAGTCCGGGCGGGCGCGAGTCGTGGGAGAGGCCAAGGTCCTGCACGTCGCCGAGACCCTGAACGTCATCCAGGCCGAGGTGCAGCACATCCAGACGAACATGATCGTGGGGCTGGACACCGATCAGGGCGAGCTGCCCTGGGAGCTGACCCAGCGGCTCGCGGAGCTCTCGCCGGGCATCTACCCGACCTACTTCCTGGCGACGAACTTCTACAACGCGCCCTTGAGCCGGGAGCTGCACGCCTCGGGACGGACGATGGCCATGCCGTTCTCGCTGCTGGACACCAACTGCTTCGGCAACGTGCGGCCCCTGCACTACTCGCCGGTGGAGCTCTACGATCGCCTCATCGAGCTCTACGCATTCGCCTACTCGTGGAAGGCCGTGCTCCGCCGCACGCGCGTGACACCCGGCGGCTGGGGAAAGCTGGTGAACTTCGGCCGCAGCGTCGACGAAGGCCGAGGCTTTATTGCCTTCCACCGGAGCCTTCGCGCCCGCCTCGAGAGCGACCGGGAGCTGCGCGCGTTCTACGAAGGCGAACGCGTGGCACCCCCCACCTCCTTCATGGACGAGGTGAAGGCGCAGCTCGGCCCGTACCAGGAGCTGCTGCCCGCAGAGCTCCTCTCGCCCGAGCGCTACGCCGAGTCATTCCGAGCCGCCGCCGAGGCCGCCGTGCGCACGATCCGCGCCCCCGCCGCGGGTTCAGTCCCCAAGGAACGCGCGGCAGCATCCTGAACGCCATGTCGCGCTGCGCGATGTTTGGGGAGCAACCGGGCGTGCTTGGCACGACGTCCTGGGCAGGCTCGTTCCAGCGATATTTGCTGATGCCAGGGCGCCCCAGCGTCAGAGCAGGGTTACCCCTTGAACCAATACAGCAGGTAGGCGCGGCCTCGCGTGGGGCTGCCGTGACCTCGGGCCGGCGGGGTGCAACCCCAGGCGCGGCTCGCTAGGCTTCGGTGTCGGACAACCAACAGAACATGCGTTGTGCCGCAGCATCGATTCCCCCTTCTTGAGGCCTGGATGTCATCTCGTCCCCTGTTGTCCGGAGTGTATGTCGCGCTGACCGCGCTGCTGGTCTTTGCAGCCGGCTGTCATGAAGATCCGCCGCCGCCGCCCAGCGAGCAGCCGGATGCGACGCGCTCGCAGGTGCAGGTGAGCCGCAGCTCCAACGTGCTGGCCAACGGACGGGACGTCGTCACCCTCACCGTGAAGGTGGTGAAGGCGGATGGTGCGGCGCTGGCGGGCCGCACGGTGAAGCTGGAGATCAGCGGGGACGGCGCGATCGTCGCGCCGGCCTCGGGCCAGACCAACCCGGAAGGGGTGATGACGGCGACCCTGGTCTCCACCCAGGCCGGGCTCAAGAAGGTGAAGGCCTCGGTGGAAACGGACGGTGGACCGGTGGTGCTGACCTCCCAGCCCACCGTCGAGTTCATCGAGGTCCCAGCGGCGAAGCTGGCCTTCCTCAACACGAGCATTCAGGGCACGGCGGGCGCCCCGTTGAGCCCGGCCGTAGAGGTGGAGCTCCAGGATGCCGAGGGCCGTCGCGTCCCAGGCAGCACGGCCTCGGTGACCGTGGCCCTGGCGACAGGGCCTTCGGACACGCTGGAAGGCACGCTCACGGTGGCGGCCGTGGATGGGGTCGCGCGCTTCAGCGATCTCGTCATCCAACAGGTGGGGACGGGCTACTCGCTGCGAGCCACCTCGGGAACGCTGACGGAGGCCACCAGTCCTTCCTTCGCGGTGACTGCCGCGCAAGCGGCGGTGCTGGAGCTGACAGGGCTTCCGAACAGCCTCGTCGCAGGGAGTTCGGCGGAGGTCCAGGTGACGCTGAAGGATGCCTTGGGCAACGTGGCCACCGGCTACACGGGCACGGTGCGCTTCACCTCCACGGATGGGGCGGCGGTGCTCCCGAGCGACTACACCTTCACGGCGGCCGACGCGGGGCAGAAGACGTTCAGCGCGGTGGAGCTGCGCACGGCGGGGTCCCAGTCCCTCACGGCCACGGATACGGTGACTGCCTCGCTGACGGGCACTCAGAGCACCACGGTCTCCCCTGCTGCGGCCACCAGCCTGAGCCTCTCGGCCCCGGCCTCCGCCACCGCGGGCAGTGCCTTCAGCGTCACGGTCACGGCGCGCGACGCGTTCAGCAACGCGGCCACCGGCTACACGGGCACCGTGTCCTTCAGTTCGGATGACACGCGTGCGGCGCTGCCGGGCAGCTACACCTTCACGGCCGCCGATACGGGGGCGCACACCTTCAGCGTCACTTTGGGCACGACGGGCTCTCAGCCGGTGCGCGTCACCGACGGCACGCGCAACGCCAACGCCACCGTCACCGTCACTCCGGGCGCCGCCACCAGCCTGAGCCTCGCTGCGCCCCTCACCGTCATGGCGGACGGCCCCTTCAACGTCACCGTCACGCTGCGGGACGCCTCCGGCAACGTGGCCACCGGCTACACCGGCACGGTCTCCTTCAGCTCGGACGATACGCGCGCAACGCTGCCGGGCAGCTACACCTTCACGGCCGCCGATGCGGGGGCGCACACCTTCAGCGTCATCCTGGGCACGGCGGGCTCCCAGCCGCTCCGTGTGACCGACGGCACGCGCAACGCCAACGCCACTGTCACCGTCACACCGGCTACCGCTGCCACCCTGAGCCTCTCGGCTCCGGCCTCCGCTACGGCGGGCTCGCCCTTCTCCGTAACGGTCACGATGCGGGATACCTCCGGCAACGTGGCCACCGGCTACACCGGCACGGTGCACTTCACCTCCACGGACGGGGCGGCGGTGCTTCCGGCGGACTACACGTTCACGGCGGCCGACTCGGGGCAGAAGACATTCAGCACGGTGGAGTTGCGCACGGCGGGGGCTCAGTCCCTCACGGCCGCCGATCGGGTGACCACGACGCTGACGGATACCCGCAGCACCACGGTCTCCGCGGCCGCGGCCTCCAGCTTGAGCCTCTCCGCCCCGGCCTCTGCCCCCTCGGGCAGTGCCTTCGATGTCACGGTCACGGCCCGTGACGCGTTCAGCAACGTGGCCGCCGGCTACACGGGCACTGTCTCCTTCAGCTCCGATGACACACGCGCCGGGCTGCCCACCAGCTACACCTTCACGGCCGCCGACGCAGGCAGCCATACCTTCAGTGTCACCCTGGGCACGGCAGGCGACCAACCGGTGCGCGTCACCGATGGCACGCGCAACGCCAGCGCCACTGTGAACGTCACCTCGGGGGCCGCCGCCACCCTGAGCCTCTCGGTCCCCTCCACCGCCACGGCAGGCAGTGCCTTCTCCGTGATGGTGACGCTGCGGGATGGCGCGGGCAACGTGGCCACCGGCTACACGGGCACGGTGCGCTTCACCTCCACAGACGCGGCGGCAGTGCTTCCAGGCGATTACACCTTCACCGCCGGCGACGCGGGGCAGAAGACGTTCAGCACGGTGGAGTTGCGCACGGCGGGGTCCCAGTCCCTCACGGCCACGGACACAGTGACCGCGACGATGACGGACACCCGCAGCACCACGGTCTCCCCTGGCGCGGCCGCCAGCCTGAGCCTCTCGGCCCCGGCCTCCGCCACCGCGGGCAGCGCCTTCAACGTCACCGTGCTGGCGCGCGACGCGTTCAACAACGTGGCCACCGGCTACACGGGTGCCGTGTCCTTCAGCTCGGATGACACGCGCGCGGCGCTGCCGAGCAGCTACACCTTCACGGCCGCCGACGCGGGCAGCCACACCTTCAGCGTCACCCTGGGCACGGTGGGCTCCCAGCCGGTGCGCGTCACCGACGGCACGCGCAACGCCAGTGCCACCGTCACCGTCAACCCGGGCGTCGCCGCCAGCCTGAGCCTCTCCGCCCCAGCCTCCGCCACCGCGGGCAGCGCCTTCAACGTCACGGTCACGGTCCGTGATGCCTCCGGCAACGTGGCCACCGGCTACACGGGCGCCGTGTCCTTCAGCTCGGATGACACGCGCGCGACGCTGCCGGGCAGCTACACCTTCACGGCAGCCGACGCAGGCAGCCACGCCTTCAGCGTCACCTTGGGTACGACGGGCAGCCAGCCCGTCCGGGTGACGGATGGCACACTCAACGCCAGCACCACCGTGAGTGTCACCCCAGCCGCCGCCGCGACCTTAAGCCTTTCGGTCCCGGCCTCTGCCACTGCGGGCAGCCCCTTCAACGTCACTGTCACGCTGCGAGACAGCTTCGGCAACGTGGCCACCGGCTACACGGGCACGGTGCACTTCACCTCGACGGATGGAGCGTCGGTGCTCCCGGCGGACTCCACCTTCACGGCCGCGGACGCGGGGCAGAAGACGTTCAGCACGGTGGAACTGCGCACGGCGGGGTCTCAGTCCCTCACGGCCACGGACACAGTGACCGCGACGATGACGGACACCCGCAGCACCACGGTCTCCCCTGGCGCGGCCGCCAGCCTGAGCCTCTCGGCCCCGGCCTCCACCACCGCGGGCAGTCCCTTCGCGGTCACAGTGACAGCGCGCGACGCGTTCAACAACGTGGCCACCGGCTACACGGGCACCGTGTCCTTCAGCTCGGATGACACGCGCGCGACGCTGCCGGGCAGCTACACCTTCACGGCCGCCAACGCGGGCAGCCGCGCCTTCAGCGTCACCTTGGGCACGGTGGGCTCCCAGCCGGTGCGCGTCACCGACGGCACGCGCAACGCCAGCGCCACCGTCACCGTCACTCCGGGCGCCGCCTCGAACCTGACCCTCTCGGCCCCAGCCTCTGCCACCGCGGGCAGCGCCTTCAACGTCACGGTCACGGCCCGCGATGCCTCCGGCAACATCGCCACCGGCTACAACGGCATGGTGTCCTTCACCTCGACCGATCCGGCCGCGGTGCTGCCGGGCATCTACCTCTTCACGCCGGGAGACGCGGGCGTGGCCTCCGTGTCCGTGGAGCTGCGCACTGCGGGGAACCGCACCATCACCGCGACGGACACCCTCGATGCGGGGCTCACGCACACCGTGGCGGTGGCGGTCTCGGCCGGTGCTCCGGCGCAGCTCGCGTTCACCACGCAGCCACAGAGCGGCACCGTGCGCGCGACCCTGGCCACGGTGCGTGTGGAGATCAGGGATGCCTACGGCAACACCTCCACTGCCTCGAGCCCCTCCGTGACGGTGAGCCTCACGGGCGGCAACCCTGCCTCTACGCTGAGTGGGACACGGACCGTCTCACCGGCCAGTGGCGTGGCCACGTTCTCGTCTCTCTCCATCGACCAGGAGGGCACGGGCTTCCAGCTCGTGGCCGCCGCCACGGGCCTGACGGGGGCCACGAGCACGGCTTTCCAGATCGTGGACAACCTGGCTCCGGCCGCGGCGGTCCTCACCGCCACACAGGCCTCGTCCTCCAGCATCCAGGTGTCGTGGACGGCGGTGGGCGATGACGGCACCCTGGGCACCGCCGCGAGCCACGATCTGCGCTACGCCACCGCTCCCATCACCAACGATGCGCAGTTCACCGCGGCCACGCCCGTTTCCCTGGCCGCGCCTCAGCCCCCGGGGAGCGCCGAGTCGGCCACCGTCACGGGACTGAACCTCACGTCCACGTACTACTTCGCGCTCAAGGTCTTCGACGGGGCGGGCAACTCCAGCCTCTCGAACAGCCCCGGCGCGGGCGGCTCGGATCCCTGCGCGTCCGTCACGTGCACGCCGCCGGCCACAACGTGCTCGGCCAATGGCCGGAGCGTCGTCACCTACACCTCGGCGTGCGTGGACTCCGGAGGCGTGGGCGTCTGCCAAAACACCCCGACAAGCACGCTGTGCGCTTCGAACCAGACCTGCAACGCCGGCGCGTGCGTGCCAGTTACCGCGGCCAGCCAGCAGGGCCAGATCATCATCAGTGAGTTCAGCGCCCTCGGCGCGGAGTTCATCGAGTTGCGCAACACCACGGCCACGGCCATCGACGTGCGGGGCTACACGCTGCGCAACATCGCAGGCCAGGAGGTGGATATCCGCGCTCCGAACGACCCGAACGGCACGGGCTCCACCCCGGTGCAGGTGCCCGCCAACGGCGTGCTCTACGGCATCCCCAACCCGTCCAGCTCTGTCCCGGGAGGCGTGGGCTTCATCTACGGCGCGCCGGGCACCTCCTTCGCGCTGGCGGACACAGGGGACGCGCTCGCGCTCTACGCGGCGCCTCCGGCGGGCAACCTGCAGGACCTGGTGGACTTCCGCACCTTCGTCACCAACCCGAACACGCCACTGACGGCGAGCGCCTTCGTGGGCTTCTCCGGCAGCTCCACCCAGCTGGAACCCACCACATCCACGGCGGCTGGCAACGACACGGCCACCAACTGGTGCGTGAGCTTCTACCCGAACGGGGCTCGCGGCTCGCGCGTCACGAACACGGCGGGCGCTCTCAACGGCAGCTGCAAGGTGGCCGTCATCAACGAAGTCATCATCGATCCGCCGGGCACGGACGATCAGAAGTCCTTCGTGGAGCTGGCCGGCCCGGGTGGAGCCGTCATCGGCGGAGCAAAGATCACGGACGTGGAAGGTCTCGGGGGCACGGCGGGCGCACTGAATGCGGATGGAGATCTCAGCACGGGCGAGACGGACGGCGAGTTCACCCTCCCCGCCGGCACACGCTTCCCTGCGGATGGCATCCTGCTGGTGGCGGACGCGAACTCGTCGGTGACCTCGACTCAGGTGGTGGGCTTCACGCCGGGAGTGGACGTCCTGGCCCGGGACATGGACGTGGAGAACTCCGGAGGAGACTCCATCCAACTGGTCTCCGCCACGGGCACCCTGCTCGATGCGGTGGGCCATGACGCCAACGGCGCCACCCTGGCCACCAACGTGGCCTACAACGGCCTGGCCCTGTACGAGACGGCCACCGCGCTGACACCCACGACGCCAGCCGGCACTGCGGCCCCCTCGCTCGCTCGCAATACGCTGAGCACGGACACCGACAACAACCGCAACGACTTCCGGGCGGATCCCACGCCCACGCCTGGCTCGCCCAATGACGCCCTCAACCTCACCGTCTCCACGTTGTTCCCGGACGACGGACCGGCCACCGCGGGAGCCTCCAGCGTCCTGGTGACCGGAACGGATATCTCTCCGGGGTTCCGGGCGGCGTTCGGAGCCAACCCTTCGCAGCCCTGCACGGTGGCCAGCCCCACCTCCGCCACCTGTAGCGTGGTGAGCAACACTGGCAACGCCGTGGCGAGGGTGAACGTGACGTTCTCCAACCCGGCGAGCGTGGGGACTCCCAACTTCGTCCTCCCCAGCGGATTCACCTACACGGGCAACGAGAACGAGACGAACAGCATGCTGGAGGCGGACTACTGCAACCTCCAGTTCCCCGCGAGCTTCTCGGTGCCGTCCAACACGGCGACACCGCTGCTCTACGGCCGCATCTTCGAGACGAGCATCACCGAGTCCATGGGAGCGCCCTCGGGCATCCTGGCCGAGGTGGGCTATGGCAACAACGGCACGGACCCGCGAAGCACCAACTCGTGGAAGTTCTTCTCCGCGAACTACAACGTGCAGGTCGGCAACGATGATGAGTTCTCAGGCTCGTTCACGGCGCCCACCGTGGCGTCGAACACGAACTTCTCGTACACATTCCGGTTCAGCCAGGACAACGGGCTGAAATGGACCTACTGCGACCTGAACGGAGCGGGCTCCAACACGGGCATGAACTTCGAGACGACGCAGATGGGTGTGATGACGGTCACTCCCTAAGCCGGCACGGGGATCTGCAGGCAGTACCTCCCGAACCCCACCAGCGAGCTGAAGCGCGGGTGGAGGTCCGGGGGGTACTCGAACCGGCGGGCAGCCCGGGCCAGCTCGGCGAGGTGAGCGTGGTAGCCGCCCGCGATCGCCGAGAGCATGGGCGCGAGCGGATCCTCTCCCGAAGCCACCTCCCCCGCGGCGCGCTCCAGCGCTTCGAGCCCGCCTGGGTATGACTGGAGCAACTGCAGGTCGTAGGCGATCACGCCGTCCTCATGGAACGAGGACAGCAGGTGCTTGATCAGGACGTGCGGCGTGGCGAGCAGCCCATTCCAGACGATCACCTGCTGGGGGCAGTAGAGGAGCTGGAGCGGAACCCGGAGCAGAATGTGGCCCCAGAGACTCCGGCGGTTGGCGGCGTGCTCGATGGGCGTCTCATTGAACGCGAAGGGCAGCATCTCGAGCGTCGCGGCCTTCACCTGTGCCGGATGAGGAACCGCCTCCAGGAGGCCCTGCGCGACGAAGAACTCGAACCGAGGCTCCCAGCCGCTGTCCCGGCAGAGCCCCACCTTCAGCCCCAGCTCGAACACCCGCTCTATCGTCAATGACATGGGAAGCCTGTCCTGTCGGCGGCCGCTACTCTAGAACAAGGGCCATGGACCCAAAACCCGGAGGGCTCAAGTACAGGACGGCGCTCATCACCGGAGCCTCAGGAGGAATCGGGCGCGGGCTGGCCGCGTGGTTTGCTCGGCGCGAAGTGAAGGTCTTCGGTGCCGCTCGCCGCTTGGAGGAACTCGAAGCGCTCGCGCGAGAGCTCCAGGGACAGGGAGAGCTCATCCCGGTAAGGCTGGATGTGGCCGACGCCCGGGCGACCCTGGAGACCCTGCGATCGATCGACGATGCGTGTGGAGGGCTCGACCTCGTCGTGGCGAACGCGGCCGTGGCACTGGAGACTCCGGGAGACGCGCCCTCATGGGATGCGGTGGAGCGGATCCTCGACGTGAACGTCCGAGGGGCCGCCGCCACGCTCACCGCAGTGGCAGACCGGATGGCCTCACGCGGCCGTGGCCACCTGGTGGGCATGTCCTCCCTGGGTGGAGGACGCGGTGTCCCCCGGCACAACACCTACAGCGCGTCCAAGGCCTTCCTCACCAACTTCCTCGAAGGGCTGCGGATCGAGCTCGCGCCCCGAGGGGTTCAGGTGACCACCATCCATCCTGGCTTCGTGAAGACCCCCGGCACGGCGGGCAACACGTTCAAGATGCCGTTCCTGCTCGAGCTCGACGATGCGGCCGAGCGCATCGGCCGCGCCATCGTGCGAGGCTCGGCTGAGTTCTCGTTCCCCTGGCAGACGGCGCTGATGGCGAAGCTGGTGCGGATGCTCCCGAATGCGCTCTGGGATCGCGCCGCGAGGAGCCTGGGGCCTGGACGCGAGTAAGCAACGGATCCGTGGCATAGTGCGGCGCGATGAAGGGTGCCGAATCCCCCGTGGATACCGTCTCCGAGCCCTACTTCGAGCGCCTGTGCGAGCTGGCGGCGCGCGACCAGTGGCGGCTCGAGGATCTCGACTGGCACACGCTCGATGTGGCGGCACTCCCGGAGGAGTTCCGGCAGACCGCGGCCGATGGCTTCGCGCAGCTCCAGTGGGGAGAGCGGACCGCGCAGCACGCGGCGGCGAGGCTCGTGGAGCTCCTGCCCGAGGGCTCCGCGCGAGCGTTCCTCGTGACGCAGCGCACGGACGAGGCCCGGCACGTGGCCTTCTTCGAGCGAGTCATGCAGGTGCTCGGCTGTGAGGGGCGCGTGAGGCCCTCGGTGCAGCGGCTGATGCGCGAGGTCCAGGAGGCCGACACGCCCGAGGCGCTGGTGCTCGGCATGCAGATCCTCATCGAGGGCGTGGCCCACTCGCTCTTCCAGGAGGCGGCCAAGGTGGTCAACGGCTTCGAGGCGGACGAGAGCCTCGCGGGCCCGCTCCAGGCGCTGAAGAAGGTCATGGGCGAGTGGATGCCTCGGCTGCTCGCGAGAGACGAGAGCCGGCACATCGCCTTTGGGATCCACTACCTGCGCCAGCGCCTGCCCCGGCTCGACGGCGCGTCCCGGCGCCAGTTGGAAGAGAAGGTCTCGCTGTGGGGCGAGTGGGTGCTGGAGCAGGCCCGGGATCCGGATCTCGTGTACGGGATTGGCATCGACGGCGAGGCGGTGTGCGGGCAGCTGCTCGAGGATCTGAACCTCCGCCTCGGGCAGGTGGGGCTCGAGACGCGGATCGCACCCTTGAAGGCGGCGTGATGGGCACCGAGCAATCCATCCAGGAGCGGATCGGCTTCTTCGTGAAGCACGGGTACCTCGATCGGCTGCCGACGCCCTGGCAATTGAAGGTGGGCTGGCTGGCGATGCTGCCCATCACCCTGAGCGAGAGCGAGCGGGAGCGAGAGCGCAGCCGGAACACACTGATGGGGCAGATCCCCATCCGGGTGCCGCTTCAGGTCCTCTACAGCCCGAGACAGTTCGTCACGGACACGGGGATCACCCAGGGCTCGGAGGCCCTCGTGAAGCACGTGCTCAGCGTGTACCACGAGGATGCGTTCCTCGGTTACGACCTGCAGTTGTTGCAGTCGCATCCCAACGGCCTGGCGCTGCTGCGCGAAGAGGCGGCGAAGGTTGTCGAGGGCAAGACGCTCTGGGCGCCTTACCTGCGCAAGCTGGTGGGCTGGCCGGGCTACCACGAGGGGCTCATCCGGCTGGCAGAGGCGGCCGAGCGCTTCGAGTACCCGGATCCGCTGGATCTCGATCCGCGCTTCGCGACGCTGGTGGGCTTCTCGGAGTTCTGCTGCTCGATGCCGGACTGGCCTCCGAGCGGGTTCTACGGCTTCGAGTTCGAGAAGGTCTTCTCGCGGTGGAAGTGAGGCCCGGCGATCTGGAGGCGTGTGATCCGGAGTTCCAGCGGCGCCATGCCGGCTGGATCACGAAGGCCGTGCGCACGTGGTTCCGAGCGGACATCCAGGGAATGGAGCACCTGCCGGACGGTCCATTCGTGGGCGTCGGGAACCACAGCGGAGGGGTGCTGATTCCGGACACCCTGCTGTGGGTCGGCACGTACCACACGTCGGGGCGCAAGCCGCCGATGGTGACGCTGGCCCACGATGGGATGTTCGACGCGTACCCGAAGCGGCTCGCGAGCGCCCTGGCGAAGCTGGGGGCGGTACGGGCGCGCAAAGAGATCGCGGCCGAGGCGCTTCGGAGAGGCTTCGCCGTGCAGGTGTACCCGGGAGGCGACCACGACGCGTGCCGGCCTTTCTCGCGGAGGAACGAGATCGTCTTCGCGGGCCGCAAGGGCTACGTGGAACTGGCACGGGAGGCAGGAGTGCCGATCGTGCCCGTGGTGTCGGTGGGAGCGCACGAAGCCTTGGTGGTGCTCTCGGACGGGGCGTCGCTGGCGAAGCGGCTGGGCCTTGACCGCCGCTTCCGCCTGAAGGCGTTTCCGATCACGTTGTGCCTGCCGTGGGGAATCTGGCTGGGTCCCCTGCCCGGCTATCTGCCGCTGCCCGCGAAGATGAGCCTTCGGGTGTTGCCGCCAATCTCCGCCGAGGGTGGGGACATCGACGCGATTGACGCGCGTGTGCGAGCATCCATGCAACGCGCGGCTGACGAGCTGGCACGAAGGAGACGCTTCCCATGGATCGGATGAAGGTCTTCAGGTTCGACGAGTCCCTGGACGTGAACACCGCGACAGAGAGCGAGCTCGGGGCGAGGCTGGAGCGGCTCTGGGACAAAGCGCCGGAGCTGCGGCCTCGGCCGGAGATGCACGACTACCAGCTCACCTACCCGCCCGCGGTGCAGATGGAGAAGCGGGACGGCTACCGGCGCACACCCACGGACGAGGAATACCTGCGCGACGCGGTGGGAGCGTTCAACGCGGCCGGGTATTACTTCCATTTTGGCTTCTGCAAGTACCGTTGCCGCTACTGCTTCCACTACGAGCTGCTGACGCGGCACAACGATGAGCTGATGTCGCGGTACGTGGATGCGCTCTCGCTGGAAATGCGGCACGTCCGGGAGCTGACGCCGAAGCTGAAGCCCGCGCTGTACTTCCTGGGAGGCGGCACCCCGACGGCCCTGCCAGTGCACCTGCTGGAGCGGTTCCTGAAGAACCTGGTGACGCACTTCGGCCCGCCGCGCACGTCGATGAGCACGGTGGAGGCCAAGCCGGTGACGGCGTCGGATGACAAGCTCCGGGCTCTGGTCCAGGCGGGCTTCCGGCGCATCAACTTCGGGGTGCAGACGCTGGATCCGGAGCTCTACGCTTTCCACCACCAGAAGGAGGACATGCGGGTCGCCCTGGATGCGATCGAGCGGGCCCGGAAGCTCGGTTTCGAGTACATCAACATCGACATCATGACGGGGCTGGAGCGGCAAACGCCCGAGTCCTGGCAGAAGACGCTCACGGAGATCGAGCGGCTGGCGACGAGCGGCGCAGTGGACAGCGTCTTCATCTACCCGTACCACGACGATCCGCGCAGCGGCACGTACGGGAAGCCCGGGGCAGTCCCCTCCATCGTGCAGACAGCGCACAGCGACGCGCAGGCGCGGGCGCTGTTCACGCGGCTGGGCTGGAAGGAGCTGGGCGCGAGGTTCTACAGGGCGCCTCGGCACGTGCGGCGCGAGATCCTGGAGCTGGCGAAGCTGCGAGTGAACCCGGCCTACGGCGAGGTGCTGTACCACGGGCTGGGCAACTCCAGCTTCTCGATCGGGGATCGGGCGACGTTCCTGAACCACCGGGACGTGCAGGACTACTGCGCGGCGGTGGAGAAAGGCGGCCTGGGCATCGCGTACTGGCGGACGCTGGATAACGCCCAACGGGCAACGCGGGACGTGACGTTCGACCTGCTCTACAGCCCGTTCACGCGGGTACGCTCACGGGCGAGGAAGTACGGGGCGGAGACGATGGCGCACCACCGCAAGCAGCTGGAGCGGTGGGCCGAGCTGGGCCTGGGCGAAGAGAACTGGCTGCTGGGCACGTTCTCGCTGTCACCGCTCGGCAAGCTGGTGCACCAGCAGCTCATCCCCCAGCACTACCTGGCCGAGGATCGCCGCGAGCTGGAAGAGACGATGCAGCGGCGCCAGCAAGAAGGCCGCCGCTACCGAGGCTACTGACCCCGCTCCGCCCCGGCTCAGAGGTTGACGGAGCCGTCAGCCATTTGCGCCAGGCCCGGATGCGTCGTCACGAGCAGCACCTGCGTCAGCGTGCCCAGGTGCTTCAGCATGCGCCCAATCAGCGGCAGCTTCACCTCGTCCATGCCGACGAACGGGTGCTCCATGATGAACGGGTACTTCACCCGGGTGCTCACCTTCTCCACGACCACCATGCGCAACGCCAGGTAGTACATGTCCAGGTCGCGCGGGGGGATGTCGCCCACGAGCAGCTGTTGGCCCGGCACGAACACCGAAGCCCTACCGTCCTTGTCCCACTCGACGCCCAGATAGCGGCGATCCGTGAGCGCGCTCAGGTACTGGGTGCAGCGATCCCGCAGCATCCCGCCCAGCGTGGTGATGTCCGTGGACAGCAGATCCGCCGCCAGCATCATCACCACCGGAGACGGATCCTCCATCGGCCCCGAGCCCATCCCCGCCGGCTCCGCACCCGCCGGCCCCGCCCCAGCGGGAGTCGGAGGCGGCGCTCCCGCCTTGGCCAGAACGATGGACTCCTTGGTCCGGGAGAGCTCGCGCTCCACCTCGCGCAGATCGCGCACGAAGGAGCCCTTCCGGGAGACTTCGACGCTGAGCTCGTCGATCTGCTGCTTGATCTCGTCGCGCTGCTGCCCGGCGGCGACGAAGTCCGGATCGGCCTCCATGGCCGCGAGCTGATCCCTCAGCTCGTTGAAGCGCTGCTCCAACAGGCCCTTGCGCTCGAAGACGCCTGGAATGTCCTCGTGGTTCTCCAGCTCGAGGATCTTCATCGCCTTGCGCACCGGCGAGACCTCAGCCTCGAACTCCTCGAGGATCTTCTTCTCGCGGGCGGAGAACATGCCCTCCTTGTTGCGCACGGTGGACGTCTTCGACAGGTCGTCCACGTACCGCAGCGCCAGCATCGCCGCGAAGCCGAACGCCGGGATGTCCAGCAGCGTCAGGTACCGCCAGCCGCTGTCCACCGCGAAGCCCAGGATGATGCCGCCCAGCAGGAACAGGGCGCCGACCCCGAGCCCCGCCCAGAACAGCCGGTTCTGCTTCAGGGGCTCCACCGCGACCGGAGCCGCCGCCGCGTCCTGCTCGCGCTCCACGGCCAGCCGGTTCAGCGCGTCGTCCTTCTTGGCCACCACCTTGGAATAGCGCTCCACGCGCGTCAGGATGTCCGCGGGCAGCCCCAGCGACTCGGGGGTGGGCGCGGCGTTCCACGCGTTCTCCGCGTCCCGCACGGCCGCCTTCACGCCCTCGGTGCTCTTCAGCTTCCGCTCGGTCTCGAAGAGCTGCGAGTTCAACCCGTCCAGCTTGAACTGCACCTCCTCCATCTCGCGAGACTTCACCAGTTCCTGCTCCAGCTCCTTCACCTTGGCCTCAGCCGCGGGGATGTTCTCCGCGGGGGCCACCGCCTGGGTGCTGGCCAGGGCCGGCATGTTCGGGTTGCTCGCGAGCCCTCCGTGCCCGTGCCCGCTGTGCAGGCCCGGGTTGCTCGCCGCGCCGGGCATCGACGGCCGCTTGAGATCCGGCTTCGAGGTGCGCACCCGCGGGCGGCGCGACGGGAGCTGGCTCGGCATCAGGCAGCACACCTGCTCCCAGACGTTGCGCGACGGCAGGCCCACCTGCACGCGCAGGAACTGGCCGATCTCCGCCGTGTCCCCGGACACCAGCTCCGGAGGCTGCCCCGGCACCGTCTGCTTGTGCAGCGTCCCCGAGCCGCCCAGCTCCCGTAGCAGCCGGTACGTGAGGTTGTCCTGGCCCAGCATGGTGAAGGCGGACTTGCCACGCTTATCGGCCTGCGCCGAGAAGCTGGCATCGTCGCCACGCCCATCGGCGTACAGGAGCGCCAGGGACAGCGCCGCCAGAGGCGTCATCTCGGCGGCTGGGGGCTTGAGGACGAGGTAGCCCGGCTTGAGCTGGAAGCGGCCTTGTGCCGAGAAACCCCGGACGTTTTGGACAGCAACCTCGAGGAAGTGCATGCGCGGCCCCATCCTAGCGCACCAACGAAAAAAGGAGCGTCCGCGAACGGACACTCCTTTTTCGAAACTGCGGAGACCTGAGAGAGCGGCCCGGGGGGCCTCCCCGAACTAGGACTTCTTGGCGGCCGGGGTGTTCTCTTCCTGCACGTCCACGCGGGAAGCCTTGCCCTTGAGGTTGCGGAGGTAGAAGAGGCGGTTGCGGTTCACGCTGCCGCGGGAGAGGATCTCGATCTTCTCGTAGCGGGGGCTGTGCAGCGGGAAGATGCGCTCCACGCCGACGCCGAAGGACACCTTGCGCACGGTGAAGCTGGCGCGGTTGCTGCCCTTCTTCTTGCGGATGACGACACCCTCGAACGCCTGGACGCGCTCCTTCTCGCCCTCCTTCACCTTCCAGTGGACCCGGACGGAGTCCCCGGTCCGGAAATCGACCAGCTCCTTGCGGAGGTGCTTGGACTCGACGTACTCGATGGCGCTTCGACGCATGACTGTCCTCAGAAATCCTGTGTGGTGCGAATCGACCAGTAAGAGGGGGGCCTAGTAGCAGAGACGAGCGGGTCGGACAAGTCCGCAGATTGCCCAGTGTTTCCTCTCCCCACCCCCACCCAACCCGGGTGCTACAGGTCTTCCTCCCGGAGGGCGAGCAGTTTCTGATCCGCCTTCCCGAGCTCCAGGCGGCCAAAGAGGTCCGGCCGGCGCTCCCGGGTGAGCATCAGGGCCTTCCAGCGGCGCCAGCGGGCGATCCGGGCGTGATCGCCGCTCTGGAGCACGGCGGGTACCTCGGCGCCCCGGAAGACAGGAGGCCGCGTGTACTGGGGGTGCTCCAGCAGTCCCTCCTCGAAGCTCTCGCTGACGTGGGACGCCTGGTTGCCCAGCACCCCGGGGAGCAACCGGGCCACCGCATCCACCACCGCCAGGGCTGCGATTTCCCCGCCCGTGAGGATGAAGTCCCCCAGGGACAGCTCCTCGTCCAGGAACGGCATGACGCGCTCGTCGACGCCCTCGTAGCGGCCACAGACGAGGATCAGGCCCGCGGAGTGGCTCACCAGCTCACGCGCCCGCGCCTGGGTGAACGCGGGCCCCCGAGGGCTCATCAGCAGCACCTTGGCGCCCGGGTGACGGGCCCGCGCCGCCTCGATGGCCGCCACCAGGGGCTCCACCTTCATCACCATGCCCGCCCCGCCGCCGTACGGCGTGTCGTCGGTGACGCGGTGCTTGCCCTCGGCGTACTCGCGGATGTCCGTGGCGGTGACGGAGAGCTTCCCGCGCTCCTGCGCCTTGCCGAGGATGCTCTCCCCCACGTAGCCGGACACCATGCCTGGGAAGAGCGTGAGGATCTCCACCGGGTACATCAGCGGTCCTCCTCCTCGCCATCGCCTTCCTGGCGCTCGCCCTCGTCCTCGAAGAACTCGGGAGGCTTGATGACGATCTTCCCGCCCGGCATGTCTACCGTGGGCACGAACTCATCCGCGAACGGGATGATCAGCTCGGGCTTGCCAGAGCCGCGGATGACGAGATTGGGCACCTCGCCGGTGGCCCAGACTTCCTCCACCTTGCCCAGCTCCTGGCCCTTCTCGTCCACGGCGGTGAGGCCCACCAGATCGCCCTGGAAGTACTCGCCCTCCTCGGGAGGCTCCAGGTCCTCGCGGTAGACGAACACCGTGGAGCCCACGAGCTCCTCGGAGGCCTCGCGCGTCCTCACGCCCTCGAAGACCACGAGATCCTCCTTGGAGGCAGGCCTCAGGGACTCGATGCGCAGCTCGCGCTCCTGGCCGGCCCGGGTGCGCACGCGCACGCGCTCGACAGAGTCGAGCGTCTCCGAGCCGGGATCGAATGCACGAATGGCCACCTCGCCCCGGATGCCGTGGGCCCGGGCCACATAGCCCAGCTCCAGCAGAGGACGAGGTGTCACTGGGCGTCGGGGGCGGGAGGCGCAGCGGGAGCCGCCCCAGGGGCGGGCGCCACGCGCCGATCGTCGAGGATCTCGAGACGAACCTTCTGCCCCTGCTTCTGGGCCGCGGCATTCAGCAGCGTCCGGAGGGCGTTCACGGTCCGCCCGTCACGGCCGATGACCTTGCCGACGTCCTCGGGGGCGACCTTCAGCTCGAAGAGCCGGGCACCTTCCGCCTCGGACACACGCAGGCCCACCTGGTCTGGTTGATCGACCAGGGCCCGCGCGAGATAGGTAAGCAGTTGCTCCACGTCCGGTCAGACCGGCAGGGCTTAGGCCGTGGGAGCGGCGGTCTTGGCCGCGCGCTTGATGAGGTCGGCCACCGTCTCAGAGGGGGTCGCGCCCGTCTTCAGCCAGTACTGGAGCCGCTCCTGGTTGAACTCCACCTTCGGGGGGCTCAGGTTCGGATCGTAGGCGCCCACGGCCTCGATGAACTTGCCATCCCGGGGGTTCCGGGAGTCGGTGGCAACCACGTGGTAGTACGGCTTCTTCTTGGCGCCCGCGCGGGCAAGACGGAGAACGACGGCCATTGAACAGACTCCAGTGAAAACAGCAGGTAACGAAAATTGGAGGAGGGCGCGCTATTAGCGTCCCTCCGGCGGGATTGTCAAGGAAGCTCGGGAGCTTGCGTCGCCTTCCCCTCACCCTCCCCGCCCCGGTTGGCGAGCTGACCACAAGCGCCGGCGATATCCCGGCCCCGGTTCTGGCGGATGAAGGCGGCAATATGCCCCTGGGCGAGGATCTCGCGGAAGGCCTCCGCCCGCTCCTCCATGGTCGTCTGAAAGCCCAGCCCTGGGTTCTCGTTGTAGGGAATGAGGTTCACCTTGGCGGGGACGTCCTTCAGCAGCTCGATGAGCCGGTGAGCGTCCTCATCGGTGTCGTTGAAGCCCCTGAGCAGCACGTACTCGAAGGTGATGCGGCGGCCCTGGCGCAGGGGGAACTTGCGGCACGCCTCCATGAGGGCGGCGATGTTCCACTTGCGGTTGACGGGCATCGTCTTGCTGCGCTGCTCGTCCGTGCTGGCGTTGAGCGAGATGGCCAGCTTGACGTCCGTCTCCTGCCCAAACCGCTCGATCATGGGCACCAGGCCCACGGTGGAGACGGTGATGTGGCGGTGAGAGAAGTTTGGCCCGTCCTCGGACTGGAGGATGGAGAGCGCCGTCTTGAGGTTCTCGAAGTTGTGGAGCGGCTCGCCCATGCCCATGAACACCAGGTTGCTGAGCGGGCGCCAAGTCTCCAGGTTCTCCAGCTTGCGGACCTCGCGGTTGACGGTGTGCACCTGTGCGACAATCTCACCCGGGGTGAGGTTGCGCTTGAGGCCCAGGGTGCCCGTCATGCAGAACGAGCAGGCCATGGCGCAGCCCACCTGGGTGGAGACGCACAGCGTCTTGCGGTCCTCGGACGGCATGTAGACGGACTCGATGTAGCGGCCGTCGCGCGTCTTGAAGCGGTACTTGATGGTGCCGTCCACCGAGCGCTGCTCGAGGTCCTTCACGAGCGGGACAATCTCGGCGCGCTCCTTGAGCTTCTGGCGGAAGGCCTTGGACAGGTCCGTCATCTCGTCGAACGAGGTGGCGCCCCGCTGGTGGATCCAGCGGTAGATCTGCCCGGAGCGGAACGCGCGCTCGCCCAACTGCTCGCTGACGAAGCGGGTGAGGCCCTCCAGCGTGAGGCTGGACACATCCACGAGCTTCGCGGGCGCGGGGGCCGGCAGCGGCGTGGTGTCAGGAGTGGAGACGGCGGGCTCGGACATCATCGGTCTTCTAACGAGGGGTGGAGGCGGAAGCCTTCCCACATCTCGGCCCGGCAAGTCAAAGGAGCGATTGCCCAGTCGCCAGGGCTCTGGGGAGTTGAGAGACTGGGCAGGGACTCTTCCCCTCCCTCCCCCAGGAGCCGGCCTTACATGAGTGACGAAAGCCCTCAGCAGGACAGCCCTCAGCAGGTGGTGCTGAAGACCTTCGAAGTCTGGATGAAGAAGGACATGGAGGCGTACAAGAAGCTCATCGCGCCCGACTATGTCGTCACGTCCACCTACCCTGCTCACCTGCCCATCAGCGGCGAGGGCCACGGACCGGACGGGGCCGTGGAGTACCAGACTCGCATCGCCGCGCCATTCGAACTGCTCGGGGCGGAGGTCAAGGATCTGATCGCCTCGGGCGACACGGTCGTCCTCTCCGCCGAGGAGAAGCTGCGCGTCAAGGCGACCGGCAAAGAGGTCCTGAACCGCGTGGTGGCCATCATCAAGGTGCGGGATGGCCAGCTCGCCTCCACTCGCCTCTTCGGCGACACCTACGCCTTCCACGCCGCGTTCCAGCAGGACGAGGCGCCCAAGCGCACGAGCCGTCCCAAGAAGAACGCTGTGAAGAACGCGCTCAAGGCGGCCACCACCGGCAAGGCGCGCGCGAGCAAGAGCGCGGGCAAGAACAAGGTGAAGCCGGCCGCCAAGAAGACGAAGGCAGGCGCACGAAAGAGCACGGCCCGGGCTCGCCGCTGAGGGCGAACGCCGGGCCGTGAGCCTACGAACGGGGCGAGGAGCTACTTCTTGCCCTGGTACTCGTAGGAGTGGATCTCGGTCTCGCGGAAGAAGTAGGCGACCTCGTTCTTCGCGTTCTCGAGGCTGTCCGAGCCGTGCACCGTGTTCTTGTCGATGCTGGTGGCGAACTCCTTGCGGATGGTGCCCGCGGCGGCGTTGGCCGGGTTGGTGGCGCCCATGATCTCGCGGTTGGCGGCCACGGCGTTCTCCCCCTCCAGCACCATGAGCACCACGGGGCCGGAGATCATGAAGCTGACCAGGTCCTTGAAGAAGGGGCGCGCCTTGTGGACGGCGTAGAAGCCCTCGGCCTGCGCCTGGGACAGGTGCTGCAGGCGGATGGCGACGGGCTTCAGACCCTTCTCCTCGAACTTGGAGATGATCTTCCCGATGATGCCCTTCTCCAGTCCGTCCGGCTTGATGATGGACAGCGTACGCTCGATGGCCATGGTTCGTGGTCCTCGCAGTGACTCGTGTGAAAGGTGGAACGTCTAGCGCTTCTTGGCGGGAGCGCCGCGCTTGACGGCCTCCTGCAGCGTGGTGCCCAGCTCCGTGGGGCTGGGAGCCATGAGGAAGCCCGCGGCCTCCATCGCCTTGATCTTCTCGGCGGCGGTGCCCTTGCCTCCGGAGATGATGGCGCCGGCGTGGCCCATGCGCTTGCCCGGGGGCGCGGACTGGCCCGCGATGAAGCCGGCGATGGGCTTGGTGAACTCACGCGCCACGTACTCGGCGGCCGCCTCCTCCGCGCTGCCGCCGATCTCGCCGATCATGATGACCGCGTCGGTCTCCGGGTCGGCGTTGAACAGCTTGAGGCAGTCGATGAAGTCCGTGCCGTTGACGGGATCGCCACCGATGCCCACCGCGGTGCTCTGGCCCAGGCCCAGCTGGGTGAGCTGGAACACGGCCTCGTAGGTCAGCGTGCCCGAGCGGGACACCACGCCGATGCGGCCCGGCTTGTGGATGTGGCCCGGCATGATGCCGATCTTGCACTTGGCGGCCGGGGTGATGACGCCGGGGCAGTTGGGGCCGATGAGGCGCACGCCCGGCTTGCCCTGCAGGTAGCGCTTGGCGCGGACCATGTCGTTGACGGGGATGCCCTCGGTGATGGCGATGATGAGGGAGATGCCCGAGTCCGCGGCCTCCATGATGGAGTCAGCGGCGAACGGCGGGGGGACGAAGATGACCGAGGTGTTGGCGCCCGTCTGCTTCACCGCGTCCGACACGGTGTTGAAGACGGGGACCTTGCCCTCGAAGTCCGTGCCGCCCTTGCCCGGGGTGACGCCGCCGACGAGCTTCGTGCCGTACTCCAGCATCTGCTTGGAGTGGAACGAGCCCGCAGAGCCGGTGATGCCCTGACAGAGGACCTTCGTGTTCTCGTTGACGAGGATGCTCATGAGGTTGCTCTCGTGAAAGAAGGGGTGACGGAGGGGCCTACTTCGCCGCGGCGACGGCCTTCTCGGCCGCCTGTCGCAGGTTGTCGGCGGGGGTGATGGCGAGCCCGGAGTTGCGCAGCAGCTCCTTGCCCTTCTCCACGTTGGTGCCCTCGAGCCGCACCACCAGCGGCACCTTGAGCTGGACTTCCTTCGCGGCGGCGATGATGCCCTCGGCGATCACGTCGCACTTCATGATGCCGCCGAAGATGTTGACGAGCACCGCCTTCACGTTCGGGTCGGCGAGGATCAGCTTGAAGGCCGCCGTCACCTTCTCCTTGCTGGCGCCGCCGCCCACGTCCAGGAAGTTGGCCGGGTTGCCGCCCACCAGCTTGATGGTGTCCATGGAGGCCATGGCGAGGCCCGCGCCGTTCACCATGCAGCCGATGTTGCCGTCCAGCGCGATGTAGGCCAGATCATACTCCTTGGCCTTCGTCTCGCGGGGCTCCTCCTCGGCCAGGTCGCGGTACTCCAGCAGCTCCTTGTGCCGGTAGAGGGCGTTCTCGTCGAAGGTCACCTTCGCGTCGAGCGCCACCACGCCGCCATCCTTGAGGATGACCAGCGGGTTGATCTCCACCAGCGAGGCATCCGTCTCCACGTACATGCGGTAGAGCGCGGAGCAGAAATGGACGAACTTGTTCACGGTGGGGCCGGTGAGGCCCAGGCCAAAGGCCAGCCGGCGGCCCTGGAAGTCGGAGAAGCCGACCACGGGATCCACCGCCTCGCGGAGGATCTTCTCGGGGTGATGGGCGGCAACCTCCTCGATCTCCACGCCGCCTTCCTTGGAGGCCATGAAGGTGATGCGCGAGGTGGCGCGGTCCAGCGTCACGCCGAGGTACAGCTCCTGGGCGATGGCGAGGCCCTCCTCGATGTAGACCTTGTGGACCGTCTGGCCCTCGGGGCCGGTCTGAATGGTCTTCAGCTTCATGCCGAGGATGGCCTTGGCCAGCTCACCGGCCTCGGCGGGGCTCTTGGCGAGCTTCACGCCGCCGCCCTTACCGCGGCCACCGGCGTGGATCTGCGCCTTCACCACGGTGACGGAGGTGCCGAGCTCCTTCGCCGCGGCCTCTGCCTCCTTGGGAGACAGCGCAAGAATGCCCCGAGGAGTGGGGACGCCATACTTCCTGAAGAGTTCCTTGCCCTGGTACTCGTGGATCTTCATCAAGGCTCCGGTGAGCGGCGATGGCTGGAAGCGTCAATCGCGGGCTGCGTATTCTCGCAATACGCGCCTAAGTGCAAGGGTGTTGACAGCCCGGAGGCAGCGGCCCGGATGTAGGCAAGCGAGGCTTCGCCGGGAGGCGGACATGACACGGCCCTGCCTCGGGACCCAAGGGCACCCGAGTGCAGGGCCGCGGACAACAGAGAACCGAAAGTCCCGGGCTAGCCCGGACCCGCGGCGTGCTTCTGCTCCTCTTCCTTGAAGAAGATGTCCTTGATGAGGAGCTTGCTCACCTCGCGGTTCATCATCGCGATGGAAGACGTGAGCGGGATCTCCTTCGGGCACACCTTCACGCAGTTCTGGGCCTTGCCACAGTCCTGGATGCCGCCCGGCCCCATGAGCGCGCGGGTGCGCTCCTCGGCGTTCATCTTGCCGGTGGGGTGCATGTTGAAGAGCCGCGCCTGGCTGATCGGCGCCGCGCCGACGAAGTCGTTGTCCATCGTCACCTGCGGGCACGCCTCGAGGCAGCTGCCGCAGGTGATGCACGTGGACAGCACGTACATGGTGGCCTGGTCCTTCGGCGACTGCCGGGGGCCCGGGCCGAGGTTGTGCGTACCATCCACCGGGATCCACGCCTTCACCCGCTTGAGCGACTCGAACATGCGCTGGCGGTCCACGGTGAGATCACGCACCACCGGGAACTTCTTCATCGGCTCCAGGGTGATGGGCTGCTCCAGCTTGTCCACCAGCGCCGAGCACGCCATGCGCACGCGGCCGTTGATGTTCATGGCGCAGCTGCCGCACACCTCCTCGAGGCATGCCGCGTCCCACACCACCGGGGCGACCTTCTTGCCCTGGACGGTGACGGGGTTGCGCTGGATCTCCATCAGGCTCGAGACGACGTTCGCGCCCTTGGTGTACGGGATGCGGAACTCGTCATAGTGCCCCTCCCCTCCCGGCCCATCCTGGCGCCAGATGCGGAAGGTGACGGTCTTGGTGGTGGCGCCTGCCTGTGCGTTGTCCATGGTGAGTTCCTCTGACTAAGCGTACCAGCGCGGCTCGGGGTCCAGGACGGGCGTGGCGATGTCCTGGTAGGAGATCTGCGGCCCCTCCACCGAGTGCTTCGCGATCGTCGTCTTCGCCCACTTCTCGTGGCGCTTCTTCCACAGGTCCATCCAGCTGGGATCCTCGCGGGGATCCTTGCTCTTGGGCTCGGGCAGCGAGAAGTCGGGCTTGTAGTGGGCGCCGCGGCTCTCGTCGCGCAGCAGCGCGCTGGTGGCGATCACCTCGCCCAGCTCCAGCATGTTCCACAGCTGGTTGGTGAAGGACAGCGAGCGGTTGGCCACGTTGCCCGTGTCCAGCACGTTGCAGTTCTTCCACCGCTCCTTCATCTCGCGGATCTTCTCGACCGACTTCTTCAGCCGGTCGTTGTAGCGGACGACGGTGCAGTTCTCCGTCATCAGCTCGCCCAGCTCCTTGGAGATCTGGTACGGGTTCTCCGCGCCCGCCATCTTCTTGAGGGTGGCGAACCGGTCCTCCCAGTACTTCTTCGCGTCGGTGAAGTACTTGGCGCTCTGGGCCTCGGCGCTCTTGGCGTTGTTCTTCGCGTAGGCCGCCATGGCCGGGCCGCCGATCATGCCCGAGTAGATGCACGACAGCAGCGAGTTGGCCCCCAGGCGGTTGGCGCCGTGGAAGGCGTAGTCCGCCTCGCCCGCCGCGTACAGGCCCGGGATGTCCGTGGACTGGTTGCGCGGGCTGCCGTCGGCCGGCGTCTGGGTGCGCGGATCAGCCTCGAAGTTCACGTACAGGCCGCCCATCGAGTAGTGCATGCCCGGGAAGATGACCATCGGCGTGTGGCGCGGATCATCCCCCACGAACTTCTCGTAGATCTCCATCACGCCCTTGATCTTCGCGTCGAGCGTAGAAGCGGGAATGTGCGTCACGTCCAGGTACACGCCGTCCTTGCCGTTGATGCCCATCCCCAGATCGCGGCAGACCATGAAGATCTCGCGAGTGGCCACATCACGCGGCACGAGGTTCTTGTACTTGGGGTACTTCTCCTCGAGGAAATAGAAGCGCTCGCTCTCGGGGATGTCGCGCGGGTTGCGCGTGTCGCCCTTCTTCCGAGGCACCCACACGCGGCCGCCCTCGCCACGCACGGACTCGCTCATCAGGCGCAGCTTGTCCTCGCCCGGAATCGACGTCGGGTGCACCTGGATGAACTCGCCGTTGGCGTAGCTGGCGCCCTCCATGTAGGCGCGGCCTGCCGCGGTGCCGGTGTTGATGATGGAGTTGGTGGAGCGCCCGAAGACGATGCCCGGACCTCCCGTGGCCAGGCACACTGCCTCGGCCGGGAAGGTGCGAATCTCCATGGTGCGCAAGTCCAGCGCCACGCTGCCGATGCAGCGGCCAGACTCGTCCTTCACCGTGCCGAGCCACTCCCAAAACTCGTACTTGGTGACCTTGCCCTCGGACTCGTAGCGACGAACCTGCTCGTCCAGCGCGTAGAGCAGCTGCTGGCCGGTGGTGGCGCCCGCGAAGGCTGTCCGGTGGTGGAGCGTGCCGCCGAAGCGGCGGAAGTCCAGCAGGCCCTCGGAGGTGCGGTTGAACGTCACCCCCATGCGGTCCAGCATGTAGATGATGCCCGGGGCCGCGTAGCACATGCCCTTCACGGACGTCTGCTCCGCGAGGAAGTCGCCGCCGCGCAGCGTGTCCTTCACGTGGATGTCCGGATGGTCACCCTCGCCCTTGGTGTTCACCGCGCCGTTGATGCCGCCCTGGGCGCAGACCGAGTGCGAGCGCTTCACCGGCACGATGGAGAGCACATCAACCTGGTGTCCGGCCTCGGCCAGCTTGATGGTCGTCATCAACCCTGCGAGACCGCCACCCACCACCGTGAACCGCGCTGCTGCTGCCATGAATCGTCTCCTTCGCTACATAGGAGGCTAGATAACTTGGCGGAATTCCGCCGCAAATCGTGAGGCGCGTCCAATAAGTGGGCGCCATTCACGGCATAAGGCCCGCCCTACCCAAGGAGTTCCCAGGCAGGACGGGCCCCGAACTGCCAGACTACAGCTTGACGCTGTCGACCGTCTTCTTCACGGACTGGAAGGACTTCTCCAGGGCGGCCTTCTCGGAGTCATCCAGCTGCACGGTGATGACCTTCTCCACGCCGCCCGCGCCGATCTGCAGCGGAGCGCCGAAGAAGTAGCCGTTGATGCCGTACTGGCCCTCGAGCAGGGCCGCGCCCGGCAGGACGCGCTTGCGGTCCAGCAGGAAGCTCTCGGCCATGGCGATGGAGCTGGCCGCCGGGCCGAAGTAGGCGCTGCCCGTCTTGTAGAGCGCCACCAGCTCGGCGCCGCCCTCGCGGGTGCGCTTCACGATGGCCTCCAGCTTGTCCTTGGCGATCAGCTCGGTGAGGGGCACGCCGCCCACGGTGCTGTGGCGCACCAGGGGCACCATGTCGTCACCGTGGCCGCCGAGCACCAGCGCCTCCACGTCGCGGATGGAGGTGTTGAGCGCCTCGGCGACGAAGCACTTGAAGCGGCTGGTGTCCAGCACGCCCGCCATGCCCACCACCATGTTCTTGGGCAGCTCGGCGATCTTGTAGAGCGCGAACACCATCGCGTCGAGCGGGTTGGCCACGTTGATCACGAAGGCGTTGGGGGCGTGCTGCTTGATGTTCGCCGCCACGTCCTTCATGATCTTCAGGTTGATGTCGAGCAGGTCCTCGCGGCTCATGCCCGGCTTGCGGGGCACGCCGGCGGTGATGATGATGACGTCCGAGCCGGCCACGTCCTTCCAGTCCGTGGAGCCGGTGACGCGGCAGTCATAGCCATCCACCGCAGACAGCTGGTTGATGTCCAGCGCCTTGCCCTTCACCAGACCCTCGGCCGCCGGGATGTCGAAGAGCACCACGTCGCCAAGGTTCTTCTGCACGGCGAGCAGCGCCAGGTTGCCGCCGATCTGGCCGCCGCCGATGAGGCCAATCTTCTTCTTGCGAGTCTGAGCCATGTTGGGTTTCTCCCGAGGGAAGGACTACATGTTCTTGATGATGGCCTGACCGAACTCGGAGCACTTCACTTCGGTCACGTTGCCCTGGTTCTCGAGCTTCATCAGGCGCGCGAAGTCGTACGTCACCGTCTTCTGGGCGATCGCCTTGTCCATGCCCTGGATGATGAGGTCCGCGGCCTCGTGCCAGCCGAGGTGCCGGAACATCATCTCGCCGGAGAGGATGACGGAGCCCGGGTTCACCTTGTCCTGGTCCGCGTACTTGGGCGCGGTGCCGTGGGTGGCCTCGAAGACGGCGTGGCCGGAGACGTAGTTGATGTTGCCGCCCGGCGCGATGCCGATGCCGCCCACCTGCGCGGCCAGCGCGTCCGAGAGGTAGTCACCGTTGAGGTTCAGCGTGGCGATCACGTCGAACTCGTCCGGACGCGTGAGCACCTGCTGCAGGGTGATGTCCGCGATGGAGTCCTTGATGATGACCTTCCCAGCGGCGACGGCGGCCTTCTGCTCGGCGTTGGCGGCCTCCTCGCTCTTGGCGGCCTTGGTGGCCTCCCACTGATCCCAGGTGTAGACCTTGTCACCGAACTCGCGGGCGGCCAGGTCGTAACCCCACTTGCGGAAGGCGCCCTCGGTGAACTTCATGATGTTGCCCTTGTGCACCAGCGTGACGCTCTTGCGCTTGTGCTCCACGGCGTACTGGATGGCGGCGCGGATGAGGCGCTCGCTGCCCTCCTGAGACACGGGCTTGATGCCGATGCCCACGTTCTTCGGGAAGCGGATCTTCTTGAACTCCTTCTCGTACTCCTTCTGGAGCAGGCCGAGGAACTTCTCCGCCGCCGCGGTGCCCGCCTCGAACTCGATGCCGGCGTAGATGTCCTCCGTGTTCTCACGGAAGATCACCATGTCCACCTTCTCGGGGGCCTTCACCGGGCTGGGGACGCCCTTGAAGTAGCGCACGGGGCGCAGGCACACGTACAGGTCCAGCAGCTGGCGCAGCGCCACGTTGAGCGAGCGGATGCCGCCGCCCACCGGCGTGGTCAGCGGGCCCTTGATGCCCACGAGGTACTCGCGGAAGGCCTCGACGGTGGCGTCCGGCAGCCAGTTGTTGACCTGCTTGAAGGCCTTCTCGCCGGCCAGCACTTCGTACCAAGCGATCTTCTTCTTGCCCTTGTAGGCCTTCTCCACGGCCGCATCGAACACGGCCTGCGAGGCACGCCAGATGTCGCGGCCAGTGCCGTCACCCTCGATGAAGGGGAGGATCGGGTTGTCGGGCACGTGCAGCTTGCCGTTCTGAAGGGTGATCTTCTGGCCAGACGGAGGCGCCATGTGAAAGAGCTCCTGGGTGGGGTGAGACCGTGTATGCAGGGGGGCGGATAGTCGAGAACCCGCCCCTCGCAGTCAAGCGCTTTGCCACCCTCTTGGCGCGCTGGGCTAATCGGAGCCAATGCCCCAACGCAGATCCGCCCTCCTTCCGAGGGCGTCCGTGCTTTCATGGTGCCCTGGAGGGCATGTGAACCTGAACCGAACGTCATCAAGTGCGCTGTACCTGGCGGTGGTGCTGTCCCTGGTGCTGGTCCCGGCGGCCCGGGCTGACAAGGCGCGTGGGCAGGACGAGGCGGCGATCCGCCAGCTCGTGGCCGCTCAGGCCGAGGCTTGGAACCAGCACGACGCCACGGCCTGGAGCAAGGACTTCGCCCCGGATGCGGACTTCGTGAACATCGTCGGGACCGTGTTCCAGGGCCGCGAGGAGATCGAGAAGCGCCACGCCGGCATCTTCGCCAGCATCTTCAAGACGAGCCGGACGCTGGTGTCGGTGCGCCGGATCGTATTCCTGGGGCCGGACGTGGCCATCGTGGACATGGACCACGAGGTGACCGGACACGGCGGGTTGCCTCCCGGTGTGCAGAACACGGATGAGTCCGGCACGCTGCGGACGCGGATGAAGTACGTGATGAAGAAGGCCAAGGGCGCGTGGCAGATCGTCACCGGGCAGAACACGGACGTGAAGCCTGCGCCCAAGGGCTCGGCTGCTCCGCCTGCTTCACCGGCGGCCTCTGCTCCGTCGGAGACGAAGAAGTAGCCCCTGAGTCGGAGACCGTCTCGGCGCGTCACAGACTCGGGTCGGAGGGGAACGTCGAGAAGCTGTCAGGCTCAGGAGAACCAACGCACGGCGTAATGATTTGCGCCGCGCTTGCCTTCATCATGCCCAGCGCACAGTTCCCAAGTGGGGGAGAATCCAATGGAATGGCTCGAGTTCAACCGCTGGTCGCCGGATGTACAGACGCGCATCGCGCTCCAGGTGGCCCGCCTGAATGAAGTCTCCGTGCACCTGCCGAAGACGCAGGTCACCGCCACGCAGGCCTATCACCTGCAGTCGATGCTGCGGCGGCACGCTTCCACCAACCCCTGGGGCCACCCCTCCGCCGAGTCCTGACGCTCAAGAGGCCAGGGCTCGCTGGCGGAGCACCGTTCGCTCCACCTTGCCCATGGCGTTGCGTGGCAGCGCTTCGATCGACAGGAAGCGCGCGGGCACCTTGAAGCCCGCCAGCGAGCGTCGGCACCACGCGTCGAGATCTCCGGGCAGTGGCTGCCCGGCTCGAGGCACCACAAAGGCTACCGGCACCTCGCCCCAGCGCGCCTCTGTGACGCCTACCACTGCGACCTCCTGCACGGCTGGGTGCGAGGCGATCACGGTCTCGATCTCCACCGGGTAGAGGTTCTCGCCGCCTCGGACGATGAGGTCCGTGCGCCGCGAGAGCACTGTCAGCCGCCCTCGCTCGTCCAGCATTCCCATGTCCTTGGTGCGCAGCCAGCCGTCTCGGAGCGCCTCTCGCGTGGCCTCGGGGCGGTTCAGGTAACCGGCCATCACGGTGGGGCCGCGAACTTCGATGTCCCCTTCCCTCCCCGGCCCGAGCACCTCTCCCTCGGGTCCGACGATGCGCACGTCCAACCCGGGCAGTGGAGGCCCTGCTGTGCGGCCGTCTGCCTCCAAGGGCCGCTCCGTCGTCACCTGCGAGCATGCCTCCGTGAGCCCGTAGGTTTGAAGCGCCAGGAGCCTCGCCGCCCGGGCCCGCGCCAACAGCGGTGTGGGCACCGGGCCTCCGCCGATCAGCGCGAGATGGAAGGACTCGGGCATCGGGCGGTCCGCTCGCGCATCGAGGACTCGCTCCAGGGTGGTGGCGACGAAGCTCGCGTGGGTGGCGCCCTCGGCGTCGATGGCCTGGTTCACGGCGTCCGCATCGAAGCGGTCGTGCAGCAGGAGGCAGCCTCCGTCGTAGGCGCAGCGCGTGAGCATCGCCAAGCCACCGACATGGAAGAGCGGCAGCGTGCCCAGCCAGCGCGGCGCTGGGTGCTTGCCCAGGTTCGCCTCCGAGCATCTCGCCGATGCGCGGAAGTTGCCTTCCGTGATCACCGCGCCCTTGGGCCGGCCTGTCGTCCCCGAGGTGAACAGCACGACGCGCGGCGTGGACTCCGCCAGCGGCTCACACGTGGGTGACGGTGACGTCACGGCGTCGGCCCAGGTCTCCAGGGGCTCGGCTCCGGGAAGGCGATCCACCCAGGAACTCAGGGCCAGGCGCAGGCGTGGGGAGACGTCCTCGACGAGCGGCGCCAGCTCCGCCGAGGTGAGCCGGGCATTGAGCGGCGCAAGCAGCGCCCCCAACCGTCCGAGCGCGAAGAACAGGAACACGCAACCCGGGTGGCTGGTCGACAGCAGCGCGACCCTATCCCCTGCCCCCACCCCTCGGGCCTCGAGCGCGGCTACCCAGCGGCCGATCTCCGCGTCCAGCTCCCGGTACGTCCAGGAGCGGCCTGCGAAGGTCAGGGCCTCTGCGTCGGGACTGCGGAAGGCCCCTTCCCGGATAGGACAGCTTGCAGTCATTTCGGAAGTCCCAGCCCTGGTGCATCCGGCAGCACGATGCGGCCTCCCACCGGCCGGAAGGCGCGCTCCGCCGGATCGTTCTCGTCGGTCTTGAAGAGGCTCCCCACGCCCAGCCCCGAGGCGAGCTTCCCCCAGGGCAGCGCCGCCGCCAGATGTGCCGCTCCCGCCCGAGACACCACGCCATCAAGAGAGCTCGTTACGTACGCCCCCAGCCCCTGGCGCGCGGCCTGACGGGCGAACATCAGCGCGGGCAGCAGCCCGCCGAGCACCATGGGCTTGAGCACGAAGATCCTCGCAGCGGGCATTCCTCCCGCTGTTCCCAGTAGCACCGGGATGGAGGCTGGGTTCGCGATGGCCTCGTCCGCCGCCAGGGGGAACTGCACGCGCCGCTGCACCCGCCACAAGGCCTGGTGATCGTCCGGCGCCACGGGCTGCTCGCACAGCTCGAGCCCGTACCATGACAGCCGCTCCAAGGCCTGGAGCGCCTCCTTCTCCGACCAACCCCCGTTCGCATCCAGCCGGAGGTTCACTTCCGAGCCCACGGCCTCACGGACCGCCCGGACTCGTGCCTCGTCCGCGTCGATCGGTCGCCCCGCGACCTTGATCTTGAGCGTCCGATACCCCTCGGCCACCGCCCGGCGCGCCTCCTCGGCCAGCTCCTGCGGCCCGTCCGAGGTCAGCAGCGCATTGACCTCGACCTCCGAGCGCGCGCTCCGGCTCAGCAGCCGGCTCAGCGGGACTCCCAGCCTCTGCGCGAGCAGATCCAGCAGCGCCAGCTCCACCGCATGGTCCGCGGCAGGGGCCTCAGGCAGATCCTCCTCGACACGCAGGTGAATCCCCTTCCACTGAGTGGGATCCCCGCGAGGAATCATGAAGGCCTCTTCGATGGCATCCAGGCTGTCGCTGAACACCTGGTCCCGCAGCGCCTTCAGGTGGCTCTGAATCACGAGCTCACAGGTGTCGAGCGGCTCGGTTCCGAACTCCGGCAACGGCATCGCCTCGCCCTGGCCGACCCGCCCTTCTTCGTCGACGAGCTGAACCAGGAAGCCCCGCCGCTCCCAGTAGGTCGCGCGCGCCGTCTTCAACGGACGGACGAGCTCGAGCCGGGAAGGCATCAACCTCGTCTCCGTGACGTGCATCGGCGCCTCAGCTCAGGAACAACCCCACCGCGAAGAGTAGCCCGAAGACCAGCTGCAGACGCGCCGTGCCGCCCAGCGCTGCGTTCAGTGCCGCACCTTGAGCCTTCAACACGAGCTTCAGCGGCCCCACCGCCAGTGGAACGCTCAGGAGTGCGAGGAACACCCACGCGCTCGCGAGCCCCAGGCCGAACAGGATGAACGGGGTGGCGAACGAGGCCGCGAGCAGCACGAGGTACTCCGCCTTCCCCGCCCCCGTGCCCAGCCGGACCACCAGCGTGCGCTTGTTCGCCTTCACATCCGTATGCGCGTCGCGCAGGTTGTTGACGACGAGGAGCGCCGTGCCCAGCGCCCCCACGGGAACGGCGGCCCACCACGCCGCGGGGCTCACCGTGAGCGCCTGCACGTAGTAGGTGCCCGTCACCGCCACCAGACCGAAGAACACGAAGACGAAGATGTCCCCCAGCCCGTGGTACGCCAGCGGGAGCGGTCCACCCGTGTAGGCGTAGCCGCACAGCACCGACGTCAGGCCAATGGCCACGATGGGCCACCCGCCAATCCACACCAGGTAGATGCCCGTGAGGATGGCCAGCCCGAAGCACCCGATCGCGCTCGCCAGCACCGTGCGCGGAGAGATCAGCCCGCTCTGCGTCACGCGCACCGGTCCGAGCCGCTCCTCGGTGTCCGCGCCCTTCTTGAAGTCGTAGTAGTCGTTGGTGAGGTTGGTGCCGATCTGGATGAGCAGCGCCCCCAGGAGCGCCGCGAGCGCCGGCAGCCAGCGCCCCACGCCCGCCCCAAACGCGAGCCCCGTTCCCACCGCCACCGGCACGAGCGCGGCCGTGAGCGTCTTGGGCCGGATGGCCATGATCCACGTCTTCAGCGTGGGCCGAGGTTGGCCCTGCGCTCCGGCAACCGGAGCGGGCGAACCGAGCGAGGGAGCGGACACTGCAGGCTTCATGGGGTGATCACAGGAGGCTTCTCGAACTGCGGCGCCTCGTACCACGGGGTGTGCAGGAACGAGAGGACTTCGCGCGCGTAGGCCTCGGGCACCTCCAGGTGCGGCGCGTGCCCGCAGTTGGTGAAGGCGTGGCTCCAGACCACGGGCAGCTCGGTCGCCATCTTGCGCGCGATCTCCGTGAACTTCTCATCCAGCGCCCCGGTCAGCAGCAGCGTGGGCAGGCGCTGGCGGTGCAGTTCCTGCCAGTAGCTCGGCTGGAACCCGAGCCCCAGGCACTCCAGCGCGCCCACCAGCCCCTCCGCCGTGCAGGACTTGCGGCGAGCCCGCAACGCCTCGCTCTGGTCCGGCGGGAGCTGCTTCAGGCTCTCGAACATCGGCTGGGACTCCCAGCGCTCCAGGAAGGCGTCCACGCCCTGGGTCCGCAGCAAGGACACGAGCCGGCCGTCCGTCTCCCGCCGCTCCGCGCGCTCCATGCGCCGGCGCAGCCCCGGAGAGCCACTCTCCATGATCAGCCGCCCGAAGCGGTCCGGCCGGTGCAGCGCCGCCCCGAGCGCCAGGCGCGCTCCCATGGAGTAGCCCAGCACGTCCACCGAGGACACGCCGAGCTTCTCCACCAGCTCCACGAGCGCATCGATGGTCTCGAGGAAGCCGTCGCGGCCCTTCTTGTTGGGCAGCGGCGTCTCTCCGTGTCCGGGGAGATCCACCGCCACCGCCTTCACCGCGCTGCTCAGCCACGGGCGCAGGTGATCGAAAGCGGTGCGGTTTCCGGTGAAGCCATGCAGGAGCAGCAGGGGCCGATGCCCCTCTCCCCAGGTGCTGTACGCCAGGGTCATGCCCATGGTCCTTCTCCCAGCGCGGCCCCCATCCGCGCGAAGAGCTGCCGGTGATGCTCTACATTCTGGGCCCGGTTCGTTTGGACCTCAACCAGATGCAACCCACCCTCCAGTCCCACCTTCACCGAGGTCCGCAGGGCCGGAGGCGAGTCCGGGCGGTGAAACTCCGCGCCATAGAGCGCCGCCGCATGCGACAGGTCCACCCCGTGCGGGGTACCGAAGAGCGGCTCGAAGTGCTCCGTGGCCTTGGCGATCGGGAGGAAGGAGAAGATGCCACCTCCATCGTTGTTCACCACCACCACGGTGAGCGACAGCTCGTGCCGGTGCGCGGTCAGCAGCCCGCCCACGTCATGCAGGAAGGCGAGATCGCCCGTGAGCAGCACCGTGGGCCGCCCCGAGGCCGCCGCCACCCCGAGCGCGCTGGAGGTGATTCCATCGATGCCGTTGGCCCCGCGGTTGGAGAGCACCCGGAGCGGCAGCGCGCTCCCGGGCGCGAAGGCGTCCACATCCCGGATGGGCATGCTGCTGGAGACGAACAGGTTCGCACCCGACGGCAGCGCGGCCACCACCTCGCGGGCGATGCGCGGCTCGGTGAGCTCGGACTGCTCGGCGAACGCGGCCTCGAGCGCGTTCCGGGCCAGGCGCTCGGCTTGGAGGAAGCTCTGGGCCCAGCGCCCCAGCCCCCGGGAGAGCCCTCGGGAGAGCGCCTCACATGCGGCCGTGGCCGAGCCCTCGATGACGTTCGCCGCCCGGTGGGCCGGATCGAACAGCGCGCCCTCGTCGCTGAACACGACGAGCTCCGCGCCCGCCGCCTCCAGCCACTGCTGCGGGACCTTGGGCGTCAGGCCTCCGCCGAAGCGCAGCACCAGCTCCGGCTTGTGGGCCTGGGCAAAGGGCGCGTGACGGAGGATCGCATCATATAAGGAGAGCATCCCAGCGCCGCCGCCGAAGCGGGCCTGCGAGGCGGCCTCGGCGATGACGGGGTAGCCCGTGGCGTGCGAGAGCGCGGTGATGGCCTCCGCGAAGCCGTCCTCCTCGTCCCGGGGTCCACAGACGATGATGCCCTTCTCGGTGCTGGCGATCCGGCGGCGCACCTCATCGATGGCGTGAGGGGCCGGCTGCCGCGCGGGCGGGGTAATGGCCGTCAGCAGCGCCCCGGGACGGCCCTCGCGAGCGAGCGCGGAGAGACGCTCCGCTCCGAACTCCTCCACCGTGGGCGCCAGGGGCTCGCGGAACGGCACATTGAGGTGCACAGCCCCTCGAGGTGCCCGCAGCGCCGCGCCCACCGCCCGGGAGGCCGTAGCACGCAGGTGCGTCAGGGCGATGTCACTGGCCTCGGGCAGGCCCAGGTCCGCGAAGAGGCGAGCGAACTCGCCGAACAGCCGCGCCTGGGGAATGGTCTGCGGCGCACCCCACCCCTGCAGCTCCAGCGGTCGATCCGCGGTGAGCACCAGGAGCGGCACGTGGGACATGGCCGCTTCGATCACCGCGGGATAGAAGTGCGCTCCCGCAGTGCCACTGGTGGCCACCAGCACCGCCGGCGCGCGCGAGTGCTTGCCCACGCCGAGCGCGAAGAAGCCAGCGCTCCGCTCGTCGATGACGGACCAGGTCTTCAGCCCTTCCACCCGATGGCATGCCAGCGCCAGCGGCGAGGAGCGTGAGCCCGGGGCTACCACGGCGTGACGGACGCCGCCGCGCACCAGCTCCTCCATCAGGGCCCGCGCCCAGAGCTGGTTAAGATTCGCGTCGGACATCCCCGCCTCCGAGAGCCCGGAGCATCGCCAGGCTCTTCATCTCCGTCTCGCGCCACTCGGTTGCCGAGCTGGAGCCCTGGACGATCCCCGCGCCCACGAAGAGCCGGGCATGAGCGCCCCGCACCAGCGCCGAGCGCAGCGCCACCGCCATGTGCGCCCCCGACGGACCAATCCATCCCACCGGCCCCGCGTACCAGCCCCGATCCAGCGCCTCGTGCTCGTGCAGGAAGCCCAGGGAGTGATCCCTGGGCACACCGCCCACCGCAGGCGTCGGGTGCAGCGCGGCGACCACCTGCGACGCCGTCACACCCTCGCGCAGCTCGGCACGGATGCCGGTGCGCAGGTGCACCACGTTCTTCAGCGTCAACAGCCGGGGCTCCTGATCCGCGGTGACGTGGTCGGCCAGGGGCCGCAGCGCCGCGAGGATGTAGCGCACCACCGAGTCATGTTCGCGGCGGTCCTTGTCGCTCGCGCCCAATCCGTCGGCCTGTCCAGGCGCCGCCGAGCCTGCCAGCGCCTCCGTCTCCAGCACGCGCCCATCGACGCGGCACAGCGTCTCCGGGGTGGCGCCCAGGAAGGCCACATCGCCCGGAGCCCGGAACAGGAACGTGACACAGCGCGGGTTCTGCTCGCGCAGGCGGGCCAGCACGTCGACCACATCAAACGGGCGAGAGCCCTCGGCCTCCACGGACCGGGCCATCACCACCTTCTGGAGCCGCCCGGCCGCAATGGCCTCCAGCGCGCGCTCCACCCGCGCCTCGAAGCCCTCGCGTGAGGAGGAGAGCTCGAGCGCCACGGGTGCGCCGCGTGGGTGCCGGTAGTCCGCGGGGAAGCTCGCCCGCACCCGCTCCAGCCGAGAGCGCACCAGATCCTCGCCTCCCTCCGCCTCCGGAGCGAAGGCCGCCACCGCCATGCCCTGGGCGACGCGCCACACGAGCAGCTCCGGCAGCGTCCAGCGCGCGAAGCCGAGCGCCTTCCAGTCCGCATCCGCCGGTGCCGTCGAGGCGAAGCGCATGCCGCCGAACCAGGGCCCGGGCAGCCGCGCGGGGGCTTCGCCCAACCACCTGAGCTCGAGGTGCGAGGAGAGCGAGCCCAGCACCTCGGACGCCTCCGTGGGGCTCCGAGCCTCCATCACCGCCGCCTCACCCCAGCCCGCGATGGCCTCCTGTTCCAGCGGCTGCTCCCAGTACAGGGTCGGCACGCCCAGCAGGCCCGCTCCCGCAAGCGGATCCGCGGAGGCCAGGGTCATCATCCCGGCCACCCAGCGTTGCCCCTTAGCGGGATTGTGCGTGGTCATCAGCCTCTCTCATCGGGGTTCTTCCGCCTATCACCCCAGGTTGTCTTCTACGCGATTCCGGATATACATGGCTACGGAGTTCAAAACCATGTGAACTCCATTGCAGAGGCCATGTGGGAGGAAGGCGGACTGAGGAGCCCGGCCCAGGCCTCGGGGGTCCGATGAGCACTGAAGTGCGTCAGATGTTCTCCTCGATCGCCACGCGGTACGACGTGACGAACGAGGTGATGTCCTTGGGCATCCACCGGCTGTGGCGCCGGGCCGCCGTGAAGTACAGCGGGGCCAAGGAGGGCGACCGAATCCTCGACTGTGCCACTGGCACCGGAGATCTGGCGCTGTCCTTCAAGCGGAAGGTGGGCGCCTCCGGCCACGTGGTGGGCACGGATTTCTGCCCGGAGATGCTGCAGAGCGCTCCCGGGAAGGCCTCGGAGGCGGGGCTCCAAGTGGAGTTCCAGGTGGCCGATGCCATGGCCCTCCCCTTCGCCGATGCCTCCTTTGATGTGGCCTCTATCTCCTTTGGCATCCGCAACGTGGATGACCCGGTGAAGTGCCTGAAGGAGATGGCGCGGGTGGTGAAGCCGGGCGGCCGCGTGGTGGTGCTGGAGTTCGGCCAGCCGCAAGGGCTCTTTGGCGCCCTGTTCCGGGTGTACGCCAAGACGATCATGCCGGCCCTCGGGGGCCTGCTCACCGGTAACCGGACCGCCTACGAGTACCTTCCCCGGACCGCGGCGGCCTTCCCCTCAGGGGACGCATTCCTGGCGCTGATGGATCAGGCAGGCGCCTATCACGAGCGGGTAGCCCATCCGCTCACGTTTGGGACATCCTACGTGTATGTCGGAACGGTCCGCTGACTCGCGGCGCCTCATTCTGGAGCAGCTTCTCGATGCGGTAGACCCTCGGCTCAGCCCTAGGCTGAGAGAGGTACTCGGCCAGCCGGGGCCCACCCTACTCCCCGCGGCCGGCCAAACGATGGTGCTCGCAGGCCACCGCAGCGCGGGCAAGACGCGGCTGCTGCCGGTGGTGAGCCAGTTGCTGGGCCGCCCTGGGTTGGACCTCGACGTGGAGCTCGAGCGGTCCTCCGGACGCCCGCTGAAGACCTGGGTGGCCGAAGATCCCAAGTCGTTCCGCGCCGCCGAGCGCCAGACGCTGGTGGAGCTGCCACCGGGGAGCCTGGTCGCCGTGGGAGGCGGGTTTCTCTCCCACCACCCGGACGCGCTGGCGGGAATGTTCACGGTGCTGATTCCAGTCTCCTTCGAGACGTACCGAGAACGCCTGCTCGCGGATACATCCCGCCCCAGGCTCCGGCCGGGAGTTACATTGGAGGAGGAGATCGCCACGGTGTTCCACGAGCGCGAAGCCCTGCATGCCCGCGTCCCCACCGTGTCTCTGGTGGACTTTCTCCGGACCTTCTGGCGTGAGGTGGCCCCGTGAGCCCCGCTCTCCGTGTCGTCACGCTGCCTCCCACCCTCCAAGGCGCCGAGGCCGTTCGCTTCGCCGAGGAAGTCCGCCGCCGGGGCGCCAACATCCTGGAGATCCGCACCGATCTGCACTCGCCCGAGGCCGTGGACGTCCTGGCCCTGCGGCAGGTGCTGCCGCTGCTGGTGTCCGAGCGCGGGCGTCCCCTGCCCTCTGCCTGGGTGGAGGCGTCCACGCATGTGGACCGGGATGTGACGGTCTCGGTCGATGCCCCGGCGTCGAAGCTCGTGGCCTCGCACCATGCCGAGCGCCCGCTCTCGACAGCCGAGGCCCTTCGGCTCTGGGACCAGCCGCTGCCCTCCACGGCCATGGTGAAGCATGTCGAGCCGCTCGGGCCTCCCTCGCGGGCTCCGGAGCTGCTGGAGACCCAGGCGCGGCTCATTGAACGGTTTGGGGCCGGACGCGTGACGGTGCTCGGGATGGGGCCTGTGGCGCTCCCGATCCGGGCGGTGCTCGCCCGGCGGAATGCGCTGGACTACGTGGCGGCGGGCGGAAGCTGGAGCGCGGCGCCTGGACAGCGGCTCCTCGACGATGCGGTCCGCGAGGCCCGGGCCGCAGGAGGAGCCACGAACCTGCGCCGAGGCATCCTGGGCACGTCGATCGTCCACTCGCGCTCGCCTCGCATCCACCGCCAGCCCTTCGACCGCATCGACATCCCCGAGGATGGGCCTGTCGAGGAACTGGTCGATGCGCTGCTGCCCCACTACGCCGGCTTTGCGGTCACCAGCCCCTTCAAGCTGCGCCTGGCCAAGCATGCCCGCTCCCCGCTGGAGGCCATCAACACGCTCGTCCGCCGGGGTGACCACTGGGAGTCCTTCAATACCGACGTCGAGGGCGCTCGGGCCGTTCTGAAGCGGCTTGGGGCCCAAGAGGCGTTCGTACTCGGGGACGGAGGCTCCACCGCCGCGCTTCGCGTCGTCGCGGGAGACATGGACTGCCGACTGCGCGTCCTCAAGCGCGCGGAGATCCAGGCGCCCCTCACCGGTGCCGGGGTCTGGACCTGGCCGGATCGCGTACCGCCGCCCGAGGAGCTGCGCTTCGACCAGGCTCGCGTGGCGGTCATCGCCTACGGGGCCCCGGGCCGACGTGTCGCCAAGGAGATCTCGCGCCGCGGAGGCACACCGGTCATGCTGGGTGCCGCGTGGTTCATCGCGCAGGCCCGACGGCAGCGCGAACTCTGGGAGACCGCAACATGAACACCTTGGGAGTCCTCTTCCGGCTCACGACCTTCGGCGAGAGCCATGGCGTTGCGCTCGGCTCGATCATCGACGGGTGCCCGGCCGGCGTTCCGCTGACCCGTGAGCACATTCAGGCCGCGCTGGATCGCCGGCGCCCGGGCCAGTCCGCCATCACCACCGCCCGTGCCGAGGCCGATCAGGTGGAGATCCTCTCGGGCGTCTTCGAGGACAAGACGCTGGGCACGCCGATCGCGGCCATCGTGCGCAACACGAACCAGCGCTCGCAGGACTACGACAAGCTGAAGTCCGAGGATCGTCCCGGCCACGCGGACGCGGTCTGGCGCGAGCGCTACAAGCACCGCGATCACCGGGGCGGCGGGCGCACCAGCGGGCGCGAGACGCTCTGCCGTGTCATCGGCGGTGCGATTGCCGAGGCGTACCTCGCCCGGGATCTGCCCCAGGTCCGCACAGTGGGCTGGGTGTCCCAGGTGGGAGATCTCGTGGCGGCGGTTCCGCCCGCAGGCGTCACCCGGGCCCAGGTGGACGAGCACGCCACGCGCTGCGCCGATCCGGCCATCCGCGAGGAGATGTCCCGGCGCATCCTGGCGGCCAAGGAGGCCGGGGACAGTCTGGGCGGATCTATTGATATCCGCGTCGAGGGCCTGCCCGTGGGCCTCGGTGAGCCCATCTTCGGCAAGCTCAAGGCACTGATTGCCCAGGCGCTCGGGAGCGTGGGCGCGGTGACGGGCGTCGTCTGGGGCCCGCCGGATCTGATGGAGCGGATCGCCGAGCCGGGCAAGATCTTCCACTCGAAGAAGGAGATGTACGGCGGCATCCAGGGCGGCCTCGCCAATGGCGAGCCGATGCAGGTGCGTGCCTACTTCAAGCCTCCCGCCACGCTCGCGGAGCACGCGAAGGGTGGGCGCCACGATCCGTGCATCATGCCGCGCGCGGTCCCGGTCCTCGAGGCGATGGTGTCCCTGGTGATCGCCGATCTCGTCCTGCAGATGAACGCGTTCCCCCACACCGCATGAGCCCCCTTCCTCCTGGCGCGTACAAGCCCGCAACCGATCACTGGGGTTCCTTCACGAAGCTCTCCAAGCGCCTGCCCGAGGGCAGCGTGGCCGTGGTGGACCGCACCGTGGCCCACTTCCACCCGGGGTTGATCCCGGCGCTCGAGGCGCGCAACCCCCGCGCCATCATCCAGATCACCGGTGGAGAGAAGGCCAAGAACCTCGCGTCCCTGGAGAAGGTGCTCGTGGGCGGCATCGCCCTGCCCCGCTCCGGGACGCTGGTGGTGGTAGGCGGAGGCACGCTCGGCGACGTGGCGACAGTGGCCGCGCACCTGCTCAAGCGTGGCGTGCGGCTGGTGCAGGTGCCCACCACGCTGCTCGCGGCGGTGGACAGCAGCCTCGGCGGCAAGGGCGCCGTGGACCTGATCTCCCGGGGAAACGTGGTGAAGAACCCCGCGGGCGTCTTCCACTATGCCGACGAGGGGTGGATCTGCCCGGAGCTGTTCGCTTCTCTCTCTGAGTCCCAGCTCCGCGAGGGCGCCATCGAAGCCTGGAAGATGGTGGTCTGCCTCGATGGGCCTCTGTTCCGCCGCTACATGCGCAAGGCTCCGGAGCTGAAGAAGCTGGTGAAGGACGCCCGGCGCCTCAAGGAGAGCGTCTGCGCACAGGATCCCTACGAGCAAACGGGCCTGCGCCGGGTGCTCAACTTCGGCCACAGCTTCGGCCACGTGCTGGAGAGCCTCTCCCGCTTCAAGCTGTCCCACGGTGACGCGGTGGGGCTCGGCATGCTCTGCGCGCTCGACGTGGGCCGGACCATGGGCATCACCCCCGCCTCCGTGGCCGATGAGGTCGAGCAGGTCCTGTACCGCGGGCCAGGCGTGTTGGGTCGCGACCGCATTGCCCACCTGCTGCGTCGTGCGCCCATCGGCGCCGTGGTGGATCTGCTCGCCGCCGACAAGAAGGCCGGCAAGTCGGGCGAGCTGCGCATGGTGCTCCTCACCGGCATTGGCGCCTTCGAGGTCCGGGACGTCCCCGAGGCCACGTGGCGCACCCTCTGGCCCGCCTGGAAACAGGGACTCCGCCCATGAGCAAGCCCTCCGTCCGCAAGCTGAACGTTGATCCGAGCCACCTCGTCCCCGCCCGCCTCACGCCTCCGGTGTCCAAGTCGGACGCGCAGCGGGCGCTGGTGCTCGCCCACCTCACCGGCCACTGGCCCCTCGCCGTGCTCCAGAACGAGCCCGAGGCCGATCTCGCCGCCGACGTCCGCGTCCTCACCCGAGGCGTGGAGACCCTGCGCCAGTCCCCCGGGCCCATCCGGGACGTGGACTGCGCGGACGGTGGCGCCCCGTTCCGCATCTTCGTCACCCAGGCCGCGGTGACTCCAGGCGCCAAGGTGCGCATCACCGGCACCCCGCGCCTGGGCGAGCGTCCTCACGGTCCGCTCTTCGACTCGCTCCGGGACGCGCTGGGGCCCTCGGGCCTCGTGCTGAGGGAGGGCACCCCCTGGCCTGTGGAACTCCACGCGCCAGACCGCACCGGGGAGCCCGTCTTCCGCGTCCCTGGTGCTCAGAGCAGTCAATACGCCTCCAGCCTCCTCCTCGGGTGTGCCGCTCTGTTTCTCCGCGAACATCGCCCCTGGAGCGTGGAGATCCAGGGCCCGCTGACGAGCGCCGGCTACCTGGAGCTCACCGTCTTCTGGCTGCGGCGCTTCGGCTTCACCGTGGAGGAGACCCCCTCCCGCTTCACGGTGACGGCGCACCAGCCCTCGGCCAAGGCTCCGCCCATGCCGGGAGACTGGTCCTCGCTGGGCTATCTGCTGCTCATCGCCTGGCGCACGGGCGGCAGCGTGGAGCGCGCCGATCCCTCCAGCGCCCACCCGGATCAGGCCCTCCTCCGGCTGATCCAGCCCGCGGGCCTCACGCCCATTCCGGGCCCGGACCTCACCATGCGCGTCGAGGGCCAGGCTCGGGCCGGGCTCACCGCCTCCGGCAAAGAGTGCCCAGACCTGCTGCCCACCCTGGCCGCGCTCGCCCTGGTGCTGCCTCGGCCCTCCACTTTGGAGGACGTCAGCATCCTCCGCTTGAAGGAGAGCGACCGCTTGGAGGGCATCCGCACCCTGGTTTCCGCCTACGGCGGATCCACCACCCTGGAGGGCGAGACGCTCACGATCACCCCTCCAGCCGCCCCTCCCGCGCACTTCGAGATGGACAGCAAGGGCGATCACCGGCTCGCCATGGTGTCGGCCACCCTCTCCATCCTCTCGGGGGCTCGGCTGACGCTCACCGGACCCGAGTGCGTGGAGAAGAGCTTCCCGGGGTTCTGGCGGCAGGTGGAGCGGGTGGGTGTACGCCTAACTGAATGAGCCTTCAAGTCTCACTGTCGGAGGCAGGCGAAGCCGGTTCTTTTTTGTTGAAAGCACTCTGCTCCCTGTGAATTCTCCCGCCCATGCCCAAGGACACGCTGACGATCACGGACAACCGAACCGGGAAGACGTACGAAGTCCCGATCGAGAACGGAACGATTCGCACCCACGCGCTGCGCCAGATCAAGGTTAACGAAGAAGACTTCGGTCTGATGGGGTACGACCCGGCGTTCCTGAACACGGCGAACTGTAGGAGCGCAATTACCTTCATCGATGGCGACAAGGGCATCCTCGAGTACCGCGGCTACCCCATCGAGCAGCTGGCCGAGAAGTCCTCCTTCCTCGAGGTCGCCTACCTGCTGCTCAACGGCGAGCTGCCCACGCCGAAGGAGCTCGAGCAGTTCATCCACCTCGTGACGCACCACACGTACGTTCACGAGAACATCAAGACGTTCATGGACGGGTTCCGCTACGACGCGCACCCGATGTCCATGCTGGCCTCCACGGTGGCCGCGCTCTCCGGCTTCTACCCGGACGCCAAGCACACCAAGGATGAGAAGAGCCGCCGCATCCAGATCACCCGGCTCATCGCCAAGATGCCGACCATCGCGGCCTTCTCGTTCCGGCACAGCATGGGCCTGCCGTACATCTACCCGGACAACGAGCTGTCCTACGTCGCCAACTTCCTGGCGATGATCCGCCGCATCGGCACGGCCACCTACAAGGTGCACCCGGTGCTGGAGCGCGCGCTGGATCTGCTCTTCATCCTCCACGCCGACCACGAGCAGAACTGCTCCACCACGTCGGTGCGCACGGTGGGCTCGTCCGAGGTGGATCCGTACTCGGCGGTGAGCGCGGGCATCGGCGCCCTGTACGGCCCGCTGCACGGCGGCGCCAACGAGGCCGTGCTGCGCATGCTGCGCGAGATCGGCCACGTCTCGAAGATCCCCGACTTCATCAAGGCGGTGAAGAGCGGCGAGGGCGAGAAGAAGCTGATGGGCTTCGGCCACCGCGTCTACAAGTCGTACGATCCGCGCGCCAAGGTCATCAAGCGCGTGGCGGACGAGGTGTTCGAGGTGACGGGCAAGAACCCGCTGCTGGACATCGCCGTGGAGCTCGAGCGCATCGCCCTCCAGGACGAGTACTTCGTGAAGCGCAAGCTGTACCCGAACGTCGACTTCTACTCGGGCCTCATCTACGAGGCGATGGGCTTCCCGGTGGAGATGTTCCCGGTGCTCTTCGCGATTCCCCGCACGGTCGGCTGGTGCGCCCAGTGGGAGGAGATGGTGAAGGATCCGGAGCAGAAGATCGCCCGTCCTCGCCAGGTCTACACGGGCTCCTCGCGCCGCGAGTACGTCCCCATGGAGAAGCGCGCCGCCAAGTAATCCAGGCCACGGCCTGAAGCACGAAGGGGCGAGGGACTTCGGTCCCCCGCCCCTTTTGCTTTCCCGGGGCCGGCTCGCCTCAGCCCGCCTTGGCCTCGGAGTGGGCGCCCTCGGCGTAGAGGGACTCGATGAGGGCGGCGTGCTTCTTTTCCACGGCGCTGCGGCGGACTTTGAGCGTGGGCGTCATCTCGCCTCCATCGATGGAGAAGTCCTCCGGGAGGATGGCGATGCGCTTGATCGTCTCGAAGCGGGCCAGCTGCGGGTTCACCTCGCGCTCGATGGCCTGCTCCAGGTACTGGCGCAGGCGCGGATCCCGGACCAGTGCACCCGGCTCCTCCGGCCAGCTCTGGGCCTGGGCCACGGCCTTCAGCTTCTCCGCGTCCACCGTCAGCAGCGCCACGAGGTAGTTGCGCCGCTCGCCGATGACGACCGCCTGGCTCACCGGAGCCACGCCCTTGAGCAGCTGCTCGATGTTGGCGGGCGCCGTCTTCTTGCCGCCCGAGGTGACGATGATCTCCTTCTTGCGGCCGGTGATGTGCGCGAAGCCCTCGCCGTCCAGCACCGCCACGTCTCCCGTGTGGAGCCACCCGTCCTGCAGCAACTCCGCGGTGGCGGCGGCCTCCTTGAAGTAGCCCATGCACGTGTTGCCACCGCGCAGGAGCAGCTCCCCGTCCTCCGCGATGCGGATCTCCATGCCCACCAGGGGCCGGCCCACCGAGCCCAGCCGCGTGGCCTCGTGCGTGTTGAGCGTCCCGGGGCCCGTCACCTCGGACATGCCCCACACCTCGCGGATGATGATGTCGATGGAGGCGAAGAAGTCCAACACAGTCCGGGCAATGGGCGCCGCACCCACGGAGAAGAACTCCACCTGATCGAAGCCGATGCGCTCATGCAACGGCGCGAACACCAGCTTGCGGGCCAGCTGGTACTGGGCCTCCAGCGGCAGGGGCACCTTCTCGTGGCGCAGTGCCAGCGTGTGGTACTGCGTGGCCACGCCGCGCGCCCAGGCCAGCACCTTCTGCCGCAGCGGCGGCTGCGCGCGGAACCCCTCCTCCGCCTTCGCCTTGAACTTCTCCCACACGCGGGGCACGCCGAAGAAGAAGGTGGGCCGCACCTCCTTCAGGTTCTGCGGCACCGAGTCGATCGAGTCCGCGAAGAACACCTGCGCGCCCAGCATCAGCGGGCCGTAGATGGAGAGCACCTGCTCGGCGATGTGCGAGAGCGGCAGGTACGACAGCATCCGCTTGGACTCCTTGCCGAACCGTGCCGCCTGGATGAGCTTCTCCGTCGTCCACACGAGGTTGTGGTGGCTCAGCATCACCCCCTTGGGGTTTCCCGTCGTCCCCGAGGTGTAGATGAGGGTCGCCAGCCCGTTCTTCTCCAGTGCGTTGACGCGCTCCCAGTAGGGGCCCTCGTCCGCGCCCGTGCCCTTCTCCAGCACGTCCGTGTACCGCAGCACGCCCGGGGGCAGCTCGTCCGGCGCGTCCATGACGATGATGTGGCGCAGCTTGGGCAGCCGCTCGCGCACCTTCAGCGCGGTGGCCAGGTACTTGGCGTTCTCCACCAGGAAGAACTCCGCCTCGCTGTGGCCGAGGATGTACTCGATCTGCTCCGCGCTGCTCGTGGTGTAGATGCCCAGCGGCACGCCCCCGAGCGCCATGGCGGCCAGATCCGACACCAGCCACTCCTCGCGGTTGAAGCTCTGGATGGCCAGCACGCCCTTGGCCTGGAACCCCAGGGCGTGCAGGCCCAGAGCGAAGCGGGTGACGCGCTGGGCGTACTCGCGCCAGGAGGTGGGGACGTACGTCTTGCCTCGCCGCTTCCAGAGCGCCGGGCGATGCTCGTACCGCGTGGCCTGCTGGTGGAGCACATGAACCAACGTCGTGGGCTGTTCCATGGAGGCAGGAGGCTACAAGAAACCCACCCGGGGAGGACATCTGTCCCCGGTGCCGCCAGAACGCGCCCGGGCGTCTCCGTCGTTGACAGGCGACTAGGCGGCTATGTATTCCGCGCAACGACCATGAGCATCGACTTCACCTGTCAGAAGTGCGAGGCGAGCTTCGAGCTGGACGCGCAGGATCTCATCGAGGGGACCGAGAAGCTGGTCTGCCCCCACTGCGAAGCGAAAGCCCCCGCCAACATCTCCGAAGACTTCGTCGCGGCGCTCACGGAGATGCGCGCCCAGATCGCCGTGCTGGGCAAGAAGTTCGCGGTCAGCATGACGCTCGAGTCCGAGGATCTGGAGGATGAGCTCGAGGAGGAGGACGAGGAGGATGACGACGAGGAGTCCGAGGACGACGACGAGCTCGACTTCGACGAGGACGAAGACGAAGACGAGGATGCCGACGACGACGAGGACTACGACGACGAGGATGAGGACGAGCGCTGACTGCGCCGCCTGCCTGACTGCCCTCCTGCCCAGCCAGCTTCCAACGGGGCCGTAGAGCGGCTGGAATCACCCGAGGGCCTCGCGTACTCAGAGGGGGTGCGTACGTTTGGAGTGTGAAAACACCCAATCGCGCCAGCCTCTTTCTCGCCCCGCTCTCCGCCGTCGTGCTGGCGCTGGTGGGTCTGCTTTTCCTTCCCACCCTCTCGGCGCCGCCAGCGTTCGCCGCATCGCCCTCGGGGCCCAAGCCGGAGCCCTGCGTCACGGAAGCGGGCGCGGACCCGGCAGCTTGCAAGGAACTCGTCGAGCTCGTGGTCCGCGACGTCGTCCCGCTGGACGAGGCTCAGACCCACGCCGTGGTGCTCACCACCCAGGACGGGACCATTGTCCTCCCGGTCTTCGTGGACGAGGCGGCGGCCGTGGCCATCGCCTTCCGCCTGGCTCACCTCGAGCCGCCTCAGCCGCTCGCCCAGGATCTGCTGGATGACGTGGTGTCCAAGTTGGGCGCCTCCGTCACCGAGGTCCGCATCGATGACCTGCGCGGCGACATCTACACCGGCCGCGTCTTCATCCAGCAGGGCAAGAAGAACCTGGAGCTGGACGCCCGCCCGGCGGACTCCATCGCCATGGCCCTGGACGGCAACGCCCGCATCCGCGTGACGCGCAAGGTCCTGACGCAGGCGGGCATCAGCCGCGAGGACATCCAGGAGCTGCACGAGCAGTCCCCCGGCGTGGGCGGCAGCGGGAGCTCCGAGGAGCCCGTCGAGGAGCTGCCGGTGGCGCCCCAGGTCAGGCACAAGGAGATCAGCCTCTAGCCACCCCTTGCGCGAGGGTGTGACACTGGAAAGCCCGGCCCCCCCTCCCAGGGAAGCCGGGCTTTCACTTTCCTCGAGACAAGCTGAGGGTGCAAAGACACGAGGGCCGGGTACGGCTCCGGCGCCCGCGCGAGGTGAACATTCGCCTTCCGCGATCTCAGCTGTCAAGGGGGCTACCCCCCGCCTAGGATGCCTTGCCCATGCGCAAGGCGAAAATCATCTGCACCCTGGGCCCCGCTTCAAACTCCCCGGAAGTCATCGAGGGCCTCATCCGCGCCGGTATGAACGTGGCGCGCCTCAACTTCTCCCACGGGACGCAGGACGATCACCGCCGCCGGGTGAACACCATCCGCAAGGTGTCCCGGAAACTGGGAATTCCCGTGGCCATCCTGCAGGACGTGCAGGGCCCCAAGATCCGGCTCGGTAAGTTCGAGGGCGGCCAGCTCGTGGTGAAGGAAGGCCAAACCGTGACGGTGACCACGCGCGCCGTCCTGGGAGCGGGGACGGTCATCCCCACGCCGGTGCGCTCGCTGCCGAAGGACGTGGAGCGCGGGCACGTCATCCTCCTGGACGACGGCCGGGTGCGACTCCGAGTGCTGCGGGTCGCGGGCCGGGATGTCACCGCCAAGGTGGAGGTGGGGGGACTCCTGAAGGACCACAAGGGCCTCAACCTGCCGGGCGCGGCGATCTCGGTGCCCACCATTACGGAGAAGGACGCGGTGGATCTGGCGTTCGGCCAGGAGCTCGGCGTGGACTACGTGGCACTGTCCTTCGTGCGCTCGGCGGACGACATCCGCAAGGCGCGCGAGCACGTGTCCAAGCTGAAGACGCCCTTGATTGCGAAGATCGAGAAGCCCCAGGCGGTGGAGGACCTGGAGGCCATCGCCGCGGTGGCGGATGGGGTGATGATCGCCCGCGGAGACCTGGGCGTGGAGATGCCGCTGGAGCAGCTGCCGGGCATCCAGAAGCGCGCGGTGGCCGAGGTGAACCGGATGGGCGGTCTGGTCATCGTGGCCACGGAGATGCTGGAGAGCATGGTGTCCAACTCCCGGCCTACGCGCGCCGAGGTGTCCGACGTGGCCAACGCCATCCTGGACGGAGCGGACGCGGTGATGCTCTCGGGCGAGACGGCGGCGGGCCGCTATCCCATCGACGCAGCGGCCACCATGGCGAGGATTGTCGAAGAAACGGAGCGAGGAGTCGTCTCAGGCGGCCTGCGCCCCTCGCTGGTCGAGCGCAAGGATGACCTGTCCACCGGCGTGGCGGCGGCGGCGGTGGCGGCGGCCGAGCAACTGGGCATCGACACGATCGTCACCTATACGGAGCGGGGCCACACCGCGCGCCTGATCTCCGAGTTCCGGCCTCGGGCGCAGATCATCGGCCTGACGCCCAACGCGGACACGGTGAACCGGATGGCGCTGTACTGGGGCGTGAAGGGGCTCCAGGTGGGCCGGCTGCAGAGCACGGACGCGATGCTCAAGCAGGTCCGCCGGCTGTGCCGTGACCAAGGGCTGTGCAAGGTGGGCTCGCCCGTGGTCATCGTGGCGGGCGTGCCGCTCAACGAGCCGGGCAGCACCAACATGATGTCCGTGCACCGCATCTGAAGCCCCCGCTCCAAGCGCTCGCCCGCGGGCCCTTGAAGCGCGCTCTCACTCCCAGTAAAACGCAACTTCCAGGTTAAAGAGGCGATACTTGGAAGGCTGATCCATGGCCTGGGAGGAGCCTTCTTGAGAACGCCGGGAATCCTGGTGGGGATCGCCCTCGTGGGCCTGGTGGCCTGGCGCGCGCTTGCGCCTCGGGCCGCCCCGGCTGCAGAGGACACGGCTCCCATCGTGGCTCCGGGAGTGTCGGTGCCGCCTCCGGACGCGCCCTGGCACGCCCGTTCGGACCCTGGCGCGCCCCAGAGTGGTTCAGCTCCCGAGGCGTCGCAGCTCAAGGCCCAGTTCCTGATGGCGAAGGCCCGGCAGACGCTGGGACAGGCCTACGAGCGCTCTGCCTCGCATGGAGACTTTGCCCTCGCTCCAGGCCGCATCCTGAAGAGCCTCCTGGAGCGGCGCTGTGGGCTCGTACAGCGCCATGCCCAGGCGCTTGCCGTGGACGCGGCGGGCCTGTGCCGGGAACTGCTGTTCGCGGCCGTGAAGGAGCGGCTGGCCCTTTCCTCGAATGTCTCTGAGGCCCGGTTCTGGGAGCTCCTGACGCAGGTCGACGAGGCCTATGAGCGGCTCGTGGTGGCGGATCCCTCCACGGCCCGCGACGAGGCCTTCCGCGCTGCCTTCGAGCGCTTCCGCGAGGCACGGCGCGGCATCGTTGGAGCGGACCTGGATCGGCGCCTGTTCGGGCTCGCGGACGAGGTGCTTCGTCTGCCCTTCCAGGTGGAAGACCTGCTCCACGATCCCAAGACCTCCGCCGAGCAAAAGCTCGCCGCCTACGAAGAGACGCTCCAGCGCATCGAGCGCGAGTCCGGCGTGCGGCTGGCGTCCGTCGTGGAGCCCCTGGAACTGGCGAAGCACGCGCTGCGGCTCCAGGAGGCTGCAGGCCCGCTCGGCCCCGAGCAGCGGCAGGCGGTGCTGGCGCGCTACGCGGGGCCTGAGACCGCCGAGCGCTACCTGGCGAATCAACAGGAGCAACAAGACCGGAGCGAGCGGCTGCACGCCTTCAACCAGGAGCGCGATGCCCTGCTGGAGCAACTGGCTCGCGCGGGGCTGGGCCCGGAGCAGCGCCGCCAGCGGATGGCCGAGATCGACCAGCAGCTCTTCGAGAAGTACCGCCTGCAATAACCCGCATCGCCGTCACGAAGGAGTTCGCCCATGGAGTCCCACAAGATCGAGTGGCGCAGGGGTGTACTGCCCGCTGCGCTCACGCTGCTGCTCGCCGGCCCGGCCTGGGCCGAGGGCACGCCCGCGTTCGACGCCTACTACTCGAGCCATCCCAAGGAGTGGTTCGACGCCGCCAGCGAGGTGGACTACTTCAATCCCTCGATCACACGCTCCTGGCAGCTCAACGAGACGTGCAGCGACACCGGGTACTTCTCGGTGGCCTCGTACAACATCTTCCACAACGTCCCATTCGTCACCGACTTCGGAGACGAGATGGAGCAGAGCCTCGGCAAGGTGACGAAGTGCGCCGACGTCGTCCTCTACCAGGAGGCCTGGGATTACGACGACATCATCGAGGACGGCCCCAAGGCGGATCTGACCGCGCGCGGCTACAAGATGCTGACGCCGGCCAACTACTACTGCGACGACTCGGGCGAGGGTGCGATCGAGAACGACTGCAGCGGGCTGGTGATGTTCTACAAGACGGGCACGACGCTCGTGAAGGAACTGACGCTCCAGCCCTTCACCACGGTGAACGGCGTGGACGTGCACAAGGAGAAAGGCATCTGGGGCGCGATCTTCGCCAAGGAGGGCCGCTACTACTACGTCTTCAACACCCACTTCACGTACGGCAACAACAGCCACCTGGACGGGGACTCCACCTCCGACGCCTCGCGCATCTCCAACATGAAGCAGTCGCTGGCCTTCATCCGCGATCGCGTGAATGCCAACCGAGCCAGCTACCCGCCCGCGCTCATCCTCTTCGGGGGCGACTTCAACGCGGACTTCACGAGCGCCCTCAGCTACTCCAAGGGCTACCAGCTGCTTCTCCAGGCCTCCGCACAGAGCAGCTTCTTCGAGCCGTATGAATACGCCACCGGCGGTGCGGCCCTGGGCGGATATGAGACCGCGGGCTTCCAGTCCAACTGGCCCGGCTCCACGGCCGATACGGGCAACAACGGCATGGCTTCGGGCGCCAAGGGGGACTTTGACACGCTGATGGTCGGCAAGGCCGCCGCGTTCGGCTCCTGCTCGCCAGCCTCCATCTCGTACAGCGGCTGGGCGCCGGGCTGGAAGTCGATCGACACGAGCGTGCGGAAGTGGCCGTCGTATACCCACTCGGACCATTACGGCCGCTGGATCCGGGTGAAGCCCGGCTGCTGAGCCCCCACGGATGGCGCTGCCGAGGCTCGGAGGGCTGGGACGGAGCTGCCTGTGGGCAGGGGGCGGCGCCTTGCTGGTGGGCGCGTCAGCGCACCTGATCCTCGTCTTCCCGGCCAACGTGCTGGGCCTCGTGGGCGGCTTTGCCTGCTACTTCCGAGCGCTCGGCCACAGCGAAACGCCACGCGCGGGGCTGCTCACCGGCTCCGTGTTCGGCCTGCTCCTGGCAGCCAGCAGCCTCTATTGGCTTACCGATGTGCTCTATGTGCTGACGCTCGAAGAGCGCATCGTTGGGGCCATCGTGGTGGGTGGGTTCCTGGTGCTGATCGCGCTGCCTTACGGGCTCTGGGGGCTCGGAGCGGTGCTCATGAGGCGCCGCGTGCCTCGGCGCTGGATGTTCCTCCTCGCACCAGGGCTGCTGCTGGCACAAGCGCTCGTCCATGACGTGTGGCTCGGCTTTCCCTGGCTGCACCACGGCTACTGGCTGGCCTTCGGGCCTCTGGGAAACTGGCTGGCCCTGCTGGGAGCGTGGGGCGTGGGACTGCTCCTGCTCCACCTCGCCGCGTGCGTGGGGCTCTGGAACCAGGCCCCGAGCGCCCTTTCGCATGCACTGGCCACGGGTGTGGTGCTCTGCCTTGCCCCCCTGTTCCCCGTCAGCCCTCCCCCCGGCCCGGCTTCCCGGAGGGTCCAAGCCGCCATCATCAGCATCGATCCTCCCGAGGTGAAGGACAGCCCCCAGGACAACCTCGAGCTGCTCTCGCGCTACGTGATGGCCACGCAGCAGCTCCGGGCGGATTGGACCTTCTGGCCCGAGTCCGTCATCCGTGACGGCGAAGCCACCCTGGCCCCGCTCAGCGCGGCCTTGGGTCTGCCAGGGGGACGCATCTTCGCGGGGGCACTGCTCGCGGCCCCCTCAGGGCGCTACAACGCCCTCGTCGAACTCCCGGGAGGCAGGCCCCTCTACTACAAGCAGAAGCTCGTCCCATTCTCGGAGTACCTGCCCGGCGAGCCCTTCCGCCGGCTGTTCCGAGTGCTCGGCGTCAACACCCTCAAGACCGACGTGACCGCGTGGCCCCAGCCGCAGCCCGCGGTGGAAGCCGACGGCGTGAGCCTGCACCCCCTGCTCTGCTACGAGGCCGCCTTCACCGAACTCATCCAGCCCGGCTCCCAGCCGATGGTGTTGCTCAACGCCGGCAACGAGAGCTGGTTCCGGAGCGCGCTCATGCACCGCATGACCTTAGCGATGGCCGTGGCCCGCTCCCGCGAGTACGGCGTCCCGCTGGTGCGCTCCGTGGTGGGCGGCTCCAGCGGGACCTTCGACCCTGCCTCGGAACCTGTCTGGCAGGAGGGCGAGGTCCGTGAAGGCACCCTCACCCACCCCGCCCCGCTCCTCCCCCGGCCCGCAGCGACGCCGTACAGCTACTGGCGCCGCCTGTTCCCCTGAGCGCGCAGCGAACCGGTCTACTTGTCAGACAGGTTGGCCGCGCGCCCAGCCAGCCAGGGCCCCATCACGATGAAGGGTGCTCCCGTACAGGTGAAGCCTCACACGCTCAGGCTGGCGTGACACCCGCACGGCGAATCCGCTCGATGTACTCCGCCGTGGCCCCAGAGAGCTTGCCCACCACGGCCAGAAAGCGCGCTCGCCGCTTCGCGAGCTCCGGCTCCGGTTCACGAACCGCGAGGGACTCGTCCCACAGCAGGTCGCGCAGCTGCCACACGAACTGGTTGAACGGGAAGTGGTGAACCGCCTGCACGGGCTCGATGAACTCCGCGGAGATGGGCGTCGTCAGCGTGTCCCAGGCGGAGCTGGACTGCTGCTTCCAGATGCCGGACACGTGCACGAGCACCATGCGGCCATCCACGAGCAGATACACCCGGCGCTCCACCAACACGCCCATGTCCTTCGGCTGGGAGTCCTGCACGCCGTACCGGAAGTAGTCATGCGCGAGCGGATAGGCGTGCTCCTTCATCCACTCCGCCTCCCGCAGGCGCGCCGGGTAGCTCCCGAGCCCCGCCTCATACGCCTGCAGCAGTTCCTCGGGCATCCCCTGAACGCCTCGGAGATCCTCGCGGATGGTGCGCAGCGGAAGCCGATCCAGCTCCGGCAGCGCGAGCTGAATGAGTAGCCCCAGCAGCGTGCCTTGCACTTCCTGGAGCCCCTCGGCCAGGGGGCTCATCGTGGCCCAGAATTCCTCCCGGAGCCGCAGGTGCTCCGGATCCGGCTCGGGTGGCGCGAAGGCGGGCAGCTCCTTCGGCGTCTGCCGGCGGTCAGACAAGTCGATGACGGTCGGCGCCTCGTCCTTGTCTTTGTCTTTCACAGGGTCTTGTTCTGGAAGTCGTACAGCTTCTCGACGGCGACCTGCCGGTAGCGCTCCACCTTGAGCGCGCGCATGGCGCAGTCCCAGACCAGCTCCTTGGCGGGCCGATCCGGCTCCTTCTTCTTGCGCCGTTTCACTTCGGCCTTGATGGCCTTCACCGCCACGCGCGGGTGGTAGCAGAACGCCGCCGAGAACAGCAGGTGCCCGCCGAACGGGATGAGCCGCGCCTCGATGACATCCCCCGTCTCCAGACCGGCGATGTTGCGGCGCTCGGTGACGTCAAAGTCCTTGCCGGAGAACAGCTCGCGCAGGCGGATGACGCCCTTGCCCAGCTTGCGCACCTCGAACAGCCCGTGCACCGTCTCCGTGAAGCTGCGGAAGGCGTTGCCCTCCTCGGGGGCCGCGCTCTGCAGCCGCTGCTCGTACAGCTCGGTGGCCGGCGTCTTCCCCGTGAGAGGCGAGACACGATCGTACAGGTAGTAGTCCAGGAACGAGGCCATCCGGAGCTCGAAGATCTTGTCGTCCTCGAACACCTCGCCCGTGAGGCGGAAGTACTCGGCCTTGGCCTCCAAGAGGTCCGCCTTGCGCGGCTCCTGGCTCCCGAAGGCGATGAGCTCGTCCAGGTACGGCTGATACGACAGAGGTGAAGCGGAAGGGGCGTCCATGGCGCGCGAAGATCCTACTCCGCCATCAGCCGCGCGAAACGCTTGAACAGATAGCGGGCATCGTGCGGACCGGGGGAAGACTCCGGGTGATACTGAACACTGAAAGCCCGGGCATCCGGGATGGAGAGCCCCTCCACCGTTCCATCATTCAGGTTGATGTGGGTCACCACCGCCCTGCCCTTCAGGCTGGCATCGTCCACAGCGAAGCCGTGGTTCTGCGCGGTGATCTCCACCTTCCCGGTGGTCAGGTCTTTCACCGGCTGGTTGGCACCCCGGTGGCCGAACTTCATCTTGTACGTCCGGCCGCCCAGCGAGAGAGCGAGGATCTGGTGCCCCAGGCAGATGCCAAACACGGGCACCTTGCCGAGCAGCTTGGCCACCGTCTTGTCCGCGCCCGTGACCGCCGCCGGATCGCCGGGGCCATTGGCCAGGAAGACGCCGTGCGGCTTGCGCGCGAGCACCTCCTCGGCCGTGGTTGTGGAGGGCACCACCGTGACGCGGCACCCCTCGTCCACGAGGAACTCCAGCATGGAGCGCTTGAGGCCGTAGTCGTAGGCCACCACGTCGAAGCGGAACTCCGGCGCGGGACGCGGCGAGTTGCTGAACACGTCCGGGGACGGTGTGGTGAAGGAGTACGGCTGCTTCGTGGAGACGCCCGTGGCCAGGTCCATGCCCTCCATGCCGGGCGCGGTCTTGGCGCGCTCCACGAGGGCCGCGGTGGAGTGGTTCTCGCTGGAGATGACGCCCATCTGCGCGCCGTGCGTGCGCAGGTGGCGCACGAGCCGCCGGGTGTCCAGGCCCTGGATGCCCGCGACGCCGTGGCGGGCGAGGTACGCGTTCAGCGTCTCCTTGGCGCGCCAGTTCGAGGGGATCTCCGTGTACGAGCGCACCACCATGCCCACCGCGTGCGGGTGCACGGACTCTTCGTCCTGCGGCGTCGCGCCCACGTTGCCCATCTCCGGATAGGCCATGGTGACGATCTGCCCGACGTACGAGGGATCCGTGAGGATCTCCTGGTAGCCGAACATGGACGTGTTGAAGACCACTTCGCCCACCCTCTCACCGGTGGCGCCAAACGCGCGCCCCTCGAAGGTGGTGCCATCCGCCAACGCGAGCACGGCTCGCTTCATCACCGGGACTCCTTGATCTGACCGTCCGAGAAAACGAGCCTGCCGCTCACCCACGTCTGGGTCACGCGCCCCTTGAGCAGGCGGCCATTGAAGGGCGTATTCCGGCTCTTGGAGAAGAACCGCTCCGCGTCTACCGCCCACTCCACCTCCGGGTCGACGAGCGTGACGTCCGCCGGAGCACCAGCCCCCAGGTGACCGCCCGGCAGCCCGAACGCTCTCGCCGGGCCGTCCGTCAGCAGCTCCACCGCCTTGAGCGGGCTGAGCACGCCATCGTGCACCAGCGCCAACGTCAATCCCAGCGCCGTCTCCAGGCCCACCACGCCGTTGATCCCCTTCTCGAACTCCACCTGCTTGTCGAGGATGCCGTGCGGCGCATGGTCCGTGGCGATGGCGTCGATGGTGCCGTCCGCCAGGGCCTCACGCAGGGCCTCCACGTCGCGGCGCAGGCGCAGTGGCGGGTTCATCTTGGCGTGGGTGTCATACGAGCCCACGGCGGTGTCATCGAGCGTGAAGTGGTGCGGCGTGGCCTCGGCGGTGACCTTCAGGCCCCGCTTCTTGGCCTCGCGCACCAGGCGGACGCTGCCCTCGCAGGAGATGTGGGCGATGTGCAGCCGCCCGCCCGTCTCCTCGAGCAGCACCAAGTCCCGCGCCACCATGACGATCTCGGCCGAGGACGGGATGGGCGCCAGCCCGAGCCGCGTCGCCGTGGGCCCCTCCGTCATCGCGCCCTTGCCAGACAGCGTGAGGTCCTCCTCGTGGACCATGACGGGGATGTCGAACAGCGTGGAGTATTGGAGCGCGCGGCGCATCAGCGAGGCGCTCATCACCGGGCGTCCGTCGTCCGTGATGCAGACGCAGCCGGCGGAGATCAGCTCGCCCATCTCCGCGAGCTCCTCGCCCTTGAGGCCCTTGGTGATGGCCCCCGCGGGGTACACGTGGCAGAGGTTGGCCGCGCGGGCGCGAGAGAGCACCAGCTCCGTCACGAGCGCGCTGTCGTTGACGATCTTGGTGTTGGGCATGGCCACCACCGCGGTGAAGCCGCCCGCCACCGCCGACCGGCTCCCGGTGAGGATGGTCTCCTTCCCTTCCTCGCCCGGCTCGCGCAGGTGCACGTGCAGATCGATGAAGCCCGGGAGCACCCAGCGCCCCCGCGCGTCCACCACCTGGGCGCCCGGAACCTGGAGGGGGGCCTCGGAGATCTCGGCCACCTTGCCGTCCCGGAGGAGCACGTCGCGCACGCCGTCCACCTGGCTGCGTGGATCGATGACCCGGCCACGGCTGAAGAGGATCGGGGCGCTCACGAGCACACCTCCAGGATGGCGCGGCGCACAGCCACTCCGTTCGCCACCTGCTCCAGGATGACGCTGCGGGCCCCATCGGCGACCGCAGGCGCCAGCTCCACGCCTCGGTTGATGGGTCCCGGGTGCATGACGAGCGCCCCGGACTTCATCTTCTCGCTCCGGGCCACGTTGAGGCCGAAGAGGCGGGAGAACTCGCGCGTGGAGGGGAAGAACGACTCCGACTGCCGCTCCAGTTGGAGGCGCAGGCACATCACCGCATCCGCCTGGGGCAACGCCGCGTCCAGGTTCGTGGTGACCTCGGCGCCCAACTCCTTCAGGCCCACGGGCAGCAGCGTGGGCGGGCCACACGCGACCACCCGAGCCCCCAGCGCCGTGAGGCACAGGATGTTCGAGCGCGCCACGCGGCTGTGGAGGATGTCCCCGACGATGAGGACGGTGCGGCCGTCCAGCTTCCCCCAGTGCTTGCGCAGCGTGAAGGCATCCAGCAGGGCCTGCGAGGGGTGCTCGTGGGTGCCATCCCCGGCGTTGATGACGGCGCAGCGCACGTGCTTGGCGACCAGGTGAGGCGCGCCCGAGGAGCGGTGCCGGATGACGAGCGCCACCGGGCCCGTGGCCTCGATGTTGCGCACCGTGTCCAACAGCGTCTCACCTTTGGAGACCGAGGAGCCCGCTGCCGTCCAGTTGAGCACCTGGGCGCCGAGCATCTTGGCGGCCATCTCGAAGGAGGTGCGAGTCCGGGTGGAGTCCTCGAAGAAGAGGTTGGCCACCACCTTGCCCTGGAGGACGGAGGCGTTCGCCGAGCCCCTTGGAAGATGAGCCTCGGCCCGGTCGAGCAGCGTCTCGATCTCTTCCCGCCGCCAGCCTTCGATTCCGAGCAGGTGTCGCATAGACCGGGGTGGCGCCCTAGCAGCGCCACCGCAGAGCGTCAAGCGTGTCAGAAGGCTTCAACGCACCGGCTCGAAGAATCGATCCAGGCGCAGGCCCGTACCGTCGAAGAAGCCACTGAACAGGCCGCCGTAGCCCAGGGACAACCACACCACCATCGCCTTGCCCTTGATGTTCCCGTACGGCACGTAAGCGGGCGGGTGGCCCATCCCCACGAAGCCCACGCGGCTGTCCGAGCTGTTGTCCCGGTTGTCACCCATCACGAAGACATGGTCCTCGGGGACGACGAAGGGGCCCTCGGTGACGTGGCCGTGGGGGTGGCTGGGATCCTGGAGCACGGCGTGGGCAACTTCGCCGAGCTGCTCCTCGTACAGCGCGGAAGGATCGTCGTACCACTCGCCTCTCGGCGACAGGTTGCGCGCGATGAAGTCGCTGGAGACGAGCCGGCGCTGCTGCGGCACGCCGTTGACGTGGATCACCTCGTCGATGACCTCGATCTTGTCGCCCGGCAGGCCCACCACGCGCTTGATGAAGTCCTTGTCCGTCTCGATGGGGTTGTTGAAGACGATCACATCCCCGCGCATGGGCGCCCGGATGAACTGGAACGGCACCTTGTTGATGAACGGGATGCGCACCCCGTAGACGAACTTGTTGACGAAGACCTGGTCGCCGATCTCCAGCGTGGGGAGCATGGAGCCGGAAGGAATCCGGTACGGCTCGATGAAGATGGTGCGGATGAGCAGCGCGATGGCCAGCGCCTTGCCGAAGCCGGAGACCGTCTCCCAGCCGGACTGCTTCCGGTAGGCGCCAAACAGGTCCTCGTGGAGCTTGTCGAGCGCCCGGACCTCCTTCTCCAGCCGGGGCACGTCCGCGGCGATGGAGGCGTCCTCCACGCGGATGGACTGCTCGGTGAGGCCCTCGGCGGCGTTGGGGGGCAGCTTGTCCGGGAGGCGCTGGAAGATGCGCTCGGCCTCGTGGAAGAGCTCGCGGGCCTCGTGGCGGAGCTTGCGCAGCGCCTGCTCGCGCTTGGAGGCCAGGCGCCAGCCCAGCAGCCCCAGCCAGTAGAAGAACATGGCCGCCCCGAAGAACTGCATGGCCGGCTTGGCCCACGAGGCGGCGGCGCGGGAGCTCTCGATGACGAACAGGTACGGGATGAAGAGCAGGCCCACCAGTGTGAGCGGAGCCCAGAGGCTGGTGAGGAGCTGCCGCCACATGAGCACGCGCCGGGCCCGCAGCTGCTCGGGCGTCCGGCGGGCGGACAGGGCCTCTGCGAGCTTCACCGGCGTGGTGGCGGCGGTCATCGGCTACTCCTCCGTCTTCAGGACGGCGAGGAAGGCCTCCTGCGGGATCTCCACCGTGCCCACGGACTTCATGCGCTTCTTGCCCTCCTTCTGCTTCTCCAGCAGCTTGCGCTTCCGGCTGATGTCACCACCGTAGCACTTGGCGAGCACGTTCTTCCGCATGGCGGAGATCGTCTCACGGGCGATGATCTTCGCGCCGATAGCCGCCTGGATGGCCACCTCGTACATCTGCTTGGGAATGACTTCCTTGAGCTTCTGGCACACCTCGCGGCCGCGGATGTAGGCGCGCTCGCGGTGGACGATGACGCTCAGGGCATCCACCGGCTCACCGTTGATGAGGATGTCCAGCCGGGCGAGATCCGCCTCGTTGTAGCCGGCCAGCTCGTAGTCGAGGCTGGCGTAGCCGCGCGACACGCTCTTGAGCTTGTCGAAGAAGTCGAACACCACCTCGGCCAGCGGCATCTCGTACGTCACCTGCACGCGCTGGCCGCTGGAGCCCAGGTACTTCATGTCCTTCTGCACGCCGCGCCGGTCCTGGCACAGCTTGAGGATGGCGCCCAGGTGATCATTGGGCACGTGGATGTGGCAGGTGAGGATGGGCTCCTCGAACTTCGCGATGTTCTGCACCGGCGGCAGCTTGGCCGGGTTGTCGATGAGGAGCACCTCACCCTTGCTGGTGGTGATGCGGTACACCACGGAGGGCGCCGTGGTGATGAGGTTGAGGTTGTACTCGCGCTCCAGGCGCTCCTGGACGATCTCCATGTGGAGCAGGCCCAGGTAGCCGCAACGGAACCCGAAGCCCAGCGCCGTGGAAGACTCCGGCTCGTAGGTGAAGGCCGAGTCGTTCAGCGTGAGCTTGGCGAGCGCATCGCGCAGGTTCTCGTAGTCCGCGGAGTCCACCGGGAAGATGCCGCTGAACACCATGGGCTTCACTTCCTTGAAGCCCGGGAAGGGCGCGTCCGTGGGGCGCGCCTCCTCCGTCACGGTGTCACCCACCTTGGCGTCCTGCAGCTCCTTGACGTTGGCCACCAGGACGCCCACCTCGCCGGCCATCAACTGCTGCACGGGGCGGGAGAAGGGGCTGAACACGCCCAGCTCCTGCACCTCGAAGACCTTGTTGTTGCTGAACATCTTGATCTTCTGCTTGAGCTTGAGCGTGCCCTCGAGCACGCGCACCAGCGTCACGACGCCGCGGTAGTTGTCGTACCAGCTGTCGAAGATGAGGGCCTTGAGCGGCGCGTTCGGCTCGCCCTTGGGCGGCGGCACGGTCTTGACCACCGCCTCGAGGATGTCCTCGATGCCGATGCCCTCCTTGGCGGAGGTCGGCACGGCCACGGACGCGTCGATGCCGATCACGTCCTCGATCTCCTCCCGGGTGCGCGCCACGTCCGCGCTCGGCAGGTCGATCTTGTTGATGACCGGGATGATCTCCAGGTCATGGTCGAGCGCCATGTAGACGTTGGCGAGCGTCTGCGCCTCGACGCCCTGGCTGGCGTCCACCACGAGCAGGGCGCCCTCGCAGGCGGCCAGCGAGCGGCTGACCTCGTAGGCGAAGTCCACGTGTCCCGGGGTGTCGATCAGGTTCAGGACGTACTGCTGGCCGTCCTTGGCCTTGTAGTTCATGCGAACGGACTGGGCCTTGATGGTGATGCCCCGTTCGCGCTCGATGTCCATGTTGTCCAGGAACTGGGCCTGGGCCTCACGCTTGGTCAGCGTCCCGGTCTTCTCGAGGAGACGGTCTGCCAGCGTCGACTTCCCATGGTCGATGTGGGCGATGATGCAGAAGTTGCGGATATGGGCGTTTTCGGCCGGCATGGAAGGGTGCGCTCTGCGCTGTAAGTCAAAGCGCGCCTGAGTAACACCGAAACCACCCAAAATCCATGCGTCCGAGCACTACCCGGACGCCCGGGCAGGCTCGCGCGCCTTGGACCGGAAGAACTCCACAGTCTTACGCAGGCCCTCGGAGAGCCCCACGGACGGCTCCCAGCCGAGCACTTTCTTGGCCAGCGACGGGTCGATGCAGGAGCGCCGCTGCTCGCCGGGCTTGCCCGGAGCGTGCGTCACCTGCGCCTTGGAGCCAGCCGCCTCGGCCAGGCCCGCGTAGAGCTGGTTGATGTCCGTCTCGATGCCGGTGCCGATGTTCACGGCGCCCACGTAGTCCTTCTCGAAGGCCAGCAGGTTGGCGCGAGCCACCTCCGGCCCGAAGACGAAGTCCCGCGTCTGCCCGCCGTCTCCGAAGATGGTGCACGGCTGCCCGGCGACCAGGCGCTGGGCGAAGATGGCCACCACGCCCGCCTCGCCGTGCGGGTTCTGCCGGGGTCCGTAGACGTTGGCGTAGCGCAGCGCCACGTACTGCAGGCCGTACTGGGCCTTGTAGTAGCCGAGGTAGAGCTCGCCCGAGGCCTTGGAGACGCCGTAGGGCGACACCGGGCGCGTCGCGTGGTTCTCCGGCGCGGGGAAGACGTCCTGCTCGCCGTAGATGGCGCCGCCGGTGGAGCTGAAGATGACCTTCTTCACGCCGGCGATGCGCGCAGCCTCCAGCAGGTTGAGCATGCCCAGGATGTTGGCATCGGCGTCGAAGCGCGGGTCCTCCACGCTGCGGCGCACATCCATCTGGGCGGCCAGGTGGCAGATCACCTGGGGCCGCTCGTTGCGGATGAGCTCGGCAGCCTCGGGGCTGCGGATGTCCCGGACGGACAGACGGACCCGAGGGTCCAGGTTCTCGCGCTTGCCGCTCGACAGGTTGTCGAGGGCGATGACCTCGTGCCCCGCGCGCAGGAATGCATCGCACACGTGCGACCCGATGAAGCCCGCCCCTCCCGTCACCAGCACTTTCACGATGAAGCTCCCGCCACCGCCCGTGGCTCGAAAAAGTTCAAAAGTACCGCCAACTTAAGAAGCCCCGTGGGTGCTGGCAACGGCGCGAAAGTAGGAGATGGTCTCCCGCAGACCTTCTTCCAAGGGCACGCGGGGCTCCCAGCCGAGCAGGGTCCGCGCGCGGGTAATGTCCGGTTGACGCTGCTTGGGATCGTTCTGGGGCAGTGGCTGGTAGACAATCTTCCCTCCCCCACCCGCGGCAGCCCGCACGGCCTCGGCGAACTGGAGGATGGTCATCTCCCGGGGGTTGCCGATGTTCACTGGATCCGTCACGTCCGAGAGCGCCAGGCGCACCAGCCCGTCCACCAGGTCCTTCACGTAGCAGAACGAGCGCGTCTGCTTGCCATCCCCGAAGACGGTGAAGTCCTGGCCTCGCAGGGCTTGGCTCACGAAAGCCGGCACCACCCGGCCGTCGTTCAGGCGCATCCGCGGCCCATAGGTGTTGAAGATGCGAACGATGCGCGTCTTCACGCCACGCACCCGGGCGTAGGCGGAGGTGATGGCCTCCGCGTAGCGCTTGGCCTCGTCGTACACGGCACGAGGGCCAATGGGGTTGACGTTGCCGTAGTAGCCCTCGTGCTGCGGGTGCACGAGCGGATCGCCGTACACCTCGGAGGTGGAGGCCTGGAGGAACACGGCGCCCTTGGCCTCGGCCAGCTGCAGCGCGTGCTCCGTGCCGATAGAGCCTACCCGGAGCGTCTCGAGCGGCAGCTGCGCGTAGTCGATCGGAGAGGCCGGAGAGGCCAGGTTGAAGACGAAGTCCACCAGCCCATCGACCGAGAGACCCTCGACGATGTCCTGCTTGAAGAACTCGAACCCGGGACGGCCGCGCAGCCCGCGCAGGTTCTCCTCGGCGCCCGTCAGGAAGTTGTCCACGGCCACCACGGCGGCGCCGTCATCCAGCAGCCGCTCGCACAGGTGGGAGCCCACGAAGCCCGCCCCACCGAGCACTACCGCCCGCTTGCCTCGCATGTGTGGCATGCGCTTGGCCCGCCTAGGAGAGCTCGTCGAAGGTGGCCTGTCCGGGCAGCTGTGCCTTGTACTTGTCCAGCACCAGATCGATCCCCTGCCGGATGTACTCGGCCACGGGCACCTTGGTCTTCTGGTTCAGCGCCTTGAGGCGCTCGTTCTGCTCGGGGGTGATGTAGATGGTGGTGCTGATCTTCTTTCGGGCCATGGCGATATGTGAAAATATATGGAATGTCGTGGCGCGTGAAGAAAGTGATGCCCACAGACAGGTCTCCAATGAAATCATGGGGTTATGTAGGCATCTGGGCGGTAGCCGCGCTGGTGGGCTGCTCTGGGGACAAGGCCGGGAAGAGGCCCGTGGCGGAGGCCGAGCCGATTGGAAATCCGAGCCGTCCTGCGGAGCCCATCCGGCCTGAGCGTGCACCGGGAGAGAAGGTGCGCGAGCTGGATCTCAACCGCGACAACAAGCCGGACGTGTGGACGTTCTACGTCATGGCCAAGGGCGCGGACGGCCAGGAGCAGGAGCGCCAGGTGCGCAAGGAGATCGACTTCAACGGGGACGGCCGCGTCGACATCACCCAGTACTTCGACGAGCGCGAGGAGAAGGTGCGCGAGTCGATGGATCAGGACTTCGACGGGAAGGTGGACTCGGTCCTGTTCTACGAGAAGGGCGTGAACGTGCGCACCGAGCGCGACGTGAGCGGCGACGGCAAGGTGGACGTGTGGCTGTACTACGAGAAGGGAAAGCTCACCCGGAAGGAGCGCGACACCAACGCCGACGGCCGGGTGGACAACTGGGAGTACTGGGAGAACGGCCAGGTGGACCGCATCGGCGATGACCTGGACGGCGACGGGAACGTGGATCGCTGGACGAAGAACCCCAACTCCCAGTAGGCCCGAAGGAGGCCCCAACGGTGGGCCTCCCCTGCCCTGCACCCGCTACGGCTTGCTGGTGCCCTGGCGCCCGTAGGCGTCCTCGAGCCGGACCACGTCATCGAGCTCGGGGGTGCTGACCTCGAGGATGTCGCAGTCGGTGAGGGCCACCATGCGGTGATGGGTGAGCGGCTTGATGTGGTAGCTCTCGCCGGGGTTCATCTGCTTCTCGATGAGCCCCTGTCCCTCGTCGACGACGAGGAGCAGCTTGCCGCTCTGGACGTGGATCGTCTCGTCCTTCTTGTTGTGGTACTGCAGGCTGAGCTTGTGTCCCTGCTTCACGTGCAGGAGCTTGCCCACGTAGCGCTCGGTGTGAGCCCAGATCAGCTCATGGCCCCAGGGCTTCTCCACCCGCCTCGTCGCCGTCATTTCCTTCCTGCTCTTCCTTGCCCGCCCTCGCTAGTTCGTACCGGCCACGAACGCATCGAGCTGGGTCTCTCGCTTGAAATCCGTCAGGTACCGCGTTGCCGCGTCCTTGCTGGGGAAGCTCCCCATGCGGACGCGGTACCAGGTGCCCTTGTTGGGAACCTCGGCGGTGACGATATACGGGGCATAGCCCCGGTCGCGCAACCGGCCGGCGAAGCGGTCGGCCTCCTCCCGGGTCTGGAAGGCGGAGAGCTGGAGCGTGAAGGCGCCACCGGGAGCGGTCTCGGTGGGGCGCTGGGTGGCCCGAGCAATGGCCTCCTTCAGGCCACCACCGGCCGGAGTGGTGGTACGGGTGGGCACGGTCTCCTCGGCCACCGCACCCGCGGTGGGCTTGGGGGCGGCCACGGGAGCCGAAGCCGTGGTGGAGGCGGGCTTGGGCGCGGGGGTGGCGGCCGGCGCGGGCTTCTCCGCAGCAGCCTGGGGGCGCTTGGCAGCAGCCAGGGCGGCCAGCTCTTCGTCGGCAGCGCTGTAGGCGGTCTCCGGCTTCTCGACGGGCTTCTCGGCAGGCTTCTCCGCAGCGGCGGCCGGCGCGGGCTTCGTGGCCGGAGCCGGAGCGGCGGCGGCGGCCGGCGCGGGCGTGGGCTTGGCCGCAGGAGGCTTGGCGGCGGGCTTCGGCTCGGGGGCCGCAGCGGCGGACGACTTGCGCGTGAGCTCGTCCTGGAAGGTCAGCGGAGGCTCCTGCTGGGCCTCCTGGAGCACTTGGGCGTTGGCGTCGAGCGCAGAGAGCAGATCCGGCGCGGCGGAGGCCTCGGCGTTGCCGGCGAGCTTCTTGCCGACCACGACGCCGAGCACGAACACGGCGCCCATCACGACAATCCCTGCGATCAACAGGCTGACGATCTGCCGATTGTCGAGGGAGACGTCGAACTTCTCCTTCATCCGATGAGCATCCCGCATGGCTTTGGCGTTCCTCGTGCGATGGCGATCTGGCCGGGCGCAGCCCGTGTTGCGGCCTGTAGCGCCAACGCTCTGGAAGGTACGCCCCACCCTGGGGTCGGTCAAATTCGCGGAGCAACCTCACCTGCGGAGCCAAGGTGGTACGAGGAAAGCCCCGGCTCCCGAGGGTGCGGCGAAGGTGGGAGGTGGGCAGGTTCTCTGGCCCGAGACTGAGGCAGTGCGCGGACGCGGTTGAGGCGCTCGCGCAGTTCCTTGCCCGCGGCAAAGGTCACGGTGGAGCGCTGCTGGAGGGAAACGGACGCTCCGGTCTTGGGATTGCGGCAGCTGCGGGCGGGGCGGACCTTGACCGTGAAGCAGCCGAACCCGCGCAGCTCGATGCGTTGTCCGGCCTGGAGGGCCTGGGTCATGCGCTCGAAGACGGCGTTGACGATGGCCTCGATTCGCCGCAGCGGAACATGAGGGGCCTTCTCCGCGATGCGCTCGATGAGTTGGCTCTTGGTCATGATCTCCCCACGGTACAGCCCGGGGATGACATGGCCCCGAGGGCTCACCGCAGGCGCAGATCCGTGGGGCCTTCCACTTCCAGCGACTGTCCGTTGGCGAAGCGGATCGTCAGCTCGGAGCCTTTGGGGACTATCAATCGAAGGGTATGCCCCAGCGGGATCTGCCGATCCTCGAGCAGCACCGCAGTGGTGAGGTCATCGGTCTCGGCCACCGCGAAGCCATCGTCAACGGTGACGACAGGGCCCCCCTCCCCGAGCGGTCCCGCGTGGATGTAGGGCACCTTGGGGCGGAACGGCGGCGGAGGCAGGTCCTTGGACGGCCCATCTGGCCGGGGACCCGAGGAGAGCTTGTCCATCCCGTTGGGAGTGAAGAAGGCCTTGAAGTAGTCGGACGTGGTGAGCTCGGTATTGGCCTGGGGCGGAGTGAACTCGACGTTCGTGTACCGCGCCGCCACGAGCCGCTGCGCGGGAGGAATCTCCTGCACGGTGCCGTTGGCCCAGCGCCGTGTGGGGATGTTAGGCCCGAGCAGCTTGGCTTCATCCGCTTCACCCACGTCGAGCTCGTCGCCGCTATCGAGGAAGCGCATGCCACCGCCGAAGTACTCGATGAGCGCGGGGCCCGTGGCGATGATGTGCTCATCCGAGCGCAGGTGCGAACCCACGGCGATGGGGCGCTTCTCTTCGCCAACGACGCGCAGCACCGGGGCGCCCGCGGCGTGCAGTCCCGCGACAGACTTGGGAGGCGCCTTCTGGCAGCCTCCGGCCAGGGCGAGCACCGCGAAACAGAGAACACCCGAGTGCCGCGGCATGCCCACCTCCTGCTCGGTCAGACGATCCAGCCACCGCCGAGCACGCGATCGCGATCGTAGACCACTGCGGCCTGCCCGGGCGTCACCGCTCGCGCGGGCTCCTGGAGCTTCACGGAGACCAGCCCGTGCGGGGAGATCTCCACACGGCCGGGCGCGCCTGCGTGACGGTGGCGAATGCGGACCTCGACGGTCTGGTCCGACGGCGGAGGCGCATCCACCCAGTGAGGCTGTAGCAGCCCAAACGAGTCCCGCCCAGTACCGGCAGCCGGGCCCACCACCACGCGGTTCGTCTCCGGCTCGAGGCGCTGGACGTAGCGAGCCTCGCCGCCACCGAGGTTGAGCCCGCGCCGCTGGCCCACGGTGAAGCGGTGGATGCCGTTGTGGGTGCCGAGCACCTGGCCCTCGGGGTCGACGATCTCTCCGGAGGGCTGAGGGCCTGCGACCTTCTCCACAAAGCCCGCGTAGTCGCCGTCCGGCACGAAGCAGATCTCCATGCTCTCGGGCTTGTGGCTCGTGGGCAGCTGGTGGCGCTCGGCGACGGCGCGAACCTCGGCCTTGGTCATGTCGCCCACGGGGAAGAGGACGTCACACAACTCGCTCTGGCCGAGTGTGAAGAGGAAGTAGCTCTGGTCCTTGGCGAGATCCTTGGCGCGGCGCAGGACGTGACGGTCGTCCACCTGCTCAACACGGGCGTAGTGGCCGGTGGCGAGCTTGGCGCCGAGGGCACGGGCCCGCTTGAGGAGGAAGTTGAACTTCACGTCCCGGTTGCAGCCCACGCAGGGGATGGGCGTGCGGCCGCCGAGGTAGGACTGGACGAAGGGGTTGATGACGCGGTCCTTGAAGATCTCCTCGGCGTTGGCCACGTAGAAGGGGATCCCGAGCGTCTGGGCGACAGCGCGCGCATCGTCGATGTCATCAGGGCTGCAGCAACTGCCACACTGGGCCTTGCCCTCGTAGGACCAGACCCGCAGCGTGATGCCGATCACCTCGTGACCCTGCTCCTTGAGGAGCGCGGCGGCGGCCGAGGAGTCCACCCCACCGCTCATGGCAATGACGACTCGCATGACGACCTTCTTCCTACACACCGGCCTGTCCGGGTGCGACTCGCGGACGGGAGATTCGAATGCTTCCAGACAGGAGCAGCCCACCCACCGAGGGAGGCTGGACGGAGGGTTTACCGCCCCTGAGCCTCTCCGGGAAGGAGAGAACGCCCTGGAGGATTCCCGGGTGGGCTCAGCGCCCCTTCCCTGCCTGCCAGGTCCGCAGCAGCTCCTTCAGCTTCTCCGGCTGGTTGAGGGAGGGCTCATCAAGCACGGTATCGAGGAGGAACCGGGTGGCCTCGCCAACGATGGCCGAGGGACCCACGCCGAGCGTGGCCATGATGTCCCCGCCCGTCAGGGCCAGGTCCTTGGTGGTCAGAGGAGGCTTTGCGGCAGCGAGGGCACGCAGCCGCTCCTGGAGTTGAGTGAACTCGGGGAGCCGCTCGGGTGAGCGGACCTGCACCCGGGCACGAGCGACCGCGAGCAAGGGCTCCAGCTGGCCGAGCCCCGTTCGAGCAAGCAGGCGCCTGAGCGCTGGGTCGCCGTCGCTGAAGCGCTTCTCGAGGACAGCATGCTCAACGAGGAGCCCCACCGTCTCGGCGACCTTATTGGGGAACTTGAGGCGGATGCCGAGCTCCCGGGCCTGCGGGCCGGTGACGAGATCCGCCAGCAAGGCGGCCATCCGGAGCTCGGCCTCGGCTGGGACGGCATGAGCGGCGGCACGGGCGAGCCGTGCGGCCTCGGCATCCGCGCGAGCCAGCTCGGGAAGGAAAACCTCGAGCAGCCCCGTCTCGGCCAGCAGCACGAGGCCAGACTCGGCGCGCGGCGAGAGGAGCACCTTGACGAACTCCTCGCGCACGCGCTCCAGGGCGACCTTGCGGAACACTGGGAGCGTGGGAGGAATGGCGGCGCGAGTGGAGGGCTCGAGCATGAAGCCGAGCACCGTCGCGAAGCGCACCGCGCGCATGGGGCGCAGGCCATCCTCGGAGAAGCGCTCGTGCGGGTCGCGCACGCAGCGGATGACATGGGCCTGCAGGTCCGCTTGGCCACCGAACGGATCGACGAGATCCCGGCTGATGGGATCGTAGGCCATGGCGTTGATGGTGAAGTCGCGGCGAGAGAGGTCCTCGGTGATGTCGCTCTCGAACTTGACGGTGCTGGGGCGGCGGCCGTCGTGATAGTCGCCCTCGCTGCGGAAGGTGGTGACCTCGACGTGGGTGCCACCGATGACGACCGTCACCGTGCCGTGCTGGATGCCAGTGGGGATGACCTTCTTGAAGGCCGCCTGGACCTCGTGCGGGTGAGCGCTGGTGGTGACGTCGAAGTCCTTGGGAGGGACGCCGCGGACCATGTCACGGACGCAGCCACCGACGAGGAAGACGGCGAAGCCCAGCTCGCGCAGGCGCCGGAGGACGTCGAGGACCGGGCGCGGGATGTCGGCGTTGTGGAGGTTCGCGAGCATCGGCCGCGCTGCGGGAGGGAGAGAGTGACCCCGACAGGAATCGAACCTGTGACCTGTGGTTTAGGAAACCACCGCTCTATCCAACTGAGCTACGGGGCCGGACCACCTAATTGGGTGCCTTATAGCAGGAGACCCGGTGCGCGCAACGAGCGGAAGGACGTAGCCGCACTCCCTGGGGCTGACCGAACCGCCAACGCCCACCTGACAGTGTTCTCACCCCGTCACTGTCAGGAACTGCGGAGCTTGGTCCCTCCGGAGCGGGAGGGTCCGCTGGCAGCGTACCTTCAAGGGCAGCCCTCGGGCCCGACGCACCCCCACCGCTGCCATGTGCCGCTGAGAAGGGCCCAGTTGGACGAACTGCCAGGTCTCCGGGTCGTCCTTCAGCCGTGGATCGAAGGCGATCCGGGGATGCTCTCCGGGCTGAAGTTCGAACGCGAACTGCTCCAGCGGCAGGGAGAGCCCCATCCCTCGCGCCTTGATGTACGCCTCCTTCAAGGTCCAGTACTCGAAGAAGCGCGCCCGCTGGCGCGAGGCTTCCAACGCCCTGAGTGCCTTGACCTCCGAAGGCGCGAAGAACCGGTCGGCGATCTCCACCGTCTCTCCCTTCCGGAGGGCATCCTCCACATCCACGCCCACGTCCGTGTCTCGCGCCACCGCCACCATCACCATCCCGTCCGTGTGGCTGAGGTTGAAGCGCAGCCATGCGTTCCCCTCCCCCTCCACTCGCGGGCAGCCGTACTCGTTCGTGACGAAGGTCCACTCCTGGGGCTCCACGGGCGCGTAGCGCGACAGCGTCAGCCGCACCAGCGCATGCGAGACCAGGTACTGCCGCTGGTGCTTCTCGAAATAGAACCGGCGCTGCTTCTCTCGCTCCTCGGGGTTCAGCAGACCCAGGTACGTATCCAGCAAGCCCGGGTCTTCTATCTCCTCGGGTACAGCCATCCAGACGTGGACCTCGTCCTGCGGCAGCGGCATCAACGAATGCGGGGAAGAGCCCGGTGTCATGTAGGGCCAAGCGAAGCAGGCTCCGTCCTCCTTGTCACGAACCCCATACGTCCATGCCTCCCCGTCCCACCTCCCTCCAGCTAGGCTGATCCCTGACTGCTCGCGGCCATATCCGCCGCGCCTCCCGGGAGCCCCTGTGGACCTCCGCACCGCGACGCCCAAACTCCAGACGCTCCGCGCTCTGATGACCGGTCACACTGATCGCCACGAGGAGCAGCAGATCCTCCAGCTCTTCGAGGCCGCCACCGCCGCCGAGCTCAACTACCTGCTCACCAATGTGGATGTGGAGGCGCTCTTCTCCGACGTGGACGACCGGCTCGTCGGCCCGGACAATCTCACCGCGTTACTCGAGCTGCTGTGCGTCAAGCGCGCCCACGAACTGGGCTTACCCGTACGCGGCGGCCTCATGTTCTCGCTCCAGAAGGGCCCCACTCCCCTGTTGGCCGAGCGGATGATCCGAGCCCTCTTCCTCGGCCTGCGCGGCCGCGAGCTCACCGAGTTCAAGAACCTGCTCGATGGCCGGGGCAACTACCGGGACCTGCAGCAGCTCGTGTTCTCCGATGTGGATGATCCGGCCATCCGCCAGGACATCCTCGACCACATCCAGCGCGAGGCCCTCACCGCCCCGAGCGGCGAGAACAAGGTCCTCAGCGACATCGACGACACGTTCATCTGCAACTGGAAGGACACGCGCTACCCGCCCAAGACCGTGTACCCCGGCGTGCTCCAGTTCTACCGCGAGCTCGATCGCGGTCCCGGCGTCATCCCCGGCCGCGAGGGCGATCTGACCTTCGTCAGTGCCCGGCCCATGGATCCCCTCGGGTTCATCGAAGACAAGACGCTCGAGACTCTGCGCCAGCATGGGGTGGGCGCGGCGGTGATGCTCGCCGGCGCCTTCACCCACCTCATCGGCAACGCCCGCATCGCGGAGAAGAAGTTCGACAACTTCACCCGCTATGCCCAGCTCTATCCCGAATATGGCTTCGTCTTCACCGGCGACAGCGGCCAGGGAGACGTGGCCTTCGGCGAGCAGATGCTGGCGGCCCACCCGGCCCTGGTCCGCGCCATCTTCATTCACGACGTCGTCGCCACCCCCGAGTCCGTCCGGAAGGCCTGGCGCGCCCAGCGCATCTTCTTCTTCGACACCTATGTGGGCGCCGCCGTGGAGGCCTATGAGGTGGGCGTCATCGCCAGGGACGGCGTGGCCCGCGTGGCCCGCGCCACCCAGGAAGAGCTGGAGAAGATCACCTTCACCTCCGAGGCTCAGCGCCAGGATCGGCGCGAGGAGCTCACCCGGGATCTCCAGCGCGCCGAGGCCCTCAGTGCTCCTCGGCCATGACGCCGACATCCAGCGCGAGATCGAAGGAGAGATCCGGCGAGGTCGCCCCCACCTGCTTCACCATCACCGCGAGGGTGTTCTCCCCCACCACGAACGGATTGGGTGACAGCGCCAGGTTCACGGTCTCCTGCTGGTTGTTCACGCTCAGCGAGGCGTACTTGGCATGCGCCGGGTTGTTCACGTTGCGCGAGAACACCTGCACTCCATTGACGTAGACCACCACCCCGTCATCAAAGAGCGCGCGCAGGGTGGCCGACATGGCCATGCTCGGGAGGGTGAACTTCTTGCGGAAGTAGACGGAGGTCTGCGCGGGAGCTGTCTTGTTGAGCACCGTGGCCTCGTCCAAGTCTCCGTAGCCCAGCTGCCCCGCGCCGGATCTCCACGCCGAGTCATTGAAGCTTGGCTGGTTCCACGAAGCTCCCGGATCCAGGCCGCTGTCCTCGTACTTCCACGTGGAGCCGAACGCGATCACCGACAGGCGAAGCTGCTCACTGATCGTGAAGGGAGCATCGCTCGCGTCCGATAGCCCCCCCCCTGCCTTGGTGACCCGTACCAGCGCCTGGGTGGTTTCCACGGTGGGCACCCTCCACGAATAGCCCCCCGAACTGGACGACACCCCCGAGGCAATGGGCGTCCAGGTAGCTCCCAGATCCGTCGAGTACGCCAGATCCACCGCGGTCACGCTCCCCCCGCTGTCCCAGCGAAGAGAGACAATCCGCCCGGGATGGAGGGTCTCGCCTCCATTGGGCGTCACCATGCGCAGCGAGTCCGGGAGCGGCCCCTGCATCTTCTCCACCTCGAGCCCCAGCGCGAAGGTCAGGTCATTCGAGCCGCCACCCACCTGCTTCACGATCGCCGTGATGACGTTCTCGCCGACCACGAACGGGTTGGGTGACATGGGCAGCGTGGCCCGGCTGTACTCATTGGTCGCGGACGACGAGGCATAGAGGGAGAAACCAACCCCCCTGTCCACGTACTTGGAGAAGACCGGCACGCCATTGATCCACACCTGCACGCCGTCATCGTGCAGCACATCCAGACGCGCGACCGTGATCGGCGCATCCAGGGTGAACTTCTTGCGGAAGTACACGGAGGGCTGCGACGGAATGGTGCGGGGGATCACCGTGTTCTCGTCCCCGTCTCCGAAGCCGAGTTGCCCTGGCCCTGACGGCCATGCCGAGTCGTCATAGTCCACCGAGATCCACGACGTGCCGAGATCCACGTTGCTGGCCTCGTACTTCCAGACGTCGCTGAAGTTGATGACCCGGGTGCCCTTGGGCTTCACCGCCTCCACCCGGACGATCCTCGCCACGGAAGGCACCCCCTGCGCGTTCACCAGGAAGAGCATGTACGGCCCCGGAGGCGCCGCGATGCTCGTCTCAGGCGCGGTGACGGAGATGCCCCCACCCGCTGGCGTGAAGTTCAGCGTGAGCAACCGCTGGTTCTGATCGAACGCATGCGTCACCGAGGCCAGGGAGATCAGCGTCACCTTCTGGATCCCCGTATCAGGCGTGGACACGAAGAAGCGCGTCCCGGGCGTTACCACGGCCGGCGCCGAGGAAATTCTCGGACGCGGCCCCTTGAAGAGGTAGGGAGGCGAGAACACCTGCGCGGTGTGCACCAGACGTCCGCCCGCACTGAGCACCCGCCCATCCGGCAACAGCACCGAGGTGGAGTGATACCCCCGGTAGGCCGAGCCGTTGGCGAGCGACGTCCACGTGTTCGTGGCGGGATTCCAGACCTCCGCGTGGTAGGCCGCCCCGTCGGCGTTGTTGAATCCACTGGCACTGCTGCCGCCTGTCACCAGCACCGTGCCATCCGGCAGCAAGGTGGTGTTGTGCTGCCGCCGAGGCACGCTCATGGGCGCCATGGCCTGCCACGTGGGCGCGTCGCTGTTGAGATCCAGGAGTTCCACCGTTTCCGTCGGAGGATTCCCTCCCCCCACGAGCAGGATCTTGTTGTCGAACATCACCGCGCCACCGTACGGCCTCCCCTCGCTGAAGAGAGTCTGCGCGGACTCGAACCACACCCCCGTCCCCTCCGGCTCCAGGTAGTAGGTCGTCTGCCCCGGCCCGACGTAGAGAAGCTTGCCGTTGGGCGCCAGGAACATTCGCGGGTAGTACGGCAGATTCATCCTCGCCGTGGTGAGGCTCCTCCACGTGCTTGAGGCCGCATCCCAGCGCTGCGGGAGATCGTTGTTCGTGCCCGCCCCCGTGGTCTCGCCGGACAGCACGACCACGTCCCCGTTGGGCAGCGTCGTATTCGTGGGATACCAGCGCTTGTCGTTCATGTCCGGCGCGTGATCCCACGAGGACGTGAGCGGGTTGAAGATGACCGCGTGGGGCTCGCCCACATGCGACTCCATGTGTCCCCCGGTGATGAGCAGCCGACCATCGGCCAGGTATGAGTGCCCCGAGCAGAAGATGTTGTAGTGCGGCTGGGGCAGCTCCGAGAGGTTGTCCGTGACGGGATCCCAGAGATAGGGCCAGAAGCCCTCCTCGAACTCCCCGAAGAAGAACACCTTGCCCGTAGGCAGCATGGTGACGTGGGTCGCGGAGATGGGCCACGTCACCAGCGGCCCCCACTGGCCAGACTCCGAGGGGCTCTGTGCCTCCGCAGGATTGTTCCACAAGATCCACGCCACACACAGAACCCGCACTCCAAGTCTCAGCCACGGACCGCAAGCTCTCATTCTGCCCCCTGAGTTCGTCGGTGGGCAGGCAACCTAATATCGACACACCCGAGTCCAAGGATCCCTCACAGCCGAGCGCCGTGCGCGACAGAGGACGTCAGCCCGCGCTCAGCCCGGTGCATCACCCTCCAAGGCAGGTTGCTCCCCAGCGTCGGGGGCTCGACCTTTCGCGCCGCACAGGCACGCGGAGGGCTTCTTGACCGATGGAACTCTTTCCCATCCAGATGCTGTTCCTCGTTGTGCTGATGAACCGCTACATCCTCGGGCCGCTGCTGCGGCGGCTCCAAGGTCCCCGGTTCGATGCCACGAACGACGACTATGAGCCCACCGTGGCCATCATCATCCCGCTCTACAACGAGGGTGAGGGCATCTACCACGCCATCCTCAGCCTCCTCGAGCAGGACTACCCAGCGGACAAGCTGCAGATCATCGTCGTCGACGACTGCTCGAAGGACGACAGCTACGCGTGGGCCCAGAAGGCCGCCCAGGGCCGCCGCAATGTCCTGGTGATGCGCAACCCCACCAACATGGGCAAGCGCAAGGGCATCAACCGCGGCGTGCGCGCCACCCAGGCGGAGATCATCGTCTCGGTGGACTCGGACGTGATCGTGGATCGCAGCGCCGTGCGCCAGCTCATCCGCCGGTTCCTCTACCCGAACGTGGCCGCCGTCGGGGGCCGCACGTATGTGACCAACCGCCACCAGAACTGGCTCACGCGCATGATCGAGATCAAGTTCCACTTCGCCCAGGAGTGGCTCAAGGATCTGGAGCGGAGCTTCCGCACGGTGATGTGCCTGTCGGGCTGCCTCACCGCGTACCGCCGCAGCGTGCTGGAGGAGCTGGAGCCCATCCTCGAGGCCCGCGCCATCGCGGGTATCCCCATCAAGTACGGCGAGGACCGCTTCCTCACCCGCCAGATCATCAAGGCGGGCTACGAGACCATCTACACGACCGAGGCGTTCTGCTTCACCGCCGCGCCCGCCAACCTGGCCGGCTACTTCGCGCAGCAGCTGCGCTGGCGGCGCTCCAACCTGGTGGACATGATCGGCGGGCTGAGCCACGCGTGGCGGCTGCACCCTGTCGTCGCCGTCCACTACGTCTCGCAGCTCGCGCTGCTGCTCTCCTACCCCATCGTCATCATCCACAACGTCCTGAACGATGAGTTCTGGGACATCCTCACCATGCACGTGCTGGTGGTGGCCTTCCTGGGCTTCATCTACCGCAGGGAGACCCGCCACCTGCCCGAGGACCGCCGCGTCCCCGCACTCTGCTTCCTTCCCATGGCGCTGATGATGCCGGTCACCTATGCGCTCTTCACTCCCTTGGCCCTGCTGACCCTGGACTCGGGCAGCTGGGAGACCCGCGGCAGTCCCGCCAGCGCGGTCCCGTCTCCACCCCAGGATCTCTCGCTCTCCTCCTCTTCACCCGGGTAGGACGTTCCATGAACCAGCAAGTCGCCAACAAAGTGAACTCGGTCGCCGTGAACGCCTACAAGGCGCTGGGCACCGTCCTGCTCGGCCTCATCTTGCTCGGGTTCATCAGCTACTTGAGCCTCCAAGGCTTCTTCCTCGTGAGCCGGAGCTGGGTGGCACCCACCATCCTCTCCCCCACGGATCCAGAGATCCTCCAACTCAACGCGCAGCTCGCCCAGCAGACCTCCGCGCGAGATCAGGTGCTCTCCCACCGAAGAGAGGTCCAGGATCGCCTCAAGGACGCCGAGCGCACCGTCGCCGCCGAGGAGGACTTCCAGCAGCGCTTCCAAGCCGCGCTGCGCGGTGAGCGCACCTCCCGGAAGCAGGCTCTGCGACGCATGGCCTCCCTGCTCCACACGTACCAGCAGGCCCGCCAGGAGATCGAGGAGTCCAACCGCGCCTACTCCGGCCTGTCTCGCGTGCGCACCGAGGCGCTCTATGGCGCCCGGCTGCTCGATCAAGAGGCCCACCTCACCACCAACCACCAGTTGGCGCAGATCGCCCAGAGCAACCTCACGCTGGCGGAGCATGCCGTGGATCTGGAGACGCGGCAGCAAGAGCTGCGGCGGGAGATTCAGGGCATTGACGCCGCGAGGGCCGGACGCCAAGGCGAAGCCCCCGCGATGACCACGGAGGTGCTCCTGCTGGAGCGCGAGCACACCCGCTCCGTGCTGGAACACGCCCGAACCGAGTCCCTTCGAAATGCGCTCCAGGAGGATCTGCGAGCGCTCGATTCGGCCGCGGAGCGGTACGAGAAGCTGCTCAGCACCATCCGGGCCGCCCCGCACCTGCGGGCCCTCGAGGGGAACCTCACGGTGGCATTCGTTCCGTACGATAACTTGGAGAGCGCACCTCCTGGCACGCCGCTCTACGCCTGCTCGGCGAAGTTGGTGTGGTGCCATCAGGTCGGCGTCGTGGGCACGGTGCTGGAGGGAGAGGTGGCGGTGAAGCACCCCATCCGCCAGCACATCCTGCGAGGCGTCATGGTGGAGCTCCATCTGCAAGACAGGGCCTCTGCCCAGGAAGAGCTGCTGCACCTGGGACGGCCTCCGCTTCTTCTGTAGCGCCACTGGAGATAGGCAATTGAGGATATCCATCATCGGGAGCACCCTGCTCTGCCTCGCCGCCTGGCATTCGGCGCGAGCCCAGTCAGCCGAGACACAGTGGTGCGAGTACATCCGGGGCGTGACCGACTCGGAGACTGCGGTGCTGCTAGCACCCGAGGTCTTCGCCAGCACGGGCATGGTGAACGCCGGAGAGGCCACGAGCGGAGCCGGAAGTGCTCCGCTGGGGGAACCCAAGCTCCGGATCACCGCGGGCCTGGGCTACGAGCTCGTCGGAGTCTACCGGGGAATGACGATCCGACAGCGCGCGGAGGCAGAGTGCCGCCGCCATCAGGCCATTCTGGCGCTTCAGTCCGCGTTGGCGTCCGGACCCGATGCGGGAGCCGGTCCCGCGTTGAAGGCGCGGCTCGCGGTGCTCGAGCCGGCGCTCCCCGAGGGGGAGCGGATGGTGGAGTCTCTGCGAACGGACGTGCGGGAGGGCCGGGCCACCTTGGAGGAGCTCGACGCGCTCCAGCTCCGCTTGGATGCCCTCCGGGCCCTGGCGGCGGACACCCTCCGTGCCCAGGAGCGCCTCGCGCACCTGCCTCCCCGGCCGGAGCAGTCTCTGTCCACGCTGCTCCAGGAGCTACGAGACGCGGAGGATGAGATCGAGCGGCTCTCCGGCAAGGTGCGCCGATCCACCGCCTGGAGCGTTACCCTGCGGGGTGGCTACGACGAGCTGATCGACGTGCCCCAGGATCTGCCCCTCTTTGGAACGCTCACCGTCTCCTACAAGCTCGGAGGCCTGAGCCAGTCCGCGGCCAACCAGCGGGCGCGTTCGGCCCGGCCGAAGGCCCTCGGTGAGGAGGTGGAGGGGCTGCCCCAGCGTGTGGAGCGGCTGCTCGAGCAGCTGCGCGCCACCCGAAGCGCCGAACAGACCCGGCTGCGAGAGGTCACCGTGCTCATCGGAGATCTGGAAGGCCAGCTCCAGTCCATCCAGTCCCTGGAGACAAGCAAGATTCGCCGCTTCCATGACTACGTCGTCCTCGAGCTGGCGCGGCTGCGGGCGGAGCAGGCCTGGCTTCGCGCTCACCTGGATGCACTCGGCACTTTTCTGGGAAGGGAGACACCATGAGGTCACCACTGTTCGTCCTGGCGCTGGGGCTCATCAGCCCCGCGCCCATCGCCTGCGCGGGTGAAATGACGCCAACACACTTCCAGCAAGTCTCCCTCGAGAGTTTCAAAACCACGGAGGGAGTGCTCAAGCCGGGCCAGAAGGAGGGGCAGGTTCTTGTCGACGTCCCCAAGATGCGTGCGGTCGTCCCCTCCTCCTCCTCCTCAGTGGCGGAGCTGCACTTCACCTACCTGGGACCCACCAGACGCCAACTGCCTCTGGCCTCTGGAGAGAATCGCCTGCAGGTGGGCCTGAAGCTGCGCGCCCAAGATGCCTGCAATCTGGCGTACGTGATGTGGCGGCTCGCCCCCGAGCCTGGCCTGGTCGTGTCCATCAAGTCCAACCCGGGTGACCACGACAGCGACTCTTGCGGGAACCGGGGCTACACCAACTTGGAGCCTCGCCAGGCAGTGCCCGTCCCCCTCATCGTCAAGGGAGACTCCCACGTGCTCCGCGCGGAGCAGGAAGGGAAGGTGCTGCGCGTCTTCGCGGATGGCATCCTCGTCTGGGAGGGCGAGCTCCCTCGCGAGGCGCTCGCCCTCAAGGGGCCCGTGGGCCTGCGCTCGGACAACGGCCGCTTCGAGCTGGAGATGTTCGCCCTCCAGCCCTGAAGCCTGCTCGAGCTCAGGGCTCGGGCCGAACCCCCGGCGAGGCCGCAGCCCTGTCACGCTCCGGTTCCCGCTTGAGCTCCGCCTCGTGCGAGCACCGGGCGTCGATCGAGGCCCCGTTCAGCGGACACCGTCCGCTGTCGCGCAGATCGAACTGCCAGCGGTGCCGAGGACACACCAGGTACCGGCCATCCTCCACCCAGGCCTCGGCCAGATCCGCGCCCTGGTGCGGGCAGTAGCGCAGCACGGAGTAGCGCATATCCCCTGCCACCACCGTGGTGCGCTCGCGCCGGGACTCCGTGGCGCGGATGCCGTCGCAGAACTCGTGCAGGTCGTCGATCTCCAGCCCCACGAAGCCGTGGAGGATCGGCTCGTAGACGTCCGGGTTCCGGCTCATCCGGTGCCGCAGGGACAGCAGGAAGTCCTCCCAGTTGAGCTTGCGCTCCAGGACCCGAGCAATGTCCACCGCGTTCACCGTCATCGTGTACCGGGTCGTGTCCCGGATCGACGGGACGACCTCCACCTGCCGCAACTGGAAGTCCACCCGCAACAGCCGCGTCGGTGCCTCTCGAACCATGACGTACAGCGGCATTCCCACCCGCTTGTGCAGATCCAGCTGATCCAGCTTGCGCCGCAGCTCCACCCGCAACAGCTCGTGGATCTCCGCGACCTCGGCGCGCAGGATGTTGTGGTGCCGTGCCGTGAACACGTGCGCCTGGTCCATCGCGTACGCACGCAGGTAGGCCTCCAGGTTCTCCTCCGTGACGCGCTCTGGCGCCGACTGGATCCACTCCAGGTGCTCCACGTCGAACACATCCCCCGGCATGGGCTCCAGGTAGCGCGTCTTGGACGCCGGCAGCCGCTGGCGCAGGTAGTCGAACAGCGCCGAGGCCCTCGGGAAGATGCTGTCCTTCTCGAAGTTGAGGTGGAACAGCTCTGGATCCAGGAAGCAGGCCGGACCCGCCGCCGCCAGGTAGCCCCGCGGCTTCACCGTGTCGAGCGCCCGCGCCACCGCCTCGAACTTGCTGTCCCGCTTCTGCCGCGAGATGGCCCGGTACGTCTCGCGCGGGTACTCGTAGCAGACGGGGTGCCAGATGGCCCCGGAGAACTGGGCCGTGAAGACGTCGATGGGCCCTTCCTCCGCCACGATGCCCGCCAGCCGATCATGCAGCTTGCAGTCGTTGAGGTTGAGGAAGCTCTGCCCATCCCCGCGCACCAGCAGGGCCGAGTCCCGGTTCGTCCCGGACTCCATCATGAAGAGCTTCAGGTACCCCCCGCCCTGCAGCGGGATCTCCTGCTGATCCGCACAGGCGATCACCCGCTCGCACCCATAGGCCTGGAACACCTCGCGCAGCTCGGCCCGCCGGAAGCGCGGGATGATGACCGTGAAGTCCCGGCGCTTGATCGTCTCGAGGAACTCTGGGTCGAAGTGATCCTTGTGCTCGTGACTCACGTACAAGAACCGCTGCTTGGGTGACGTCTCCAGCAGCTGACGCACCCTCGGTGCCAGGTGGTGGTTTCTCGGAAACTGCATCCAGGCCGAGTCAAAGGCGCCCTTGGGTGACAGCCATGGATCCATGACCACCAGGGCGCCAGCGGTCTCCACGATGAAGCCCGCATGGCCAATGAACGTGATCTGCATGCGTCTGTTCCCCCCGTAAGGCAGCGAACGCTGCCGCAGCGGACAAGGCTGCGCTCACGCCCGCCTCACAACCACCGGTTCCCGGGTGTGAGCGCTCGTTCAGCGCCTACCACTCGGCTTCACGTGTCCGAGGGCTCGCCTTCCCGAATTCCCCAGCGTCCGAGCGGAACACTTCGGTTTAAACGAAGGGTCAACGAAACATTTCCTATTTGCCGAATTATCCACTGGCCCTTAATTCAAGACCCAAGACCATGAAGAACCAGATCAAGACCGTTGTCCTCATGGGTGCGCTCTCCGCGGTCCTCATCGGGATCGGAGGGGCACTCGGCCAGGGCTACCTCATCCTGGCCGCCGTCATCGCGCTGGCCATGAACGTGGGGGCCTACTTCTTCTCGGACCGCATGGTCCTCGCCATGCACGGCGCCAAGGAGGTGAGCCCCGCGGAGGCTCCCGAGCTCCACCGCAGGGTGGAGGAGCTGGCGCGCAACGCCCAGCTTCCCAAGCCGCGGGTCTTCATCATGGAGGATCCCCAGCCCAACGCCTTCGCGACCGGGCGCAATCCGGAGCACGGGGTCGTGGCGGTGACCACCGGCCTGATGGGCCTGCTCGATGCCCGTGAGCTGCGTGGGGTGATTGCCCACGAGCTGGCCCACATCAAGAACCGCGACATCCTGGTGTCCACCATCGCGGCCACCATCGCCTCGGCGGTGACGTTCCTGGCCAACGCGGCCGGCTTCATCTCCGCGTTCGCGGGCGGCAACCAGGACGACGAGCAGGAGGAGGGCCTGTCGCCTGTCCAGTCGCTCGTGCTCGCACTGGTGGCCCCCATCGCCGCCACGCTCATCCAGTTGGGCATCTCGCGCTCGCGCGAGTACCTGGCGGATCGAACCGGCGCGGAGATCTGCGGCGATCCCGAGGCCCTGGCCCAGGCGCTCCAGAAGCTCGAGCAGGGCGCCCAGATGATGCCCAGCCCGGCGGCCCGGCCCGCCACGGCCAGCCTGTTCATCGTCAACCCGTTCGCCGGAGCGGGCTCCATCCTTCAGCTGTTCTCCACGCACCCGAGCATTCCGGAGCGCGTGCGCCGCCTGCGCGCCCTGGGCGCTCGCCGTGAGCAGCCTTGGGGAGAGCACCACTCTTTAGGGGGACCTCTTGGAACTTGAATCCGTTGGCAGCCCTGCCCTCTGGGCGGGGTTCATCCTTTTCGTCCTCGCGATGCTCGCGCTGGACCTGGGCGTCTTCCACCGCAAGGCCCACGAGGTGCGCTTCAAGGAGGCGCTGTCGTGGAGCGGCGTCTGGGTGGGGCTCGCGCTGCTGTTCAACGCGGGCATCTGGTGGAAGTTCGGCGCCGAGCCCGGTGTGCAGTTCCTCACCGGCTACCTGATCGAGAAGTCTCTCTCGATCGACAACATCTTCGTCTTCGTCATCGTCTTCTCGGCCCTGCGCATCCCCGCGCTCTACCAGCACCGGGTGCTCTTCTGGGGCATCCTCAGTGCGCTGGTCTTGCGCGCGGTGATGATCTTTGCCGGCGTGGCGATGCTCCAGCGCTTCCACTGGCTCATCTACGTCTTCGGCGCGTTCCTCATCTTCACGGGCGTCAAGCTGTTCCTCAACCGCAACCAGGAGGATCACCCGGAGAACGGCGTGGCCATGCGCTGGGCCCGCCGCACCATCCCCTCCACCAGCGAGTTCCACGGCCACCACTTCTTCACGAAGCAGCACGGCAAGTGGCTGGCCACCCCGCTCTTCATGGCGCTGATCCTCGTGGAGGTGACCGACGTCATCTTCGCCCTGGACTCCATCCCCGCCATCTTCGCCGTCACCCAGGATCCGTTCCTCGTCTTCACCTCGAACATCTTCGCGATCCTCGGCCTGCGCTCGCTGTTCTTCCTGGTGGCCGGCATGGTGGAGAAGTTCAGCTACCTCAAGGTCGGCCTGTCCGCGGTGCTCGTGTTCGTGGGCGCGAAGATGACGCTGGTGGACGTGGTCAAGGTGCCGGCCCTCGTCTCTCTGGCCGTCATCGCCGCGCTCATCGGCGGCTCGGTGGTGGCCTCGCTGATCAAGGCGCGCGGCCAGCCCAGCGCGAAGGAGCGCTCGCCCACCCGCGTGGCGCCTGAGGCGCCCTGAGCGGGCTCAGCGGGGGGTCTCGAGGAACCGGAGCCAGGACTGGACCAGCTCCTCGAACTCCCCCAGCGTCAGCTCACGCGCGCGGCCCGGGACGGCGAACTCGCTCTCGATGACCGCGCGCCCCTTCGTCAGGTTCACGTGCCAGGCCTCGCCCTCGGCCAGCCAGCACGAGTGGCTGCCCCGGCGCAGGGCGCGGATGATGTCGAGCAGGCGGCGGCACTGGCGCGAGTCGTTGCGGACCTCCTCGGCCAGGTAGTCCGCGAGGACGTCGTCCGGTGGCTCCGCGAGGGCCGTCACCTGCCCCTCCTGGTTCCATGTAAACCGTACGTTTGGCATCACTCAGCACTCTCCCCCACATTCCAGTGTCGCATGGAGATCAGTCGGTGTTGCCTGGACCGGGAGATCCCTGGAGGGCGTTTGCCGACCAGCGGATACCCCGCGCCGGGCAAATGGCGAGTACCGGGCACAGGGAGCCAGAAAAGGAAGAAGCCGTGAATCCTGGGATTTCTCCCGGACTCACGGCTTCTGTACCGAGTGGGCGCAGCAGGGTTTGAACCTGCGACCCCTGCCGTGTGAAGGCAGTGCTCTACCGCTGAGCTATACGCCCGTGGCGCTGTGCGACGCGGGGGTAAATGCCATCCGCCCCCGCAGGTGTCAAACGCTATTTTCCGTCCGTCTCTTCCGACAGGGTGCCGAGCTTCTCGTCCAGCTCGCGCAAGCGGCGCTTGAGGCTGGAGAGCTTCTTGCCCACCGCCTTGAAGTCGCTCTTGGGGGCGAAGTGGAAGGCGCGCATCAGCTCCTCCTGCCCCTTGTCGAGGGCCTGCTTGCCCCGCTGCACCTTCCCAAGGGCGTTGGCGACCTGCATGGCGCGCTTCTCGTCCGCCATGAGCTTCTCCATCGCCTTGGCTGTGACGCCCAGGGCCCGCTTCTTCAGCTCCTTGCCAATGCCCATTCGAAGATGCCTCCGCGGCCCTTCACCTGTCGTCGATGAACTCCGTCTTCAGCGCAGCGAAGACACGGTCCGCGATGCCCTTGTACCGCATCCGCTCAATGAGCGGCTGGAGATCGCCCTTCACCGAGATGCGGCGCTTGAGCACCGCCTCCACCGGGTCCAGGGTGCCCGCCAGCAGCTCCTTCCATACGGTGTACGAGGCTCGGGCCACATAAGCGGGCTCGAACTCGTCCAGATCGTCCGGATCGTCCAGCACGCGCATCTTCTCGATGCGGCCGTTCTTGGGGACGATGTGGACGACGAAGACCCGGGCCAGCTTGCCGGGCTCGGGGTCCACCACGGCCCCGAAGTCCCCGGTCCAGCCCTGGCCGGCCATGGCGGCCTCGGGGTCCGCGTTGGTCAGCCGCACCGCCTCCTCACACCACTCCTTGGATGGGAACTTCGGCATCGCCTCTCCCGCTACCTGCTGCGGCGGAACACCTTCGAGATGCTCGAGAAGAGGCCGCCCCCCTCCTCGGACTGTTTCGTCTCGGACGGAGGCGGCTCCTTGACGAGCGCCTCTTCAATGGCCTTCTTGAGCGCCTCGGGCGTGTCTCGGGTGGCCAGATCCACCTTCTTCATGCCGTCGGCTTCCTCCACCATCACCTGCAGGAGGCACTCCTCGGTCAGCTTGAAGTCGATCTTCTTCCCGGCAAACGAGGCGGGCAGGCGCACCGTGCCCAGGTACTCGTTGTCGACGATGAGGTCGCTGTCGCCCTGGTAGATGTCCAGCTCGATGAACTGGGAGGTGGCGGGGTTCGGGCCCGGCAGCCGGAAGCTCTTCACCAGGGGAATGAGCGTGTTCTTGTCGATGATGCGCTTGACGCGGTTGTTGGGCAGCCCGTAGCCAATGGGCATGGACACCGCGTCCAGCAGCGTCACCGAGTCGATGCTGCCCAGCGAGTCCGCCAGCAGCGCCGCGCCCAGGGCCACGCACTCGTCCGGGTGGACGCCCTTGCGCGGCGGCTTGCCGAAGTGCTCCTGGATCTTCTGCTGCACCAGCGGCATGCGGCTCTGGCCACCCACGAGGATGATCTCGTCGATGTCCGAGCGCTTGATGCCCTTCTCCGCGAGCACCTCGTCACAGAGCTTGAAGGTCCGGTCCACCAGGTCGCCCGTGAGCCCGTTGAGAATGTCGCGGGTGAGCGGGATGCGCAGGTCCAGCGGCTTGCCCTTGCGCTCCTCGATGAACGGCAGATCGATGACCACGTTGAGGCGCAGGGTGAGATCGATCTTCGCGGCCTCGGCAGCGTTCTTGATGCGCTGCATGGCGATGGGGCTCTTCGACAGATCGATCTTGTGCTCCTCGAGGAACTTCTCCAGCACGTAGTCGATGACGCGGTTGTCGAAGTCCACGCCGCCCAAGAAGGTGTCGCCGCCGGTGGCCAGCACCTCGTAGACATTGCCGGTGAGCTGGAGCACGGACACGTCGAAGGTGCCGCCACCCAGGTCGTACACGAGGATCTTCTGATCCAGGCCCCGGTTGAAGCCGTAGGCCAGCGCGGCCGCGGTGGGCTCGTTGACGATGCGCTTCACGTCGAAGCCCGCCAGCTTGCCGGCTTCCTTCACGGCGTTGCGCTGGTTGTCGTTGTAGTAGGCGGGGACGGAGATGACGGCTTCCTGGATAGGCCCGCCGAGGAACTGCTCGGCGATGGTCTTCACCTGACTCAGAATCAGGCTGGCCACGTGCTCCAGGCTGTACGTCTTGCCGCCCAGCATCACCGCCGCGTCCCCCTCCGGGCCCTCGACGATGTCGTAGTTGAAGTAGCTCTTGAGCTCCTCGACCACCTTGGAGTGGTACTTGCGGCCGATGAGGCGCTTGGTGCCGTAGAGCGTGTTCTTGGGGTTGGTGACCATCTGATCCTTGGCCACGCCGCCGACCAGCATGTCCCCCTTCTGCGACAGCGCGACCACGGACGGCAGGATCAGGTTGCCGCGGTCGGTGGGGACGATCTTCGGGATGCGGTTGCGCACGGAGGCCACGAGCGTGTTCGTCGTGCCCAGGTCAATCCCGATGATGCGAGGTTTGTCCGCCATGGAAATCGAGAGGCGCTGGCCAGGGTAGAGGCAGCGCCTTCTTCTTCTGTACCACGACAGAACGCGGCATGCCTGTTTCTGGCCGCCACCCCTTAGTCCCCTGGCTCTGGCTCGGGCTCCGAGGGGCCCGTCGAACCCCCTCCTGGCAGCGCCTTCTCCCCCCCCATGCGAGGGAGCATCGGGGTCTCCAACGCTTCCAGGATGAGCCGGTCATACGGAGCGTCATCCCCCACCGGCAGCTCCTCGATGAAGCGCGACTGGCGGAGGATGATCCGCGCCCCGTCTTGGGGGTTGGTCGTCAGCGGGTAGATCAGCGCCAGCTCGTCCTTGGCCCGAGTGACGGCCACATAGAAGAGGCGCCGCTCCTCCTCTTCCTCCTCCGGGTTCCGGATGGCCGTGATCATGGGGAAGCGCCCCTCCACCAGCCAGATGACGAAGACGGCCTTCCACTCCAGCCCCTTGGCCTGGTGGACAGTGGAGAGCGTCAGGAACTCGTCCGGCTCCTCACCGGAGATGGCGTCCTCGGCGGAGAACTCGGAGACCAGGGCGATCTCGGACAGGAAGCGCGCCAGGTCCTCGAAGCGGCCGGCGTACTCGGCCAGCTGACGGATGTCGTCCTCGCGGCGCTCCTCGGCGGTGAACTCGGCCCGGAGGTACTCGCTGTAGCCTCCCGTGAGAATGTCTTCGATGAGCTGGCCGGGGGTTCGCGTGGACTCAGGCCGGTTCACCCGGGCCATCATCGCCGTGAAGCGGGTGAAGCCCGACGAGGCCCTCCGTGGCACGTGGCGGCGCACATCCGGGTGGCCCAGCCGCTCGTGGAGGGGCTGTTCCGGCGGGAGGGCCGCCAGGGCCGTCCACAGGGACTCCGCCGTCGCCTGCCCTACCCCGTTCACCAGCTTCACCACCCGCTTGAAGGCCAGCTCATCCCCCGGATGGGAGGCAAAGCGCAGGTGGGCGAGCACGTCCTTGATGTGGGCTTGTTCGAAGAAGCGCACCCCGGAGCGGACTCGGAACGGGATGCCCCGCTTGGTCAGCTCCAGCTGCAGCTCCATGGAGTGGCTGTGCGCCCGGTAGAGCACCGCCATCTCCTCCAGCGGCGTCCCCTCGTCCCGGAGCTCCAGCACACGCTGGGCGACGAACGCGGCCTGCTCGTCCACGTCCTTCGTGGGCACCAGCACCGGCTTGGCGCTGCTGGCGCGCTCCGCTGTGAGCTTCTTGGTGAACTGGCGCTGGTTGAACGCGATGGAGGCGTTGGCCAGTTGGAGGATCTCCGGCGTGGAGCGGTAGTTGCGCGTCAGCGGGTACACGCCGCACCCCGGGTAGCGCTGGGGAAAGTCGATGATGTTCGTGAAGTCCGCGCCCCGGAAGCTGTAGATGGACTGGCAGTCGTCCCCCACCACCGTCAGGTTCTTCCGCTCCCCCACCAGCAGATCCACCAGATCGCCCTGCAGCCGGTTGGTGTCCTGGTACTCGTCCACCAGCACGCACTGGAAGCGCTCGACGAGCTGCGTGCGCACCGCCTCGTGCTCGGCCAGGAGCCGCTTGAGGTGCAGCAGCAGATCGTCGAAGTCCATCAGGTTCATCTGCAGCTTGCGCTGCTGGAAGCGCACCGCCACCGCCAGCACCTCCTCCGCCAGCGGCAGGAACTGCGGCCGATCCTCCACCAGCACCTGCGACAGCGAGCGCTGCAGGTTGATCGCCGTGGACACCAGATCCAGCACCACCTCCGCCCGGGGAAAGCGCCGCTCGCGGGAGATCTTCCGCTCGGCCACGCACGAGGCCATCAGATCCCGCGCGTCCTCCCGGTCCAGCACCGTGAAGGACTGGGAGAACCCCAGGTTGTGCGCGAACTGGCGCAGCAGCGTGTGCGCCGCGTGGTGGAAGGTGCCGCCCAGGAGCTTGCGCACGTCCACGAAGCCGCCCGCCAGCTCCTCCACCCGCCGCGTCATCTCGCGCGCGGCCTTGTTGGTGAAGGTGAGCAAGAGGATGCCCTCGGGAGGCACCCCGCTCTCCAGCAGCCGCGCCACCCGGAACGTCAACGTGCGCGTCTTGCCCGAGCCCGCCCCCGCGATCACCAGCGCTGGCCCGTCTCCCGCCTCCACGGCCCGCAGCTGCTCCTCGTTCAGGAGCCCCGCGTAGTCGATCCGCAGAGACGGCTTCGTGCCCTGCGGGACCTTCAGCGTGTAGGTGCGAGTGGCCATGAGCCCTCGGACTCTAATGCCCACTCAGCGGGCGGGCAGGGAAAATCCGTTCAGTCTCCGCGGGCCGACAGTGCGCTCAGCCGCGCCGCCGCCACCGAACGGACCTGAGGAGAGGGATCGCGATCCCTCGCCAGTTCCAAGAGCAGCGGGGCCAGCTTCGGCAGCTTCGTCCCTACGGCCTCCAGCGCCGCCGTGCGCTCCTTCACCGCCTCGGTCAGGCGCTCGCGCACCTGCTGATCCCGGCACAGGCGCACGCTCGGGTTCTGCTCGCGCAGCAGCAGCTCCGCATCCGCCAGCCGCGCCTCCGAGAGCTTCACCGCATCCGCCGCAGCGCGCTCGAAGCTGTTGAGATCCTCGGGGAATTCCGTGGCCTCCTTGCGGGCCTGGGCGATGGCCTCGACCGCGAAGCGCGCATTCTCCGCCGCCGCGCAGAGCTGCCGGGCGGACGCCAGCGGCACCCCACCCTCCGAAGACACCACCTCCTCCTTCGCCAACCCATGCGCCCAGAGCGCCAGCTGCCGCGCCGCCACCGCCGCCGAGAACGACTGGCGCCGCTCCTGGCGGATCTTCACCCACCGGCGGAGCACCACCGGATCCGGGTTCCCGCTGTCGTAGGAGCGCTGGTACTCCGTCGAGGCCTGCTCCAGCTGCCCCGTCAGATCCAGCAGCGCCGCGATGGTGAGGTACACCTCCGCGCTCCCGGCGCGCTCGCGCAGGCTCTCCAGCCGCATCGCCACCTCGTACTCGGCCACCGCGCGCGGCAGGGCCCGCAGCACGGTCTGGAGGCTCTCCAGCGCGTAGAGGCGGATCAGCGGATTGCGAGCGGTACGGAATGCGTTGAGCAGCGGATCCAGTGCACGCACGGAGACGTGCTGCCCCAGTTCCTCCGCCGCCTGCCAGCGATCCAGCGGATCCGTCGACCCGAGCGCCTGCTGCAGATCGCCCAGATCCCTCAGGTAGAAGCCCACGGACGACGCCTGGGCCAGCGGCTCGCGCGACGCCAGCGCCTCACGGGCTGCCTTCGCCCGGGCCAGCCGCGCCGGGAAGTCCGCCAGCTTCGGTCCCAGCGGATGCGCCTTCACGCGCGCCTCGGCCTCCTCGATGAGCCCCGAGACCAACAAGCCCTCCACCTCCATCGAGAGCAGCAGCGCCTTGGCCTCCTCGCGGTGTTGGCCCGCCGGGAAGTCCTTCAGGTACGCAAAGAGCTTCGTGGCCCCCGAGGCCTTCGCCTGGGCAAACATCTGATCATCCAGCCGCGTCTCCATCTCCTGCCGCCGGGGATCATCGCCCGCCTCGCGCAGGAAGGCCGTGAGCCGCTTCGGATCGTCCGCCGTGGACAGCTCCTGGCGCTCGGCCTCCGCCAGCAGCGCCCGGGCCTCCTCGCGGTGGGCTCCCTCGGGGTGCTCAGCCAGGAACTGCCGCCACGCCGAGGCCGTGCCCGCCTCCTTCGCGGCGTTGAAGCGCAGGCCCTCCAGCAGCGCGCCCGCCGCACGCGCCTGCGTGGCCTCCGGGTAGGCCTCCAGGAAGCGCTTGTAGGCCAGCACCGTGTGGAGCTTCTGCGCCTGCGTGAACTCCAGCTCCTCGAGGCGCGCCTGCGCTGGCTCGGCCATGTCGTCCTTCGGGTGCTCCCGGAGGAAGTCGCGGTAGGCCTCCGCCGTGTCCGCGTCCTTCGCGCGCTGGTACGCCTGGGACGCACAACCCGTGAAGAGCAGACAGACGGCGAGTGTCAAGAGCCTGGGCATCACTCCCACCATTATCCCACCGCTCCCCAAACCGAAAACCCAAGCCTCGACGCCCGGTTGTCTGGGTAGGTTTTTTGACGACACAGCCCACCGGCACGACCATGTAGCAGGTGGACTTACACGGAGGGCACATGAGGAACATCGCGCTGCTGGCGGGGCTGGTGTGGCTGACGGGATGCGCTACGGGTGCCGCGAGGGCGCCGCTGGGCGGGCAGATGCTCTTCGAGAGCTACCGCTACCGGCCGGCGACTCCGGCGGCCTCGCCTCGTCCCATCCCCGAGTCCGAAGAGGACGAAGCGCCCCCCACCGCGATCGCCGAGGCCCCGAATCGCGATGCCTCCAAGCCGAAGTCCCCTCCTCGCGTGGCCAAGCCCGAGAAGCGCCGCACCCAGCCGGTGTCGAGCCCAGGCACGGCGAAGGATGCGCGGGAGACGGTGCTGAGCGCGGCGCGCGGGCTGGTCGGCAAGCCCCAGGTGAAGGTGGGCGGCCGCTCCTACCCCAGCGACTGCACTGGGCTGGTGGAGGCCGTCTACTCGCAGGCGGGCATCTCGATGAAGAGCGGCTCCAAGCCCGGCGACAACGGCGTCACCGCGCTCTACCGGTACGCGCTGAACCACGGCCGTGTCTACAACGGCGGCAAGCCCACGCCCGGCGATCTCGTCTTCTTCCGCGAGACGTACGATCAGAACAAGGATGGCCGGCGCAACGACGGGCTGACCCACGTGGGTATCGTGGATCAGGTGGACGCGGACGGCACCGTGACGGTGATCCACCGGGTGAAGCGCGGCGTGGTGCGCTACCGGATGAACCTGTCGCAGCCCAAGGTGGGCAAGGATCCGAACACGGGGAAGATCCTCAACGACACGCTGCGGGCTCCGGGCGGGGGGAAGGCCTTCGCGCGGACCGGGCAGCTGTTCGCCGCTTACGCCAGCGTGCTCCCCTCCCCCAAGCCGGTGGTGGTGGCGCAGCGGTAGGGCTCAGGCCGCCGCAGCGGGCTTCTTCCCCTTCATCCGCCGCTCCACGAGCGAGGCCACGATCAGCTGCACCAGCCGCAGCTGCGAGCGCTCGAGCCGGCTCAGGCGGCGCATCAGGCGGCGGACCTCCGGCGTATCTCCCAGGCTTCGAGGGACCTTGAGGTCCACCCCCGAGGCCTTCGTCTTGGAGCGGCCCACGGGGGAGAACCCCAGCAGCTCATGCGGGCCGCTCTGGAGCGCCAGGCAGAGCCGGAAGAGCGTGGGCACGCTGGGGAGCAGCTTGCCGCGCTCCATGCGCCCATACACCTCCGTCACCGTGCCGATGGTCTCGGCCACATCCGCCTGGGTGAGCCCGGAGCGCAGGCGCGCCATCCGCGCCGCATTGCCGAGCGTGGTCCGAATTCGCTGCTCCTGCCGCCGCAGGTCTCTCTGATGAGAGGACGAGGTGCGACGGCTGCCATTGCTTTGAGAGGATCCCGAGAGGGCCAGTGCTGTCTGAGTGCGTTTCATTTCACCTGCCTTGAGGACGACACAGGCAAGGTACGCCGGGCACTCGGAACAGGCCGTACCACCAAAGGAGTACGACCCACCCGTCGGGTCGGCTTCGCTAAGAGACTCCTGGCTCTGTGAGCGTGCGCACGAGCTTCTGGAGCGCGCCCTTGTCGAAGGGCTTGCGCAGCTCCTTGAGCACGTGCGCGCCCGCGAACTCCTTGTCCATCTTCTCCCAGGAGAAGTCGGAGAAGGCCGAGCACAGCACCACCGGCACCGAGGGTGCCACCTGGTGCAGGCGCCGCAGCGTCTCGTAGCCGTTCCAACCCGGAGGCATGCGGTAGTCCAGGAAGACCAACGCATAGGGCCGGCCCGCCGCCTGGGCCTCCTGCACCTTGGCCAGCCCCTCCTGCCCCTGGAACGCCGAGTCCAGCTCGATGGGCTCGCTGGAGTCCCCACCCGAGGACGGCGCTCCGAAGAGCGACGCCTCCATCTGCGACAGGTCGTCCAGGTCCTCCGCCTTCGGCGGACACAGGAGCCGGGCGAAGTCCTTGTGGATGTCCTCGGAGTCGTCGATGACCAGGATCCGCCGCTTATGCATGAGAGAGTCCCTCCTGTTGTTCGGGGGTATAGGGGAGCTCCAACCGGAAGGTAGCGCCCTTGCCGAGCCCCTCGCTGTGCGCTGTCAGGGTGCCGCCCATCTCCTGGGCCGCGAGCGCGCTGGAGTGCAGGCCGAAGCCGTGCCCCTCCTCCCGGGTGGTAAAGCCGTATTGGAAGATGCGGGTGAGCATCTCCGGCGCGATCCCCATGCCGTTGTCGCTCACCTCGAGCCGGAAGCGCCCTTCGGCCGGAGGGGTCAGCCGGATCGTCAGGATCCGCTCGCCCTCGGGCCGTACCTCCAGCGCATACTTGGCGTTGCTGATCAGGTTGACGAGGATCATCAGCAGCTTGTGCTTCTCCGTGAGGACGGGAGGCAGGTGCGCCAGATCCCGCTCCACGTCGACGCCATGACGGGTCAGCGCGGCATGGTTGATGCGCAGCGCATCCTCCACCAGCTCCGAGAAATCCACGGTCTCCACCAACTTCTGCGGCGTGCGGGCATAGCGCTGCTGCAGCTTGACGATGGTGCCAATGTGCTCGGTGTGGCGGCTGAGCTCGGCGAGCAGGTTCTGGATCTCCTGGCGCTCCGACTGCAGGTGGGTGCCCAGCCGCTTGAGGAAGGGCACGGCGTTGCGGCCCCGCTCGTCCTTCGAGAGGAAGTTCCCGAGATCGCCCTGGTGCTCCTCGAGCAAGGAAGCCACCTTCTCCACGCTGTCGATCTTCAGCCCGCCCAGCCGCTCCCGGGCCACCACCGCCGAGGTGAAGACGCTGTTGAGCACGTTGCCCACGTTGTGCAGCACGTTGGTAGCGATCTCGGCCCGGCCCACCTGCCGCGCCGTCTCCACCAACTGCTTGTGGACCTCCTGCAATTCCTTGGTGCGCTCCTCCACCCGCTGCTCCAGGCCCTCGTTGGCCTGCCGCAGAGCTTCCTCGCGCTGGTGGACCTCGTGGGCCATCAGCTCGAAGGCGTTGGCCAGCCGCCCCAGCTCGTCGTCGCGCGAGGACTCCAGCTTCACCTGGAAGTTGCCCGTCGCCACCTGGTCCGCCGCTTGCGTGAAGCCCACCAGCGGGCGGGTGATCTGCTGCCGCAGCACCCAGAACATGATGCCCAGCTCGATCAGCAGCGAGCACATGCCGAACAGGAGCACGTAGCGCGCCACCTGGAAGGCGGCCGAGGACACCACGCTCTCGGGCAGCACCGTGACGAAGGTCCACCCGGTGCCCTCCAGCCGCCCCACGGCGACGTACAGCTCACGCTCCGGCAGCTCCAGGACTCTCTGCTGGGGCTCACGGGCCTTGACGCGCTCGAAGATGGTGCGCAGATCCGCGCGCTGCGCCCCGGTGCCCGGCTGCTCGAAGACCTGCTCCGGCGGCCGGGGATCGTTCAGCAGGTTGTAGGGCGCTGCCCCGCTCTTCACCTTCAACAGCGGGTGGGCGATGAGCTGCCCGTCGTCCCGGAAGAGGACGTTGTAGCCGCCGGGCAAGTGGTCACCGATCGTCCGGTGCATCAGATCGGCCAGCAGCACGTCATGGTTGAACGTGGCGACATGGCGGCCGCCCACGTCCAGCGGCGTGGAGACCGTGACGAACCAGATCTTCGAGGGCGGATCCTCGTAGATGCCCGTCCAGAGGGACTCCCGCTTCGGGTTGGCCTCCGGCTGCGAGAGCTTGAAGTACTCCATGGACACCCACGAGAAGGTGGGCTCCAGGTCCTGGAAGTAGGTCGGCCCCTCCGGGAAGTACCCAATGATTGGACCCTCCGGCAGCGTGACGCCGGTGCTCGTGAAGCGGACATGGAAGGCGGGCCCGTACTGGGAGACCACCTCATAGGACGCCAGGATCCGGCGGCGCAGCTCGGCGTCCAGCGGCACTCCCTTGGGAACGAAGACTCCTGGCATCTTCCTGCCGTCGAAGCCCTGGGGGTTGTTGCGGATCGTCCCATCCGGCAGCGCCGAGAACAGGCGCTCGAAGGCGGCGGTGGGATCCTGCTGGCTCCAGGCCTCGAGCCGCTCCGCCAGGGCCTGCTTGAGGACAGCGTGGTTGTCCTGCGCGAGCACGAAGATGGCCTGCTCCCGCTGGGTGCGCTCGGCCACCGTCCGCTCCATCTGCACGAGGGTCTCGTCGCGGAAGGAGCGGAAGATATGGAGATAGCTGACCAACGTGGTCAGGGCGATGATCACCCCGATTCGCACGCCCATGCGGATGAGCGTGGAGCGAGCCAGCGACCCTGGAGCCTTGACGGCAGGCACGCGACTCATCCTCACGGCTTGCTGGAGGGATTGGCGGGATCGGTCCCAGCCGCCCACTCGTCACCGTCGAGCGCACCGTCGAGATCCCGATCGATGCCCATGCGTACGCCCGAGCCCGGCGGCACGCAGGTGAACGTCAGCGCGCCGATGCTCTCGGCCACCGAGGTGCGGAGGCTCATATCGGCGACATGGGGCTGTGCCTGCCGATCGCTCGCGAACAGCCCACCGCCCAGATAGAGGAAGCCCACCTCCAGGCCCAGGATCCGTCCCTTCGCCACCAGCTCGCACTCCCCCGCCTCCGCGCGCTGCTTGAGCAGCAGGATGCGAGGGCCCACCACGAACGCATTGGTGGCCGTGAGCGTCACTTGCTGGCCGACGATGGGCGCCAGGTTGTTGTCGAAGGCGAACATGAACTGCTCCATATCCTTCTTGGCCTGGGTCCCCTCGGGCGTGAGTGGAATACCAGGCTGGTTGAAGATCGGGTCGAAGTCGAAGCCGCTGTTGAAGAGGAACAGCGTGGGGATGGCGCCATCACTGTTGTAGCCAATGCCGCGGACCTGATCGCCCAGGAAGGGATCCTCGCCCACCGAGCCGAAGCCGAAGCCGGCGCCGAACATGCCGACCTTTTGGTACATGTTGCGCAGGTGCGGCACCTTGGGGAACAGCGGCTCCGCGTCCCAGGACGAGCGCCCATCCGTCCCGAAGAAGCCCTTGAAGCGGCCCTTGCTGGCGTTGGCGTTGGGATCCAGCGTGTGGCACGCGGCGCACGAGCCGTGGAAGAAGCTCGTGACGTTCATGAAGAAGTCCTTGCCCGCCTGCTGGTTCGGCGTGAGCGAGTTGTCCAGGTTCCGGATCGGGTTGGGCGGATACATGATCTGGAGCGCGAAGTCGGTGAACTTCTGCAGCTCCGCGGGGCTGAGCTGCGCGCTGCGCCCGAGCAGATCCTTGAAGGCCGGGTTGAACTGCTTGAAGGCCGCCTCCTCGTTGAACGCGCCGCTGTCCGGCTGTGCGCTCGGTGCGGTGTCACCGCCGTTGCGATCGCCGCGCCAGTGCATGGGGCCGTGGTTGGCCATGCCGCGCAGGCTCTGGGTCGCCAGGGGGCCCTTCAGCGGGTGGAAGCGGGTGTCCTGACCGAATGTCGGGTCGTTGCCGAACTCGGGCAGCACCGGGACGATGGGGCTCGGGTTCGTCTTCACCAGCGCGTCCGGGTTGCCGAGATCCCACGTGAGGCTGTCGAAGTCCCCGAAGATATGGCAGCTGGCGCACGACGAGTCGCCATGGCTGGAGCTGTTCTTCGCGTCGTAGAGGAACCGGCGGCCCTCCACCACGCTCGAAGGCTCGGGGTTGTACATGGGGAGGTGCGAGATCTCCAGGCGGGTGACGGTGTTGATGACGGAGATCGCGTTGTCGAAGCGCGTCAGCACGTACAGGCGCTGGCGCGACTCATCCAGCACCATGCCGGTGGGGCCGCCGCCGCTCACGGTGATCTGGTTCGTCGTGCTCGGCACGAAGGTGTTGGCCTCGAGCGCCGCCGTGGCGTACACGCCGATCTTCGAGGAGCCGAAGGCCGCCACATACAGCGTGCTGCCATCCGAGCTCACCGCCATGCCCAGCGGCTGCGCGAGGCTCTTCTCGTTCTCCGGGTTGGGGATGGGCGCGCAGCAGGTGCTGTAGTTGATGTGCTTGTTGAGGTGCCGCGGGGTGACGGTGGCGTTGCTCGGGTTCAGCACGGTGATGCGGCTCTCGTGCAGGTGCCCGCGCAGGCTGCTTCCGGCGAAGGTGCCGGGGCCCTCGAAGCGCAGATCATTCCGGCCCTCGGTGTTGCTGACGTAGACCTTCCCGTTCACCGGATTGACGGCCATGTTGAACAGGATGGTGCCCACGCCGGTGAAGAAGCCGCTCGGGTTGGGCACCGGCGCTGGCGGGTTGGAGAAGGCGCTGATCGCGAACACGTCCTTGTCCGGCAGCGAGAAGCGCACCTTGCTCGTCCACGGGCGGCCCAGCACGTCCACCCAGTCCTGGCCGTTGTACTTGACGATGACGGAGACCTCGGGACCCGGAGCGCCCTGCACGTTGACGTTTGGACCTGGGACACCTCCCACGGCCTCGCCGCCGTTGGGGACGATGCTCTCGTGGAGCACCGTGGTGCGGTTGCCCGAGTGGAACGCGGCCGCGTAGACGCGCGAGCCATCCGCTGTGACCGCCAGCGCCCGCGGCGTGTCGCTGAACAGGTTGACGATGGTGAGCGGCGTGCCGCCCAGCGTGTTGCCCAGGTTGTCCGCGTCGAAGACCCAGACGTCGGCCCGGCCGACGCCCGGCGTGGTCAGCTGCGGATCAAAAGGAGCGTTCTGCCCGCGGTGGGCCGCGGTGATGAAGGCGCGCCGCTTCAGAGGCCCGGCGAAGACGATGTCTCGCGGCTCATCCCCCACCAGCAGCGTCCGCGCGACGGCCCCGTCCTCCCCGTCCAGGTCGAAGCGGACCACGCTCACGCTGTCGGACAGGTGGTTGACGACCCAGACCTCGGTGTCACTGCGAGCAGCAACCGCGACGGGCTCCAGGCCCACGGGCACCGACGAGCGATGAACGAGGCCGGTGTTCTCCACCTTGTAGATCTCCAGGCGGTTGTCCGGCGTGTTGACGGCGAAGAGGAGCCTTCCGTTCGGAGAGAGCGCCAGCGGCCGGACCTGACCACTCTCGAAGAGGGTGAACCCGGCGGGAGCGGGTGCCCCGTGAGCGGCTGCCAGGCCAGTGAGCAACATCCCCACGAGAACTGCTCTCGAGACCTCTCGGCGCAAGGCCAGACTGCGGGCGTTCATGTTCTCGGCATCCCCTCTCGGCGCAGTAACAAAGACGTATGCTCGATTTGTAATAATTTGAGCATATCAAATGCTGCACCTACGAGGAGAAGCTGTAAATACGGGCGATTGTTTTATGAAAGAGAAAAGGATTGGACTTCAGGACAGGTCCGTTTTCACCCAGCCCTAAAGTACCTCTCCTTTTTACTTCTCGTCAAAGCCCCCCAGCGGAGCCGATGCCCCCACGCAAAAGAGCCCCTCGTGCGCGAGGCACGAGAGGCTCCGGCTCAGCTCGCGTGTGATTTCAGGCTCAGGCGCGGGCGGTACGATCCCACGCAGCCTTCTGCGCATTGCGCAGGAAGCGCCAGAAGCCCACGACAATGGCCATGTTCATGGTGACGAAGTAGTAGGCCATGGAGGCGATGCGGCGCCCGGTGCCCTTCAGCACGCCTGTCTTCCCCAGGTAGGCCAGTGCGTAGAACAGCACCTGGGTGAAGAGCGTCAGCCGGTAGAACACGCTGTCGAGCAGGAACAGGTTGGCCAGCAGCGCCACCGCCATGAGCGCCGGAGCGCACCAGCGCAGCAGCTTGTGGGACCAGAAGGCGAAGGCCGGGAAGCCCGCCGTGGGCAGCAGCAGCCCCGGCACCATGCGCAGGCTCTGGAAGTTGCCCGCGGCGATGCGCGCGCGGCGGCCGAACTCCTTGCCGTAGTCCTCCGTGGTCTCCTCGTGCGCCACCGCGCCGGCCTCGTAGACGACCTTGTAGCCCTGCTCGAGGATGCGCAGCGGGATGACGAAGTCATCCACGATGGTGGACGGCGGCAGCTGCGTGAAGAGCGTGCGGCGGATGGCGTACAGGCCGCCGTTGGCGCCCACCACCGCGCCCCGCTTGCCCTCGTAGAACTTGATGAGCGACTCGTAGTTCCAGTAGGCGCTCTCCTCGTAGTCCTTCTTCGTCGGGTTGTAGAGCCGCAGCTTGCCGCAGACCGCGCCCACGTCCGGGTCCTCGAAGTGCTTCACCAGGGCTTGAATGGCCTCCGGCTCGATCATCGTGTTGGCGTCCGAGAGGACGATGATGTCCCCCTTCGCCGAGGGGATGCAGCGGTTGAGCACCGTCGTCTTCCCCGCGCGCGGCGCCGGAGACAGGCGCACCCGTGAGTCCGTGCACGCCCGGACGAGCTCATCCGTGCCGTCCGTGGAGCCATCCGAGCCGATCACCACCTCGAAGCGGTTCGCCGGGTACTTCAGCGCCAGGCTGTTCTCCAGCTTCTGCCGGATGCAGCTCGCCTCGTTGTAGGCGGCCACCACCAGGCTCACCGAAGGCAGCGGCGCGGGCGTGCGCTCTGGGAGCTGCCTCTCCCCTCTCCGCATCGCTCGGAGGTTGTGGAACACCTGCGCCACACCTTCGAACACGAACAGCCACAGTGGGTAGAAAAAGTACGTGTGTAGGAGCAGCAGTGCCGCGCACCAGAAGAAAACCACCGCCATGACCCTCGCCTCCCCATTCCCAAATCCCGATTCCGCGGTTCGAGAATCGGACAGCAAGGGGTGTGCCGACGGTACAGGGCTGCTCATCCCTCTCAGCCCACAAGGCAGGGACCCCGGAGGGCCGTGCAACGCTGAACTTTCTCCAGCCCTCCGAGGACAGGGAACTGAAATCCAGTCAGGGCGCCGGCGCCGAGGCAGCCCGCTTCTGGAGCTTGGGTGCGAGCGTGTGGTTCGGGTTGAGCGCCACCACCGTGTTCAGCAAGGTCTGCGCCCCCGCCCGGTCATTGAGCCGCAGCGCCATCCGAGCGCCCAGCACGTAGGCGCGGAAGAAGGTCTTGTCCTGCTGGCGCACCCGGGCCAGGGCGTCACTCAGCTCCGGCAGCGCGTTCACCGGCGAGGGCGCGTTGAGGGCGTACTCCACGCGGGTGACGACGCTCCAGAGGGGCGGGGACTCCAGCTTGCTCAGCCGCTCCGCCAGGGAGATCGCCAGGGGATTTCCCCGGACGCCTGCGTACACCGCCTGTGCTTTCCACCGCGCCACCACGTCCGCCGAGGGCTCCGTCTCCGGGGCCGCGCGCAGGCCAGGGATCAGCTTATCGAGCTGCTGGGTCAGCTCCAGGGAGGACACCTCGAGCGGCTTCCTCTGGCCTCTCAGCGCGGACAGCTCCTGCTTGTGCGCGTTGACGCGGCTCTGCCAGTCGACCGGGGACTTCTTCGTTTCCAGGGCGTTCATCTCCTGCTGGATGCGCTGCACCTCCAGGTCCAGGAACTCGGCCTCGGCCTTTATATCATCCAGCTGCAGCGAGAGCCCCACCACCAGCTCGGCCTGCGCCTCGGTGAACTTCGGATACTGAACCGTGAGGCCGCGCAACATCTCGATGGCCTGCTGCCGGGAGCCAGCATCGTCCCGCCGCAACAGGCTCACCGCCTGATCCTTGGCGGCCAGCGCATCGCCCGGCAGCTCCGTGCCGCGGTTGCGCCAGACGGGATACGACAGCCAGGCCGTGAGCCCCAACGCGACGATGGCCGCGAGGATGAGCAGCACCCGCTCCTTCCCACCGCCCGTGGACGGCTCCGGGGCGGCGCCCGCGCGCGCGCCCGGGCTGGAGACCATCATCTCCGGGGGCAGCTCGACGGGAGCGCTGTGGCGCGAGGAGGCGTGAGGGCCGCTGCGTGCAATGGGGGCCTCCTGCTGCGGGAATGGCGGGAGGTTGGCTCCCGGCAGCGCGGCGGGCTCCTCGGGGAGTGCGATGGAGGGAGCGGCTCGGGGCGGAGCCGGCGCGGGACCGGGCTCGGACAGCCACGGCGTGGAACTCCCAGCTTCCTTCGCCTTGCGCGCGGCCTGGACCTCGGTGGAACCGAATGTCTGGGTGGTGGCGGTCGTCGCCAGGGGGGCCCCTGAAGGGACAGCACCGAAGACCTGCGTCGTCGACGGCGAGGGAGCCTTGGCGGCCACGGCTGCGGAACCGAACACCTGCGTGCTGGCCGGCGAAGCCTCCTGCGGAGGGGCCGGGACCGCGCCAAAGACCTGCGTCGTGCTCGCGGGAGGAGCGGCCTTCGAGGCGACCGACGCAGCGCCGAACACTTGAGTCGTCGCAGCTGAAGGGGGCTTGGCGGCGACAGAGGCCGAGCCAAACGCCTGCGTCGTGGCTGGAGAGGGCGGCGGCTGTGTCACCGCGCCAAACACCTGGGTCTTCCCCGCGGCAGGCAGGGGCGCGCTCTCCACTGGGCCCGGTCGAAGCGTCCCGGAGCCGAAGACGGGTGTCCCCGGGGGCGTTGGAATCACCCCCGAGCCGAAGCTCGGGGTTCTGTCCTGCGACGGGGGCGGCGCCACTCCCGTGCCGAAGGAGGGCGTCCGGTCCGGCGGAGGCGGAGCGCCCGAGGCTCCAGGGGCCGGAATGGCGCCGTAGACCTGCGTCGTGCTGGTGCTGGGACCCGGCGGCTTCCCGAAGGCGTCGAACGGACTCCCGAAGACCTGGGTGCTCGTCCCCACCGCCGAGCGAGGAGCATCGCCCTTGGGCTTCGCCCCACCCTGCGCCTGGTTCGGGACGACCACCTCACCCGAGGGCAGCGCGGTGAAGACGTAGTTGCAGCGCGTGCACTGCACCGAGGCCCCCGACGGTGGCAGCAACCGGGGGTCGAGGTCGTACTGCTTCGAGCACTGGGGGCAGGCGATCTGCACGCTCCGTGCTTACCACAGGGGGCCGGGGGACGGCGCCTCTCGTAGCTCGGTGGCTGCCTGGAGGGTCTCCAGCTTGGCACCGCCGACGCCGGAGACAGCGTCCACCTGGGCCCAGCTCGAGAAGCGCCCGTGGGCCTGCCGGGCCTCCACGAGCTTGCGCGCCAGCGAGCGGCCGACGCCGGGAACCCGGGCCAGCTCCTCCTCGGAGGCGGCGTTGAGGTCCAGCTTCAGCCCGAGCGCCAGAGCCTGCGCGCCGTTGGGCGGGGCGCCCTCTCCACAGACAGCCACCCCGTCCTTGAAGCGGACCGCGGCGGGCGCGCAGTCGAGGGTGGGCTTGGGGCTCGGCCACCGCCACCGCACCCCCCCTCCCAACGCCACCAGCCCGAGGGCGGCAGCGGCCAGTGCGCCCGTCCGGTTCACGTCCTAGCCCTTCAGCGGCACGGACTCGGCCACGCCCTCGGAGACGGGCTTGTCCAGGCCGAATGCGGTGTGCAGCTCGCGCACAGCCAGCTCGGTGTAGTTGGCGTGGATCACGCACGACACCTTGATCTCCGAGGTGGAGATCATCTGCACGTTGATACCGGCGCCCGCGAGCACCTTGAACATCTTGGCCGCCACGCCCGAGTGGTTGCGCATGCCCACGCCGACGATGGAGACCTTGGAGATCTGCTCGTCCATCTCCACGTCCTCGGCCTTGATCTTGATGGCCTTGGCGATCTTGCGCACCACATCCTTGGCCTTGACGAGGTCCGCCTTGCCGACCGTGAAGGTCAGGTCGGTGCGCCCATCCTTGGAGACGTTCTGGACGATGAGGTCGACGATGATGTTCTTCTCGTCGAGCGCGCCGAAGATCTTCGCCGCCACGCCGGGCACGTCCGGCACGCTGCGAATGGCGATCTTCGCCTCGTTCTTGTCGTACGCAATCCCGCTGACCACCACGTCTTCCATCGAAGGGTCCTCCTCACACACCAGCGTGCCCGGGTCGTCCGTGAAAGAGGACTTCACCCAGAGCGGCACCTTGTACTTCATCGCGAACTCGACCGACCGGATCTGCAGCACCTTGGCGCCCACGCTGGCCAGCTCCAGCATCTCCTCGTAGGAGATGCGATCGAGCTTGCGGGCCGCGGGGGCCACGTTGGGGTCGGTGGTGTAGACGCCGTCGACGTCCGTGTAGATCTCGCAGGCATCGGCCTTGAGCGCCGCGGCCAGGGCCACCGCCGTGGTGTCCGAGCCACCGCGGCCCAGCGTGGTGACGTTGCCGTCCTCATCCACGCCTTGGAAGCCCGCCACGACAACGATGTGCTTCTTCTTCAGTGCGGCGCGGATCTTCTCGGCGTCGATGCTCTTGATGCGGGCCTTGGAGAAGGCGCTGTCGGTGGTGATGGCCACCTGGTGGCCCATGAAGCTGACGGCCTTGCGCTTCTGCGCCTGGATGGCCAGCGACACCAGCCCGATGGTGACCTGCTCGCCGGTGGCGGCCACCACGTCCTGCTCGCGCTCGCTGGGCCGATCGGTGATCTGTGACACCAGCTTCAGCAGGCGGTTGGTCTCTCCGGACATGGCCGAGACCACCACCACCACTTCATGACCGGCCTTCTGGGCCGCGATACACCGGCGTGCCACGTTCTTGATGCGCTCGACGTCGCCGACCGAGGTTCCGCCGTACTTCTGGACGATGAGTGCCAAGGTGCTTGAACCCCTCTCTGCTTGACGGGCGGACCCTATTGAGCACATCCCCGCGTGTCAAAGCCGTCGTGATACAGAGAGCGCGCGTGACTGGCCCCGAGCCCTGAATGGGCTACGGTGCGCGCCCTTTTCCTTGGAGCCCCCATGTCCTTGCCCCGCCTGCTCATCGATGGAGACACCCTGAAGCTGGAGGAGATCCTCCAGGTGGCCCGCCATGAAGTCACCGTGGAGTTGGCCCCCGAGGCCGCCGCCCGGGTGCGGGCCTCACGGGCGCTGGTGGACAAGGTGGCTGCGGGAGACGAGCCCTCGTACGGCATCAACACGGGCTTTGGCACCCTGGCCGAGGTCCGGATCGACAAGAAGGACCTGCGGGAGCTGCAGCGCAACCTGATCTTGTCGCACGCGGCGGGGGTGGGCTCGCCGCTGCCGCTGGGCGAGGCGCGGGCGCTGCTCCTCTTGCGGTGCAACGTGCTGGCAAAGGGGTACTCGGGGATCCGGTCAGAGACGCTGCAGTTGGCGCTGGAGATGCTGAATCGGGACGTGGTGCCGGTAGTGCCCGAGCGCGGCAGTGTGGGGGCCTCGGGAGACCTGGCGCCCCTGGCGCACCTGGCGCTGGTGTTCATCGGCGAGGGTGAGGCGTTCTACCAGGGGCAGCGGCTCCCGGCGCGGCAGGCGCTGGAGCGGGCGGGGCTGCAGCCGGTGGTGCTCGAGGCCAAGGAGGGCCTGGCGCTGGTGAACGGCACGCAGGCCATGTGCGCGGTGGGCACCCTGCTCCAGATGCGAGCGGAGTTGCTGGCGGACATGGCGGATCTGGCCGGGACGATGACGCTGGAGGGCCTGCTGGGGAGCCACAAGCCCTTCATCCCGGAGATCCACGAGGTGCGGGCGCACCCGGGGCAGAAGACGTGCGCGGCGCACCTGCGGCGGCTGCTTGCGGGGAGCGATCTGGTGGAGACGCACGTGAACTGCAGCAAGGTGCAGGATCCGTACAGCCTGCGCTGCATGCCGCAGGTGCACGGGGCGGCGCGGGATGGGCTCTCGTTCGCGCGGCGGGTGCTGGAGGTGGAGGTGAACAGCGCCACGGACAACCCGCTGGTGTTCGTGGACTCGGAGCGGATCGTCTCGGGCGGCAACTTCCACGGGCAGCCGGTGTCGCTGGCGCTGGATGTGGCGGCCATGGCGCTGACGCAGCTGTCGGCGATCAGCGAGCGCCGGGTGGAGCAGCTGGTGAACCCGTCGCTGTCGGGGCTGCCGCCGTTCCTGGCGAAGAACTCGGGGTTGAACTCGGGGTTCATGATCGCGCAGGTGACGAGCGCGGCGCTGGTGGCGGAGTCGCGGATACTGAGTCACCCGGCATCGGTGGATTCGATTCCGTCCTCGGCGGGCCGGGAGGATCACGTGTCCATGGGCATGACGGCGGCGCTCAAGGCGCGGCAGGTGGCGGAGTTCACCCGCTCGTGCCTGGCCATCGAGATGCTGGTGGCGGCGCAGGCGCTGGACTACCGGCAGCCGGTGAAGGCGGGTCGGGGCCCGCAGGCCGCGTACGAGCTCATCCGCCGCAAGGTGCCGACGATGGAGAAGGACCGCGAGCTGCACCGGGACATCTCGGCGGTGAGCGAGCTGATCGACTCGGGCGAGTTGCTGGCGGCGGTCAAGGCTGCGGTGTAGCCCGACTATGCAGCCACGCGCCCCAGCGAGTTCGTCACCACCGTCTGAGTCCCCGTGAGCTCTTGCGGCGTGTGGCGCACCGCCGCCGTCTCCAGCGAGGCGGCGTTCTGCTCCCACCACCGCTCGGAGTCCTCCTCCGTCCACTTGCCCGCGTCCGCGCACAGCTCCAGCGCGATCCGCAGCTCCCGAGTGCTGGAGAAACGGGTCTCAGGGCGCTTCTCCAGGCAGCGGAGGATGGTGCCGCACAGATCGTCCGGCAGCGCGCGCCCCAGCCGCACAGAGGGCAGCTCCGGCGTCGTGTTCACATGGTGCGAGCAGATCTCCGCGGCGCTCTGCCCCTTGAAGACGTGAGTGCCGGTGAGCAGCGCATAGCCCACGGCGCCCAGCGAGTAGAGATCCCCGCGTCCATCCACCTTCATGGGATCCAGGATCGCCTCGGGCGCCATGTAGTGCGGAGTTCCCACCACCACGGGGGCCTGGGCGGAACCACCCGCCTCGGAGCCTCCGACCTGCTTCACCAGCCCGAAGTCCAGCACCTTCACCAGATCTGGCACGCCGCGGCGGCGGCAGAGGAAGAGGTTGGCGGGCTTGATGTCGCGGTGGAGCAACCCCAGGCCATGCGCCTCCTCCAGCGCCCCGCACACCTGGCGGAGGATGTGAATGACGCGCGCGGGCGGCAGAGGCCCCGAGGCGGCCAGCAACCGCTCCAAGTCCATGCCTTCCAGGTGCTCCATCACATAATAGAAGAGGCCCTCGGCGGTGCGGCCATAGTCGTAGATGGCAATCGTGTTGGGATGGGTGAGCTGGCTGGTGAGCTGCACCTCACGCTCGAAGCGCTCCAGGCCGTGGCCATCATGGCTGGCGCGCAGGACCTTGATGGCCGTGCGGCGGCGCATCATCGCGTGGCTGGCCAGGTAGACGTCCCCCATGGCCCCGGCCCCCAACATCTGCAGCAGCGTGTACTGGCCCAGCTTGCGCGCATCCCTCACCTGCTTGCGCAGGCCATAGATCACCCGCGTCACCAGCGAGGCCATGATGATCGCGATGGCGCTCCACAGCAGCGCCTCCAGCGCGGGCACCAGGAAGCCCCCGCTCGACTTGACCCGCATCATCCCGAGGAAGACCGGATCCGGCAGCGCGCCGGCCACGGACATCCAGAACGCCCGGCGGATCGAGCCGGGGATGAGCACCGCCCGGGAGATGATCACCGCGTTGGTGACCAGCATCAGCGCGTGGGAGTCGTTGTCGATGTACGCATCCACCTTCAGCAGGTAGAGCGCGCCCAGCAACCCCATGGAGTCGCACAGGCGCAGGAGCCTGAGCGAGTGGGCCCCCCGCCGGCAGACCTGCCAGAAGCCGAATGCGATCACCACGGCGCCCAAGTGGAAGACCGAGCTCGACGCAGTGAAGATCCGCAGCAGCGGGTCGCCGCGCAGCAGGGGCACCGTGATGCTGGTGATGGCGTAGAAGCCGCCGGACAGCAGGAAGAGCGTCTTGAACAAGAACTTCAGCCGCTCTTGCAAGAACGACCGCTCCTCTTCCGAGGGCAGCGCGCTCGCGAGCGAGGCCGAGGGCTGAGACAGATCTGGCCCGAGATGCTTCATCCTGCGGAGTGTTTTAGCACTCCCCGGCGTGAAGCCAGTGCCCTTCCCGCGGACAGCCAAGGCCACCGCCGCAACAGGTCCAGTGCCGAATCAGAGACCCTGCAGGGCATGGCGCAGCTCGCCATTCACCGGCTTCCAGCTCGCGCCGCCGCCTCGATGACGAGATCGGCATACCGATTGCTCGGGTCCTCCGGGGTAGTGCCATCGCGGAAGTAGAACGTGAAGTCATCCCACGCATCCGGGCGCGCGTCGTAGGCAAACATCCACGGTGCAATCCCTCCCACGCCCGCGCGCCACGCGCAGCGCAGCCACCCCCGGTAGAGGGCCCGCCGCTCCTCGAGCGAGAACACGCCCTGGTTGCTCAGGCCGAACTCCCCGAGGAAGAGCGGCTTGCCCAGCTGGCCCGCGAGCGCGGCGTGCTCGGAGATCCAACGAGCGCCGCTCCGCGCCATGGCCCCGGGCCGGAGACCCCACGCCTCCGGGTAGAAGTGCGCGCTCCCGAAGCCGATGAGCGGCGAGGCCGTGTTCTGCCGGAAGCTCGTGGAGGCCTCGAACAGAGACGAACCCGACGCGCTGCGCCAAGCCCCCGCGTCATAGCCCTCGAAGGATGTGTCGAAGCCCTCCTCTCCTGTCCCCACCAGATGCCCGGGAGCCAGGGCCTGCACCACCCCGGAGAGCTCGTCCACCCAGGCCCGCATCGCCTCCCCTCGGCGATCCAGGCCTACGCCACGGGGCTCGTTCAGCAGCTCCCAGCCGAGCACCGCCGGATGCTCGCCATACCGGATCCCGTCCAGTGTGTTCACGCGAGAGAGCAGCGTGGTGATGTACTGCGTGTAGAGCCCGATCACCCCGCGATGGGTGAAGAAGCGAGGATCTCCCTCCTTCGGATCCGGGAGCCCCGCCCACGTCACGTATTGACGCGCGCCGCCATAGGCATTCCAGAAGTTGCCGAGCGGCAGCACGAGCTTCACCCCATGGTGGGCCGCCCGCGTGAGGACCAGGTCCAGCGCCTGCAGGCTGGTCTCGTCATAAACGCCCGGCGCCACCTGAATGGTGGACACTCCTCGCTTGTTCGGATCGTCATTGAACCCGAGCGTGCGCACGCCCCAGGCGCCGAGCGCCGCCGCCTTGGCCAGCGTCTCCTCCACCACGGGAGATTCCCCGAGCCCGCCACGGATCTCCCGGGCGGCCTCGTCCTGGAGGTAGTACGCGTTGAGCAGCACCGAGGTCGACGGCGCGCTGCCCAGCGGCACGGCGGGAAGCAACGGGCAGTCCGCTGCTTCTTCCTCGAGCTGCTCCAGGGGCTCGTCGCCGCCACACGCCGTCAACACTGTCAGGAGGAGCAGCAGGCTCGTACGTGAGACTGGGCCTGTCATCGCATCCTTACCGATCGAAACGGATGATGCGCTCCACGCGCCAGGTGCCTGCGGGCTCCACTGGCCGCAGCAGCATCAGCTTCGCCAGCTGCCCCACCCCCAGCTCGCACTCGCGCCGGGGCGGCAGCGGCACGTGGTCTCCCTCCTTCACGTCCCGCGCCGGCAACGGCACCACCGTGAGCCCTTGGGCATCCACCGTCTCGAACGCCCCGAACACCCGCAGATCCCCCAGCTCCGCGATCACCCCCGCCATCCCCGCTTGAGCCGTCCCCTCCTGCTTGCGCACCGCCGGGCTGACGGCCACGCCCACATCGGCGACGAAGGCCGGCCCCGCCTCTCCGAAGACGTGGGCGCCTTTCACGATCAGGTGGAGCAGCCCCTTCGAGTCGTTCAGAGGAATCGTGTCGTAGCGCTCCAAGCGCGCCTGCTCCGCGTGGCCGTTCGCGAGCGACTCCAGCGCGGAGACCAGCGCCACGAAGTTCAGCCGCAGCAGGGGGCCCTCGGTCTCGCGGCCAGGCCAGGGCCCGGTCTCGATCAGCACGGAGGGCGTGCCCCAGCGCCCCATGTTGTCGCCGAAGGCCCGGGGCTCGAAGGCGTCGTTGTAGCGCCCCAGTTGTCCTGGCATGAGCGGCTCGAGCGCATCCCGGATGACGGCACACACCTTCTTGGCGAGCACCCGCCCCGGGTTGTCACTGCGAGCCTCATCGAAGGCCGGCGCCAGCAGCGAGATCGACGCGGGCTTGCCCGTCTTTCCCACCGCCGTGCGCCAATCCTGGTTGTGCAGGTTGAAGCCGAGCGACGGCTGGAGCCGATCCCGCAGCGCCTTGAGCGTCCGGCCCTCCGGGGTCTGCAGCATCAGCGCATCGCGGTTGATGTCGATGCCCTGCGCGTTGATGCGCTGGAAGCGCTCGGCGCCGTCCGGATTGAGCAGCGGCACGGCGTGCACGGTGAGCACCGAGAGCAGCTGCGCCACCCGAGGCTCCTGGCGATAGCGCCGCAGGTACTCGAAGACTTCGAAGAGCGCCGTGGTGGCGGTGGGCTCGTCGCCGTGCATCTGCGACCAGAGCAGCACGTGCCGGGCGCCCGTACCCACCCGCACATGGTGGATGGCGCGCTCCTCCACCGAGCGTCCCACCTCCTCGATGTGGAACAGCTCCGGCGCGGTCTGCTGGAGCCGCCGCAGCCAGGCCACCACCTGGGCATGGCGAACGAGGGGAAGCGGCGGGCGCTCCTGGAGGCGGACTTCATCCCAGAGCGCGGCGAGCGTGGCGGGGGGAGTGATCTCGATCATGAGCCGGGGGGGCGCGGGTCTCCGCACAGGAAGGTAGGCACCAGCACGCGAGATTTGCTATGGGCTATCGGGCCTTGAGCCCTTTCTTTTGGACTGCAAGTTGTTTCGCACACAGTCGCTCGCGTTCAAGCGAGTGGGAAGGAAGACATCCATGAAGCGCCTGTTGAATCCCGCGATCGCCGTTGCACTGCTCACCCTCGTGTCCGCCTGCAAGAAGGTGGAGCGCATCGAAGTGGAGCCGAAGCAGCTGTCGTTCACCGAGGCGAACAAGAAGGAGATGCTGAAGGCCTCGGCGGTGACGGCGGACGGCAAGCCGGTGGACGGGGTGAAGTTCGAGTTCTCCTCGAGCGATCCGAAGGTTGCCACGGTGGACGCGAACGGCACGGTGGTCGCGGTGAAGAGCGGCTCGGCCAGCGTCGAGGTGAAGGGTGGCGAGAAGAACGCGAAGGTACCGGTGGAGGTCAGCATCCCCGGAGCCATCGTGCTGAAGGGCGGCCCCATCGCGCTGACGGGCATTGGCACCACGGCGACGATCGACGCGCAGGTCCAGGACGACGCGGGCCGGCCGGTGCAGGGCTCGGCGGTGGAGTTCTCCAGCGCGGACGCGAAGATCGCCGAGGTGAGCGGCAACACGGTGACGGCCAAGGGTGCGGGCACCACGCAGATCACGGCGACCTCGGGCGCGCTGCGTCAGCAGGTGGAGGTGACGGTGAAGCTGCCCGAGGTGGCCTCGGTGGCCTTCGAGGGCGCGCCGGCGGCGCTGAAGGTGGGCGAGACCGCGGATCTGAAGGTCTCCGCCAAGGCAGCCGACGGTGCGGCCATCGCCGGCGTGACGCCGACCTTCACCTCCAGCAACGAGAAGCTGGCCACCGTGGACGCCACCGGCAAGGTGACGGCCGTGAAGGTGGGCGCCGTGACGATCACCGCGAAGAGCGGCGACAAGACCGCTGAGACGAAGATCACGATCAAGAAGAAGTAATCGCGTCTCGGACGTGAGCAGCGAAGGGCTCGGAGCCACCCGGTTCCGGGCCCTTTGTGTTTCCCGTCCACGTGGGCCCCCCAGGGGATGACGGTTGTCACCGGTGGTGACTGTCGTCACCACCCTCACCTGGTGGCTGTTGTCACCACCTCTCGAGTCCCCGCTTCTTCTCAAGCCCTTGAATTTCCTGAGCCTTACCCTTCGCACCCCCTGCGCGCATCTGCTGGCATGCGGGCTGCAGTAGGGGTCAGTCATACAAACCGCCACCGAGCGGTTTCCCAAAAAAAGGACTCAGTCATGCGCATCAACTCTTCTGTCGCCGCCCCCGCCGTTGCCCGTACCGCCGAGACCAAGATCGCCGCCGAGACCAAGCCCGCCGTCGAGGGCAAGCCCACCACCGGCTTGGTGGCCCGCGATGAGTTCCAGCGGGGTCCGGGTGGCTGCTTCCCCCCGTTCCCGCACCCGCTGCCCCCCGTGTTCCAGCCGGACGCCAAGTCGCGCGCCACGCAGGCCAACCAGCTGGATCAGATCTCCAACGGCGTCCGTAACGGCTCCGTCACCGCGCAGGAGGCCGAGCGTCTCCTGAAGGAGCAGCAGGACATCGCCGCCTACCAGCAGAAGGCGATGGCGGACGGCAAGCTGTCCAAGGGGGAGCAGCTCCAGCTCGCGTCGATGCAGGCCAAGGCCGCGCTCAACGTCTACCAGGCCAGCCACAACGGCGACCGCAACGCGTTCGCCAAGCTCGACCAGAATGCGCAGCGCCAGGCGGATCAGATCGGCCGCCTCGCCGACGGCCGCCGCAGCGGCAACATCACCAACAGCGAGGCTGGCGAGCTGCTCGGTGACCAAGTGGAGATCGCCGACGCCCGCGGCGACGCGGACTCCGTGAAGGAGCGCGCCGAGCTGGCCGACAAGCTGGGCGCCGCCGACCGCGACATCAACTACCACAGCAAGGCGGGCACCCAGTTCCACCTGAAGCCCTTCCCGCACCCGCTGCCCTTCCCGCGTCCGACGCCGCTGCCCCTGCCCCGCCCGCTGCCCTTCCCGGAGCTGCCCGTGCACACCCTGCCGTTCAAGGGCGTCATCAACGGCTGATCGACTTCGCGAGCTTCACCTCCACAGCCCCTCCTTCGCCTGGCGCGAGGGAGGGGCCGTGTCGTTTCTACCCGGCCGCGCGCTCGGCGTTGGCCCGGAACGCTTCCCGCGTGAACGCCGCGAGCCCCGGCTTCAGCTTGTCGATGTTCTCCGTGAAGCGCGGATCGTTCACGTACAGCTCGCCGAGCCCTCGATGGATCTCGTACGAGCACGGGTAGAACCACCGGGAGATGTAAGCGCGGTGGCGCTCGGCCACCTCCAGCACCGCGGGATCCGTGGGCGCGTGCCCGGCCTCCAGGTGCGCCGCCAGGTCGCGCTGGATCTGCTCGCCCTCGGCCTTGATGCGCACCCAGTCCTGCTTCGTGTAGCGCTTCGTCCGCCGAGCGGACTCCTTGTAGGCCTCGGTATTGCCCCAGCGCTGCTGAGCCTCGTCCTCGTACTTCGAGGGATCGAAGTCGCCGAACACCTCGAACATCTCTTCCTTCGTCATGACCGTTCCCTTCTCGAGTGAGTCGAGCGCCGCATCCACCGCGCCAATGAGCGCCTGGACGCGGGTGGACCGCTCGGTGAGGAGCCGCCGCTGCATGAGCAGTGCGGCCCGGAGGTCGAAGGCCGGATCCCTGACAATGCGGGAGATCTCCTCCAGCGGAAAGCCGAGCTCCTTGAAGAAGAGCACCTGCTGCAGCCGCTGAAGGTCCAGCTGCTCGTAGAGCCGGTACCCCGCCTCGCTCCGCCCAGAGGGCTGGAGCAGGCCAATCTCGTCATAGTGGTGCAGCGTCCGCACGCTGACGCCCGCCAGCTTGGCGACCTGGCTCACGGTCAGAGACATCGTCCTCACCTCCACGCGAAGAGATAGGGCCTCACGTTGCGTGAGGGTCAAGCCCCTGTGTTTCCAGGCTCCGCCGGGCGGAACAGCGCACAGGCGAGCACTGGCTGGGGCGGATACTTCGACGGCAGCAGCGGGCAGAGGATGAAGGTGGAGGTCTTCGTCTGCACATACCGGGGAGGCGCCGCGCACCGGTGACAGAGGCTGGTGGGGAATGGCAGCGGCGAGGGCGGCTGGCTCATGGGTTTTCGGTATTCGGCTCGGGCGAGGGCTTGAAGGGCGGGAAGAGCCAGCGCCTCGGCGGCAGGTCGAAGCGGGCGATCGAGTCGATGAGGGCGGCGTAGAACCCCAGCTCGTCGAAGGTGTCCGGGCCCACGCCGATCACGTCGAGGTGGTCCTGGTGGAGGATGAACTCTGAGGAGGTGGCCTGCTCGAAGGTGGGTTCATTCGCGGAGTCCACGAAGCCCAGATTGGAGACGGTGGTGACCGTCCCTCGCCCGATGAGCTTCTCCCGGTAGTTCAGCCGGTAGCCCACCTGCTGCGAGTTGATGCCCACCATCCCGTCATCATCGGCCTCGTTCTTCACCCCATCGCCCATGCCGGCGATCCCATCCTTCCCACAGTCATTCGAGCAGTACCCGTTGCCGTCGATGTCGAAGAAGAACGTGTTGAGGAGAAAGAGGGCCGGGTTCACGCTCAACCCATCCTGCGCGGTGATCACCGAGAGGTAGCGGGCCGCATACTGGGAGTCCACTGGGTACGCGAGGTTGAACGCCTTCATGCCCGTCACCTTGCCGTCGTCCGCATCGAAGTCGTCGTAGATGAGCTGCATCGCACCCGCGTACCCGTCATTGCCCTGCTCGTAGACAGAGTCGCCGAAGTACTTGGCCAGGGTGTCGAGCACGTCGGTGACGCCCGGCCCCTTCTCCAAGATGTAGCGGGCCACGGGCGAGCCCCGGTGCGGCCCGGAGACGCTGATCAGCACCTTGACGGCTGTGTACCCGCGCCGCTCGTACAGCACCCGGGCCGCCTTGCGCGCATCGAGGGCTCCCTGGGAGTGTCCGATGATGTTGACGAAGCCCGCCCCGGCGGTGGCCATGTAGCCCTCGATGTCCGCGGCCAGATCGAGCCCGCGGACCTCGGAGGACTCGAACGCCGGGACCTGGGCGATGAAGGTCTGCTGGCGGTCATCCAGGTAGGGGTTGCAGTTGAGCTCGAAGAACCCGTTGCACGGGTCCCCGACGAACACCCCGTAGTCGTTTCCCCAGTAGTCGAACCCGAGGATGTTGTTGAAGCCCCCCATCCCATGGGCGAACACGACCGGGTGCGTTGGCCCGGCGGCGGCTGCATGGAACTCGGAGGAACACCCCAGTGCTCCCAGCATCAACACCGCGAGCAGGAGGCGCGCATTCATGGCGCAATTCTACCACTCCCCTCCGTGGCCTGCCGCCCTCGGCGCCTTGCAGGCACCGAGGACCTGTTCATCAAAGAGATCGACCAGGAGATGCTGACGTGGTTTGACGCACATGCCTTCCCCTCTCTGGCCTGGAGACCGGAATGACTCGCCTTCGTGATGATGCAACGCCTCGCCGTTTCGCGTGGCTGTGGCTCTGTCTCATGACGATCACGGCAGGCGCCTGCCGCTCCGAGAGGACGTCCACACAGGAGCAACCCACCGAGCTGCATGGTGTTGGCGGAGTGGAAGGCGTGGATGCCGCGTATGACCGATCCCGTCAGCCCGCCAAGCTCGTCGCCGCGCTGGGGATTGCCCCGGGACAGCGGGTTGCCGATGTCGGGGCCGGTCTCGGTTACCTCACGCTGCGGCTCTCCGATGCGGTCGGTCCAACGGGACAGGTGGTCGCGACCGACATCAATGACGAGGCCCTTGGGATGCTTCGCACCCGTGTATCCGAGCGGAAAAACATCGTGGTGCGGAAGGTGCCACCGGACGCGCCTGGTCTCGAGAAAGACGCGTACGATCTGATCCTTCTCTCCGAGGTGGACCACTTCTTCTCCGACCGCGTGGCCTACCTGACCCAACTGCGTTCCGCACTCACTCCGAACGGCCGGATTGCGGTGACGCACCTTCGGGCGATGCGTCCACCACTGGTCGCCGCCGCCGAGGCTGCGGGCTACTCCGTCGTCTCCGAGTACAACGGCCTTCCGGAGCACTACCTGCTGTTCCTACAGCCTGTGGTCAGCCATTGAGCGCGGCCAAGCATTTCTTGGAAATCAGCTAATTCAACGATTCCAGCTTGACCGGAGCAGAGGGGGCATGCTTCCTTCCGCCGCCATGCTCGCCATCCAGCAGAGACTGTCGGAAGCGTCACGGAGGTTCGGGTCTTTCGGCGCGCTCGCGCTCATGCTCGCGTGCCTCTGCGTGCCAACGTCGAACGCCCATGCGCAGGCGTGGACGCTCAGCACCCCCCAGCGGCAGGCCTACCTGCACTACTACGCCCCAATCGTGTTCAAGCGCGCCAACGCCAATGACAACCGTCATGGCTACGACTGGATCACGAACTTCAACTTCGATCAGGACGGCGACTTCTCGAACAACAAGCGCAACTGGAAGAACATCTACCAGTACATCAACGCCTCGCGCACGGGGCCGAGCGCTTATGAGAACTGGCGCATCCGGCCGACGCTCTACACCGCGCTCATCGAGTACATGGATGGGGGCAAGAACCTCGTCCTGATCTACCACATCTATCACGCGCTCGATAAGAACGCCTCGGGCGACTACCAACTGCATGACTGGGAGCGCGTGGAGCTGCACGTCCGGAACGTGACCGGCTCGCCGGGGAGCGGTGAGTCCGTCGCGTTTGCCGTCGTCACGCAGCACAAGCGCAACGTGATCCGTCAGGCTGGCAGCACCGAGTTCCAGTTCATGCAGACCTCCACCGGCAAGCACCTGCTGCTCTGGCAAGCCGAGTGGTCGGACAAGCTGCTGGCGCCCCACGGGCAGGAGCTGCGCTTCGTGGGGGACTCGTATGCCTGGATCGCGAGCCAGATGGCGTCCTCGAGCGCCAAGGCCCAGGTCGACGTGAACAACGACGATGGCCGGAAGAACCTCCACTACGCCTTCGTGCCGCAGGGCTCGGCCGGAGCGGTCTCGGCCTTCGGCGCGCAGGCCATCAGCTACGCGACGGCGGACGCGCTGGCGAGCCGGATGGACAATGGCACGACCGCCACGTGGCCCAACGTCAAGCGAGTGACCTACGAGCTGCAGGACCTCGCGGACATCCTGCCGACGCACTGGCAATACGGTGGCTACCAGACGCACTGGCTGAGCACGGACTACCGTGACTTCTACCTGGAGAGCCCGATCGTCAACGAGGCCGGGCAGGCCGAGGTCAGCCCGGGGATGCAGCGCTTCTACACCGCGACGCGGGACATCGAGAACGAGGACGACCGCGACGGCATCATCGCCAAGAAATGGCTCGTGGGAACCTACGAGCTCAATGCCAACGCCTCGGACTCGAGTACCGCGGACTACAACGACTTCCACGCGAACGCCTGGGCCAGCACGGTGGCGGACTCTCGCGGGAGGACGCGCGCGAGCGCGAGCGGCTACCCCACCTCGCCCAACTCCTTCTGGTGGCAGCACGACTACTTCGTCCACTCCGGCACCGTCGACTCGACCGACGGTGTAGAGGTGGGCTTCTGGCTGCCGGGAGCGTGGTACCTGCCAGCGAGCGGTGGCTTCGACGGGCGATGGGTGCAGCTGTTCCCCGACTGATAAAAGAATTCCCAAGGGGAGATCACAATGGCAGGTCGTTCGAGGAAGCTGCTCTGGGGTGCCGGTATCGTCGTGGCGCTGGTCGCTGTGTCGGCCGCGCTGTTCGGGCCGAAGATCGCGATGATCCTCATGTTCATCCAGGCCAGCAAGCCGCCGTCGACGACCTTCGCTGCCACGCCCCAGCCGCCAGCGCCCGACTACGGCTCCCCCGCAAGCTGGGCCGCACTTCCCGATCGCAAGGACGACGCGGACGTGGTGCCCGCCATGGACTCCACTGAGAGCCAGTCTGCTGCCCCTGTAGATGTCTTCTTCCTCCACCCCACCACGTACTTCAGCAACAAGACGTGGAATGCGCCGGTGGATGAGCCGATGGCGAGAGACATCGTCGAACAGGACATCCTCCGCAACCAGGCGAGCGCCTTCAACGCATGCTGCCGCGTCTACGCACCCCGCTACCGCCAGGTGGCGTATGGCGCACAGCAAGCTTCACCGGAGGAAGCAGGCAAGGCGTGGGACGTGGCCTACAGCGATGTACGTGCCGCCTTCGAGTACTACCTGAGCCACTACAACCACGGGCGGCCCTTCATCATCGCCTCACACAGCCAGGGGACGATGCACGCCCTCCGCCTGATGGAGGACTTCATCACCGGCAAGCCGCTGCGGGAGAAGTTGATCGCGGCCTATGTCCTCGGCGTCCCCATCCCGACGGATGTCTTTGCGCAGACCCTCCCCGACGTCCCGCTCTGCAACTCCCCCGAGCAGACCGGCTGCGCCATCACCTGGAACGCCATTGGCCCCACGGCGGATACGAGCCTCTTCCATGTCCTCCAGCACCGCTACCCGTCCGGGAAGAAGGCGTCCATTGTCGGCAAGGCGGTCACCTGTACCAACCCGCTCACCTGGAAGACGGATGAGGCGCCCGGGGAGCGCTCGGCCCACCTCGGAGGCGTGCGGTTCGCGATGGGGGCTGGCGCGCCGCCGAAGCTCGACCCGGCGCTGGTGGATGCACAGTGCCGCAATGGCTGGCTCGTCATCACCCCGCCTGAGCCCCAGACGTACCGTGAAGTCCTACTCGGCGCAGACATGTATCACGTGTATGACTACAGCCTGTTCTACGGGAACATCCGGCAGAACGCGCAGACCCGCGTGAAGGCATTCCTCCAGGCCTTCGCTCCTCAGACACCTCCGTGAAAAGGGCTCACCGGGTGATGCCGGTACCGGCGAGGTGCGGGTGGCGAAGGCTTACGCCACGCACGCACCTCGCACTGGCCGCTCACATTCGTTCGCCGGGCAATTTGCTGGCTTGCTTCACCCAACGGGCGAATTGAGCTTCGTCGAGCGTGTCGCCCTCGTGGATGTCGAGGTAGCGCGTATCCTGGCTCTTGGACTCACCGGGGGGAATAGGACGCAGCGACGCGCCGCGGAAGAAAGCCACTTTGACGTACTTCGTGAAGCAATGGAGGCTGAGGAACCAGCCCTGGCCCTCGGCTCCGTAAAACGGCGAGTTCCATTTGACCGCCTTGCGCACACCGGGAACGGTACGAACGATGAGCGCGTCGAGGCGGCGCCCGATGTCGTGCTTCCAGCCCGGCATGGCCGCGATATAGGCCTGCACGGGGGCGTCGCCGTCTCCCTTCGCGATCTGAGGGTTGCCACCTGAGAGGTAGCGCACCGGTGGTTCCTTCGCCGCGGCCTTCGTAGCCTTACGGGCTGATGACTTGGCGACCGCCTCGCGCTCGCCGGCAGAGGACATGTTCAGTGCCACAGCGGCGCGAATGAGCTCCTTCAACGCCTTCGCCTCAATCTTGTCGCCTTCATGGAAATCGATGGCGCGCCGGGTGTTGCCTTCGAGGCTGGAGTTGAAGAGGCCTGAAGGATCCCCCACCGAGGCGCCCTTGGCGAAGGTCAGCTTCACGGCGCTCTTGTACGACTCACCGGTGCAGATGATTCCGGCGTGCGACCACACCGGAACGCCCCACTTCCACTCCTCGACGACTTCGGGGTCAGCCTGCTTGATGAGGGCTCGGACCCGAGCGAGCGTCTTGCCCCGCCAATCACCCAGCTCCTGGATTCGCGCATCTATCAGCTGAGAGGCAGAGTCTCCTCCTTGCCCTTCCTTCGAGACGCCCTTCTTCTTCTTCAGGGGGGGGGGCGCTTTCTTCATGGTCGTTGTCGCTTTCTCCATTTTATCGGTACTGGGGCATCTTGCCGACTGCGCCCGGATGGCCGGGCGGACACTACCGGAGGCGCGGACGCTGGCGCTCGCCTTCCTCGAACGCGCCCAAGGAGAGGCGGAGCTCAACCGGTTCTACGTTGATCAGGCAGCATTCCTCGCCGGCAACGAACCCGGCGGGTCGAGTGGAGACAGTCAGCTGCCCGAGTGAAGTCATCTTTTTTCCGATGCGCGGTTGGGGCAGTTCCTGGCCGGCCTGCGATTCCAGGGACAGGCCTGGGCTACACCTATGACTGCCTCGCGGCCCCGAGGCTGGCCCCGGCGCAGGGGCCTCACCAGGCGGTGTGGCGATAGTCTTTGAAGAAGTTGCCCCAGGCGAACTGGCCGGTGTTCTCCGAGGAGATGATCGGGTCCACCACGCGTGCTGCGCCATCCACGATGTCCAGAGGCGGATGAAAGTCGAACTCCTGCTGCTTGCGCTCCGCGAACACCACTGGGTCCTCATCGGTCACCCAGCCGGTGTCCACCGCGTTCATGAAGATGCGGTCCTTCGCGTAGTCCGGTGCGGAGGTCAGCGTCATCATGTTCAACGCGGCCTTCGCCATGTTGGTGTGCGGATGCTTGTCCGTCTTCGTCCCGCGCGAGAAGCTGCCCTCCATCGCGGAGACGTTCACGATGTGGCCGGGCGAGGAGCGGTCGCGCATCATCAGCGGCTTCAGCTTCCCGCAGAGGATGAACGGCGCCACTGCGTTCACCAGATGGACCTCCAGCATCTCCGCTGTGGAGACCTCGGCAAGCTTCATCCGCCAGGAGTTCATCTGCCGCAGGTCGACCTGCTGCAGATCCGCGTCCATCCTTCCCTCGGGAAAGAGGGAGCGCGTATCACTCTCCTGCTCGAGGGCGTACGGGAGCAGCGACAGCGCGGCGGAGGAGTGGATGCCAAGCGCGGGATCACTGCTGCGCCAGGTGGGCCCGACCAAGGAGGTGCCGGTGCCAGCTGCCCCCAGGGTGGCGTGCACTGCCGCGACGCACTGCGCGTGTCCAGCGAGGAGCGGGCGAGCCTCTGCCGGGAGCTCCTCGAAGCGGCGCAACTCGCCCTCCAGCAGGTGCGCGTAGAAGCCGGGCGGGCGGCGCACCGTCTGCGCGGCGTTGTTGATGAGGATGTCCAACCGTGGGTGCACCTGCTCCACGTGCCGTGTGAAGAGCTCGACGCTGGGGGCGTGCCGCAAGTCGAGCCCATGGAGGTGCAGCCGATGCGACCACGCCGCGAAGTCGGGCTCTCTCATGTAGCGCTGCGCGGCGTCATTCGGAAACCGGGTGGTCGCAATCACCTGAGCGCCCGAGCGGAGCAACATCAGCGACGCTTGATAGCCAATCTTCACGCGCGCGCCGGTGATCAAAGCGATCTTCCCGGACAGCGGCGCCCGCTGGGTCCGCTTGGCGTAGTTGAAGTCCGCGCACGTACCGCACATCGAGTCGTAGAAGAAGTGCAGCTTCCGGAACTCTTCCTTGCAGACGTAGCACTTGCGAGGCACTTCGAGAATCCGCTCGGGCCCCTCCGCGGGCGGCGGCGGGGGCAGCTGCGGGGCCGCGAACACGGCGGCGCTGCGCAGCGTCCGGATCCCAGCCTTCGCGCGGACGACGCGGTCATGGTCGTGCTTCGTCTGCTTCCGGTCGCGCCTCAGCGCCTTCACGTACTGTGCCTTCGCACGTCGATCCGGGTGCAGCACGCGGGAGGCGGCGGATAGGAGCGCGATCCGATCCGGCTCTGGGAGCCTCGCTAGCAGGAGGCGGTCCTCCCCCATGGCCTCGAGCAAGCGCGTGCACCGGCGCACCTCATCCAAGGGCAAGGCAGCCAGTAGCGCTGCGTCCGGTGGCATCGAAGCTCTCTGGGTATTCTTCATTGCCAGGGTGCATACCTGCGTGGGAGGAGCGAGGAAAGGGCCTCAGCCTTCCAGGCAGCGCCTTTTCACCCGGCGAAAGCCTGCATGGACCCTCCTTGAGAGGGAAAGCGAGGCCTCGCCTGAGTTCGAGGTGTAGCGTCGCCACGTCGCTCACCAGGGGAGCCGACTTGGTGGGCCGCCTGAGCAGGCGTGTGCTCCAAGCGGCTGCACGGCCTGTCCACCGGACCGGTGCACAGTCCAGGGGCTCCCTCAAGAGGGAGAGGATCCGGGGCCACAAGGAGTGAGCCCACCTGCTAGGAGCGAACTCGTCTCAAAGCGGCGGGTTGCTCTGCGTGGAGGAGGCGGGAATCGAACCCGCGCCCGGCTCAGTCGTAGGAAGCGATGTAGTCGATGATGGCCGCGTAGAACTCCGGCTCATCGAACGTATCCGGGCCGAGCCCCACCACGTCCAGGTGGTCCTGATTGATGACGGCCGCCGTGGAGGTGGACTGCGTGGCCGTGGGCGCGTTGAGGTTGCTCACGTAGCCACGGTCCGCGTCCGTGCTCACCGAGTCGAAGCCCAGCAGCGACTCGCTGTAGCGCAGCCGGTAGCCCATCTGCTGCGAGTTGATGCCCACCAGCCCGTCGTCATCATCCTCGTTGCGGACGCCATCGCCCCGGCCAGCCGCACCATCGTTGTCGCAGTCGTCCGTGCACGAGCCGTCGCCGTCGATGTCGAAGAAGAACTGCTTCAGCAAGTAGAGCGCCGGGTTCACGCTGAGCCCGGACTGCGCGGTGATGAGCGAGGCGTAGCGAGTGGCATACCGCGAGTCCACCGGGTACGCGACGTTGAACGCCTTCATGCCCGTGGTCTTGCCATCGTTCGGATCGTAGTCGTTGTACACGAGCTGCTTGGCGCCCGCGTACCCGTCATTGCCCGACTGGTAGATGGCATTGCCGTAGTACGTGGCCAGCGCGCTGATGACGCTGGTGACGCCAGGCCCCAGGTCCAGGATGTACTTGGCCACCGGCGAGCCCCGGTGCGGCGAGGACACGCTGATCGCCACCTTCACCACCGTGTACCCGCGGCGCTCGCGCAACACCCGCGCCGCCTTGCGGATGTCGATGCCACCCTGCGAGTGACCAATCAGGTTCACGTACGAGGAGCCCGCCGTGGCCATGAAGCCTTCCACGTCATTGGCCAGATCCAGGCCGCGCACCTCGGAGGACTGGAACGCCGGCACCTGGGCCACGTAGGCCTTCTGGTCCCCGTCGATGTCCTCGTTACAGCCGATCTCCAGGAACGAGCACGGATCTCCCACGAAGGTGCCGTAGTCATCTCCCCAGTAGTCGACGCCGAGGAGGTTGTCGAAGCCACCCATGCCGTGGGCAAAGACGACCGGGTATGTCGTCCGGGCCGCTCCGGCCTGGGCCTGAGTGGAGAGCCCGAAGGCTCCGGCTGCCAGCGCTACGAGCGCAAACCGCAGTGCTTTCATCTGCCTGCTCCTGGATAAACGTGGGGGATGCCCCGCGGGGGGCTCGGCCATTATACCCAGAGTGAAGGCAGATTGATTCGGAAATCAGTCGCCGAAGATCTTCCGGAACAGGCGGACCACGGAGCGGGACAGAGGCGTGGCCACGGGCTTCACCTCCTGGTTCGCCCCGAGTTCCACCTTGGGCTTGCGCAACGTCGGGTCCACGGAGAACACGCTGAACTCGTCGTCTCCTTCGAAAGCACTCAAGACCTTGGCGGAGTGGTTGGTGGTGGGGGTCTTGGGCTGCTTCGACATAGGCTTCCTCGGTCTCTCAATCCTGAGGCGGAGTATGCACTGACTCCGCCCCAGTTATCTCACTACATCCGCCTACAGTTGCGCAACCGACAGGCCTCGCGGTGTCAGCGAGGCCTCTTGGCCTCCTGGAAGGTCACCTCGAGGCGAACCTCCTTGCCGTCCCGGAGCACCACCGCCGTCACCGTCTCGCCGGGCTTGGAGCTGTTGAGCACGTACATGAGGTCCTCCACCCCGCCCACCGGGTGCGTCCCGAGCCGGATGAGGATGTCACCGCGCAGCAGGCCCGCCTGCTCCGCCGCACCGCCCGTGCGAACCCCCGCGAGCAGCATGCCCTTCTGGCCGTTGGGCGGGCCCGCGTAGTCCGGCACGGTGCCGAGCGAAGCGTTGAAGCTGCGCATGTCGCCCCGCGGCGCGGGCGCACTCACCTTCCGGTACGTGAGCTTGGAGCTCCCATCGAGCGCCTGCACCAGGGTGGAGACGATGTTCGCCACCTGCGCCGTACCGGCCGCGTTGATGGTGTCCGCGGTGTCCGAGGGCTTGTGGTAGTCCGAGTGCGTGCCCGTGAAGAAGTGCAGCACCGGCACGCCCGCTGCGTAGAACGGAGAGTGATCGCTGGGGCCGTAGCCATCGCCGCTGGAGGTGCACTGCACGCGCGCCTTCTCGCAGGCGGCGCCGACGAGGTCCGCCCACTCGGCGGCGGACTCGGCACCGAGCACCGTGAGCCCGCTGACGCGCAGCCGCCCCACCATGTCCAGGTTCAGCATGGCGGCGATCTGCTTCATTCCGCCATCTCCGCGCAGGTGTGTGAAGTGCGTGGAGCCGAGCACGCCGGTCTCCTCGCCGGAGAAGGCCAGGAAGAGCACGTCGCGCTTGAGCTGCGCGCGGTTCGCGGCAAGGGTCCGAGCGATTTCGAGCAGCCCGGCCACGCCGGAGGCGTTGTCATCGGCGCCCACGTGCGGCACGCGCTTGTCCGGAGCCAGCGAGTGGCGCCCGCCGAAGCCCAGGTGATCGTAGTGAGCGCCGACCACGATGGTCCCCGGCAGCTTGCCCTCTCCTGCTTCCAGCAGCCCGGCCACGTTGAACGCCTGGCTCTGATCGAAATCAAGCTGCACCTCGATTCGCCCGTCCACCGGCTTGCGCCCGGTCAGCTTGTCCATGAAGGGCTCGAACGCGGCGCGCTTCACCACCACGACCGGGATGCCGGCATCGCCGGCGCCCTCGGGAGCCAGCGAAGGCAGCGACGCCTCGGAGGGCATCTGCCAGTCCTTCACCGGAGGGTTAGGCGCCACGGGCCAGTCAACGATGATGAGCGCCTTGGCGCCCCGCTCGCGCGCAGTCCACGCCTTGTAGCGGAGGTCACCGAAGCGGCGCTGCTTGTCGGTCTCGGTGAAGGGGGCGGCGTCGGGAACGAAGCGCCGCACCACCACGATCTTCCCCTTCACGTCGAGCTTCGCGTAGTCGTCCACGGAGAGGGACGGCTCGACGATGCCGTAGTTGGCGAACACCAGCGGCCCCTGCGCCGCGGTCTGGGAGGAGAAGCCGAGCACGGTATAGGCATCGTTGGGGAGCACGGTGCCGCCCAGCTTCACCTGGGACTTCGCCCCGGACTTCACGGCGGTCGTCACGGGGAAACCCTGGCGGAACGTGCCACCCTCCCCCGCCGGCTTCAGGCCGAGGCTCTCGAAGCGGGCCTCGATGAACTTGCCGGCGGCCTCGAGTCCCGCCGTGCCGACGCCGCGGCCCTCACGCTCCGGTGCCGCGAGGAACTGGACGTCCTTCTCGATGCGATCCGCGGGAGCCTCGGCGGCGGGCGTGGCGGGCTTTGCGTCCTCCACCCAGCGGGCGAGGAAGACGTTGGTGTCGTGCTGGCCGGGGGCCGTGGCGCGGTTGCTGGAGAACGCGAGCCACTTGCCATCCGGCGAGAACATGGGGAAGCCATCGAAGCCCGGCGCATAGGTGATGCGCTCCAGGTTCGAGCCGTCCACGTCCACGGCCCAGATGTCGAACTCGCGGCCCTTGGGATCGCCCACGTTGGACGAGAAGAGGATGCGCTTGCCGTTCGGGTGGAAGAACGGCGCGAAGGTGGCGGCATTGAGCCAGGTGATCTGCCGGGCATTCGAGCCGTCCGCGTTGGCCACGAACAGCTCCAGCTTCGAGGGCCGCACCAGCCCGCGCGCCAGCAGCCCCTTGTAGTCGTCCATCTCCTTGCCAGGCTTGGGCCGCGAGGCGCGCCAGACGATCTGGGTGCAGTCCGCGTTGAAGAACGCGCCACCGTCGTAGCCCGGCGTCTCGGTCAGCCGGCGCACGTTCTTGCCATCCTTGTCCATGCGGTACAGGTCGATGTCCCCGTCGCGCACGGACGTGAAGAGGATGGAACCGTCCTTGGCGCAGACGGTGCCCTCCGCGTCGTAGCCCGGCGTCTCCGTGAGCCGCGTCAGCCCCGTCCCATCGGCGTTGGCTTTGAAGATGTCGTAGCTGTCATAGAGGGCCCAGACGTAGCCCATGGAGTGGTCGGGCTTCGGGGGGCACGCGTCGCCGCCCAGTTGGGTGGAGGCGTAGATCAGCTCTTGGTCACCCGGGAGGAAGTGCGCACACGTCGTCGCGCCCTTGCCGCTGGAGATCTGCTTCTCCACGGGCGCCTGGCCGGACGGATCCACCGTCATGCGGAAGATGCGGTCGCATCCCATGTCGCCGCGGCGGGACTGGAACGAGAGCTGTTTGCCGTCGAAGGACCAGTAGGCCTCGGCGTTCTCGCCACCGAAGGTGAGCTGGCGGAGGTCGGCGATCCGGACTTCCTCGGGCAGAGCCGCCTGGGTCGCGGAGGCCGCGGCGGCGCTGGACTCCGGGGACGGGCCACTGCTCGACGGAGTGGTGCAGGAGATCAGGGCAACAAGGGGCAGGAAACGCTTCATGGGACGGACATTGTCACTGCCGCCGGGACAGCTCAACGTCCTTCGTTACCTACCGGGTCGGGCGCCGCCCCCGCCGAGACGGGAGCAGCGCTCGCCCAGGGCCTTGCCCGGAGGGCAGCCGAGACCTACTGCACGGAGAACAAGCCGCGCAGTTCCTCGGTGTTGGAGATGGGGTTGCCCGCGTTGCCCTTCGCGGTGGCGCGCCACTGGTAGACGAGCCCTGGGCGCAGGGCGGTCCCGCCGTAGGCCACCTCCACGTTGCCGGCGCCGTTCTGGGCGTCCGAGGGCACCGCGAGGTTCTCCCACACCTTGGTGCCCTGCGAGTCGAACACGCGCAGCTCGTAGGCCTTGGCGCTGGAGTACGGCTTCCAGCTGAAGTTCGGCGTGCCCGTCACCAGCTCCGTGGTCTCCCCGGCGCCTGGGGCCACCATCTGAATGGCCCCCGTCACCTTGAACGAGGGACTGGCGCTTGGCGTGCCGTTGGTCACCGTGATGTGAGCGATCTGCGTGCCGGAGATGTTGGGGTCCGGATCGCGCACGTTGCCGTCGTTCTCGAAGGCTGCCAGCACCACGTACTTCCCGTCCGGCACGCCGGAGATGGAGTACGCGCCGGAGATGTTCGGGGCCGTGCCTGGCTCTGGAGCGCGCAGGCCCGGTGGTACCTCGCCGCGGATCAGTGCCGCGTTGAACGTGCTCTCCACCACCATGACCACACTGGTTCCCGCACCGTTGGCGCCCGCCACGAGCTGCACCGTGCCGCTCAGCGTCGCGCCAGCGCCCGCCGCCTTGCGGAGGGCCACGCCGGTGGTCGTCACGCTCGGCTGCACCGAGACGTCGGCCGGCGTGAAGTTGGCGCCCTTCACGTACGCCTGGGCCTTGTAGCCGCCGCCGGGCTGCACGTTGAACACCTTCCAATGGCCGGAGGTGTCCGCCACCGCCGAGTACGCCCTGCCGTTGCCCTCGACGACCACCAGCGCCGACTGGCCGGAGGAGACCTCCACCGTACCGGACACGGCGGGCAGCCCCTGATCCGTGGACGGCAGCGAGATCAGGCCCACGTCCGTCTGCGCCGAGGAGACCACCCACGGCTTCTCCTCCTCGGTGCTCGCGGCGCCCGAGGTGTCCAGGGGCAGCGCGACGCGGATGCCCGAGGGGAACGGCTCATAGTTCTGCGCGCCGGCCCGCAGCGTCAGCCGCGCGCCAACCGGCGTGCCCTTGTCGTCCGAGCGCTCTGTTGGAATGCGCAGCGAGTAGTGGCCATCCGCTCCGCTGACCGCCACACCCGACACCGGCGCTCCGTTGGCATCCAGCGCCGTCACCTCGGCGTTCGGGATCGCCGCACCCGAGGACAGATCGAACACCTTGCCCTCGACCTGCAGCGGCGCGAAGCACAGGGGCTTCTCCTGGCCGCTCACCTTCTCGCAGACAAGGTTCTCCGCGCACGACTCCGGATCATCCAGCTTGCACTCCTTGTCATCACCGCAGGCCACCACCAGCAGGGACAGGAGCGCGGGACCGATTCGCTTCACCATATTCAGGACTTCTCCCGTGTGAGCTTCCCGGAAGAGACCCGCGCGTCGGTCATTCAGCCACACCTACAAGTCCGCAGGACTGCCTACTCTCCACGCGGCGGAAGCAGATGCGATCACCCTCGTTCATGGGGCTGGGTCTACCGCCGCCGGCCCCCGCCGCCGCCGAACAACACCAGCAGCACGCCGCCCGCCAGCGCCGCGCCCCCACCCGCCAGGTAGAGCGTGGTGCGCTCGGAGTAGCGGCCCGTCAGCGCCTCGGTGGCGCGCTCCGTCAGCGAATCCTTCGCCTTCAGCCCCATCCACAACACCACCGCACCCGCCACAGCGAGCATGACTCCCAGAACCCGGGCTCCCACGTTTCCTCCTTGGCTGCCCCTCGGGGCGCGGCCCGTAAGATACGCAGGATGGACCGCGAGCCCGCAGATTTTTCGATATGCAGCGGGGCCCATGCGCTACACCCCCATCATCGGAACCCTCGGCTATGTGCTGTCCCCGGACGGGGCGCGCGTCCTGCTGATCCACCGCAACGCGCGCCCAGACGACGCTCACCTGGGCAAGTACAACGGGCTGGGAGGGAAGATGCAGGCGGACGAGGACGTCGTCTCCTGCATGCGCCGCGAGATCCGCGAAGAGGCAGGCATCGAGTGCGAGTCGCTCCGGCTGCGTGGCACGATCAGCTGGCCCGGCTTCGGCCCCAAGGGCGAGGACTGGCTGGGCTTCGTCTTCCTCATCGATCGCTTCACGGGCACGCCGCTCGAGCGCAACGCCGAGGGCGAGCTGTCCTGGGTCCCGGTGAAGGACATCCTCTCCTTGAACCTGTGGGATGGGGATCGGCACTTCCTCCCGCTGGTGTTCGACGCGGATCCGCGCGCCTTCCACGGCGTCATGCCGTACGCTGGAGGCCGCGCGCTCAGCTGGAGCTTCACCCGGATCTGAGGTGTCCCGTGGGGTCGGATCCGGGGAGATCCGGCCTGATCAGGCCAGATTCAGTCACTCTGGGTGTGATCCACCCTACCTGGTACGGTCGAGACGCTGGATCATCCCTGGGGAAGCTGTAGTACCTTCCCGCCGTCTTCCAGGAGGCCTTGTCTGGTGTCAGCCCTTCCCAGTTGGTTGGATTCGCTGCTCGCGCGTTTGGGATTCACCGAGTGGGTGAACGAGCTGCGCGCGGTGCTGCGTCGAGGCTGGCCCGGCAAGCCGATGGATGCGCAACCCGCAGTCCGCAGTGAGCCTTCGCAGTCCCCTCCCACCGAGTCCACAATGCCCAAGAAAGCCAAGATCCAGAAGACCTCCCGTCCCCAGCGTGCCAAGACCGCCAAGAAGGCCGCGGCCAAGCCCGCCGCCAAGAAGGCCGCGGCCAAGCGTGGCGCCTCCGCGAGCAAGCGCAGCACCGGCGCGTCGCGGGCCGCCACCACGGAGGCCGTGAAGCAGTTGGTGGATGCGCTGCAGGCGCACCCCCAGCAGAAGGATCTGTTGACGGCCGGGCAGCAGCAGAAGGATCAGCTCCTGCGCTCGCTGATCCCGCTGTACCTGGCGCGCTCGCTGGGCGTGGAGGTGACGTCTGGCACCACCTCGCGCTTCTGGAGCAAGTTCGGCGTGAGCTACGCGGCCCCCAACGCCGCCAAGGCGCTGCGCATCCACACCGGCTACGCCTCGGAGACGAAGAAGGGCCGCGCCATCACCGCCAAGGGCATCCGCTACGTCGAGGACGCGATCGCCCGCGGTTGATTGTCGTGAGTGAGCGCCTGGAAGCTCCGGCAGACTTCCAGGCGCTCCACCTCCGCCCGCCTTACAGCTTGGAGGGCTCGGAGGCGCGGTAGTGCTTGAAGTAGAAGTCGTCCGAGTCCGGCCAGTCGTTGTCACACATCTGGACGTGGATCTGTCCGCTCACGCCGGGCGCCACGCCACTGTCGACGTCCCAGAGGGTGATGCCCTCCAGCTCCTCGTAGGAGCCGTGATCCACCTGCACACCGAACGCGGTCTGCAAGCGGCCGTTGAACACGTCCATCACGTAGACAGCACCCGCGCTGTCCGAGACCAGGTAGAGCTTGCCGGTGTTAGAGAACTCGGCGCCCTGCAACGAGGTCAGGCTGACGGGATTGCCGTACTTGTCCTTGATCTGGATGCGGCTGACGAAGCTCAGGTTGAGCTGCCACGCACTGTTCACGTAGGCGAGCGACCACGAATACTTGTTGATGTAGCTGGCGTCGAAGGCCGAGGCGTAGAGGTGGCCGTCCCTCGGGTTGTAGGCCACCCACGGGCAGCTCTCACCCTGGTCGGAGATGCCAGCGTCCGGGACGATGGCGTAGGCGTAGGGCGTGAGCGAGGTGTTCATGACGCCGAAAGAGCACCATGAACCGCTGCCGCCGTTCCTCTCCAGCGGAATGAAGAGATATCCCGCGCCGTAGCTGATGTCGCCCAGGTGGTTGTAGAGCCCCGCCCACGGATTGCTGGCGGTGTAGCTCGGGTTGTCATTGAGGCTGGAGCCGACCGGGACGCGCCAGATGTTGTTCGTGTTGGTCAGGAACCAATAGTTGCTGTCATGCGTGACGCCCTGGGTGTCGTTCGAATAGCCGCCGGAGTACGTGCGATCGGACGGGAAGTCCCCCAGCGCGCCGATGGACGGAGTGCCCCAACGAAAGCGGTGAGAGAAGTCCACGCGCGAGTCCCCGCCGGTGTTGATGCTCTCGCAGCGGGCCGTGTACCAATTGAGCACCTCGAAGGTCCACCGCTGCCAGTAGCGCGGGGCCACGGTGTTCACGGCGTTCGTCACCCACGCGGAGCCGTTCCAGGACTTGGTGGTGTACGTGGCGCTCTGGTTCTGCGAGGCCGCAAAGCACGTGCTCTCGTAGAACATGGCGTAGACAGCACCCGCATCAGCCCAGCCCACGTTGGTGGGGCACCACACGCTGTCCACGGTGCTCCAGGTGCAGAAGTTCTGCTGGAACCACAGCGCGTCGGCGTTCCAGTCGATGAGCGGGGCGAAGCTCGAAGCACCCGACTCGGGCTTGCGCTCGGGAGGAGGAGGCGGCGCCCAGGGGACCATGGACACGGGCTGGCCCGGAGCGGCCTTCTGGACGGAGGCAGCCTCGAGGAGCGACGCGGGAACGGGCTCGCTGGGCCCGGCGAGCTGCCGGAAACGCTCGATGGGCGAGAGGCCCTGGAGCGCCTCCAGGTCGAGCTGCTTCTCCAGATCCTGGGCGGAGCCGATCTCGCGCAGGTTGATGGCACCATCAGAGAACTGCCAGAACTCGACGCTGTGGGTGGTGGACAGGCGCACCTGGGCAACGATCTTGCCGTCCACCTGATCCTTCATGCTGAGCAGGGCCTGGGAGGTCTGGAGCGACGCGGCGGACTCCTCGGAGTCATCGACGCCTCCGCAGCCGAGGGCGAGACCTGAGAGAGCGCTGAAGACGCAGGCAAGGATCCACTTCGAGGCGTTGAGGGGCATGAGCGCGGCTTCTAGCGATGTCATGATTTCAAGACAATGCTGGTTTCCCATGGCTGGTTGGCATGGTGAGAAACGATCCCTGGGGCTACGCTGGTCCGCATGCTGGGTGAGTTCGAAAGGCGGCCCGTGGACTGGATGCAGTTGGCATCCGGCAGACGGCACTTGGCGTGGATGCAGGCCGACGCCGCGACCCACCAGATCGCCCAGCGCCTGAGCGTCCTGAGTTTGTGGGCGCAAGGGCGGACCATCGACGGACCCAAGCATCACAACACCTTGCTGGAGGCGTGGACGTAGATCAGGTGTTCCGGAGCACGATCGCCGCCAACAAGGCGACCGCACCGGCGAACCGAGGGGGTCGGCCTCCGGTTCCGGTACCTGGGATGCCCTCTCCCTTCGCCAAGGTGGCCGATCTCATGACTGATGAGACGATCCGCATCGCCCGCGACTTCCGGCCGACGCTGGTCATCTACCCTCGGCTTCACGTGCTGGGCCGGCTCGTCGCGGACCTCCTGGGGGTCCCGGTGGTAGCGCACTCTCCAGGCCTGCCACTCGATCCTGAGGCACGGCTGGGCTCCCTGGAGTGGCTGCTGCTCCCCTCGACGTGTGAGCGCCAGGGACGCACCCTCGAGCTGACCCGCCCTGCGGCGCAGATCCACCCCACTCCGCCGAGCATGCTCAGCGACGCATTCCCTCCAGGCTGGTCCACGCGCTACGTGCCCTTCAACGGCTCAGGTGGCGCGCTCCCCTCCTGGCTCCTCCAGCCGCCCACGCGCCCACGGGTCTGCGTGACGCTGGGCTCGGTCGTGCCGGGGATGGGCGGTGTGGGTTTCTTGAAGCACGTGGTGGAGGCACTGGCCGAGCGTGACGTGGAAGCCGTGCTCGCGCTCGGCGGCGCGGATCTGCAGGCGCTGGGGCCCCTTCCCGCCAACGTGCGCGTCACGGGCTGGGTCCCCCTCAATGAGCTGCTCCCCAGTTGCAGCGCGATCGTGCACCACGGAGGAGCGGGCACGACCTGGACGGCGCTCGCGCTCGGCATTCCGCAGCTGATCCTGCCCCAGGGCGCGGATCAGCCAGACAACGCCGAGGCTGCTCAGCGTCGCGGGGTGGCAGTGTCGATCACACCGGTTCCAGAGACCCGAGAGCCCATCGAAGCGGCGCTGGATCGGGTGCTCAAGGACGGTGAGATGCGAGCGGCCGCGCGCGCTGTTCAGGAGGAGATCGCCGGGCTCCCCTCGCCTCATGACCTGATCGAGCGGCTCGCCGCGCTCACATAACGCTCGAGTTGTAAGAGTGCTGGTCCGTTCGATCATCGCCGCCGATCTCTAGAAGGCAGGTTCGCCTCGATGCCGTCGAGCAGGTAGTCCAGCCCCAGCTCGAAGATCTCGGCGGCGTCGAGGTGCCGCGCGTCCCGCACGGCTTCGGCAAGGGTCTCGTAGCGGCCGGTCGCCAACATCCGCTCGAGGTACGGGCCTGAGGCGGCCTGCCACTGCGCCTCGCTCTTGCCGGAGGCCCGCTCGGCGCGGCGTTCGGCGACCTCCTTGCGGACGGCGCCGTTGAGGACCAGCGCCAGGGCCTCGGTGATCCGCATCGCCGTGTCGATGTCGGGAACGCCTGGGTCGGATCGGATCGCGGCGAGCAGGGCGTCGGCGTGGGCCAGGGTGGCCGGGCCGAGGTGGGGGCGGCCGCCGAGCAGGTCGGCGAACCACTCATGGGCCAGGGCCGCTTCGCGCACGCCCCGGGCGGCCGAGCGCACGGCCTCCCGCCAGGTCCGCCCCGCAGGGGCGGGCATCTCGGCGTACACGGCGTCGACCATGAGCAGCAGCAGCTCCTCCTTGGTGTCGACGTACCGGTAGAGCCGCATCGGCCCAGCGTCCAGCGCGGCGGCGACTTTGCGGATCGAGACGGCTTCCAACCCTTCGGCATCTGCGAGGGCTACCGCCGCGGCCACGATCCGGGCCCGGCTCAGCAGGCTCGGGGCCGGCCGCTCCGGCGGCTCGGGCCGATCCCATACGAGTGTGCTGTCCGACAACTCACACCTCCTTGGCCTTGAACCATACACTGCCCCAGGCGATACAGTGTATATCTCCATACGCTGTATCGAAAAAGGGAACCTCATGATCGCCATCATCGGCGCCGGTCCCGGCGGCCTCACGCTCGCCCGCCTCCTCCACGTCAACGGCATCGAATCCGTCGTCTACGAGCGGGACGCCTCCCGCACCGCCCGCCCCCAGGGCGGCATGCTCGACATCCGCGCCGGCAGCGGCCAACTCGCCCTCCAGGAGGCCGGCCTCGAAGCCCCTTTCCGCGCGGCCGCCCGGCGGGAAGGACAGGACATGGTCCTGCTCGACCCGTCCGGGACCGTGCTGCTGCGCGAGGACACCCCTGACGACGCCGCCATGGACATGCCCGAGATCGACCGCACCGACCTGCGCAACCTCCTCCTCGACTCGCTGCCCGAGGGGACCGTCCAGTGGGGCAAGGCCCTTGTCGCGGCCGAACCGCTCGGCGAGGGCCGCCATCTGCTGCGCTTCGCCGACGGCACCGGCGCCGAGAGCGACCTCCTCGTGGGCGCTGACGGCGCGAACTCCAGAGTCCGGCCGCTACTGTGCGACGCCAAGCCCGCATACGCCGGCATCACCTACATCGAAGGCGCCATCCGCGACGCCGCCCGGACCCGCCCTGAGCTCGCGGCCCAGGTCGGCCGCGGCAACTACTGGGCCCTCGGCCCGGGCCTGCACCTCGCCGCCCAGCACAACGGCGACGGCACCATCAGGGTCTACATCGCTGCGCGCTGCCCCAAGGGCGCGCTCGACGGCATCGACACCGCCGATGCCGGGGCCGCGCTCCTCGACGGCTGGCACCCCGACATCGTGCGGCTCATCCGCGCCTGCGAACCGCCCTACGCCGTCCGCCCGATGACGGTCCTGCCGCTCGGTCTCGCCTGGGAGCCGCGACCCGGCGTCACCCTTATCGGCGACGCCGCGCACCTCATGCTGTCCACGGGCGTCGGCGCGAACCTCGCCATGCAGGACGCCGCCAACCTGGCGCGCGCAGTCGCCGCGCACCCCGGCGACGTCGACGGCGCGGTGGCCGCGTTCGAGCCGGTCATGCGCGAACGCGCGACGAGGACCGGGGAGCAGTCGAAGTCGCTCATGGACAGGATGTTCGCCGAGGACGCGGCGCAGAGCATGCTGCGGTTCTTCCGCGGCGAAGGTTAGGGCCTGGAGGGGGCGGGGAGCGGTGCTTGTTCCTGCTGTGACGATCCGAGTGACTGACGAGTCACGTCTCCTCGACGATCCGGAAAAGGCAAAGGCAGAAAGGCACACGAGGGGGTGACCGTCGAGCGCACCGTCACCCGGGCGTGGTACTCGCCCGGATTGCCATTTCGTCATCCATCACCGCTCTCCGCCGCCTCCCGTCAGTGGCACGGTAAGCCAGGGCCGCGGGTCGATGCCCCGCCCCCGCTTCGCTCCGATGCGCACGGCTCACCGCAAGCCCATGCGTCCGCGTTTGGTGCTCCCTTTTTCTTCCTGAGCCTCAAACCCATGCCGTATTGCCGCTTCGAGGATATCGATGTGAATGTCTTTGAGGGCCTTGAACCTGATGCAGTACCCAGTCACGCTTGCCTTGCCTAGCTTCTTTCCAAACGCTTTGGCCAGGTATGTCTTGTCCTTGATACCAAAGATATAGACAGAGATTCCGGTCTTGTTTGCGCTCATGCCGACTTGGAAGGAATCTCTCGTTGTTCCATCAGCGTATGCGATTGTGTGAAATCCATACCCGATCGTGGGGTTGCTGACAGTTTTACCCTTGCTGTCTTTGCCGTCGAAGAACCACAATTTACGTGCCGGCAACGCCTGAAGTATGAGCCGGTGCAACTCCTGCATGTCGCTGCGCTTTGCTTCAGGCTGGCTGGCAAGATGCTCTTTGATTTGTCCTTGTACGTTCATAACCGGGATTTCCCTTTTGATTCTCGTCCACGCGCGTGCCTTCCTCCCCAACGTAAGGGCGACGGGCGGTAGCGGCGCCGCGTGCGCCGACCCCGACGCGGAGGGCCGCTTCCCCAGCCTCGATGAGAGCGAGGACGATCCGCGCATCCGGCGAGATGCGGAACAGTTCTATCAGCGCCGAGCAGGTATGCCGCGTTCCGTGTCGGTTGCGCGACAAGCCTTGCCGCGATCGGCGCAATGATCTCCGCTCCGCGCCGGGTCAACTCGTCGGTCATGTGGAGGCCCGCCCATTCTCCGTCAGTCTCATGTCGGACGAGAGCATAAGGTGGAAGCCGCCGTCGCCCATCGGATTGCCCATGTGGTACTCGGAGGCCTCACTTGGAGACCGCCCCATGCAACTACGTACCCTCGCCCTCGCCAGCCTCGCCGCGCTCGCGGCCTGTAACAACGGCCTTCCCGAAACCGAGGAGGAGACCGGCGTCAGCACCGCCGCGGTGACGGTCACCCGGCTCTACGCCTCGGTGGGCGACAACGAGCTCAGCTTCGAGACGCTCGGTACTTTCGAGGAGCGCGATGGTGTCCGCGCCCTCATCATCCGCGCTACCGCGAACCGCTACCTCTCGGGCGTCCTGAGCTTCGTCCCCGACGACGCCTTCGGGGACGCGCACATCATCAGCGAGCGCCGCTTCGAGATCGTCCTCCACGAGGGCCACGAGCTCAACACCGTGCTCTCCGGCCTGCCGCTCTTCGTCCGCGTCGACACCTTCACGGGCACGCCGCGCTCGTACACCGCGCGCATCGTCATTGCCCCGCGGTTCTTCGACTTCCGCGGCGACAGCGGCATCTGGATCGACGAGGCGGTCAACCCCATCTACGTCGTCCAGGGCAACACCCACCTGATCTATCGCGGCCATGCCTCGGTGTCCGGGTACGTGGACTGGCTTTCCGTCACGGCGCCCGACGGCATCCCTCAGGTCTACGGCCGGCCCAGCTACCGCCTCGACTGGTCATATCCAGCACTGTACCAGGCCATCGACCCGCACACCGTCCCGCTCACCTTCAGCGCGGGCGCCGATGACGGCGTGGCCATGCAGAAGACGGCGCGCCTCGTCGCTCGCGTGACGGAGTTCGCGGTCACCGATGGCGACGCCTACGACGTCTGGCCCAGCCCCGACTGCGACCCCACCGTCTACAGCTGCTACCACTCACAGCCCGCAGGCACGACGGACTTCGGCCTCTGCGGCACCTACCGCCAGGTCCTGCGCTGCACGTACTAGAGCTCGCGCAGCACCGTCTGGCACAGGCACAGGCACAGGCACAGGCACAGGCATAGACACATGGCCCTGTGCCCGTACCCGCCCGCGCGGAAGGCCAAACGCCCGGAACTCCTGGCGTGGGTCCACTCCCCACACTGGCTGCGGGCTGCCGGGCGCTCTTCCTCCGCCTGGCACGCCTCATGAAATAGCTCTCCGCGAAACCCACCACAGGAGAGAACTCATGAAGCGCACCCTCGGATTTGTTGCGGCCCTGGCGTTCCTGGCACCGACCCTTGCTCTCGCTGACGACATCAGCGGGAACTGGCGGGGCTGGAGCTGCGGCGTCAACAACTCGTACAGCTGCCCAGCGACGACGGGCTACTACGACAACCTGAGCACCCTCCACTTCGCGGCAAATCCCAAGACGGGGTCGAACACCGCCACGTGGGACTACCAGACGACCAGTGGCGACTACTGCACGAGTACGCTCACCTATGTCAGCGACTTTGGCGGCGCCGTGGCCGGCGCGTACCACTACTGGACGTTCGCGGATGTGCCCCAAACGGGCGGGTGCATCCCGGGGACTGTCGTCGTGGTGGTGAAGGCAGGGTCGACGGATCCCATGCAGGTCTTCTGGTACGCGACCAATCCCGCCTACAGCGACTCGAACACGTTCGGCTACATGACGCCGCTCACGCGGGGCTGAGACTGCCTGTCCGCAGCTTCCAATACCCGGATCACCTGCGCTGCGCTCTCCGCTGCCACGGGCACTTCTCCTCGCCCTGACATGGCGGCGGCGAGCTGGCGGTAGAAGTGCTCGTAGCTTCCGGGAATGGTTGGCACATTCCCGCCTCGGCTCAAGCGTCCGTGGCGCTCCGTGGGCTCCGCGCCCCAGCCCGCCATTCCCGGCCTTAGCCCGGCCTTGAGCTGCTCCTCCTGCGGATCCAGTCCGTACTTGGTGAAAGCGTCCGCCTCGCCGTGCAGCACGAAACGCGGCCAGGGCTCATGCACCACCGAACCCGAGCGCAGGATGACCCGCATCTCCCCGTAGCGCAGGAGCAGGTGGAACCAGTCCACCGCCTGCGCTCCCTCCCGCTGCTTCGCAACGTCCGCCGTGATTGAATCGGGCATCCCGAAGAGCTGCAGCGCCTGATCCACCAGGTGCGCCCCCAGATCCCACAGCGTTCCGCCCCCAGGCCCCGCCTCCTCTTTCCAGCGCTTCTTCACCTGCGGCCGGTAGCGATCGAAGTGGCTCTCGAAGCTGTAGAGCTTCCCCAGCTTCCCCTCCTCCACCAGCCGCTTCACCGTCAGGAAGTCCCCGTCCCAGCGCCGGTTCTGGAAGACCGTCAGGCAGAGCCCTCGCTCCTTTGCCAGCGCCCCCAGCCGCGCCGCCTCCGCCGAGTTCAGCGTGAAGGGCTTCTCCACCACCACGTGCTTGCCTGCCAGCAACGCCCGCTCCGCCAGCGACGCGTGGCTGTCGTTCGGCGTCGCCACGATGACCAGATCGATCTCCGGATCCGCCAGCAGCGCGTCCACCGAGACCACCCTCACTCCCGGCCAGTCCCGTGCCACCGCCTCCGCGCTCCGCGTGACAATGGCACTCAAGTGGAAGGCTGGCTCCACGGAGAGCAGCGGAGCATGAAAGCTCGCGCCTGCCAGGCCGTAGCCGATCAACCCCACCCGAAAGACACCCTCAGAGCGTGACAGAGCCATCCCAGCACCGTAGCGCGCTGCGCCGTCCCGCCCCAAGCCCCTGAGCCCTCGTCTGCTCCTCAGCCAACCATCCAATTCATCAAGGAAGTCGGGAACTTGAGAGGCTTGCCTGCCACGTGCTACGACCGCGACGGCCCTAGTCTCACGCCACGTCTGACCCCTGCCGGAGCCGCCTCTCCATGAGCGAGCAGAACGATCTCACGAGGACCTCGTCCTCTGCCTCCCCCCCCGTGTCCGGTGCTCCCGTGGCCCGACCCGCGACGGAGGTTCTCGCGCAGAACCTGAGCGCCATGCCTGCCGCCCTCTCTCCCGAAGACGATGCCCGCGAGCGCATTGCCGCCCTCGAGCGCGAGGCCCGCGCTCTCAGCTCCTCCGATCCCCAGGCCGCCGCCCTCCTCTTCCATGAGCTCGGCCTCCTCTGGGAGGAGACCCTCAAGAACCCGCGCAACGCCGCCGTCGCCTTCCAGAACGCCTACAAGCTGGCGCCCAAGTTCCTCGTGAACATCCGCGCCGCTCGCCGCCTCTTCGCCGACGTCGGCAACTGGCTCATGGTCATCCAGCTGCTCGACGCCGAGCTCGCCGGCACCGAGGAGCCTCGCCAGAAGGCCACCCTCCTCTTCGAGAAGGCCTCCATCCTCGAGGAGCGCCTCTCTCGCGAGGAAGAGGCCAAGGCCACCTGGAAGCTGTGCCTCGAGCTCAAGCCCAACGAGGCCACCCTCCTCACCCAGCTCGAGGCCCACTACGCCGCGCGCAATGACTCCGAGTCTCTCATCGAGGTCTACCGCCTGCTGGCCAGCGCCCTCGAGAACCCCACGCTGCGCGCCCACTACCTGACCTCCGCGGGCCTCGTGCTCGAGGAGCGCCTCAAGCAGCGCGAGACCGCAGCCACCTACTTCCGCGAGGCGTTCGCGCTCGACCGCTCGGACCTGCTCCTGCTCTCCGCCATGAAGCGCCTGGCCGAGCGCGAAGGCCGCACCGACGAGCTGCTCGCCGCTCTCGCCGCCGAGGCCCACGTGCTCGGCACCCAGGCCACGCCCGCCTACCTCCAGATCGCCAAGGTCTACGAGCGCATGGGCCGCAAGGATGACGCCCTGGCCGCGCTGCTCGCCGCCCGCCGCGTCACCCCCAACGAGCCGCTCGTCCTCTCCGAGCTCGCCGGCATCTACGAGACCCAGGGCCGCTACGAGGAGCTCTCCGACGTGCTCCTCTCCTGGGTCAGCTCCATCAACGACGAGAGCGAGCTGGTCGCCATCAACCTGCGCCTCGCCGCCCTCTACGAGGAGGACCTCAAGCGCGATCAGGACGCTGTCTCGCGCTACCAGGCCATCCTCTCGCGCATCCCCGGCCACGGCCCCGCGCTCGCGGGCCTCGGCAAGCTCTACCACCGCATGGGCAACTGGGAGGGGCTCGTCTCCGTGTTCGACGCGGAGATCGCCGCCGCCGAGGACGCCCGCTCCAAGGCCGGCCGCATGTACAAGGCCGCCGAGGTGCTCGAGGAGAAGCTCGGACGCCAGGAGGACGCGATCTCCCGGTACAACATCTGCCTCCAGCTCCAGCCCGGCTACCTGCCCGCGCAGAAGGCCCTCTCGCGCCTCTACGAGCGCCAGGGCCGCTTCTCCGAGCTCGTCTCCATGTACGAGCAGGATCTCCTCCAGACCGCCGATCGCGATCAGCTCATCAGCACGCTGAACAAGATGGCCGTCATCTACGAGGACCGGCTTACCGATCTCGAGCACGCCATCGAGTGCATGAAGCGCATCCTCGATCTGGCCTCGGATCACCTGGCCACCATCCGCAACCTGTCCCGCCTCTACGAGCGCGCCGGGCGCTACCGCGAGCTGATCGAGACCCAGGAGCTGGAGGGCTCGTTCGCGGGTGACACCAAGCAGGTGCTCTCGCTCTACCACCGCAACGCGGAGATCCTCGACGAGAACCTCAAGGATCGCCCCGGCGCCATCACCATGTACGAGCGCGTGCTCGCCCTGGCCCCCTCGTACCTGCCCGCGCTCAAGGCGCTGGGCCGCCTGTACGCGCAGGAGGGCCGCTGGCACGAGCTCATCAAGATGTACCGCGCCGAGGCGGAGATCTCCCCCTCCACCGAGCAGGCCGCGACGCTCCAGTTCAAGATCGGCGAGCTGTACGAGCACCGCCTCAAGGCCCAGAACGAGGCCGTCCCCGCCTATGAGGAGGCGCTGACGCTGGCGCCCAGCTACTTCCCCGCGCTGCGCGCGCTGGCCCGCATCTACCGGGCCAATGGCCACTGGGAGAAGCTCATCGAGGTGCTGCGCGCCGAGGCCGCCAACCGCATCGATCCGGTGGAGCGCGCCAACGCCCTCTTCCAGGCCGCCGCCATCTGGGAGGATCAGCTCCAACGGCCCGAGCTGGCCATCGAGGGCTACCAGGAGGTCCTCAAGGTGACGCCGGGCCACGCCCCCAGCCTGCGGGCCCTGGAGCGCCTCTACACCACCCAGGACAACAGCAAGGAGCTGGTGGCCATCCTGGACCGCGAGACCCAGGTGGGCCAGACGCCCGGCGCCAAGGTGTCCGCCTACCTGAAGCTGGCGCGCCTGTACCTGGATCGCTTCCAGGAGCCCGCCCGCGCCGCCCAGTGCTGCGAGGCCGTGATCCAGCTGGATGCGGGCAACTTCACCGCGCTGAAGATGCTCGAGCGCATCCGCGCCGCCGACAAGCCGCGCCGCGCCGAGCTGCGCTACCGCCTCTCCGAGCGCGTGCCGGAGGCGCGCCTGCGCACCGCCCTGCGCCTGTCCGCTGCCGCCGATCAGGACAAGGGCTCCAGCGAGGCCTCACTGGACGAGTACAAGCTCGCGTTCCAGGAGAACCCCTCGGACGTGCGCGTGGCCTTCGCCCTGGAGCGTGCGCTGCGGCAGGCCGGTGACTCCGCGGGCCTGGCGTGGCTCTACAGCCGCCGCCTGGAGGTGGTGACCGAGCCCATCGAGCGCGTGGGGCTCATGCTCCGCAGCGCCGATCTGGCCGAGCACAAGCTGGGCGATCTGGAGCGCGCGGGCCAGCTCTACCGCGCCGCCCTGGAGGCCCAGCCGCAGTGCCTGCCCGCCCTCATGGGCAGCCGCCGCGTGCAGCTCAAGCAGGGCAACGCCGCCGCCGCCCGCGCCACCCTGGAGGCCGAGGCCCGCGCCAGCCGCGATCCGCGCAGCGCCGTGGAGGCCTTCATCGCCGCCGCGAAGCTCGCCTCCGCCCGCCTGAACGATCTGGACGGCGCCGCCGCCCTGTACCGCTTGGCCCTGGAGAAGGAGCCGCTCAACCCCACCGCCACCGCGGGCCTGGAGGATCTGCTCGCCCAGCGCGGCGGCACCTCCGATCTCGCCGCCCTGCACGAGCGGCGCGGTGAGGCGAAGCTCGCCCAGCGCGACTTCAACGCCGCCGCCGCCGCCTTCGTCAGCGGCGCCAAGCTGAACCTCGCGGCGCTCAGCGATCGCTCCAGGGCCATGGCCCTGGTGGAGCGCGCGCTCGCAGCGCAGCCCGCGCACCCGGACGCCCTGGAGCTCAAGGGCCGCCTGCTGCTGGAGGCGCAGAAGTACCCCGAGGCCGCCGCGGCCATGGCCCAGCGTGTCCAGCTCGGTGGCGATCCGCGCCTGCTGGCGCAGCTCCACCTCACCCTGGGCGGCCTGTACCAGACGCACCTCAACGAGCCGAGCCGCGCCTCTGCCCACCTGCAGACGGCCCTGGCCGCCATGCCGAAGAACGAGGAGGCCCTGGAGCGCCTGGCCACGCTGCACTCGCAGGCCCGCAACTGGTCCGGCGCCGTGGACTGCCTCAAGCGCCTGCTGGAGCTGGACCTGCCCACCGTGGATCGCGCCCGCCACATGGTGGATCTGGCCCGCATCCACGACGAGGGCCTGGGCGACACCGCTGGCGCTTCCGCGCTCTACCGCAAGGCGCTGGAGCTGAGCCCTGGGGACTCCGAGCTGGTGGACCGGCTCGTCACCCTCTACGAGCGCGCCCACAACCTGCCCGAGCTGGCGCAGATGATGGAGACGCAGGTGGGCACCCTGGCCGCCGTCGACCAGAAGCGCGCCCAGGCCGTGCGCCTGCGGCTGGCCGAGCTGTACGCCCGCTCGCTGGATCAGCCCGCGCGCGCCATCTCCGTCTACCGCTCCGCGCTGGATAACGAGCCCACGAACATCCCGGCCCGCGCCGCGCTGGCGGACCTTTATATGCGGGACAGCTCGGCCACGGCGATGGCCATTGAAGAGCACCGCCAGCTGCTCAAGCTGGAGCCCACGCGGGTGGAGAGCCTCCACGCCCTCTTCAAGCTGTGGGAGGGCCTGAAGCAGAACGACAAGGCTTTCTGCGCGGCGGCGGCGCTGATGTTCCTGCGCTCGGCCAACGAGGTGGAGGTCGTCTTCTACAACGAGGCCAAGGCGCGGCTGCCCCAGGAGGGCACCGAGCGGCTCGCGCAGACGGAGCTCGACGGCATGCTGATGCACCCGTCCTCGCGCGGCCCGCTGCTCGAGGTGCTCCGGGCCATGGGTGATCAGTTCAGCAAGCTGCACCCGCCCCAGTTCGAGATGCTCGGCGTGGACAAGAAGGCCGACAAGCTCAAGCCGGACTCGGCGGTGTTCAAGGCCATTCGCACCGTGGCGAACGTGTTCGGTGTGGAGGAGTTCGAGGTCTACATGGCCCGCCGTGGGCTCATGACGCTGGAGACCACCGAGCCCCTCTCCGTGTGCGTGGGTTCGGACGTGGTGCGCAAGTTCAATGCCCGCGAGCAGAAGTTCCTCATCGGCCGCGCGGTGCTGGGCCTGCTGAACAAGACGGCGGTGCTGTCCAAGCTGTCCCAGGGCGAGACGGCCGATTTGTTCGGCAACTCCATCCGCATCCACGCGTCGCAGTTCGCCGCGCTGGGCCGCAAGAACGACGATCAGGTCAAGCAGCTGCGCAAGGCCTTCTCGCGCAAGGCGCTCAAGGCGCTGGAGGCGCCGGCCTTCTCGCTCGGGGAGGTGCAGAAGGTGGACCTCAAGCAGATGACCGAGGGCCTGGGCCTGTCGGCGGATCGCGCCGGCATGCTGATGTGCGGAGACATCGCCGTGGGCCTCGGGCTGGTGCTGCGCGAGGATCCGTCCATGTCGGCCACCAAGGTGGACACCATGGATCCGGTGCTCCAGGCGCTCAAGCAGCGCGAGGATCTCCGGGATCTGCTCGCCTTCTCGCTGTCGGATGACTTCTTCCGGCTGCGGCAGCGGCTGGGCGTCGCGGTGTAGCCAACGCCCGGAGGGGGCACATGCTGCGCAAGTTGGACGAGAACCTGTGGGTCGCGGAGCAGCCCCTGCGTTTCCTGGGGCTGTCCGTCGGGGCCCGTATGACGGTCATCCGGCTGTCGGACGGCGGCCTTTGGGTGCACTCCCCGCTCCGGCTCCTACCGGAGCGAAAGGAGGCCGTGGAGGCGCTCGGCCCCGTGCGCTTCCTCGTCGCGCCCAACAAGTTCCACCACCTGTTCATCGGCGAGTGGATGGCTGCCTACCCCCAGGCCCTCGCGTATGCCGCACCGGGCTTGCCGGAGAAGCGCAAGGACCTCCGCTTCCACGCCGTGCTCTCCGAGCAGGCGCCCGCGGAGTGGGCCGGGCAGCTCGAGGCGCTGCCCTGGCGCGGCGCTCCCCTGCTCAGTGAGACCGCCTTCTTCCACCGCCCGAGCCGCACGCTGGTGCTCACCGACACGGTGCACAACATCGGCCCGAATGCCACGGCACTGACCCGCTTCTTCTTTCGTGCGTTCGGAGGCTACGGCCGGATGGCCCCCTCGCTGCCCGAGCGCTTGGCCATCAGGGACCGTGCCGCCGTCCGTGGCAACGTGGACGCCATCCTCCAGTGGGACTTCCAGCGCGTCATCATGGCCCATGGCCACATTGTCGAGCGAGACGGGGCCCAGGCCCTCCGCCAGGCCTACGCCTGGCTCTGAGGCTCCCGGGCCCTGAAGCTCAGCGCCAGCCTTCGAGCACGAGCTTGCCCACCATCTTCGCGGACTCGAGCTTGCCGTGCGCCGCACGCATGTTCGCCGCGGAGATGGGCGTCAGCGTCTCCGTCACCGTCGTCTTCAGCTTGCCGGCGTCGAGCCACTCGGAGACCTGCTTGAGGATCCGGTGCTGCTCCTGCATGTCCTCGGTCTGGAAGATGGCCCGGGTGAACATCAGCTCCCACGCGAACCGGACGCTCTTGCGCATCAGCGCCCCCAGCTTCACCGGCTCATCCGTCTCCACGATCGAGACGATGCCGCCGAAGGGCTTGATGACCTCCACCATGGTGTCCCAATAGGCCGACGTGTTGACGGTGTTGAAGAGGTAATCCACCTCCGCAATCCCCAGCGCCTTCAACTGCTGGGGGATGCTCTGGTGGTGGTTGATCACCTGATCCGCGCCCATCTTCCGGCACCACTCCTGGGACTCGGGCCGGGACGCCGTGGCGATCACCTTCAGCCCTGCCAGCTTGCCCAGCTGGATCGCGATGGAGCCCACGCCGCCAGCCCCGTTGATCACCAGCAGCGTCCGCCCCGCGTGCTTCCCCCCCACGTCGATGGAGAGCCGATCGAACAAGCCCTCGTACGCGGTGAGCGCCGTCAGCGGGATCGCGGCCGACTGGGCGAAGTCGAGCGAGCGCGGCTTCGGCCCTACAATCCGCTCGTCGACGAGCTGGAGCTCGCTGTTGGAGCCAGGCCGGGTGATGCTCCCCGCGTAGAAGACCGCGTCGCCCTTCTTGAAGAGCGTGCAGTCAGGCCCGGTGGCCTCCACCACACCCGCCGCGTCCCACCCAATGACACGCGGTGTGTCTTCCGTCTTGTCCTTCGGGGACCGAACCTTCACGTCCACCGGGTTCACCGAGACCGCGTGAACGCGGACCAGCAGATCCCGGCCCAGAGGCTTGGGATCAGGCAGCTCGACGTCAAGCAGCGCCTCGGGGTTCGAGCTGGGCAGATAGCGCTTCAGGGCAACGGCCTTCATACGTTTGCTCCTCTATGACCACCCGCGGCGTGGCTGCGGGACGGGGGAAACTCAAAGTCCCCCCAGGGATGCTTCAACCCCCAGAAGGGTTCGAGCGATGGTGGCCTTTCGACTCAGTGCGTCAGTTTTCGGGTCATTTTCGTGGATTCCCCATTTACAGCTATGTAGAGGGGACACCTTTCGAGGACCTCCATGCCGCGGCCGCTGATTCAGGAGCGCAGGCTCCCGCCCCAGGCTCCATCCCCCGAGGAAGAGGAGCGCTTGAAGGCGCTGTACCGCCTCCGGCTGCTCGATCGAGAGCCCAACCCCGAGTACGACGCCATCGTCCAGCTCGCCGCGGACTTCTGCGAAGTCCCCCTCGCGCTGCTCAGCCTGGTGGACCGGGATCGGCTGTGGTTCAAGGCCAAGGTGGGCTTCCCCGGGATCATCCAGACGGTGCGCAAGGGCTCCTTCTGCGCGACGGCGATCCAGCAGGAGGGGCTCCTGGTCATCGAGGATGCTCTCGAGGATCCGCGCTTCCGCAACAACCCGCGCGTCCAAAGCGAGCCCTACCTCCGGTTCTATGCCGGCACGGCGCTGAGGTCCACGGAGGGCTACGCGGTCGGAGTGCTCTGCGTGATGGATCATATCCCCCGCCACCTGGGGATGCTCCAGCTGCGCGCCCTGGAGCAGCTGGGCCGGCAATTGGAGACGCACTTCCGCCTGCGCCTGCAGCTGCGCGAGGCCCAGGAGCGCAACGCAGAGCTGGAGCAAGCCCGCACGCGCCTGCACGGGCTCAACGAGAACCTCCAGGTGGAGATCCAGGAGCGCCACCGCGTGGAGCGGGATCTGCGCGCCCAGGGAGAGCTGCTCCACAACATCCTCACCCATATCCCCCACTCAGTGTTCTGGAAGGACCGCGACGGCGTCTTCCTGGGGTGCAATGACGCCTTCGCGCGCCAGATGGGCCGGGAGTCGCCCCAAGAGCTCGTGGGCACCAAGGACTCCGACTTCAGCTTCCCCTCCGAGCAGGTCCAGGCCTTCCGGCGGGCGGATCTGGAGGTGCTCAACACCGGACGGCCCCTGCTCGCGTTCGAGGAACCCTTCCGCCTCCAGGAGGGGCAGGATCGCTGGCTGCTGACGAGCAAGGTGCCGCTGCGGGATCCAGAAGGCAACCCGTGGGCCGTGCTGGGCATCTTCGCGGACATCACCGAGCAGCGCCGCCAGGGGGAGCAGCTCCACGAAGCGCTCCGGCAGGTGGAGCTGTATGCCTCGCGCCTGGAGTTGCTCGTGCATGAGGCGCGTGCGCGCACCCGCCGGCTCATGGAGGCCTCGCTGGATGCCGTCTTCGTCCTGGACCATGTGGGCTGCGTGCTCGAGGCCAACCCCGTGGCCCGCACACTGCTCGGGCGCGAGAACTCACAGCTGGTCGGCCTCCCCTTCGAGTCGCTCGCTCTGGAGCCGGAGCGGCTCTCCCTGCGGCGCTCCTTGGGTGATCTGCTGACCCGGGGGACGATGCGCTTGGAGGATCAAGGCCTGCGCTCCGCCACGGGCAGCCGGATAGCGGTCCAGCTGATGGGCTCGATCCAGGACGTGGGAGACAACCGGCGCCTCCTCATCATCGCGCACGATCTCACCGAGCGGCGGCGCCTGGAGCAGCAGAGCATCCAGAACGACCGGCTGGCCGCCATGGGAGTGCTGGCGGCAGGCATCGCCCACGAGATCAACAATCCCACCGCCTACGTGCTCTCCAACCTGGACTTCCTGCGCGGCTGGTGGGACGACCTGGAGCAGCATCTGGAGTCGCAGCCCGCGCTCCCCCCCCCGCTCCAAGAGGGGCTCGCCGAGGGCCGCCAGCTGCTGGCCGACTGCATCGACGGGTGCTCGCGCATCAACGACATCGTCCGGGGCATGCGCCACCTGTCCCACCAGGGCCATTCCGAGGAGCTCTCCGTCCTGGACGTCCATGCGACCCTGGACTCGGTGCTGCACATCTCCCAGGGCGAGCTGAAGCACACCGCGCGGCTGCAGAAGGACTACGCCCCGGAGCTGCCGCTGATCCTCGGCAACGAGGGACGCCTGGGACAGGTGTTCCTCAACCTCATCGTCAACGCCGTGCACGCCATGCAGCCCGGCACTCCGCGCGAGAACACCCTGCGCGTGTGCACCCAGGCGGAAGGTTCCAAGGTCCGCATCGACATCAGCGACACCGGCCACGGAATCCCTCACGAGGCCCTGCCGCACATCTTCGATCCCTTCTTCACCACCAAGCCGGCAGGCGTGGGCACGGGGCTCGGCCTCTCCATCAGCCATGCCATCGTCCAGAAGATGGGCGGAGAGATGCAGGTGAGGAGCCAGGTGGGACAGGGGACTACGTTCTCGCTGCTGCTGCCCGCACACAAAGAGCCCTGAGGCGGCCAGCGACTCGTTCCTGAACGCTCTCCACAAGCAGGCCCTTGCAAGCGGGCCTGGAAGTCGCTAGTTCATTCACAGAATGAATCCGCGTTCAAAATCTAAATCCCCCCTCAAGGAACGAATCCGAGAGGCAGTCCACGGGGAGATCCTCTCCGCCGCCGAGCGCGTCTTCGGCGCCAGTGGGCTCGGTGCGGCGAAGATGGAGGAGATCGCGACGGCGGCGGGGGTCTCGGTCGGGACGCTCTACAACCACTTCGCGGATCGCGAGGCCTTGCTGACAGCGCTGCTGGACACGCGGCGTGCCGAGCTCCTGGACATGCTGGATGACGTCGTGGAGCAGATGAAGTCCGAGCCGTTCCCAGCTCAGCTGGGGCGGTTCATCGGCACGACCGTGGAGCACCTAGGCCAGCACCGGCCCCTCTTCGCCATGCTGATCGAGGAGGAGCTGCACAGTGGCCGGGGCCGCCTGCGAGGCAAGCCCGCGCTCCGGGAGCTGACGGCGCGCTGCCAGCGGCTCGTGGAGCAAGGGCTCAAACAGGGCGCGCTCCGGAAGCAGGATGCGGCGGTTTACCCCGCCCTCCTCATGGGCTTCATCCGAGGCGTCTTCGCCCAGGCCATGCATGAAGACACGCTGCGGCTGTCGCCGGAGCTCGTCCAAGCGATGGTGCGCACCTTCCTGGAAGGCGCGGGGGCCCGCGCATGAGTACCGCTACCGCCACCGCCACGCCCGCGGACCTGGTTGCTCCTCGGCCCGCCGTCAACAAGTGGCTCGTCACGCTCTCCATCTCGTTCGGCACGCTCATGGGAGCGATCGACGCGTCGATCGTCAACGTGGCCTTGCCGCACATCCGCGGCGCCGTGGGCGCCACCGTCCAGGAGATCACCTGGATCAGCACCGCCTACGCCATCGCGGTCGTGCTGGTGATGCCGCTCACGGGCTTCCTGGGCCGACTGTTCGGACAGAAGAACGTCTACCTCTTTTGCCTCGTCCTCTTCCTCATCGGCTCGCTGCTCTGTGGCGTCGCCACCTCCCTGCCCGCGCTGGTCTTCTTCCGCGTGCTTCAGGGACTGGGCGCCGGAGCGCTGCAGCCCACCGAGCAGGCCATCCTCCGGCAGACGTTCCCGCCCAAGGAGCAGGGCATGGCCATGGCTCTGTTCGGCATGGCCGTCATGCTGGGGCCCGCCATTGGCCCCACGCTCGGCGGCTACATCGTCGATCACTGGCACTGGTCGTGGATCTTCTTCATCAACCTGCCGATCGGCCTGGTGGGCCTGTTCATGGTGGTCAGCTTCGTCCACGAGGATCCGGAGATCCGCTCCGCCAACCTGAAGATGGCGGCGGCCCAGCGCCGGAACGTGGACTGGTGGGGCATCGGCCTGCTCAGCGTGTCCATGTCCTCGCTCGTCTACTTCCTCGAGGAGGGCTCCGCGCACGACTGGTTCGAGTCCAAGCTCATCATCGCCTGCTGCCTGGTCGCGGTCTTCTCGCTCGCGGCGTTCATCATCCGCGAGCTGACGGCTCCGGCTCCGGCGGTGAACTTGGCGCTGTTCAAGGACCGGGCGTTCCTGTCCGGCACTGTGATTGGTGGGCTCATGTTCGCCATGCTGATGGCCAACATGTTCCTGCTGCCCATCTTCATGCAGGAGCTGCTCGGGTTCACCGCGACGCAGTCGGGACTCGCGCTCATGCCGCGCGTGCTGGTGATGATGGTGGCCGTGCCCATCGTGGGACGCATCCACAACCGGCTCTCTCCCCGCATCCTCATCGCCGCGGGAGTCCTGCTGGTGTCCTACGGCTCGTGGCTCATGAGCCACCTGTCGCTCCAGTCGGGCGCGGGGCACGTGGTCGGTGCGCTGGCGTTCCAGGGCATGGGGTTCGCTTGTCTCTTCGTGCCGCTGACCACGGTGGCGCTGTCGAGCATCCCCAAGCACTTGATGCCCGACGCAACCGGCCTCAACTCCCTGGTGCGGCAGCTCGGCGGAGCCATCGGGCTGGCCATCTTTGGCAGCCTCATTGGCCATAACGCGACCATCGCCCGCGCTTCACTCTACGCGCACGTGACCGAGACCAACCCCATCGCTCAGGAGCGGCTGCTCATGGTGCAGCAGGGGCTCATGGCCAAGGGCTTCGACGCGGCCAGCGCCCAGCAAGGGGCGCTCGCCAACCTCTACGGAGCAGCCTACCGCCAGTCCATGGTCCTCTCGTTCGACAAGCTCTTCCTGCTGGCCGGCATCCTCTTCCTGATGGTCCTGCCACTGCTCGTCTTCCTCAAATACAAGCGCGGCGGCCCCGCCGCGGAAATCCACATCGAGGCCTGATCTCCATGTCTTCCGACTCCACTGTCTCTCAGCCCTTGCCAGCCCCTACTCCCCTGCCCAAGGCTCCCTCTGCTTCCGGCGAAGCCGCCCAGAAGGCCGCGAAGGGCCGGCGGGCCTTCCTCGTGCTCGGCGGCGTCGCCGCGCTCGTGCTGGTGTCCATCGGCGGCTACGCGCTGCTCACCCACGGGCAGGAAACCACCGATGACGCGCAGATCGAGGCGGACGTCGTCCCCATCTCCTCGCGCGTCGCGGGCGCCGTGCTCACGGTGCACGTGAAGGACAACCAGACCGTGAAGGCCGGCGACGTCCTGGTCGAGCTGGACCCGGTGGATCTCCAGGCCAGGCTCGCGCAGGCCCAGGCAGAACTGGCCACGGCCAAGGCGCAGGCGGACGCGGCGCGCGCCCAGGAGCAGGTGGCCGCCTCGAGCGCCAAGGGTGGCCTCCACAGCGCGAAGGCCGTGCTGTCGGGTTCTTCGGTGGCGGTGTCCAGCGCGGACGCGCAGGTGGCGGCGGCTCAGGCGGCGCTCGATCGCTCCCAGGCTGAAGCGCACCGCACGGAGCTGGATCTGACGCGCTTCCGGCAGCTGCGTGAGGCCGGTGCCATCTCCCAGCAGCAGCTGGACAACGCGCAGGCCGCGTACGACTCGGCCCAGGCGGCGCTTCTGCAGGCGCGCGCGAACCTGACGGCCGCGCAGGAGTCCAAGCGCGCGGCGATCTCCAAGGTGGCCGAGGCCGAAGGCCGGGTGGCCCAGACGGAGAACGTGGATGCGCAGGTGGCGGCGGCGCACGCGTCCACCGAGCTGGCCGAGGCGCGGGTGAGGGCGGCCGAGGCCGCCGTGGCGCTGGCGGAGAACCAGGTCCGCTACACGCACATCGTGGCTCCCGCGGACGGCATCGTGTCGAAGCTCGGCGTCCACACAGGCCAGCTCGTCAACCTGGGAACCCCGGTCGCGGAGCTGGTGCCCGCGCAGACGTACGTGGTGGCCAACTTCAAGGAGACGCAGATCGGCGGGATGCACCCGGGCGATCACGTGAAGGTGGCGATCGACGCGTTCCCCGGCCACGATCTCGAGGGCTCGGTGGAGAGCCTCTCGGCAGGCACGGGCGCGCGCTTCTCGCTGCTGCCTCCGGACAACGCCTCCGGCAACTTCGTGAAGGTGGTGCAGCGCGTGCCGGTGCGGATCGCCTGGAAGAGCCCGCCGGACGTCCCGCTGCGCGCCGGGCTGTCCGCCGAGGTCACTGTCTACGTGGGAAAGAACGGCCAGTAGGCTCAGGCCTTCCGGCAGTCGAGGAAGATGGCGGGCAGGTTCGGAGCCCCGCCTCAGTCTTCGCCGTGATCCTTTCGAGGGCGGATGAGGAACGCGTCCGCGAAGCCGCGCGCCCGCTCCTGCGGCTTGGAGAAGATGAACGTGATGACGCTCACGCGCCGCTCGGAGTAGCACGTGGCCAGCTCCGCGATGGAGCGCACGTCCTCCGAGCTGGCCGGGCTGTAGCGATAGGCCACGGGCGTGCCTCGATCTCCCACGAGCAGCCGGCTCGAGGCGAGGTCCTCCAGCCGTGCCGAGGCGGAGGCTTCTGTGATGCGGAGTTCCAGCGCCACCTCGGATGCTGTCCACTGCCGCTCCGTCCGCGCGCGAAGCAGGAGGAGGACCTCCAGCTTCTCGATGGAGTCGACGTGGGTCATCAGGAAGCGCTGGACCCGCTGGGGTAGAGCGGCGCCAGTCACATGCCCACCTATGCGCGATATGCTTTGAGCGTCAACTAATTTGGACGAAGGGTTATTCACGCAACATCGCGTCAGCGGGGGCTGTTACAGACAGGCCTCCCATGGACGACTCGAAGGAAGGAACGCGCGGCAGGCCCCCGGGGACTCCCAAGAAGCCCCGCAAGGTGTCTCCCCGCTACCTGGAGAACGCCGCGCTGCACTACCTGAAGCGGTACGCGGCCACGGTCTCGCAGCTCAAGCGCGTGCTCCTGCGCAAGGTGGACCGCTCGCTCCGGTTCCATGGGGGCGACCGGACCGAGGCACTCCAGTGGGTCGACGCGCTCACGGACAAGCTCATCCGTAACGGGCTCATGAATGATCAGGCCTATGCCGGACAGAAGGCCCAGTCACTCCGGGCCTCGGGCCGCAGCGCCCGGGTGATTGCCCAGAAGCTGCGGATGAAGGGGGTGGCTCCGGAGATCGTCAGCGAGAAGCTCGCGGAGGCCACAGCCGAGGTGTCCGAGGACGCGGCCGCGCGCATCTGGGCGCGCAAGAAGCGGCTGGGGCCTTTCCGCCGCGATGCCCAGAGCCGGCAGGAGAACCGGCAGCGGGACCTCGCCGCACTGGCCCGGGCGGGCTTCTCGTTCGCTACGGCGAAGAAGATCATCGACGGCTAGGCGCGGGGCCCTGCAATCGCCTGGTAGGCCCGTCGTACCTCGGGTCTCCAGGCACCCTGCCCCGAGCCTCCTGTGCTGACCCTCTCGGATCTCTCGAAGACGTACCCCAACGGCGTCCAGGCCCTGAAGGGCATCACCCTCTCCGTGGACAACGGGTTGTTCGGGCTGCTCGGGCCGAATGGCGCCGGGAAGTCCACGCTGATGCGCACCCTGGCCACCCTCCAGGAGCCCGACAGCGGACGGATTGTGCTCGATGGCCAGGATGTCCTCGCGGACCCGCAGGCCCACCGGCTCCGGCTGGGGTATCTGCCTCAGGAGTTCGGCGTCTACCCGGGCGTCTCGGCAGCCGCGCTGCTCGACCACCTGGCCCTGCTCAAGGGCGTGGCCCACCGCCGCCAGCGCGCCGAGCAGGTCGACGCGCTCCTCCACCGCACCAACCTGTACGAGCACCGCAGGAAAGCCGTGGACACCTTCTCGGGAGGAATGCGGCGCCGGTTTGGTATCGCGCAGGCGCTGCTGGGGGACCCGCGCCTCATCATCGTCGACGAGCCCACGGCCGGGCTCGATCCGGAGGAGCGGCATCGCTTCCATGACTTGCTCAGCGAGATCGGCGAGCGGGTGATCGTGGTGCTCTCCACGCACATCGTGGAGGACGTCCGCGAGCTGTGCCCCCGCATGGCCATCCTGTCCGAGGGGCGCGTGCTGCTGGAAGGCGAGCCCGACCGGCTGGTGGAGGCGCTGTCCGGCCGCGTGTGGCGCAAGACGGTGGACCGAGAGACCGTGGCCACCTACCGCGCATCGCTGCCCGTGCTGTCCACGCAGCGCCATGCTGGGCGCACGCGCATCCAGGTCCTGGCCGACAGCGTCCCTGAACCCGGCTTCGAGCCCGTGCCCCCGGACCTCGAGGACGTCTACTTCTCCGCGCTGGCGGGTGGGAGCGCGGCCCGGCCATGCTGATCGGGATCGCCGCCTTCGAGTGGCGCTACGTCACACGCCGGCTCCCCTTCGCGGCCACGAGCGCCGTCTTCGCGCTGATGGGAGGCATGCTGGCCTCCACCGGGTTCGGGGCCCGGGACATCCACGTGAACTCCCCGTACGCCGTCAGCTACTCGATCGCGTTCCTCACGCTCCTCTCGGTGTTCGCCCTCACGATACTGGTCGCGCCCTCGCTGCTGCGCGACTCCGAGTCCCAGATGAGCGAGCTCATCTACGCCACGGCGGTCACCAAGACTCGGTACCTCGTGGGCCGGTTCGCGGGCTCGTTCCTGGCGGCCTGCTGCGCGTTCGCCTTGGGTCTCGTGGGCCTGATGGTGGGCAGTCTCCGGCACGAGGCGGAACGGCTCGCTCCGTTTGAGCCCGGCTCTTATCTGTGGGCGTTCGGGGTGCTCGCGCTGCCCAGCATGGTGTTCGTGGCCGCGCTGCTGTTCACCCTCGCCGCGCTCACGCGCAGCTCGCTCGCGACCTATGTCGGGGGCGTGGCCGTCTATGTCCTGTACTTCGTGGCGGCCGTGCTCACGAACTCGCCCTTGATGGCGAGCTCGGGCCCCAGCTCGGCCCGGGAGATGGCCGTCGCGGCGCTCGTGGATCCGTTTGGGCTCTCGGCGTTCTTCGAGCAGACACACCATTGGACGGCCGCCGAGCGCGACGTGCGCTCCCTGGCCCTCACCGGGTATTTCCTCCTCAATCGGCTGCTCTGGCTCTCGGCCTCGGCGTTGCTGGGGGTGCTCGCGTATCGGCTCTTCGCGTTCCGGGTGCCGGTCTCCGGACGCCGCGAGAAGCCCCTCGCCCCGACCACCTCCGAGCGCGGTCCCCTATACCGCCCGGTGCAGGTCCAAGCAGCCTCCGTCTGGCCTGTCATCCGTTCCGCAACGCAGCTGGAGTTCCGGACGCTGCTGCGCAGCTGGCCGTTCCTCGCGGTCCTCTTGTTGTGGATCGGGGTCGCGGGCCTCCAGGTCTTCGAGAACCTGCGCCGCGCCGAGTTCGGCACCGCGCTCCTTCCCGCGACGGGCTTGATCCTCCGCAACCTCGACCGGCCACTGATGATGTTCGGCCTCCTGGTCATCGTCTACTTCAGCGGCGAGCTGGTGTGGCGCGAACGCACGGTGCGGGTCGCGGAGATCATCGACGCCACCCCTGCTTCCAGCGCTGTCTTCCTGGTCTCCAAGACCCTGGCGCTGGTGCTCCTAGTGAGCGTGCTCATCGGGGCGGCCATCGCCGTCGGAGTGACGATCCAGCTCGCGAGCGGGTACCGCCCCATTGAGCTCGCCCTCCATGCGTCGTTGTTCTGCTTCGATGGACTTCCCCTGGCGCTCTTCGCCGTGCTTGCCCTGTTCCTGCAGACGCTCGCGCCCCATCGCTACGTCGGCATGGTGGTGGCGCTGCTCGCGGCGGTCCTGCTGACGCTGGGTGCACCGGGTGCACCGGAGCACCCGCTGCTCCGTTACGCAGCCGCAGGCCCTATCGCCTACTCCGAGATGAACGGCTTCGGGCCCACCGCGACCGGCTTCGCGCGGCTGATGGCGTACTGGACGGCCCTCGCGGGGCTCCTGGCGATGGTGACCCATGGCTTGTGGCGGAGAGGCTCCGAGGCACGGCTGCTTCCCCGTCTCCGTGCCTTGCCGCGCCGATGGAGTGTGGGTGCCCGCTGGGCCGCGGCCGCCTGTGCTGGGGCCTTCGTGCTCATGGGCGCCGTGCTCCTCCATCAGCTCCACGTCGTGAACACCTACGAGAGCACCGAGGACCACACCGCCTGGTCCGTGGAGTATGAGCGCGCCTACAAGGCGATCCAGTTGCTGCCGCAGCCCGAGTTCACCCACCTCGTGGCCGATCTCGACCTCTATCCCAGCGAGCACCGCTACCGGGTCCATGGCCGCTACCGGATGGAGAACCGGACGTCCCAGCCCATTCCTTCGATCTGGACGACCGTTCCTCGGGGTGTCCATGTGCTCGCGCTGGCCATCGATGGGCACGCTCCCGCGATGACCGATGCCCGCTTCGGCCTCCAGCGATTCGATTTTCCGCTCGCGCCGGGTGCGAGCGCGGATCTGACCTTTGATCTGGCGGTCGAGCGCCAGGGCGTGACCCAGGACGTGGCCCACGACATCGTGGAGAACGGCTCGTTCATCGCTGGCCCGGACCTGCTCCCCTTGCTGGGCTACCGGGCGGGCTACGAACTGAGAGATGAGTCCGAGCGGCGCCGCCAGGGCCTTCCCGCGAAGACAGAGCCGCCCCCGCGAGAGCCTTCGCGCGTCACGTTCGAGCTCACCGTGTCCACGCCCGCGGACCAGCTCGTGGCCGCTCCGGGCCTCGTGCGTGAGACCTGGGAGAAAGAGGGGCGCCGCCTGACACGGTTCGCGGTGGATCGGCCGGTGGTGCCCTTCCTGGCCGTTGCCGCCGCTCGCTACGCGGTGGCAAACACTCGGCAGGGAGCCGTCGACATCGAGGTGCTCTACCACCCCTCGCACGGCACCAACGTCGGCCGCATTCTGGAGGCTGCGGCCCAGTCGCTCGCGTACTTCACTGCTCAGTTCGGCCCCTACCCCTACCCTCAGCTGCGCATCGCGGAGGTCCCCTCCTATGACAAGCGCTTCGGAGCGTTGGCGCTCCCGGGAGTCGTGTTCTTCACGGAGGATCGCGGGTTCCTGACCGATCTCCGGGACGAAGGGCGCATCGACATCGTCACCAAGCGCACCGCGCACGAGGTCGCCCATCAGTGGTGGGGGCACCAGGTGATTCCGCCGGATGGCCCCGGAGCCAGCGCCGTGGTCGAGACGCTCGCGCGCTACTCCGAGCTGATGATCCTCAAGGAGCGCTATGGGGCTGCGGCGCTCGGGCCTGTGCTGCGCGTGGAGCTGAGCCGTTACCTCTCAGGCCGCACCGGCGAGGCAGAGGTGCCGCTCGATCACGTCGACGATCAGCCCTACCTGTTCTACGCGAAGGGCGCGCTGGTCATGGCCGCGCTCCACGATCTGATTGGAGAGGCTCCGATCAATGGGGCCTTGCGTGCCTTGGTGGCGCAGGCGGCGGCCGGTGGCCCTGCCCCCACGGTGCGGGATCTCATCGGCCACCTCCGTCGCGCCACTCCCGCCGAGCACCACGCCCTGCTCGACGAGTGGTGGAGCCAGACCGTGCTTTACGATCTGAGCGTCACGTCCGCGACGGCCACGCGCCTGCCGGATGGCCGCTACCAGGTGGATGCTCGAATCGATGCAGCCCGGACGCAGGTCCGGGACGGCCAGGAAACAGCGCTGGCGATGGATGGCACAGTCGAGGTCGCGCTCTACGCCGAGTCCTCGGGAGGACCGGCCGCCGGAGCGCCTCCGCTGTCCGTGGTCCGGCAGGTCATCCGAGGCCCCACGGACCTGTCACTCATCGTGGACCAACGGCCGGAGTTCGTGGCCATCGATCCACAGCTGCGCCGCATCGACCGCAAGCCGGACAACAACGTGCGGAAGATCGAGGAGTCTCCTGGGAGCTCTCCGTAGAGGCGCCTCGCTTGCCCGACCCGGGGCTTACTTGCCCGCGCGAGCCTCTTCGAACGGGATGCGGGCCGGCAGGTACGACGACGTGAGCCCGTGCGACTCGCCCATGTTGCTGCCCGCGCTGAAGTGCTTCACCACGGCGTCCTTGCCCGGCTTATCCAGCGCGCCAGCGCCCAGGCCGAACAGGCCGGGCACCAGATCCTTGTCGTTCACGTAGTGCACGTACTTGGGGCCGTCCGGGTATGACCAGGCGGCCGCGCCGAACGTCTCCACGTTCACCTTGCCCAGCATCTTCTCCGTGTCCGCCTGGGACAGCCCATCCTCGGCGCGCAGCCGGCGGGCCACATCGCCCAGCGCGCGGCTGGTGATCAGGCCACCCTGGCTGTGCCCCATCACGTGCACGCTCCGGCCCGCCTTCAGCTCCGAGTAGATGGTGTCCGCCAGCGTGTCCACCGCGGGGTTGGTGCCCTTGTCCAGCTTGTCGTTGATGCACTGGAGCACGTCGGCCGCCTGGCCCTCGGTGGCGTTGTGCACGCCGATCAGCTTGGCGCCCGTGGCGTCCGCGATCGACTGCAGGCTCCCGGCCTGCTTGTCCTTGGTGTCGCCGATCCCGTTCACATAGAGGATCGTCTCGGACGGGTTCGGGTTGTTCTTCGGCGTCACGCCGGGGATCTGGCTCAGCGGCGTGCCGGGGTTGAACGTCTGGCCCCCGGCCCCCATCAGCTTCCCGTCAAAGGGCTTGTCCGCCTTGTCCCCGCCGAACAGGCCGCCCAGCAGGTTGGCCTTCTGGGCCACCTGGTCCTCGAACCCGTCCACGAACTGGCCGACCTTCTGCTCGCCCTTGGCGACGCCTTGCTGCACCGCGTTGGCGGCAGTGCCCACCGCGTGTCCGGCCTTCTCGACGGTGTTCTTCACGTCGCTCTGGACGCGCTGGATGAGGTTCAGTCCGCTCTTGAGGATGTTCATGGGGGGGCCAGAGATGGGAAAAAGGGAAACGCTTCCCATATTATGGGAATGAGGGACCGAAAGTTGCGTCCCGGCTAGACTTCCCGGCAGCCACCCTACCCGTGAGGTCCGCCCATGCCGTTGAAGTACCTGCTGCCCGAGGACCAGCTCCCCTCCCACTGGTACAACATCATCCCGGACCTTCCCTCGCCGCCAGCGCCCGTGCTGCACCCGGGCACGCTGCAGCCCGTGAAGCCGGACGATCTGGCGCCGCTGTTCCCCATGGCGCTGATCGAGCAGGAGATGAGCAGCCAGCGGGAGATCCCCATCCCGGAAGAGGTCCGCTTCGCGCTGGCCCGCTGGAGGCCCTCGCCGCTGTTCCGCGCGGTGGCCCTGGAGCAGAAGCTGCAGACGCGCTCGCACATCTATTACAAGTACGAGGGCGTCTCCCCCTCGGGCAGCCACAAGCCCAACACCGCGGTGCCCCAGGCCTTCTACAACGCGAAGGCCGGCGTGCGGCGGCTGGCCACGGAGACGGGCGCGGGCCAGTGGGGATGCTCGCTGGCGTTCGCGGGGCAGCTCTTCGGGCTCGCGGTCACGGTCTACATGGTAAAGATCAGCTACGAGCAGAAGCCATACCGGCGCTCGCTGATGCGCACCTGGGGGGCCGAGGTGTTCGCCTCGCCCACGGACAAGACGAACGCGGGGCGAACCATCCTGGGCCAGGATCCGCGCAGCAACGGCTCGCTGGGCATCGCGATCTCCGAGGCCGTGGAGGACGCGGCCACGCACGAGGACACGAAGTACGCGCTGGGCTCGGTGCTCAACCACGTGTGCCTGCACCAGACGGTGGTGGGGCAGGAGGCGCAGGCGCAGATGAAGCTGGCCGGGGAGTACCCGGACGTCGTCATCGGCTGCCACGGAGGCGGCAGCAACTTCGCGGGCATCGCCTTCCCGTTCGCGCGGGACAAGATGCACGGCAAGAAGGTACGGCTGGTGGCCGCCGAGCCCACGAGCTGCCCCACCCTCACGCGCGGCGTGTACGCCTACGATTTCGGGGACACGGGGAAGATGACGCCGCTGATGAAGATGCACACGCTGGGGCACGACTTCATGCCGCCGGGCATCCACGCGGGAGGCCTGCGCTACCACGGCGCGAGCCCCCTGGTGTCGCAGCTGGTGGCCGCCGGGCTGGTCGAGGGCATTGCCTACCCGCAGCGCGCCTGCTTCGAGGCGGCCGTGCTCTTCGCCGGGGCCGAGGGCATCCTCCCGGCGCCGGAGAGCTCGCACGCCATCAAGGCGGCCATCGAGGAGGCGCGCCGGGCCGACGCGGAGGGCCAGCAGCGGGTGATCCTCTTCAACCTCTCCGGGCACGGGCACTTCGACTTGGGGGCCTACGATCAGTACCTCGCGGGCCAGCTCGAGGACTTCGAGTACCCGCGCGAGGCCGTGGAGGCCTCGATGGCGAAGCTGCCCAAGGTGGGATGACTACCGGCCCCGCTTGTTGGAGATCTTGAACTGCTGCTCGGAGGGCTCGAGGACCACGGCCTGGATCAGCCCCAGCTCCTGCTGAACGGGAGCGAGGCTCTCCGAGCAGACCTTCAGGATCTGCCCACAGGTGCGCCAGTTGGCGTAACCCTCGGCCCGATCCTCCAGGATGCTCCAGCGGAGCTTCTGGAAGGTGTCCGGGTTGCGCGCGATGCGGGACAGAGACTCATTCGCGCGATCCACGGCAAGCTGCAGCGCGGTGGCGTGCGCCGTCTTCACCAGGGCGGCCGCTCCGGGCGGCGAGTCCGGCTTCCGGAAGAGCACCCGAAGCGTGCAGCGCGTGAACCGGGTCCACTCTCCGTCCGCGCGATGCACCACCTGTCCAAGGCCCTCCAGCGCGAAGGGCAGCTTCCGGAACGCACTCCTCCACAGCCAGGCTCTGATGAACAGCGGGCCCCCCACCACCACAAAAGTCGCGAGCACCAGCGCGAGCACCAGCAGCAGGCCCGCCCGCGTCTCCAGCGAGGGAAGCTCCATGAGGTTGAAGGTGCTGACGATCCGATAGATGAAGATACCCGTGATGAGGCTGAGCACCGGAAGCGCCAGAGGGGTGGTCGCCCAGTGAGAGCCCATCCGGTAGAAGTCCATGAAGGACAGCCGGTCGTCCTCGTGCCGGTCCTTCTCTCGATCCTTCTCCTGCTGCTGCTCGCGAGCTTTGCCGGCGGCCTCGTTGTTCCAGCGCCCGTGGGCCTTGTCGGTCTCGGAGCGAGCCGACTGGGCCTCCCGCTGGAGCCGAGCCAGCGCGGCAGGCGCATCCGGTGAGATGGCCTCCGAGGGCTCCTGCACAGACGTTGCTGCCGGACTGCCAGGCTTCAGTGCCTCCAGGGCTTGCCGTGCGGCCGTGGCGCTTGGATAACGATCCTCGGGCCTCAGCGCCGTGAGCTTCCGCAGCCAGGGGCCCAGGAGGGGCGCCTTCAGGTGGCTCACGTCCAGGCCTCGGTCCGGCTGGAAGTGGTCCGCGGGAGGCGTCCGGCCCAGCAGGTGGATCAGCGTGGCGCCCAGCGCGTACAGATCGCTCGTCACATCGACGGTGCCACCGAACTGCTCCAGCGGCATGTACCCGAACGTCCCCACAAGTGTGGAGCCCGTCGTGGCGCCCTTAGCGGACTCACGCGCAGCGCCAAAGTCCACGAGGCAGACGGTGCCATCCGGCTGGCGGATGAGATTCGCAGGCTTGAGATCGCGATGGAGGACGCGAGGCTGGCGCCCGTGCAGATACACCAAGATGTCGAGCACCTGCCGGGCGATGTCTCGCGCCTCGTCTTCGGTGAAGGTGTGGTGCGCCAGCCGCTCCAGCAGCGTCTCACCCGAGAGGTACTCGGCGGCCAGGTAGAGCCGCAGGCCCGCGCCCTCCCCTTCCTGGAAGTGGCCCCACAGCCGAGGCAACCGAGGATGCGAGAGCGTCTGCAGCAGCCGGGCCTCCCGCTCGAAGGCCTCCAGTTCCTGAGTGCTGGGGACCTTGGAGAAGAGCAGCTCCTTGAGCGCCACATCCTGTCCATCGGGACCGCGCGCCAGGTACACGCGGCTGTGCGCCGTCTGCGCGATCAGCCGGCGCACGGCGTAGTGTCCGGCGCGAGCCACGGCGCCACAGGCCTCGCAGCGCGCCCCTGACACCGCCTTGCCGCACACCACGCAGGCAGCGGGATTCCCAGCAGTCACCTCGGACCTCACGGCCTCGGCCTCACCGGCGGACAGCGGCTCTTGGCGGCTCATGGTGCCATCTTGGAGCGTGGCCGCGGCGGAGGCCAGCGCGCGTTAGCCCAGCTTGATGACGTTGCCCTTGACGAAGACAGTTCCCGAGTCCGCCACCGTCATGTTGGTCCCCTGCTTGCCGATGAACACGCGGTTCTTGGTGATCTTCGAGCCCATGCCGCTGGAGCTGATGGAGATGGTGTCTCCATCGATGGTGATGATCGGATCGGACGGGGTGCCTTTGCTCCCCTTACCAATCTTGATGCCGTCGGGCTTGACCTCGATGCAGAAGGAGCCCACGTGGATCCTGACGGCGTCCTTCGCTTCGACCTCGATGTCCTTCTGCGCCTCGACGTGAGTCTTCTCGGCGGACTTCACGTGGACATCTTTCTTGGAGTCGAGCCCGATCTCCCGCGTCGCCAGCAGCTCGATCTTCTGGGTGGCCACCTGCGCGATGTTGGGGGCGTGCGCGCCGAGCTCGATCTCCTTGCCCTTGACCTCGGCCTTGCCCCGGAGCGACGCGACGCCCACCGTGCTGGCCGCCTTGACCTCCGCGTAGAGGCCGGCCTCCACCGAGGCCTTGAACCCGCCGAAGCACTTCGCACCGATGCCCGCCTGCATGGTGGAGTACTTCACGCTGGTGATGCCCGTGTCTCCCCCGGCCAGGGACTTCACGTCTCCCTGAGCCGTGAGCGCGAGGTTGGCCGGCGTCATCACGCTGACGCCGCTCTGCCCGTAGATGCTCACGTCCTTGGAGGCTGCCGCTCCCCCCGAGTCTGGGAGCAGGCCGTACGCGTCCTTGCCGATGCCGTAGAGGCTCTCGAGGAACGGCAAGAACGAGTTGAGGTTCATGTCCGGCTTCGTCAGGAAGACGCTCGAGTGGATCACGCCGAGAATCGTGGCCACCGTGTCCCAGGTGCTCGCGGCCTTCTTCACCTGCTCGAACAAGGGCTGGAGGTTGTTCGGGGCCACCGGCTGGGGCTCTTCGCCGTTATTGGGGTTGAACGCCGGTGCGGAGGGCGCATCAATGGCCCCGAGGAACACCTGGCCGCCCACCACCTTCACCGCCGTGGGCGAGCTGAGCTCCATGAGGTTCTGGGACACCTGCTGCCAGTTGTCCCGCGTCTGCAGGGTGATGGCCTGCTCGCTCTGGAACATGGACTTCTTCTTGATGTCGAAGAAGAAGTGCTCGTCCGTCTGCAGCGACACGCCGGAGTAGCCGAACGTGGGGTTGCTCGTGGCGCGCTGGCCCAGCAGGAAGTGGGTGTACGGGTTGGGGATGTGGAAGCGAAGCCGCTGCAGCGTGGAGGCCTGAGCCCCTTGCTGAACGACTTCGTTCTCCACTCCCGCCAGCTTGTTCTGCAGGTTCTGGATCTGCTCGCTCTGCTGCTGGTCCTGCTGATCCCGCTGCCGGTCCTGCTGATCCTGCTGCCGGTCATACGGCGTGGGGCGCGGTGGGGGCATGATCTAGTTCCTCGGGAGGGAGAGACGCTCAGGCGTCGTCTTCGAATTCGATGTGGATGCCAGCGCGAGTGCGGATGACGCTCTGGGTGGCGTTGTCCGCGATCACGGGCGTGAGGGTCTCGGGGTTGGGCACCGAGCCGACGATGATCGGCCGGTCCGGGTCCCCATTGATATGGGAGAGGGCCACCTCGGTGCCCACGTGCAGCGGGAAGTGCGTGCCGTAGCCGGCGCCGCTGGCGTTCTGCACCATGCGGATCCACCGCGAGGCCTTGCCGCCCGCCTTGCCAGAGGAGTCGAAGGGCAGCAGCACCTTGTACCGGCCCAGCTCGTCGATCGGAGCCGCCGCGCCATTCGCGGTGCCGTCCACCACGGCGTTCACGATGCCCGTAAGCCGAGGCTTGGGCGTCCGCCGCTCCGGCCGGTAGGGCACTGCCGCGGGCATGGCCACCCACGTGTTGGAGTACCCCTGGGTGCCCTGGGCCGCACCGCTCTCTCCGGAGACGCGCTGCTGATCCACTTGGTGGCGAACCTCGGTCACCAGGTAGCTCTGGTCGAACTGCCCCATCGGGTGTCCCTGCAGCTCGAAGATCTGCCCGCTGCGCAGCGCCCGCACGCGGCTGCTGCCCGTGTAGAGCTCCCGGCGCGCCTTCAGCTCCTCGGCGCGGACCTTGACCAGCCGCTTGCCTTCCGAGGCGTCGCGGAAGTGCTCTCCGTAGTAGAGCTGCAGCCCGCGGCCCTGGTCATCCACCTTCTGCTGCGCCGACAGGGGCACGCTCGGCGTCCGCCAGTTGTAGTCCTTCAGCGTCACCTGCTGCGGCACGACGTGCGCGCGGTAGGTCACCGACCAGATGGACTCACCGGGATCCGTGACGCCTTCCCGAGGAAGGTACGGGATCTGCTCGTACCCGGCCGGAGCGCTGAAGTTGTCGTTGGCATCGGTGAAGACCACCGTCTCGCCATCCGGGGTGTGCTCGAAGAAGAAGGTGATGCCCTCGTGCTCCAGCAGGCGCGAGATGAAGGCGTAGTCCGACTCCTGGTACTGCACCACGTACTCGCGCTTGGCGTAGGTGCCCTTCAGCCGCATCTCGAAGTGCGCCGGATCCATGCCCGAGTCCTTCAGCACGGTGGACACGATGTCCGGCACGGCAAGATCCTGGTACACCCGCGAGCGGACCGTCAGCGTGGTGTACCAGAGCCGCGGCACCATCACCGCGCGGTACAGGGGAACCCGTCCATCGTCCCGCGCCACCAGCTCGATCTCCCGGAGCACGCCCCACACGGGGGAGTCGTGCCCGTAGCCGAAGGCGATGCCCACGGTGCCGACCAGCACATCCTGCAGCGTGTCGGCGGCCAGCGCCGCATCGCCATCTCCCGCGAGCCAGAGCTCGAACTCATACAGCTCGCTCAGGGCCTCGCGGCCCGTCATGCGCTCCAGCAGCAGCTCTCCCGGCCCGAGCGCGGAGGAGATGAACACCACTTCATTCTGGGAAACCGTCTCAGCCATAGGGGCTCCGGGCTCACGGTGCGATGAGGACCTTCGTCTGGCTGGGTGCCACCTGCGTTCCGGGGGGCGCGTTCGCGTTCGAGCCGTTATGCGCCGCCACCTTCAGGTGGGTGACGATCTCGTTGCCCTCCACGAGCACCTTGCCCGAGGACGTCTTGTAGGTGGCCTTGTCGCTGGTGGTCGAAGACACCATGCCCTTGAGCGTCCCGGCCTGATCTCCGCTGGTGGAGGAGATCTCCGAGCTCTTGTGGAGGACCGCCTTGTTGAGGATCTTCACCTTCTGGGTGCAGCTGTCGCCGCTGGCGCCCGAGCACTGCCCGATGCTGGGGTACGGGATGGGGAGGGGAGAGGGTGCTGCGGGTGTCTTGCAGACGTTGGGGAAGGAGAAGCACATCCCTCCCCCCTTGGTCGAAGCCGGAAACATCAGTCGCGCTCCTTGAGGAGGGTTCAGGTGGGCCCGAGGCCTCACGCCAGGTGGATCTTGTCCGCCTTGAGCTTCAGGTCTTCCTTGGCCTTGAACAGGGTCCGCTGGCCGAAGAGGTGAAAGGTGGTCTCGGCGAACAGGCGCACACGGCCCGCGCGCGTCTGGGCCAGATCCTTCACGTCGCGGTACACGTTCTCCGCGCGCTCGAGGATGCGGCCGGCCTGCACCTCCAGCACATCCACGGCGTGGCGTGCGGTCTGGCAGGTGGTGCTGAGGGTCCGCGCGGTGAGCGAGGCCTCGTCGAGCTGCGCCCGCGCCGTCTCCGCGCGCGCTTCGAGGTGAGCTGTCTCCAGCCGGGTGCCACGCGCATCCATCGAGAGGGACGAGGCCGGGCGATCGCCCGCCGGAGTCGTGCCCAGGCGCACTGCGTGATCCGACTCCAGCCGGACCTCGCGCGAGCTGTGGACCCGCACCGCGTCCCGAGCGGAGAGCAGGATGCCCCCCTCGTCCGCGCGCAGCTCGAGGTTGCCCGTGGCATGCACCACGCTGCGGTGGGTGGCGGCATGGTGCTCGAAGACGAGCCGCCCCGAGGAATCGCGCACGGAGAGCACCTCGCCCTCGGGGCCGTCGGAGACTGTGGCGCTGGAGCCATCGCGCAGCATCAGCGGCGGAGTGGCCTCGCGCAGCGCCACGAGGACGCCGACCACGTACCGCTCCCCTCCCCGGCCCGGCGCCACGAGGACCGAGTCTCCCGCCCGAGGGACATAGGGAGCAGGCACCGCCACCAGCGCGGGGAAGTCCGCCTGCCCCTCCGCCTCCAACCAGACGCGGCCGTGAGACACGGACTTCACCGTGGCAGGGCTCAGCGTGGGCAGCGCCTCGGGGGACGCAGCTTCCTCGGACCGTTCGTGTGGAGATTTCCGCATGGGGGACTTCGGATCTTCCAGGATTCGTCCGACACGAAGCAAGCCGTCACGGGCACCTATGGCTTCCCCTGATCTCGCGAGGCCTCAGCCCGACCCACCGGGTTTGAAGTCCTCTGCGGCGGCGAGGGAGGAATCCGTCCGCTCCACATCCGTGAGCACGGCTTGGGCCCAACGGGTCCCTGCTTCCGTGATCCGGTGGAGGCGCCCACCCTTGAGGTTGGCTGAGGTGAAGTCCGCCGTGTCCAGCTTCGCGTGGGAGAAGTCCGCTCCGGGTGCCTGGATGTGGGAGAGGTTGGCACCGCGCAGATCCGCCTGGACAAACTGCGCCTGGTCGAGGCGGCAGCGAGCGAACGAGGCCTTGAGGGCCACGGCCTGCCGGAAGTGGGCCTGCCATAGATCGGCCTGAGAGAGGTCCGTCCGCTCCAGCTTCGCCTTGGAGAAGTCCGCCGAGCGGAGGTGGGCCTCGCGCAGCCGCGCGTCCGTGAGGTTGGCGCCCGCGAAGTTGGCTTGCTTGCCGGAGACCGCGGAGAAGTTGGCGCCGGTGAGCTCGGCCTTGGAGAGATCCACATCGGTCAGTGCACAGCGGGAGAAGTCCTGCCGCACTGCGCGTACGCCCACCATGCTGCAGCGCGTAAGGTCCGCGCCCTGGAGCAACGTTCCCTCCAGCTCCGCGCCGTCCATGTCCGCGCCCACCAGCCGCGCGTCCACCAGCCGAGCCCCCGCAAGCACCGCGCCCGCGAGCTGGGCGTCCTCCAGGTTGGCCTTCTCGAGCACAGCCCCTCGCAGGTTCGCCCCTTCGAGCAGGGCACCCTTCAGCGACGCGCCCGAGAGCTGAGCTCCGTCGAGCGCGGCCTCGGACAGCAGGGTCTCCTCGAGGTGTGCTCCCTCCAGCCGAGCGCCCGAGAGCACCGCGCCCGCCAGATCGCTCCCGGAGAGCTCCACTCCGCGCAGATCCAGGCCGTGCAAATTCGCCTTGGGCAGGGCCAGCTTGCTCAGCTTCACGCCCTCCAGCTTGGCCTGACGCAGGTCGGCAGCTTCCAGGAGACAGCCCTCCAGCACCGCGCCCGTGAGCGTGGCGCCCTGGAAGTTCGCTCCCGCCGCGTCCGCTCCCTTCAGTTCGGCCCGCTGCAGCGAGGCCTTCTCGAAGCGGGCCTTCCGCGCGCTCGCGCCACTGAGGTTGGCACCGTCCAGACGGGCTCCACCCAGCTCCGCCTCATCGAGCACAGCCCCGGAGAGATCAGCCTTCTCCAGCACGGCATCCCGGAGATCCGCGCCGCTCAAGTCCGCGCCCGCGAGCTGAGCCCCAGCCCACGAGACTCGGGTAAGCTTCAGCCTCGCCAGCCGAGCCCCCGCGAGCCGCGTGGGCAGAACGGCCGCCGTGGCCAGGGCGGTCTGCTTCAGGTGGGCTCCCTCCAGATCGGCGCCTTCAAAGACGGCCCCCTTCACATTGCACGCCGTGAGGAGGGCCTCCGCGAAGCAGGCCTTGGCGAAACGTCCCTTCTCCAGGACGGCGCCATGGAGCACCGCGCCCCGGAAGTCCGCACCCTCCGCCTGTATCTCCGCCAGCAACGCTCCCGACAGGTCCGCGCCCGAGAGAAAGGCGCCCGTCAGGTCGCTCCGAGAGAGGTCTGCGTCCGTCAACAGCGCGCGCTCCAGGTGAGCACCCGCAAGGCACGCGGCCCCCAGGCGGGCTCCGCTGAGATCGACCTCCGTGAAGCGGGCTCCCGAGGCATCCACCCGCCGCGTCCCCTCTCCCGCCATGCTCACGGAGTTGAGCAGGCACCGGGAGAAGTCCGCCTCTCGCAGATCCACTCCTTGAAAAGACACCTCCACGAGCTGGGCCTCGAAGAAGCTCGCGCCGCGCAGCCGAACGTTCTCGAAGCGCACGCGCACGAGCGGGTTCGTGGCGAATGAGTAGCCCGTGAGATCCACGCCTTGGATCAGCACCTCGCGCAGCTCGCTGGCTTCCGCCGCCCGGGTGATCTCCTGGACCGACTTGAGCACCTTCATGAGGCACGATCCGCCAGCTTGGTCCGCGTGAGGATGGCCAGCTCCAGCTTCGTGGAGGCTGTCTGGGCCTTCCAGAACTCGGCGCCGAAGAGGTTGGCACCGCGCAGATCTGCGTGGGACAGATCCGCGGACTCGAAGAGGCCCTCGAAGACGTTGGCCTTGAGCATGGAGGTCCCCACCATGCGAGCCCCCATGAACCGGCTGTTGGGCACGTTGCACCCGTTGAAGCGGGCCTTCACCAGCGAGGCACCGCTGAAGTCCGCCCGGGCCAGCTCGGAGAAGCTGAAGTCCGTCTCGTCCAGCATGGCCCCACCCCAGCGGGACTTGGCCGCCTGGACGCGCTTGAAGGACGCCTGGGCCATGCGCGCCCCGGGAGAGGCTCGGAGCTGGGACAGGTTCGCACCGTCGAAGTTGGCGCGAGAAGCATCCGCCTTCGCCAGGTCCGTGTCCTGGAGGCTGGCGCCCTCCAGCCGGGCGTCCTCCAGCCGGGCCTCCGAGAGATCCGCCTCATCCAGGCATGCCTCTCGCAGATCGCCCTGGGTCAGCTTCGCCTGGATGAACTCCGCGCCTTTGCACTGAGCCTTGTGGAAGGAAGCGCCGGTGAACTCTCCTCCAGACAGCGTGGCATCCCCGAGGTTCGCCTCATCGAAGCGCGAGGCAGCAGCACGGACTCCCGTAAGGTCGGCGCCTTCGAGGCTGGCCTTGCGCAGGCTCGCCTCGGACAAATCGGAGCCAGCGAGCACCGCGCCGTCGAGCTTCGCCTCGTCCAGCTTCGCGCCGCGCAGCGAGCATCCCTGAAGGATGGCCCCAGTCAGGTCCACGCGGGACAGATCCATTTTCGAGAAGTCTCCGCCGCTCCAGTCCTCGCCCGCGACGCTCTCCTTCGCCTTCAAGCGCCGGAGCAGCCGCTCACGAGGCTCCACGTCCACTAGGAGCGGAACGATCTCCGTGGCCTCGCCTGGATCTTCCATCTCCGCCAGGAGCGCCTCGAGTTCCTTGGTGGGCTCGACGCCGATCGCGGCGAAGGCCTTCCGCAGCTGCTTCGCGCTCTTCGCAGAGGGAGGCGAGGCCTTGGGATCCACGGCCTCGGGTGGAGGCAAGGGGATCAGCTTCTTCAGCTTCGCCTCGAGCTCGGCGGGATCGAGCGTCGCGGGCTCCGCTTCCGGAGCGGCGGCCATGACGGGCGGCTCGGGCGTGGGCGGTGGGGCCTCGGGCTTGAAGTCCTCTTCCTCCTTGTCACGCTCCGCGAGCTTCTGCTCGAAGCGGGCCCGGTGCTCCTGCGTGGAGAGGGGCGCATTCAGCGGCTCATGCGCCAGATAGATGAAGTCCACCTCCTGCAGGGACTCCGTCTTCACCTCCATCATGCCGCGCCAGAGGACGAAGGCGAGGCCCGCGTCCGCGTCCACCGTGATCGTGTCCAGGCGCAGTGGCACTTCGCGGAACCCCGTGCCCTTCTCCATCAGGAAGACGCGCGCGCGAAGGCCGGGAAGCCGCGTGCGCAGCACCGCGTGGCGGGGGTGGAGGTTCTGGAGGACGAGCTCCTCGTCTCCCTTCCAGAAGCCCTCGATCCACTGATCCTCGGGAGCGGCGTTGAAGAAGCTGCCGTCGAAGTCCTCGGGGAAATAGGGCCAGCGCGTGGCCAGCCACTTCTTGTCGTAGCGGCCCGCGCGCTTGAGCCGACTCTTCCAGTCCGGCGGAATCGGGAAGGCGCCCACGGGCTTCGGACGAGACCGGGGCGAGGTGATCAGATCGCGCGGATCCTCGATGTTGGGCACCGCGCTGCCGAGCGGGTTGGCGTCGACACCCGGCCCACCGAAGCTGCGCTCGTAGCACAGCGGCATCGCGGTGAAGGGCTTGGGGGCGCTGAGCACGCCCATACTCGTCCAAGCGCGATCCCCGAACACAGCGAGCGCCTTGGACACCTTCCCCACCTGGAAGGCCACCGCCGAGGTGGCGGCGGGCTTGCCCCCGGGCGGGTAGCACGTGCCCGCCAGGAAGCACTCCCCTCGCGTCTTCCAGACGGCCAGATCCGTGTCGAGCCGCATGCTCCGCTGCGGATCATCTTCATAGAAGACAGGGCCGGAGACCGGGTGCTGCGGCTCGGCCAGCGCGCAAAGGCCATCTGGAGTGAGCGCAAACGTGGCCTTGGCCACGACCGTCAATGACGGGCGCGGGGGGCGAACCTGCCAGACCAGGTACCCCAGCTCCATGCCGGTGTCTTTCACGATGTCCATGACTTCCCCCAAGCGGTCAGCTTAGATGACAGCCCCCACGCCCCGGAACTCCGTCATGCACCGCTTCGCTCCGATGCTCGCACTGCTCGTGGTGGGTGCCTCCGCCTGCGAGCGGAAAGCCTCCCCGCCGCCGGACTCCGCCGCGCTACCCGGCGCTCCTCAGGCCGCCACGCCACCGCAACCCCGGCCCCCGGACGCGGACGAGGGGGCGATCGTCATCGGCTCCATCGGGAGCCTTACGGGCTCCTCTGCCTCGTTTGGCGGCCCGGTGCGCGACGGCATCCAGTTCGCCGTGGAGGAGATCAACGCCGCGGGCGGAGTGAAGGGCCGGCACGTAGTGCTGCGCGCCTACGACAGCCAGGGCCGCCTGGAGGAGTCCGTGAGTGCGGCCAAGCGGCTGATCACCAAGGACCAGGTGTCGCTCATCCTCGGAGATGTGTCCTCCTCCAACTCGATGGCCGTGGCGGACCTGGCGCAGGCGGCGCACGTGCCCATGGTGACACCCTCGTCCACGCACCCGGATGTGACGCGCAAGGGCGACTACATCTTCCGCACCTGCTTCATCGACTCGTTCCAGGGCCAGGTGATGGCGCGCTTCGCCCGCGAGCACCTGAAGCTGGAGCGCATCGCGATCCTCCAGGACGGAAAGAACGCGTACTCGCTCGGGCTGGGCGAGGCCTTCTCCCAGGCCTTCTCCCAACTGGGAGGAAAGATCGCCGCGGTCGAGAGCTACGCCCAGGGCGACACCGACTTCCGCGCCCCACTGCTGGCCGTGAAGAAGGTGAAGCCGCAAGCGCTCTACATCCCCGGTTTCTACGGCGAGGTGGGCCTCATCGCCCGGCAGGCGCGCGAGGTGGGGCTGACGCAGCCGCTGTTGGGCGGCGACGGCTGGGACTCCGAGCGGCTCCTCGAGCTGGCCGGAAACGCGATGGAGGGCAGCTACTACTCCTCGCACTCCGCGGTGGACAATCCGTCGCCCGAACTGCAGCGCTTCGCCGCCGCGTACCAGAAGCGCTATGGCCGGGCGCCCGATGTCTCCGCGGTCTTGGGCTATGACGCGGCCCGGGTGGCGCTGGCAGCCCTGGAGCAGGCGGAGGGCCTCTCCGGCCCGGCCATCCGCGACGCGCTTGCACGGACGAAGGACTTCCCCAGCGTCTCAGGGAACATCACCCTCGACGCAGCGCGTAATGCGATCAAGCCGGCCGTCATCCTGAAGATCCAGGGCGGACGGCGCCAGTTCACCGCGGTCGTGACGCCATAGGGCCAGGCAATCGGCAGGAGGCACTTTCGTAGACCGGGGGCACCCTCTCCCCGGAGCCTCCCGATGCGCTCGATGTCGTTGCCTAGCCTGGCCCTCGCCACCTTCCTGGCCCTGCCCGCCCTGGCCGAGGACTCCGGCAAGGCAGCGGCCCCCGCGCCCAAGCAGGCCTCGCAGCGCAAAGAGGACTCCGCCCCCAAGGTGCGCTGCGAGGTCCACTCCAAGAACGGCTCCCGCGCCGTCCAGGGGCAGGACCTGATCCTGAACTCCGGCGAGCAGGCGAAGGACGCGGTGGCGGTCGACGGCAACGTGGTGATCCGCAAGGGCGCGGTGGTGGGAGACGTGGTCGCCATCCGAGGCCGGGTCATCATCGAGGAGGGCGCGGTGGTGAAGGGAGACGCGGTGGCGCTCGGGGGCGAGCTTCACCTCCGGAAGAACGCCCGGGTGAAGGGGGATGCGATGGCGCTCGGGGGCACCCTGCAGCTGGACGAGGGAGCCAGCGTGGACGGCGACCGGGTGAACTTCTCCCTCGGCTTCAATGGGGAGGATCTCGCCCAGAGCTTCCTCAAGAAGGCCCTGGAGAACTCCGACTGCTCCATCACCGTGAGCGGCGACGATGACGATGACGACGATCATGACGAGGACGAGGACGCCTAGTCCCAACAGCAGGGCCACGCTCGCCCGTCCTCCTGCCCACCGGGGTTCCTCTGGCTTCTGCCCTCGGGGGCTCGCCGAAGTGGCACCCACCCGGCCAGCCGGGCATCCTGGAACCTGCTGGGTTGTTCTCCGATAGGGGATTGCCGCCGTTTGGGGGTATCTTCCGCGCGTCTTTCCTCCAGGAGGCCGGCGATTCGTATCGGGGTTCCACGAGAAATCCTCCCGGGTGAGCGGCGAGTCGCTGCCACCCCCGAATCCATTCGCAAGCTCCGCGAGCTCGGCTTCGAGGTTCAGGTCGAGAAGGGCGCGGGCGCTGACTCCGGCATCTCGGACGAAGCGTACGTGGCCGCGGGAGCCTCGCTCGCCGACACGCCGGAAGCGCTCTGGAGCGCCGCGGACGTCGTCGTGAAGGTGCGGCCGCCGCTGCCCACCGAGGCCTCGAAGGCGCGACCGGGCACCACGCTGCTCTCGCTGCTGCAGCCCGAGCGCAATCCGGAGCTGCCTCCGGTCCTTCAGTCGCTGAAGCTGTCGGCGCTGGCACTGGAGCGCATTCCCCGGGTGACGCGCGCCCAGAAGATGGACGTGCTCAGCTCGATGGCGAACCTGGCGGGGTACCGGGCCGTCATCGAGGCCGCAGCACACTACCAGGGCTTCTTCAGTCCACAGATCACCGCCGCGGGCGCGATGCCCCCGGCGCGCGTGCTCATCATCGGCGCGGGTGTGGCGGGTCTGGCCGCGATCGCCGCCGCCAAGTCGCTGGGTGCGGAGGTGCGTGCGTTCGATGTGCGCGCCGCGGCCCGCGAGCAGGTGGAGAGCCTGGGCGCCGCCTTCCTCCAAGTGGAGATCCAGGAGAGCGGCGAGGGCGCGGGCGGCTACGCCAAGACGATGAGCAAGGAGTTCATCGAGGCGGAGATGGCCCTGTTCCGCAAGCAGGCCGCCGAGGTGGACATCATCATCACCACGGCGCTGGTGCCCGGCACTCGCGCGCCGATCCTCCTGCCGAAGGATGTGGTGGAGAAGCTGAAGCCCGGCTCCATCGTGGTGGACATGGCCGCCGAGCAAGGCGGCAACTGCGAGCTCTGCAAGCCGGGGGAGATCGTCGAGTTCAACGGCGTGAAGATCATCGGCTACACGGATCTGGCCAGCCGCATGGCGGGCACCGCGAGCCGCTTCTTCGCCAACAACCTCGTGCACCTGATCACGGAGATGGGGGCGGGAGACAAGTTCCGCGTCGATCTGGAGAACGACGTGGTGCGCCCGGCGCTCATCACCCACGGCGGGGAACTGCTGCCACCACCGCCGCGCAAGGAGCCCTCCCCTGCTCCGGTCAAGCTGGCGCCAAAGCCTCCTCCGGCGGATGCCAAGCCTCAGCAGCAGGCCATCATGGCCCCGTCGCGCCGCGCCTGGGGCACGACGATCGGCGGCCTGCTGGTGATCGCCGTGCTGTTCGTCCTGGGCCGGTTCGCTCCCGAGGACTTCCTGAAGCACTTCACGGTCTTCATCCTGGCGTGCTTCGTGGGCTGGCAGGTCATCTGGAGCGTCACGCCGGCCCTGCACACGCCTCTGATGAGCGTCACCAACGCCATCAGCGGCATCATCATCATCGGCGGCATGCTGCAGATCGGAGGCAACGTGGATCTGGCCTCCATCCTGGGCGCGCTGGCCGTGCTCGTGGCCGCCATCAACGTCTCGGGCGGCTTCCTGGTGACTCAACGCATGCTGAAGATGTTCCGGAAGAACCCCGGAGGTGGGTCATGACTGGCGTCACCACCATCGCGTACCTCCTGTCGGGGGTGCTCTTCATCCGCAGCCTTGGGGGCTTGTCCAAGCAGGAGACCGCGGCGCGCGGCAACCTGTACGGCATGCTCGGCATGGCGCTGGCCGTGGGCGTGGCTGGCATCACGTGGTTCCTCTCCACCGAGAGCGCGGTCGGCCCAGGCCTGGGGCTGCTGGTGGGCTCCGTGGTGGTCGGCTCGGCCATCGGCTCGGTGCTGGCGCGCCGGGTGGAGATGACCGGCATGCCGGAGCTGGTCGCCATCCTCCACAGCTTCGTGGGTCTGGCGGCGGTGCTGGTGGGCATCTCCTCGTACCTGGCGCCTCGGGCCGCGCACGAGGTGCAGGGGGCGGCGCACATCGTCGCCATGGTGGAGATCTGGGTGGGCGTGGCCGTGGGCGCGCTCACGTTCACCGGCTCCATCGTCGCGTGGGCCAAGCTGCGAGGCACGCTCTCTGGCAAGCCGCTGCTGCTGCCGGGGCGGCACCTGCTCAACGCGGGGATTGCCCTGGGCATCGTGCTGCTGGCGGTGCCGTTCGTGTCGGCCAGCGGGCCGGCGGCGGGACTGACGTGGCTGCTGGTGATGACGGTGCTGGCGGGCCTGCTGGGCATCCACCTGGTGATGGCCATTGGCGGCGCGGACATGCCGGTGGTGGTGTCGCTGCTCAACAGCTACTCGGGGTGGGCGGCGGCGGCGGCGGGCTTCGTGCTCGCCAATGACCTGCTCATCGTCACGGGCGCGCTGGTGGGCGCCAGCGGCGCGATCCTCTCCATCATCATGTGCCGGGCGATGAACCGCTCCATCCTGAACGTGGTGTTCGGTGGGTTCGGCACGGGCGACGTGAAGTCCTCCTCGGCCCCCGCGACGGGCGAGGTGCGAGAGATCTCCGCGGACGAGACGGCGGCGCGGCTGAGCATGGCGAAGAACGTCATCATCGTCCCGGGCTACGGCATGGCGGTGGCGCGGGCGCAGAACGCGGTGGAGGATCTCACCCGGTCGCTGCGAGAGAAGGGCGTGAACGTCCGCTTCGCCATCCACCCGGTGGCGGGCCGTCTGCCGGGGCACATGAACGTGCTGCTGGCCGAGGCCGGCGTGCCGTACGACATCGTGCAGGAGATGGAGCACATCAACCACGACTTCGCGACGACGGACGTGGTGCTGGTGATCGGCGCGAACGACATCGTGAACCCGGGCGCGCTGGATGATGCCTCCAGCCCGATCTACGGGATGCCGGTGCTGGAGGTGTGGAAGTCCAAGCTGGTGGTGGTGCTCAAGCGCGGCATGGCCGCTGGGTACGCCGGCGTGGACAACCCGCTCTTCCTCCTGGACAACACGCGCATGCTGTTCGGTGACGCACGCAAGTCTATCGAGTCGCTGCTGGGCGCCGTGAACGCGAAGAAGGCGGCCTGACGCCACGCATCATGACAGAGGGACAGCGCTCGTCCCTCTGACGGCTCCTCTATACTCCGGGGATGGGTCCCCCTGGGCTGCCCGTGGTCCTGTGCACTCGGCACGTGATGCCGGCATTCGTCGTCGGCTTCGAGCTCGAGGGCCATTCCGCGCGAGGGCTCGTCCAGCAGCTGGCGCCGCAGTTGCCCTCCTTCGTCACTGTCCACGAGCATCAATATGGTGGATACAGCTGCCTCCAGAAGTGGCTGCTCGGCGCCACGCTGTGCTTTGCGCACAACGTGGACCGAGCGCATGGCCGCGTCCCACTGGATGCACTCCGGCTGGGGCTCATGGCCTTGGGTGAGCTTGGCGCGGATGAAGTCCCCTCCCACGCGATCCATCCGGAAGTTGCCTGGCTGAAGGACCTCACCGGGACCTACGGGCAACCCTTCGATGAAATGGATCGGAAGCTCCTGGCAGAGACGATCGCCGACGCTGTGCCAGGGCTCCCTCCCATCGAAGAGGCAGTGGAGGCGCTCGTCCACTTCGCGCCGGGAGCTCCCGAGGCATTGCTCCAGTGGAGGATCTTCACGTGCTCCTCGGAGGAACTGCGCGAGCTGGGTGACTGGACCTTTGAGGAGGCCAGGCCCTCAAATGAGTCCGAGTGGACGGAGGAGCGAGTTCGGGAGCTTCAGGCTCTGGGACAGAGCGCGAGCCTGGGGCCTCTGCGCACCTTCCTGCTCTGGGAGAGCAGCGACTGAGTACACGCAGTTCCAGGAGAGACGATGAGCGCAAGCACCGGTATTGATTTGATGAGCGAGAGCTTCTTCGCCAACCCCTTCCCTACGTTCGAGCGGTTGCGCACCCAGGCCCCTGTTTATTTCTTCGAGCCCTACCAGTGCTTCATCCTCACGCGCGGCGCCGATATCGAGGCGCTCGCCAAGAGCCCGCACTTCTCCTCGCGGCGAGCGCAAGAGCTGCTGGGGGGCCTCGGACTGCTGGGAGAGGATGCGGCGTCGAAGGACATGCTCGCCACCTGGTCACGGCTCGTGTTCTTCCAGGATCCGCCCCGCCACGCGCTGCTGCGTCAGCTCATCATGAAGGGCTTCACACCCTCAGCGATCGAGCGCTTCCGGCCCCAGCTCGCGTCGATCGTGGAGCGCGTCCTGGAGAAGGGACGGCGCCAGGGAGAGATGGACGTCGTCGCGGACTTCGCGGAGCCCATCGCCCTCACGACCATCGCCGAGATGTTCGCGCTCCCCCAGGTGGATCGGCCGCAGTTCATGCACTGGGCGAAGGACCTCCTCAAGCCCGCGGGAGTGGGGGTCAACACGGACGAGGTGAGGAGCTCCATCCGGCGAACCAGCCATGACATGGTGGCCTACCTGAGAGACCTCGTCGAGAAGCGCCGGGCAGCGCCCGGGGAGGATCTCGTGAGCCAATTCATCGCGGGTGAGGAGGGCAATCCCCAGCTCGCGGGCGAGGCCGTCCTCCAGTCTTTCCAGATGATCGGCGCGGGCTTCATCACGTCGACGAACCAGCTCACCAACACGATCCTCGCGCTCTTGAACCATCCCGTGCAACTGAGCGCCTTGAGGGCGGACCCGCGTCTCACCCGGGGCGCCATCGAGGAGAGCCTGCGCCATGAGCCGGCCACCCTGTCCATCAACAGGCTGTGCGTGGAGGACACGGAGCTCGGCGGCACGCACATTCCCAAGGGGCGGTTCGTCTATGGGATGACCGCCGCGTCCAATCGCGACCCTGAGGTGTTCCCCCACCCGGATCGCTTTGACATCACCCGGACGCACAACCGGCATGCGACGTTCGGGGTCGGTGTTCACTATTGCCCCGGGGCCTCCCTCGTCCGGCTCGAGGTCGAGGAGGCCCTTCGTGCCCTGCTCACGTTTCCGCACTGGGAGTTCGTGGGAAAGCCCTACAACTACCAGGGCTCCAACTTCCAGGATCGCGGGCCCAACTCGCTCCACGTTCGCTTCCCGCGGACCTGAGTATCCCGACGCTCTTGGATGTATGCTGCCCGTCCCCCCACGACATCCAAGGGAGATACATGACGTCGATCAACTTCGAAGGTCGCGTAGCGATTGTGACGGGCGGTGGCAACGGGCTGGGCCGAGACTACAGCCTCAACCTGGCCAAGCGAGGTGCGAAGGTCGTTGTCAATGATCTCGGTACCAACGGGACGGGGGAAGGCCAGTCGAAGGAGTTCGCCGACCGCGTTGTCGAGGAGATCCGGGCCGCTGGAGGTCAGGCGGTGCCGAGCTACGACACCGTCGCGACGCGCGAGGGCGGTGCCAACATCGTCAAGACAGCGATGGACGCCTATGGCCGCGTCGACATCGTCATCAACAACGCCGGCTTCCTGCGCAACAACCGCTTCGAGGACATGACCGACGAGGAGATCGATTCGCTCATCGGCGTGCACCTGAAGGGGGCGTTTCACGTCACCCAGCCTGCTTACAAGGTGATGAAGGAGCAGAAGTACGGGCGCATCCTCTTCACCTCCTCTTCTTCCGGAATGTTCGGCCACCCGTGGCAGACCAACTATGGCGCGGCGAAGGCGGCCGTCGTCGGGCTGATGCACAACGTGGCGCTCGAGGGGCAGCGGCATGGCATCCTGGCCAACGCGCTCCTGCCGATGGCCATGACCCGCCTGGGCGAAGTCATGGGACAAGGGTGGTACGAGGTCACGAACGTCGCGGAGCAAGCCGGCCGAATCGACTTCAACACACTGGGCGCGAGGATGCCGCCCTCCTTCTGTACGCCGCTGGTGCTCTACCTGGTGAGCGAGGCGTGCAAGTCGACCCATGGCAGCTACTCGGCCGTTGCGGGGCGCTACTCCCACGTGTTCATCGGTGACACCGATGGGTGGCTGTCGAAGGAGGCCACCCCCACTTCGCCTGAGGAGGTGGCCGCCCGCTGGAGCGAGATCTGTGATCGCAGCGTCTACGGGACGCCTCACTCGGTGTACGAGGAGGCGCAGCTGGTCGAGGGGAAGCTCAAGCGCTGACCTTCCCCTCCACAGCCGTGCTTCAAGGCCGGGGAGCTGAGAGCAACAGCTCCCCGAACAAGGCCAGATGGCGGCCAGTGCTCCGGAACTGCTGGTCAATGTTCAGCGCCGGGTCGTCATTGATGACGTTGTTGAGGGGGGCGTTGGTGATGATGTGATCAATGCCGTCATCGTGGGTCAGCACCTGATAATCCCGATCCAGCTCCTGCATCTCCGCGGTGACATCTTGGACGTTGAAGTCTCCCACGACGACCCAGTCTTCATGGCGTCCAATACGAGGAGGCTCCAGCTCGTTCTGAATCTCCTGTTGTAGCTGCTCCACATGGCCGCGGGCGTGGGTGCCCGCTTCGTTGTGCCAGGACAGCAAGCGCAACACAGAATCCCCTTGGTTGTTGGGGTGGTGCACGTTGAAGACCGTCCCCACGGGAGGGCGCGCCTGCAGCAGCGCTCCCTCTTGGAAGGCCTCAGGGTGATGAAAGGCCAGACCGCCGTCCGTGGGATCAAAGGGAGGCTGCTGAGGCTCGACCACCGCTGGATTGTAGATGACCACGTAGGCGTTCTGGCGCTCTGCGGTGGGCCGACGAGGGGTGTTGTAGTCGATGGGAGGGTATTCGTTCCGGATGGCCAACAGCTCGTATCCCGCGCCCGTGACGGCGGCGGACAGTCGCTGGAGGCGAGCCTGATCATTGAAGAGGCTACGAGGTACCTCCTGCAAAGCCATGATGTCGATACGATGGGTCTGGCCAAACTGGATCAACCGGATGATGCGGTCCTCGGGGGTTTCCCCTCCGACAGAGGTCGGATGGACATTCCAGGTGACGATCCGCACGGTCATGGGCGGAGGGGGTGGGGTATTGCCGCTGCCTCCTCCACCATCGGGGGCTCGTTTCTCCATCTCGGACTGCTGGGCCTGACGGCCCATGGAGTTACCGTCTTGAGCCGGCGCGACGGCGCCCACAAGCAGGAGGGCCGCCAGGAAGGCAGTGCGCATCAAGGAAGGGCTACGCATGATGGGGCTCCTTTCTCAACGCGGAATCAATCCGGATAGATGGGACCACACGAGGAATCCGGGACGTCGAACTCGCCCCACATGTGCTGGCCCGCAATTCTGCAGCGATTGGGACGCTCGAACTGCACGCCCTGGATGAGCGCGGGCATCTGCCAGCAGGCGTCCTCCCATTTGATGTCCTTGATGTTGTAGAGCACGGAGGAGAACTGCCGGACCCCCACGCCCGTGCAGCTGTCCGCCTTGAAATCTCCCCAATAGGGCCGGCACGACTCGTCGGGGACATCGAACTCACCCCACATGTTGAAGCTTGTGTTCTGGCAACGGGCCGGATGGGAGAATGCGTACCCATCGATGATGGCTCCCGCGCGGTAGCAGGCCTGCTCCCAAGAGCCTTGGATACCCCAGAGAATGGCGGACTTCTGCCGGAGCCCAATCCCCGTGCACTTGTCGGCCTTGAAGCTCCCCCAATTGCCCAGTTGGAACCCGCCACCGGACCCGCCCCCTCCCGGGGGGCTGCCCCCGCCAGAGCCGCCCCCGCCAGGAGGGCTGCCCCCGCCAGAGCCACCGCCAGGAGGCGTAGGCAAGGAAGGGTTGGGATCGCGGCTAGACATGGACGAGGTCGGATCGCGCTTGGGCATGGCCGAGTTGCCGTCCGGCTGAGCTGGCATGCGGCTCAGCTCCTGTTGATCGGACACGCCCCTCATCTCATTTTCTGAGGGAGCGGAAGGCTGGACCTGCGCCAAGGCCGCCATAGGCACTGCCACGGCCAAAGCCAACAGACACCGGACAAAACCCTCTCTGCGAACTCCTGGTGTTCTCATGAGGAATACCCTCTCTTCCGTGTGAGCCCACACGGTTGCTTGCTGGTTGCTACTGCTCCCCAAGCTGAGAGTGGGTTCACTGCATGACAACCCGTGGGAGTGAGGACACGGGCGAGGGCTCGGCCGGCGGCTATCCTTCCGAGTCCTCGGGGTCCGGGTACTCCTCCAACTCCTCGTCCTCGAGCTCCTCGGGAGCCGCTTGCGCCGCTCCACGCTTCGAGTGCCCACCTCGCGTGGGAGTCGGAGTTTCCGGAGACACCACGTACCACTGGCGGCCCTGCTGCTGCCGCTTCAGCAACCCCTCGTGCTCCATCGCCTCCAGCAGCCGCGCGAACGTGGGGAAGCCGTGGTCCCGCTCGTCGAAGTCTGGCTCCTTGCGAACGATCGTCTCCTTGATGCGCGAGGGGTTGATCGGCCCCGTCGCGCTCCCCAGCAGCCGCTTCACCACCGAGCGCGCGATCTCCGGCACCTTGTGCTTGCCCTTGTGCCCACCGGAAGCCGTCTCGGACTCGGCACCCTTTGCGGCCTGTCCCTTGCCTCGGTGCCCACGCGCCGGTTGGGCCGACGCCTCCTCGGCACTGACAGAGTCCCGCGCGTCCTTCTCCCCTCGCGCCTGCTTGGGACGCAGGTAGAGGAACTCGTCGCACGCCTTCACGAAGAGCGGCGAGGTGGAGCCCTTCACCCCCAGCCCGATCACCGTGCGGCCGTTCTCGCGCAGCTTGTAGGCCAGCGGGCAGAAGTCACTGTCCCCCGAACCGATGACGAAGATGTCGATGTGCTCGCGCGCATAGCAGAGCTCCAGCGCGTCAATCACCAAGCGCATGTCCGCGCCGTTCTTCCCCGAGCGTGTCGAGGGCGGCACGTCGAGCAGCTCTACCCCATAGTCGTGCAGGCGGACCTTCGCCTCCGCGAAGCGGGACCAATCACAGTAAGCGCGGCGGAACACCACCCGGCCCTTCTCCAGCAACCGATCGAGCGAAGGCTGGAGATCGAAGTTCGTGGAGCTGATGCCGGTGTTGGTAACCAGGTTCTCGAAGTCGAGAAAGAGGGCGATGCGATGCTGCTGGGGCTGTCCGTTCAAGGGCCGTCTCGGAGGATATAGAGCAGAACGCTCTTGCCCCCCACCCTACTCCCTTCCAGGCAGCCCGTGTCCCTCTCTTTCGAGCGGCTCAGCTCGCCTTCCGGGAGCGCCGCCACATCGCCACAGCCAGCCCCACCACCAGCGCCACGAGCACCAGGCCGCTGGCGATGTCCTTCCCCAGCGCGAAGGCCATGTCCCCCCCGAACGCGTCCGCGTCGATCGTGAGCGGGAGTCGCAGCGTGGAGATCACCTGATCGCCCACGCTCTGGGCCGCCGCCAGGTTCCGCTGGTGCGTGTTGATCGAGAGGATGTCGAGCGTGTCCTTCGAGGGAATCAGGTACACCACCGCGCTGGCCGTGTGCGCCCGGTCGTCCTCCTCGGGCAGCTCCGTCGTGTATTCCCACCGCACCACCGGGACGCCTCCCACCCGCTGGAGCGTGTACGGCTTCTCCGGGCTCGCCGCGTCCTTCACCGACGCGCCGAAGTCCTCGGTCAGCCGCTGGCGCGTACCCTCCAGGAAGCCCTGGATGTTCTGATCGTACATCTGGCCGATCCCGGACCTCTTGATGCTCGCCACCGTGAGGACGAACACGTTCTCAGCCTGTCTCACGATCACCAGCGCGCGGACACCCGGGTCTCCGCTGGCCGGATCCGCGGCGTCCTTCTTGGGGATCCCCGCACAGGCCTGTGGGTCGTACCGCTCCGCAGGCTTCAGGATGCACGAGGTCGCGTCCTTCACGGTAAAGTCCAGGGACAGCTGCGTCTCGGGATTGACCGTGACAGGCTCCGCGAGCGCCGCGGGGGCCGTGAGCGCCACGAGGAACGCCAAAAGAGGGGGGTTCAAGAGATTCATGCGTGCCCGATAGATTCTATTCGCGACTGATGCGTTGATGGTGCCACGCACGTTCCAAGCCCGGAGTTTCACCGTGTTCCACCCTGCCCGCCTCGCGGTTGTGCTCCTCCTGGCCCTGGGGCTCCTGGCCCCAGGCCCCGCCCAAGCCGCCGCCGTCCCCACGCCTACCGTCCCCCAGGCGGAGCAGTCCAGCTTTGACGCAGCGAATCGCTACCTCGCGGAGCAGTCCCTGGCGCGTGCCTGCGACGCCTTCAAGGACTTTCTCCGCAAACACCCCTCTTCCGCCCTGACCCAGGAAGCCAAGGTGAAGGGCGCCCGGGCCTGCTGGCTGGCGGGCAAGGACGGTTCGGCCGCGCAGCAGACCCTCCGGGCCGAGGGAGACTCCACCGGTCCCGTGGACCTGCCGCGCGCCTTCGCCAACGCCACCCTGGTCGAGCGCGGCGACACCTGGATGCCCAATGGCAAGGGTAACCGCGTCCTCGTCGCCCTGGATCAGCTCGAGGCCGTGGCACGCGGCTCCGGCGGCCGGTGGGCCAAGGAGGCCCGCGCGATCTTCTTCCGAATGGCGCTCCAGCAGATGGAGCAACAGCTCTACAACACCAAGAGCATCGAGGGGATCTGCGACCGCGTGCTCTCGATGGAGCCCTCCGCCAATGACCGTGCCCATGCCCTCTTCCTGAGGGCGCGCTCGTGGCACGCCACGGGCGACAAGGAGCGCCTCGCGCGCGCGGACCGGGAGCTGCTGGAGCTCGGCAAGGGCCAGACCGAGTTCGCCGATGACGCGCTCTTCCTGCTGGCCCAGCGCAAGGAGAGCACCCAGGAGTACCCGGCGGCGCTCGACCTCTATGCGCAGATCCGCTCGCGCTTCAATGGCACCACGAGCAACGTGTTCGATCAGGCGCGCGAGCGCAGCGAGAACATCCGGCGGCCTCAGCTCTCCGTCAGCACGCAGTACATCGAGCAGCCCGGCGTGAAGCCCTCGCTGCGAATCTCCTTCCGCAACATCGAGGAGGTGACGCTCACGCTGCACCGCGCCGATCCGCTCCAGCAGAGCGCGGAGAAGATCTTCGCCTCCGAGCCCATGGGCGCCCCTGGCGAAGTGGTGAAGCGCTGGACCCGGAAGCTCACCGCCCCCGCGCCCTACGCGCCCGCGTCGCTGGAGGAGCCCATCGAGGTACCCGGACCGGGCACCTGGATCGTGGAGGCCAAGGACGGAGAGCAGCGCGCGTCCGACTGGCTGCTCGTCACCCCGCTGGCCCTGGTCCTCAAGACCGCTCCCACCGAGGCCGCCGTCTTCGTGGCCGACGCAACGACGGGCGAGGCCACCCCGAACGCGGAGGTCGTGGTCTTCGTCTCCAGCTACGACAACCAGACGCGCCACACCCAGTTCCAGGGCCGCACGGACGAGACGGGCCTGGCCCGCATCCCCCTGAAGCACCGGGGCCAGCTGAGCGCGATCTCCGCCTGGGCTCGCTCGGGCGCAAACGCCGCCTTCGCCCGAGGCTGGGCCAGCGGCTACTCCACGAATGAGCAGCGCGATTGGCTCGCGTACGTGCTGCCGGATCGGCCGCTCTACAAGCCGGGCGAGACCGTGGGGGCCAAGCTCTTCCTGCGCAGCCGTGCGACGGGGGCCTCGACGCCAGTGGCGGGCAAGGCCGTGCGCGTGCGGGTCTACGACGCGCAGTCCCGCGAGGTGCTCTCGAAGGAGCTCACGACGAGCGCCTTCGGCACCGCCTCCTTCGAGCTCCCGCTGAAGAAGGACGCCACCCTGGGCCAGTGGCGCTTCTACGTGGAGAGCGCCGCGGGGGACTCCCTGTCCTTCCAGCAGTCGAACAGCGTCTTCCGCGTGGAGGAGTTCAAGCCCCCCGAGTTCCAGGTGTCCGTGGAGCCCGTGGGCAGCCCGGCTCCGGATCAGCCGATCAAAGTGAAGATCTCCGCCTCGCGCTACTCCGGAGGCCCTGTGGCCCATGCAACCGGCCGCGCCATCGTCACCGAGCAGGGCTACGCGCACGTCTGGGAGCGCTGGGAGGACGACGTGGAGGTGACCTGGGGTGGCTGGGACTCTGGTGACTATGACGAGGCGCCCTCCTACCGCCACCGCCGTCCCTGGCGGCCCACGTACCAGCAGACGACCCTCACCTTCAAGACGGGCGCGGACGGCAGCGCGGAGCTGGAACTGCCCAAGCCCCAGAACCCCGGCGATCGCAGCTATCAGGTGCAGGTGTTCATCACCGACGCCAGCCGCCGCGAGGTGACTGGCAGCGGCTCCATCAATGTGTCCTCCACCCCCGTCTTCGTCGACGCGCGCAGCGATCGTCTCCTCTACAAGCCCGGCGAATCCATCAAGGTGAAGCTCCGCGCCGAGGACGCCAACGGCCACCCCCAGTCTCCCTCGGTGGAGGTGCGGCTGCTGCGGATCGAGAAGGAGGGAGGCCTGAGCCGCATCCTCACGCGCACCGTGCAGCTCGCGAGCGGGCGCGGTGAGGCCGTGCTGGACGGTGATGCCGTGGGAGCCGCCCGCATCGAGGTTCGCCGCGCTGGAGCCCCGGACACCGATCCGCCCTACACCTCCACCGACGTGTGGCTCACGAGCGACGTGAAGCCCCTCACTCCTCCCAACCTGGGCTTCGCGCTCCTCACCGATCGCGCGCCGCTGGCGGTGGGAGGCACCGTCCGCGCGCTCGTGGTCAGTCCCACCAGCGGCGGGCACGTGCTCTTCACCGTCGAGGGGCACGGGCTGCACGCGGCGAAGGCGCTCCCGCTCACCGGCCGTGCTCGCTTCGTGGAGCTGCCGCTCACCGCCGCCATGACGCCCAACGCCTGGCTCCAGGTCTCCCGGTTCGAGCAGCGCAATTTCCTCCAGCAACAGGCCATGGTGAAGGTCTCCGGCACCGACAACGCACTCCAGGTGAACGTCTCCCACGCCTCGGAGGTGGTGGAGCCTGGTGATCCGCAGAAGGCCCGCATCGACGTGAAGGGCGCCCAGGGCGAGGTGGAGCTCATGGTCTCCTCCGTGGACGAGGCGCTCTTCGCCATCGAGCCGGACCGGGGCGATCTGCTCGCGCACTTCGGCCGGCGTCCGCAGCAGCAGTGGGTCACCACCGCGTACACCCAGAACCAGCGTTCGTTCCGACGCGTTGGCGACAAAGCGCAGCAGCCGCCTCCCGAGTCCGCGCCCAGGGACGAAGATGACCGCGCGGAAGAGAAGGCGTTCGCGCCCGCCCCCTCCGCCGCCCCCATCACGCAGGAGGCCCGCAGGACCGCGGACATGCTGGGCAGCGCAGGCCCTGCGAAGGAGGCCAGCAAGGCCAAGCGCGAGCTCGGCAGAGACAAAGACTCGGAGGGCCTTGCCGCCAAGCCCAGTGCCCCCGGTGGAGGAGGAGGCGAAGATCCGGTGCGGGTCCGGACGAACTTCAGCTCGTCCGCGGGGTGGTTCGCGCAGGTCCCCCTGAGCGGCCCGCGCAAGGAGCTGGAGCTGCGGGTGCCGGACTCACTCACCCGCTTCCGCACGCTCGTGGTGGCGATGAGCACGGGCGAGCAGATGGGCATGGGCAAGGCCAGCTTCCGCACCGAGAAGCCGCTCATGGTCCGCCTCCAGGCACCGCGCTTCTTCACCGAGCGGGACGAGGTGACGCTCTCCGCCCTCGTGTCCAGCCAACTCAAGGCCGCCACCACCGTGCGCGTCTCCCTTGACGCTCCCGGCTTCGAGCCCCTCGATCCCACCCAACGCACAGTCGAGGTGCCCGCCGGAGGGGATGCCCGGGTGGATGTCCGCTACCGCGTGGTGAAGCCCGGCGAGGTGAAGATCCAGGCCATCGCCCGAGGCGGTGGCGCGAAGGACGCCATGGAGCTCACGCTGCCCGTCGTCGTGCACGGCTCGGCTCAGCGCGCCGCGTTCTCCGGGCGGCTCTCGGACTCGGTGGAGCTCCAGATGAAGCTCCCCGAGCAGCGCAACGCCAGCGCCACCCGCTTCGAGCTCACCGTCTCCCCCACCCTCGTCTCGGTGATGATGGACGCACTGCCGTACCTGGCGCAGTACCCGTACGGCTGCGTGGAGCAGACGCTCTCGCGCTTCGTCCCCGCCGCCATCGCCGCGAAAACGGCACGTGAGCTGGGACTGCCCTCCTCCCGCGTGCCCGCGGACCTGGACGACATGGTCGACGCGGGCCTCAAGCGCCTCTACGGCTTCCAGCACGGCGACGGTGGCTGGGGCTGGTGGCAGTCCGATGCGACCAACCGGTGGATGACGGCCTACGTCATCTATGGCCTGTCGCTCGGCAAGGCCGCGGGTCTGCAGGTGGACCCCAACGTGGTGGCACGCGGCCGTGAGTACCTCAAGGACCACCTCGGCGCGGCGCTCCGGGATCCGGACGAGCACACCTGGATGGTCTTCGCGCTGGCCTCCACCGGTGGAGCGCCCAAGGCCGCGCTCGACAAGGCCTTCTCTCGCCGGAGCTCTCTCTCCAAGCGCAGCCGGGCCCTCCTGGCGCTGGCGCTGCTGGCCTCCAATGACAAGCGCGCCCGCATCGCCGTGGAGAACCTGGACGACATCCTCCAGGCCGCCAAGGACCGCCAGGATGCCTCCGTGGGCGAGGCCAACGACGCGTGGCAGACCTCCGAGGCCATCGAGGCCACCGCCTACACGCTCATGGCCCTCTACCGGTACGATCCCAACAGCCCATGGGTGAAGCCCCTCACCGACTTCCTCGTGCTGCGCCGCAACGGCGGAAAGTGGCGCACCACCCGGGATACGGCCTTCTCGCTCTACGCCCTGTCCGAGCTCGCCGTGCGAGAGAAGGCCGCGCAGTCCTCCGGCACCTTCATTGTCGAGGTGAACGGGCGCGAGGCCTCGCGCATCCGCTTCGGCTCCGGCGGCCTGGATCTGTCCGGCCCGGTGGTGCTGTCGGACGCGGCCTTCCAGCCCGGGATGAACACGGTGACGCTGAAGCGGGACGGCGCGCCGGTGACGGGCTACTACGCGGCCACCTTCGACGTGTACAACCGCGACGAGAACGTGAAGGGCGTGGGCGGAGACGTGAAGGTGGCCCGCACCTACACCCTGCTGGGCAAGCCCGCCGCGCCCTCCGAGCGCGTGAGCGCAGGCGCCGAGTACGGCATGCCGGTGGAGTCCGGCATCCGCGTCCGCGTGGACCTCGAGGTGAAGGCGAACAAGGCCATGGAGTTCCTCATGATCGAGGACCTGAAGGCCGCGGGCTTCGAGGCCGTGGCCCAGAAGAGCGGCCCGGAGGTCTGCGAGTACCGCTGCGCCCACGTGGAGCTGCGCTCGGATCGCGTGGCCTTCTTCCTGTCCCAGATCCCCGTCGGCGTGACGAAGCTCTCCTACGAGCTGCGCGCCGAGGTCCCGGGCCGCTTCCACGCCCTGCCCGCCCGCGTGGAGGCCATGTACGCTCCCGAGCTGCGCGCCACCTCCGACGAGATGCGGCTGGAGGTCCGCGACGCCCCCGAGCCCACCGAGAAGGGTGTCGCCCAGGAGTAGGCGCGGCTGTAGGTAGACCGCGCTGGAGTCTCGTGCGTTGAAGCAGTCCTCGGGTTCTCAGAGGAGACAAACCACCGTGTACGCCCCTCATCGTCTGTTGCTGCTCGCCGCCGTCCTGCTGCCGATGCTTGCCTCGGCCCAGGGCCTGCTGCTGCCCACCACGCCCAACGCGCGGCCCCTGGCCATCAAGACACAGCGCGTCACGGTGGAGATCCAGGACGGCACCGCCGTCACCCGCGTGGAGCAGACGTTCCAGAACGACAGCCCGTCGCAGCTGGAGGCCCACTACATCTTCCCACTGCCCAAGGGGGCCGCGCTCTCCGAGTTCTACCTGTGGGTCAACGGCAAGAAGACCAAGGGCGAGGTGCTGGAGAAGGAGAAGGCCACCACCATCTATGAGGGCATCGTCCGGCGGCTCGCGGATCCTGGGCTGCTCGAGTACGTGGACTCGGACGTGTTCCGCATGCGCGTCTTCCCGGTGCCCGCCCGGGGCGAGCAGAAGGTGGAGCTCGCCTTCAGCCAGGTGCTCAACTACTCCAGCGGCCTCTACCACTACCACTACCCGCTCGGGGCCACCGCCAAGGCGCAGCCCTCGGACTGGCGGCTCGTGGAGGGCAAGGCCACCCGCGACTTCACCTTCAGCGCCAAGGTGAACACGAAGACGCCGCTGCGCAGCATCTACTCGCCCACGCACCAGATGGACGTGTCCCGCCGGGGCGAGTCCTCCGCCATCGTCGGCCTGGAGCAGGTGGGCGGCGCGGATCTCTCCAAGGATCTGGACCTGTACTACTCGGTCTCGGACAAGGCGGTGGGCCTGTCGCTGCTGACCTACAAGCAAGGGGACGAGCCCGGCTACTTCATCGCGCTCATCGCCCCGAAGACGGAGGTGAGCCCCAACGAGATCGGCGCCAAGCGCGTCACCTTCGTCATCGACACCTCCGGCTCCATGCAGGGCGAGCGCATGAAGATCGCCAAGGATGCGCTCAAGTACTGCGTCACCCGGCTCAACCCCCAGGACACCTTCAACGTGGTGCGCTTCTCCACGGACGTGGAGCCGCTCTTCACCGCGCTCAAGCCCGCCAACAAGGAGAACATCCAGAAGGCCGTCTCCTTCGTGGATCAGATGGAGGCCTTGGGCGGCACCGCCATCGACGAGGCGCTGGTGCGCGGTCTCCAGGACAATGACGGCAAGTCCCCCAACCCGCACCTGCTCCTCTTCATCACCGATGGCCAGCCCACCATCGGCGAGACGGATGAGACCGTCATCGCCCAGCACGCCAAGGACGGCCGCAAGACGAAGACGCGCCTGTTCACCTTCGGCGTCGGCGAGGACCTGAACGCGCGCCTGCTGGACCGGCTCGCCGCCGAGGGCACCGGTACCTCGGACTTCGTCCGCGACGGCAAGGAGTTCGAGACGAAGGTCTCCGGCTTCTACGACAAGGTCAGCAACCCCGTGCTGGCGGACCTGGCGCTCGAGATGAGCTCCATCGACGCGTATGATCTCTACCCGCGCAAGCTGCCGGACCTGTTCAAGGGCACGCAGCTGGTGGTGATGGGCCGGTACCGCAAGTCAGGGGACGCCAAGGTGGTGCTCACCGGCTACGTGAACGGCGACAAGCGCACCTTCGAGTACGGCACCACCGCGCCGCGCGAGGCCACGCGCGACGACTTCATCCCCCGGCTGTGGGCCATCCGCAAGGTGGGCTTCCTGCTGGAGGAGATCCGCCTGCGCGGCGAGCGCCCCGAGCTGCGCGACGAGGTCATCACCCTGGGCAAGAAGTTCGGCATCGTGACGCCGTACACCAGCTACCTCGTGGTGGAGGACGAGCCCGTGGTGGCCAACCGCCCCCCGCCGCCGCCGGTCATGCGCCCGTGGGATGACCAACCGCCGCGCCCCGAGCCCCGTCCCATGAGGATGGAGGAGGCCTCGAAGGCGGCGGATGGTGACAGCTTCGACGATCTCTTCGGCAGCTCTCGGGGTGCCCGCGCGGGCGGGGCCGCGGCTCCCAGCGCCGCCGCACCTGCGCCCGCGGAGTCCATGACGGTGGCCGAGGGCAAGGGCGCCGTGGCCGTCTCTCGCGCCACGAAGAAGATGAAGGAGCAGGAGCGCGGACCGTCCGCGAGCGAGCCGGTGCGCGTGGCAGCGGGCCGCACGTACCTGTTCCGGGACGGGGGCTGGATCGACGCGGAGGCGCTCACCAACCCGGGCAAGCAGCTCAAGGTGAAGTTCCTGTCCAAGGCCTACTTCGAGCTGCTCCAGGTCCGGCCCGATCTCAAGGCGGCCTTCGCCCTGGGCGATCGGGTGGTGGTGGTGGTGGCCAAGGGCAAGAGCGTCATCGTCGGCCCCGAGGGCGAGCAGGAGCCGGACAAGATCCGCGCCTTCCTGAAGTAGTCCCTCTTCCGGGCCCCAGTCATCCTCCGGGTGAAACTGGGGCCCGGATCTGTCTCTCCCCTACCAGAGGCGTAGCGCCGAAAAGCTCCGGCCGTGGCAGAGTTGGGGTAGGACGAGGGGGTGGGGGTTGGCCCCCCCTTGGAGGTCGCCGATGGCGGAGAAGCGGCAGCACCGGCGGTTCAAGAAGCGCTACACGGTCCGGTTCGGCACGACAGATCTCTCGATGTCCGGCGTCACCGGGGACATCTCCAAGGGCGGAGCCTTCATCCTCACGCGCGACGTCATCCCGCTGGACACGCGGGTGCACCTGCAGGTGCAGCTGGACTCGACGAACTTCGTCCTGTTCGAGGGCATCGTGCAGCGGCACCGCAAGGTGCCTCCCGAGCTGCGACAGGTGGACCCCGGAGGCTTCGGGGTGCGCTTCCTCTACCCGGGCGAGGTGGTAGCGGACATCGTCAACAAGGACACCACCACCTTCGAGATGCACTACACCACCGTCGACCAGCTCCGAGCCGCCTACGAGCGGGAGCTGCGGATGGGCGGCGCGTTCATCTCCACGGACAAGCCGCTGCGCATCCAGGACAAGGTCCTCCTCTCCCTGTGCCTGGACTTCGCGGGAGCCACGGTAGAGCAGGAGGCCACGGTGGTGCACATCACCCTGCCCCAAGGCACCACCCGCGCCGGCGTCTCCGTCATGTTCACCGACAAGAAGGCGCTCGAGGCGAGCCTCAAGCCCCACCTGGAGCTCGAGTCCCTCCCCGAGAAGTAGCCGCGTGCCTCAGGGGGCCCGGCGGGCGGCCCAGAGGGCGAAGACGCCCAGCAGCGCGAACGGCACACCCGAAGCGGAGTTGCAGTCACAGCCGGGGCCAGGAGCGACATCGGCCCAGGCCGCGGTGGAGAGGACAAGGGAGGCGGTCAGGAGCAGTCTTTTCATGCCCCCAGCCTAGGCTTCATCTCCCCTTCACGGCCAGAGTGAGCGTGCTACCCCTCGGCGGTGGAAGGCTTCTCCTTGGGAGACTCCTCCACCTCCCGGAAGAAGCGCCGGCGGAACAGCTTCTCCTTATAGCGATCGGCCACCACGTAGAAGGCCGGCACCACCACGAGGCTCAGCAGCGTCGACACGGAGAGCCCTCCGAGCACCGCGATGGACATGGGCTGACGCGTCTCGCTGCCCGCGCCCAGCGCCAGCGCCGCGGGCACCGCCGCCATCATGGTGGCGATAGACGTCATCATGATGGGCCGCAGCCGCACCGGGCCCGCGCGCCGCATGGCCTCCACCGCGTCCGCGCCCTGCTCGCGCTGCTGCAGGGCGTAGTCCACCAGGATGATGGAGTTCTTCTTCACGATGCCCATGAGCAGCAGCAGGCCGATCATGGAGAAGATGTTGAGCGTGGCGCCGGTGATGCCCAGGGCAAACGCGGCGCCTGCCACGGACAGCGGGAGGATGGTGAGCACCGTCACCGGGTGCAGGAACGAGTTGAACTGCGAAGCGAGCACCATGTACGCCACGCCGATCCCGAGGAAGAGCGCGAACAGCAGGCTGCCCATGGACTCGCGGAAGGCGACGCTGGCGCCTCCGAGCACCACGCGGGTGCCTCCGGGCATCTCCTTGGCGGCCTTCTCCACGAAGGCAATGGCCTCCTGCTGGCTGGAGTTCGGAGCCACGTTGGCGAAGATGCTGATGGCGCGCTCGCGCTCGCGGCGGGTGATGGCCTGCAGCGCCGGGCGCTCTTCCTGCTGCACGAGCGAGGACAGCGGAACCAGTGCACCGCTGGCGGTGCGGACCTTGAGGGCCGCGAGATCCTCGGGCCGCGAGCGCTGATCGGCCAGGAGCCGCAGCCGCACGTCGATGCGCCGCCCACCGGCGTTGTACTTGCCCACGCGCACCCCGCCCACCAGGGAGTTGATGGTGGCAGCCACGGCCTCGATGGAGACGCCCAGGTCCGCCGCTCGGGCGCGATCCGGGAGGATGCGCAGCTCCGGCATGCCGAGCTGGTAGTCCGTGTCCACGTCCACCACCTTGCCGCTGGCTTGGAGCTTCTCGCGCATCTCGTGGCTGGCCTCGACGAGCTTGTCCCAGTCCGAGCCGCGCACGCTGAACTCCACGGGGAAGCCGCGCTGCGCGGTGAAGCCGCTCTGCGACAGGTCCTGCACCACGGCGCGCAGGCCGGGGTACGAGTTGAGTTCCTTGCGGACGATCTGCTGGAGCTCGGCCTGAGGCATGCGCTGATCCGGAGGCACCAGGGTCACCATCAGGTTGCCCGTGTTCACGCCCGATCCACCCATGCCGCCCACCACCGCGAACACGCGCGTCACCTCGGGCCGGGTGGCGAGGTAGTTCTCAGCCTTCTGGAAGAGCTGGTTCGTCTCCTCCAGGCTGCTGCCCACGGCCGTCTGCAGGCGGATCATCAACCGGCTCTGATCCTGCGAGGGGACGAACTCGCTCTGGAGCGCCTGGAAGACGAACACCGAGCCGGCCAGCACCACCACCGAGGCCAGCAGCACCCAGCCCGGCCGCTTCAGCGTCTTATCCAGCACGCGCGCGTAGAGCCCCTCGAGCTTCTCGAAGCCGCGATCCACGGCCTGCCCTACCCGTCCGCGGTGCTCGCGCGAGGCCTTGAGCAGCTGCGCGCAGCGCGCGGGGGCCAGGGTGATGGCCTCCAGGTAGGACAGCAGTACGGCCACGCAGAGAGTGACGCCGAACTGGAGAAAGAACTTGCCGACGATCCCCTTCATGAAGATGACGGGGATGAAGATGGCCACCACGGCGAGCGTGGCCGCCAGGGCCGCGAAGGTGATCTCCGAGGTGCCCTCGCGCGCTGCGCGCACCCGGTCCTTCCCCATCTCCGCGTGCCGGTAGATGTTCTCCAGCACCATGATGGCGTCGTCCACGACGATGCCCACCGCGAGCGCCAGTCCCAGCAGGGTGAAGGTGTTCAGCGTGAAGCCCAGGAAGTAGATGACGGCCACCGTGCCCAGCAGCGACATGGGGATGGCCAGCACCACGTTGAGCGTGCTGGACAGTGAGCCCAGGAACATCCAGCACACCAGCGCCGTCAGCAGGCACGCCAGCAGCAGCTCGAACTCGATCTCATGGACGCTCTCCTCGATGAAGCGCGTGGAGTCGAAGTTGATGCCCAGCTGCATGCCCTCGGGCAGCTCCTTGCGCAGCTCGTCCAGTGCGGCGTGGACGCCCGCGGCCACGGCAACAGCGTTGGCGCCACGCTGCTTGCGGATGCCCATGCCCTGGGCGGGGTTGCCATCCACGCGGGACAGGCGGCGCACGTCCGCGAAGCCGTCCTCCACCAGCGCCACATCGTGCAGGTAGACGGTGGCCCCGTCCTGTTGCCGGACGATGATGTCGCGCAGCGTCTCCAGGTTGAGCGCCTCGCCCATGACGCGGACGTTGACCTCACGGCCCTCGGTCTCGATGCGGCCCGCGGGCAGCTCCACGTGCTCGCGGTTCAGCGCGGCGATGACCTCCGTGACGGTGAGCCCACGGGCATCCAGCTTCTGGGAGTCCACCCAGATGCGCACGTTGCGCTCGAGCGAGCCGCCCAACGTCACCTCGCCCACGCCCTCCACCGTCTGCAGCTTCTCCTTCACGCGGTAGTTGGCGTAGTCGCTCAACATCTGCGGCGAGTAGGGACCGGACAGCCCCAGCCACATGATGGGCTGGTCCTCCGGGTTCGTCTTGGAGACGACCGGCGGATCCACGTCATTGGGGAGCCGCCGCTGCGCTTGGCTCACCTTCGTCGTCACGTCCTGGAGCGCCAGATCCACGTTGCGCGAGAGGTCCAGTTCCACGGTGATGGAGCCGCTGCCCTGGCGGGCGGTGGAGGTGAGGGACTTGACGCCCTCCACCTGCATCACCGCTTCCTCGATGGGCTCCACCACGTCGCTCTCGATGGACTCGGGAGAGGCACCCTCCCACGTCACGGAGATGTTGATGGTGGGGAAGTCCACGTCCGGAAACTGGCTGATGCCGATGCGATGCGCCGCCACCAGTCCGAAGACGATGGTGGCCGCCATCAACATCCACGCGAAGACAGGCTTCTTGATGCAGGCTTCGGTGATGCTCATTGTCCGGCGCCTCCACTCTTGCCGCCATCCGTGGGCCGGCGGGGCTCGCCGGTGAGCGCGGGCTTCGCGCCCTCGGCCACGCGAACCACGGCACCGTCCTTCAGCGCCTCCGCGCCGCGCACCACGAGCTGCTCACCCGGCTTGAGGCCCTCGCGCACCTCCACGAGGCCATCCGCCGTGCGCAACCCCAGCTCCAGCACCCGCTCCCGCGCCCGGCCATCCTCCACCACATAGGCCAGGAAGCCGCGCTCGCTGGGGCGCACCGCTGTCTGGGGCACCACGGGCGCGCCCTTGGACGTGTCCACGGGCACACTCACCGAGGCGAAGGCCCCGGGCCGCAGCGCGTCGGCCTCCTCCTTGGACACCTCCGCGGTCACCGCCACCATGCGGCTCTGATCGTCCGCCGCAGCTGCCACGTGGGTGATCTTCGAACTGTATGTGCGGCTGTCCGATCGCACCGTGAATCGCGCCGTCATGCCCGGCTTGATGCGCCCCACATCCGCCTCGGGCACGCGGAAGCGCACGAGCAACGGATCTCGGCGCAGCAGCGTGGCCAGCACATAGCCCGGCTGCACGTACTGGCCCGTCTGGATGGTGCGCGTCTGCAGCACGCCCTCCATGGGAGCGCGCACGTACGCGTCCCGCAGGTTCAGCTGGGCCTGATCCCGCGCCGCCTTCGCCGCGCTCACCTCGGCCGCCGCCGTGCGAGCCCGCGTCTGGAAGGTCTCCAACTCCTCCGCGGGCAGCAGGCCCGGGCGCTGCTCGTTCACCGCAGCCCGGCGCTGAGCCCCCGCCTGGGCCTCCGAGGCCGTGGCCTGCGCCTTCTCCAGGGCCGCCTTCGCCGAGTCCACCGCGAGGCTGTAGCGGGTGGGCTCGATCTCCGCCAGCACGTCGCCCTTCTTCACCACCTGCCCCTCGCTGAAGGCCACGCGCTCGACCACGCCCGCCACCCGCGCGGTGATCTGGACCTGCTCGAAGGCCTCCACGGAGCCCACGGCGCCGACGACGTACTCCACGTCCCGGATCGCCACGGGCGCCAGCTCCACGGGGAACTGCATCGCGCCACGGCCGCCGCCACCTCCGCCGCCACCGCCTTTGCCTCCCCCGCCACCTCCGGCCTTGCCCGAAGGAGGACCTCCCGCTGGGGCGCCCTCGCCCTCCTTCTTGCCGCAGCCGGTGCCCAGGGCCACCACCACGGCCACCGCGGCCACCAGTCCCATCCCTCGCTTCACGATCACGGCTCCTTCCCCAGAGGATCGAGTCCCAACGCGGCGCGCAAATCCAACAGCGCCACACCCAGGGTGTAGCGGGCCTGGGCCATGGCCACCTCCGCCTCGAACAGGCGCAGCGAGGCGTCCGCGACCGCCAGGGCCGTGGACAGTCCTTGCCTATAAAGGATCCCTGTCTCTTCCGCGTTCCTTCGCGCTTGGGAGGCAGCCAGCTCGCTCTGCCGCAGGGCAGCCTGGGCGTTGCTGAGCTGCACCTGGGCGCGCTGCAGATCCACGCCCACGCGGCGGGTACGGGCGGTGGCCTCCAGCTCCAAGGCCTGAGCCAGCGCCACGCGCTCACGGCGGTCGGCGTAGCGCTCGCCCCCATCGAAGAGGTTCCACGTCAGATCGAGCGCCAGGAACCCATCGCCCCGGCGCCCAGCGAGGCCCGTCTCGTTGGTGAGGCGGTACTGCCCGCTCAGCCCGAGCGTGGGGAACAAGCGGGCCAAGGGCTCACGGGCGTAGGCTTCCTGGGCCTCCACCTTGAGCTTCGCGGAGAGAATGTCGAGGCGCCGCGCCTGAGCCTCCTGCTCCAGCCCCGCGGGCTGGCCGGTCATCCCCGCCGCCTGGGCCAGCAGCGGCTCCGGCAAGGCCAGCGCTCCTTCCACGGGAGAAACGAGGAGGTAGCCCAGCTCGATGCGGCTCGTATCAGCGGAGCCTCGGGCCGAGGCCAGCTGCACCTCGGCGGTGGAGACCTCGAGCTCGGCACGGGTCACGTCGTTGGTGCTGGCGAGCCCCGCCTCGGCGCGGGCCTTGGCGTCCTGCAGGCTCTGGCGTGCGAACTCGAGCCGCCGCTTGGCGGCCTCGTAGACCTGCTGATTGCCCAGCGTGGAGAGGAAGGCATCCGCGGCCTCGAAGCCCACCAGCCGGCGAGCCTCCCGGGCATCCAGCTCGGCCGCCTCGCCCTCCAGCCGGGCCTGCCGGTAGAGAGGAAAGCCGCGAGCATCGAGCAGCGACACCCGCGCGGTGGCCGTGGCACCAAGCGCATTGAACGCCTGGACCACCACCTGCTCGCCACCGACTTCACGCACCGTCTGGTTCAGGCGGCGGGTATAGGTGCCGACCACGGTCAGCTCGGGGAAGAAGAAGGCCCGGGCCCGAGCCACCCGCGCGTCTGCGGCCTCGGCGCGGCGCTGGGCCGCCAGCGCCGTCTCATTGCGCTCGGTGGCGAGCGACACGGCGCGCTCCAAGGTGAGGGGCTCTCCGGAGGCCTCTTCCAGGGGGCGCGCTCCGGACTCGGGGTTCCGCGGCGTCTGGGTCGTCTCCGCGGTGTCAGGGGTCTGCGCTGCTGCCTCTTGCGCGCTCGAGGCGAGCCACGCGCACAGCAGGGCGGCGAGGGAGGGTCGAGCAATCAACATGAACAGTGGAGAAGAACACTCTGCGCGGAAGGCGTTTCCAGACGCCTATATACGGAGCCTGGAGGGCAGGACCATGGACTTCGCCCGGAATCCCCCAGGGGCGCGTTTATTCCTGTCCCCCCAGTTCAACAGCAGCGGCCAGCGTCACTGTTCACTGTTCCATCGACAAGGCCGGGCCGCCGCCACCATAATCATTGCCCCTAATACCTACTAACCCCCGAGGTTTTGCATGAGCGACGCACCGGATGTGGAGCAGCTCGACGCCCCCCCGCCGATCTCCGCGGAGCTGCGCGCGAAGATCCTCTCGGATCCGAACGTGGCGAAGATCGCCGCGGAGCTCGAGATGGATCTCGACGAGTTCGTGAACACCGTTGGCTACTACCTGAACAACCCGGGCGTGGAGCCCGCCTTCCTCGTCGTCAGCGACGAGAACCTGAGGAAGATGGGGGTCAATCCGCCGACCGCCGAGGCCATCGAGGCCAACGTGCGCGCCAGCGTCGAGGCCATCAAGGCCGGCCAGGCCCCGAGCGGCTTTGACGAGCCGCGTAAGAAGGCCGTGGAGCTGACTGCTCCGGCGGGCAAGCCCGTGCAGGCCAATCCTGATCCGGAGCTCGAGGACACGGTGAAGCAGGGGCGCAACCCGCTAAAGCCTTGATCTGACAGGGCAGCTAAAAATTCGTATTTCCGCACGCACCTTTTCGTAGCTGCCCCCGATAACTCATTCAAAGCAGCACTTCATCCTTCCAAAAGAGAGTTAGCCATGGGCAAGGTCGTCAAGGGCATCGGCAATGCGTTCAAGAAGGTCGGCGAGTTCGCGAAGAAGGCGGTCGGTTTCGCGAACGGGATCCTGAATGGTCCCCTCGGCAAGATCGCTTCGTTCATCCCGGGCGTTGGGCCCTTCATCGCGGGCGCCGCGAAGGTCGTCGGCATCGCGAACGGCGTTCTGAACGGTGGCGGCCTCAAGGGCATCATCGGCGGCCTCGTGGGCAACCTCGGTGGCGGCCTCCTGGGCCAGGCTGGCTCGCTCCTGAGCAAGACGGGCCTCGGCTCCGTCATCGGCCTGGGCTCGCAGGCGGGCAGCTCGGGCGGCATCCTGGACGTGGTCAAGGGCCTGATGGGCTCGCGCCAGGGCGACACGTCGCCTGCCGCGCAGGGCGACCGCTACAACCTGGGTCAGTTCGCGGCCTTCAAGATCGCCGACCTGATGCGCGCTGGTAACTGATGCTCCCCATGGGCGCTGGCGAGGGACTCTGAACCCGCGCCCGTGGAAGTTCACCTGAAGCACCCCGGCTCCGCTTGGGAAATCACTCAACCGAGTGATCTCTCAGGCGGAGTCCGCGTTTTGGGGTCACGTGACCCAGCAGGTTTCTTCATGGACCGGATCGCGCTGCTCCAGGGCGGCTCGCTCGCTCCATTCCTGATCGCGCCAGAACGGTGCGCCGCCTCGCATCCTCGCAGGTGACGCTGCCTCATTCCGGTGCGTTACGGGTTGGCACTCCTCATGCCTTTGACTCGTCGCGTCAGGCGCTCGGCCGGAGCGCGCTGACCACCTGAGGAGTCACTACCGTCATGGAGGTCCAGTTTTTCGGAGTCCGAGGCAGCATCGCTGTCTCAGGCTCACGCATTGGCGGCAACACCGCCTGCGTCGAAGTCACCAGTCAGGGTCACCGCCTCATCCTGGATGCTGGCACCGGCATCCGCGCGCTCGGCGAGCAATGGATGCGCGAGGGCCGCAATCCCAGAGCCACCCTCTTCTTCTCCCACTTCCACTGGGATCACGTGCAGGGCTTCCCCTTCTTCACGCCCGCGTACAAGCCTGGCACGGAGCTCACGCTCTACGGCCCGGGGCCCACGGGAGCGCTGGACGCCCAGCGGGTGCTCGCCCAGCAGATGGAGCCACCTCATTTCCCAGTGAGGCTGTCCGCCATGCACTCGAAGATGACGTTCGCCTCGGCGAGGCACGGCCGCCCCATCCCAGTCGGCCCGTTCCTCGTCACGCCCTTCGAGGTGCCACACCCGCAGGGCTGCCTGGCCTACCGCATCGAGGCCGACGGCCACGTCTTCGTCTACGCCACGGATGTCGAGCTCTCCGCCGCCTCGCTCCCGTGGGAGGTGGCACGGTACCTCGAGGGCGCCGACGTGCTGTGCCTCGACGCCCAGTACACCCCGGACGAGTACGAGGGCCGCATCGGCATTCCGAAGAAAGGCTGGGGCCACTCGACCATGGTGGACGCGGCGCAGGTGGCCAAGGCCGTGGGCGCGCGGCGGCTGCTGCTCTTCCACCATGAGCCCTCGCACAGCGACAGCATGGTGGAGCGCATGGCGCAGGAGGCCTGCAACACCTTCGCGGCCTCGGAGCCCGCGCGCGAGGGCCAGCGCATCTTCCTCGGGCCGAGCTCCCCCTCGCCTGTCAAGAAAGCAGACTTCCAGGCCAGCCCAGATGTTCCGGAATGGCGCGTACGTCCTGATCCAGAGCGATCCACTCTGGTGCACTGGGACGGTGCAACCCCACTCCGCCCCTCGTGATTTCAACCGCTTAGCTTCTGGCATCCCTCGTGCTCTTACGCCAGGACGTCAGCGGTTTACACGAATCCGTCAGCGAAGCGTCACGGTTCGCGGGCAAATCTGAGGAGGGTCGCCATGGAAGTCCGGTTCTTCGGTGTTCGGGGCAGCATCGCGGTGTCGGGGTCGCGGATCGGTGGCAACACGGCGTGCGTGGAGGTGACGAGCCAGGGGCACCGGCTCATCCTGGATGCGGGCACGGGCATCCGCGCGCTGGGCGAGCACATGATGAAGGAGGGCCCTCCGCAGAAAGCGACGATGTTCTTCTCGCACCTGCACTGGGATCACGTGCAGGGCTTCCCCTTCTTCACGCCCGCGTACCTGGCCTCCACCGAGCTGACCATGTACGGCCCGGGCGCCAACGGGGGCCAAGCGCTGGAGAGCGTGCTGTCCAAGCAGATGGAGCCGCCCCACTTCCCGGTGCCGCTGTCCATCCTGCGCTCGAAGATGACGTTCGGCTCGGCGCTGCACGGCAAGACGATCGAGACGGGCCCGTTCCGGGTGACGCCCATCGACGTGCCGCACCCGCAGGGCTGCCTGGCGTACCGCATCGAGGCGGATGGGCACTCGTTCGTGTACGCCACGGACGTGGAGCTGGCGCGCGACCAGCTGACGCCGGACGTGGGGCGGCTGCTCGAGGGCGCGGACGCGCTCTGCCTGGACGCGCAGTACACGCCGGACGAGTACTCGGGGAAGATCGGCATCCCGAAGAAGGGCTGGGGGCACTCGACGATGGTGGACGCGGCGCAGGTGGCCAAGGCGGTGGACGCCAAGCGGCTGCTGCTGTTCCACCATGATCCGGCGCACAACGACGACCTGGTGGAGAACATGGCCGAGGAGGCGCGTAACCACTTCTTCGCCACCGAGCCGGCCCGCGAGGGGAAGCGCATCCTGTTCGGGGCGGCCGCGAACGCGTAGGAGGCGGCGCGATGCTCTACGAATGCTATGGTGGCGGCACGGCGTTCGTTCTGCCGCCGTTGCCCACCATGCCCCAGCCTTCGGACGTCAGCCAGGTACTGCTCTCGGTTGGGAGCCTCGTCGGGCGAGAGGTCGACCTGGACGCGTTCCTCCAGACGCTGGTCGACCGCATCGCCATCACGATGCAGGCCGACCGAGGCACGCTCTGGCTCCTGGATCCCGCTCGCGGCGAGCTGTTCTCACGAGCCGCGCACCTGCCGGAGGTGTCGCAGATCCGCGTGAAGCTGGGCCAGGGCGTGGCGGGCCACGTGGCGCAGGCCGGCGAGTCCGTGAACGTGCCGGAGCCGCGAGGCGAGCGGCTGTTCTTCGCGGACATCGACCGGATGACGGGCTACCGGACGACGAGCCTGCTGGCGGTGCCGCTACGGGACACGGAGGGCGCCATCTACGGCGTGCTCCAGGTGCTGAACAAGCGCGGGGCCGAGCGCTTCACGGAAGAGGACATCGAGCGGCTGACGGTCATCGCCGGCCAGGTGGGCACGGCGCTGCAGAGCACGAGCCTCTACCAGGAGCTGAAGCGGGCGAAGGATCAGCCGCAGGCGCCGGTCGGGTACTTCTTCAACCGCATCATCGGCGAGAGCCCGCAGCTGAAGTCGATCTACCGGCTGGTGCAGAAGGCGGCGCCGACGGACGCAACGGTGCTGCTGCGCGGCGAGAGCGGCTGCGGCAAGGAGCTGTTCGCGCGAGCGATCCACGTGAACGGGCCGCGGCGGGACAAGCCGTTCGTGAAGGTGGACTGCGCTGCGCTGCCGGCGACGCTGATCGAGAACGAGCTGTTCGGCCACGAGAAGGGGGCATACACGGGGGCGGACCACCGAGTGCCGGGCAAGTTCGAGGCGGCGGACAGCGGCACGGTGTTCATCGACGAGCTCGGCGAGCTGCCGTTGCCTGTGCAGGGCAAGCTGCTGCGGGTGCTGCAGGATCGCGAGTTCGAGCGCGTGGGCGGCACGCAGACCGTCAAGGTGGACGTGCGGATCGTGGCGGCGACGAACCGCGATCTGATGAAGATGGTGTCCGAGGGAAAGTTCCGCGAGGACCTCTACTACCGCATCAAGGTGGTGGAGATGGTGCTGCCGCCGCTGCGCGAGCGCGGGGGCGAGGACATCGAGCGTCTGGCGCGGCACTTCGTGGCGACGGCGGCGAAGCGCCACCGGCTGGAGACGCCGAGGCTGAGCGCGGCGGCGCTGGAGCGGCTGAAGACGTACCGCTGGCCGGGCAACGTGCGCGAGCTGGAGAACTGCGTCGAGAGCGCGGTGGTGCTGTGCGAGGGAGAGATCCTCGAGGAGCACCTGCCGTTGCCCACGGTGGACCGGGGTGCACCGGCGCCAGCCACTGGGAGCACGGAGCCCACGGTGTCTGCGAACCCCGCGGGCCTGCTCCCGCTGGCGGAGGTGGAGCGACACCACATCCTGCGAGTGCTGGAGTCAGTGAAGGGCAACCGCACGGCGGCGGCGAAGGTGCTGGAGATCGGCCGCAACACGTTGGCGCGTAAGCTGAAGGAGTACGGATTCGCCGACGAGGCGTGATTCCCGGACGAAGGGACAGGCCTCCACGGATTACGATGAGGGCATGCCCCAGCCTTCCGCTCCTCGTGGACGCGCCCCCTACTCCGGCATCTGGCTCGATGACTTCACCCTGACGGCGGTCCGTGGCGGTGCGCTCCTGGCCGGAGGCCAGGCGTGGCAACCGGATGGAGGCGGAACTCGGCCCCAGACGATGGCGGAAGCGGCGTTCTTCGACGCCACCCGGAAGGAATGGGTTTCCCTCCCTCTCATGCCTTCGCCTCGTCAAAGCCACGCGGCGGTATCCCTGCCGGACGGGCGCGCGTTGCTCATCGGAGGACGCTCCCAGAATGGAGAGCTGGCGAGCACCGTCTTCTGGGAGCCGGAGACCCGTCAGTTCCGGGAAGGGCCTCCACTGGCTGGGGAGCGTGGGCGGCCAGTCGCCGTGACGTTGCCCGATGGCTCGGTGATGGTGCTGGGCTCGGACTTCGACAATGACATGGAGCGCGGCACGCGCGCCGAGCTGCTGCGTCCCGGAGCCAAGGCCTGGGAGCCCGCGGGCCAGACGGTGCGCATCTTCCACGTGGGTCCGGTGTGCGTCACCCAGAACCACGTCCTCATCGCGGGCGGCCGGGACAACGGCATGGGCTTCGCGATCTACGAAGGCGTCCACATCGCGCCACCCCTGGCCCAAAGCACCGAGGTCTGGAGCCTCGAGAGCCGCACTTGGCGGACAGCACCGGGATCCCTGCTGGAGCCACGCGATGACCACCAAGGCATCACGCTCGCTGATGGGCGAGTGCTCGTGGTCGGCGGCTGGCACAAGGGACACCTGCAGACGAGCGCCGAGCTGTGGGATCCCCGCACCGAGCAATGGAGCCGCACGGGGGCGCTCTCCCTGCCCCGCTCCAGCTTCACCCTGACCGCCCTGCCCGATGGGAGAGCCGTGGTGTCAGGAGGACTCGCGGGGAACGCATCGGACGCCACGACGGCTACGGAGCTCTGGGATCCTCAGAAGGGCACCTGGTCCCCAGGCGCACCTCTGGCCATCGGGCGTGCGGGCCATCTGCTCGTCCCCATGGACGGAGACACCTTCCTGGTGGTGGGGACCTCCCGGCCAACCCCGGAGGCACTCGAGACAACCTGGGAGCTGTGGAGCCCCGGCGGGTGAAGTCCAGGGCGGAGCTACGTGGCCCGCCCTACCCCGACGAACCGCCGCATCAGCACCTTCTGCAGCAGCACGAACATGAGCAGGAGCGCGCCGATGGCGACCCGGGTCATCCCCGAGCTCGTCATGCCCTCATAGGTCGTGATGGACGTGAGAATGAGGCCCAGCATCAGCACGCCGATCAGCGTGCCGAACACCGATCCCACTCCACCCGCCAGCAGCGTCCCGCCAATCACCACCGTAGCGATGGCATCCAGTTCCATGCCCACGCCTTCCAGGTGGCTCCCGCTGGAGAGGTAGAACGTCAGCGCAGCCCCGGCGAAGGACGCACAGAACCCGCTCAGCGCATAGACAGCGATCTTCGTGCTCTGGACGGGGAGCCCCATCAGCAGCGAGGCCTCCTCACTGCCCCCGAGCGCGTAGACGTTCCGGCCGAACGGCGTGAACACCGCGACAAACCACCCCGCTGCGACGAAGCCCAGCAGCAGGAGCGCCGTGATAGGCAGCGGTCCCACGCGCGTGATGGCGATCGCGGTGTGGGCCTTGTCCGAGATGGCGATGGACTCCAGGTGGATGATGAACGCGAGGCCGCGCACGAAGAACATGCCTGCCAGCGTGACGATGAACGGCTTGATGCCCGTCCGGTGAATGACGGCGCCCATGATCGCGCCCAGGAGAGATCCGCACGCGACCGCGGCCCCAATCGCGGCGAACACGCTCCAGTGGTGGTCCATGATGAGGACACCGATCAGCACACTGGAGAAGGACATGACCGCGCCGACGGACAGATCGATCCCGCCGGAGAGAATGACGAAGGTCATACCCACCGCGACGATGCCAAGCACCGCGTTGTTGGACAGGAAGTTGATGAAGACCGGGAGCGAGGCGAAGCCGTCATACCGCGCGGCCGCGATGGCATAGAGGAGCAGGTACGCCACCACCCCCGCCATGACCGTGATGTGCTTGCGAAGGAAGTTCACGCCTTGGCCTCCGCTGGCCGCACGCGCTGCATCAGCTTCTCGAACGCAGGCGTCTGCATGTAGCAGACCGCGAGCGCCACGATGGCCTTGATGATGAGCGTGTGCTCAGTAATGACACCGCGCATCTGGAGCATGACGGTGAGCGTCTGGATGAACACCGCGCCAATCAACGAGCCCATGAGGTTGGCCCGGCCGCCTGTGAGGCTGGTCCCCCCGAGCACTACGGCGAGGATGGCATCCAGTTCCAGGTAGAGCCCAGCGTTGGCGACATCAGCCTCCTTGATGTCAGCCGCCGCGATGAGCCCAGCCATGCCCGCGCACAGGGAGCACGCCATGAAGGCGAGAATCCGGATGACATGGACCCGCACGCCACAGAGCCGGGCCGCCTGCGGGTTGCCGCCCATCGCCTCGATGTACAAGCCCGTCGAGGTCTTTCGCAGCAGCAGCCCAACGCACAGTGCAACCCCAGCAACCACGAGCGCCGGGAAAGGCAGGCCCAGCACGGTGCCGTTGCCGATGAACTCGAAGGTGGGAATCTCGAAGCTGATTTTCTGATCGTGGGTAAACGTCTGGGCCAGTCCGCGCCCCATCACCAGCGTCACCAACGTGACGATGATCGGCTGGATCCCCGCGAACGTGACGAGCGCTCCGTTCAGGGCGCCAACGGCCAGGGCCACGGCCAGCGCGGCCACGATGCCCGTGGGCACAGCCTGTCCATGCTCTGTCATCAAGAGCGCCGCGATCGCTCCCGAGAGCGCCATCACCGAGCCCACCGACAGGTCGATGCCGCCCAGCGCAATGACCAGCGTCATCCCGACTGCCAGCAGCATGACGGGGGCGCCGTTCTGGAAGATGTCCACCACGGTGCCGAAGAGACGGCCGTCCCGCAGCTCGATGCGTGCGAAGCCCGGAGTGAAGATCAAGTTGAAGACGAGCAGGGCCGCCAGCGCCACCCATGGCCAGAAGTTCTTAGGACGCATTGCGCTCCTCCCCAGCGCTCTTCGAGGCGTCGGCCGAGGGCTGCGGCTCTTCACCGGCGATCACCTTCATGACCTCGGGCAGCGTCGTGCGGGACAGCTCCCCCACTTTCTTGCGATCGCGGAAGACGGCGATGCGGTGGGAGATCCGGAGCACCTCCTCCAGTGCGGCGGAGATGAACAGCACCGCGAGCCCCTTCTGAGACAGCTGGTGGATGACGCGCTCGATCTCGCCCTTAGCGCCCACGTCGATGCCGCGGGTCGGCTCATCCAGGATGAGGAACCGAGGCTCGTACGCGAGCCACCGAGCGAGGATGACCTTCTGCTGGTTGCCGCCGCTGAGCAGGCGCACCGGCTGCTCCACCGAGGGCGTCTTGATGCCGAGCTTCGTCACGAACTCCTGAGCGATCTTCTCCTGCTGCGCCCGGGACACGGTGAAGCCCAGCTTGCGCTGCACCACCAGCGCGATGTTCTCCCGCACGGACATGTCGGGGATGATCCCGTCCGCCTTGCGGTCCTCGGGGAGGAACGCCATGCCCTGATCGATGGCCTGACGGGGGCTCTTGGGCTGAAAGCCGTTCACCGTGCCGCGGGTTGGATGATCGGCGCCAAAGAGCAGCCGAGCCGCCTCCGTGCGCCCCGAGCCCAGCAAGCCCGCGAACCCGACCACCTCACCTGCGTGCACCGTCAGATCAAAGGGCTCCACGCCCCGGCGGCCCAGCCCCTGAGCGGTGACGACGGCGGGGCCCTTGCTCTCGGGGCTGCCGTGAAGCGCCGGCTCCACCTCTTCGGGGACCTTGCCGAGCATCTGGGAGACCATCTCCAGGCGCGACAGCTTCGAGGCCTCATACGTCCCCACGAGCGTGCCGTTGCGCAGCACGGTGATCCGGTCGCTGACGCGGTACACCTGCTCGATGAAGTGGGTGACGAAGATGATGCCCAGACCGCGCGCCTTGAGCCTCTCGATGATGCCGAGCAGCACCTCGGTCTCGTGGCTGTCCAGGCTCGAGGTGGGCTCGTCCATGATGATGAGGCGGGCCTCGGTCTGCACCGCGCGGGCAATGGCCACCAGTTGCTGCACGGCAGCAGACATGGTGCCCAGCGGCTGATCCACCGGCACCTTCAGATCGAAGGTGCCGAGGATCTCCTCGGCCTTGCGGCGCATGGCGTGCCAGTCGATGCCGAACCACTTCCGGGGCGCGCGGCCGAGGAACAGGTTCTCCGCCACCGTCAGCGTGGGGATGAGGTTGAGCTCCTGGTAGATGGTGCTCATGCCCTTCTTCTGGGCATCCCCTGGAGAGGTAGGCCGAAAGTCCTTGCCCTCGAAGGTGATCGTCCCGCCGTCGCGCGGGTAGACCCCGGTGAGGAGCTTGATCAGCGTCGACTTGCCGGCGCCGTTCTGCCCCATGAGGGCGTGTACTTCGCCCGCACGAACATCGAGGTCCACACCGGCGAGGGCGTGGACCCCGGGGAAGCGCTTCTGAACGCCTCGAACGACGAGGAGCGGCTCAGTACTCACGAGTGCCGATAACCTGCGCGGCGTTGGCCTGCTCGAAGAGCTGGTCCTTGTTCTGGATGAACTTGGGGAGCTTCTCGCCCTTGCGGACGCGGTCGATCGTGTCGAACACGAGGGGCCCCATCAGCGGGTTGCACTCGACGGTGGCGTTGAGCTTACCGGCGACCATGGCCTCGAAGGCGGCCTTCACGGCGTCCACGGAGATGACGATGACGTCCTTACCAGGGTTCATGCCGGCCTCCTCGAGCGCCTGGATGGCGCCCAGGGCCATGTCGTCATTGTGGGCATAGACAGCCTGGATGTTCTTGCCGTCCGACTTGATGAAGGCCTCCATGACCTCCTTGCCCTTGGCGCGGGTGAAGTCGCCGCTCTGGCTCTTGACGATCTTCATGTCCGGGTTCTTGGCGAGGATCTCCTCGAAGCCCTTCTTGCGGTCGATGGCCGGGGCGGAGCCGGTGGTGCCCTGGAGTTCGTAGATGTTGGCCTTGGCGTTCGTCTTCTTGGCGAGCCACTCGGCGGCCATGCGGCCCTCCTCGACGAAGTCGCTGGCGATGAGCGTGGTGTAGAGGCTGTCGTCGCTGACCTTGACGCCGCGGTCCACGAGGATCACGGGAATGTTGGCATCCTTGGCCTGCTGGAGGACGGCGTCCCAGCCGGTCTCCACGACGGGGGCCAGCACGATGGCGTCCACCTTCTGCGCGATGAACGAGGTGAGCGCCTGGATCTGCTGGGCCTGCTTGCCCTGGGCGTCGGCGAACTTCAGATCGACGCCGCGCTTGGCGGCCTCGCCCTGGATGGACTTGGTCTCGGCCGTGCGCCAGGCGCTCTCGGCGCCCACTTGAGAGAAGCCGACGACGAGCTTCTTCTCAGCGGCGGGAGCCGCGGCGGTGGAGCCACCCGAGGGCTGCTCAGCCTTGTCCGAGGACTGCTTGCTACAGCCAACCAGCGCCACCAGGGCAACCGCGATCATCCATCTCATGGGGGTCTCTCCAGACGGGAACGGCGAACTCTCCTCACGGGAGCCGCCGGGTGCGATGAAAACCAGTGCTCTATATGCAATCCGCCGTGTGCGGGCCAACTCGCGGCCCGCCGCGGACTAGTTCTTCAGCTCGTAGACGCGGACATAGTCGAAGGTGGCGGTGAAGCCAGGGCCCGCCAGCGACACCAGGCCCATCTTGGCGCCTGTCCCCAGTTTGTGCGTCCACGTCCCTGCGCGGCTCCAGGAGGTGCCATTGCGACTGGAGTACGCCGTGAAGTGCTCCTCCTGGCCCACGATGCGCCGGGCGATCCGCAGCCACACCGTCTCCTCCGCGGGGCCACCAAAGGTTTCGCCATAGCGCGGGTAGCCGGCAGGCACGTCCGGGCCCACCTCCTTGGCGAAAGCAATCTGCCGCGTCTCCCAGTAGGAGACCTCGCTCAGCTTGACGTAGTTGTCCTCGTCACTGTGCAGAAGAATCCCTGCCTGGCGGTAGTTGAAGCAGCAGCTGGTCGGCGGCAGGTCGAGCGTGAGCTTCGTCTCCACGAGGTAGTTACCCGTGGGCGCCGTCTCCCAGAGGATCGAGGCATTGTCGCTGTCCACATAGAGGTCTGCGTCCTGCGTGTCGAAGCGGAAGGCGCCGTTGGCTACCGCGAACTTGTCAGCGGCCGGAGCGCGCACCCAGTTCCACTTCCCATCGAGCGCGGTGCCATCGAACTCGTCCGAGGCGGAGGGGATAATGGCTCCGGGCTCATCCTGCATCACGACGGACACCGCGTACCGGCTCTTGGTGCCCGTCAGCGCGGCGGGCGCGGCCTGCTCGGCGTCCGAGGAGCCCTGGCCACCGCGCACCACGGGCCACTCCTCCACCCAGTCCAGCGCATCCATCAACACCTGGCGCTTGGTGAGCATCCCCCCACCCGTGTCGGGAGCCAGATAGGGGCTGTTCTTGTCGATGCCGTGATACAGGACCCAGTCCTGGCCACCGAAGTCCGTGATGAGGGTGTTGTGGCCCGTCCCTACCCAGCGGTTGCCATTCATGCTCAGCACTGGGGTACCGCCCACGCGGTTCGTCGTGAGACGCACGCCCTCGCGGTCGACAAAGGGCCCCCAGGGATCCTTGGAGCGTCCGGCGAAGACGCCGTAGCCCGTGAGCGGGCCATTGCAACAATTCGCGGAGGACGCCAGCAGGTAATAGTAGTCGCCGTGTTTGATGACACTGGCGGCCTCGTAGCGATTGGCGACGGTGACCTCGACCTGGCTGTAGGGATCTGAGATCAGGCCATCCTCCGAGAGCTCACGCACCGAGATGCCGCCGTAATAGCTCCCGTAATAAATGTATTTCTTTCCAGTGTCGGTGATGAGCACCTCGGGATCAATCACCCACCGCTTGGACTCACCACAGCAGGGCGCCTCATGGGTTTCCACGGCAGGCTTTGCCGCCTGGGTCCACGGTCCCAGCGGGCTGTTGCTGGTGGCGACGCCGATGGCGCTGCGATCGATCTGCTGGTCTGAGTTCCGGATCTCCACCATGGAGTAATACAGATAATATTTGCCACCGAAGAAGACGATCTCCGGCGCCCACATGTCAGGGTTTGCGAAATCCTTTGCCCAATCCGGGACCACGGAGAAGGCGTCTCCCACGTAGGTCCAGTCGACCAGGTTGGCCGACTTCAGCATGGGAATGAGATGTTGTTTGTATTTGCCCTCGGCATCCTTGTCCTGATCATTCAGGGGATCGGAGGTGCAGTACATGTACCAGTTCGCATCCCCCTCCTGCTGCCCACGGATGACGGTGGGATCGGCGCAGTTCTCGAGCAGGCCGCTCGGGGGGAGGGTGAGCTTCAGGGGGTTGGTAAAGCGCTGGTCGACAAGCGTGGGCTCGGGCGTGGGAGGGGGATTCTCGGGCGGCTTCTCTTCTTCCCCGCAGGCCGTGGCGAACACCAATGCGAGCATTGGGAGCAGCGCTCCCCTCCGGCTCCAACGCATGTCCACTTCCCCTTTTGGGTCGATGTAACGGTAGGGCGGACTTGTCTTACAGGGAGACAGAGTGTGTCAAGGCCGACAACGCAAGCCTGCATGCCGTGACGCGTATTTTCCTGGACCCAGGTCCCATGTCCAATGCATTGCGTCAAGGATTTATGTTCGCTGCTCGACAGAAATTGACGCAAAGACATAACATGGCTCATCTTTTTACACTGCCTGTATGGGTTCGGTTGGATTGACCATTGAATCTTTGGCGCCGTAGGCTGCCGCCCCCCAACCGAGGTGCCCTATGCGCGCACGCCGCGTATTGCTTTCCACCGCCCTGTTCTCGCTGTCTCTGCTGGCAGCGCTCTCTGCTTCGAGTTGCACGGAAGACAAGCAGCCCCCCGTCGAGAATCCACCCGAGCAGCCTCCCCCACCGCCTCCTCCGCTGCAGATCACGAACCCGGTGCTGCCCGGCGACTACGCGGATCCGTCGGTGGTGCGCGTAGGAGATGAGTACTGGGCGTCGGCGACGTCGTCGGAGTGGGCGCCGCAGTTCCCATTGCTGAAATCGAGAGACCTGCTCAACTGGGAGCAGGTGGGCCACATCTTCCAGACGCCGCCGGAGTGGTCCGAGGCCAACTACTGGGCCCCGGAGCTGGTGGTCGACCAGGGCCGCACCTTCGTTATCTACACGGCGAAGAAGAAGGGAGGGCCGCTGTGCGTAGGCGTGGCGACGGCTCCGTCGGTCTCGGGGCCGTATACCGATCGCGGTCCGCTCGTGTGCCAGGAGCTGGGCTCGATCGACGGTGCGATGATCCGCGACGAGAACAACAAGCTGTACCTGGTATGGAAGGAGGACGGGAACAGCCGGGGATTGCCAACGCCCTTCTGGGCGCAGCCCCTGTCCGAGGACGGCACGCAGCTGGTCGGCGAGAAGAAGGCCATCCTGATGAATGACGTGCCGTGGGAGGGGCAGCTCATCGAGGGACCGCACCTCATCAAGCGCAACGGCTGGTTCTACGTCTTCTACGCGGGCGCGGGCTGCTGCGGGAAGGGCTGCAACTATGGAGTGGGTGTGGCGCGCTCGAAGAAGCTGCTCGACGGATGGGAGAAGAATCCGCTCAACCCCATCATGAAGAACAACGAGTCGTTCAAGTGCCCGGGCCACGGCAGCGTGGTGACGGACACGCTGGGTCGGGACTACTTCCTGTACCACGCCTATCGCGTCACGGACTCCGTGTACGCGGGCCGACAGGGCGTGTTGGATCAGATCACGTGGGGTGAGGACGGCTGGCCGACGATCAACTCGCGACGGGGCGTGGGCGGGCAGGTGCTGGCGAAGCCGCCAGCCTGGAGCGATGAGTTCACCACGGAGATGATGACGCAGGGCTGGCAGTGGCCGAACGGGCGCAAGCCGATGACGAGCATCTCCAACGGCGTGCTGACGCTGGCGCCTCCGGCCGATCGCGCCATGGACATGATGGGCGGGGTCCTGGCCCGCTCCTCCCCTTCGGGCAATTACACGGCCGTGGCAATCCTGGACCGGACGGGGCTCGGAGCGGAGACGGCGGCGGGGCTGTCGGCTTTTGGCGATCCTGAGAACGCCATCGTCGTCGCCCTGCGTGGGCCCAAGGTGGAGCTGTGGCGCCGCCAGGGCAACGCCCAGCAACTGGTCACCACCGTGGATGCTCCGGCGGCGGGGGATACGCTGCACCTGCGAGTGACGGCACGAACGGGCTACCTGTTCCAGTTCGCAGTGAGCCCGGATGGGAGCACGTGGACGAACGTGGGCGGCGATCAGAACGGCGAGTTCCTACCGCCGTGGGATCGCGCCGTGCGCGTGGCGCTCACGGTGGGCGGTGCGGCGGGGGCTTCGGCCCGCTTCGACTCGTTGCGCATCACCCCTGAATAGGCCAAAAGGGCTGTGTGAGCCCTTCCTTCCAGGATCTGTTCGGACATCCCCCGGAGGTCGAAGCCGAGGCCCCCGGGCGGGTGAACCTGATCGGCGAGCACACCGACTACAACGGTGGCTACGTCCTGCCAATGGCCATCCCGCAGCAGACGCAGGTTGCGCTGCGGAGGCGCGCGGACAAGCGAGTGCGCGCCTTCAGCGTGAACACGAGCCGGTCCGGAGAGATCCTCGAGTACGAGCTGGGCCAGGAGTCCGTTGGAAAGCACTGGCTCGACTATGTGAAGGGGGTCACACAGGTGCTCCAGCGCGAGGGCCACGCGCTGACGGGATTCGAGATCTGGATTTCGTCGGAAGTTCCGCTGGGGAGCGGGCTGTCCTCGAGTGCATCGCTGGACGTGGCCATCCTCCGGGCGCTGCGCGAGCTGTTCTCGCTGCCGGTGGAGGACGTTCCGCTCGCGATCCTGGGACAGAAGGTCGAGAACGACTTCGTCGGCGCACCCGTGGGCATCATGGATCCGATGGCTGTCCATCTTGCTGACCAGGGGATGGCGCTCTTCCTCGACACCCGGCTCATGCGCTTCGAGCGGGTGCCCTTGCCGCGCGCACTGGATCCCATCGTCATCAACTCGGGGGTGGCGCACAACCACGCCGCGGGCGACTACCGCGTCCGCCGCGCGGAGTGCGAGCAAGCTGCGGCCCTTCTGGGAGTCCAGCAGCTGCGGGATCTGTCCACGGTGGATCTGCTCCGGGCCGAGAAACTGCCAGCACCGCTGGGCCAGCGCGTTCGTCACGTGGTCACGGAGAATGCCCGGGTGCTTGCCGCCGTCCAGGCCCTGCGCTCCGAGGAGCTCGACCGCCTGGGAAATCTCTTCTACGCCTCGCATGACTCCCAGCGCCGCGACTACGAGGTCTCAGTCCCTGAGATCGATCTGCTCGTGGACATTGCCAAGGAGGACGCGGACGTCTACGGCGCGAGGCTTACAGGCGGTGGCTTTGGCGGCTCCGTGGTCATGCTGGCCAAGGCTGGCACGGGTTCCGACGCGGCTGCTCGGATTGCTGAGATTTACGCGAAACGCTCGGGACAGCGGCCCTCTGTTCTCGTTCCACAGGCCCACAGCTGAGGGACCCACAGGTCGCGGGTCCCTCGCTGCGGGGCGGGTCCCCCCGTCGGCTGACGGGTCCGCCCGCCCCGGCGTCCCGCTCTCTCAGGTGACGTTCAGCGCACCAGCAGATCAGGCCTCGCTCGGCCCTCCACGGTGAACGTCGGCCACCGCGGATCCACCGTGAGGATCTCCAGGTCTCCTCCCTCCGTCAGCACCACCGTGTCCTCGATCTTCGCCCCAGGCAACGACGGGTTCCAGGCCATCGCGTTGCTCGGCTGCAGCACCACCTTCGACCCTGGCACCGCCACATCGTCACGCGACAGGTAACCGCACGAGCCCCCTTGATGGTGGTACGCCTCCGCCCCCGGATGCCCACTGGCTCGGTAGGCCTCCACCATCGCGCTGTAGACCTGCCCCAGGGTCACTCCGGCCCTCGATGCATGGAAGGCTGCTGCTTCGACTCGCGCTACGTCCGCCGCCAACCGGCGCTCCTCCGCTGTCGGCTCCCGGAAGTAGACGAACCGGGTCAGGTTCGCGAACAGCCCGTGCCGACGCCCGCAGAAGACCAGCATGGCTCGAGCTCCCAGCCGCTCATGACTCGCTGTCGCGTGCCGGTGCAACGGCAGCCGCCGCTCCTCCCCCACCAACGTCAACGCCGGGTGGATGCCCCTCGCCCAGAGCGCCTCGGCCCCAGCCCCCGCGAGCTGCCAGCCCGTCCACTCCGGCTTCGCTTCCCGCAGCACCTCCGTCATCGCCTCCGCCGCGTCTCTCCCCAACGCCCGGTACCGCTCCAGCTCCTGGGGAAGCAGGGAGTGCCTCGCGTCCACCAGCTCCCCTGGCAGCGGTACCTCTTGCCCCGAAGGCCGATCCGAGGCCACCACGCCCCCTCCCCGCTTCTCCTCCACGAACGCCTCGCGCTGCCCGCGCTCCGTCCATGGGCACGACCACACCCTCAGCCCCCGCGGCACCTCCTCCTGCTCCATCCGCGCCGCCTCGATGGCGTCCGTCAACACCCACGCCGACGCACGGGTGATGAGCACCTCGGCCACCCCCGCGTCCGTCGCCAGCAGCACCACGTTCGACCCACCACAGGTCGCCCACGCGAACCAGTCCACCCCTCGCAGCCGCACCGCGCTCAGGCCGTGCTGCTCCATGATGGCCCTCACCCGCGCCAGCTTCACCTCGAGCTCCGACGCCCCTCCCTCCTGCTTCTTCAGCGAGTTCACTGCGAATCGCCTCCCTTGGCTGGCATCTGCAACCGCTCGCGCAGCCGCGGAACCACGAGCTGCAGATCCTCGGGCGCCTTCACCGGCTCGAAGCGGGACGTCTTCGCATCCTGCCGAGGCACCTCGATGAACGCCACCGAGAGGAACGGCTTCCCGTCGGCTCCGACCAACGTGCTCGCCTCTCCCGTGATCTGCTCGATCTGCAGCACCTCCTGCCCCTCCACCTTCTTCTTCGCGATCCGGTAGGGAACCTCGATCTCCTTCTCCAGAAGCGCCTGCAGCGTGAACGCGAGGTTGTTCGTCGAGATCAACGCGTGCTTCTTCGAGTCGACATGCTCGATGAGCTGGAGGTGATTCCCGATGCGGACCGGCGCCGCTCCCGTATCCAGCGTCCCCTGCGTGTTGGCCCGAGGCGTCACCTCCACCGTCATCTCGCAGGCCAGCTTCACGTGAAGCCCGATGATCAATGGATCCAGCGTCGCTCCCAGGTTGTCGACGTTGGAGAAGAACACATGGCGCACGCCTCTCCGGCGCAGTTGCTCCCCCGCCCCCGTCTCTCGAAGCGCCCGGAAGAAGTCTCCGTGTCCCGACGGCGCGAAGGACAGCTGCCCGTCCGCTCCCCGGAACAGCTCCCAGTTGGGCGTCAGCCGCGGCAGCATCCGCTGGCGGAACAGCACCACCTGCTTCTCCCAACCGTGCTGCTTGACGAAGTCCTCGATCGCCTCATGGCTCAACGGCGACGTCATCATCGCCACCGGCACGGTGGCGCCATAGCGCTCGCCCACCTGCCGGAAGTTCTCCATCCGCAGATCCAGGAAGGTGCGCCCATCGAGGACCGGCGACAGTGCCTTCACTCCACCACCAAAGCGGGTGGCCGCACCTCCTACCAGGATGACGACAGAAACCTCTCCTCGCCGTAGGGCCTCCTCCCCCAACCGCACGCACTCCGCATGGAGCGGTGTCCCGGGCTGAGGCATGGACTGGAGATCTGTGGCAGCCAATGGCTGCGGTTCCGCCGGACGATCCGTGGGAGCCTTGCGCTGGGCCTCCTCCCGGAGCCGAGTCACCAACTTCTCGAACCGCGCCGCGTCGAAGCCTTCGGTCTCATTCATGAGCGCGAGCTTACTAGCCGTCGGCCCGAACGCCTTCAACCTCTACGGGCTCAGAGCGTGCGTGAGAGCACGAACGCCGCAGCCACGGAGAGCGCCCCTGCCGCCGAGAAGAACCCCCAGGCCCTGCGCGCCAACTGCTGCCCCGTGCCCGTCCCCTCGGTCCCGAGCACCAGCATCGCCGGCCCCCCCTGCTTCCCGCGCAGAACATACGAGCCCGGCGCGGGCCCGCGCTGCAGTGCGCCCACCACAAGGCACGGCTCCCCGAGCTTCCCCACGCGCTCGTAGGAGAACACCTCCTCCACCGGCTTGCCCTGAACGAGCTCACCGGCCTCCGGCTCCACCAGCCGCGGATCCGTCTGGCACCGCAGCACGCGCACCGGCGCCAGCATCGTGGAAGGAGAGAAGCTCACCGCCGCCTCCGCCTTCTCACCACGCACCGTGATCAGCAGCGAATACCCCTTCTCCTGCGAGATCAGTGAACCCTTGCGCCCCTGGTCTCCCGTGGCGCGCAGCTCCGCTTCATAGAAGGCGCACACCACCCCGCCCGGAGACGTCACCGGCTCACTTGCCCCGAGCCGCCCCCGGTACACACCCCATCCGGGCTCTTGCCCCGCGCGCAGTTCCGCGATGGCCTCATCAATGCTCTTCGGCGCCGAGCCCCTCAGCACATCCGCACGCAGCCGGGCCCGTGACCCCAGGAGCGCCAACCCGGCCGCTAACCCCAGCAGCCCGAGCCCCATGCCCCGGCCCGCCACATCCGAGGACACTGTCAGCGCCGCGGGCACGGAGTCGGTGACCATTGCCAGGAAGACGGCCCCCAAGAGGCCGAACCAGACCAGCGGGAGGCGGGGCATGAACTGATGCGCATCCTTACGGCCAAACGCGAACGCCACCCCCACGAGCCCGATCAGTGCCGCACCGAACAGCGGCCCCAGCATCATCCGGACGTCCATCCCATCCCCCGCAGCTGAAGGCGTGCCGCCCCAGGCACACGCCTGCCCGTCGAGGGTGGGGATGCTCGAAGTCCCCGGCAAGGGCACCCGGGCAGCGGACCGGGCTCGGGGCGTCGCCCACTGGACCTTCCCGGGCGGGAGGTCCGTTCACTCCTGGGCGCCGGCGACCTTGCGCTTCGGCCGATCTACCAGCATGCCCTGGACCGTCAGGTGGCTGAAGTTGCACTCCAGGTTGCGGCAGCCGAGGGCCACCTTGCCGGCGCGCCCCTCCAGCCCGTGCAGCATCTTGTAGGCGAAGCGCACGTTGTTCACGAACGCCTCCGCCATCACGCCGTTCTTCCTGCGCTTCAGCTGCAGGCGGACTTTGAAGGGGCCCTTCGCGGGCACCGGCATCTCGTCCGCCGTGAGGTTTTCCAGGTCCTGGGAGCTGTTGCCCACCACCTCTTCGCCATCCTCTTGGATGTAGCGCCAGGACAGGCGCATGCCCACGTCCGGAATGGCGAACGCGGACACCTGCAGATCCCTGATCCGGTACGTCAGCTCGCCGAAGTGCTGGGCATCGGGCTCTTCCAGGTAGCCCGGCCCGAGCGAGCGCACGTCCATCTCCACCTCGGCGGTGAAGTCGTCACTGGAGAAGTATCGGTGCGCCACGTACGTGCGAGGCAGAAAGCGACCCTTGGGGCCCAGCTCGCTGCCGCCCTGCTGCACGCGCAGCGTCCCCTTCTCCAGGCGCCACGTGCCGGACCAGGCGTTCATCTCCTCCTCGCCCGGCACGAAGTCCACCGTCAGCTTGGAGAGCCCTTCCACCTTCTCGGACTTCTCCAGTTGAGAGGTGGCGTACAGCTCCGTGTCCGTGTTCGCGGGCCACGGCTTCTTGCCGGGCTTCACCGCGATGCCCGACGTGCCAATGGTAATGCCGCCCTTCTCCCCGCCTCCCACGTGAAGCTCCACCGTCCCGAACACCAGGCGCACGCCCGCAGCCAGGAGGATGAGCCCGCCCACCACGGACAGTCCCGTGCGCACGCTGCGCCAGCCCGTGTGGAGCCGCTTCGCCACGGAGCTCGCCGCCGACTTTTCAGGCTTCGCGCCCGGCGAAGAACCGGGCGCCAGTGCCGGCCCCGAGCCCGAAGCGCCCAGCACCGCCTCGAGTGCCGCGCACACCTCACCCGCCGTCGCGTAGCGCGCATCCGGCTCATTCTCCAGCAGCCGGGCCACCACCTCATCCACGCGCGGATCCAGCCCCTGCACGCGCTCGGAGGGCATACGAAAACGGCCCACCGGCAGCTCCCCAGTGAGCACCTCGTAGGCCATGACCCCCAGCGAGAACAGATCCGCGCGCCCATCCACGTTCTTGGCATCCCGCCGCTGCTCGGGAGCCATGTAGTTGAGCGTCCCCATGGCCACCGCCGTGGCCGTGAGGTTCAGCCGCGAGTCCGGGCGCCGGATCCCCGCCAGCCCGAAGTCCGCCACCTTCGCGTGGCCCCGGGCGTCCACCAGGATGTTCTCCGGCTTCAGATCGCGGTGGATGATCCCCTTCTCGTGCGCGTACTCGATGGCGCGCGACACCTGCAGGAGGACGCGCAGTCCCTGCTGCGCCGAGGGCCGGTTCAACCCCAGCAGCTCGCGCAGGGAGCGGCCCTCCACGTACTCCATGGCGAAGTAGTAGTGCTCGCCCGCCACCCCGCGATCGATGATCTGGATGATGTTGGGGTGGCTGAGCGCCGCCAGCGCCGTGGCCTCCTTCTCGAAGCGCGTGACGAACTCGGGATCCTTGGCCAGCCGCGGCGGCAGCAGCTTCACCGCCACCGTGCGCTCCAGCGACCGCTGGCGCGCCAGCCACACCTCGCCCATGCCTCCCCGCCCCAGCACCTCGAGCAGTTCGTAGCCCGGCAGCTCCACCTTGCCCTGCGAGACGAACGTCCCGCCCAGGTCCACCTCCGTGGACCGCCGGGGCGACTCCTCCACCTCGGAGGCTCGCATCACCGTGGCCGAGCTGACGTCCAACTCCACCATCAGCGGCCCGCTCGGCGGCGCCACGCCTCCGCCCGGCGTCGTCGGGAGCGCCTCTTGCGGCGAGGGAACCCCACCGCCGGCCGAGGGCAGCTGCATGGCCACCATCTCAGGCATCGTCGGACGCGAGCCCACCGTGGAGACGGCGTTGCGGCGCACCTCGAAGCGGATGCCGCAGCGGCACAGCAGACGCTGGCCGCTCACGTACACACTCACATCGTGCGTGCGCGCGCAGTTGGGGCAAGCCTGGGTGATCATGCGTCACGGACAACGGTGCGCTCCGAGCCCGTGACTCGGAACGTCTTGACACCCTTCTCCCGGCCCTTCACCTGCATCACCGGGAGCTCTTGCGCGAAGAACCCGGGCCCAGCCTTCTCGATCGTCGTCCCCGTGGCCAGCAGCTCCCCGGACTTGGCCAGGCCGCACAGGCGCGAGGCCGTGTTCACCGTGTCGCCAATGGCGGTGAACTCGTGGCGCTCCACGCTGCCCATGTAGCCCACGACCGCCTGGCCGGTGTTGATGCCGATGCCCACCTCGATGGGCTTCTTGCCCTGGGACTTGCGCTTCTCGTTCAGCTCGTCCACCGCGTCCATCATCTCCAGCGCCGCCTGCAGCGCGCGCGCCGGATCGTCCGGGTGGGTCAGCGGAGGGCCCCACACGGCCATCACGCAGTCGCCGATGAACTTGTCCAGGTTGCCCTCGTGGCGGAACACCACGTTGGCCATGGCGGTGAAGAACTCGTTGAGCATCTCCACCACTGCCTGCGGAGACTCGTTCTCCGCCAGCGTGGTAAAGCCACGGATGTCCGCGAACAGGCACGAGACTTCCGCCATCTTGCTCTGCGCCAAGCCCTCGGTCTCACCCTTGATCACCGCGTCCGCCACCGCCTTGGACAGGAAGCGGCTGAGCTCGGCACGGGTAATGGCCTCGGCGCGGATCTGCTCGGCCAGCGCCACGTTCTCCAGGGCGATACCCGCCTGCGCGGCGATGCCCGTGAGGATCGCCAGGTCGTTCTCGGAGAAGGCGTTGATGCGCTGGCGGCTGTCCAGGAACAGCACTGCCTTGATGGCGCCGTTGACGGTCAGCGGCACCGCCATGGCGGAGCGGATGCCCTGCGCCACGATGCTCTCGGCGGCCGAGAAGCGCTCGTCGATGACGGCGTCCGCGGTGAGCACCGCCTTGCCCGTCTCCACCACGCGCCGCAGCACCGTGTCCGACAGCACCACATTCATCGCCCGGCCCTGGCGGTGGTGCACCACCTCGGTCTCGAAGGTGCCGTCCGACTGGGGCGTGAGGATGACGCCGTTGTCCGCGGGCAGCAGATCGAACGCCACCCCGAGGATCTGATCGAACAGCTCTTGCTGCGTGCTGGCCAGGCTCACCTGACGGTGGAACTCGTGGGCGATGCGCAGCTTCTCGTAGTCGCGGCGCAGGGCCTCCATGTCGCTCAGCTCGCCCGCGGGGCGGAAGTTCTGCGGGCCCTGGTCCATCTGCGCCAGGAACGCCGGCACCGAGCGCGGGTTGGCCACCACCGTCACCCCGGCAGGCGCCGCCGGCACCGAGGGCGCATCCCCCGCGTGGAAGGTGAACTTGGAGCTGCCCAGGGAGATCTCATCCCCATCCCGCAGCCGCATCTCCTTCACCCGGCGCCCGTTCACGAAGGTGCCGTTGGAGGAGTTCAGGTCTCGAAGGATGAAGTCACGCCCGGCCTGTTCGATGACGGCGTGCTCCTTGGAGACCTCGCGGTCCACCAGGCGCAGCGTGTTGGCCGGATGGCGGCCCAGCGTCGTCTTGGGCCCGAGCGGGAACTCCCCGAGCGTGCCATCCGCGAACATGCCCGTGAGGCGAGGTCCGCGCAGGGTCTTGGGCTGGGCCGGGGAAGGGACAGAAGCTTGAGTCACGCGACAGACCTCACCGGTGGGACACTATCAGACGCACTCGCCCCGGGGGAACGGCTGCTGGACCGGCCCCTCTCCGCCCCCCCACATGCCCGAGCAACCGGGCAGACTCAACAGGTATTCGAGAAATCTCCTAGGGTTATCGGCCTAAAGCGCCTGAGGTTGCGGGGCTTGCGGGGCCTGCTCCACCGGCCGCTGGGGCGCCGGATTCCGGAAGGCGATGCCCACCGACGGGTAGAGGGTGACGCCCCCCAGGTTCCTTCTCTGTCCGAACACCTCGGGCTTGCAGAAGTTATAACCGCCCGTGATCTCGGCGAAGACGTGGACGTACTTGTAGCCCAGCGAGACGCCGAAGGTGGAGCCGACGAACTCGCTCTTCACCCGGGCCGGCAGGCCCACGTCGAACCCCGTCACGTCCTTCCCCTGGTCGGCGAAGTTGATGAGCTTCTCGTCCAGCTTGGTGCGGCTGAGGACGTACTTGGGAGCGGCGTAGAGCCGGAGGATGTCGCCGAAGTCCGTGCTGACATAGAGCGGGATCTCCACGTCCCAGCGGGAGAAGTCGTCGATCTGGACGATCTCCAGCACGTCCAGCACCGGGCTCTTGAAGAGGTGGCGGGAGCCCGCCAGCCCGAGCGCCACGTCGAAGGAACGGCGCTGATTCTCGGGCACCTCGGGCCCGTCTCCGGCGTGGACGAAGCGCACCTTGGTATCCAGGCGCCAGGAGATGCCGCTGTAACGCAGGCCCACATCCCAGTCGTCCGCCAGGCCCGCGCGAAGCGCGAACTCATGGACCACGCCCGGGGGAGCCACGGCCAGGGCGAGGCCCGCCGAGAGAATCTGCTGCTGCTGCTCCTGCGTGAGGTTGACCTTCTCGCCGTTCTCGACCTGCTTCTTGAGGCGTTTGCCCTCCTGGATGGCGATGTCCACCACGTCGACGATCTGCCCGGCGGGGACGAAGGCGCCTGCTCCCAGGGAGACTTGGAACTGCCCCCGCGTCAGCGGCTTCGCCGTCTGCAGGGTGGAGAGGTTGGAGGCACAGCCCGTCACCAGAGCCAACGCGAGCAGCGGAGGAAGGTATCGCATGGGCTCGAACGTTATGTGCTTCCAGGCTCTGTTGTCAGGGGGCTTCAACTGCTAAGGGAGCCGCGTGCGAATCAAGCAAAAGCCCGAGGACTTCTCCGTCAAGGAGTCCTACCGTTTCGATGAAGTCCCCAGTGGGCGCTACCGCGTCTACCTCATGGACAAGCAGAAGCTGTCCACCTTCGATGCGGTGGACCGCATCCGCGACGCGTTCGGCCTGAAGCCGGGCTCCATCAGCTTCTGCGGCCTCAAGGACAAGCAGGGCCGCACCGAGCAGCTGATCGCCGTGGAAGCGGCGGACGTGGACGTGCAGGAGCCCAACCTTCGCCTGAAGTACCTGGGGCGCACGGACAAGCCCCTGTCTGCCGCCAACATCACCTCCAACCGCTTCGCCGTCACCGTGCGCTCGCTGGAGGAGTCCACCCTGGGCCCGCTCAACGTGGCCGCCGCCGAGGTGAACCGCCTGGGCGTGGTGAACTACTTCGACAGCCAGCGCTTCGGCTCGCTCAAGCACGGCCAGGGCTTCATCGCCAAGGATCTCATCCGCGGCGACTTCGAGGCCGCGCTGAAGAATTACTTCGCCAAGCCCTCGGAGCTGGACCGGTCCGAGGACGCCAAGGTGAAGCAGTTCTGGCGGGAGAACTGGGGCCGCTGGGACGCGCGCGTGCCCTTCGAGGGCTCCAAGAAGTACCACCGCATCCTGCGCAGCCTGCGCGACCACCCGGACGACTATCTGCGCGCCTTCCTGCAGATCGACGCGGACTACCGGGCGATGCTGCTGTTCACCTTCCAGAGCTACCTGTGGAACGAGGGCGTGCGGCGCTACCTGCAGCTGCTGCTGCCGCGTGAGCACCTCTTCCCCCTGCGCTACCAGGCCGGCACGCTGCTGTTCCACCGCGAGGCCAGCCCCGAGGTGCTGCGCATCCTGCGCGAGGCCACCTTCCCGCTGCTCGCGCCGGACTCCACCTTCAAGGATCCCAAGGTGGAGGAGGCCGCGAACTGGGCGCTCGGGCGCGAGAAGATCACGCTCAAGGACCTGGCCATCCAGAAGTCGCGGCTGCTCTACTTCCGGCACGAGGAGCGCCCCGTGCTGAGCTTCCCGCACAAGCTGGTGCTCGGGCGGCCCATGCCGGACGAGCTCAACCGGGGCTCCATCAAGGTGAACGTCGCCTTCACCCTGCCCCCCGGCGCCTACGCCACGCTCGTGGTGAAGCGGCTGTTCCACTTCTCCTGGCGCGAGGACACCGCCGACGAGATCCGCGCCAGCCAGCGCCCCCGGCTCACGGAGACGCTCGAGCGCGAGTCCTCTCAGGCCCCTGGCCGGCGTCCTCGCGGCGATTCGGAGCGGAGCGCTCCCGCGCCCCGGAAGTACGGGGCCCTGGAGTTCGGGGGTCCTGCCAAGCGGTCTCAAGGAGCCCCCGAGCGCGGCGCGGGTGGGCGCTCCAGGACTGCCGAGGCGTCCCCGCAGACTCGCGAGCCAGCCCCCGCCCAGACGCCCGCCGAGCCCCGCCCACCGCCTCCGGGCTTCCGGGAGCAACAGCGCGCCAAGAAGGAGGCCAAGGCCCAGGCCCGCAAGGACATGGCGGCCAAGCCTTCGAAATCACAGAAGAAAAAGTAGGAAACCCGGGTGGGCGAAAATAGGCTCACCCCTGGGCGCAATGGGGGGACCCATGCTGCGTAGACCAGGGCGTGAACGCACTCACACTCAACCCCCTTGGGGATCTCGTCCAGGCCATCGGGTCACTGATGGCTGAGGAGGCCCCATCGCTTCCTTGGAAGGCGGACGTGCAGGCCGCCCGCCGGGGTGACCCGAACGCCTTCGAGGCCTTGGTGCGCAGCGTCCAGCGCCCGGTCTACGGTCTGGCGCTCCGGCTGCTCAACAGCGAGGCGGAGGCGGCCGAGGTCGCCCAGGAGGCCTTCCTGCGCGCCTACCAGAACCTGCACCGCTATGATGAGGGCCGGCCGTTCGATCTGTGGGTAATGGCCATCACCCGCAACCTGTGCCTAGACCTGCTGCGGCGTCGCACCAAGGTGCGCACCGAGGAACTGGAGCCCATGAAAGAGGTGCTCCCCAGCAATGAGGCCTCCCTGGAAGAAGGCGCGATCGCGCGCCAGGAGCGCCAGTCGCTCGAGGAGGCCATGGCCACCCTGTCCGCCGATGACCGGGAAGTGCTGGCGCTCTATTACGTACAGAAGCGGACCACGAAGGAGATCGCCCAGATTCTCGGCTGCGCGCCTGGCACCATCATGGCGCGCCTGTTCCGGGCCCGGGAGAAGCTCCGCAAGAAGATGACAACGGAGGAGCCCACATGACTCCGAACCCGTGCCCGGATCTTGAGGTGCTGTTCACCGAGCTGGAGGCCGGCAAGGGCCCCGCGCTGGATCACGCCGCCACCTGCCCGCTGTGCAGCGCCGTCCTCGAGGAGCACCGCCAGCTGGAGAAGGATCTCTACCGGCTGGCCGATCCGCTCCCGCCTCCCACCCTGGTGGCCAACGTCATGGCGCGGGTGGCCACCGAGCCCACGCCTCTGCGACGCGAGCTGTGGGCGGGCATTCCCATCCTCGCGGCGTCGCTCCTGGTGGGGCTGGGATTGCTGATCACCAATGATCGGGCGCTGTCCCGGCTGGGCTCGGCGCTGGCGGCGCTGTTCACGGATGGCCGGGTGCTGCTGCAGGGGCTCTCTAGCGGCGCGAACGCGATCTGGAACACCGCGGCCGCTCCGGTGGCCGGCATCCTCGTTCTCTTGCTGATCGTCTCCCTGTCGGGCCTCAAGCGGCTCGTAGGCGATGGCCCGAACCCTTCGCAGGCGTGAGTGCACCATGATGAAGATCACCGCCCGACTGCTCCTGCCCACCTTGCTGCTCGGCGCCACCGTGGCACTCGCGGCTGAGACTCCCACCCCTGCCCCCACCCAGGACCCGGCCGCCGAGGATGTGAAGACCATCACCGTGGCCTTCCGTGGCCCGCTCCGGGACGCGATCAAGCGCATCGCCGAGGATGGCGGCATCAATGTCGTGGCCACCGGCGAGCTGGATACCGCGGTGGAGGTGCACCTCAAGGGCGTCACCGCTGAGCAGGCGCTGCGCACCATCGCTCGGACGTACTCGCTGCGCCTGGATCAGGATGGCTCCATCTTCACGCTGCGCCCCATGACGGCAGCGGAGAAGGAGGCGGCCAGCGCGGGTACGGCTGCCGCCACGCCTGCCCCAAGCCCGGGGCCTGGGCCGATGGATGTGCCGCCCGTGCCGCCCATGCCTCCTGTGGCCGTGGCGCCGCTCGCGCCGCCCGCGCCGCCCGCGCCGCCTTCGGTGTCGGAGGATGCAGAGGAAGAGATGGACACCAGCGAGATCCGGGATCGGGTTCGGCGGGAGGTTCGCAAGACGCAGCGCCGGAACAAGGGCGAGCGGGACGTGGTGGCCCGAGGCCACTCGCTGGAGGTGAAGGAGAACGACAGCGTGCACAACGCCGTGGTCTACGGCGGCAACCTCGTGGTGAAGGGGCACGTCGAAGAGACCGCGGTGGCCTTCAGCGGCAATCTGGACGTCTACGGCACCATCGAAGGCGATGCGAGCGCCTTCAACGGCAACGTCGTGTTGCACCCGGGCTCGGCGGTGATGGGCAACGTTTCGGCTATCGGCGGGACTGTGGTCCGCAATGATGACGCGCACGTGGAGGGCGCCATCGAGTCCTTCGGCGGCGGCAACGTGGGCAAGGTCGTCGCGGGCCAGGTGAAGGACACGCTCAAGAAGGAGTTCCGCAAGAAGGACAAGCATGCGGACTCCGACGACGAGCAGGAGGAAGAGGAGGATCGCAACGGAGGCGGTCTGCCGTGGTTCTTCATCAAGTTCGCCGCGCTCTTCGGGCTCGGCTTCCTGGGGCAGCTCTTCTTCCCCACGCGCATGAAGGAGCTGTCGACGGAGCTCAAGGCCCAGCCCATGAAGAGCGCGCTGGTGGGCTTCCTGGGCGCCGTGGCGCTGGTGCCCATCACCCTGGTGCTGACGATCACCATCATCGGCATCCCGGTGGCGGCGGCCCTGGTGCTGGTGGCGGCGCTGGCGGCCATCCTCGGGTTCACCGCGGTGGCGAGTGAGATTGGCTTGAAGGTGCCGGTGATGAGGGGCCGGAAGACGCAGGCGGTGGTGCTGGCGCTGGGACTGCTCATCCTCCTGACCCTGACTTCGCTGCCCGTGCTCGGCTGGCTGGTGGCGATTCCGACGGCGCTGATGGGCTTCGGGGCCGCGCTCCTCACCCGGTTCGGCAATCGGCTCCGTGGCTTCCCAGAGCCGCTGTCGTCCCGCGACACCCTCGGGGTCTGAGAAACACGCTCTGAGCCATAGTCCCAAGGGGGGCGGGTCCGCACACCGGACCGCCCCCTTCGTGTTTTCGGCGCTTGGGCCGCTCGCAGCGCTTGCCTCAGTGCGACAAACCTCTACGCCTGCTGCAAGAGGAGGAGCCTGCCATGCGCCAGCAACCCGGAAACACCGTGATGGCCAAGGCATTCACGCTCCTGGTGCTCACGACAATGGTCGGGAGTTGTATCCCCCGAGCCAGAGCCTGGAAGGAGCCAGTCCAGTGGCCGAACGATTACTCCGACAAGAACGTCGTGCCTTTCATGGAGGCCGGCGCGGCGCTCGCCGCTGCGGCAGCCGTACGCGAAATGGTGCGGACCAACCCATTTCCACGGCTCTTCGAGGGCTGCTCCAGCCCTGAGCAGGGACTGGATGTCGCCGTCTATCGTGGCCCCACTGCTGGGCTGTTCTATGTGCTGGTGGATCAGCGCTTTGACCGATGCGGAGGACCTCGCGTCCGCGTGCTCGATGGGTGGTACGAGTACGCGGTCACTCCGCAAGGCGAGGTCATCGCCGAGAGCCCGGCTTCAGCAGGTGAAGAGACATCGCTACCTCCTGACGCTCATCCACCCGCGCCTTCGGACGTGGGGCCTCCTCCTCCCACGCCACCGAACCCACCGGCACCCAGTGTGGATGCTGGCACTGTCACCTCCGCCTCTGCTGCCGAGGACTCAACTCTCTGACCCAGGAAACGGCTGCGTCAGGGGTTCGTCATCACCTCGAAGAGGTGGCCGTTGGGGTCCACAAAGTAGAGGCCCTGAGCCGCAAGCGGGTGGCTCGTCTTCAGATTGTCCGGCGTTCGCGGATCGTCCCCGTAGGGGATGCTCTTCGCCTGGAGGCGGCGGAGAATGCCCGCGAACTCCGCATCGTCGACTCGGAAGGCCAGGTGGTGGCCCTCAATGGGCTGCTCCGAGCGGATGAAGTCGAGCGTGAGTGCGCTGTTCACCCGCACCGGGGCGAAGTGCCGGTCGGGCCCCTCGTACCTCAGGCCCATCACCTCGGCGAAGAAGCGCGCCGAGCCCTCATGGTCTCGTGCCGGCAAGACCGTATGATCCAAAACGATCGCCACGTCCGCCTCCAAGGCTTGTTGCGAGAGTCCGAGACGCTGTCACGGGCTCGAAATACTGTCAGCTGCGCGCTTCGAGCGAGCGCCTGACGCGCCGCGCCAGCCCTCCTCGAAGCTGCCGTAGGGCGTGCCATCACCCGGGCTGCTGTCCGCCGGTGACAACTCCTCCCCGTGTCCTTTGACTGCCCCCGGCCGGTAGGCGAAGTTCTGCGAACCCATGCGACGCATCCCTGATGCCTCTCCCCGCGGCCGCGCCATCACCGTGGACCTCGAGGGCGAAGCCCTCCCCGCCGTCGAGGGCGAGCCCGTGGCGTGCTCCCTCCTCGCCGCCGGTGAGGACGTCCTCGCCCGCTCCATCAAGTACCACCGGCCCCGTAGCGCCTACTGCTTCGCCGCCGCCTGCTCTCAATGCCTCATGCGCGTGGACGGCCTGCCCAACGTCTACACCTGCCGCACCCCCGCCCGCGCCGGCATGAAGCTCGAGCGCCAGAACGCCTTCCCCTCCGCCAAGGTGGACCTCTTCGGCACCATCGACTGGTTCTTCCCTCGGGGCCTCGACCACCACGAGATGTTCGCCGGCGTCCCCGTCGCCGAGCAGGTCATGGCCAAGGTCACCCGGCAGCTCGCCGGGCTCGGGCTCCTGCCCGCCCAGGAGGCTCCTCCGCGCCTCCCCGCCCGCTCCCTCCGCGCGCGCGTTGCCATCGTCGGAGGAGGTGCCGCGGGGCTCGGCGCCGCGAAGGTGCTGGCCGAGCGGGGTATCTCTTTTGTCCTCCTCGAGCGCGAGGAGCGCGTGGGCGGCCGGCTGACCCGGGGCGCGCCGCTGAAGGACGATCCCACCGTTCCGAACGTGGCCTCCTTCCCAAAGGGCAGCGTCCTCACCCGCGCCCACGCCATCGGCCTCTACAATGATGAGGGAGGGCGCTTCCTGGCCGCCATCGCGATGGAGCCCGAGGGCCTGCGTCTCCTGCAGATCCGCGCGGACCGGTTCCTGCTCGCGCCCGGTGGCCATCCAGGGCTCCTGCCCTTCGAGAACAATGATCTGCCCGGCGTCTACGCGGGCCGCGCTGCCAGCCTGCTCCTGCGTGAGCACGGCGTCGCTCCCGAGGCTGCGGCGCTGGTCGGCTGGGGCCCCGAGCTTCATGCCCTGGCCCATCTGATGGAGGCGAACGGCACGAAGGTGGTCGCGGTGGCGGACCTGCGAGGCCCCTTGCCCCCCGACGCGCACCCCACCGCCTCCGTGGGCAGCGAGCCCAAGGCCCATGGCCTCAAGCGGATCGGAGCCTTCAGCTTCATGCGCGACACCGGCAAGCGGAAGAAGGTGGACTGCGACGCGGTGCTCGTCTCGATTCCCACCAGCCCCAGCTTCGAGCTGGCCCGGCAGGGCGGCGCGGCCGTGAGCTTCGACGCGGACCGAGGCCTCTTCGTGGTGGAGGCCCAGGCGAACGGGAGCACCGCGGCTCCGGATCTGTTCGTCGCGGGAGACATCACCGGTGGTGGAACAGCAAAGGAGGCCATGGCCGCGGGTGCCCGCGCCGCCGAGGCGCTCCTGGGAGGTCTGTCATGAGCAAGGCGCTGATCTGCCCCTGTGAGGACGTCACCGTCGGCGACATCCGGCACGCGATCTCCAGGGGCTTCTGCGACGTCGAGTCCGTCAAGCGCTTCACGGGCTTCGGCACCGGCATCTGCCAGGGCAAGAGCTGCCAGGCGGCCGTGGCGGCGATGCTCGCCAAGGAGGGCCCGCTCAAGCCCCAGGGCATCCAGGCCTTCACGCCTCGGCCCCCGCTCTACCCCACCGAGATGTCCCTCTTCGCCAGCATGCCCGTGGACGAGTCCCAGCCCCCCGTGGGCGGCGTGCCCCAGGAGCTCGCCACCTTCCCGGCCGCGCTGCGTCCTCAGTCGCCGCTGCCCTCGAAGGCCAAGATCGTCATCATCGGCGGCGGAGTCATGGGGCTGGCGCTGGCCTACAACCTCAGCCTGCGCGGAGAGACGGACGTCGTCGTACTGGAGCGCGGCTACCTGTGCGCGGGCGCCTCGGGCCGCAACGGCGGCGGCGTGCGCATGCAGTGGGGCACCTCCGCCAACATCGAGCTGGCCAAGCGCTCCATCGATCTCATGAAGCAGTTCGCCCGCGATCTCGGCATCAACGTGTGGCTGCGCCAGGGCGGCTACCTGTTCCTCGCCAAGACCGAGAGCGTGGCCAAGCGCCTGGAGAGGAACACCGCGCTCCACAACAAGCACGGCGTCCCCACCCGCATCATCACCGCCGACGCCGCCCGCGACATCGTCCCCGGATTGACGATGAAGGGCGTGGTCACCGCCTCGTTCAATCCCGAGGACGGCGTCATCTTCCCGTGGCCCTTCCTCTGGGGCTACGCCCAGCACTGCCTCAAGAAGGGCATCAAGGTCGAGACCTTCACCCACGTCACCGGCTTCGAGACCTCCGGCGGCCAGGTGCGCAAGGTGAGGACGGATCGCGGCGACATCGCCTGCGACACCGTGGTGCTGGCCGCAGGCGCCTGGAGCCCCGAGATCGCCCAGCTCGCCGACGTGAAGCTCCCCAACGAGCCCCACCGCCACGAGATCCTCAGCACCGAGCCCCTCAAGCCCTTCCTGGGGCCGCTGGTGTCCGTGCTGGACTCGGGCCTGTACTTCAGCCAGTCCATGCGCGGCGAGATTGTCGGCGGCATGGGCGACCCGAAGGAGCCCGCCGGGCTCAACATGGGCTCCACCCTGCGCTTCGTGGCCCGCTTCTCCCAGGCCCTCATGGAGCAGCTGCCCCAGGTGGGCCACGTGAAGGTGCTGCGCCAGTGGGCCGGCTGCTACGACGTGACACCGGACAACAACCCTGTCCTGGGCCGCACCCCGGGCCTGGACAACCTGCTGCAGATGTCCGGCTTCGTCGGCCACGGCTTCATGATGGCCCCCGCGGTCGCCGAGCGGATGGCTGCCTGGATGGCCACCGGCGAGCACGATGACCTCTTCCACCGCTTCAACCTGCACCGCTTCTCCAGCGGCCGGCTCGAGCGCGAGGACATGATCATCGGCTAGGCACTACAGGGTTCCCCTGTTCTGAACCAGGACAGGGGCGCCCCCTCGCCCGTCCGAAATGGCAACATCGGCGCGCTTATGGGTAAAAGCAGGAACTCTCAGGGAAAGCAGCCCGGACTGTTCAGGCTCTTTACATTTTGACCCCCCATGTCAGGGTGTTGGCTTGCTCCAGCCGCTCCTCGCAGGGTTCACCCGTTTCGAGGGATTCCAGGCCTTTACAGTCTTGGCACGGGACGTGCTCTACACAGGGCTCAGATACGTTCAGCCTGGGTGGAATCTCCAGACTGACCTCGAGGACTGGGTGAATCCCCCCACTCTGTCCCGAATCCGCTCCTTCGTTTGGAGCGAGCAGTGCCCTGGACCGGGTGAATCCCCCCACCCTGTCTTTGCTTCAGGCGGCAGCCTCCTCGGGCTGCCGCTGTTTTTTTGCCCTACGCCAGCGACGGATTGCTCTCCAGCGCCGGGCGCGCGTTCCCGAGCAGAGCAGGCATGTCCGCTCCCGAGGGCTCCTGGAGTCCTCGCCCCACCCACCGACCCAGCGCCCGCCGCACCGAGCGCGGAAGGCGGGGCAGCAGCGTCATCACCCAGCGGTGGCCCCAGCCCGGGTACACGAGCGGCTCACTGCGCTCGAAGCCTTCCAGGGCCGCGCGCGCGCAGCGTTCCACGGACACGTGAAAGAGGGGCGACGCTTCGGCGTGCGCTCCCTCGGCCTGGAGCGCCGCATCCAGCACGGGCCCAGGGGACACCTGCGTGACGACCACTCCCGAGCCCTCCACCTCCAGGCGCAGGGACTCCAGGAACCCATCCAGGCAGCGGCGAGTGCCGACGTAGGCCGCAGAGCCAGGGAGGAAGAGCTGGCTCGCGCCCGCGCCGATGCAGAGCAGTCCACCTTGCCCTCGCGCCAACATGGGCCCGAGCAACCTGCGAATGAGGAGCATGGGTGCCACCACGTTGACGGTCAGCATCCGCTCGACGCTGCCCCAGCGTTGCTCCACGAAGAGGCCCTGCTCGGACGCGCTGGCCGCGCTCACGAGCACATCCACGGTGATGAAGTGCCGAGACAGCTCCGAGAGCATGTCCCCCACCTCTCCGGGCCGGGAGATGTCGCACGGGAGCAGCATGATTCCGAGCGTGGGATTGCTCGCGTGCAGCTCCTCCTGAAGCGCCTTCAGAGGCTCCAAGGCGTGGGACACGAGCACCAGGGTCCGAGCCCGGTGAGCAAGCTGGCGGGCGATCTCTCGTCCCACTCCGGAGCTGGCCCCGGTGATGAGCACGGTGCCGGAGTCGAGGGGCGGACGCATGAACTCCTCCAGGGGGATGGGTGAGTGGGGCCAAGGGACTCGACCGGAAAGGTAAGGCCCCCGCCACAGCCGCCGCAGCGCGGCGCCCCCTCCCCAGGAGCAGCGAGGGGAGCAGGCGCACGCAGGATCTGCACCTCCTCGAGAAGGCCCCGAAAAGTTTGCGCGTGGACACCTCCGCTCCCCCGGATGGCGGTGGCACGCTTCTTCCAAGGATCGGGGTGGCATCCACACATTGAGGGTGCTCAAGAGCAGCTCCGTACAGGAGGAACGCCTTATGCCCGCGCCGTCTCGCATCCTCGTCCCGGTGGACCTGTCCGATGGTTCCCAGGCGCTCATCGACTACGCCATCCAGCTCGCCAAGCCCTTCAACGCGACCATCGAAGTGATCCACGCCTGGGAGCCTCCCCAATACGTGGCACCGGATCTGCTCGTGGCCGCGCCCGGGTGGAACTCGCAATCGCTCGAGCAGGTCGCCGTCGATGCCGCCACCAAGGAGCTGAACAACCTGGTGTCCAAGGCGTCCGGCACGGCCACTCCCATCAAGCACCGGGTCGTCGTGGGCGAGGCCGCCTCGACCGTCCTGCGGCTCGCCGAAGAGGGCAAGCACGACCTCATCATCATGGGCACCCATGGCCGCCGCGGGCTGCCGCGCCTGCTGCTGGGCAGCGTGGCGCAGAAGATCGTCGCTCGGGCCCACTGCCCCGTGCTCACCGTCCACCTCTACGAGGCGGACAAGTAGTCCCTGGCACCCGGGCGGGGTGGCCCTCCCCCTACCCCTGCCCCTGCCCGGACACCGGGGGAGTGGGCGAGCCCGCCGCCGCGCGAGCCCGCCGCGCCTGCGTCAGCGTGGGGATGCTGAGCACGCCCATGGCGATCATCACCAGCAGCGCGCCCATCAGCTCCCGCGCATCCACGCCCCGCTCCCCCAGCCACACCGACAGCACCGCGGTGGCCAGCACTCCGGCGAGGATGCTCGAGGCGCGGTTCACCGGCACGGTGAAGGCGTTCTCCCGATGATCCAGCAGGATGAGGCCGCCGAAGATGCCGGTCCCTTGCGAGAGCAGGCCGATGCTCACCTCTTCCAGCATCCGCCCTCGGACGAAGAAGTCGGTGAAGCCCTGGCGGATGTCCGTCATCACCGAGCCCTCGCCCACGAGCGCCAGCACCGCCAGCGTGAAGACGATGGCGGGCGTGGCCACCATCTGCTCCTCCACGAAGTAGCGGATGCTCACGGCCGGATCGTCCGACTTGGCCTGGCGGCTCATAGCGCGCAGCCGGAAGAAATAGGCCAGCAGGTACACCGCCAGATCGAGCCCCGCCGCCAGGGACAGCCGCCAGTCCGCGCCCGGCCCCGTGGCCACGGCCACCGCCCCCAGGCTCAGCCCGAGCGCCACCCACGAGGGCCACTGCACCCGCCGCTGGCTCACGGCGTCCACGATGGGGGCGATCACCAGTACGCCGCCGCGCATCAGCAGCATCATGAAGACGATGGAGGTCCCATCAAAGGTGTACGCCAGCGTCGTCGTGCCGATGATGGCACCCGAGCACAGCCCGGACAGGAATGTCCATCGCCCAGGGCTCGGCACGCTGAGCCCGAACACCGTCCGGCGGTGGGCGTAGCGCCACCAGCCCTTCACGGTGAGGAACACGAACATGCCCACCAGGGAGGCGAGCGTGGTGGCGGGCAACAGCTCGAAGCCCGAGATGCCGCGCGTCATGCCCTGCAGCCAGCCGCTGGAGAGCGCCTTCGTCAACGCGCTGTAGGGGGCGTAGCAGGCAAAGTATCCGAAGGCATACGCCCAGATGGCCAAGTCACGCCGGTGAGAGGAGGTGTCCACGCGAGCCCTCGGGCAGGTGAAACATGATGTTTTGCAAACCCGGTGCCCTCGTCCTCCAGTCTCTCTCAAGGCTGCCAGGAGACGTGGACCCGGGCCTCCGGATGTGGGGCCTCCAGGACCTTCACTTCGATCTGCTTCAAGCCACAGAGCCCGAGTGTCCCGTGCACCATGCCCCTGAAGTAGCTCGGCCGCAGGGCGAAGTTGAACCACAGCTCGTAGCTCGTCGGCCCGAGCTTCTCCAGCCGCGTCTCGGTGTAGTTGTTGGCGCTCCGGAAGGTACGGCTCATGCGCTCGATGGCGCGGTGCGGGCCGATGACCCGGAGCAGCCCCTTGAGCGCTTTCCCCATCACCGTCTGCGTGGTGTAGGCCTCGATGAAGGCGCGCCCCACCTCGAAGTCCGCCTCCTGCTCGGACAGGCGAGGAAACCGCTGGCGGCCAATGAAGCCAATCAGCGAGGAGAAGACCTCCAGCGGGTAGGCAGGCTGAAGCGGCTTGCTCAGGTCGATGCCCAACGCGTCCAGCCCCTTGATCTGCTCGGGAGGAATGGGGCGCTCCAGGGTTCGGAGCAAGCTCTCCATGGTGTGATCGAAGATGAGCTTCTCAGGCACGGCGGCTCCGTATCACGTATCCCTCCCGGGAGGGATGCGCCCGGAGTGAAGCGCTCGCTCCTGATTCAGCGGCCCTTGCGCTTCGCCGGGCGCTTCACCACGGGAGCCGGCTTGGGAGCCTCCACCTCGTGCACGCCGAGCCACGTGGTGATCTCCGCCACCTCATCCGGCTTCTCCAGCTTCTTGTACTCCTCGCGGACCCGCTCGGCTTCCTGGCGCGCTTCGTTCTGCTGGCCGACTTCCCAGAGAGCCTTGGCCAGGCCGAACCCCGTCTCTGCCAGCCCCTCGGGTTCAGCGTCCTTGTAGGCCAGCGCCTTGCGCAGCGGCTCCAGGGAGTCCTGAGCCCTGCCCGCGGCCAGCAGCGCCTGCCCCACCCCATCGTAGGAGTACTGCAGATCCGGGTGGTCCTCGCCGAGCGCCTTGCGCTTGATCGCCAGGGCCTCGTTGAAGGTCTTCACGGCCTCGTCGTAGCGCTTGAGCGCGATCAGGCCCATGCCCAGCTCGTCCAGGGTGTCCGCCACCGCTGGGTGCTCGGGGCCCTGCGTCGCCTTGCGCACCTCGAGCGCTTGCTGCACGTGCTCCTGGGCCTTCTCCAGATCGCCGCTCTCGCGGTACGCCGTGGCGAGCATGGTGTGGCGAGTCGCCACCTCCGGGTGCTGCTTGCCCTTTGCCGCCTCGGTCTGCTGCAGCGACTGGGTGAACAGCTGGATGGCCTGCGGGTACTCCGCCATGCGCAGCGCCGCCAGCCCCAGGCCATGCGACACCTTCGCGCGCTTCGGATCATCCGGTCCCAGGTTGGCGTCCACCAGGGCCCGAGCCTTCTCGAAGTAGTCCCGCGACTCTTGGTAGCGGCCCCGCTGCAGCGCCACGTAGCCCAGGTTCCCCATCAGATCGATCGCCAGCGCCGGCTCGCCGCCCACGCGCTTGAGGATCGCCACCGCCACCTGGCCCCACCGCTCGGCCTCCTGCGGATGGCCGTTGTTCACGAGCGTGAAGATGAGCTTGGTCAGCACCTCCAGCCGGATCCGATCTGACCGGCTCGCCTCGGCGGTGTCGAAGGCCTGCTCCAGTTGGTGGATGCCGTCCTCCGACTGCCCGCTCTGCTGCAGCAGCCAGCCCAGGTGGTAGCCCAGCTCCGCCTGCAGCGGCGGGTACGTGGTGGCCACCACCTCGGGCTCGAGCTTCTTCGCCAGCTCCACGCCCGCCTTGTACCGGCCCGCATCGTGGAGCGCCTTCACCTCGGCCACCCGTCCGCCGAGCTGCTCGACGGCCGTCTTCTTCGCCGGATCCGCCGGCAGGGGCGGCTGCTCCGCCAGCGTCGCGATGTCCTGGCACGGCTGCAGCGAGGGCAGCGCCGAGGCCGCGTCCACCGCCTTCTCCACCACCTTGCCATCCGCCTCGGTCAGCAGGCTCGCCAACGCTCCGAGATCCTTGCGGCGCCGATCCAGGCACACCATGCGCATGGAGAGCAGTTCCTCCGTCTGCTCGCCGCGCACGCGGGTGGCCTCGCAGGCCTCGGTGTGCATGCCCGCCCAAGAGCGCGCATACCCATCCAGCAGGTTCACCACCTTGGCCGCCGCCTCCGCCGCGAAGGGCTTGCCCGTCGCCGTGAAGGCCGCCTGAAGCTTCTGGTGCGCCTCGGGCCCCCACACGGAGGCCACCAGCGCGTCCGAGCCCGCGCACACCCGGCTCTGCTGATACGCGTACCCGCCCACGCCTGCCGCCGCCAGCGCCAGCGCGCCCACCGCAGCGATCGCCCCGCGCCGCTGCCCCCGCCGCTGCTGCTGCGAGAGCGCCTCGAGCAGCGCCTCCATGGAGGGGAACCGATCCTCCGGGTTCAGCGCCAGCCCGCGCATCACCGCACGGCGCACCCACACGGGGACCTTCGCGTCCGCGGGAGGCTCGCGCGCCGCCGTGGTGTGCGGCAGCTTGCGAATGCCCTCGGCTGTGCCGCGCTCCGTGCCCCGCGAGCTCTCCGCCGCCGTCTTGGCCACCTGCCGGGGCTCGAAGGGACGCTTGCGGAACAGCGCCCAGTACAGCGAGGCACAGAACGCGAACTGGTCCGCGCGCGCATCCACCTCGGTGCCCAGGTACTGCTCGGGCGGCATGTACTGTGGCGTGCCCATGATGAGGCTGCTCTCGGGCAGCGCCAGGGCGATGGGCTCACTCCGATCGTCGATGCCCTCCAGGTCCCCGCTCAGGGCCTGCTCCTCGGCCTCGGCCACCTGGGCGAGCCGGGCCAGACCGAAGTCCAGCACGCACACGCGGTGGTTCTCGCCGATGAGCACGTTGGAGGGCTTGAAGTCCCGGTGCACCAGCCCGGCCTTGTGAGCGGCCACGAGCCCCTGGCCGGCCTCCACGAAGACGCGGAGGATCTCCGGCACCGTGTGCTGCTCCTTGCGGATCCACGTGCTCAGCGTGCGGCCCTGGATGAACTCCATGGCCACGAACACCTGGTTGCCGTAGGTGCCCACGTCATAGACGGAGATGACGTTGGGGTGGGAGATGCGGGCCATGGCCTGGGCCTCGCGCAGCATCCACGCGCGCGAGCTGTTCCCATCCGGCGTCTGCTTGTCCGGCCGCAGCAGCTTCAGCGCGACCTTGCGATCCAGGTCCGGATCATAGGCCGAGTACACCACGCCCATGCCGCCCTGCCCCAGGGGCTTGAGCAGCACGTAGCGCTCGATGCTGGTGCCACGCTCGAGCTCGAACGACTCCTGCGGGCCCCCATCCGTGGGCTGGGAGGGAATGGACGGGGATGGAGAAGGCCGGGACCGGGAGGCGTGGCCACGCGCCTCACGGGTGGGCAGATCGGTATCGATGCTCTTCGGCGGAACGCGGGGTTCGGTCTTCGAGTCCTCCATGGCTCGGGCATCCTAGGGCAGGCCGCTGGGCCCTAGAAGGCATCCCCAGTGGACTTCTTGCCGATGCCCGGGTCCTTCTTGTCCGCCGTCTTCACCTGATCCAGGACGGCCTTGTCCTTGTCGGAGGTGCTCTTCTCCAGCTGGGCGAGCGTCTCGTACGCGCCCTTGTCCCCGCTGGCCTTGCGCTCGCGCAGCTCGGCGGCCGCCTCGTTCACGTCACGATCCTCGGCCACCACGGGCGCCACGGACGGCTCCGCCTGCGCGTCCGTGCTCTTGCCGTAGCGCAGGTTGATCTCGAACTGGTTGCGCTGCTCGTTCGCCTCCATCACCTCGTTGCGCTCGTCGGTCTCGGGCTCCTTGAAGCTCGTGTCCACGCCCTCGAAGACGTCCTGGGTCACCGAGAAGGCATCCGGGTTGGGCGCCTTGGTGATGGTGGGCTTCAGGGCTCGAGCCTCGGCGCCCTCGAACACATCCACCGGGGCCGCCGGAGCCTCCGCGCGCTGGGCCGCCGCGGGAGCGGGGGCTGTGGTGGTGGACGCAGTGGGCGAGGTCCGCTGGGCCTCGGCCGGGCTGGCCACGGGGATGAGCATGCCGCCATCCGGCGGCGCCTTGAGAACGGCCTCGCGCAGCTGGTCCGGGGTGACGACGTAGGACTTCTTCGCCAGCGGATCCGAGACGTTGTAGTTGCCGTCCTTCGTCTTGCCCTGAATGAGGACGTAGTGCGCGTTGTCCGGATCCACGCCCTTGGCATCGGACGCGCGGACCTGAGCGATGACCTTGTGGCCCTGGTCCAGGTGCGCGTTCAGCTCGCTATCGTCGTAGTCGGCCCCGAGCGCCTCGCCCGCAGGCGGCACGTCCGCGCGCTTGAGCATCTTGGCGATGCCGTCCGCGTCCACGCCGTCCTTGGTAACGAGGCCCTTGCCCAGCTGCTGGATGAGCTTGGCGTCGCTGATCCCGCTCATGTTGCCGTGGCCCCGGGCGAGCATGGCGACCACGGCCGGGCCACAGTTGTAGGCGCCGTTGGCGTAGTCCTTGCCCGCGCCGTTGGGGCGCAGCTGGTTGATGTGCGGGATGTTCTGCCAGCCGCCCAGGTTGGTCCTGGGCTGGGTGGAGGTGAGCCTGGACAGCTCGGAGAATGAAGGGAGACGGATGCTCATGATTCAAGACCTTCGTGCTTCAAGGAGTTAGAAAGCATCCCCGGACATCTTCTTGCCAATGCCGGGATCCTTCAGATCCGACTGCTGCACCACCGCCAGGATCTGCTGATCCCTTTTGGAGGTGCTGTTCTCGAGCACGGCCAGCTCGTCGTAGACGCTGGCGTCGCCCTGAGCCTTGCGCTTGAGCAGGTCCTGGGCGGCCTCGTTGACGCTCCGGTTCTCGGTGGACGACTGGCGCCTGCCCGAGCTCCGGCGGCCGTGCGAGTAGCTGACGTCCAGGTTGTAGTGGTTGCGGCGCTCGTTGGACTCCAGGCGCTTGTCCTGGCTGCGCTGCGTGGGCTTCTTGAACTCGGTGTCCACGCCCTTGAGCACGTCATCCGAGGCCGTGAAGGCCTGCTCGCTGGGCTCGTCCGCGGGAACCGGAGGGGCCGTGGGCGTCCGGGAAGCGGAGATGGCGCCCAGCGTCGCCGGGGACAGCGTCGTCGGGGCCAGCGTCTTCGGGAGCTGGACGGCCGGCATCTCCGCCAGCGTGGGCACGCGGGGAGCCAGGGTGGCCGGGATCTCCGTCAGCGAGGGCCTTCGGCCGGGACCAAAGGCGTCGGCCGCGAGCTCCTGCTGGGTTGTCGTCCGCCGGGGCGCCACCGCGGGCAGCGCGGTCTGGGTGGGCTTGCGGACAGCAGGCTCCACGAGCGGCCGAGCCGCAGGGGCCGTGACTTCCGCCGCAGGCTCGGAGGGCGCCTTGAGGGCGGCCTTGGCCTCGGCCGGGCTGGAGACGGGGATCAGCATGCCGCCATCGGGAGGGGCCTTGGTGACGGCCTTCTTCAGCTGCTCCGGCGAGGCGACATAGGTCCGGTTGGCGAGCGGATCATTGACGATGTAGTTGCCGCGCGGAGTCATCCCCTGAATGAGGACGTAGTGGGCATTGCCCTTGTCCTTGGCATCGCGATCCGTGGTGCGCACCTGGGCAATGAGCATGTGTCCCTGGCTCAGGTGCTGCTTCACGTCGGCATCGCTGTAGTTGGCGCCCAGCGCATCCCCCGCCAGCGGGACGTCGGCGCGCTCCAGCATTTGCGCCACGCCCTGGGGGTCGGTCCCCTTCTCGGTGACGATGTCCTGCCCGAGGGCCTGGATGAGCTGCGCGTCGTTGAGATCCCCCAGCTTTCCATGGCCGCGGGCCAGCATGGCCACCACGGCAGGCGCGCAGTTGTACGCCCCGTTCACATAGTTCTGGTCGGCGCCCCGAGGATGCAGTTGGTTGATGTGGGGGATGGGCTGCCAACCCTGGGAGGACGCCGCAGCGCTCAGACCCGTCGACGGGGTCCGAGGCTGCGTGGACTGGGTACGAAGGGAGATGGACATAAGTTCGGAACCTTCGGCCGATCTGCTGCCTCATCTCTTTTTTCGGAGAATGTGCGGAAAAGTTTCCTACCCCCTGCGTTTTCTCGACCTCAGGCCGCGCGGGCGCCCTCTTTCTCCCCCTGGCCCGCGCTCGACAGGGGCACCAGGGAGGCCCTCAGTGCCAGGATCTGCTCGCGGGCCAGGCCCTTGAGGCGCTCCACGTCCGCCAGCGTCATACCCTGGGTGGAAATGGGGGTACCCACCGTCACCAGGGCCCGAGAGCGCGCAAACCGCCAGGAATGCTTGGGAAGGGCCTTCCGCGTGCCGCTCACCGCGATGGGTAGCACGTCCGACCCTGTCTCGATGGCCAGCCGGAACGCCCCGTCCTTGAAGGGCAGCAGTTCCTCCGTCTTCGAGCGGGTGCCCTCCGGGAAGATCATCACCGGCATGCCCTTGGCCAGCCACTTGGCGCACTGCGCCATGGCGCCCTTGGCGGACCCCTGATCGCCTCGGGTGACGGGGATGTCCCCAGCCAGCCACATGCTCCAGCCCACCGCGGGGATCTTGAAGAGGCTGGCCTTGCCCAGCCACTTCATCTCCCAGGGCAGGAAGGAGATGAGGAAGGGGTCGGCGTTGGACTCGTGGTTGCTGACCACCACGGTGCGGTTGGGCTTGCGCATGCGCTCGGGCACCGGGCCGTGCACCGCGAAGTCCCAGTACGGGGTGAGCTTCGAGGACACCACGGCGACCAGCCGGAAGCACCGCCCGGTGATGACCTTGCGGCGGTCGAAGGGCCAGGTGACGACCGCGAGGGCCAACTGGATGAAGAAGCCCACCAGGGACATCAGGCCGATCTCAAACCACGTCCAGATCGAAAGAAGAGCGTTCATGCGCGGAGAGCCAGTTACCGGATCTTCGGATCCAGGTCCACGCTCACCGGACAATGGTCCGACCCGAACACCTCCGGGTGGATGGCCGCGCGCTTCACGAAGGGCATGGCCCCGTGCGAGGCCAGCACGTAGTCCAGCCGCCAGCCGATGTTGCGCGCCCGCGCGTCCAGCCGCTGCGTCCACCAGGAGTAGTGCCCGCCGCCCTTGTGGAAGTGCCGGAAGGTGTCCACCCAGCCGGCGCGGATCCATCGGTCGAACTCCTCGCGCTCCTCGGGGCGGAAGCCGCTCGTCTCGCGGTTGTCCTTGGGCCGAGCCAGATCGATGTCCTGGTGGGCGGTGTTGAAGTCGCCCAGGACGAGGATGCGCTCCCCGTCCCGGCGCGCCTTCTCCAGCCGCTCGAAGAGCCGCTGGTAGAAGTCCAGCTTGAAGGGGATGCGGCTGTTGTCCCGGTTCTTCCCGTTGCCGTTGGGGAAGTAGCCGTTGACGATCGTCAGCCGCCCGAAGCGCGCCACCTGCAGGCGTCCCTCCGCGTCCACCTCCTTGAGCCCGAGCGTCGTCTCCACGTCATCCGGCTCGTCGCGGGCGAAGAGGCCCACGCCGCTGTAGCCGGGGCGCTCGGCGGCCACGAAGTGGGTGCGCCAGCGCTTGTGGGAGCGCAGCTCCTCGGGAAGCTGCTCCGGGCGGGCACGCACCTCCTGCACCCCTACCACGTTGGCCCGAGCCCCGGTGAGCCAGCGCTCGAACCCCTTCTTGTGGACCGACCTCAGTCCATTCACGTTCCAGGAGACGACTCGCACACCCTACTTATGGCGTAGGGGCGCTCGGAAAATCCAGTCGAAATCCCAGGCCGGGTCTCAGGGAGCCATGGAGGCGGGCTCGAGCCCCTGCTCTACGAGGAAGACCCGGACGGCGTCGGCGATCTCGCTCCCCGCCTCCACCAGCCCGGCGTGGCCCGCATCCGTCACCAGCAGCCACTGCGCGTGGGGCAGCGCCCGCCGCATCTGCTCCATGTCGCTGAGCGGGACGATCAGATCGTTGGCCGCTACGATGAGCTGCGTGGGCACCCGGACGGAGGGCAGCACGTCCCACGCGTCCCCCTCCATGAGCCCCTGGAGCGTCTTCCAGTAGGCCTCGGGGCTCATGCGGCGCAGGGAGAAGAAGAACTCGGTGAGATCGTCCCTCGGGGCACGCGCTCGCAGCGTCCCCGTCAGCCGGCCCGCAGGATAGGCGAGCGGGCTGGCCAGGAAGGCCCTCACCATCGGGGAGATCACGGGGATGACCGGCGCGGCGGCGTCCACGGTCTGCTTCATCAGGGCAAACCCGAGCCGCGCCACGCGCCCCCGCCTCCACGAGCCCGTAGCCCCCGCCGCGCCCGCGATGAGCGTCATGGCGGGCACCAGCTCCGGCCTCCGGCGGTAGAGCTCCAGGACGATGCGCACGCCCATCGAGAAGGCAATGTGGTGCGGAGGCCGCCCGTTGCCCAGGCGCATCATCTCCTCGGTGACGCGCTCCAGATCGTCCACCTGGGCCTGGACGGAGTAGTCCCCGTTCCGCGCCTCGTCGCTGTGCCCATGGCCCCGGTAGTTCCAGTGCACCACCCGGTGGTCCTGCTCCAAGTTGGCCACGATGTGGCGCCAGAAGTTCTCCGAGGTGCCAATCCCGTTGCTCAGCAGCACCGGGGGCCGGCTGGCCATCTCCTCCTCGACGCGCTCCTCGGGCAGCTCTCCACTGTGCGTGTGGTAAGCGACCCGGGTGCCATCCGGTGCGGTGACGAAGCGAGTGACGCGGCGGTAGGGCATAAGCCAAGGAATACATGGGGAGCCTCGCTTGGACCTGCAAGCTCCCCTGCCCGCCCACCGTGCACCCGCAGACCGCTGGACGGCGGGGCCTCGGGCACCGAGAGTGTGCTCATGAGCACTTCTCCCCCATCGCTTGCTCCCTGGCTCACGCCCCGGCCCGAAGGCCAGGCGCTGCGGCCCGTGCTCTCTCTGGGGACGATGAACTTCGGCAAGCGCACCCCTGCCGCCGAGGCCCGCCGCATCGTCGACCGGGCGCTGGAGCGGGGCGTGCGTTTCTTCGACACGGCCAACGTGTACGGCAACGGCGAATCGGAGCGCATCCTGGGCCAGGCGCTGCGAGGCCGCCGCGATCAGGTGGGGCTGGCGACCAAGGTGGGGCTCGCGCGAGTGCAGGGACGGCCCGAGGGCCTGTCCGCGGCACGCGTGGAGCAAGCCCTGGAGGAGAGCCTGGAGCGCCTGGGCACCGGCTTCGTGGATCTCTTCTACCTGCACCAGCCGGATCCCGCGACGCCCTTCGAGGACACACTGGAAGGCGTGGGCCGCGTGCTGCGCTCGGGGAAGGCGCGCCAGTGGGGCGTGTCCAACTTCGCCGCGTGGCAGATCCTGGAGCTGAACCTGCTCTGTGACGCGCGAGGCCTGCCACGCCCGGCCGTCTCCCAGGTGATCTACAACGTGCTCGTGCGGCAGATCGAGCTGGAGTACCTCCCCTTCACCCGCCGCCATCCGCTCCACACCACCGTGTACAACCCGCTCGCGGGAGGAGTGCTCACGGGCCGCTATGCGCCAGGGGTTCCCCTGCCCTCGGACTCACGACTGAGCTCCAACAAGATGTACCAGGGGCGCTACGGCTCCGGCCGGTTGCTGGAGCAGGTAGATGCCCTGCGCGCCATTGCCGAGGACGAGGGCATGGATCTGGTGACGCTGGCCTATGCGTGGCTGGCGGGTCGGCCCGGGGTGGACTCGGTGCTCGTGGGCCCTGGCTCGGTGGAGCACCTGGACGCAGCGCTCGAGGCCTGGAGCCACCCCCTGTCCCCCGAGGCGCTCTCGCGAATCGACGCGCTTCACCAGGCGTTCCTGGGCACGGACGCCCGATATGCGAGGTAGCGGATCGTGCTGCGCGTAGCCCCTGACAGTGTGGATGTGGACTCGGCGCTCGCCCACTACGCCGAGCACGGCTATGCCCGGCTGGGCGTGCTCCTGGACGAGGAGGGCCTGGCCGCCCTGCGCGAGCGCACGGACGATCTGATGCTCGGCCGCGTCACGTACCCAGGGCTCTTCTTCCAACTGGACGCGCCCACCGGCCGCTACGAGGACGCGCCGCTGGGGCTGGGCTGGCAGGGCCCGTCGCTGGACTACCGCAAGCTGGAGAAGCTGGAGCTGGATCCGCGCTTCCGCGCGTGGCTGGAGAACCCGCTCTTCGAGCGCATCGCCCGTGCCGTCATCCCCGGCGACATCGTCATCTACCGCGCCATCCTCTTCCACAAGGGACAGGCGGGCGGCAGCAACCTCCCGTGGCACCAGGATGGGGGCAAGCTCTGGGGCATCACCCAGGAGCCCGAGTTGCAGCTCTGGACGGCGCTCGACGACGCGCCCGAGCAAGGCGGCTGTCTGGAGGTGGTGCCCGGCAGCCATCGAGGCGGGCTCGTCACCTCCTTGGGCGGCGTCATCCCCCCGGATCGCGTGGACGAGGCCCATGCCGAAGAGCGCCGGCTCCTCCTCCCCGCCAAGGCCGGCGAGGTGTTCCTCGTGCACAACCATGTCTGGCACCGCTCAGGCCCCAGCCGCACCGGGCAACGGCGCCGCGCCTTCTCGGTCTGCTACATGAGCGCGCAGACGCGGTGCGTGCGGAAGAAGAAGGCCCCGCGCGTCTTCACGCCCGTCTTCCGGCACGGTGCGGGAAGCACAGCTCCGGGGAGCACAGGCCCCACGGAGTGAGTGAGCACGGCGCCGGGTCCCGCCAGGCTCAGGTCTCGGAGGTGGTCGAGTGCTGCGCGCCACCGCCTCCTTGGAGCGCCTCGTGAGGCAGCGGGACGGGCGTGAGGCGGGCCGACCGGAACCCTCGGGCCGTGGGGAAGATGATCCGGAACGTCGTGCCCTGGCCCGCCTGGCTCTCCACGGAGATCTCTCCCCCGCAGCGGGTGATGATGCCCTGGCACACGAACAGCCCGAGCCCCGTGCCCACCCCCACCGGCTTGGTGGTGAAGAACGGATCGAAGATGCGCGAGCGCATCTCCGGAGGAATGCCTCCCCCTGTGTCGTGCACCTCGACGATCACGTGCCCTTGCACGGTGCGCAGCTTGATGCGGATCTCGTTCTGCTCTGCCTGCCCGGCTGGAATGGCCTGCGCGGCGTTGATCAGCAGGTTGAGGAAGACCTGCCCCAGCCGCCCCTCGCTGCCCTCGACCGGCGGAACCTCCACGAAGTCCCGCACCAGGCGGGCGCGCGTGCGCAGCTCCGCCCGGGCGATGGTGATGGCGGACTCGATCACGTTCTGCAGGTTGACGGGCGTGGGCACGTCATCGTCCGCGCGCGAGAACGTCTTCAGATCGGCCACGATCTGCCGCACCTTGTTGGCGCCCATGGCCGCCTCGCGCAGCACCTCCTCCATCTCCACCACCCGCCCCAAGGGCAGCTCTCCCGCCAGCGTCCGCAGCTCGTTGGCCAGGTACGACAGGTTGGCGATGACGAAGGTCAGCGGGTTGTTGATCTCGTGCGCCACGCCGGCCGCCAGCGTGCCCATGGCCACCAGCCGATCCGACAGCACCAGCCGCGCCTGCATCTGCTTGCGATCGGTGAGATCGCGTGCGCTCACCACGGTGGAGGGCTCTCCGTGGAACAGCACACTCAGGCAGCTCACCTCGGCCGTCATCACCCGGCCGTTGCGCTGCACGAAGCGCAGCTCGCTCGCCCCCGAGCGCACCTGATCGGGCGCCACGTCCAGCAGGCCCGCCGCCATCTCCCGATCCTCGGGGTGCACGTACTGGAGCACCCGCGAGCCCACCAGCTCGGAGGCGGGCAGTCCCAGGAAGCGCATCGCGGACGGATTCACGAAGAGGAGCGGCCCGCCCCGGTGCACGAAGAGGGCCTCTGGCGAGCCTTCAATGAGCGCGCGGAAGCTCTCCTCGGAGCGCCGCAGCGCCGCCTCGGCCCGCTTGCGCTCGGTGATGTCGAGGGCCACCGCGCCCAGGAAGCACCGCCCCGCCCCATCCTTCACGGGGAAGCGGTAGATGAGCCAGTGGCGGCAGGTGCCATCCGGCGCGGGGATGATGGCCTCGGTCATCGTGCACTGCCCGGACTGGAGCACCTCCTGATCGCACTGGCGGACGTACTCCACAGCCTCGCCCGCCATCAGGTCGCGATCCGCGACGTCGCGCAGCTCCACGCCCTCCAGCTTATAGAAGCGCCGGTAGGGCTCGTTGGCCCAGACGCGCCGGCCCTCGGCATCCTTCATATAGGCCAGCGCCGGGCCGTTGTTCATGAAGGAGGAGAACAGGTCCTGCGTCTCCTGCAGCGCCGTGAGTGCCGCGGCGCGCTCGGCGGCCAGGGCCTGCTTGGCCTCATACTCGGAGGCATTCGCCATGGCCGCGCCGAGCAGGCCGGCCAGCAGCTCCATGGTCCGCGCCTCCCGCTCCGAGAACGAGCGCGGCTGCGCGGAGAGGATGTTGAGCACTCCCGTCACCCGGAGCCCATGCCGCAGCGGCACGGTGATCATCGATCGGATGCCGATCTGCCGCGTGGCCTGCCGGTTCACCCGCTCATCCAGGTCGGTGTCCACCGAGTGCAACACCTCGCCGCGCAGCACGCTCGAGCCCGTCAGGCTCTTCTCCACGGGCAGCCGGAAGCCCTGGAAGTGCTCCACGCACCCAACAGCGACGCGGTACACCACCTCCTCGCCCTCGAGGATCCCCACCGCCGACCCGTCCGCGCCACACAGCACCCGCGCCTGCTCGCAGATGCGCCGCATCACCCGCTGCGGCTCCAGCCCCGCCTGCATGATGTCGCTCTGGAGCTGGATGATGTCCGCCAGCCGGGCCAGCTCGCCGCCGCCGCGCTCGCGCACGAACTGCGCGGAGTCGGAACACCGGCGCGCCAGCAGCGTCAGCCGGGCCTTCACCTCGGCGGACACGTAGGGGGCCACCAGGTACTCGTCCACGCCCGCAGCCACCAGTGGGGCCAGCGCCTCCTCCTCGTGCGACGAGGCCAGGCCCAGCAGCAACAACCCGGGCGGAGCACTGGCGCGCAGCCGCTCCAGCCACCGCGCGTCCACGGCCAGCCGCGCCGCCTCCACGCCCAGCACGTCCACGGGCTCTCGCGCCAACCTCTTCCCTGCCTCGGTTGGGTCTGCTTCGACCTCAACGGAGTGCCCCCACCGGCTCATCTGCGCGATGAGCGCCCGGTCTGGGTCAGAGGTGACGAGGAGCATTCTCATTTTCAGGCGCTTTGAAACTCAACTGTTACAAACACCTGAGATTATTTTGGTTGTTCATAGAAAATGTCTACTTCAATACGTTTCACGTTGAGTCATGTCGGTTGATATGCTCCCGGGCGTGACAGGTACCCTTGGCGTCCTGGTCGCTGAGCAACCGCATTACCTGCCGTGGCTGGACTTCTATGAGCAGGTGGCGCGAGCAGGCAGGCTGCTGATCCTGGACAACGTGCAGTGGCTGCGGAGGGGCTGGCAGCGGAGGACGCGGGTGGCGCTGCCGCACCACGTGCCGACGCCGGAGCCCTCGGAGCCCGGATTCCAGTGGCTCACCATTCCGCTGGAGGGAGCGCACCGGGACAGCCTGATCTCGGAGCTGGCGGTGGACACGGAGCAGCCGTGGGCACGCAAGCACCTGCAGACGCTCATCACACTCTATGGCGGGCGGCCGTACTTCCGCAGCCAGGTGCTCCCCCGGCTGGAACCCTTCTATGCGGAGGCAGCACAGGCCCGAGGGCCCGGCTCGTTGCTGCGCACGCTGATCGCCAGCATGGCGGTGTTCTACGAGCCGCTGGGGCTGGCTCCCAAGGTGGTCCTGGCCTCCACGCTGGAGCGCCCGCATCCGGACAAGACGGGGCGGCTGGCGGGGTACTGCGTGCAGCTGGGCGCGGACACGTACTACTCGGGGACGGGCTCGACGCTGTACCTGAAGCCGGCGCTGTTCCGGGAGGTGGGGGTGCGGCTGCTGTGGCAGCGCTTCCGCTATCCGGAGTACCCCCGGGGGCGCGAGGGCCGCTTCGTGCACGGCCTGTCCATCGTGGACGTGCTGTCCAACGTGCCGGCAGAGCAGGTTCGCGAGTGGCTGAAGCCCTCACCCTGGGGCCCCTTCGCTCCGCCAGCGGGGTGAGACAGGGGACGCTCGGTGGGGCGGCTACGGCGCCTTACCGACAGAGGCCATGGTGGTGCGCTCGGAGGTGTCCTTGTCGAAGCGCACGAAGTAGCTGCGCACGGCGCGGTCCAGGAGCACCGGGTTGAGCTGGGGAGGAATGCCCAGGTAGTTGGCCATGTCGATCACCTGATCGAGCAAGTCACGCGGCTGGCAGGCGGCGAAGAGGCGGCCCACGGAGCGGTAGTGCTTCTCGACGAGGTACTCGACCATGTCCGGGTCGTACGGCACGCCGCGCTTGCGGCACATGATCTCGAAGATCTCGAAGAACTGATTCTCGTCCGGCCGCTGCACCTCGAGCTTGTAGCGCACGCGGCGCAGGAAGGCGTCGTCCACCAGATCCGAGGGATCCAGGTTGGTGGAGAAGGCGGCGAACACGTCGAAGGGCACCTGCACCTTCTTGCCAGTGTGCAGGGTGATGTTGTCCACGTCGCTCTCGAGCGGGACGATCCACCGGTTGAGGATGTCCACCGGAGAGGCCTTCTGGCGTCCGAAGTCGTCGATGAGTAGCATGCCGTTCATCGCCTTCATCTGGAACGAGGCCTCGTAGTACTTCACCTCGGGCGAGTAGACGAGATCGAGCATCTCCAGCGTGAGCTCGCCGCCCACCACCACCAGGGGGCGCTTGATGCGGACCCAGCGCCTGTCATACGTGGCGGCGCCCGGCTCATCCTCGACGGCCTTGTGAAGGATGTCATCGTACACACGCACGATGAAGTCATCGATCATGATGGCGTAAGGGATGAAGATGTCCCCCTCGAAGCAATTGACCATGCACTGGCAGATGGCCGTCTTGCCGTTGCCGGGGGGACCGTAGAAGAAGATGGCACGCCCGGAGTTCATGGCCGGACCGATGCCGTCGAAGATGTAGTCGCGGATGCTCAGGTCGCCGAACTTGTCCTCCATGCGGGCGCGGGTGATGCGGTTGCCACGGACGGTCTGCTTGCGGACGGCGTAGACCCAGTCCTGGATGGGGATGGGGGCGGGACCGTTGTAGCGGTTGCGATCGAGGATCTGCCGCATCAGCTCGGTGGCGAACGAGGTGAGCTGGTAGATCATGGTGGAGCGGCCCACGCCCGAGGAGCCGCCACCGCGGATGTCCAGGTACTTCTGGCGGCGCAGGCCCTCGATCACCTCGTCGACGATGGCGGAGGGCAGCCTGAGGCGGTTGGCGATGTCCATGCCCCGCATCTCGCCGGCGAAGAAGACGGCCTTGAGGATGAGCTCCTCCACCATGGCCACGTTGAGGCCGGCTTCCTCGATGGTGCGCGGCTGAGAGGGCCAGAAGCTTCGCTGGGCGGGGGGCGCGGAGGGCTCGAGGGCGCGGCGCTGCTGGGTGGCCATGCGGCGCTCGGGCGCGGGCGGCGGCCCGGCGGCCGGAAGGGTGCGGCGATCCGGGCCAGGGTACTGGGGCGCGGGGCCGGAGCGCCGATCGGGGCCGGCGTACTGGGTGGCGGCCCGGCCATGGGTGACATCCTCGGGAGGCGGCGCCGGGGGCACGGCGGCAACCATGCCGGTAGCGCCCTTGGGGCGCGGAGGCGCGGCCAGCGGGGGAGCTGGAGCCTTGGGCGTCTCGACCGGGGTGACGTTGCGGTCCAGGTCGGTTTGATGCTCGGGGGGCGCGAAACCGGGAGGAGTTCCTGGCCTCTTGAACTCAGACATGGACCCAGCCTAGCGCACTCCCTGGTTTTTCTCCCCTTCCCGCCCGTGGGGAGGCCCAGGAGGGGATCAGAAGGGCACAGCGTCCTTGCATGGGGGGTGGTAGCTTTGGGGGTATGAGCTTCCTCCAGGATCCTCCCCGTCTCGGGAATCAGTACGACGACGACGCCCTGCTGCAGAGCTACCTTGCCCGCCAGCTCCCCGAGGAGCTTCGGCGCTCCGTGACAGAAGAGTTACGGGAGCTGGGCGAGCTGAGCGGAAAGTACTTCTACGAGTTCCAGCTCCGGGATCGGCTGAACGAGCCGGAGCTGACGCAGTGGGACGCGTGGGGCAAGCGGGTGGACCGGATCGAGGTGTCGCCGCTGTGGAAGGAGGCGGAGGCACTCGCGGCGCGGCGGGGTCTGGTGGCGGTGGCATATGAGCAGAAGAGCGCCGAGCTGAGCCGGGTGCACCAGTTCGCGTTGAACTACGTGGTGCAGCCCTCGCTGGACGTGTACTCGTGCCCGCTGGCGATGACGGACGGAGCAGCGAGGACGCTGCTCTCGCTGGGGAACCAAGAGCTGATCGCGCGTGCCCTACCCCACCTCACCTCGCGGGATCCGGCAACGTTCTGGACGTCGGGCCAGTGGATGACCGAGCGGACGGGCGGCTCGGACGTGGGGCTGACGCAGACGGTGGCCAAGCAGTCGCCGGAGGGCTGGCGGCTGTACGGGACGAAATGGTTCACGTCGGCGACGACGTCGCAGATGGCGCTGACGCTGGCCCGGCCGGAGGGCAATGGGCCAGGGGGTAAGGGACTGGCGCTGTTCTTCGTGGAGACGCGCAAGGCGGACGGGATGCTGAACGGCATCCTGATCAACCGGCTGAAGGACAAGCTGGGGACGCGCAAGGTGCCGACGGCGGAGCTGACGCTGGACGGCACGCTGGCGATACCGGTGGCGGGGCTGGCGGACGGCATCAAGAACATGGCGTGGATGCTGAACGTGACGCGCACGTGGAACGCGATGGGTTGCGCGTGGGCGATGCGGCGGGCGATGGCGCTGTCGAAGGACTACGCCACGCGGCGGGTCCAGTTCGGGGCGAAGCTCGCGGAGAAGCCGCTGCACGTGGACACGCTGGCGGGGCTGGAGGCGGAGACGCACGGGGCGTTCCTGATGGCCTTCCGGGCGGCGGAGTTGCTGGGGCGGATGGAGGCGAAGGTGGCGAGCGAGGAGGAACTGCTCCTGCAGCGGCTGGTGACGCCTCTGGCGAAGCTGACGACGGGCAAGCAGGCGGTGGCGGCGACATCCGAGGCGGTGGAGGGCTTCGGCGGTGCGGGGTACGTGGAGGACACGGGGCTGCCGCGGTTGCTGGCGGACGCGCAGGTGATGAGCATCTGGGAGGGAACGACGAACGTGCTCTCGCTCGATGCGCTGCGGGCGCTGGCGAAGGAAGGGACGCTGGACGTCTTCCACGCGGATGTGGAGCGGAGGCTGGCGGCGGCGAAGGACTCCCGGCTGAAGCCGTGCGTGAAGGCAGTGGAGGAGTCGCTGGAGCACGCACGGAGCTGGGTGGCGGGCTCGCTGGCGAACCCGGTGGGACTGGAGGCGGGGGCGCGGCGCTTCGCGCTGACGCTGGGACGGACGCTGGAGCTGGCGATGCTGGTGGAGCACGCGCAGTGGAGCCTGGACCACGGCCATGGGCCGAAGGTCCTGGCCGCGGCCCGGCGGTTCACGCGCCATGGCGTGGATCAGATCACGGACATGGACCTGGACGACTCACGCCTGCTGGCTTGAGGTAGCCGTCTCTCGGGCGTTTCGCGGCCCAGCTCGCTTCCGCAGCGTTCAAGTGCTCCTGCAGGAGCGCATTGATCCTCTCCGGAAGCTGCAAGGTCACCCCATGGGAGCCATCGGGGATCTCGACATATCGAGCCCCGGGAATGCCAGCGGCCAGGGCTCGCCCTCCGACGGGAGGAGCGACGCGATCATGCGAGGCGCTCACGACAAGGGTGGGAATGCTCGCCAACCCACTCAGGAAGGGGGTGGCATCGGCACGGCGCATGGCGCCCATCTGCCGCAGCGCTACCGGGGGCTGCTCGGCGAGGTCGTGACTGAACAGCTCTGCGAGACGCTCGGCCAACGCGTCCCGATCCACACCGGCCAGCGCATCGGAAGGCAGCACGAGCTCAAGAAATGCGTGGCGCCGCATGCGGCGTGTCCCGAGTCGAGTACGAAGCCCAGCCCAAATGATCCAGGGCGTCGGCCGAGTGGGAATCGCCCCCGAGGGAAAAGTGCACATCAGCGCAAGGCTCCGCACACGAGTCCGTGCTTTGTGCGCGAGGTAAAGTGCCACCAACCCTCCCAGGGAATGCCCCATCACATGCGCGCTTTGCCACCCCTGCGCATCCATGAGCACGAGCACATCCTCGGCCATGAGTTCAACCGTGAGTGCCCCACTCAGCGGCTGACTCTCGCCGAACCCACGATTATCGAGGCACAGGCAACGGAAGCTCGCCCCTAGCGCCTCGACCTGAGGCCTCCACCCAGCAGCGCCGATGCCGATGCCGTGGATCATCACCACCGGCGGCCCATTCCCCTCCGCGAACCAGCTCAGGGAGCAACCACGATGCAGCGTCGTCTGACGGGTGGACAGAAGACCCATATGTGCTCCAAGAGGCTCATCCCAAGACAGCCTCTGCAGCCAGCATCCTTATCCATCTTTCGCCCAGGGAGAAACCTCAGCGTGAGCAAGCGCATCCGCGCCCATGTCCTCGGCGGATACCCCGCGGTCGCGATGGTCTTCAGGAAACCGATGGTGGCAGCATGGCCTGTCCACCTCCCGCCCGCGCGGCGAAGCCCCCCCTGTCGGCCGCGTTTGGCACGAACCTGTCGGACAAGCAGACCGACTCGCGCAAACTGGTCCCGACAGTTCCCCCTTCACGGCAGTCGTGGGCTCCGGCGGCGTCCCCTCGGGTGGTTCTCCTGCGAAGGTCGCTGGCGCCCCGCTCAGGGTAGGCTCGAGAATCGACTTCTCAGCGCAGGCTGGCTCAGCCTCGAAGTCTGGAAACACTTCGTTTGAAACTGTCGCTGCGTCCGGCGACGCCGGACTCGCAGAAGCATCGGGAGGGGTAGCTGTCTTGTCACGGGTTTCGGGAGCTGGTGTGAGGCGGCTGAGAAGGCGCTCGTCACATGCCTTCAACAGGGCCGGCAGGTCCCGCCGAACCGCCTGCGCATCCCGCTCGCCCAGGGCATGAAACGCGCACATGGCCCACTGGTACATGGCCTTGGCATCCAGGTGTGGCACCAGCTTTCCAGCCATGCCCCCAAAGGACTTCTCCAAGGACTGGACGAGCAGGAAGTGGCCGGGGCGCACCGCCACGCAAGCCGCCAGGCGCAACAACTCGAACTCCCGCTCCACCCACTGCCGGGCCTCTGGCTTCCAGCGCGTGTCCTCGGCCAGAGCGAAGCAAGCGTCGATCAACGGGGCCAATTCCCTCTCGGAGGCGTGCTCGCAGCATGCGGCCAGCAGTTCCACGGCCGTTTCCCGCTTCAATGAGAGATATCCCTCCAGCAGCCGCAGTCTCTCGGGATGGGCTGGCCCAATGTCATGCAGCGCCACACTCAGGTTCTCGAGCGTGATCGCAACATCCAGCCTCGCAGCCCGGTTCCTGCGTCCGGGGTGTTGCACCACCACCCCTCGTGCGGCCAGCTGCTTCAGCGCCTCCCGGACCGTACTCCGTGAGACACCGTAGGACTTCGCCAGCATTTGCTCCGAGGGGAGACTTCCATCTTTGGGCAATCTTCCCTGTGAGATCGTTCGCTCGAGATCTTCCGCGATGCGCGCCACGAATCCCTGCGGTTCCAACACCATCCACCACCCTCCTCGTTGCAGAGGGTGTGCATCAAAGCACAAGGGGCTGACATCAACGGGCAGGTCCTATGCCGATGGCTTTGCCGCTGACCGCTGCCGGAACAGCGCCTGAACCGCCAACAGCACCAGACCCAGGACGAGCGCCGTGCGACCGAACCAGTCTCCCCATGCCACCATCAAGGTCCACACGTGCTCAGACGGAGGCACTGTCATCACCACCCCCGCCCGCTGGCCGGTCTGCACCTCGCTGACGATCTCTCCCGTCGGGCTGATGAAGGCCGAGATGCCCGAGTTCGTCGCTCGCACCTGAGGCAGCCGCGTCTCGATGCTCCGGAACGCCGCCAGCCGCAGGTGCAGCTTCGGCCCCGCCGACGTCCCAAACCAGGAGTCGTTCGAGATCGTCACGATGAGATCCGCGCCTTTGCGCACCGCCTCCGCGACGTAGCCTGGAAAGATGGCCTCGTAGCAGATGAGGGGCGCCACCTTCAGCACTCTCCCGCCTCGCAGCGGGAAGACGAACGATTGAGGCCCCGGCCCCCGCTTCCACGTCCCCAACCACGGCAGCAGCCCACGCACCCGGGGCGTGTCCAGCAGCTCGGGGACATACTCTGTTAGCGGGAACAGCATCGTCTTGCGGTAGACCCCGAGTTCCAGCCGCTTCTCCTCCGCATCTCCCACGGGGCCCAGGAACATCGCCGCGTTGAACTCGCGATCTTGCTCCAGGTCGTAAGCCCCAAAGATGAGCGGCATCTGGTTCTCGCCGACAAACTGCGCGAGTTCCTGATCGAACTCCTCGCCCTCCGGGCTCTTCGGCGAGCCGAACGTCGTCGGATATACCGTCTCCGGCCACACGATCAGATCCGGCTTAGGCTCCTTCATCAGCTCGCGGGACAGCTCGTAGTGCGTGTCGAGGATCTTCCGGACTGCGTCGTACGTTCCCAGTTCCTCCCTCAGCTTCGCGTAGTCCGTGATGTTGGCCTGCACCACTCCCACCGAGAGCGCTGGACCAGACCGCATCAGCGCGCTCACCTGCTGGTACCGGAAAGCCCCATACCCGGTGAGCCCTCCCACCATGGCCACCAGAACCGCGACAGGCGTGCGCAACACCCTCGCTCCAGGCCACTTCCACCCTCGTGCCGCGAAGGACTTCAGCGCCGCCAGAACACACTCGCTGCCCAAGATCAGGAGCACCGTGAGCCCGTGTGCCCCTGCGATGTCGGCCCCCTGCCGCTGCCACGCAGAGCTGTAGAGGCCTTGGCCCAGCGTGTCCGAGAACAGCTTCGGCCACGCCCACTCCGTGCCCACATAGACCAGAGCCCCCACCAGCCCCACACGCAGGAAGGCCCCCTCCGGAACCCACCGCCGCGCCAAGTACCGAGCCAGTGCCGCGGTGATGAACTGGGGCTGCAGAATCGGCGCGCACAGCAGTAGGACCAGCCAGTACGCCCACGCCGAAGACGAGCGCGCATATCCCTGCAACGCATCCGCAAACCAGCCGAAGATCACCGCGGTGAAGACGACGCTCAGCAACAGCCCCGCTGCCAGGGCCTGACGCACCGTCCTGACTCGATCCAGCACCGCCAGCCAGGGGACCAGTGCCACCCAGCATGCCCAGACCCAGGCCACTTCCATCCGCCCGAAGAGCCATACCAACAACGAGGTTGCCACCGCCCCGAGGAACATCTCCCCGGACCGCCGCCCCACCGACACCTCTGTGTTCATGGCTTCTGCTCCGCCTGCTCCAGGTGCTCGGGATCCAGCATCTGCACGGGCAATCCTGGCGGCGCCAGCTCCGGCGGGACAATGCCGTTCTCCGTCACCTTCATGGGCTGGCCATTCGCGTCCAGCGGCGGCTTGTCCGGGCTGAACATCAGGATCGCAGGCAACTGCTCGCCGTCATCTGTCGCCTGGTAGTGCCGGACGTAGCCCGGAGGGAGCTCGAAGTCCTCCGGAACGATGATCCCCTTCTTGATCGGATCCGACCCATGCGCCGGGAACAGCATCATCCCCGTAGGCGCCTCCCCGGGCTTGGGCATCTCGTAGAGGCCTTCGGGGAGCTGCTCGAGCACCTCTTCCGGCACCGCCTCCAGTTGCTCCTGCATGTGCTTGGGGAGCTCTTGTTTCACGGCTGGCTTCGCGGGCCTCGCCACGGGGCGCACGGGAGCGGGTGCCGGGCGCTCCATCGGTGGAGGCTCGTTCACCGGCAGCTCCGGCAGGCTCTCCACCTCGGGCTTGTCGAAGAACAGCCACGCGCTCAGCCCCAAGCCAATGCACGTGATGGCGATCCCCAGCCCGAGCACCCACGTGGCGCCACCCGCGCGCCGTTGCTCGACCCGGACGATACCATCGCTGTCGACGCGCCGCTCTGGGGCCGGGGATTGCTCCGGCATGCTCGCTCGTGACCTCCAGGCTCCGTATAGTACCGGCCCCTCTCACCGAGGCCAACTCACCCTCCCCAGGCGCTCCCGCCTCTCACCCGACGAATCCATGCACGCCGCCGCCGAGCCCGCCCCTCCCCCTGGCCCTGGCGAAGACGCCGCGCCCCGCTTCCACGTCCACGCCTGGCGGCCTGCCCTCCGGCTCCTCGCCGCAACCGCCCAGCTCCTCAGCGCGAGCAACCTGCTCTACCTCGGGGCACTCTCCCTGTTGGGCATCCTCGAGGGCTTGGATCCTCCGTCTCCCTTCCAGATGCTGGTGCAACTGGCGGTGTTCTCGCTGCTGCCGCTCGTGCTCGTGTGGATGCTGCGGCGCTTCACGGCCTCCACCCTGCTCGTGGAGCCGGCCCGGCTCGTGCTCCAGTCGCGCACCGCCCGGTTCGAGATCCCGCGAGAGTCCGTCACGGGCGTCGAGCCCTGGAAGCTGCCCCTCCCCGGCTCGGGTCTGGTCCTGCGCATGAAGTCCGGACGCCGGTTCCAGTACCACCTCCAGGTGGCGGCCCCCGTTCCTCTGCTCAACGCGCTGGGCGCCTCGGTGCCCTCATCCGCGCCCGCCGCCGAGCACCCCAGCTCCCGGTTCGGCCAGGCCCGGCATGACTGGCGGCGGCGCCTCCTGGACAAGCCCGCCTTCAAGTTCGGGCTGATCCCGCTCGTGCCCACCGGCATCATGTTCCGTGCGCACCAGTACATCACCTTCGGCGGGCTGTTCGGCGAGTACGACATGTTCGGGCTCGCCGCCTACCTGCGGACCTTCGCGCTCTATTGGGTCAGCTTCACCACCGGCTTGCTGCTGTACGCCGGCTTCTGGCGGTTCGCCGCCGAGCTCCTCGCGTTCGCGATGACTTGGCTGCTCCCCTCGCGCGCTCGCGGCATCCGGCTCGCCGCGGAGTGGCTGTGCCGCCTCATGTACTACGTGGCCGTCCCCGCGCTCATCGCCTGGCGCTTCCTGGGCTGAGCCCCTCCCGCAAAGCAAAGGGCGCGTCCCCCTCCCGCAGGAGCAGAGACGCGCCCAGGTGTCACCACGCCCAGAGCGTGGCGTCACCGCTTCACATCATCACGGCGTGGCCGGGTTGTAGGTCGAGATGGACCAGCCCGTCCGCTCGTGGCCCGAGCGGTTCCACTGCGGGTTCTTGCCACCCACGATCTGCGCCGAGGTGAAGTCCGGCGCCGCCGAGCCCGAGCCCGTGCCGATGGTGGACAGGTAGTAGGTCTGGTGCGTGTCGTCCGACTGCAGGTAGTCGTAGCTGGTGCTCGCGTTCACGTACTTCGTGTTGGAGTCGCGCAGGGTCGACTTCAGCGAGACGATGCGGGCCACGTAGTCGGCCTCGGACTCACCCGCGCGCCAGCGGATCGCGTCCACGTCGTTCTGGCCGTCGCCGTTGGAGTCGTAGTCACTCCCCATGCTCTCGGCGAAGGCGTCCGCGCACTTGAAGCCGTACGTCGCCGCCAGGTTGCACGTACGCCAGTTGCTCTTGGCCAGGTACGGCAGGAACTTGTCGCGCCGGTTCACCGACGCCCCGGTGCTCGCGTCCTTGCAGCTGGTCTGCACGTTGTCCGCGTTGTAGCCCGGGTAGTAGATGTTCATGACGATCTTGGCCTTGGCGGTGGTGGCGTACGTGTTGATCGCCTGCATCGCCTTCTCCGTGTAGGACGAACAATTGGCGAGCGCCGTGTCCAGGCCGGCATAGCTGCACGTGCCCGTCTGATCCTTGAACGCGCTGCGCGCCTGCAGGTAGTCGTTGCCGCACATCTCGAACACCACCGCGCGCACATTGCTGGCCTGCATGTACGACTTCTCGGAGATGATCTTGTTGTTGTAGATGTCGTCGGCCTTGGCGCCCGACTTGGTGCGGCGCACCACCTCGATGTTCGCGTTCCACGCGTTGCCCAGGTACTCGCCGCTCACGTAGGGCGAGGCGCGGCGGGCCACGCTGAACAGGCTGCCGTTGTAACCGGCGAAGATCGAGTCACCGTACGCCACCACGCGGTACGTGCTCGTCGCGCCACTGCGGTTGATGGTCCAGCTGGTGTTCTGGTTGATGGTGCTCGCGGCCGCAGTGCCGCTCACCACAGTGGCTGCCAGCGCGCATGCAGCGGTCGCACCACGCAAAGTGAAACGAGGGGACATGGACTGCCTCCTTAAGGCTCCCGGGGGATTGGGAGGCGCGCAGGGTACAGACAGCCCACTTTGGATTTCTAGGGAAAAGCCCACTAGCACCGATAAACAGCAAGCAACGCACTGCGCCAACACAGGGTTTAGCAAGTCGCAGCTACGCGGCGCGTTAACCCAGCAACCCCTGCAACGCTGTTACGCGTTGCGTCTTCACGTTGAGCACCTTTCCCGTGCGCTCCAGCACGCCCTCTCCCACGATGAAGAGGGCGCCGTGGATGTCCCGGCGGCAACGCTCGTACACGTCGGGGGGCACCACGAGGTTGGCGATGCCCGTCTCGTCCTCCAGCGAGATGAAGCACATGCCCTTCGCGGTAGGAGGCCGCTGTCGGGTAATCAACATGCCCCCCACGGCCACACGCCGCCCCGAGGCCACGCGCTGGAGCCCCTCGGCGGACACCGCGCCCAGCTTGCGCAGCGCCGGCCGCAGCAGCTCCAGCGGGTGCTTCTCCAGCGAGACGCCCACCGTCTCGAAGTCCGCCTCCACCCGCTCGGCCACGCTCATGGGCGGCAGCTCCACCTGCGTGCCGTCCATGGGCAACCCGAAGAACAGATCGTCCTCGTCCAACGGGCCCAGCGCCTGGATCTCCCACAGCGCCTGCCTCCGCGAGCCGCTGATCGAGGCCAGCGCTCCCGCCAGCGCCAGCCGCGTCAGCTCGTGCCGGGCGATGCGGGCTCGCCGCGCCAGCTCGCCCACGCTGCCGTAGCCCTGGCCGCGAGCGGCCGCCACACGCCGCCCCGCCGACTCGTTCAGTCCTCGCACCATGCGCAGGCCCAGCCGCAGCACCCCACCCTCCTCCAGCGTGCAGTCCCAGTCCGAGCACCGCGCGTCCACCGGCCGCACCTCCACCCCGTGCCGCTTCGCGTCCGCCACCAGCGTGTGCGGCGCGTAGAAGCCCATGGGCTGCGAGTTGAGCAGCGCCGCGCAGAAGGCCTGCGGGTAGTGGTACTTCAGCCACGAGGACGCATACGCGATCAGCGCGAACGACGCCGAGTGGGACTCGGGGAAGCCGTAGTGGGCGAAGCCGCGGAACTGCTCGAAGAGCTGCGCCATGTACTCCTGTGAGTAGCCCCGCTTCACCCCACCCTCCACGAAGCGGATGCGGTAGGGCTCCAGCAGCTGCTCGGCCCGCTTGTGCCCCAGCGCCCGCCGCAGCCCGTCCGCCTCGCCCGCCGTGAAGCCTCCCGCCACCATGGCCAGCTTCATCGCCTGCTCCTGGAAGAGCGGCACGCCCAGGGTCTTCTCGAGGATGGCTCGCACCTCGGGCGTCGGGTACGTGGGCACCTCCTTGCCGTCCCGCCGCCGCAGGTACGGGTGCACCATGTTGCCGACAATGGGCCCCGGGCGGATGAGCGCGATCTCGACCACCAGATCATAGAAGGTGCGCGGCTTGAGCCTCGGCAGCATGCTCATCTGCGCCCGGCTCTCGATCTGGAACACGCCCACCGTGTCCGCATCGCACAGCATGTCGTAGACTTGGGGGTCCTCCGGCGGAATCGTCGCCAGCGACAGCTCCCGGCCAAAGTGCTCGCGGATGTACCTCAGGCACTTGGCCACCGCCGTCAGCATGCCCAGCGCCAGCAGGTCCACCTTCAGCAAGCCCAGCGCGTTGGTGTCATCCTTCTCCCACTGGATGACCGTGCGGCCCTTCATCGCCGCGTTCTCCACCGGCACCAGGTCCACCAGCGGCTCTCGCGTAATGACGAAGCCGCCCACGTGGATGGAGAGGTGGCGCGGGAAGCCCTCGATCTCCTGCGCCAGCGTCAGCGTCTGCCCCACCCGGCGATCGAACGCGGAGAGCCCCGCCTCGGCCAGCACCTCGGGCGTAACGTCAAACCCGTAGGCCGACGCCACCTTGGAGAGCCGATCCACCTGATCCAGCGACAGTCCCAGCCCCTTGCCCACTTCGCGCAGCGCCAGCCGGCCCCGGTAGCAGATCACCTCGCAGACCATGCCCGCACGGTGACGGCCGTGCTTCTCGTAGACGTACTGGAGCACTTCCTCGCGGCGCTCGTGCTCGAAGTCCACGTCGATGTCCGGCGGCTCCTTGCGCTCCATGCTCAGGAAGCGCTCGAAGAGCAGCCCCATCCGCACCGGATCGATCGCCGTGATCTGCAGCGCGTAGCAGACCGCCGAGTTCGCCGCGCTCCCGCGCCCCTGGCACAGGATCCCTCGGTTGCGCGCGAAGTGGACGATGTCCCAGAGCGCCAGGAAGTAGCCCGGAAAGTCCAGTGCCTCGATGAGCGTCAGCTCGTGGTCGATCTGCTTGCGTACCTCGGGCGGCACTCCGCCCGGGTAGCGCACCCCGAGCCCCTCCTCCGTCAACACTCGCAGGTGCTCCATCGCCGTGCGCCCCGGCGGCAGATCCTCCTCCGAGAAGTGGTAGCGCAGCTCATCCAGCGTCGCGTGGCAGCGGTTGGCGATCTCCAGCGTGCGCTCCAGCACCTCGGGGCGATCCCGGAACAGCCGCGCCATCTCCGCTGGGGACTTCAAGGTGCGCTCGGCGTTGGGCAGCAGCTTCGTGCCCGCCTTGTCCACCGTCGTCTTGTGCCGGACGCACGTGAGCACGTCCTGCAGCGGCTGGCGGCGCCGGTGGTGCGTGTGCACATCGTTGTGCGCGCACAGGGGCACGTTGAGCGTGCGCGCCAGGGCCTCGGCCTGGGCCTCGCGGGCCTTGTCCCCCGCGGACAGCGTGCGGCACAGCCCCACGTAGAAGCGCCCCGCGAAGGCCTCGGCCAACGGCGCCACCTGCTCCGCGGGAGCCGGGTTCGGCAGCAGTGCAATCAGCCCTTCGGAACGCTCGGCCACCGCGCGCCACGGCAACCCCGCCTCGCCCTTCGGGTGTGACATCCGGCTGGCGGAGACCAGCCGGCACAAGTTCGCGTATCCGCCCGCGTCCATCGCGTAGACGATCACCGGCGGCGCATCCATCAGCGTGAGCTCGGTGGCCAGCAGCAGCTTGATGCCGTGCTCCTTGGCCGCCAGGTGTGCCTTCACCACGCCGTACAGCCCGTCCGCGTCCGTCAGCGCCAGGGCCTGCATCCCCAGCCGCGCAGCCGTGGCCACGAGCTCCTCCGGGTGCGAGGCCCCTCGGAGAAAGGTGAAGTTGGATCGGCAGACCAGCTCGGCGTACACGCCCCCAACTTACTGGACGCACGTTCAGAGCGCAGCCAGGATTGCTCAGGAAACGTCGGATCTCGGGGAGAACCGGGCCCGTCCGATTCCTTGTCCGGTTTCCGAGCCTGGGATCGGCCCGGGGGGTATTGATGAGGCGCCAGTGGGGAGGCCGGTTTGACAGGACGCCGAGCCCACTGCCAAACAGGAGCCCGATATGGATCTGACTCCCACCGATTGGCAGCTGTGGATCGCCGCAGCCCTGGTGTTTGGCGGCCTGGAGATCAAGCTCTCGGGGTTCGTCACGCTCTGGTTCGCGGTGGGCGCGCTGACCTCGGCGCTCGCGGCGGCCTTGGGCCTGGGGATCAACGTTCAGCTGGTCCTCTTCACGGTGGTGTCCGTGGCTCTGTTCTCCGCGTCCCGGACGATCTTCAAGCGAGCGTTCATGCGCACGGCCAGCCCCCTGAAGCTCGGCGTGGAGGCCATGATCGGCCAGGAGGCCTTGGTCACCGAGGCGCTGTCGGACCCGCACGGAGGTACTGTGCGCATCAACGGCGAGTTGTGGACGGCGCGCTCGCTGGCGGGCCCGGTGGCCGAGGGCGAGCGCGTCACGGTCGAACAGGTGGAAGGTTTGAAGCTGTGGGTGCGGCGCCCCTCCGCGTCGCTCGAGGTTTCCGCGCAGAAGAAGAAAGAGAGAGTGTCATGACGTTCATGACGGTGCTGTTCATCGTCGCGGCGCTGGTAGCAGGCTTTGCCCTCATCACCGGTATCCGCATCGTCCCCCAGGCCAAGGTGATGGTGGTGGAGCGGCTGGGCCGGTTCCACCACGTGGCGCACAGCGGTCTGAACATCCTGATCCCGTTCCTGGACAGCCCGCGCGCCTTCGAGATGCGCACCGGCAACCGCTTCTCCCGCAGCAACCTGGTGGATCTGCGCGAGCAGGTCATGGGCTTCGAGACCGTGCAGGTCATCACCCATGACAACGTGAACATGGAGGTGGGCTCGGTCATCTATTACCAGGTCGTCGATCCGGCCAAGGCGCTCTACGCGGTGGAGAACCTGGCGCTGGCCATCGAGCAGCTGACGATGACGAACCTGCGCAACATCATGGGCGGGCTGACGCTGGACCAGACGCTCACCAGCCGCGAGACGGTGAACAGCAAGCTGCGCATGGTGCTGGACGAAGCCACGGAGAAGTGGGGCGTGAAGGTGACGCGGGTGGAGCTGCGCGAGATCGAGCCGCCGGGCGCCATCAAGGACGCCATGGCCAAGCAGATGACGGCCGAGCGCGAGCGCCGCGCCGAGGTGACGAAGGCCGAGGGCGACAAGGCCGCGGCCATCCTCCAGGCGGAGGGCGAGAAGATCTCGCGGATCCTCCGCGCCGAGGCGGAGCGCGACGCGGAGGTGGCTCGCGCCGAGGGCCACAAGCGCGCGGTGGTGCTGGAGGCCGAGGCCAAGGCCGAGGCCACGCGCCTGGTGTTCGAGGCGGTGCACGAGGGCCGCGCCACCCCCGAGGTGCTCGCGCTGCGCTACCTGGAGACGCTGCAGGAGCTGGGCAAGGGCACCAACAAGGTGTTCGTGCCGTACGAGGCCAGCGTGGCCCTGGGCAGCGTGGGCATGCTCAAGGAGCTGTTCGCCAAGGAGGGCGACGCGGATGGCGCGACGCTGAAGACCAAGCCCTCGGCGGCGGCCCTGAGCGCGCAGGCCATCGCGCGCAACGCGGCGCAGCCGGTGCCCGTGCGCCGCAGCCCGCCGTCGCTGCCCCAGGACGAGTAACCCCCATCGCTCCGGGTGCTGTCTCCCGGAGCGGTGCCCCCGCCCCTCGCTCAGCCGAGGGGCGGTTTTGCTTTGGGCTCCATGGCTTCCTCTCCCCGCCCCTCCCTGAAGGCCCTCACGGGGGTCCGCTTCCTGGCGGCCCTGCACGTGGTGGCCTTCCACTACTTCCCGCGCCAGGGCACCCCCGAGTGGTTCCAGCGCTTCCTGGAGGGAGGACCTAGCAGCGTCACCCTCTTCTTCATCCTGTCAGGGTTCATCCTCGCCTACAGCTACCTGGGCGCGGAGGAGACCGTCCGCGTCGAGCCCCGCGCGTTCTGGGCCGCGCGCTTTGCCCGCGTGTACCCGGTCTATGTGCTCGGGCTGGTGCTGATGACGCCGCCCCTGTTGGACTTCCTGATCCGGGCCGCAGGCGGGTTCACGCAGGAGGTGCTCTGGAAGCTCTCCAGCACGGGCGCGGCGGTCTTCACGCTCACGCAGGCCTGGGCTCCGCCGGTGGCGTGCGTCTGGAATTGCCCCGGCTGGTCCCTGTCGGTCGAGGCCTTCTTCTATCTGCTCTTCCCGCTGCTCTGCGTGCCCGTGGTCCGCGCGGGACAGCGCGGGCTGTGGGCCTCCGCCGCGGCGATGCTCGGAGTGACGGCGGTCACGAGCTTCCTGTGGCTCCTCGTGGATCAGTGGAGCGCCGCGAGCCCTGCCCCGCTCCTGGGAGCGGAGACATGGAAGCAGGTCGCAGCGTACAACCCGCTCCTCCGGCTGCCGCAGTTCCTCCTGGGCGTGGTGCTGGGCCGGCTCTTCTCACAGCGCGTCAACGCGGGCCAGGGCATGGGCCCTGCTGCCTCCGTGCAGGCCGTGGTGGCTGCCGTGACGTCACTGGCGATCTTCGTCGCGCCGTGGGCCGGGGCCGCACTCGCCTTCAAGGAGCTGGCGCTGATGCCCGCCTTCGCGCTCCTCATCTGGGGACTCGCGGACGGGCGCGGACCCTTGGCCCGGGTGCTGGAGCAGTCCTGGGCCGTCCGCCTGGGCGAGGCCAGCTACGCGCTCTACATCCTCCACCCTCCGATGGGCTTCTACGTCCGGCTGCTGGACCATCGTCTCGGGCCGGGGCTCGCCACGTCCTCTCCGAGGAGCTTCTTCGCCGTCTACGTGGCGCTGTCGATCCTCGTCTCGCTGGCGGTGTTCTTCTGGCTGGAGGAGCCCGCCCGCCGCTGGCTGCGCTCACGGCTGTCCCGCAGGGCTCCTGTCTCCACTCCCTCCGTGTCCCCCACCTGAGGCGCCTCAGGCCCGACAGGTGAAGCATCGGGAACCGAATCCGCCCAGCGGTGTCTGAGCAGCTGAACACCGCAGTTGGGAGGGACACCGATGTCTGACTTCTTCGTCGCGGGCGGTTGGGGCATGTATCCTACGCTGTTGGCCGGACTGGGGCTCCTGGTGGCCAGCATCCTCTACGCCCGGAACCCGGACCGGCGGTATGTGCCACTGATGCTGTCACTGGGCGTGTTCACGCTGATCGCTGGAGGGCTCGGCTTCGTCACGGGGCTGATGGTCTGTCTGAGGAACTACAGCGGCGAAGCGGCCGGTCAGACTCCCATCCTCATCGCCTATGGCTTAGAGGAGTCGCTGCACAACATCGTCCTGGCGCTGCTCTTGAGCATGCTCGCGGCGCTGTTCGCCTCGGTGGGAGCATGGCGGCTGTCGCGCCAGTTGCAGGCGGCTCCCGCGCGGTAGAGCGCGGGGAATCCGTCTCCACAGCGGGGGGTTGCAGGAAAAACGGCTCGGGCCTATATCTGGGCCCGTCGTTCCCTGCGCGAGGTCCAGCAACGCCAATGAAGCTGAACGCCTGAAATCCGCGGCCCTAGAGCCTTCCCAAGCGCCGAGCCCTGCTCGGCCGGATTCAGGAGTTCCTTCATGTCATCCCTTCGCGCGCACGGCGTTTCCTTTTCCTATTCGGATGCTGTCTCCCTGCTCACCGGCGTGGAGTTCCACCTCTCGCCTGGCTGGACAGGGCTCGTCGGAGCCAACGGCGCCGGCAAGTCCACCCTGCTGCGGCTGCTCTCCGGAGCGCTGAAGCCCAGCGAGGGCCACTTCCAGTATGAGCCTCGCGAGCCCGTCATCTGTCTCTGTCCGCAGAGCGTGGAGACACTGAGCCCGGAGATCTCCGCGTTCGCAGACGCGTGGGACGCGGTGTCCCGGCGAGTGCTCGGGCAGCTCGGGTTGGATCCGGGGGCGTTGGAGCGCTGGCCCACGCTGTCCCCTGGAGAGCGCAAGCGGTGGCAGATCGGCGCGGCGCTCGCGGCCGAGCCGGACGTGCTGCTGCTGGACGAGCCTACCAACCACCTGGACGCAGAGGCGCGAGGGTGGCTCCTCTCCGCGCTGCGCCGGTTCCGGGGCGTGGGCATCGTGGTGTCGCACGATCGAACGGTGCTGGAGGAGCTGACGTCCTCGACGCTGCGGGTCCATGCGGGCGAGGCGCGGCTGTGGCCCGGTGCGTACTCGGCGGCGCGCGAGTGCTGGGAGACCGAGCGTGAGGGGCAGAATGCAGCCCGGGAGCAAGCGAAGGATCAACACCGGCGGCTGGCGCAGCGGCTCGATCAGACGCGCCGCGAGCAGCAGTCCGCGGCGCTCGCGCGCAACGCGGGCCGGCGCATGAAGGACAAGAACGACAACGACGCGCGCTCCATGGGAGCGAAGGTGGTGGCCGGCTGGGCGGAGGCGGGGCTTGGAAACAAGGTGAGCGTGCTGCGGCGAGAGACGGAGCGAGCGGAGGAGGCGATCGGGGAGTTCCAGGTGGACAAGACGGTGGGGCGCTCGGTCTTCGTGGACTACGTGCGCTCTCCGAACCCGTGGTTGTTCACGCTGGAGAACGAGCCGCTGCGCGCAGGGGACGTGGAGCTGATGGGGCCGCTCACGCTATCGGTGGGCCGGGAGAGCCGCATCCGCATCGAGGGCCCCAACGGCGCGGGGAAGACAACGCTGCTGAGGGCCTTGCTGACACACGCGCGGGTGCCGCTGGAGCGGGTGCTGTACCTGCCGCAGGACGTGGGAGAGGAGGAGGCCGCGGCGGCGCTGGAGACGGTGCGAGGCCTGGCGCCCGAGGAAAAGGGCCGCGTGCTGTCGCTGGTGGCGGCGCTGGGAGTGGATCCAGAACGGCTGTTGGCCTCGGAGCAGCCCTCACCGGGAGAGGTGCGCAAGCTGCTAATCGCCCAGGGATTGGGGCAGCATGCGTGGGCGCTCGTGCTGGACGAGCCGACGAACCACCTGGATCTGCCCTCGATCGAGCGCCTGGAGGCGGCCCTGCGGGACTACCCGGGAGCGCTGCTGTTGGTGACGCACGACACGCACTTCGCGCGCCGGTGCACTACGGAGCGGTGGCTCGTGGAGGGGGGCACGATCACCGCCTCCACGGAGTAAACCGGCTCCCACGGACGTCCTCTCACGGCAGCTGCTCAGTGGCTCCGGACTCCACCAACTGGCTCCATACCGAGGGCTTGTCCACCTTCAGCCCTCCCTGCCCCACCTGAATGAGCCGCTCGTCCTGAGCCTTGCGGTACACCCTCGGCGGCGAGGACGGCTGCTTCGGATCGCTGTCCTTCGCCGTGATCTGCTCCGCCACCCGGATCCCATCCGGCGCCACCGTCAGCGCGGAGGTGTACTCGTACTTGCGCATCCACCGGCTCGGCAGCGGCTGCGTCGCCGTGCGGCTCAGCGCGATGTTCGCCGCCTGCATGCATTTGCCGTCCGGCCCGGCCAGCGTCTCCGCCACGAACCTGTTGCCCCGCAGCGGCATCAGCCGCACGGACCGCTGGCACTGCTTCTTCTCCTCCTCGCCCCAGCAGCGCTCCCCGTCCACCAGCAGCACCTCCACGCCTCCAATGCGCTCCAGGCGTAGCCGCGCGCTCTTCGGAAATGCCTTCAACGTCCCAAGCGCCCGCACCGCCAGCCCGCGCGGCGTGGCCTCCACCAGCGCCACCGGCCCTACCGCCTCCCCATTCGAGAACCGCCGGACCACCGCCCACACCAGCTTCAGGTCCAGCCGCATCTCGGTGATGATCATCTCCTCCACCGTCAGCGGCTGCAGCGGCAGCGGGTTGCCCGCCTGCGACACCTCGGTGCAGTCCCCCGGCGCTGGATCCTGGAAGAGGATCGGCGTGCCCATGCAGTCCGTGGGCGGCTGGGACACCTTACCCGTCGACGGATCGTACCCATTGATCAGCAGTTGGAAGAGCGCCTCCGGCTTCCACACCGCCGGAGAGATCACCTTCATCGTCGCCGGCAGCTCCGAGAAGCACAGCGCCCGAACCACTGGCTCGCGCACCGGCGCCTCGTGCTTGCACCCCGCCACCGCCACCACCAGCGCCACCGCCAGCCACTGAAGGGCGTGGCCCCCGCGAATCCCTGCGCGCGTCATGACTCCGCTTCCTCCTCCGAGCCACCGTCCAGCGTGTCGCTCGCGTCCCCGCTTCCCTTGTTCGCCGCGTCGCCGACAATGGCCAGGTAGGCCTTGGCGAACTCGGGCCCGAACAGAACGGCCGTCAGCTCCCGCTCCTCCTCCAGGAAGGCCCGGTGCTGCTCCGTGTACTTCTCCCACTTCTTCACCAGGTTGAAGGGCCACACGCCCCCAATCCCCTTGCCCAGGAGCTCCGGATCCAGCCGCTGCAAGAGCCCCTTCACGCCCTCGCGCATACCGTTGAGCAGCGCGATCTGGTGGATCATCACGTCCACGAACCCGCCCATCAGCTCCTGCACCCGATTGGCGCTCTCCGGCACCTTGAAGTCCAAGAGGTAGCGCAGCAGCTCACGCGTGCTCCGCATCCGCGTCAGCGGGTTCTGGTCGTTCGTCACGGGCACCGCCATCTGCTGGCCGAACTGATCGTGCCCCTGCCGCAGCTCGATGAAGGCGCGGGCGAACGTCTCCAGCAGCTCCGCCATGTGCTCCAGGAAGCGCTGCATGTCCGCCTCGGTCTGCAGCCCTCGGTTATCGGACAGGTACGAGCGCACGAAGCGGTTCAGCAGCTCGCGCGACACCATGTCCAGCCGGTTCCCCTGCCCCGCAGCCGCCGCCAGAGCCCCCGGGCCTGCCGTGACGGGCTCCGGGTTGACGGGGCGCCCTACGTTCTTGGCGATCTCCTGGAACATGGGCTCCTGCGCCATCTCCGGCATGCGCCGCTGAAGCTGGGCGATGAGCTGGCCGCGATCCTGCTCCGGCAGCGTGTCCACGCCCTTGGCCAGCCCCTGGTGCAGCATCTTCCAGGCGGTGCGGTAGGCGTTGTAGAGCGGCACCAGCTGCTGAATGGTGTTCTGCAGCGCCGCTGCCCCGCCCGGAGCCTGGGGCAGCACCTGCACGTTGCTCACGGTGCCGCGCCGGCGCCCCGTCACCTGCACCAGCGCGGGCGGCGGAATGGGCTTGCGAGGCTGGGGCGCATCCCCCTCCTGCTCGCTGACCGTGTGCAGCTCCAGGTTGGTGGCCTCGTCGACCGTGTCCTCCTGCAGCGCCGGGGCAATGATGGTGCGCGGCTGTTGGCCGGTGACTTCCTCCTGCGCGGCCTCCTGCTCCAGCAGCGCGTCCAGGCTGGGCAGCATCGCGGTGCGCTGCTCCTGCTTGCGCTCCTGGATAGGGGTGGGCTTGAAGCTGAGGGCCTCGGGCTTGATGCCACCCTCGTTCATGATATCGGCCAGCGCGCGGAACTGCGTCTGGCGGGACGAGGTGTCCTTCTGCGCCTTGGCGTCCCGCGAGAACTCGAACGCCACCGAGCCGATCGTCACTTGCATGCCCGGCTTGATCTGCGCTGGGACGTTCTTCTCGATGCGCTTGCCCGCGACGACGACGCCGTTGGTGGAGCCCAGATCCACGACGGAGATGGAGCCCTTGTCGAAGCGCACCAGCGCGTGAAACAGCGAAACGAAGGGCCGGGGGATGGGGATGTCGTTGAGCTGGTTCCGGCCGATGCGCACCGGCGACGAGGTGAAGACGTACTGCTTCTCCAGCGGCGGGTGGGACTCGACGTCCTTGATGCGGATCACCAGGGGAAGCATGAACCTTCTCCTACCAAAAAAAGGGGCCTCCGGTTCCCCGGGGCCCCCTTTTTACGCGCCCTGTAGGGTCCTGTCCCCCCTTTCTTACGCCTGGGAGAAGGCCAGATCCCACTCCCCGCTGGGGCTGAGCCCCACAGTGAGGTGGGTAGGCGTGGCCCCGCTTGCCAGCTGCTCGAGCAGCTCACGCGACAGCTGCGGCATGAGCGAGGCGCGCATCACGTGGTCCACGTTGCGCGCGCCCGAGTCCATGTCCGTGCACCGGCGGGCGAACTCCTCGATGACCTCCGGGGCGAACTCCGTCTTGATGCGGTGGGAGGTGTGCAGGCGCCCCGCCAGGGAGTTGAGCTTCATCACCGCGATGTCCTTGAGGATCTCGCGCGAGATGGGGACGTAGGGCACCACGCTCATGCGGGCCAGGAGCGCGGGCTTGAAGTGCTTGGTGAGCACCGGCTTGATGGCGTCGCGCACGGCGTCCACGGCGGGAGGCTCGGGGGCCTGGAACATCTGGGTGATGACGTCCGTGGCCAGGTTGCTGGTGAGGATGATGACGGTGTTCTTGAAGTCCACCGTGCGGCCCTCGCCGTCGTTGAGTACGCCCTTATCGAACACCTGGTAGAAGAGGTTCAGCACCTCGGGGTCGGCCTTCTCGCACTCGTCCAGGAGCACCACGGAGTACGGGCGCTGGCGCACGGCCTCCGTGAGCATGCCACCCTCGCCGTAGCCCACGTAGCCCGGCGGCGAGCCGATGAGGCGCGACACCGTGTGCTTCTCCTGGAACTCGGACATGTTGATGGTGGTGAGGAAGCGCTCGCCGCCGTAGAGAGCATCCGCCAGGGCCAGGGCCGTCTCCGTCTTGCCCACGCCGCTGGTGCCCACGAAGAGCAGCACGCCGATGGGGGTGTTCGGGTTGCGGATGCCCGCCGTGGAGGCGCGCACCGTCTCGGCCACCGTCTTCAGCGCCATCTCCTGGCCGCGCACGCGCGACCGGAGCGTCTCCTCCAGGTTCAGCACCGCCTGGAGCGAGGAGCTGCGCATCTTGCCCACGGGGATGCCCGTCCAGCCGGCCACCACCCGGGCCACCACGTCCGTGTCCACATCCGAGTGGACCATGGGGGACTCACCCCCCAGGCGCTTGAGGTGCTCGCGAGCCTCCTCCAGCTTGGCCTTGAGCTTCTCCTTCTCGCCGGCGTCCTTGGCGGCGTCCGTCTCGGCCTGGGCCTTCTTCAGCCCATCCACGGCGGCGCGCTGCTCCTCCCACTTGGCGCGCAGCGTGGCCACCTGATCCTGCACGGCCTTCAGGCGCTCCTCTACGGGGACGCCATCCTCAGGGGGCGGCTTCTGGCCCGAGGCCAGCTCGCGCTCGCGGGAGGCCTTCTCGCTCTCCAGCGAGGCCAGCTTCGCCTCCAGCTCCACCAGCTCGTCCGGGCGGGCGCTCTGCTCCAGCTTCACGCGCGCGGCGGCCGTGTCGAGCAGGTCCACCGCCTTGTCCGGCAGCAGGCGGCCGGAGATGTAGCGGTGCGACAGCTCCACCGCCGCGACGATGGCCTCCTCGCGAATGCTCACGCCGTGGGCCTTCTCGTACACGGGGCGCAGGCCGCGGATCATCAGCACCGCGTCCTGCTGCGAGGGCTCCTCCACCTTCACCGGCTGGAAGCGGCGCTCCAGGGCGGGATCCTTCTCGAAGTACTTCTTGTACTCGGACCAGGTGGTGGCGGCCACAGTGCGCAGCTCACCGCGCGCCAGCTCGGGCTTGAGCAGGTTCGCCGCGTCGCCGCCGCCCTGAGGGCCACCCGCGCCGATCAGCGTGTGCGCCTCGTCGATGAAGAGGATGATCGGCTTGGGCGAGGCCTTCACCTCGGAGATGACGGCCTTGAGGCGGTTCTCGAACTCGCCCTTCACGCCCGCGCCCGCCTGCAGCAGGCCCAGGTCCAGCCCGAGCAGCTCGAAGTTCTTCAGGGACTCGGGCACATCGCCCTTGGCGATCGCCAGCGCCAGGCCCTCCACGAGCGCCGTCTTACCCACGCCCGGCTCGCCCACGATGATGGGGTTGTTCTTCCGGCGCCGGGACAGCACGTCGATCACCTGCCGGATCTCCCGGTCACGGCCGAAAATCGGATCGATCTTCCCCTCGCGGGCCTTCGCGGTGAACGAGGTGGTGAAGCGCGACAGCGCATCCTCTCCCCGAGGCGCCGCCGCCCCGCCCGCCGGAGCCGGAGCCGAGCCCGCCGCGGCCACTTCCGCCGCCTCCTTGGAGACGCTGACGATGTCCTCGAAGGCCTTCTTGAGGGCCTCGGTGGAGATGGCATCCAGCTCCGGGTACGACTCAGCGGAGTACTTGGCGGAGCGGGCGATCCACTGCGCCATCAGCGCGCCCGAGCGCAAGCGCAGCGCGCCATGCTCCAGCGAGGCCAGGAGCCACGCGTCCTCGAACCACTGGAAGAGGCTCTCGGAGAACACGGGGCGGCCGGCGTTGCCGGCGCGCAGGCCGCGCAGGGTGTCCTCGACGCGGGCCAGCACTTTGGTCCGGTCTACCTGGAAGTGGCGGAGAATGAGCGAGGCCTCACCCTCCTCGTCCTCCAGGAGCTGCCGGAGCATGTGCTCGGGGATGATTTCATAACTACGGGCGCTGCTCGCCCGGGACACGCCTCCCTCCAGACTGCGCGTGGCAGTGGAGGTAAGACGGCGGACGAGGGTCTTCGGTTCAACGCGCATCAGATGGCTCCTCTAAAAATTGCGAGTGCAGGTGCTGCTAGGGGCTCGCCGAGGCCCCGCTCCCCGTCGGCAGAGGCAGCGGAACGATCCGCGTCCTCAATCGGGGAACGGCGCCGTGCCGGCCACCCAGGTAGGTGTTGCGCCCAAGTCGGGCGGGATTCTTGTTCTTGATCTGGAAGGCGCCCAGCACGTCCTCGCGCACGCCCAGCTCCAAGGCACACTCGAGCGGATCGCGCACCACGAGCGACACCACCTCGCGCACCAGGGGCATCAAGTCGCCCTCGGGCAGCAGCCGGTGGTAGGTGGGCCCATCCAGCGGAGAGATTCCAATGATGAACTTGCCGGCGCGGTCGAACAGCTTGCCGCCCAGCATGGAGGTGCGGCCCAGGTGCGAGTTGATCTTGCCGAGCATCATCCGCTGCTCGCTCTCCACCTCGACCCAGCTCCCGGCGAACTGGCGCACGGAGACGCGGGCCTCGCCCAGCTCCTCGCGCAGCACGTCCGCGAGCGCCCGCTCCAGCGTCTGCGCGGTGCGCGCGCGCGTGGACAGCAGCGGGGCCAGCCGCAGCAGCTGGGACACGGACAGGCGCACCGAGGGGCCGCGCTCGTAGGTGTCCAGGCCCGCCAGCGCCAGCACGCGCCGCGTCCACACGTCATCCCCGGCGCGCGTCGTCTCCGCCTCGAGCATGTAGCGGGACAGCGCCCGGTACAGCAGCGACACCAGCCGGTGGTGGAAGAGATCCAGGAACTGCCGCTTCAGCGGGCGGTCCGGATCCTCCTGGGCAATCTCCTCGACGATATAGCCTGGGAGCGGCGAGGACGCGCCGGTGAGGCCCAGGAAGGTGGTGACCACCTCGAAGACGTGCTTGGGGCCACTCCGCTCCACGCCCCACTCGGAGACCTGGGGCACCAGCCGGACCTGGCTCACGTCTCCCGCGGCAAACACCAGGGACGGATCATGCCGGAAGCGGATGGCTTCCTCCGCGGGCGGGCCGTCTCCGCCCACGCGCACCGCGCTGCTCGTCAGCCGCTCCAGCAGGGCCACCAGCGAGGTGAAGCGCACGTCGCCCGTGGAGAACTCGAGCGCAGTGTCCAAGCGGAAGCGAACCGTCTGATCGCCGCCGCCCTGCGCTCGCACCTGCATGGCGCGCGAGGTCAGCTTCTCCAGCCGCGAGGCCAGAGAGAGCGTGGCGAGCTCTCCGGACTCCTCGTCCGGTGGCTCCTCCCCGTTCAGAGGATCGGCTGACGGCCGTTGCGAGGAGGCCACCGGTACTCCACCTGAGAGGGTTGGATGCGCAGCAACAGCTCGCTGAACGCGTTGAGGCTCACGTACGAGGCGAAGATCTCATCCAGCACACTCCCGAAGAGGAAGGCGTCTCCCAGGCCGGTGAAGCCGGCCTCCTCGACGTCGACCGTCACCTGGGTGCCGCGCACGGGAGCGCCCTGCAGGAAGCGCGTGGCCGGCTTGCCCGCCACGGCCGTGAGGGAATCAATGCGCAGCGTGTTGGCGCGCGCGGTGGGCTGATCCGCTGTCGCCTGGAAGTTGTAGAGCTCCAGCAGCGCCTTCAGTGTGCCAGGGTCCAGCAGCGAGCGCTGGTTCAGCGCCAGGTGTGACAGCAGCCGCCAGTGCAGCTCCGAGCCCAGCGGCGGCCGCACCGGCTTGCTCAGCGCAATGATGTTGCGGAACTTGGCCGTGGTGGGCGACGCCGGCGTGGGCATGCTCAGGTCCCCCACCTGCAGCCGCGTGGGGAGCGAGCGATTGGTGCACGTCAGGTCGATGGAGAGCGTCTCCTCGGTGGCCGAGGGCGCCACGTCGCGCGGGCTGCCGAGCGACAGGAAGGTGTCGATGCCGTCATTGAGCGGCGACTGGGAGCGGCGCAGGCGGAAGAAGCGCGCGTTGTCCCCGGTGTTGTGCGCGAAGTCGAAGAAGGGCTTGTAGTCCAGCCGATCCGTGCGTCCAGCCTGGAGGCCGGTGACGGTGTCCACCGAGTAGACCTCCATGTGCTCCGGATCCAGCCCGGAGGCACGCAGCAGGTGCTCGTGGCCCATGGTGCCGACCTTGATGGGATCGGAGGTGGTGGAGAACAGGTTCACCACCGGCGCGCAGTGCAGCTTGAAGATGTCCTTCGGCACGCGGCCGGTGAGCGGCGGAGGCCGCTCGAACTCGAAGATGAGCTCCAGCTTCTGGCCGGTGAGCCCGGCGGCGGCCTGCAGCCCGCGCACCTCCACGAAGAGGAACTTCTGCGGCAGCGTGAAATACTCCTGCAGCAGCCGGTAGCCCTCGGGGGCGCGCGCCGGCCACGGCAGCAGCTGATCCTCTGGAGCGAAGCCCACCGCGCGCAGGCTGTTCGGCGGCAGCCGCACGGTCTCGGAACCGCCAGAGCCCTTGAGCACCACGCCCTTGCAGTGCCGCATCAGCCACACCAGCAGCGTGGAGCTGACGGCGGGCTCGCCATGAATGAAGAGGGAGAACCCCTCCTCCTGGAAGATCTCGCTCCTCCCCTGCTCCGCCACCTGGAGCTGCACGCGCAGCACCGGCGCCAGCTGGGTGGACTGATCCAGCACCGTCTCCACCAGTGTCAGCGGCAGCAGATCCACCGGCCGCGTGGTGCGGAACACGCACGTGGTGCCATCCACCGGCTTGGAGCCCACCTCAGCGCCCGCGGGGATTCGCGAGCGGCCTCGCAGCAAGCGCGCGTGCGGGGTGAACTCCACCACCGAGGCCGACGGCAGCACCCGCAGGTAGTGCGGCAGCAGCAGATCCACCAGCCCGTGCACCACCTCGGGGACGGCGTCGTCAATGCGCTCGCGGATGCGGGCCGTCAGGAAGGCGAAGCCCTCCAGCAGGCGCTCCACGTCCGGATCGCCGCCGCGCTCCACCAGCATGCCGGCCAGCGCGGGGTTGGCGCTTCCAAACGCCTTCCCCATCTCTCGAAGGTATGCGAGCTCGCTCTGGTAGTACTTGCTGAACACCCGTGGCTCCCCACCTGCACGCTGCTACCAGACCTCGACCTTCCCTCCCGGTGACATCTGCGTCCGGAACCGCAGCACGCCGCGGGCGCTGCGATCCGCGGGCTGCGCGCTGATCTCGAAGCGCAGCACGAGCGGATCCTCATCCGGCACGTGACGGACGCTGACGTTGCGCAGGCGCGGCTCGTACTCCAACACCGTGGCACGGATGGCCGCCTGCAACGTCTGGATGGCCGAGGGGAACGTGTGGACCAGGTCCGTGAAGTCCACCACTCCAAAACCCGGCACCGTCGCCGAGTCCCCCTTGCGCGTGTTGAGCAACACCCGCAAGTGCTCGACGATGGAGGCGGAGGCGTCCTGGCTGCGCGAGGACGTCCCTTCCTCAGACTCGATACGTGACAGAAGCCCACGCCCCGCCACTGTCGTGTCCTCTCCGAAGCCTGCCCCCGCGCGCCCGCTTCAACCCGGGCGCGCGGCGGGCCAGGGACTCAGCGCTGCTGATCCCAGGTGTCCTCGTGCGTCACGCCACCGTTGGTGTACGTCCACCCGATGGTGTGGAACACGAAAGTCACTTCCTCGAGCGGCGGCTCGGTGGAGCTGGCCGGGACGATGGTGTCCGGCACCACCTGCTTGATGCTGGCGATGCGGCCCTTCTTGAAGCCCACCGTGTAGAACTGCTCGGTGGTGCCGTCGCCGGTGGGGTTGGGGCGGAAGAACTTGAAGGTGGCGTCGATCGCCTGGTTCTCGCACAGCGCCTTCATCAGCAGCGGCGAGGACTTGTCGATGCGCTTACGCACCAGCAGCGGCTGGTACTGGCGGCGGCCCGTGGCGATGCCGGAGCCAGCCTCGCGCGCGGTGATGACCGCCTGCTCGTAGTAGACGCACTCGATGGAATCCTGGCGGCCCAGGCTCACCTGCGTGCTCTCACCCTTGATGTCCGTCCCGTTCGCCTTGAGGAACAGGTGTACTGTCTCGGCCATGGCGCTTCTCCTTGTCTTGCTAGCTTCAGCGTGATGACTGCGCGTGACTGCGAAGCTGCTTCAAGGGGCCCCCCCTCCGGAGAGCCCGGACCTGCGAGTATAGCCTCCGGCTCCCACAAAACCGGAGGCTCTGGCGAGTAGGGGGTTTTCCCCCAACTCCGCTACTCCTTGTCCAGCTTGCCCACGAGGGACAGCGTGAACGAGGCGCCCATGTACTTGAAGTGGGGGCGCACCTGGAGGTTGCAGCGGTACCAGCCCGGCTGGCCCTCCACATCCTCCACCTTGATCTTCGCCGTGCGCAGCGGGCGCTTGGAGCGCACGCTGGGGGCCGGATCATCCATGTCCGCCACGTACTGGCCGATCCACTGGTTGAGCTCGCGCTCCAGATCCGAGCGCTCCTTCCAGCTGCCGATCTGCTCGCGCTGCAGCACCTTCAGGTAGTGCGACAGGCGGGACATGATGAACATGTACGGCAGCTGCGTGCCCAGGCGGTAGTTCGTCTCCGCGGCCTTGCCCTCGGGGCTGTTGCCGAAGAACTTGGGCTTCTGCACGGAGTTGGCCGAGAAGAAGGCGGCGTTGTCCGACTCCTTGCGGAACACCATGCCGATGAAGCCCTCCTCGGAGAGCTCGTACTCGCGGCGCTCGGTGAGCATCACCTCGGTGGGGATCTTCGTCTGGATCTCGCCCATGGCCTCGTACTGGTGCAGCGGCAGGCTCTCCACCGCGCCACCCGACTGCGGGCCGATGATGTTCGGGCACCAGCGGTACTTGGCGAACGAGTCGACAATCCGGCTGGTCAGCGCGATGGAGGCATGGCCCCACAGGTACTTGTCGTGGTGGCCGACGACCTCCTCGTTGAAGTTGAAGCTCTTCACCGAGATGGTCTTCTCACCGTAGGGCAGCCGCAGCAGGAAGCGCGGCATGGCCAGGCCCACGTAGCGGCTGTCCTCGCTCTCGCGGAAGCTGTGCCACCGGGCGTACTGCGGGCCCTCGAACAGGGACTTCAGGTCCTTGAGGCCCGGCAGCTTCAGGAAGCTCGTCTCCCCGAAGAACTCCGGCGACGTGTTGGCGATGAACGGCGTGTGCGCCATGGCCGCCACGGACGCGCACTTCTGCAGCAGCGCGATGTCCTCGGGGCCGGGGCCGAAGTCGAAGTTGGCGCAGATGGTGCCGTAGGGCTTGCCACCGAACACGCCGTACTCGTTGGAGTAGACCAGCCGGTACAGGCCGGACTTCACCGTCTCCGGAGCGTCCTCGAAGTCCGTGAGCAGGTCTTCCTTGGTGGCGTTCAGCATCTCCACCTTGATGTTCTCGCGGAAGTCCGTGCGGTCGATGAGGAACTTCATGCCGCGCCAGGCGGACTCGAGCGCCTGGAGCTTGGGGTGGTGGAGGATCTCGTTGACCTGGGCGCTCAGCCGGGCGTCCACCTCGGCGATCATCGCGTCCACCAGGGCCTTGTCCACGCGCTCGGCGGAGCGGCCCGGGGCCAGCATCTCCGCGATGAACGCCTGGACACCCTTCCGGGCGACGTCATAGCCGTCGTCGCTCGGCTTCATCTTCGTCTCGGCGAGGATCTCGTCCAGCAGGGATCCCTGCGCGTCGACCGTGGTTGCTGCGGCGGTACCCGCCTTGGCTTCAGTGCTCATCCGTTTTCAGCCTCTCTCAGAATGCGTGCGTGACGGCGGGGCTTACGGCTTCTTGCCATCCGCGCCCAGACCCAGCTCCGACATCAGCTTCTGGCGGCCCTCGGTGTCGCCGAGCAGCGCCTGGATCTTCTTGCGGAAGGCCGGCACGTTGCCCAGAGGCCCCTTGAGGGCGTTGAGCGCCGCGCGCAGCTCCAGCAGCTGCTTGAGCTGGGGCACCTGGTTGACGAGGCCCTCCGGGGTGAAGTCCGCCAGGGTGGAGAACTTCAGCGAGACGGCCATCTCCGCGCCCTTCTCGTTGGAGAGCTTGTCGGCGACGTTGATGTCCAGGCCGAGGTTCTGCTTGGCCATCACCTCGTTGAAGTTCTGCTTGTCGATGCTGATCGGCGTGCGCTCTTCGACAGGGCGATCATCCTTGCGGCCGGTGTAGTCCCCGACCATGAGGACCTTGAGGGGAAGCTCGACCTCCGCCTGCGCGCCTCCGGTCTCGGACTTGTAGACGATGTTGACGCGCTCCTTCGGCGCAACAGACCCTTCCTTGCTCACCTGGTGACCTCCTGGTTGGAAACTGCGTTATCCCGCGCGGAACTCACTGTAAGGGGGCCCCCCCACTCACAGAGACACCCTCAGGGCAGCACTGGGATCAATCAGACAGAGCCGATGATACCGGGCGTTGAACTCCGAGACCAGTCCCTCACCCGCCTTGGGCTGGGGTTTGGAAACCCCCAAGAGGCCCTCCAAGCACTCCGCTGCTAGCACCGGCTCCCACACGTCCAGCCCCCGCTCGACTGCCTCGCGATCGAGCGCTTCGAACAGCGCGCGGGCCACAGGGGTCTGGCCGCTGGCAGCGCAAAGTTTCGCAAGCGCCAACCTCGCCTTGAAGCGCTTGCGGCTGGAGGTGGCGCTGTCCACGCGCTTCTGCAGCAGGGCGATCGCCTCGGGGGCCTTGCCGCCGCCGAGCAGCTTGCGCGCCTCGGTGAGCGCCGCCGCCTCGTCATCGCCCTCCCCTGCCTCGTCCTTGGACGCCGAGCCGCCGCCACCTGTCGCGGCGGGTGGGGCCAGCTCGGACTCGAGCCACGCGCGCGTCTCTCCGTTGGCCGAGGGTGAGCCGTCGCCAAAGAGGAACTTGGGCACCGAGGGCATGCGCTTGAGCCAGGAGCCCAGCTCGATCAGCAGCGCCTGGCGCGCGGGCGCGTAGGTAGGCCCCAGCTCCGCGAGTGCGCGGGCGCTGAGGTAGTGCAGATCCACCCAGAAGCGGTACTGCGTGAGCGCGGACTCGGACTCCTCGAGCACCTCGGCCCACTTGCCGTTCTGCGCCATCTTCTCCAGTTGCGTGCGCAGCGACGGAGGCGGAGGAGGAATGGACGTCTTCCCGGCGGCGTCCGAGGGCGGCGGCTGCACCAGGTGCAGGTAGAGGCCGACGCGGAGCATCCGGTAGGACTGCGGATCCGTAGCCACCGCGCGCCGCAGCGTGTTCGCCGCGTTCAGCAGCGCCGAGCCCGTCTGGCGCAGGAAGTCGGTGACACCCTCGGGGCCGGCCAGCGCAGCCACCGCGGGCATCTCGACCGCCGGAGCGGGCGTGGGTGCAGCCACGGGCGCCGTCACCGGAGCAATGGCCGGGGGCGGTGGCACCGAGGTGGTGGGCTTGGGCTGAGGCGGCGGCGGCGGTGGAGGCGGCGGGGCCTCCGCGGGCAGCGAGGCCTTCAGGCGCTGCACGCTCTCCAGCAGCGGCCGGACCGCGGGACCATTGGCCTCGAACTTCTGCCGGGCCACCTCGGCGAGCCGGGCGGCGGCCACATCGAGCGCCTCGACGCGCTCCTTGGCGCCACTGTCGAGCGGCGTGTCCGCCAGCGTCAAGGTAGTGCGCTCGATGAGCCAGCCGAGGGCGTTGGCGCGGCCGCGCATGCGGGCCAGCTCCGGGAAGAGGCCTGGCCAGTACCGGTCCATGATCTCGGAGACGACCACCAGACCCGTGGCGAGTCCGTCCAGCCCCTGCGTCTGGTACAGGCCAAAGGCCATGTACGTGGCGATGCGGAGATCCTTCGAGACGGACTGGAGCACCTTGCCGCTGGAGTCGAGCACCATGGGCCAGTCCACGGCGCCACCGGTCACGGATTCCAGCTTGGCCATCTCGGCGATGACGGCCTCGTACTGAGGGTTGGTCTTCGCGGTGGCGCCCGCCGGAGCGGCCGTCGAGCACGGCTCGATCCAGTTCTTGGCCTTCTCCTTCAGTTGGTCGATCGAGACTGCCATGTCACTTCTCCCCCTGCTGGCGCTCAGCTCGAGAACGCCAGGATCACCGACTCCGTCGTGGAGCTGTCATCATCGAGCGCGCTCTTCTGCTTGGCGGTGAGCGCCTGCTTGGCGGTCTCGATGGCGTTGGTTGCCTTGGTCTTCAGTGGCCAGAGCTTCATGCTGGAGTGATCCGGCTTGGCCAGGTGCAGCAGCAGCGTCGAGGACGGCGGCCCCAGCGACACCAGCAGCCGAGGGCTCGGCCCACCGTGCCAGAACAGCGCCGGCGTCATGCCGCGCCACTGCAGCATGCGGCGCGCCATCTCCACCCACGGATAGGGCCCCACCGCCTCCGGAAAGGGGCAGTCCAGCGTGACACCGGGCTTGGAGGGTTCCTTCCCGCGCTCGGCGTTGCACGCCATCGTGAAGGTGCGGAAGGCGTAGTACTTCGTGAACGCCGGAACGCCATCGCCGGTGAAGAGCGACGTCAGCGCCGAGGCCGGAGCCGCCAGCGCCCGGCGCCGGTACGTGTCCGCGGCGGCCGAGTCCCCGCTCGCATGCGCGTTGAGCGCCTCCACGCGCTTGGCCAGCTCATCGGCGGAGAGCTTCGCTGCATCGGCCAGAAGCTGCCGCGCGCCCGCGAAGAAAGCCTGGTGCGAGCCGTACAATGTGGCGGCGTTGCCGGAAATGGGCCCCAGGTCCACCGGCACGTAGACGGTGAGCGGGAACTGGCGGCCCACCTTGTCACTGCTGGGGGCCATCATGCCCAGCAGGGCCTGGCGGCCACCGGCGGCGCTGTAGACGAAGCAGATGGGCTCGGCCGGGAGCGTGAGGTTGGCACGGCGGACGGTCTCGTGCCCCTCCTCCAGCCACTTGTGGAACTGCGCGGAGACGGGATCGGCGGCGTTCCAGCGGATGAAGTCTCCCTGGCACGGCGCCTTGCCCAGCAACGCGACGCTGTTGGGTTTTACTCCGAACATCCAGCCCCCCTTCCGATGGTCCGCGGAGGTGCCACGCCAGCGGCGCGGAACGGCTGAAGCACCGGCGTCCCCGGCCCCGGAGAGGTGCCGAAGAACGGTGTGGCGGTGCGCTCGGGCTTGAAGTCGATGACGACCTCCGACTTCGTCTGCGGCATCTTCCACGTCATGGTGAAGACGCGAGAGCCCTTGTCGATCTGGGCCACGCCCTCCTCCATCAGCCGGAACAGGCCCCACTCGCCCTCGCGGATGAGCTCCTCGGGGCCGCTGCTCTTGGGGCTCCGGACCTTGAGGAAGGCACCGGACGTCTTGCCGTCACCCGGCCAGGTGAACTGCGTCCACCGCTCGGGCTCGTTCTTGTAGACGACCTCCTTGCCGTCCACCGAGAAGGTGATCTGCGACAGCTGCGGCGAGGGGCGGATGCTGATGGAGAACTTCATCTGCGGCTCGGCGCCGTTGGGCGAGAACAGCGACGTGGAGATATCGTACGAGCGCTTCAGGAAGTTGAGCACCACCGGCTGCAGGGGCGAGCCGCCCAGCTTCTTGATGAACTGGAACTTGTCACCCGCGCGCCGCACGTCCTCCTTGAGCGACGTATCGAAGTAGCCCCACATGGTGCCGCTGCTGGGGCGGTAGAACTCGCCCACGTCCGCCAGCGCCGCGTCGTGGCCATTGCGGTTGAAGGGGTAGCGGTTGGCGAGGTTGCGCTTGAACGCGTCCACGATCTCGCTGCACCAGCTCTGGTTGATCGCGGTGCCCGCCTCGCGGCCCGCCAGCGACGTGGCGGCCTCCAGCGGCGGCATCAGCAGCTTGCCGAGCACCGGGCGGATGTTGGGATCCTCCTGGCCGTTGACCAGCGACTGGATCTGCACGCGAGCGGTGGCGAGGCGAGAGTTGAGCGCCTTGCCCTCGGAGGGGTTCTCCAGGAACTGGCGCAGCGCGTCCCGGATGAACACCAGCTGCTCCTGGTAGAGGTCCAGCTGCACGGACTCGGGGGGCGCGTCGGGCGAGGCCGGGGGCGGCGCCACGCCGAACTTCACCAGCGAGTCGAACGCGGCCTGAACGTGCGGCGCCGTGTAGACGACCTCACCCGTGTCCTCGCTGGCCGTGGCGAACTTGATGCCCGCGTTGACGCCGTCCTTCATGTCCTTGGGCGCGCCCTTGTTGATCTTGTCCTTGAGCTTCTTGAGCAGATCGTCACCCAGCTCCTCGGTGGCGGTCTTGTTCGGCAGCTTGGAGTTGTACGAGAGCGACGAGAAGAGGCGCGCCAGCGGGGGCGGCTTGCCGCGGGTCAGCTCCTCCAGGGCGGCCAGCACCTCGGCGTTGGTGCCCGGACGCGCCACCTCGATCGAGCCGAGGAACGTCTGCCACTCGGCGATGTACTGCTCGAAGTAGAGCGAGGTCAGCGCCTTGATGATGCGCTCGATCTCCGCGTCCGTGGAGTCCTTCGTCGTGCGGCTGAGCACCCAGAGGTCCGCGTTCTGGAGCGGAGACTCCAAGCGATCCCTCACCACCTTGTCCCAGCCCTTGCGCGTGAAGGCGCCGCGCACGATGCCCTTGGACTTGATGTTGGAGGCGGTGCCACCCAGGATGTTCGAGAGCTTCAGGTCCGCCTCGCGGCCCACATCCGCGACGATCTGGTTCAGCAGCAGCCGCTCGAACGGGAGCTTGCCCAGGGCCGCGCGCGTGTCGTTGATGACCTTGTCATTGCGCGTGAAGGCCAGCGACTGATCCTGCGCCAGCAGCTTCACGTAGAGGTCCAGGTGCTCGCCGAGGATGCGCTGGCGATCCGCGCTCTCCGCGAAGCCCGAGCGGTTGGCCCAGCGGCTCACCAGGTTGGCGACGATCCAGGCGCGCTCGTTGTCCCCGAGCTGCGGCTCGGACTCCGTGCGCGGGCCCGTCAGCAGCAGGTTCAGCTTGAGCATGCTGAAGTAGCGCGCGTACTCGCGCTCGTCGGGGATCGTCGTCTCCTCGCCCTCGTGCCGCTTGGCGAAGGTGGTCAGATCCTTCATGTCCTGCGCCAGCACCGGCTCCACGAAGGTGCGCCGGACCGCGGCGCCATAGAACTTGGTGAGCGGCTCGAAGAGCCCATCGCCCCGGTACATGCCGAAGCGCATGCCCGTGGGCGGCCCCTCCTCCTTCCACTTGAGCAGCTCGTCGAGTCTGTCTCTCAGCACCCGCAGATCCTCCACCGCGATCGAGGCCGTGGAGGTGCTGGCCTGGCTGTCCTTCTGCGCCAGGAAGAGCTTCCGCGTGTCCGAGATCATCTCTCGGTTGCGGAAGAACGCGATCGTCGGGAACAGGAGGATGAGCAGCGCCAGGAACAGCGCACCGCCCGCGTAGGCGTACTGCATCTGCCGCTGGCGCCGGTCCTCGGCCGTGCTCTGCACCGCGAGGTCCTGGTCCGGGAAGATGACGTTCGCGAAGACGTCCCGCAGGAAGTAGCTGCGAGACTCCACTGCGGGCTTGTTGCTGGTGGGCAGCGACTGCCGGATGCCGAAGGCGTCCGCCATCGCGTTCATCACGCGATCGATCGGGCTGCCCTCCTGCGTGCCGCTGTTGAAGTACACACCGCGCATCACCGGCGTGTCCGCGTAGACGTTCTCCGCGAAGAGCGTCTGCACCATCACGGCGATGTTCTCGCGCAGGCCCTCGAACTGCTGCGGGAAGCGGTAGATGCGCTCGCGCGTCTCCGGGTGGCGCTCCTCGCCCATGCGCTGGATGGAGCGCTGCTCCACCACCTCGGCCATCTCGTCGAACTTCTCCTTGAAGACCGCGCCCAGGTCCTCGCCCTTGTCCATCACCGGCGTGGTGAAGCCCCAGATCTGCCCACGGTCCGTCTTGGACAAGTCACCGAACACGTCCACGAAGCCGGCCAGCAGGTCGCACTTGGTGAACATGAGGTAGACGGGAACGATCATCTTCAATCGCTCCATCAGCTCGTCCACGCGCTCGCGCAGGCGCTGGGCCAGCTGGATCGTCTCCTCCTCGTCGATGCCGATGATGTCGCCCACGCTCACCGCGACGATGAGGCCGTTGACCGGCTTCTTCGCGCGCGTGCGCTTGAGCATGTCCAGGAAGGAGAACCACTCGTCCCGGTCATCGTCCTCGGTGGTGTAGCGGCCGGCCGTGTCGAGGAGCACCGCCTCGTTGGTGAGCCACCACTCGCAGTTGCGCGTACCGCCCACGCCCTTCACGCCACCGCCGCGCGAGGACAGGTACGGGAACTTGATGCCCGAGTTGCGCAGCGCCGTGCTCTTACCGGAGCCCGGCGGACCGATGATCATGTACCAGGGCAGGACAGAGAGGGCTTCCTTGCCTCCCTTGCCCCGCGCCAGCTTGGAGCTCTTGAGCGCCGCGATCGCCTTGACGAACTCGGCCTGCATCTGCTGGACCTCTTCCTGGAGGTCCGGCCGGGCGCTGGCGGCCTGGGCGTCCGCCTGGGCGGACAGCGCCTTCTCGATGTCACCGGCGGCCTTGGCGGCCTTGATCTGCCGCACCGCGATGAGCGCGATCAGCCCGGCGATGATGAGCGTGGTGGCCAGGATGGCGATCCAGATGGGCAGCTGGAACACCAGGACAACGGCCCAGAGAATCGCGGCCGCCAGCGCGGCGAAGATGTACTTGAGCATCCGCGAGCTCCGTCAGGGCTTGGCAGCCGGGGAAAGAGAAGAAGACGTGGTGGAGGAAGCTTCGATCTCCTCGACGAGCGAGGAGACGCTGCTGCTCAACCCCAGCCGCAGCCCGCCGTAGACGAGCAGCGCGAAGACGACGACACCTCCGGAGATGGCCACCAGCGGCAGCGTCCGCTTGGACGCGCGGAGGTTGCCCGCGGGCCGCTCGCCATGAGGCGACAGCGTCTCCGTGTCGAACTTGAACGAGGGCGCCAAATCTCTCTGCAGCTGTTCGATGAGCTGCATCAGCTCCAGCTCGCCGCCGCGCACGCGGTAGCGGCCCTGGAAGCCGAAGATGAGGCACAGGTAGTAGGCGCGCAGCGCCTCCGTGCGGCGGGGATCCTTGCGGATGTCCTGGAGCCGGGTGAAGAAACCCTCGCCGGCGCGGTTCTCCTTGAAGTACTGGAACTGCAGCAGGTTGCTGAGCCAGTACTCGCGGAACTCGTCGGACTTGCTCAGCGCGAGCTCATCCGCCAGCGCCACGAGGGCGTAGGCGATGTCATCCACGTCCTGCTGCGGCAGGCCCTCGTCGCGAGCATTGCGCATCATCTCGCTGACGAAGCGGCGCAGGCGATCCTGCACCTGCTCGGGCGCGGGCAACGCGCTGGGTTCCGCCTGGCGGATCTGCAGCAGCGCGCCGAAGCAGTCCTTGGTGATCAGGTTCAGCCTGTCCATCTCTTACCTTCCCCCAGAGGTCTTTCAGCGGCCCTTGCTGCCATCCTTCTTCCCCGGCACCGCCATCAGCTCCAGCTTGGTGCGCGAAGGGTCGAAGGGCTGCGGCAGGTAGATGGCGAGCGTCTGATCCTGGATGGCGTCCTTCCAATAGCGGTCGGTGATGTCGAGCAAGAAGTAGACGACCTTCGGCTTGACGGGGATCTCCGGCGGAGGCCGGAACGTCACCGTCAGCGGCACGCCGGGCGTGGCGGCCTGGATGATGTTGTTGATCTCGTCCCAGCTGGCGATCTTCGCCAGGGCGGGCAGCTCGTCGGCGGTCTTCTTCTCGGCCACCTCGCTCTTCACCGCGAGGATGAAGTGCGTGCAGCGCGGGAGGCGCTCGTCCTCGAGCCGCGCCAGGTGCATGCCGTCCTTGCGGGACTCCAGAGGAATCGCCACGGACTGCTCGATGGCCACCGAGCGCAGCAGCCCCTCCAGCTTGAGGAAGAGTCCCTCGAAGGTGGCGCGCAGGTTGGTGTACTGGAACTTGGGCAGGTTGGCCGGATCCGAGTCCGTGGAGAACGTGGAGAGTTGCCCAGCGGCCTGGCACAGCAGCAGGTAGAGGAACTGAGGCGACATGTCCGCCGCCTCCACCGCGTGGGCCACCTGGGGGATGAGCCCGTTGAGCGTGCTGAGCTGCAGGAACTTCGTCACGTCCGCGCCGGTGAACTCCAGCGAGGCCTCGTCCCGGTGACGGCGCGTGTCGGACAGCTCGCGCTGCTTGCCGTACATGGACTTCAGCAGCTGCCGCAGGTTGGCCAGGATGTAGGCCGAGCCGGACACCCGCAGGCTCGGAGGAATGTACGAGGGCGCCAGCACCGCGGCGCCCGTCTTGTCGCGCACCAGCTCGGCGATCTTGATGACCTCGTAGTCGTCGCGGGGCTCGGTGCCGAAGAGGAAGCGGATGTTGCGCTGGGCGAAGGCCACGGCGGATACGGACTCGGTGGTGATGAGATCCGCCACCGAGCGGTTCACCACGCTGAAGCGCGGCGCCGTGGTGGAGCCGCTGGGCTCGCCGTAGCTGGCCACGCCATCGCGCTCGCGCGCCACGCCGAGGTACACCTCCAGGGACTTCTTGGAGGCGCCAAAGTGCTCCTCGATGGGGCGGCCCTGGGGCTCCTCGGGCTGGCCGCGCTCGAAGGTGACGGGCAGGCCGTCCGGGAGGATGCCGAAGAAGCGCAGCAGCTGGAACTGACCGGCCGCCAGCGCCTTGTCATCCACCTCCATCTCCACCACGCCCCAGTCGTAGGGCGTCATGGCGCCGAGCCGGGCCGACAGGAGGGACTCGTGGTACAGGTCCGCCTGCTGGAGGTGCTGGGGATTCATGAACATCCCCTCGGACCACACGACACGCTGAGGAATCTTCATCGCCCCTCCACCCGGCCGCGGGCCTCGACCCGGTAGTCCTCGAGATAGAAGTGCAGCGGAGGCGGCTGGGCCCCCGGCTTCTTCGCCGCGGCGCACAGCTCGGGCGTCACCTCCGGCAGCCGCAGGATGGAGCGCCACACCTGGCCCGCGGGCTTGCGGAACACGCCCAGCACCACCACGTAGGTGGCCTTGGGATCGCGCGCGAGCTGCCGCGTGAGCGACTGGCCCGGCTGGAGCGTCAGCTCGTCCGAGGCGATCAGATCGTCCTCGAGGACTTCCTTGGAGCGCTGCCACACGTCCTGGAACTCCGCGGCCTCCAGGCGGCGGATGTCCTTGAGCTGGAGCACCTGGACAATGGTCGACAGGGAGTTGCCCCTGTCATCCGGATTGAGGCGCTCACTCGCCTCGAGAAGGACAGCGATGGGGGGTGGCTCCTTGCACGGCTCGGCCGGCTTGGCCGTCGCACAGGCGCTCAGCCACACCGAAGCCGCGAGCACCAGCGCCCCGCGCAACCCGATTCCCCCACTGCTGTCCCAGATCTGCCGCCACCTCCCGGCCAGCATGCAAACCCCTGTCAGAGCACGTGAAAATGCGGCGGAACGCTGCCACACCGAACCGTTCAGTTCAAGGCAGCTACCCGGTCCTTGGGGGGTTCCCTAGGGAGCTGTCCGCACAGGGCATGTGCCTCGCTGCGCCCCCGCGAAACCTGGAGAGTAGGACCGGGTTACCGAGCCTGCTTCAGCTTCGCGAGAACTTCCCGCTGAGCGCGGACAGCTTCTTCTCCCCTCCCCTTAGGAACCCCATAGAAGCTTTGGAGGAGCGCATCCGGGGACTGGGGGGCCGGCGGCTTCACGGCGAAGATCAGCTGCTGCCCTACCTGGACGTCACCCGGAACTCCCCAGGTCAGAAAGCTGAGCTGGCGAGGCAGCGAGCCCTCGAGCTGCTTCTCCACTTCTATATGGATACGCAACCGCGAGCCGCGCGTGCCCGCGTTGAAGTGCTCCACGCGCTGCACCTGGCCCAGCGCCACACACCCGCCCTGGGCGAGGAAGCCTCGCAACGGCTCCTCTTCAATGATCTCGATCTTCACGGGCCTCGCAGGCTCTTTGGATGCAGGGGGCTGCTGGGGGGCGGCAGGCTCCGAGCCAGCCGCGCAGGAGAAGACGAGGGCCAGGGCACTCAGTGCCCCCAGCACGCGCGAAGTCATCGCCATGAGGGCTTCTCGTCCACGGTGTGCCAGCGGCGGTGGATCGCGAAGGCCCGCCCGAGCGCCCCGTTCACCAGCACCTGGATGTAATCGCGCTCCACTTTGATGCCATTGACCACGTGGCCCCAGCGCGCCACGAAGACCTCCTCGCCGGCCTGCTCCTCGTAGTCCGCCACTTCGAGCACAGCGTCCTCAGGAGGCTGGGCGGCCTTCTTCGCCACCTCCAGCGCCTGAGCCTTGGTGAGCCCCCGTCCACATCGCTCGGTGAAGGCTGCGAAGAGCCACGAGCGCTGCTCTCCCGTCACCGGGCTGTACTTCGTGGAGTACTCGGAGACGCGCTGGTACATCCCGAACTTCACCCGCTTGTACGGCCCCTGCCGCTCCACAGCCTCGGGGCGCGCCTGGATGAGGTACTGGAGGTACTGGACAGCCTCGGGCGTCCCCTGCCGCTCCAGATCCCGCTCCAGCACGCGGAAGACCGAGGCTCGGGCCGGCTCGATGGGCGCTGCGTCCTGGGGGTCTGTCTCGTCCGCCATCGCTCCCTCCGTTACCGGCTGGGGCGCTCACTGTAGCCTGCCCACCGTGAAAAAAGCCCCGCATCCCCTGCTGCGGGAACGCGGGGCCGTGACTCCAGGCCGCAGTTCAGGACGGCCGGACTGGCAACGGCCGCTGAGGCCCCAGGGCATCGGAGAGCGGGGGCAGCGGGCGGGTGAACACGTCGATCAGCAGATGAACGGAATCCTCCGGGACGCCCTCGATGTCCATCAGCACCTCGCCGTTCTCTTCACGCAATGTCACCTTCACCTGCGAACCCTTCGGGAAACGCCGAGCGGCCGCCAGGGTGTACTGCTCGGACAGCAGCTCCAGTTCCGACGACGGAGAGCGGCTCTTGGGCACAGTGAGAGCGGATTCGTTCAGTTTCTTCGTATTGGACATCCGAGATTCCTTTGAGGGGGGAACGCACCCTGCGTTCTCCGGCTGCAGGTCTGTGCGGCGGAACGGTCCAAAGCACACGGCGAGCCAACGCTTGGGCGCGAGTGAAAACAAGCACTTGCGAAACAGGGCCTCCCCGTGGACCGTCCACGCCCGCGGACGGTCCGTCCACGCTGGGAGACGGGTCAGCCGTGGCCGCCTGGGGTTCTCCCCGGCTGTCCGGCCTTCAGGGCTCACCGGTGAGCCCTGAACTCCCGCCCTCGCCCACCGGCCATGGCTGCAACGGCCGCAGCAGTCCTGCCTGGTCCAGCAACTCGTGCACGCGAGCGGCCAGCGAGACGTGCTCTGAGTTGGAAACGGTGAACCGCTCGGGAGTGAGGATGACGAGCGTCCCCTTATCCTCCACCGGCTCGATGCGCACGGGGGCTGGCAGCGAGGGCACGGTGCCTCGCAGCCGCGAGAAATACATCACCCAGCCAACGAAGGTGCCCGCCTTCGCTTTCTCCGTCACGCTGTCCCGGTGCGCCTCGGAAGTAGCGACTCCCCACTCCGGCTCCCAGGCCAGGGCCATCGCGCGCAGCACCTCGGTCATAACGGGAGCGGTGAGCACCCGATCCACAGGGGGCTCCTGCTTGTAGGACTTGAGCAAGCAGAGGGAGGCAAGCCGACGGTTCGCTGAACCACATCTCCCATCCACGCCGGACGTCTCCTCCAAGGTGTCCCCCGTCCACAGGTGGAAGGACAAACTGTCACCCACCTGGTTGTCCTTTTGCGCGAAGAACTTCTGGAAGTTCGCCGCATCGGTTGCGAACGGACGTTGGCGCGCATCCTCGAAGGAGTCCGCAGGCTCGTACCAACGGGTCCATGCCGGATCGCAGCGCCCCAAGAGGCGGAAGAAGCGCTCCGCGCGTTGTGCGCACACTGAGGCCGCTTCGGGCCGGGCAAGCCAGTAGGAGCCCACGTAATACGTCTCAATCATCGGACAGCGGCTCCTCACGGGGGCACGGGGGTTGGGGGAAGATGAACGACCTCAATGTCTTCGAAGCCGTTCGCCTTGAACAGCTTCCTGAGCGCACCTGCGAGTTTCTCTTCCGCGACGATCCACCGGATGGGCGTTTCATCGGCGACTCGCATCTGGCGTTCCGCCTGTTTCAGCAACCGGTCACGGCCCTTGAAGTTTGGCAAGAAGTCCAGCTTCCGGGTGATCCACTGAGCGTAGCCGGGACCTTTGACCTCGAGCAGAACTCCCTGTTCGAAGCCGTCAAAATCCACCTCTTCGTCCCCGACTTTGACGCGGTAGGCGTAGCCCCGGGGTGCCCCCGTCATGTGAGCCTGATAGGTCCGGGCGCTCTCGGACATGGACTCCTCCACCTGGACCCATTCCCCTGGGCCACCGGAGGTGGGCGGCGCAGCCTGCGCGCCCGTCCCGCCGCCCGAGTTGCCGCGCGCCGCCATTGCCACCGCGTTGGGGGCCAACACGAGGGTGACTCCCTCAGAGGTGAGGGCCACCGCCTCCACCTGGGCCAGCGCCGGAGCCGTCCAGCGCAGGCCCAGTTGCGCCTCGGCCGCCACCGCTGCCTGTCCGGCTCCCGGCAATCTCGGCAGCGTGGACGCCATCCCCGAAGCCGTGCTCCCCACGGCTACCGTGCCCAGCATGACGAAGGCTCGCGCCGCCTTCTCCCCCATCGTGTCCCCGAACCTCTCCCCAGCGGCGTAGATGCCATCGAAGGTGGTGGCCTGATCCACTTCCCTCATCAGCACCAGCCACCCGTCAACAAGCCGCCACACCGTGTCCCAACCCAGGTAGGCCATGGCCCCCAGCGTCATCAACGCCGCCACGCCCTTGCTCACCGGCTCGGGCAGCGCGAGCAGAATCGCGTACAGCGTCAGCCCGCCCACCACCGTGGCCACCACCGCCTGGGGGTCCACCATCCGGGCCAGTTCCTCCTTCATCGCCCCCAGCACCTTGCTGTGCGCAATCGCCATGGCCAGCGCGTACTTGGCATCCCCATCCAGGAAGGGCCTGTCCACCAGCAGGCGCAGGCAATCTCCCCCTCCCCACTCCTCACCGCACCACAGCAGGTAGCGGCGCTTGAGTTCCTCGTCCTCGGGCAGCAGGCGCAGGTTCTGGGGGCTCCCCGGCTCCGACACCATGAGGCGCTGGCTCCGGCCCTCGTACCGGTACCAACCGCTTCGCTCGGGCAGTCCGAACAGCTGCCGGGCGTGCTCCAAGGGCCGCTCCACGGGAAGCACAAAGGGGGCTTGTTGCGCGACGGCCTTCCTGAACTCCTTCGCGCTGAGGGACACCGGGTCCACGTCGCCGCGCGGCGAATAAACCCGAGGCGCACCCTGGCCTGTGTCCAAGCGGACCACCGCCTTCATTGAGGCGCTGCACCCCGAGAACACCACGAACAGCAGCACCACCACCAAGCGCGGCATGGGCAGCCTCCGGAGCATGGCTCCCGCGCCGGGAGCCCCCCGAGATTAAAGCGCGCGAGGAGATGTGCCGCGAGCACTGGAACCGGTGCATCGAGCATGGTGGCGAATACGAGAGGCGCGGGCAATACGGCCAGACCCTCTGCCGTTCCTGCTGGCAAACCTGCAAAGCGAATGGGTTCTGGCCCGATCAGGTCAACGACATTCCGTGTTTGGGGGGCTAGGCGTGGGTCGCTCTCGGAGAGCATGGTGGCGCGCTGTCGCGGAGGCGCGCGAGTGGCTCACGCTGGACCTGAGCTACGCGGACGCGCCCTTCGAGGTGATCGTCGCCGTCCCCAAGGATCTCGAGCGGCAACAAATGCTCGACAGCATTGAGCACGCCCGGCGCGTAGCCCTTCGATGTCTTCCACACAGGGAGACGGGCCCCTAGCCCACTGTTCCCCGCCGCTGATCGCGCCGGTATGTGCCAGGAGCCGTCCCTCCCCAACGCTTGAAGGCCCGGTTGAACGAGGCCTCGCTGCTGTACCCCACGTACTCGGCCACCTCGCTCAGCGGCACGTGGCTCTCGCGCAGCAGCTGCGCCGCCTTCGTCATTCTCCACCGCGCCAGGTACTCCAGGGGCGGCTCTCCCACGAGCGCCGTGAAGCGCGCGGCGAACCCGGACCTCGAGAGCGCCACTGCCGCCGCCAGGCTCTCCACCGTCCACGGCTCCGCGGACCGCTCGTGAAGCAGCGCGAGCGCCTTGCCAATCTGCGGATCCACCAGCGCCCGCAGCCCGTGCTCCTCGCACTTCCCTCCCGCCACGTGCGCCCGAAGCGCCTGCACCAACAAGATGTCCGCCAGCCGGCTCATGATCACCGTCGCTCCCGGGCTGTTCGACGCGCTCTCCGCCAGCAGCAACTGTACGGTCGGCGCCAGCGAGCCCGCCGTTACCGGATCATCCGCGGTGATGTGGATGAGCGGCGGCAGTGCATTGAACAGCGGCGTCTGAGGCTCGACCCCAAACCGGAACGAGGCCGCTACCAAGGACGTGCGCGCCCCCTCCCCACCCAGCCGTATCGGCCCCACCCCCCGGGCCCGCTTGCACTCGCCCTGCCCCAGCACATGCAACGGGCTCCCCGCCGTATCGCGCAGCGTGTGCCCCCCGCCATGCGGAAGCAGCGCTAAGTCCCCGGCCGACAGGACGACGCCTCCCTCGCGCCCCTCGACCTCCAAGCGAGCACCACCGCGCGCAATCAGAACAATGTGAGCCCCCGGGCGCTGCGGGAACTGAATTCCCCACGGCGCATACAGCTCGAAGCGGCCATACATGTGCGTGGACAGCCGCATCGTGTCCAGCACCTCCGCCAGTACATCCGCAGGCTGCCCGTCCGGCTCGGCTGGACGATCGGTCAATTCTTTTGGACTGGGTGACATGGCACGTCCATATCGGCCTGGGTATTTCCTGGCCATGACAAACATCTCGCACCTGTTCACTCCGTACCGACTGGGCCGCTTCGAGCTAAAGAACCGCCTGGTCATGGCCCCCATGACTCGCAGCCGCGCCTCGGCGGAGGGCAACGTCCCCAGCCCGCTCGCCCCGGACTACTACGCACAGCGCGCCTCGGCCGGGCTCCTCATCACCGAGGCGACCCAGGTCAGCCCTCAAGGCGTAGGCTACATCCGCACGCCCGGCATGCACTCGCCCGAGCAAGTGGCCGGCTGGCGCAAGGTGACGGACGCCGTCCACGCGGCGGGCAGCCTCATCTTCGCCCAGCTTTGGCATGTCGGGCGCGTCTCGCACCCTGACTTCCATGACGGCCGACTGCCAGTGGCGCCCTCGGCCATCGGTTACGGGGGGTTTGCCTTCACGTTCCAAGGCCGCAAGCCCACGGTGACGCCGCGAGCGCTCGAGACCGAGGAGCTCCCCGGCGTCGTCGAGCAATTCCGGAGCGCGGCCCAGAACGCCCTGGAAGCGGGCTTCGATGGCGTGGAGCTGCACGGCAGCAACGGCTACCTGCTGGATCAGTTCCTGCGCGATAGCTCCAACCAGCGCACGGACGCGTACGGAGGCAGCATCGAGAACCGGGCGCGCTTCCCGCTGGAGGTGACCCGGGCCGTGGCGAGCGTCTGGGGCGCGGAGCGAGTGGGCTACCGGCTCTCGCCTCAGCCGTACGCGTACGGAGGCATGTGGGACTCGACCCCGGCAGACACCTTCAGCTACATGGCCCGCGAGCTGAGCCGGCTGGGGCTGGGCTACCTGCACGTGACGGAGCACGTATCGGGCAAGGAAGTGCCGAGCCCGGAGCAGCGCATCACCCCGCTCTTGCGCAAGGCGTTCCACGGCACCTTCATCGTCAACGGCAGCTATGACGCCCAGGCGGGCGAGGCGGCGCTCTCCCGGGGTGAGGCGGATCTGGTGGCTTACGGCGTGCCGTTCCTCGCCAACCCGGATCTGCCGGAGCGCTTCCGCCAGCAGGCCGTGCTCAACCCTCCGGACACCTCCACCTTCTTCACCGGCGAGGAGAAGGGCTACACGGACTATCCGGCGCTGCACTGAGCCGGACGTGGCATCCTGCGGCAGCGAAGCAGTGCAAGGAGCGGCCCCATGTCGACGGACCCGGAGTTGGAACTGGTGATGCTGGCCCGGAGCGCGGAGCTCCCCGGAGGGCTGCACGTGCGCCGGGCCATTCCACAGGCCCAGCGGCGGATGGTGGGGCCGTTCGTCTTCGTGGATCAGATGGGACCGGCGGAGTACCCGGCGGACCGGGAGGTGACGATCCTCGCCCACCCGCACATCGGGCTGTCGACGGTGACCTACCTCTTCGAGGGCGAGGGCGTGCACCGGGACAGCCTCGGGACGGAGCAGAAGATCCTCCCGGGTGAGGTGAACTGGATGACGGCGGGCCAGGGGATCGTCCACTCGGAGCGGACGCGGGCGGGCGGCTCGGGGCGGATGTTCGGCATCCAGACGTGGGTGGCGCTCCCGAAGCACCTGGAGGAGTGCGCGCCCACCTTCGAGCATTATGACGCGAGCGCCGTGCCACTCTTGGAGGAAGGCGGCGTCACCACCCGGCTGATCGCGGGCTCGCTGTTCGGGGCCCGCTCCCAGGTGAGGACCTCCTCCCCGCTCTTCTACGCCGAGGTCCTGTTCGAGGCGGGGGCGGTGCTGCAGCTGCGCCCCGAGTACGACGAGCGGGCCGCCTTCGTGGTGGAGGGCGCGGTGACGCTGACCGAGACGACGCTGCGGGCCGGCGAGATCGCCTTCTTCCACCGGGGCACGGAGGTGCTGCTGCGCGCCGAGGAGCCCACCCGGCTGCTGCTGCTGGGAGGCGAGCCGCTGGAGGGCCCGCGCTACATCTCGTGGAACTTCGTCTCCAGCTCGAAGGATCGGCTCAAGCAGGCGTCCAGCGACTGGCGCCACCAGCGCTTCGCGCGCATCCCCGGGGAGACGCAGTACATCCCGCTCCCCGAGGACGGCGATACACCGGTCAACTATCCCTGACGGCGCCCACGGAGAGCCCATGCCAGAGCCATCAAGGCCCATGAAAGAGGAAGGACAGGGGCGGTAGCGCAACTCCAGCCGTAATGGCTCATGGGGATGATGAATGCGTACTCAGCGGAGGGTTGGCTGGTATTGCTGGCTTCATCCGTGGCAGTGGCCACGACCAGGTGGCGGCCTCCTGCCAGCGCCGTGTCGACGTTGACACTCCAGTTTCCCGCCTCATCCGCTGGGACCGTCCCCACCCAAAGACCATCCAGCCACACATTCACAGTGCTCTTTGCCTCCGCCGTCCCCCCCAGAGTGGGCTTCGGGGTGTTGACGATGGAGCTTGGCAATCCCACCTCGGGTGCATCGGGCTTCTGGGTGTCGACGGTAAAGGGATGAGCCGTAGAGAGAGCACTGATATTGCCCACGGCATCGGTGGCCATCGCTGTAACCAGATGCGGTCCATCGAACAACTCCGCCCCCGGAGTGAAGCGCCAACTCCCCGTGGCATCTGTCATGGCGATGCCTGCATCCGTCTCATCCAGCCGCACCGTCACCATGCTTCCCACCTCCGCTCTCCCTTCAATGAGAGGTATCCGTGTGTTGACGAGTGCTCCAGGCGCCGTCACTTCGGGCGCCTCGGGTGCCAGAGAGTCGATCGTGAAGGTACGGACCCTGGTAGAACTGACATTGTTGGCTTTATCGGTGGCAGTCACCTCGGCGACGTGGAGTCCCTCGATCAACGGAGTCTCAAGGGTCACGCTCCAGAATCCCGTCGCGTCTGCCTGAATGGTCCAAACCTCTTGCCCATCCATCCGTACCGCCACGGTGCTATTGGCCTCCGCCGTGCCAGCAATGGTGGGCTTCAGGGTATTGATAAGCTCCCCAGGAGAACTCACCTCAGGTGCGTCTGGCCGCACGGTGTCGACTGTGACGAGGTGGGTTTTGGAGAGGCTGACATTGCCCACTTCGTCCGTGGCGGTGAGCTCGGTTTGGAGGTGTCCATCGGAGAGAGCCGTGGAAGGAATGAAGCTCCAGGCTCCATCTTCATCGGTGCTGGCTGTCCCCAGCACGGTGCTTCCCAGCCACAACGTCACCGTGCTCCGGGCCTCCGCCAGCCCCCTGTAAGTCGGCCGGTTGTCGTTGATGGTGGAGCCGTTGTTCGGTGTGAGCACCACTGGGGACGATGGCGGCACGGTGTCCACGATGAACGTGTAGGCGATGGATTCGGCGCTGGTATTGCCCCCGGCATCCGTCGCTTGCACCTTCACCGTGTGGACGCCGTCCGCCAGCACCGCTGGCTGCGTGCAGTTCCACTCTCCCGAGGCATTGGCCACCCGAGTCCCCACGGCCACGCCATCCACCATCACCTTGACGGTGCCGCCCGCCTCCACGGTCCCTTGATAGATCGGCCGATTGTCTTTGATGGTGGAGCCGTTGGCCGGCTCGAGCACCTGCGGGGCTCCGGGTGGCTGCGTGTCCACTGTGAACGTGTAGGGCATGGACGCAGCGCTGGTATTGCCCGCGGAATCTGTCGCGTACGCTTTCACCGTGTGCTCCCCCTCCGACAGCACCGTGGGCTGCGTGAAGTTCCATATCCCCGAGCCATTGACCCCCGCCGTCCCCAACACTGTGGTCCCCAGCCACAACGTCACCGTGCTCCGGGCCTCCGCCAGCCCCCTGTAAGTCGGCCGGTTGTCGTTGATGGTGGAGCCGTTGTTCGGTGTGAGCACCACTGGGGACGATGGCGGCACGGTGTCCACGATGAACGTGTAGGCGATGGATTCGGCGCTGGTATTGCCCCCGGCATCCGTCGCTTGCACCTTCACCGTGTGGACGCCGTCCGCCAGCGCCGCTGGCTGCGTGCAACTCCACTCTCCCGAAGCATTGGCCACCCGATTCCCCACGGCCACGCCATCCACCATCACCCTGACGGTGCTGCCCGCCTCCACGGTCCCTTGATAGATCGGCCGATTGTCTTTGATGGTGGAGCCGTTGGCCGGCTCGAGCACCTGCGGGGCTCCGGGTGGCTGCGTGTCCACTGTGAATGCATAGGGAGTGGACTCGAAGCTGATGGTGCCCGCGGAGTCTGTCGCGTACGCTTTCACCGTGTGAATCCCATCCGTCAGCACCGTGGGCTGCGTGAAATTCCACTCTCCAGAGCCATTGACCCCCGCAGTCCCTCGGGCTGTGCCATCCACCACCACCGTGACGGTGCTGCCCAATTCTGCCGTGCCGCTGTAGAACGGACGGTTGTTGTTGAGCGTGGAGCCGTTGATGGGCGTGAGCACTGTCGGGCTCGTTGGGTCAATCACCTCCATGCTGGAGAGGGCGCCCCCGGAGCCAAAGCCCCCGGTCACCAACACCTTGCCAGAGTCCAATAACGTCGCCGTGTGGTATACGCGTGCGGCGCTCAAAGGGTTCGTGGTGCTCCAGTTCCCTGTGGTCGGGTCGTACAGTTCCATGCGGTCGAAGTAGGCACTGGAGCCCTCGCCACCGATGACCAGGACCTTGCCGGAGGCCAACAACGTCGCTGTGTGATCAGCACGCGCCAAGGACAGGGAGTTCGTAGTGCTCCGGTTCCCCGTGTCGGGATCGTACAGCTCTGCATGGGCGAGATAGCCGCTGGTGCCATGGCCCCCAATGACCAGCACCCTGCCGGAGGCCAACAACGTCGCCGTGTGGGCCATGCGAGCCTTGGCCATCTCACCCGCGCTGCTCCACGTTCCCGAGGCGGGGTCGTACAGTTCCATGCTGGTGAGAACACCCCTGGAGCTATCGCCCCCGATGACCAGCACCTTGCCGGAGGACAGCAGCGTCGCCGTGTGAGTATCACGGGCCGTCATCATTCTTCCCGTGGTGCTCCAGGTCCCCGTGTCGGGGTCATACAGCTCCGCAGTGGCCAGATAGCCGCTGGGACCGTACCCCCCGGTGACTAGAACCTTGCCGGAGGCCAACAGCGTTGCCGTGTGAGCATCACGGGCCATGGTCATGGAGCCTGTGGTGCTCCACGTTCCTGTGGCTGGATCGTATAACTCCGAGGTGGCTAGAGAGCCGGCCACGCTAAATCCCCCAGTGACCAGCACCTTGCCGGAGGCCAACAGCGTCGCCCTGTGGGTGCTACGGGCTGTGCTCATGGAGCCCATGGGGCTCCAGGCCCCCATGGCCGGGTCATACACCTCCGTGCTGGCGATATTGCCACTGGGGCCAAAACCCCCGGTGACCAGCACCTTGCCGGAGGCCAACAGCGTCGCCTCGTGGTACTGGCGGCCCGCGATCAGAGAGCCCTTGGTGCTCCAGGTTCCCATGGCCGGGTCGTACACCTCCGCGCTGGAGAGATATCCGCTGAGACCATAGCCAGCCATGACCAACACCTTGCCGGAGGGCAGCAGCGTCGCCGTGTGGCGATAACGAGCCGTTCCCATGACGCCCGTCGTGCTCCAGGTACCCGTGGCCGGATCGTACACCTCCGCTCTGGAAAGCGGGCCCGCCTGGCCATAGCCGCCGGCAACCAGCACCTTGCCGGAGGCCAACACCTCTGCTGTGTGGGTTTCACGGGCTGTAGCCATAACGCCCGCAGTGGTCCACCCCCCTGTGGCCGGGTCGTACACCTCCGCGCTGGAGAGGAGGCCCCCAGGACCATAGCCACCGGTCACCAAGACCTTGCCAGAGGCCAACACCACTGCTGTATGGGCTTTACGGGCCATCGCCATGACGCCTGCGGTGCGCCAAGTCCCCGTGGCTGGGTCGTACACCTCCGCGCCAGCGAGCGAGCCGTCTAGATCTTCGCCTCCGGTGACCAGCACCTTGCCGGAGGCCAACAGCGTCGCCGTGTGGGCGACACGGACTGTGGCCATGGAGCCCGTGGAGTTCCAAGTCCCCGTGGCCGGGTCGTACAGCTCTGCGCTGGCAAGGGGACCCTCTGAGTCTTCGCCTCCGGTCACCAGCACTTGGCCGGAGGCCAACAGCGTCGCCGTGGGGGCCTCGCGGGCCATGGCCATGGAACCCGTGGAGCTCCAAATCCCCGTGGCCGGGTCGTACACCTCCGCGCTGGCAAGGGAGCCATTGGGGCCGTACCCTCCGGTGACCAACACCTTGCCGGAGTGCAACAACGTTGCTGTGTGGGTCCTGCGAGCTGTGGCCATGGAACCCGTGGAGATCCAAGTCCCCATGGCCGGATCGTACAACTCCGCGCTGGCAAGAGAACCGCTTCGGGCACGCCCCCCGGTGACCAACACCTTGCCGGAAGACAATAACGTCGCCGTGTGAAAATCGCGGGCCGTAGCCAGAGTGCTCACGGCACGACTGCCCCCCGCGAGAGCCTGAAGGGCCTGGGTCTCGAGTCTTTGGGGATGCTGCTCTTGACCCTCACTCTCCACCTGGCCGCACGCCAAACACAGCAGTGCGGAACTGATGATCAGCCTGACGATCACTCTCAACTTGATTCTGAGGGCGGATGGCATGCCTGCCTCCTTACCTATTGCTTCTCTTCTCTCCCCAAGAGCGTTTGCAGCTCTTGAGAACAGCACGGGCTGGGAGTGCTACTGCACCCGGTGAAGCCCGAAAGGGTGAGCCCCAAAAGAGAAGCGTGGCGGAAGAGCGCCGCTGAACGGCGCGTACGCCAACAGGCAATGCAAGTAACGGACCCAGGAGCGAATACTCCTGGGGGAGGCACCGGCGAGGGTTAGGAATGAGAGCAATGCCTGGCCCCGGAATGGCCCAGACTTACGTCAACTGACGCGTCAACGCTTGCATCTGACGCGTCAACATGGGGAGACGGCCTGAGCGACAGTTCTCGCCCAGGCCATCCGCCTGCTCGTCTGCTCAGCAAGGAGCAGCTCACCGGCCGCCGAGGAAGTCCGCCTTGCCCACGTCCACACCGTTGTGACGCAGAATGGCGTAGGCCGTGGAGAGGTGGAAATAGAAGTTGGGCAGCGCGAAGTGGAGCAGATATTCCTGGCCCTTGAAGTGAAGCTCACCTGCCCTCGTCTTGAGGGTGACGGAGCGCTCCTCGCTGCCATCGATCTGCGCCGCAGTCACTGTCTTCAGAAAGGCGAGGGTCTTCTCGATGCGCTCCTTCAGCTCGGGGAACGTGGACTCGGTGTCTGCGAAGCTGGGCGCCTCGATCCCCGACAGACGGGCCGCACATCCCTTTGCAGAATCGGTCGCGGTCTGAATTTGGAAGGAGAAGGGAAGCATGTCGGGCGCCAAGCGGTCCCGGATCAGCACCGCCGGATCAATCTTCTTCGCCTCGGCATGCGCCGCAGCCTTGTCGAGGATCTTCGAGAGATTGCCCAGCATGCGGATGAAAACGGGGATCGACGCCTGGTACATGGACAGGGACATGGTGCTGGCTCCAAAAAATGGGGGGGAAAAGCGGGCCGGAATCTAACGGGAGCGCCGCACGCGGACCACCTTACCGCGCCGATCATCCACCGCCAGCTCCACCCACCGGCCCCGAGGCATCCCAAAGCGCACCAGCCACACCATGACATCCCGAACGGGAGAGGGCTGCTCCGGCTCTCCCTCGCCCAGTTCGATGTACTGCAGCTCGGCCGACTCCACCCGGGCGTCCGGGGGTACTTCCTTCTCCTCTCGGGCGCTCTCGGCGATGGCCACGGCCTGCTCCCGCATCATCGCGCGCCCTCCTCCACGGGCAGGATGGAGATGACGGCGCGCCGCGCGGGGTTGATGCACACGCGCAGCCCGTCCGAGGGCTCCTTCCCTTCGAAGCGAAGCTCCAGGCTCCCCTTCTCTCCCTGGCGGGACTCCACCAGCGTCAGCCCGGGCCGCAGCAGCCCGCTCGTGCGAGCGATGGCCAGCGCCTCCGCGTCCGTCAGCGGCTCCCAGCGGCACTTCTCCCACTTGTCGTGGTCCACGTAGCCCACGACCCGATCGTCCGCGTCGAGCACCACCTCGAACTGGCCATACCGCCGCCAGAGCACCATCGAGCGATCCGCCACGTAGCGCAGCTCGATAGGATCCCACGTCAGCGCCGCATCGTCCGGTACGGGGATGGGCTCAGCGACGAAGTCCCCGTTCATGTGCTCCTGGGCGAACTTCAAGCAGTCTTCGATCGCCTTCTTCTGCAGCGTGTCGAGATCGAACAAGGCCATCTGGGCTTCCTGGGGCTACTTCAACATCGAGACGACGCTGGTGACGAACCCGGCGATGGCCCGCCCCAGCGCAGTGAAGGGCTGGAGGAACGGATGATCGATGGACCCGCCGCCCTCGCCGAACAGCACCGGGCGCATGCTGTGATAGTAGGGCGCGCCCGTGTCGTAGAAGACCGCTGGAATCTTCGCGGGGTTGAAGTGATACGAGTCCCTCCACTTCGTATAGAAGTTGCGCGCCATGGCCCGCGCGTCGTTGTCGGGGATGTAGCAGCGGAAGGCCAGGTAGTTGCGAGTGCCCCGGTTGACGAAGGCATTGCCCAGGCTCCGCTCCCAGCCCGCCACGCACGTGTCCACGTAGACGAGGTAGCGCGGCACGCTCGGCACAGCGGTCTTGTTGCGGACGTCAGCCTCTCCGAAGGTGTTGCCGGGCTGGTTGCTTGACGCCACGGCAACGATGACACTGCGCCAGTTCCCACCAGGCTGCGAGTGCGGCGGGTTGTTGTTCTTCGGATCCTGCAGGCTGGCACCCGTACCCGGATCCTGCACGTCGCCGTGGCTGGCGTGGTGATAGCTGTAAGTGTTGCGCAGCAACGAACCCCAGTTCGCTACCGGCACCGTGGCCCCACTGAGCGCAAGCGTCCCCGCCTTGTGGTGCGCCTTGGCGCGGATCAAACCGGCGATCTCGTTCATCTCCGCGCCCGTGGTGAGCCCACCGCCCGGGCCTGTATCCGCCACCGAGTCACTGACCACCATGTGCCAGTACTCGACCTGGAGCGTCTTCGCCTTGTCCTTGCCCAGATCATACGGGCTGGAGCCCGTGAGCCCCTTGTGGGACAGCTTCACGCGGAAGAAGAAGTGCGGGCAGTCGTAGGGATCCCACGGCAGGTGCTTGGCCTCGAAGGTCCACACCGGCGGCTGTCCCGTCTTCTTGTCCACCACCTTGTTGCCCTGCACCACCAGATCCGTAAGCGCCCCCACTCGCGCGCCCGTGAGGCAGTGGTGGATGGAGATGAGCGCCCGGGCACCCGCCGGGACGTTCTCCGTCTCCACCTGCGCGACGATCTTTGCGTCCGCGGGCACAGCGCCGCCCGGGGGCGCACCGCTGTTGTGGTTGGGCACGGCCTTGTTCTTGTCCCAGGTGAGGCTCTTGAGGACTGGAACTGGATCCTTCTTGGGCGCCTTCGGGGCCTTGCCCTTCTTGCCTTTGAGGCTCTTCTGCGAGCCCGCGGAGATCCTCTTGACCTCCGAGCCCTTGAACTTCAGCTGGCTCCCGTCGACGGTGATGGAGCTGCCCGTCCACTGGATGTTGCCGGACTGCTCGACGGTCAGCACCACCTTGCCGCCTACCGACACGGTGAGCTTGTCCGCCTTGAGCTCGATCTCCTGGGCCATCCACGCGAACCCGCCCGTGATGGCGTGGAGCGTGTCCCCCTTCACTGTCTCGGTGAGGTCCTTGCCGATCTCCACCTTGAGCTCTTCTGGGATCGCCGTTTTGAACTCGCCGAAGATCTTCGAAGAGCGATCGCCGTCGACCTTCTCCTCGCGGTCCAGCTGGACCACCTCGATGAACGAGCCGCCCACCTGCTCGGCCTTCAGTCCGATCACGGCCTCGTTGAACCCCAACCCCACCGCCACCGAGTACGCCCCGCCCACCGTCAGCGCCTTGGCCGCCGCCACGTTCTCCATGGAGGCCATGGCCACATCGAGCTTCAGCACCTGGGCCACCGTGATGCTCTGCGCGTTGGCCACGTCCTCGTGGTGATCCCCCGAGATGTCCGTGGTGCGGTTGCCCATCACCGTGAGCGACTGGTTGCCCTGGATCTTCCGGACGTCCTCCTGCTGCACCGCCAGGATCTGGTTGCCCTGCACGCTCTGCGTCCGGTTCCCCGCGACCGTCAGATCCTCGAAACCTCCGATGCGCTGGGTCTTGTCGTTCTCGGCCTGGATCTCCCAGTCCTTCTGGCCGTGCAGGGCAATGAACTCCGTCCCCGCCGCGTCCTCGAAGCGCAGCTCGTTGAAGCCTCCACCGCCCGGGCTGGAGCTGGAGCGCAGCGTGCTCTTCGTCTTCTCGTCTGGCAGCGGCACCGGCGGCGGGTTCTCGCCGTTGTAGACCGAGCCCACCACCAGCGGACGATCCGGATCGCCCTCCAGGAACCGGACGATGACCTCCTGCCCGATGCGCGGCAGGTACAGCGCGCCCCACCCGGCCCCCGCCCACGCCTGGCTCACGCGGATCCAGCATGAGCTCCGGTCGTCGCCCGGCGCCTCGCGGTCCCAGTGGAAGCGGACCTTGATGCGGCCGTGCTCGTCGGTGTGGATCTCCTCGCCCGAGGGCCCCACGACGATCGCCGTCTGCGCTCCGGCAATCACAGGCGCCGGGGTGAGCCGAGGCGGACGGAAAGGCACGGCCGCCGGGAGCGCATGGAACCGGCTCCGGTAGGCGTGGTGCCCGCCCGAGTGTTCCACCGCGACCAACAGGTAGTCCCCCTCGAAGGCGGCATCCGGATGCTCCGTCAGCGTGAAGGTGCAGCCAGGCACCATGCGCACACTCGAGCTCTCGCCCTCGCAGCGCTCGGCATCCTGCCGGTGCTCCTCCAGCCGCACCTTCGACAGGTTCTTTCCAGCGCCCGGATCCTCGTACTTGCCCGGATAGTCGTAGACCTCCAGCTCCGTGCCGACGTTGGACGCCTCCTTGTTCGCCGTCAGATCCAGCGACGGGCGCACGAAGTCGAAGTCCCGCAGCACCACCGCGCCCGGCTGCACGCGGGCCACGCGCTCCAGGCCCAGCACGTGCTCCTCGCTGACCTCGGTGCCCAGAGCCCCTCGGAACGGCAGGCGCGCCTCCCCCGGAATGGGCGTGTGCGCGCCCGTGCCATCTCCGAGCATCAGCGTGTGCGCGTCCTCGGTGTGCTCGAAGAAGAAGAAGATGCCCTCGGACTCGAGCAGCCGGGACACGAAGTCGAAGTCCGACTCGCGGTACTGCACGCAGAAGTCCCGGGGCGCGTAGCTGCCATCCAGGCTCCCGCCGTGCGAGAGCCCTGCCTCTTCGAGCACTTGCTGGACGATCTCCGGCACGCTCTTCTGCTGGAAGATGCGGCTGCGGCGCACGTGGCGGAGCTTCCAGAACTCGGGGACGAGCAGCGCCCGGTAGCGCATGAGCCCCTGCCGCTCGCCCAGCGACTCCACCCGGCCGATGATCCCGTGGACGAAGCGCGAGGCCCCATTCACCACATCATGCAAGGCCAGCACGCCCTTCTGCCCGAGCATCTCCCGAGGCTGGATGGCCGCCTGCCCCACGGCCGCCAGCTCCACGGTGAAGGAGAACGCGCGCGACAGCTCCTCCCGCCCGGAGAAGCCGAGCACGGTGAGCTCCTCGGAGGTGTAGGGCCCCGCGCGGAACTCGAAGGCGATGCGGCGGGTCTCTTGTCCTGACGGCACAGCTTCTCCCAGGGCAGCGCGACGCAGGCAGAGACGCTAGCATGAAGCCCCGCCTCGGATGGACGGGACCCGAAGCAGGCATCTATCGTCCTTGCCGAGCGCACAAGGGAGCATTCCGGTGAGACCAGCCAGTGTCCTGACCGCCAGCGAGCCTGAGTTCGAGTTCGCCGCAGGCCCCTTCACACAGGGAGAGCTCTCCGTCATCGAGTTCGAGGCCCGCGAGGGCCTGTCCACCCCGTACCGGGTGGAGCTCGTCTTCACCGCCGCATCCGACATGGTCGTCGAGGCCGCCGATCTGCTCGGCCAGCCCGCCGCCCTGGTGGTGCGCCAGGGGGACGACATCCGCTACCTGCACGGTCTCGTCTCCGAGCTGAGCCGATGGAACATGGGAGGCGGGCCACAGCGCAACCGCTACCGCGCGGTGCTCGAGCCCCGGTTCCACCAGCTGCGCCATACCCGCCGCAGCCGAATCTTCCAGCAAAAGAGCATCCCCGAGATCATCCAGGCGGTGCTGGACGCGGGAAAGGTGAAGTACACCCTGGACCTCCAGGGCTCCTACTCGCCACGGGACTACTGCGTGCAGTACCGCGAGTCCGACTTCGACTTCGTCTCGCGGCTGATGGAGGAGATGGGCATCTTCTATTTCTTCCGCCACGAACAGGGTGAGCACGAGCTGGTATTGGGGGATTCCCCCAGTGTGCATACGCCCATCCTCGGCGAGCCGGCGCTGCCCTTCCGGGATCCGGCGGGCATGGCGGCGACGGAAGAGTGCGTCTACGACATGGCAGGGAAGCTGGAAGTGGTCCCCGGGGCAGTGGCGCTGCGGGACTTCGACTTCGTGCGGCCCTCGCTGGACATGACGGTGGACAGCCAGGACTCGAAGGGCGACACGGCGCTCGAGGTGTACGACTACCCGGGCAAATACGAGGATCCCGGCCCAGGTCAGGATGTGGCGAAGATCCGCCTGGAGGAGCTGCGGGCTCCCGGGCAGGTGGCGTGGGGCCAGTGCCAGAGCCGGCGGATGATGCCGGGACACAAGTTCGAGCTGACGGGCCACGCGGAGCCCGAGCTGAACCGCGAGTACCTGCTGCTATCGGTGATGCACGAGGGTTATCAACCTGAGGTGCTCCTCTTCGAGCAGTCGAACGGAAGGCTCACGGGGCGCAAGCCGTACCGCAGCACCTTCCAGTGCATGCCGTCCGAGGTCCCCTACCGCCCGCCTCGGCGGACATCGCGTCCGGTGATTCCCGGGCCGCAGACGGCGATCGTCGTGGGGCCCTCGGGCGAGGAGATCCACACCGACGAGCACGGCCGGGTGAAGGTGAAGTTCCACTGGGACCGCGAGGCGCCGGGCGACGACCGGAGCTCGTGCTGGATCCGCGTGAGTCAGGCGTGGGCGGGCCCGGGCTGGGGTGCGCTGTACCTGCCGCGCATCGGGCAGGAGGTGGTGGTGGACTTCCTGGAGGGCGATCCGGATCGGCCCCTCATCACCGGGCGCGTGTACAACGGGCACAACCCTCCCCCCACGGATCTGCCCGGGAAGCGGACGCAGAGCACGCTGCGCTCGGACTCCAGCCCCTCCAGTGGCGGCTTCAATGAGCTGCGCTTCGAGGACGCGGCCGGTGAGGAGCAGATCTACCTCCATGCGCAGAAGGACATGGAGATCGGCATCGAGAACGACAAGAACCAGTCGATCGGCGGGAACGAGTCGCTCACGGTGGCGAAGGATCGGCGCCGGGAGATCAGCGGCAACCAGTCGTTGAAGGTGCAGGGAAACGACGACTCGACGGTGGGCGGCAACCAGACGGTGGAGGTGCGCTCGAACCGGACGACGACGGTGGCGGGCAACCACACGGAGACGGTGGGCGGCGCGCAGAACATCGAGGTGGGCGGGACTCACACGCTGTCGGTGGCGCTGGCCTCGGCGGAGACGATCGGCCTGGCCAAGGCGCTCAATGTGGGCGGGGCCTACGCCATCAGCGTGGGCGCGGCGATGAACGTGGCGGTGGCGGGGGTGAAGGCCGAGGAGGTGGGCGGCTCCAAGACCGAGCTGGTGGGCTCGCAGAAGACGGAGAAGATCGCCGGCTCGAAGACGCTCACGGTGGGCAAGGAGCTGACGGAGACGGTGGGCGAGTCGCGCACGCTCGAGGTGGGCAAGGACATGACGCTCACGGTGGGCGGCATGCTCCAGCAAGTGACGAAGAAGAACCACAAGCTGTCGGCCAAGGAGATCAGCCTGGTGGCCGAGGACACCTTCACCATCAAGGTGGGCTCGGCCTCGCTCACGTTCAAGAAGAGCGGGGACATCGTCATCAAGGGCGCCAAGGTCGAGGTGACCGCCAGCGGCGACGTCATCATCAAGGGCAGCAAGATCGCCGACAACTGAGCCTCGCGCCCCTGGGCGTCAGCGGTTCAGGAGCCGATCAAAGGAGCGGGAGAGGAGATCCGAGCGCAGGCCCGCGGCCTTCTGGGCCTGAGCCCGCTGCACGTGCGTCCACGTGCGGGATTCAATCTGGCATGAGCCCTGACTGCGGATGGCCAGTTCCCATGCCAGCACGGAGCGGCGGCGCAGCGGCTCACCCTCCAGCGCGGCGCGGAGGAGGTCGGCCGAGAGGGGCTGGCCCCGGAGGTAGCGGCCCGAGGGCTCGAAGCGCCTGCGGGCCTCGCCCCACCAGCGATCCACCCGGTCCACGCGGACCTTGCCCGGGAGCACCTCGGGCCCGGGGAGCAGCTCCGCCACCGGGGCCTTGGGCGCCTCTTGCTCCTCTTCCTCCAGGAGCTCCTCTTCGAAGTCCTCCTCCCCCTCCTCTTCCTCCTCGATGAAGGGCGCCGCGAGCGGCAGGCCGGTGATGGCCGCGAAGGACTCGGCAGCGAGCCGATCGCCCACCGCCTGAAGGTTCTCGAAGGCCAGCTCCGCCGCCGTGAGCCGCCCGCTGAAACCGAGCGCCCAGAGCGCCTCGTCACGCAACGCCGGATCCTTCAACGCGGCCCCAAGCGCCTCCAGGTCCGCCGCCTCCCCGCCCAGCGCCAGTGCGAGCAAGGCAATCCGAGGCACCTCCCCGCCCGCCTCCAGCAGCTTGCGGCACCGCGTCCAGGCCTGACGGCTGCCCAGCACGAGCCCCGCCTCCAGCGCCGCGTCGCGCACCAGGGGCTCGCTGTCCCCGAGTCCCAAGCGGACCAGCTCTTCGCCAAGTGGCCGGGAGACAAAGCGGGCGTTGCGGACCGCCTCCACGCGCAGGGAGACGTCCTCGCCCAGCTTCACTTTCCCCAAGGCCTCGCTGGCATCCGCCTGACGGAAGCGCAGGGCAGCGAGCACCCCGGCCTGCTCATTGGGCGGAAGGGTGGGAACCAGCGCCAACAGGGCTGGGGTGAGCTCCTCGCGCGGGCTCAGCTCCACACCGCGCCGGATGCCGGAGATGAGTTCCTCAGCGCCCTCGGCGAGCCACTCAAGCACCGTCTTCTGCCAGTCCACGTCCTCACCGCCGAGCAGCGCCAGGGACGCCACGCTGATGGCGCTCACCTCCTCACCCTGGATGGCGGGAATCAAGAGCCGCTCGGCCACCGGCCGGCCGCCGAGCACGAGCGCGTCGATGTGGGCCAGCAGGCGCTGCTCCTCGCGCTGAGCGAGCTCGCCCAGCACGTAGTCCGGCGCCCACAGCGCGTGCTCCCATTGAGCCCAGAGGAAGGTGGCCTCTTCGAGGTGGACTTCCAGCACGTGCCAGGGCACGGGAGGACGGCGGTACGCGGGGGGTGATGGAGGCTTCGCCACGGTCACGGCATCCTAGCTGCAACCCACGTGCTCCCCTATGCTCACGAGCGTGGACCGGCACAGAGGAGGGTGTACTGCAATGCGAACCGCGTCCCTCGCACAGGAGGTGCTGGCCACGAGCCTTGCGCTCATGCTCGTACCTGGGGCCGTGGCGCATCCACAAGGGACGGTGGTGTGAATCGTCCTGTTTGAAACTTGCGGATATGTGCAATCGGGGAATGGGCGAGTGGGCTGCGGAGTATGCTGCGGAGTTTGACGCAATCGATCCTGCGGTTGATTGGATAAAGAATCACCGCGAAGAGATTCTCGTGGGCACCGTCATCGTCATCGCAGGAGTCGCCTTCACTGCGGCGGTTGCCGCATCTGCCGGAGGTGCTCTCATCTTGGTGCCGCTGGTGCTGCTAGCGGAGGACTCCTCTGGGACAGTCCCGTCTGCGCGGCTCGCAAGGACGTCCCATGAAGATTTTTGAACCTCTTTCAAACGCATCGCTTTTTGCTGGAAAGCGATGGCGTTCAGCCATGTCCGCCGGCCGGGAGGAAGAAAGCGAACTCTGGCGCTATTTGAGAGAGCAATTCTCCTTCATCTCTGAGTTGGGGCAGGCTTACCAGTTCGAAGACTATCTTCAGGGGATTCCATCCACGCCACCACCCTACGTGAGCGCCGCTCTGGACTCACGCCAAGAGGCAGCCTCGCGACAGGCCATGGCTCTCGCTCGCAAAGCTTTGGAGGAGGCACCCGGCCCGGACCAAGCGAAGCATGCACTCATCCTCATCAACCTCCTGAATTTCCTCGCAGACACCGGACAGACCGCTGACTTCGAGGACTTCTTCACCCACCGCCTCGACTATGCGCCGCTCGCCATGGCCTCCTTCGCGACACGCGAGGAGGCGGAAATCTGGCTGAAGGGTTTGGCAGAACCTCCCAGCCCGGCCCGCATCCTTATTGGAGATGAGTATTACTTGGCTTGGTATTCCCGCGAGGACGGCTCTCGAGGTGTGTCTCGTGATTTTACGATAGAGCCATATATTGAAGAACTCACGGCACGTGGGATTCCTCCCAACACTCCTTCATTCAAGACACGTGAAGAAGCCGAGGCGTGGCTGGTCCACCACCCCGCCTCTCCCTTCTCCTTCCTCGCCATCGCCGGAGAGCACTACTTCGCGGTGCACCACAAGCGGCTGAAGCGGCATACCCTTCACCCGGTGGCGCGCAGCCTGGAGGAGTGGGAAGAAGAGAAAAAGACCGCCGCGCGTCAGTCCGCCCAGTGAGAGACGACGCAGGAAGGATAATCACGGCACCCTGGCTGGAACCTGCGGGCTCCCCTATGCTCACGCGCGTGGACCGGCACGTATGATGGGATGGGTGAAGACCATAGGGCTGGCGTCCTCGCTGGGCCCGTTGATCCCGGCGTGCGCGGCGTTCCGCGCGGGCGTCTCCCGGCCCTCCGCAGCTCCGGACGCCGAGGTCTTCTTCCAGGGCGACGAGGAGCCCGCCACCGTGGCCGTCCATGTGCTCCCAGCCGCCACGTTTGGCTTCTCCGGAGTGGGCCGGCTGATCGCCCTGCTCACCGAGGCACTCGCGGACCTCGCGACGCGGGCGGACCTGAGCGCGCTGGATGCACAGGCGGGGCTCTACGTCGCGCTGCCTGATCCCGAAGCGCGCGGCTTCACCCCCAGCAAGGAGCCCGAGGACGAGAACGCGGACACCGTCGAGGAGCGCGTGGCAGCGCTCGGAGCGCGCGTGGTGGAGGGAACCTTCGCGGCGCTGCGACACCCATGGCGAGGCCCTCCCGCGCGCCTCTTCCACGGAGGCAACGCGGCGTTCGGCATGGCCCTGGCGGCCGCGGCAGAGGATCTGAAGAACCGCCGGGTGAGCACCGCCCTGGTGTGCGCCGTGGACAGCCTGGCCTCACCCGAGACCGTGCGCTTCCTCAACGACGAAGGGCTGCTCAAGACCGAGGACCACCCCACGGGCCTCATCCCCGGCGAGGCCGCCGTGGCCCTCCTCTTGAGCCCCACCTCCGCGGCCCGAGCAGAGGCCCAGGGCACGCCGGTCTTCCTCCGAAGCGTGGCGCTGGACACGGATCCGCACCCGGTCGGGGCGGATCGTCCCACCGATGCTCAGCCGCTCGCGGGCTGCCTCCTCACCGCGCTGGGGCCTCTCTCGCCCCAGGCCCGCGTGCCCCTGCTCATCTCCGACCACGACGGCCAGCACTGGCGCGCGTACGAGTGGGGCTTGCTCCAACTCCAGCTCGCCAGCCGCGAGCGCTCCCTGACGGATGCTCCCGCGTGGCTGCCCGCCCTGAGCTTTGGCCACACGGGAGTGGCCTCGGGAGGGCTCGGCGCCGCCGTGGCCTTCCGGGCCTTCCAGCGAGGCTACGCCCCTGCTCCTTCTATTCTCGTGCTCTCGTCCTCGGACACGGGCGAGCGCGCAGCCCTCCACTTCTCCTCCGAGGAGCCCTCGGCTCCCGGCCGTTCACGGCGGTAATCCCCATGCCTCCAGATGTCGTCGAGAACACCGCGTACTCCCAGAAGATCCACGACAGCTATCACGCGAGCCTGGATCGGAAGTACGCGGCCGATAAGGCCAAGAAGAAGAAGGCGAAGGCCAAGGCGAAGGCCAAGGGCCTGCCGCACGCGAGCACGGACGATCCGCTCAAGGGCGTGCTGGGCAAGGGCGACAAGTACGCCCAGCGGGCGCACGACTACCTGCTGACGAACGGCGGGCGGAACAAGGTGTACCAGGACCTCTCGCACCACCACGTGAAGCGCATCAACCGGAAGAAGCTGGAGCACTTCAAGTTCCCGGGCGGCCCGGTGGAGAACTTCAACCCCTCGGCCAAGTACAAGGGCAAGAAGGCCGGACAGCGCTTCCCCTATGTCTGGGAGGCCCACCACATGCTGCCGGGCTCGGCCTTCTACTTCGAGCTCAACGGCACACTCTGCTTCACAGCGGCGCAGCGCCAGATCATCCTCAAGTCCGACTACAACATCAACCACGGGCACAACATGATCGACTTGCCGGATCAGGCCTGGGCTGTTCCTGTCCACCGGTTGATCCAGCACCCGGGAGACCATCCGGAATACACCGCCCGGGTGATGAAGGCCCTCAGCAAGCTCTCCAAGAAGCTTCAGGAGCTGGCCGACAAAGGGGCGAAGCATGAAAAGCTCAAAGAGAAGGTGTTCGAGCAGCTCCAAGACCTGGAGAACCAGTGCTGGGAGTTCCTCATCGCGCTAGGACGCAGGAGCGTGAATGCGGTGCTGGCCGGCAAGGTGCTCGTGGACGTGAACGTCCGCTACGAAACCAAGGACGGCAAGACCAAGTTCAAGTGGGGCGCGCTGTACTGACTGATCGGGAGCAGGTGGGCACATGGCCTATTGGATCCTCAAGGTTCCGAACCAAGGGGCGGTTCTCGGGGGCTTCCCCCGCAGCAAGATCAAGGCGTGGCGCTATGGGAAGGGCGAGCGGCTGGCCAAGGAGTTCCCCAAGAACGCGGCCGTCCAGTTTGCGGACAAGTTCAAGAGCCGGCGCGAGCTCTTCGACTTCGTCTTCAACTTCGACGACGCGCTCTACGTCTCCAGCAAGGTGCGCGCCATCCTGGAGCAACTGGAGACGCCCGAGCTCGAGTTCCTGCCTGTCTCCATCAAGGACCACAAGGGCGCGGTGGCCGCGAAGGACTACTTCATCCTCAACCCTGTCGGCACCCAGGACATCATCGACATGAAGAAGTCGGATGTCGTCATGGACTCGCTGATCGAAGGCGAGATCTCCCGGATCAAGAAGCTGGTGCTTCAGCCCAAGGCCGTCGACAAGGGGGCTCACCTCTTCCGCGCGACGAACATGCCCGATCTGATCGTGATCGACGACAAGGTCCGCACCGCCTTCGAGAAGCAAGGCGTGACGAACTACCAGCTCTTCAAGGCCGAGGGTTGGGATGGCCTGGAGCTGGGAGGCGCGGAGTTCGATGACCCCGACGGCGGCATCACCTTCTGACCGGGCGGACCCAGGCGCCTACCCCTTCTTGCGCTTCGTGGCCGCCTTCCGGGGCTTGGCTGCCTTCTTCCGGGCCGGGCTCGCCTTGCGCTTCGGTGTGGGAGGCTCGGGGTCTTCTTCCAGCCAGCGGATGAACCGCTTGACGTTCACGAGCGCCAGCACGGGCCGGTCCTTCCCATCGAGGAAGCGGATGGCGTCCCGCCCTCCCGAGAGTCCCACCTGCATGCAGTAGATGGGCATCTCCGAGGCCGTCTTCAGATCCTTCACCTGGGCATCCAGGATCTGGGGGTGGAGCTGAAGCACTTCGTCCAGGACGCCATCGAGCGGGAGCAACACGCCCTGCTCTCCCTTCCGAGCGGACAGGAAGCAGGGCGTCTTCTCTCGGAGCACCCGCGCGACGATGTCCGCAGGCTTCTCCTTCAAGCAGTTGGCTTCGAACATGGGTAGGCTCCCCCTTCAGGCCCTGGAGCATACATGCCGAACATGAAATCCCTCCGCGCCGATGCGGCCATGAAGCTCGAAGGGCTCATGGACGACTTCCGGCCCGGCGCGGATCGCGACACGCTGCTGGCCCAGGTCAACGACATCCTCCTGAGCCTCCACACCATCGCCGTGGCCACGCTGCTGGTGGATGGCAACCCCCAGGGCTTCTTCCTCAACCTGTGCCGCGCCGCCGAGAACGGCCGCCGACTCCTGGAGCTGCTCCAGGCCCGTCAGCTCACCCCTCCTCCCGCTTCGTGGAACATGCCCCTGCTGGCCGCGCTCGCCGCTGGGAACTTCCCCCAGGCGGACGCCATCGCCGCGGCCTCCACCTCTACCTGGCTGCACGCGGAGGTGCGTGAGTACGAGGACGAGTTCCTCTGGGCCGTCATCCTCCAGCAGCTCGCGCACCACAAGCCGCCTCCGGCCTCGCGGGTGGAGCCGCTGATCGCCCGCTTGGAGAAGCTCAACAAGAAGGAGTACGGCAGCCGCTGTGCCCTGGCGCGGGCGCTGCTCACCCAGTCCTCGTCCGGCTTCGCGAAGGCCTTCGAGGCCGCTCGGCTCGACTACGAAGTCCGGATCGAGAAGGAGGCCCAGGAGTTCGGCACGCCTGTCACCGCGTTCGCCCCGCACCGCTTCCTCTGGCTGGAGGGGCTGGCGCTGCTGCGGCTGGCGGAGCGGGCGGGCATTCCGCTCGAAGGCGCGGATCTGAAGTACTGCCCTCCCCTCGCCCGCGTCCCCATGGCGGCGAAGTACGCGGATGACTGGGCCATCCCGGCGCGCACCGCCAGCAAGTGAACCCGCGTCGCACGGGATGCGTCAGTTGATCTGAACCTTGCCGCCCTTGATGCGCTGCAGCCCGGAGGCGGCCGTGAGGATCTCCGCGCCCTTCAGCACGATCTTCCCGTCCCGGCGCAGGGTGATGCTGGCCTTGCCGCACTCGAGGACGACCTCCTGCTGGCCGCGGATCACCACCCGCTCACCGTCCACGAGCGCCTCCTCGGGCATCGAGGCCGCGGGCTCCGCGAGCACCGCATCCGTGAGCGGCGTGGCGCTCGGCGTGGCTAAAAGGGTGACGAGGATGGGCAGCCCAGGATCGCCGTTCTCGAAGAAGAGGAGTGCCTGCTGGTGCTGCTCGGCGGCGCGCACCAGGACGTCCGAGGGAATCGACGCGGACACCCGAGCGGCGAGCGGGCCTCGCGTGTTGCCCGGGTAATCCACCCGGGGCGAGCCGTCCTTCGTGACGCCCACGACCGAGCCAACCCGAGGCTCGCGGATGAGCTCCTCGAGGGCCTGTCCACTCTTGTGTCCGGCCTCACGCTTCTTCATGCCCGTGCCTTCCCGGCCCTCGCACTGGGGCTAGAGCTCCTTCTCACAGAGGAGGCACTTGGGCTTATCTCCGGACTTGCCCAGGCCGATGACGGGCGCCTGCAGCACGGGGAACGGCGGCGTGTTCTTGTCGTTGTGGAGCATGAGATCGAAGGAGCGGGCCACGCCCTTGCCCTCGAAGCTCACGTCGAAGGAGTAGTTGACGAACTCGGCCTTGCCCTTGGTCTTGTTGGAGGCCACGCCACCGCCCGCGGTGCCCGCCTCGTCGCCCGTGCTCATCTTGAAGTTGGAGTCCGCGATGCACACGGGCTTGCCGTCCACCTTCACCTTCTTGGTGCCCTTATCCGTATCCGAGGACTGGGCGATATTCGGGTACGGGATGGGAATGGGCCCGCCGGGGCTCGGCGTCTTGCACACGTCCGGGAAGGCGATGGTCTTCCCGTTCGTGTCCTGGTTCACCACTGACAGCTTGTTGACGCCGACGCTCGTGCTCATCTCGGACTCTCTGGGCCCCACGCGGCCCCGTGGCCCTTCATTCTACTCCGCTTGCTCGCCGGATGCCTGGGGAGGTCCCCACCGCTCCGAACCCTCACAGGTGACCACCATGGACTCCACTTCGGTGGGCTCCTGGGCGAGCACGAGCATCCCCCTCCAGAGGAGGACCAGGCGCATCGCGTCGGTGTCGATGATCACGGTGTCGAGGCGCAGTTCGAGATCCTCGTCCGATTCGCGCTTCCGGTAGACCACGACCTGCGGGGGCGGAAGCCCGGGGAGACTGAAGGCGAGCCGGCCCTCGGGGGTAGCGTTGGCGATGACGACGGGCTCACTCCCCTGGAGGTAGCCGGGAGCGATGAGGCCGGGGGACGCGGCGTTGAGGAAGCGCCGGTCGAAGTCTCTCGGGAGCAGCGGCTTGCGCGACTTCTCCCAGGCCGCGTCGTAGGTACCAGCGAAGGCGGCGCGAGGCTGCCAGTTCGGACCGATGAAGCCGAAGCCCACGGGCGCGGGGCGGTCTCCCCACTCCTCGATGGGCTGCACCGGGTCTTCCAGGTTGGGCAGACGCACGCCCTCCTCGAAGCGGCTCCCGGCCGCGCGGAAGCCGGTGCCCACGGGGTTGCGAGGTTCAAAATGGTGCTTCGCGGCGTCGGGGTTGCTGCGATCCCAGCCGCCGAAGGCACGCTCATAGCGGAGAGGGATGCGCTCGAAGGGAGCGGGCTTCGTCATGGCGATGCTGCCCATGCTCTTGAACCAGGCCCGATCGCCGATGACCCTCACACCCTTTTGCAGGGCCCCGACCTTGAGGGCGACGAGCAGCTCGCGAGTGCCTTTCTCTTGGGCATGAGCGTGGCCCACGAGGACCACGTCCGTGGCGGGCTTGAAGAAGGCGCCCTCGGGCTCGTACTTGTCGCTGGCCTCGTCCGAGCCGTCCCACTTCGTGCCGGACAGCTCGAGTGGCTCCTGCTCCTCTGCCAGTGAAAGCTTGCCCTGAGGGCTGATCTCGAACGTGGCCTTCACCACGGGTACGAGCAGCGGGCGCAGTTCCTCATCCGCGAGGAAGAGTGGCTCGAAGGTGAAGGGCGTACGGTTCTCGGAGGTGGGATGCCCCATGGGCCTCTTTCTACCAAGGACCGGACGCTCTTGGGGTGAACCCCGCCCGCTATGACGGCCTTGCCGAGGGGACCCACTCCTTCCAGGTGCGGGCACGCGACACGGCGGGCAACGTGGACCCCTCTCCGGCCTCCTTCTCCTGGCTTATCGATGTGACGGTGCCTGACACTGCGATCACCTCGACTCCGCCCAACCCCTCCAACCAGCCCACCGACACCTTCTGTCGGTGCCGTCAGCGACACGGGAGGCACCAGCTCCGCGTCCACCCCGGTTCGTTTCACGGTGGACACCACCCCTGACACACCCGAGCCTCCGGATCCGGGCGGCTGTGACTGCGCTGCAGGCTCAGGCGATGCCTCCTGGCTGCTGGGTGGGTTGGCACTGCTGGCCCGCCTGACTTCCCCGCGCCGCCAGTGGCTGCGCTGACCACCGCGTCCGCCGCCGAAGGGAGGAGCCCTCCTTGCTCCTCCCAAGCCCGTGCGCCTCACTGCTCCTTCAGAGCGGCGAGCACCTCGCGCGCGACAGCCACGGAAGAGGCCGGGTTCTGGCCCGTCACCAGCCGCCCGTCTCGCACCGCGAAGCTGCCCCACATGGGCCCGCGCTCGTAGCGGCCGCCCAGCTCGCGCAGCCGTGTCTCGAGCGCGAAGGGCACCACCTTGTCGAGCTTCACCGCCACCTCCTCCTCATTGGAGAAGCCCGCCACGCGCTTGCCCGCCACCAGTGGGCGGCCATCCGAGCCTTTCACCCCCACCAGCGCCGCGGGCCCATGGCACACCGCCGCCACCACCGCGCCCCGCTCGTAGGCGCTCGCGAGCAGGCGCTGCAGCGGGGTGTGGACCGCCAGATCCCACATCACCCCGTGCCCACCGACCACGAAGTAGGCGTCGTACGGCTCCTTCACCTCCTCCAGCACGAGCGTGTGCTCGAGCTTCTTCACCGCCTTGGGGTCGGCCAGGAACGCACGAGAAACCTCGGAGGGATCCTTCACGCTGCGGGGATCCGCGGGGGCCTTCCCTCCGCGGGGAGACGCGATGTCCACCTGCGCACCCGCCACCGAGAACTCCTGGTAGGGCGCCGCGAGTTCCTCCAGCCAGAACCCCGTGCGCTCCTGAGTGGTGCCGAGCTGCTCGTGGCTGGTGACGATCAGCAGAATCTTGAGGGCAGCCAGTGCCTTCATGGTGATTGCTCCTTGGGGGCCACCCTTCATGGGGGCCATGGCTAAGAAGTAGCGCTGGCTGGGGGCCAAGAAAATCGAGGGCTTCTTCGCATAATGTGTAGCCATGCTTGGCAATCACGAAGCGCTCTGGACGCTGTGGGAGGTGAGCCGGGCCGGGACCTACGCAGCCGCAGCAGCACGGCTGGGGATCACGGCCTCGGCGGTAGGCCAGCAGCTCAAGGCACTGGAGCAGCGCTTGGGCGTCGCGCTGTTCGAGCGCGTAGGACGGCGCGCCCGGCTCACGGCGATCGGCCAAGCTCTGATCGAGCGGCTGGGCGAGCACCTGCCTGCCCTCGATGCGGCGCTGGAGGAAGCCGCCGCCACCCACCGAGCAGTGCGCGGAGAGGTATCACTGGGAGGCCCGTGGCCTTTCTGCCGCTCCTGGCTGCGCCCTCGCCTGCCCTCTCTGCTGGAGCGCTACCCAGACCTGCGCCTGAACATCCGCTTCGATGTCCCCAGCCTGCTCACCCGCCGGCTGCTGGGCGGAGAGCTGGACCTGGCCATTGTCGGCACGCTGCCCGAGGAGCCAGGGCTGGAGGTGCACCCGATCGCCCATGAAGGCTTCATCGCCGTGGCCGCGCCCGGCTATCTGCGGCGACACGGCACGCCTCGCTCGGCACGGGACTTTGCGGCTCACCGCTTCATCGCCTTCGACTCCGATCTGGCGATGCTCGTCCCTTGGTGGCGAGCGGCCTTCGGTCCCCGAGAGCCGCTGCCCACCCAGGTGGTATGCCGCATCACCAACCTGGACGAGATGCTGGCGCTGGCGGAAGCCGGATGCGGCATCACCGTGCTGCCCGACTACCTGGTTGGAACCTCGGTCAACGAGGGGCGGATGGTAGCGCTCGAACCGGAGGTCCGCCGACGCTCGCTGCGCCACAACCGGGGGACGCTCTGGCTGGCATGGCGCAGGGCCGCGGCGCCCACGGCGCGATTCCTCGCGGTACGCGACTGGCTGCTGGAGGGCGGGCTGAAGGAATGAGGCGAAGGATCCTACCGACGCGCAGAGGCGCCCCAGCGCTGCGCAGGCCGAAGCCGAGCGGGCGGAGAGTCCGGCGCAGGCAGAATCCACCCCTTGGGAGCAAGCCCATCCGCCTGGTGCGCGAGATCCACCTCCGGATCCACCAGGAGCTCCGAGGGGCGCCCGTTCAGCGATGCACGCGCGTCGGCATGAACCTCGACGGGGCCCTTGCCCTCCGCCTCGAAGTCGCGGGCGATGCGCCGAGCAAGCTGCAGGATGAGGTCCGGCTGCACGGACATCTCCCGCTCCTGAAGCTGCGTGAGGTACTGGCGCGGAGGCACGTGCCACTCCTTGCCCGTCACGGGTGAGCGCACCACGAAGGTCACGCTGCCGTTCTTCTCTCGGGCCATCACTCGCCACGAGAAGCGCATGCCCTGCTCGTGCCAGAGGACATTGCCTCCATAGAAGTGGGTCCTGAGCGGAAGCGCGATCTGAAGGATCCCATAGGCCACAGCCACCCCCAGGGCGATCCGGGCCTTCCTCCCGGGGGCCGCCAGCACGGGCACCGCAACGGGCGGCTTCGGCCGTTCCACCCTGCGCAGGCGCGACACGAGCCACCGCGGCCAGGAGGAATCGAAGAACACCAACGCGGCCGTGACCATGATCACCGGGAACATCCCGATGGGGAACAGCGCCCAGGTCGCCGCATGGAACCCCAGCACCACCACGTACGCAAACGGACGCAGCCTCCGCACGAGCAAGAAGGCCACGATCGTCGTGTCGAAGAGGAACCCCGACCACGCCGCGGCATAAGCGACCCACGTCTGATCCAGCATCGGCCCCACGAGCGGAAGCCCCGTGCGCGCCGAGAGCCAGATCTGGAGCGGCTGGGCATGCACCAGCCAGTCCGGGGTGAGTTTGGCCAGCCCGGCGAACACGTAGACGACGGCCACCTGGAAGCGCAGCAGGTACGTGCACCACGTGGGCAGCCAGTCCTGGCGCAGCACCGGGTTCCTCCACGCATCCACGGAGAACGCCCGGTGCGCAGGGACGAAGCACAGCAGCCCCGCCAGCAGGCTCACCAGATAGTAGTGGTTGAGGTACGTGGTGACGTCCACGAGCTGGACGTACGTGAACGTGACGAAGAGCAGCGCGATCGCCACGCGGTAGTAGAAGCCCAGCGCCACGCAGAGCCCCAACATGCCCAGGGCCGCGAAGACGACGTGGATCCACGGGGCCGGGAGCGCGGGCACCCACCCGAAGCCCCAGTAGGTGAAGTGGAACTTCGGCCGGACGAAGAACTCCTGCACCCAGCCGTAGGCGAGGAAGCGCACCGCCGACACCGTCACCATCAACCCGAACGCCACCCGGAAGACCGCCAGGGCCGCGATGTCTCGCGGAGCCAGCAGATGCGCCCAGAGCCGACTGGCCGTGCCCGGCGTGCTCACCGCCTGCTCAGTCATTGTCCCCTTCCACCGTCTGGGGCAGCTCGAGGTCCAGCACGGTGACAAAGTCGGTCTTGAGCAGATCCGTCACACCCTTGAGCGAATCGTAGAGCGCGCGGACCGAGGCCTTGTCCTGCACGAGCGCCTGCGCCAGATCCTGCTCCTCGATCGCGTTGAGCGCGGCATCGGCTGCCACCAGCCTCGAGCGCAGGGCCTGCGCGAGCGAGTCTGAGCCCACCGCCTCCAGCAAATCATCGAAGCCCCTGCCCGAGAACCCTTCCCCACAGCCCTCGACGATGCGCCGGAACCCCACGAGGTTGTTGCGCAGGTTCGCCTTCGAACGCCCCGCGTAGATCGACTCCAGCAGCTCCGGGCACGACTCTGAGTCACACTCCCGCAGGCCCAGCGGGCGCGCCAGCTTCCGATCCTTCATTTCACTATCGAGGTAGAAGAGCCCGTCGCTCACCGAGTTCAGCGCCATCTGCACCGACGGGTAGATCGCGTTGCCCGTGCCAGGCGACGCCAGCGTCGCCCCGAAGTTCCCCTTCCCCGGATCCCACGCGTCCGCCAACTGATCCGCTCGCGCCCGCACCGCCTTGGCCGCCGCCGCCGCATAGGCCCGCTTGCGCGCCTGCCGCTCCTCGACCGGCAGCGCTGCCCATGTCCCTCCAGCCACGATCGGAGAGCTCGGAGCACAGGCCGTGTCCGTGCCCTCGTAGAACAGCAGGAACTCCACCGCGTACAGCCCCCGGCGGGACACCAACATCGCCGGGAAGTCCTGCGACTCGTAGCCACGAGCGACGATCTGCTCCTCCACGGCGCACCGGCTCACGAGCGGCCACGAGTAGATGTTGTCCCGCAGCTCCGCCCCGCCCGGCTGGCTTCGAGGCAGCGTGGGCCCCACCTGCATGGCATCGATCTCCTGCCACGCGTCCATCGCCCGGTGGAACGCCGCCCGAGCCGCGTCCCGATTGGCCGTGTCGGGAGCCGCAGCCAAGGCCGCTGTCGCCGTCTCCAGCTCCACGGCAGTAGCCTGGAAGGCCTTCGAGCGGCTCTGCTCGCACGAGCCCACCGCGGCCAGCAGCTCTTTCCGAACCGTCTCCGCCGGAGGCGTGTTGCCGGGATCGGGCTTGCTGTCCTCCTTGCAAGCGCACAGACACGTGAGCACTGCGAGCGCGAACACTCCCGCGCCGCGGGCCCCCTCGAGGCGATTTCGTGGCATGGCCCTGCCGTACCAAACGATTTTGGAAGTGACAAGCATTCTCAAAATGGTCTGGGGAACTCCTTGACACTCTCTCGATCGCCACGGTACTCCGCGCGCCGCGTTGAAAACGATAATCGTTTTCAATTCCATAAAAACGCTCTGGAGGGGCAAACATGCGGAACAATTCGGAAGGGGCGGGCCTGCGGGCCTCGCTCGTGGGCGCGGTCGTGCTCGCGCTCACCCTCACGGTGGCGGGTGGCTGCGGAGATGATGACGAGATCATCGATCCCCCCGACAACACCCCGGACGCAGGTCACGAGCCCCCGACGGACGGTGGGACGGACGCTGGCGTACAGCCTACCCCCTCTACGGACACGGCGTTCGCGGCGGTGCGCTTCAACACCAACGGCACGCTGGACACCACCTTTGGTACCGGCGGCGTCGCGGTGGTGGACGTGGCCCCTGGCAACACGTCCGCGCGTGAGACCCTGTGGGGCGCGGCGCGTGACAGCTCGGATCGCATCGTCATGTTCGGCCACGCGAAGGGCACGGATCGCCTCGACGTGGATCGCGTCGTCGTGCGGCTGTCCGCCAATGGCGCGCCTGACACCGGGTTCGGCACCAGCGGCGTGAACACCCTCAACGTCTCCAACCTCACCGACAACGCGCGCAGCGGCATCATCCAGCCGGACGGGAAGATCGTCACCTCTGGCTACACCCCGCATCCCACGGGCGTGGGGACGCAGACGGGCAACCGGATCGTCCTGACGCGGCTGAACGACGACGGCAAGACGGACGCGACGTTCGGCTCCAAGGGCGTGGTGAACTCCATGCCGATTCCGCCTGCGGATCCCGTCAACACCGAGTGGGGCTATGCCGAGGCGTACGCCGTGGGCTACCAGGCCGGCAAGTACGTCACCACGGGCTACGGCCGCTTCGGCAACACGGGCGCGGTGGACCTGCTCGCCTTCCGCTACACGAGCACCGGCCAGCTCGACACGAGCTGGGGCACCAACGGCACCTTCTCGCTGGATCTGGTGGGAGACAACGATCGCGGCCGCAACCTGGTCGTCCTCCCGGACAACCGCGTGTTCATGGTGGGCAGCGGCACGCCCGCCGCCCAGAACGTCGACGCCATGGCGGTGATGCTCACCGAAAACGGCGCCCGGGACACCAGCTTCGCCACGGAGGGCTACAAGCTCTTCGACTTCGGCCGCTCGGACGAGGCGTTCTTCGGTGCCGCCGTGTCCGCGGACGGCGCGTGGATCGCCGCGGCGGGGTACGTGGCCGGCGGAGGCCAGGATGACGACGCGCTCCTGTTTGTGCGGCCCACGGGCAGCGGCACCGAGTTCGTCCAGCCCGTGCCCATCTCCGACACCGCGAACGACCGCTTCTGGGCCGTGACGTTCGACGCCTCGGGGAAGGTCTACGCGGCGGGCTTCATCACCGAGAACGGTGACAACAAGATGATCGTGGCGCGCTTCAACACGGACGGCTCGCGAGACACGACGTTCGGCACCAACGGCGTCGCCACGCACAACGTCGTCCAGGCCGGCACGGATGAGACGGCCCGCGCCGTCATGATCCAGTCGGACGGCAAGGTGGTCATCGCCGGCACGGTGGAGAAGAAGTAGGCGCAGTCCCAAGCAGCCGGCACCCGAGGCCCCTCCGAATGCATGCAGGGGGGGCCTCGCCCCTGGGATCAGGGTGCCGCGCCGCTTTCGCAGACAGGTGGCGTTGACAACCGTGGGGCAGAAGGGGATGGAGGGCCCCACGATTCAAGGAGAAGTACGCAATGCATGCACGGATGTGGGTGGTCGCTGCGCTCGTCTTCGTCGCGGCGACACGGGCGGCGGCTCAATCAACGGAGGCTGAGCAAGCGGCTCCTGTGGAGCCTCCAGCGGGTGAGCCTGCAGCACCTGCCTCGCCTGTCCCCTCCCCTGCCGTAGCGGAGCAGCCGGCCCCCCCGTCTGAAGCCGCGCAGCCAGCGCCCGCGGATGCGCCCACCGCGCCCGCCTCTCCGAAGTTCGAGAGCGTCGTCGTGGGCACCTCTGAGGCGAAGACGAGCGGCTCGGTCCACATCCTCAAGGCGGACACGCTGCAGCGCTTCGAGAAGGACGATCCGCACGCGATCCTCCAGTCCGTGCCCGGCGTCTACGCGCGCGGCGAGGATGGGTATGGCCTGCGGCCCAACATCGGCCTGCGCGGAGTGAACCCCGATCGCAGCAAGAAGGTGACGCTGCTGGAGGACGGCGTCCTCTTTGGCCCAGCGCCCTACTCCGCGCCAGCGGCCTACTACTTCCCGCTGATGACGCGCATGCAGAGCGTGCGCATCCTCAAGGGCCCCGCGGCCATCCAGCACGGCCCGCAGACGGTGGGCGGCTCGTTGGAGTTCATCACCCGGGACATCCCCGCCGAGGAGGATTTCGGGGTGGACCTGGGCGGCGGGCAGGATCTCTACGGCAAGTTCCACGGCTTCTACGGCGCGAGCACCGAGCGCAGCGGCTTCCTGCTGGAGGGCGTGCACCTGCGCACCAACGGCTTCAAGGAGCTGGACGGCGGCGGCTCCACCGGGTTCCGCCGCAACGAGTGGATGATGAAGGCCCGGCACCAGCTCGACGTGGAAGGGGACTCGCGCCAGAGCCTCCAGCTCAAGCTGGGCTACTCGGATGAGGTGTCCAACGAGTCCTACCTGGGCCTGAGCGACGCAGACTTCGAGGCCAACCCGCAGCGCCGCTACGAAGTGAGCAAGATGGACCGGATGGAGAACCACCGCACCCAGGTGGTGCTCTCCCACCAGTTCGAGTCCGGCGCGCTGGCGGTGACGACGCAGGCCTACCGCATCGACTACCACCGCATCTGGCGGAAGGTGAACCGCTTCCGGAACATGGATATCGCCAGCGTGCTCGCGGATCCCACGAGCGCGCGCAACGCCATCTACTACAGCGTGCTCACGGGGCAGTTGGACAGCTCTACCTCCGGAGAGACGATCATGATCGGCCCCAACAACCGGGCCTTCGTCTCGCAGGGACTTCAGAGCGTGGCGCGGTGGACCACGGCCACGGGCCCGCTGAACCACAACCTGGAAGCCGGGGCGCGCTTCCACTACGACAGCATCCGCCGCATCCACACAGAGGACGGCTACCGCGTGGTGGGCGGAGAGTTCGTCCCCGAGGGTGGCCCCACGGACACCACCGCGAACAACAAGGACTCGACGCGCGCGGTGGCGCTCCACCTCACGGATGCGATGACGTGGGGGCGGTTCGTGGTGACGCCGGGCGTGCGGCTCGAGGTGATTCGCTCGCAGTCGGCGGACTACCTGAACGAGAAGCGCCAGGAGGGGGCGCTCGAGGTGCTGCTGCCGGGCCTGGGTGTCTACGGCTCGCTCACGCGAGCGCTGGGCCTGTTCGCGGGTGCGTATCAGGGCTTCTCGCCTCCCGCGCCGGGCCAGGCAGGCACGGTGCTCCCGGAGAAGAGCGTGAACTTCGAGGGCGGCGCTCGGTGGACGCGCAGCGGCGAGCGCTTCGAGGTGGTGGGCTTCTTCAACGACTACTCGAACCTCACGGACGTGTGCACCTTCTCCAACGGATGTCTGAACGAGAACCTGGATCGCCAGGTGGACGCGGGCGAGGCCAACATCTGGGGCATGGAGGTCTTCGCGGAGAAGACGTTCCGGCCGGGCGGCGGCGTGACGTTCCCCACGTCGCTCGCCTACACGCTCACCCGGACGAAGCTGCTCGAGGACTTCCGCTCGGACGATCCGCAGTACGGCGTGGTGCGCGCTGGGGACGAGATGCCCTATGTGCCTCGGCACCAGCTGTACGCCTCGGCGGGCGTGGAGTCAGTGCTCGGGGGCGTCTTCTTGAGCGCGGCGTACGTGGGCTCCATGCGCGAGGCAGCGGGCCAGGGAGAGATCCCCGAGGGTGAGAAAACGGGCGCCCAGCTGACGTTCGATCTGAACGCGAGCTGGAACTTCGCCAAGCAGGCCGAGCTCTACCTGAGCGCTCGCAACCTGCTGAACGAGCAAGTCATCGTCTCCCGCCGTCCGTTCGGCGCCCGGCCCAACGCGCCGCGCACAGTGCTGGTCGGACTGAAGTACTCGATGTAGGCCACACGCAAATTAACCTCGGAGTGGCTGCGGGGTTCTCTTGACGAAGGCCGTGGGAGCCACAGGGGCTTCCCCACGCGTCCCTGTACCGAGGAGAACTCACACCATGCGCATCAAGACGACCTTGCTGTCCACCACCCTCGCCTCGCTGCTGTTCGCCACCGCCTCGCTGGCCGCACAGGAGGCCACGCCGGACGGCCGTCAGCACGCTGCGGGCGAGTGCCGCGGTGGCAAGGGTGGCAAGGAAGGGAAGATGTTCCACAAGCTGGCGCGAATGGAGCACCGGCTGGATCGCGCCGTGGAGAAGGGCCGGCTGACGCAGGCGCAGGCGGACCAGTTCAAGGCCGAGGCCCGCCAGCTGCGCGACGAGGCACAGGCGCAGCGCCAGTCCAGCGGCGGCCAGCTCACGGACGCGCAGCGCGAGCAGCTCCGGCAGCGCAAGCAGGCCCTGCGCGAGAAGGTGAAGGCCGCGATGAAGGCCACCGCGCCGCAGGGGGTCTGAGTTGGCTCAGTCGAAGAGGCCCTGGAGGTAGAAGCGGCCGTCCTTCGCATCCCGGAACACCCACGCCGGGCCCATGCCCTCGAAGTGGACCCGGTAGTAGTCGCGGCTGTAGGGGTCCTTCGCCCACCACTCGCCGCCCAGGCGCTCCGGTCCAGCCATCGCCATCACCCGGCGCCGCTTGCCCAACAGCCACGCCGCGCGCAGTTCCCCAGACTCCGTCACCTCGGCGTCCAGCGTGGCCGGCTGCTCCAGCAGCCGCGAGGGCCGCTCCTTCAGCGCGTCCTCCAGCGGCACTTCCACCTCGGCCTCCGGCAGCAGTTCTCCCGCCATGCCTCGCGTGGTGGCCGGGGGATGGAAGGCCTGCGCCGCATAGGCCTGCTCCGGGCGGTGGACGGCCTCCAGCGAGGCGGAGAAGAGCGACTCCTCTCCCAGCGTCGTGACCAGCCGCGACAGCACCACCTCCAACGCAGCATCGCCCTCGGGCGTATCACCCAGCGCCAGCTGCTGCCCTCGGTCCTCGTTGTGCTCCTCCACCCGCACCGAGATCCCCGCTATTGGGTTCTCCACCCGCAGATCGGAGAGCTGGTGCCGCGCCAGATCCAGCAACAGCTTCGCCCGCGCCGTGGGCCGGGCCAGCGTCAGCGGCAGCTCCACCTGCCCCGTCGGATCCAGCTTCAGCACGAACTTCAACCGCACCGCCGCCCGCCGGCGCCCCGCCAGCCGCGCGCAGAGCCGATCCAGCAACGTCTTCAGCGCGAACTGCAGGGGCTCGAAGGACTCGGCAGGCCAGTCCAGCGTCATCCGCTCCTCGAGCACCTCCTCCAGCACCGCCGGAACGAAGGGTGTGTCATCCCCTCCCCCGCACAGCGTGTGAGCGCGCAGCCGTGACATGCCCCCGCGCGCCGCCACCGCTCCCGCAGGCAGCGCCGCCACCTCGCCCAGGGTTCTCAACCCAAGCGCCACGAAGGCCTCGCGCTCTGGCCCCTCCAGCGCCGCGAGCGGCAGCAGTGCCAACATCTGGGCACTCCCACCCTCCGGCACCACCAGTACGGGCCGCGTGCCATTCCGAGCCAAAGTCCGCGCCGTGAACAGCTCCGAGGCCACCACCGCCCGGCCCCGGTACCCATGGATCGAGCAGACCTCCAGCGCCCGCAGGCACAGCCCCTCCTCGCCTCCGAAGAGGTGCGCCGCGCTCGCGTCGAACCACAGCCCCTCCGGCGCGGAGAGCTGAAACCCCGGCGCGACGCACATCAGCGCCTCGCCCAGGGATGTCAGGGCACGGACCTCGTCCTCCTCCTTATAAGGAAAGTGCTGCAGCGAGGGCTCCAGGGCCGTCGCTGCCGTCAGCGTCATCCCCGGACGGACACCGGCCTTCAGGGCGCTCGTGGAAGCAAAGGCCACGCGCCGGGCACTCCGAACCTCCTCCTCCAGGACGAAGGGCTTTCCCGCCAGCACGGGCACCTCGATGACCTTCCGCTGCGCCGGGAAGCGCGAGAAGTGCAGATATCCCAGCCGCATGAGCCCCTCCTCCCTGCTCCCAACTCAGCGCGAGGCCGAGCCCGCCTTCAGCACCGCCCCCATGGAAGGCATGGAAGCATCCCGCCCAGGACGCTGGCCCAGGATTCCGCACCCGTTGCGCTTCTCCCAGGAACGCTCGCGATAGAAGTCCGGGACCAGCTCCTTCTCCGCCGGCATGTCCCCCGCGAGCAGCACGGACTCCTCACCCTCGGGACCCAGCGCCGGATAGAGCGCGTTCCACGGCAGCACGGCCCGCGTCCCCAGCCCGCCCTGGCGGCTGCGCACCACCTCCACGGAGACACCCTCGGGCCCCAGGGACTCGGTCCTCATGCGCGTCACACCGTCCGCCGGAGCGCTCGGAGAGGACAGCAGCAGCAACAGGCTCCCACCCCGGAAGGCCGCATCCGCGAGCTTCTTGCCCTCCGCCAGGGACAGCCGCAGGCCAGCGGACTTGCCGCCCGATGCGCTCGACGCGAGGCCGTGGTTCAAATCCAGCACCACGCACGCGAACGCGCCGCTCCGGGCCAGCTGCACCGCCGTCCACGCCAGCTGGGAGGGCTCCTTGGGGCGGATGATCAGCAACCGGGACAGGTCCACCCCCATGGCCGCGGCCGCGGGCGGATAGAGCTCCTTGGGCCCATCCACCCAGGCGCACAGCCGCTGCTCCTTGTGCGCGGCGGCCACCGCGCGCAGCGCCAGGCTGGTGCGCCCCGAGGCCGCCTCACCGCACAGCTCCACCGCCTGCCCCAGCGGGAAGCCGCCCGAGGGCAGCAGCGCGTCCACCTCCTCCACCCCGGTGCGCAGCGTGGCCAGATAGCTCCGAGGCGCGGCCTGCAGCTGGCGGATCCGCTCCCGCAGCTGCTCCACCACTGCTCCCGATCGCTGTTCCGCCGTCGCGCTCATCACACCGTCTCCGAGGCCGAGCCGATCTACACGCTCGTTCAGTATGCTCACGGATCTGCCCCTCGGCACGAAGGACCTGGTGCGGTGGTCGTGCGGGGACGAAAGGGGTATGCGGCGATCCTCGCGGGATCACAGGCACTCGCGCCTTCAATCCAACCTCCCAGGCCAGATCTGGGCAACGAATGTGCCGGGGCGCCTCGAGCCGCAGGCCACTCTCCAGCCGAAGGCCAGAGCCGGGATTTTTCCCTCGGAATGATCGCGCGGAGGCCGATTTCTCGGCCTCAAACGCGCGGGGCTCGCACCCCTACTGCGCGCAAAAAAGCTTGACTTCGACGGCCTGATCATCCGGCAGGCGAGTACAGTCGCCCAGGAAGAAGATGCGCGCGGGACGGTCCTCGCCGGACGGGTCGTAGCGCAGGTTCCCCGCCGCCACGCTGCACGTCTGCACCGAGCCATCCGCCCGCGTCACGTCCACGCGCGCCAGCCGCGGATCCGGCAGGTTCATCACCTCGATGCTCTGCGATATCGCCGCCAGCTCCGCGATGGCCACCAGCGTGTCGCGGTAGCTCGGCTTGCAGATGGAGTCCAGGTTCCGCAGCTGACTGTCGAAGCGCTCGGACATGGCGCGGTGGCGGAAGCCAGGACCGTAAGACGTTGGACACTCCACGTTGCGAACGACGATCCCCGTCGGTGTCGACTCCTGCACCGTTCCAGCCCGCTTGTCGCTCAGCGCCACCGGGCCAATTGTCGCCCACAGCACTTCGCGCGCCGCGCCCTTGCCGTCCTTCAGCCCCTGGAAGATCTGGAAGTAGTCGTCCACGGACGTGAGCAACGCGGCCTGCTCCGAGCACAAGTCCTTCGACGTGTCCTCCGTGAGCGCCACCGGCGGCGGGCGCAGCGTGGAGCTGCAGTCCTCCTCGTCCGTCACGACGACCACCAACAACCGGGCCCCGTCCCTCAGGAAGCCCCCGTTCCCCCCCTGCGCCAGCGGCGTGGTGGCCAGCGAGGAGGCCACCGCCAGCCGTACCGCCTCGAAGGGCGTCTCCTGGCCGCTGCCGAGCGTCCCCTGTTGGACCAGCCGCCCGAACTTCGGCAGCAGCTCTGGGTCCGAGCCCTCGATATAGCGCTCAGCGCTAGGCTCCTTGGCCGCCGTAGGAACGGGCCTCAGGTGGCCGGCCTCTTCGGGGTACTCGCGATAGAGGTCGCGGTTATCAATGAAGGAGCGCCGATAGACGGAGGTCGTAATCACCCCCACCCGGAAGTCTTGCGCCACCCCGCCTCCCTGCCGGAGCTCGGACACGAAGGCCGGCAGCTCCGTGGCAATGGCGAGCTGCTCCTCGGACATCGACCCGGAGTTGTCGATGACGAAGAGCACGTCCGTCTTCTGGGTGGCAATGCTGGGGGCGTCCGCCTGGCACTTGCCGGGGACGGTGGATCCCGCCTGGTCTACCGGCGAGCTACAGGCCACGGCCCATGCCAGGGCGGCGGCCATCAGTGGGGGACGAGCAGGCCTTCGGGCCCTCATGAGGGTTCCCTCCCGTATACGCAACGCGCTTGGACGCGCCGCATCGAATGAAATGGAATCTGGGGTTCAGCATGCCCCACCCGCCACGGCTTCGCGACAACCGTCTGGCAGGCAAACTCGCCTTCGGAAAAATGCACATCGCGTTTGCCATGGCCGTTTTGGTTGCTACGTTGGGTCAACTGGCACAGAAGAACAGCTTGTAATCAACAGCCCGACATGCGGTCGGGCACCTAGAGGGTCGAACGAATGTCTGACGAGAAGAAGAAAGGCTCCGCCGCCAGCGCCATGCCGACGGCCATGGCTCCGCCGGGCCTCATCAACAAAGAGGACATTCCGCAGGTCCTCCCCATTCTCCCCTTGCGGAACTCGGTGTTCTTCCCCGGTGGCGTGCTGCCGCTGGCGGTGGGCCGCCAGAAGACCATCGCGCTCATCAAGGACGCCGTGCGCGATGACCAAGTGATTGGCGTCGTCACCCAGCGCCGCGCCGAGGAGGAGGATCCCGGTGCTTCGGACCTCTACACCATGGGGACCGTGGCGCGCATCGTGAAGCTGCTGAAGATGGGCGAGGACAACTACTCGCTCGTCGTCCAGGGCCTGGCGCGCTTCCGCGTCATGGAGCTGGTGCAGGAGGCCCCCTACCTCAAGGCCCGCGTCGACGCCGTGGAGGACAAGACCTCCGCCGAGAACGTCGAGGTGGAGGCGCTCGGCATCAACCTGAAGAAGCTCGCCCGTGAGGTGATTGAGCTGATGCCGGAGCTGCCGGCCGCGGCCACCGAGCTGGTCGAGTCGATCACCCACCCGGGCCACCTGGCGGACCTCATCGCCGCCAACGTGGACGTGCCCATCGAGGAGAAGCAGGCCGTCCTGGAGACGGTGGACCTCAAGGCGCGCATGAAGCTCGTGCTGGAGCTGCTCAACCGCAAGCGCGAGATCCTCAAGCTCTCCAACAAGATCGACTCCGCCGTGAAGGGCGAGATGTCGAAGACCCAGCGCGAGTACTACCTGCGCCAGCAGCTCAAGGCGATCAAGGAAGAGCTCGGTGAGATGGGCGAGGAGGAGGAGGAGCTCGACGAGCTGCAGGAGCGCCTGAAGAAGGCCGGCCTGCCGCCCGACGTGGAGAAGGTGGCTCAGAAGGAGCTCAACCGCCTGAAGACCATTCCGGCGGCCTCCAGCGAGTACACCGTCGCCCGCACGTACCTGGACTGGATCGCGGATCTGCCCTGGGCCAAGCTGTCCGAGGACAACCTGGACATCGAGAACGCCCGGCAGGTGCTCGACAAGGACCACTACGGCATCAAGAAGGTGAAGAAGCGCATCCTGGAGTACTTGGCGGTGCGCAAGCTGAAGAACGACATGCGCGGCCCCATCCTCTGCCTGGTCGGTCCTCCGGGCGTGGGTAAGACGTCGCTCGGCCAGAGCGTCGCCAGGGCCACCGGCCGCAAGTTCGTCCGCCTGTCGCTGGGCGGCGTGCGCGACGAGGCGGAGATCCGTGGGCACCGGCGCACCTACGTCGGCGCGCTCCCGGGCCGCTTCATCCAGAGCATGAAGAAGGCCGGCACCAAGAACCCGGTGATGATGCTGGACGAGATCGACAAGCTCGGCGCGGACTTCCGCGGCGACCCGAGCGCGGCGCTGCTCGAGGTGCTGGATCCGGAGCAGAACAACACGTTCAGCGACCACTACCTGGATGTGCCGTTCGATCTGTCCAAGGTGATGTTCATCGCCACGGCGAACCAGCTGGATCCGATCCCTGGGCCGCTCCGTGACCGCATGGAGATCATCGAGCTCAGCGGCTACACCTTCGAGGAGAAGCAGAGCATCGCGCGGATCCACCTGGTGCCCAAGCAGCTCAAGGAGCACGGGCTGAGCGCGGACCACATCGAGATCTCCGACGAGGCGCTGCTGACGCTCACGACTTCGTACACGCGTGAGGCCGGTGTGCGTAACCTCGAGCGCCGCATCGCGGACATCTGCCGCGCGGTGGCGGTGGAGGTGGCCGGCGGGAAGACGGACAAGCAGTCCATCAACGGCGAGCGGGTCAAGGAGATCCTCGGGCCCGAGTCCTTCTACTCCGAGGTGGCCGAGCGCACGGAGGTTCCGGGCGTGGCCACGGGTCTGGCGTGGACGGCGGCCGGCGGTGACTTGCTCTTCATCGAGGCGACGAAGATGGCGGGCAAGGGCGGCATGACGCTCACCGGCCAGCTCGGCGACGTGATGAAGGAGAGCGCCACGGCGGCCCTCAGCTACCTGCGCAGCAAGGCGGAGGCGCTGGGCATCAACCCGAACTTCCTCGAGAAGACGGACCTGCACCTGCACTTCCCCGCGGGCTCCATCCCGAAGGACGGCCCCTCGGCCGGCGTCACCATCCTCACGGCGCTCACGAGCCTGCTGACGGGCATCCGGGTGCGCAGCGACACGGCGATGACGGGCGAGGCCACCCTGCGTGGCCTGGTGCTACCGGTGGGCGGCATCAAGGAGAAGGTGCTCGCGGCTCACCGCGCCGGCATCAAGCGGGTCATCCTGCCCGAGCGCTGCCGGAAGGATCTGGTGGACGTGCCGGATCAGGCCAAGAAGGAGCTGGAGTTCATCTTCGCCACGAAGATGGACGAGGTGCTGGTGGCGGCGCTGGAGACCTCGCCGTTCAAGACCCCGGCGGGCTCGGGCACTGGCGGCGAGCAGCCGGTGGCTCCGGTGGCCGGCTCCACCACGGACTCCCCGGAGATCCGGGCCGAGGCGTAAACAGGCTGTCGATCACCTCTGGGTGATGCAGTAGACGCGGGCAGGCTCCTTCGGGGGCCTGCCCGTTGTCGTTGGAGGCAACACGCTTTCCGCGGAGGGGCACTTCGATGAAGTACACGTACCTGGGACGCACGGACTTGAAGGTGTCGCGCATCTGGGTGCATGAGCTACGGCAGCACCTCGTGGCGCCCGTGGGTGCTGGACGAGGAGGCCGTGAAGCAGGTGGCCACGGCGCGAGGGAACTCGATGGCGGAGGTGGCCCTGGCGTGGCTGTTGTCCAAGCCCATGGTGACGGCGCCCATCGTCGGCGCGACGAAGCTGGACCACCTGGAGGCAGCCATCCGCGCGGTGGAGGTCCAGCTCTCGCCGGAGGACATCGCGGCGCTCGAGAAGCCCTACAAGCCGCACGAGGTCCGCGGCTTCTAACCCCGCTCGGGCTCTCGCGAGGGCTCCGGCCACAAGGAACGCCTGCGGGCCAGCTCGAGCACGCGGGCATTCTCGGGAACCCGGGTCAGGAAACGCTCCTGGGCTGCCGCATCGGGGAGCTGCTCCATCCGGAGGCGCAAGCACTCCACGGCCTTGCGCAGGGCGGCTTCGGCCGCTGCGTCATCCCCTTGGGACAGGCAGGCCGCCGTCAGCGCGTGCCAGCCGCTCACAGACGCCGCGCCCACGCCCCCCATCTGCTCCACCACCCGCACGCCCTCCTCCGCCTCCGCGCGGCTCTCCTGAGCGCGATCCTGGGCCAGCAGCGTCGCGCTCAGGCAGATCCGCGCGAAGACTTGGTAGACGGGAAGGCCCTCCAACCGTGCGCACGCCTCGCGAGCCCATTTCTCTGCTTCGCGGAGTGAGCCCTGCGCCAGCGATGCTCGGGCCAGCGCCGCGGTCGCGATGCCCTGGTGCTGCGGGTTCGTCCGCTCCGCCTCCAGCTCGAGGAGCGCCAAGCGGCGGGACTCCTCCTGATCCTCCGGCTCGGAGCTCCCCGACAGGACCAGGGCCATGTGGATCGAAAACCAGCTGCCCGCCCGGCCAAAGTATTTGATTCTCACCCGCTCTTCTCTCAGCACGGCTGAGGCCCGGGGCATCTCCCCCAGGGCAGCCAGGACCTGCCCGAGCAGGGCCCGGGTCACCAGCTGGTTCCTCTCCGCGCCGATTTTGCCAAAGGCCTCCAGGGACTCCTCCGCACCGAGCAGCGCTCGCCAGAGGCGAGTGCCGTAGTCGTACTCGACCTGGGCCTGCCCGAGGGACCACCAGCCATGGGCGAAAGCATCACGCTCCGCACCGTTTCTCGCGATCACGGCTTCGCGTTCCTGCACGAGCAGGGCCTTCTGCGGGTGGCCCGTCCATTGGTACATGCCACTGAGGAAAGCGAGCGCCTCGATGTACGGGGCCATGGCACCCGGGGCGGGTTGGATGCCCATCAGCCGGTGTGCGAGCTCGCTCGCCTCCTGGAAGCGTCCGCTCATGGCGTCCATCAGGATGAGGTTTCCCACCACCTGTATCCAGGCGCCACTCCCCTCGGCGAGCTTGGGCAGGACCTCATGGCTGACGGCGACGGTGCGGGCGAAGTCATCCATCCAGAAGGCGATGTCCGCCTCCAGCACCTGGAGCTCGGTGAGGATCTGCCCCGAAGGCTCACAGGCCAGCGCGGCCGCCAGACACCGCTGAGCCCCCTGCAGATCCGAGCGCTGCCGCTCGCAGTTGTGTTTGCAGGCGAGGACAAAGAAGTGGATGGCCTTCTGCTTCTCCCCACCGAGCTTGTAGTGCTCGGCCAGCACGATGGGCTCGGACTCGCCCACCGCCTCCAACCAGGTGCCAGCCCGTAGGTGCCCCACGGCGCGAAGGCTGTCGGGCACCAAGCTGTAGGCGGCGTCACGGACCAGGGCGTGGTGGAAGCGGTACTCGCTCTGCCCGGGGAAGCGGCTGCCCGGCTGCAGCTGCACCACCTCCAGTTCCACCAGCCGCTTCAGTCCCTCGGCGAGCCCCTCGGGGGACAGATACGACTCCAGCATCCTCTGGACTCCCTGGGCCCAGAAGGTGCGGCCGAAGATGCTGGCCGCCAGTGCCACACGCCGGGCTTCCCGATCCAGGCGCTGCAGGCGCGACTGGAGCATGGCCAGGACCGATCCGGGTAGCTCCTCGCCATGTCCCTCGGCCACGCTGCGAATCAGCTCCTCCAGGAACAGGGCATTGCCAGCCGCCTGCCCTACCAGGCGCGTGACGACGTCTTCGGGTACCTCGGGACCGAGAACCTCTTGAACCAGCCGAGTGCAGGCCTTGTGGCTCAGGCCTCGCAGCGGCACCTCTTGCAGGCCCCGTCCCCACAGCTTGGGAAACAGCTCTTTGACGTCGGGCCGCGCCAGCGCCAGCACCATCAACGGGTGATTGGAGAGCTCGCGCAGCACCTCCTCCACCAGGTGAATGGTGGGACCATCGCTCCAGTGCAGATCCTCCAGCATCAGCAGGACCGGACGCTGGGCGCACTCGGCCTTGAGCCAGGTGACCAAGCTCCGCGTCACCTGAGCGTTCATCAGCTGCGGATCCTCTCGGGCCGCGCGCAACCGGGGGCTGTCCTGTCCGGGGAATGGAATGGCACACAGCTCCCCCAGGAACTCGGTGACTTCCTGGTGCTGCTCCGGAGGCAGGTGCTGGGTGAGGCGCTGGACCAGCTTGGTGCGGCGGACCTCCAGCGGCTCGCCATCAACCACTTCGCAGAGCCGACGCACCGCCTGAGCCACCATGCCATAGGCGACGCTGGTGTTCATGAGATCACCCCGCCCCAGCAGGAGCAGCGGAGGCCTGGCGTGGCGCTCCAAGCGGCGCAGCAGCTCATGTCGCAGGCGTGACTTGCCCATGCCCGCAGGCGCGGTCACCAGCAATGCATGCGCGGAGCTGTCCTCCACGCAGCTGTTGAACGCCAGTTCCAGCAGGGCCAGCTCCTGCTCACGGCCGACACAGGGGGTAGGCCGCCCCAGCAGTGGACGGGAGGAGTCCACGCTCAGGGGCGCACCGTTCAGGAGAAAGAGCTCCGAGGACACCCGCTCCACCTGAAACCGCGAGCCCAGCAGCCCGGCCGTGGTCTCATCCACCAGCACCTGGGCTGTGGAGGCCGGAGGCTGGGTCTTCTGCAGCAGCAAGCCCGCCCTGTCGACCGCCTCTCCAACAGGCAGCGGTTGTCCTCGCAGACCCAGTCCGGTGGTCAGAGCCACGCGGCTGTCGGCCCAGCGCTCCCGGACCGCCAGGGCACAGTGCGCGGCCAGCGCGGCCTGATCGGTGGCCGTGCCGCGCTCGAGAGCGAAGGTGGCCAGCAGGGAGTTATCGGCCAACAGCACGGCCTGAGCCCCTTGGGCCTGCAGGCTCTGCAATACCAGCTGGAGATTCTGGTGGGCCTGCGACTCTTCCTCCAGGCTGAGCGTCGGTGCCTCCCGGAGGGGGAGCCGCGGAATGGCCAGCAGCACGCTCACCACGTGCCGCTCGGCGTGCGCTGGCAGAGCCCCCTCTCCAGTCGGCAGGCGTCCCGAGACATCCTTGAGATCCCACGAGGCCCCCGTGGGCGGAGGCAGCTCGGAGGGCAGCTCCAGGCTCTCGAGCGCGCGCAGCAGGTGTCCGGCGTTCGTGGGCCGCCGACTCGGCTCCTTGGACAGCAGCCTCTCCACCAACTCCTGGAGCGCGGTGGGCAACTCGGGCCTCAAGGTCTCCAAGCGCCTCGGCTCGGAGTAGAGGATCTTGGCCAGCACAGCGGCCATGTGCGGGGCACAGAAGGGGCTGAGCCCCGTGAGGCACTCGTAGAGAACGCACCCCAGGGAGAAGACGTCGGCGGCCGGAGTGATGTCCTGGTGACTGGAAGCCTGCTCAGGCGCCATGTACCCGGGAGTTCCCAGCACGGAGCTGGTGCTCGTGAGCGGCCGGGAGGCTGCGTTGATGCGTGCCACCCCGAAGTCCAGCAGCACCACGTCCCACGGCTGGCCCGAGCGGAGGAAGAGATTGGAGGGCTTGAGGTCGCGGTGGATGATGCCCTGCGCATGGGCGGTGGCCAGGGCATCCGCGGCGCGACGAATCAACTGCAGCGACTCGGAGAGGCTCAACGGCTTGTGCACCAGCCGGGAGGCGAGATCCTCCCCCTCCAGCCACTCCATGGCCAGGAAGGGCTGGTGCTCCTCGGTGAGGCCATGGGCCACGTAGGAGACGATTCCCGGGTGCCGCAGGGACGTCAGGATCTGAGCCTCGCGGGCAAAGCGGCGCGCCGCGTCGGAGTCGCTCGAGGCCTGGAGCAGCTTGAGGGCGATCGGGAGCCCGGTGTGCTCATCGCGAGCCTGGTAGACCACGCCCATCCCGCCACGGCCTGCCAAGCGCTGGAGCGTGAATCGCCGGGCGACCACAGCGCCTGGAGCCAGCTCACCAAAGGACTCAGAGACCATTGCGCTCCGAGCCTACTCGCAAGGTCTTGGCCAACGTAAGGCTCGAACGAGCAGCCCGTCGGGCCTACGTCACCTCAGGCCCCCCAGTCCCCCTCCCATGCGAGAGGCCTCCATCCCGAGCGACTCCCGAGCCAGCGCATCCGAGAGCAGCGTATCGAGCCGGAACGCGAGCCGCGCTTCCTGCACCACCTCCGACTTTCCCTCCTCGGTGAGCGGAAGCTTGTCCAGGTTTCCGTTCCCCCGGAGTCGCAGCAACTCCAAGGACTCGGCCTTCACAGCCTGGAAGAAGGCCGTCCCCTCCTCTTCGCTCAGCTCGAAGGTCCGCGCCACCTGGCTCGCGAGGACCGGGCCAGCCAGGATGTCCCGCGCGTAGCGCGCGTAGGCGTGCGCCACGAGCAGGTGCGGCGCCACCACGCGGAGTTGCCGGATGCGCTCCACGTGAAGGGCCGAGAGATGGTCCGGCCGAGGAGCCTCCTGCCACGAATCCCCCAGGAAGCAGCGCAGATCCGCCTCGATCGCGCGCGAGCGCCAGAGCTCCGGCAGCAAGAAGCCCCCCACCACCGGATGGCCGCAGAGCGACTCCATCGCGGCTTCGAGCGCCTCGTAAACCTCCAGCAGGCACTGCAGATACGTGACGTAGTGGCGCCCCCGCACGAGCTGTCCGTACACGCTCGTTCCCCACGGGCCTCGGAAGAGGCTCCGCAGGAAGGGCGTCTGATCTGCCTCTCGCCGCGTGGCCGCCGTCCCCTCCTCCAGCCGCACGGACAGAGACACCTGCCCTGTGACAGGGATGCGGTCCATGAGGCTCACGACAGTGGCTGCGGACATGGTGCCCTCTTTGAATTGATAACGATTATCAAAATCAAAATCATAATGCACGCTCCCCACCCAACCGTCAAGCCCTCCAAACGAAGCCTGGTGCCGGGTGAACACGGCCGTGCGGTGGGGCCCCACGGGTCTGGCTGTCAGACAGGTTGGGCGAGAACGCGACCGGCAGGGCCCCAGCCAGCGCGTTGCCTCGGGACATGAGAAGATGGGGAACCGCTCGGCCCACCCGAGTGTCGGAACCGCCATGCTGAGAGTCTCGAGGCTGCTTCTGGGATGGTTGGTGCTCGCCGGATGTGCCGAGCCCGCGAACGCGCAACCCGCTCCAGCCGTCCCCTCGTCCCCCGTGGAGGACGCCCCCGCCGCGAGTGCCTCCCAGGAGACGCCCCCGCGTGCGGAGCCGGCCACCCTGCCCGCCTGGCCCGCTGCCACCGCACCGCTCACGGCGCAGCCACTCCAGGTGCCCAAGGGCTATCGCAAGAAGCGCATCTACCTGGACGCGGGCCATGGCTACCGCGCCAACACCGGCAACACGTCCGTCACCTGCGAGACCGAGGCGGACAACATGCTCCGGGTGGCCGAGGATCTGGCGCGCCGGCTCGAGGCCACGGGCCACTTCAAGGTCCGCCTGAGCCGCAGGGCCGGGAAGGAGGTCCACTACCGCACCCGCGTCTCCGAGGCGGAGAGCTGGAACGCCGATGCCTTCGTGAGCCTCCACTCGGATTCACGCGGCGAGGCCGCCTGGTGGGAGGCGGCCCCCGGCCAGAAGTGCCTGCGCCAGGACACGACGCCGGGCTACAGCGTGCTCTGGTCGGACGAGACAGCCGATCCCCTGAAGACCCGCCGCGTGACGCTGGCCCGCGGGCTGGCCCAGCGCATCGGCGCGGCGGGCTTCCTGCCTTATGACGGCGTGGACTACGTGGGCCTCTACGAGGGCGATCCCGAGCACCCGGGCGTCTTCGTGGACCGGCACGAGCCCGGCCTTCGGATCATGATGCTGCGCCGGCCGCGCGTTCCCTCGGTCATCATCGAGACGCACCACGCGCTCGACTTCGAGGAGGCGGCGCGCTGGAAGGAGCTCCGGACGTTGGAGGCTTTCGCCGCGGCGGTGGCGCAGGGGCTGGTGGATGGACTCTCCGACTCGCCCTCCCCTGCTGCGCCCATGGCGACGACCGGGGTGGCCGCGCAGAAGTAGCGCACGGCCCGTCCGCCCGGGGCCTCACTTCTCCTTCGCGAGCTCGTCCACCTGCTTCTGGAGCCCGTCGGCCTCCTCGAAGAACTCATCCACTGACGAGGCAGGTATCAGCCGGACGGAGGACGGCAGCAACGCGCGGGGGAAGCTCAGAGAGGAGCTGAAACCCTCGTTGCCCAGCAGCTCCTGCGCCTGGATGAGTGAGCCCAGGCCCAGGACGATCGCGCCAATCATCGCTCCCAGCCGCCGCGAGTCCCAGCGCGTCACGTAGCGCAGGTGCCAGAACAGTCCCCACGCCACCAGCGCCAGGTAACAGAGCAGCCCCAGCCACTGGCGGCTCGTGCTCCAGCCCAGGCTGAAGCTCAGAAGGAGCATCAGGCCGGGGATGCAGATGAAGCCCAGCAGCATCAGGCTGCCGATGGCTCCATGGGCCCGGAAGTAGAACTGGCGGCGCGCGATCCGGCTCGCGATGGACCAGCCGCCCGCCCAGGCCAACGCGAGCGCGGTGGGCAGCAACATGGAGAAAACCAGCTCGCCCCAGTCCGTCTCGTCGTAGCTGGAGATGTACGTGGAGAGCATCGACGCCAGCATCACCACGCCAAGCGACGCCAGGAACGTCTGCGGCCGATCCAGGAGACGCTGATGAGGCCGGACCGGGGCCTCGGCCAGCAGCGCTTCGGGCACCTCGAAGCTGCGCCCGCGGAAGCGCAGCATGGTGTCGCCCACCATCACCCGTGCGTCCTGCGCCAGCGTCATCTCCGCCATGCGCGCCCAGGGCTCCACCCGGAACGTGCCGTTGCGGCTGCCCACGTCCCGCACCAGGAGCCCGCCATCCTCGGTGCGCTCGATGCGCAGGTGCGCCGGGGACACCTTGGGATCATCCAGGATGATGTCATTGGCGTAGCCGCGCCCCACCGTGGCGGGGAAGCGCTCCAGCCGGTGGCGCACGTGGACGACGTCCCCTTCCAGCACCTCCAGGAAGATCACTTCGTCCACGACAAGCCCTCCAGGTAGTGGCGCGCGAGCTTCCGGGCGTTCTCCGGCGAGAAGCCCGCCAGGGTGAAGCTCGTGTCGACGCCCTGGTTGTTCGAGGGGAGCGTGGCGGCGCGCAGCACCAGATCGTAGAGCCCCGGGAACTTCTTGTAGGCGCGCAGGCACAGCGCGGCGCGCAGGGTGAGCCCTCCGGTGCTCACGAACTCCGAGTTGCACCGGAAGTTCGTCACGTCCTCGCGGGTGGCCTCCACCACCGCCGGATCCGCGGAGAAGTACGCGCTGAACACCGCGGAGAAGCGCAGCGCTCCCAGCTTGGTCGAGGACAGGTACTGGTGGTTGTACGAGACCGCCCCGGTGCGATGGTCCGACGAGAGGTACAGATCGTCTTCGGAGGAGCACTGGTAGCTCGTCACGGTGTACTGAGCCTCGGGATCGTGCGGGGTGTCGCCCCAGCACTTGAGGAAGGGCAGCCAGCGCCCGGGGACGCGATAGGGCCCCAGGCTCTGCTGCGGCAGAGGCGTGGCGAGCAGGCGCTCGGTGATGCGCTGCTGGTGTTCGCGCAGCTGCGTTCCGACGGAGGCCAGCAGCGCGGAGGGCTCCGAGTCCTCCGGCTTGGCCGCGAGCGCGCGCGTCAGCAACGCCTGGGCGTGCTCCACCGGCACGAGGAAGCCCACCTGGTTCCCCATGGTGGCCACGTTGACGCCCACCACACGGCCCTCTCCGGTGAGCGAGGGCCCACCGCTCATGCCCGGGTTGATGGCGCCGGTGAAGTGCACGCGATCATAGAGGGCGTCATGGACCAGCCCGTTGTAGGTGCCCTCGACGATCGTGATGCCCAGATCGCGCGGGTTGCCCATGGCGAACAGGCGCGTGCCCTGTGGGGGCGGCTTGTCCAGCAGTTGGAAGAAGTCCGGCACCGGCTGCGCAAGCCGGATCACCGCGAGATCGTGCACCACGTCCACATCGAGCAGCTTCACCGCCACCGGGTCCTGGCCATCCCGGACGATCTCGGCGGTGTAGTCCTCCGGGTGCATCACCAGATCCGAGACGACGTGGTAGTTCGTCAGGGCGTGCCCGTCCGCGCTCACGAAGAAGGCCGAGCCGATAGACGACTTGGTGCCCGAGCGGCTCTCGATGATGCGGACCTGGGCCACGCGGCGCTTGATGCGCTCGAACAGCTCATGCGTGGCGGGAGGCAGTGACGCCACAGGGAGTTGCGGCACAGCCTCCGGCGCCCCTGAATCAGGCGCGGGAGAGTCGGGCTGGGCCGCCCCGGAGACCGGAGAAGGCACCGGAGGCTGCGCAGGCGCCGGGGCTTGCGCGAGGAGGACAGCAACGAGGAGAGCAACCATTCTGGCCCCACAGTAGCGGAGGCGCGACCCTCTCGGGGGCGTGGGAAATGGCCTCGGAAACCGCTCGGCCCCTCCGGACAACCTGCTGGGTCGCGAGACTGATCACGAGTTCGCCAACCTGTTGCGTCACTTCTTCTCGGTGACGGCGAGGAACCCGCTGAACGTGCCCCCCGTGTCCATGTTCCCGCCCTGGAGCGCAGCCGGGTACAAGCGCGACACGTTGCCATCCAGATAGAGCGCGTCCTTGCACCCCAGCTGGGTCCGGAACAGCTCCGCGAACGTCTCCAACCGCACCGGCTCGCTGGAGAGGACGAGGTGCACCCGCTGAGCATTCCCCGCGTCCACGCCCACGCCGCTCCGGGTGGCCAGCCCCTTGGACGTGTTGAACCCGGGATGCACCTTCCCCTCCGAGAGCAACAACGGACCGGACTGCGTTGCCTGCCGCACGGAAGCCTGGGTGCCGTAACGGGAGGCCTCGACGACCCGAGCCCCCTCCGCCCCCATCAGGAAGACCCCGTTCGGCTTCCAATAGAAGTTGCCGCGGCCCTCACGGAGGTTGAGCGGCGCCAGTTCCTTCCCGTCCTGGATGAAGAGGCCCGTGGGCACCTCTCCCGGCTCGAAGATGCCCGCGTTCGTGGCGGCCAGCAGCCGCTCACCCTTCCCTGTGAGCCAGGACTCCAGGGCCTCGAAGGTCCTCAGCGGCTGGCCGTCGTCGTCCTGCCGCAGCAACCGCAGCGACGCGCGGCGCAGGTCGACGGTCACCACCTGGAAGCTCGCGCCCTCGAAGCGCACCGTCCTCACCTCGACCGGAGAGGAAGCCCGCTCCTTTCCGGCCGACTCGGGAGGAGCAGCCCCTCCGAGCGTTCCGCCCAGCAGCGCCGCGATCAATACCCCTCGGGGGAAAAACATGAGGAGGAAGCATAGAGCCCTCCTCCCCGTGCCGTCCTTGACTCGTCTTTGCTTAGCGTTTTCGTTGAGGCAGACTTTTGCTCACACGACGGAGACTCAGAGATGTCCCTCCCAAACTATGAAACGGTGGATGGCTCGACTCCGGAGATCACGCCGCTGGCGGAGGAGCACGGACGACGGCTTCCACTCTCCGCTTTCACGCTGCTGGCGGGCGGAGATGTCTTCGAGTCCCGGGGCGGCAAGCCTCCCGCGGATGGAGCGGCCCGGGCCCGCGCGTACCTGAAGGCCCAGGTCACGCTCATGCCCCACGGCGCCTCCGCCGAGCACATCCAGCGCGTGGAGGCAGACATCGTCCGGCAACTGTCGGGCAACCTCCAGCTCATCGGGCGCATGGAGGCCTCGAGGCCGGTGACAATCGACCTCATCCCTCCAGGCCAGCCCATGGCGAAGTACGGCTACCCGCGCTCGGTGTCGCCGCTGGCGGCGGGGCTGTTCTGGGATCACCCGGACTGGGAGCGAGCACGCATCGCGCTGCGCCAGGACAAGCTCGGCTCGGAGCCGCACCTCGTCTTTCACGAGGTGGCGCACGCCATCCAGGGCCTGGCCTTCACCCACGAGGAGAACGAGCTCGTCTACCGGACCCTGCTGCGCACCTACCGCCAGCGCGCCAGGGTGGACGAGGTGTTCGCGCTCTACAGCGAGCGAGAATTCGTGCCCCAAGTCACCGCCCATGATCTGCGCGCGCCCGGCGTGTACGGCCTGGCGCGCCAGCGCTGGAACGAGGAGCACCTGTTCACCCGCTTCGTGCGCAACCTGTACTTCCCCTACAAGCCGCTGGCGGGCCAGGGCTCGGGGGGATTCAGCTCGTCCTTCGGCTGATTCCCAGCCTGCTCTCCAGGCAAGAAGCGCGGTACCGCACCGGTCCGATCGCCTTGACAGCGTGTCCGCTATAACGGATATATAGAATATCCGTTTTCACGGACGCATGTCCGATAACGAAGAGGATGCCCCCATGAGCGCCGCTGTCATCGACCTGCAGGACTTCCGCAAGAAGCGTGAGGCCGAGCAGTGTCAGATGGCCCGGCCCGCCCCAATTCGGCCTTGGCTGCCGGTCTGGGTGTGGGTAATGGTTTGGCCCGCATGAAGTCCGTCAGGGAGAACACCGGACGCAAGAGCAAGGGGCCTTCCCGCCGCAAGGAGGCGGAGCCCGCCCTCGAGGCTGCGGACGTGTCTCCCGAGCCCCCTCCCCCACCGGCAGCCAAGCCACCCGACGATCGAGCCCCCGCTGCCGCTTCTCCCAACGGAGAAGAGACCTGGACGTACGAGGTGGCCCACCCGGATGCCGATCAGGATCTGGCGCCCATTGTCGGCCGGAACCTGCGGAGGCTGCGGGTGCAGCGAGGGCTGTCGCTCGAGCGGCTGTCGAAGGCCTCGGGCGTGAGCCGGGCCATGCTGGGCCAGATTGAGTTGGGCCAGAGCGCGCCGACCATCAACGTGCTGTGGAAGATCGCCCGGGCGCTGGATCTGCCGTTCTCGGCGCTCATCAGCACCACGGGTGGCGCGGGCACGCGGCTGATGCGGGCCTCACAGGCCAAGCGGCTCACCTCGCACGATGGGCGCTTCGCGTCGCGGGCGCTGTTCCCGTTCGACGAGCCTCGGCGGGTGGAGTTCTACGAGCTGCTGCTGAAGGCCCACAGCGAGGAGCGGGCGGATGCGCACCCACCCGGCACGCTGGAGAACCTGATGGTCACCCGCGGCACCTTGGAGATGGAGGTGGGCCCGGAGCGCCACCTTCTGGCCGCGGGGGACGCCATCCTCTTCGAGGCGGACAAGCCCCACGTCTACCGCAACGTGGGGCCCGAGGACGTCACCATGTACCTGGTGATGACGTACGCCGAAGAGGTCGGCTGAGCCGGTGCTACTTGGCCATGCCCATCATCATGGGCATGCCGTTGCACATCATCATCATCGGCGCGCCCATCGCCATCATGGAGTTCATGGCGTCGCAGCACTCCTTCATCATCGCCATGTCCTGACCCTCCATGGGCATCATCTTCATCATCATGCCGTCCTTGCCCATCTCGCACGTCATCCGGCACATCATCGGCATCATCTGACGCATCATCATGGGCATCATCATCGGCATGCCCATGCCCATGCCCATCATCTGGGGCATCATGCCGCCCATCATCTGAGGCATCATGCCGCCCATCATCTGGGGCATCATGCCGCCCATCATCTGGGGCATCATGCCCATCATGTTCATGGGCATCATGCCGTTCATCATGGGGTTCATGCCCATCATCGGCATCATGCCGTTCATCATCGGCATGTTCTGGTTCGGCATGTTCATGGGCATGGCGTTGGCGGTCATCATGGTCGGCGGGTCTCCTCCCGGTCTCCCGGGACGTGAAGAAACACTGTCTGAATAGACCTGCCCCGGCTCCACCGCGACTGCACCGCAGGGCCCCCCCGCGCTTTCCTCCGATCCAGCGGAGGACTGGCCGATCACGGCGGAGGGATTGCTGGCTGAGACGGAGACTCCTCTGTTGGCGCGGACAGAGGTGTCGCGCGCCGGATGAAAGGGCTCCGTCTGAGACTGCACAACGAGACTGCCCTGTGAGACGAGGGCTCAGTCCTCTGCGTCGGCGTCCTGGCTCCGGTAGGCATTCTCCAGCAGCGCCCAGAGCATCTTCACGCCCAGGTTGGGCTGCTCGCGGGAGAGCTTCACGAGGTGGGCCCGCGTGAAGCGCAGGGCCTCGCCATCGGAGACCGCGCGGCAGGTCATCCTCGCCGGAGCCGTGGCCACGAGCGCGCGATCGCCGAAGAAGGTGGACGGGCCCTGCTCGCTGCTGCTCCCGCCCTTGGTGATCTCCACGCGGCCGGTGACGACCACCCAGAAGGCATCGAGGAGATCTCCCTCGCCGAGGAGCTGCTCTCCATCCTGGAAGGGCCGCCGTTCGGCGGTCTGGAACAGCTTCTTGATCTCGGTCCCGCTGAGCTGGCCGAACAGGGAGGACGCCTTCAAGGCATCCATCCCCTCCATCATGTAGAGCGGATTGACCGCCAGTTCCGTGCGCTCGTTGTCATCACGCTGCTGTCCCACGTGCCCTCCCGGCATGCGTCGTGGAGACAGACGCTAGAGGCAAACGAGAGGGCCGGGCAACCCTGGATGGGCCTCCGGCCCTCTCTTCCCGGCGGGACTCAGCGCGGCGCCATCTGCCGGAGGATGTTCAACGTCTCCGTGGCCGCCGCCGTGGGCTGCAGCGCCGTGTCCGCGATCCCGGAGATCACCCGGGTGATGTTGTGGTCCACGACGCCCGCCTGCGCCCACGTCTCCACGGTCGGCGCGGTGATGTAGACGGAGTAAGCGTGATGCCCCGAGCCGGGCCTCTCGCCGATGACATGGAGAATGGTGCGACGCGAGGAGCGATCCGGCAGCGAGCCATAGAGGAACTCGCCGATCCGGTAGCCCGCGCGCACGCGGCCCGCGGTGACGAGGATGTGCTCAGGGGCGACCTTGTAGCCCGCAGTCTCCAGCTCCGCGCGCACCCGCTCCAGGTAGGGAGCCAGGTGCCCCTCGTCCGTGAGTGACCAGGCGTTGAGGCCGTCGGAGATGACGATCTGCACGTCGTACCGGCCGCTCTGGCTGGTGCGCAGGGTGCGCAGCTTCTCGGTGGCCACATCGGAGAGCACCTCTCCCGAGGGCGGGTGGAGGATGTAGTCGGTGCGATCCTTGGACTGGGTCTGGACGGGGACGGCCTGGGAGAGGGCCACCGCGAAGGTAGCGGGCAGCTCGGCGAAGATGCTCTCCTTGGCGTCCTTGTAGAGGAAGCGGACCTCGCGATCGAGGTCTGGGTTCAAATCCCAAGGCTGGGTGCCGTGGCCCTCGGCGATGAAGACGCCGCGCTTGCGCACTGCGGTGAGCTGGGCACGGGCCTCATCGAGGATCTCCGCGTCCGAGCGCGCATCGCCCTTGCGGCGGCGGTACTGGAGGTAGACCCAGGAGGGATCGCCGAAGTGCGGCCCCGGCTTCCCCTGCGCATCGATGACGCCCAGGCCCTGGAAGAAGGCCCACATGCGATCATCCACCTTGTAGCCGAACTTCTCGCGGATGCGGACGTGGTCCTGGAAGGCGGTGGTGAGGTAGCTGAGCATGGGATCGTTCTTCGTCGGCAGTCCCATGAGGTAGCCGGGATTGGCCGGCATGATCTGGTCCAAGCACCAGTCCAGATCGTCCAGGGATACCTCCATGTGCAGCGTGGAGCAGACGTCCAGGCCGATCATCATCCCGTGGAGCTTGCCCATGACGATGTCCTCGAGGCAGCAGCGCACCAACTGTGTCTTGGAGCGGAACACCTCGGGGCCGATGAAGCCCGCCACGTCGTTGAGGTGCACCCAGGGCTGGGCCGCACGGCCCGCGCCGAGCTGGGCGGTGGCCACCTTCTGCTTGAGCACGCGGGCGAAGCCGTACTTGCGAGACTCGTGCACCACCATGTCGAAGCCATTGCCATGGCCATTGGTGCCGTCGGCGCCCTGCCCCGTCTCGAAGTAGAGGCCGTACTTGCCGGTGCGCTTCGCGGCGTGATCGATCATCTTGGGGATCGTCACGTCGAACGTCTTGTTGGCGCCCTCGGTGCCTCCCAGGCTCTGGAACCAGAGCGCGGTGGACCCTGGCTGGAGCGTCTCCACCTCGGCCTGGATGTCGATGTGGGCCAGCACGCAGTGGGGCAGCACATCCGCCAGGTTGAACGCCTCGAGCAGATCCTGGAGGGTCAGCTCGATGGCCATCACCGAGTTGACGTCACTGGAGACGGGGTTGTTGCCGAGCACCACGTCACCCACGCCGTAGGCCCAGCCGTCGAGCACCTGCCAGCGGATGTCCTCCGTGTTGTCGGTGGGCGAGTTGGGCTGGATGCGTGCGCCCATGTAGCCCTTGGCGCCCACGTTGCTGCCGGGCAGCGGGTTGAAGATCTTGCTGCCCACAGCGATGAGCTGCTCGTTGCTCATCAGCTTGACGATGCAGCCGATGATGTCGCTGCTCAGCCCGCCCATGACGGCTTTGATCTCGTCCTCGCTCTTGTCGAGCAGGTACGTCTTGAGCTCGCCCAGGGTCCACCCCGCCACCTGGGCGGCCTTCGTGGCGTCTACGCCCTGCTCGATGAGCTGGTAGAGGCCGTCATCGAAGAGGACATGCGAGCGCAGATCTCCAATGCGGGTGTTGGAGAGCAGAGTCCTGGCGTTGGCGCGGGAGGCCTCGTCGGAGGCGGAGATCCCCGCAGCCTCGTCGCCCTCTTTGTACTCGTTGGCCGCGCCGATGAGCTGCTTGTAGAAGGTCTGATCGAAGCCACCGCGGGCGCGGTCCATGTAAGCGAAGAGGTCCTCGCCGGGCTTGACCTCGGGGACGTAGACGCCGGCGGGAGGCTCGACGGGGGTGGGCTTCTTGTCCTCTCCGCAGCCCACGGAGAGCGCCGTCGCGCCGAGCAGCGCCGCCGAGAGGAAGGAGCGGCGCCGCATCATCACGGGCTGCGAGGAGAGAAGCGCACCAGGATGGGAGGTCCGCGCTCGCACCCCGTGGGCGCGGCGCTGCGGGTAGTACGTCTTCATCACGTCATCTCCGGGAGGTCCGAGTCAGGGGTCGACACGCGCTGCTGCTGAGGTGCGAGCGCCCGCTCGGTTCGGACGCCGCCAGGGATTCCGCAAATTCTCGCGCCGCGCCTGACATCGACGCAAACCGAGGGACCGCAGAGAGCTGGGTGACGTGAAACCCAGTGGACGTTCGGGCAGGGAGGCGGCGTGTCGGAACACACCGCCTACGGGGAATCCCTGACGAGTGGTTCGCGCTGTGACACAGGAGGCTACCGTTCATTGCTACCTGTGAAGTAGGGTCCGGCGCTGCCTACCTGCCTGGAGATACGCCGTGTCTCTGCCCACCGACGAAGAACTCGACCCCTTTGCCTCGCTTTGCGGCTCGACCGTGGGACCTTGGCTCATCCTCGATCGCTTTGACTCCGGCTCTTTTGGCGTGGTGTTCCGTGCCCAGCGCGCCGGCCACCCCGAGGCGGGTCCGTTCGCCGTGAAGATGGCCAAGCAGCCCTGGGACGAGCGCTTCGAGCGGGAGGCCAAGTTGCTGCAGCGCGCGACCCACCCCGCGCTACCGCGCTTCGAGGACTTCGGAATCTGGACCTCCCCCAAGGGCCACCGTTACCCGTACATCGCCATGGAGTGGATCGAAGGCTTCACCCTCTACGACTGGTTCCGTGAAGCCCCGCGCACTCACCGCGAGGTCTTCCAAGTGCTCGCCCAAGTGACGCGCGGCCTCGAAGCCGTTCACGCCACGGGCGCCGTTCATCGGGACGTGAAGGGGGACAATATCCGCGTCACTGCCGCAGGCCGCGCTGTGCTGCTGGACTTCGGCTCGGGTTGGTTCCCGGGTGCACGCCCTCTGACGGACACCTGCGCTCCTCCGGGCACTACCCCCTACCGCCCTCCTGAGCTGATGCGCTTCATCTGGCGCTTTCGCAAGGATGACGAGGCGCGCTGGCACGCGCGCACCTCCGATGACCTGTACTCCTTGGGAGTGACGGCATACCGCCTCGTGACAGGCACCTATCTGCCACCGGTCACCGAGACAGGAGACAACGAGGCTCGAAAGAGGCTGCGCCCGAGCCAGTTCGCCACCGTCACCCCTGAGTTGGAGTCCATCATCTTGCGTTTGCTCTCCGAGGACCGCGAGCAGCGTGGGACTGCCACCAAGGTCGCAGCGAAACTGGAGAGCGGCAGCCAACAGCCTTCCGCTGAGATTGAGATCGAGCAGCGCATTCTTCCGAAGGTGGCCGCCGTCCCATTGGAGAGGAGAACCTCCAGCAGCGAAGAGCCCTCCAGTTCTGCCCCCTCCCAGCCTTCTACATCCGCTCAGCTGCCGGTACAGCCTGAGTCCCCAGCCTGCGGCACCCTGCCTTCCTGGCTGTCCTGGGCAGGCGCTGCCACGATGGGAGCCGCAGCAGCACTCGGAATTGTGGCGCTGCGACAGGGCCTACCGGAAAGAACAGATCCTCCCACGCCCATTGCCCAAGAATCACCTGTGCCTCCAGTCGAAACGCCTGATGCTGGTGTGGGAGATACGGCCCTCGCCTCGGCCCAGCCTTTTCCTCGCGACCCAGCCCCCATTTTGGCCCTTGGGCTGCCCATGCCGAAGCAACCCTTCCCAGGCCAACGCAAGCCTCCGTGTGACCCCATCCTGGAAAGGGCCATCAACGGTGGATGTTGGTTAGGGCCCATCGGCGCTCGAAAACCACCCTGTGGCAACCTCGGGTACGACTACGACGGGGGCTGCTACGCCCCCAACTTCAACGGCCCTCGCCAGCCCACCTCGGATCCGCCATGACCGATGCCGCTAAACCTCCTCGAATCTCGTGCCTGTAGCCCCGATACCTTCCAATGCGCCCTTGAGTTCCTCAGAAACAACGAGGACTCCCTCCCAACCCGCCAAACGAAACACCCGAGCCCCCCCCACCTTCGAGGGGTCTACACGGAGACTGCGCACGGACTTGTATTGACCTACCTTGTGAGGCACTCCGTCCTCATGAGTCCAGAGCCGAATCCGTGAGGCTTTCTCATCAATGCAGGCGATACGACGCGTGGCGACAAGGATCAAATACTGATCGGAATACCCCTCAATGCCTGCGGGAATGAACTGCACGTCATGGGCGGCCAGTTCCGTGAAGAGAGATGCCACCCTGACATGCACAATGGGGACTCCCAGATGGGTCTCAGAGAAGTCGAGCGGTCTGCCCGCCTGGTCGATGGAAATGTGGAAAGGCCCTACACCGCTTACAGGGGTACCACTCTTAAAGAGCCAGTCGTCCATCTCGCGCCCTTCGCTGTCGACGGGATCATCCAGTTGCCAGCGATGCGGGAACTCGACAGTGTCGTAGAGGGCAAAGAAGCGTGGTGCCATGCGTACCCTCTACAGGGGTGAGTTCCGGGTAACGAGTTGATTGAGCTCCGTACCAGGTGTGGCGATCTCCTGAGCCAAGTCCTTGAGAACACTGAGCAGCGCGGCGCGGCACTGCTCGACGGTGCGGCACCCTTTCGTCGCGTCGTCCAACTCTTGGAAGATCCTCCGATGGTATTCCTCCGGATGCGGTCCGTAGTGTCCTTCCAGAGGAAGCTTGTTTGCTGGATCGTCCAGCGTCATCCCGGCTTTTGCGAAGAGCTTCCTGAACCTGGGGGTCCACTGCCCTCCGCGCGCAGTGGATTTCTCGTTACAAATCGTGGCGATGTGATGCAGTTCAATGCACGGGCCGGTGCCGCCCCGAGCCCGCGCCGCCATGGCCACCGCGTTGGCGGGCAGCCGAATGCTGACACCCTCGGCACTCAGCGCTATCTCTTCCACTGCCGCCAGTGCAGGCAGCGGGATACCCGCCTGGCCTTCGGCCTGCATCGCCACTTGCGCGGAGCCAGGCAACGTCGGCACCTTGGCTGCGAACTCCTGTGCCGTCCGGCCAATCGCTGCCATCAACAGCATGGCAAATGCGCGTGCGGATTCGCGTCCGATGACCTTGCCGAAACGCTCGCCCGCGTCGCGAATCTGCTCGAAGGTGACCGCTGCCTGCACGTCCTCCATCAACTGGAGCCAGCCAGACACGAGGTTACGGAGCGTGTCATACCCCACATACAAAACCATCCCCACGCCCATCACCGCGACCAACGCAGGGGCCACAGGGTTGAGTGCCAGGATCAGCAGCATGGACCCAATCGTCCAGAGAGCCGCGCTCATGAGCGCCCGGAACTCCACCATCTCCCCCAGCGCCTTCTGCAGTTCATCCAGTACGGGACTCTTGCTCAGAGCCAGTGCCCAGATGTATCGCCCGTGCAGATCCAGGTAACGCCCTCCCACCAGCGCGCCTCCGAGGCAATCGCCGTAGAACCGGTGCACCCGTTGGCACCACTGCCGGTAACGTTCCGCCGTGTCTAAGTCCTCCTTTGTCAGCGGCCCTTCCAGGGGCTCGCCAGGCCCTATCGGCACCAGCTTTTTATCTCGGGGCAGGTAGAGATAGTTGCCACTCTGAGGGGACATCTGGAACATCGTCTCCACCATCTGGCGTGGCGTCCCTGTCCACCGCACCTCCCGCGCCAGTTGCCTCACGGCTTCCTGGAACTCCTCTTCCTCCACCAGGACAGGCTGCACGTCAGCGGCACGAGGAACGTGGACGGTGGCTCTTCCATGGCCGGTATCCCCTGTACGGACGATCCGAGGAGTGCCAGCACACCCGACAACCACCGCCAGGAGCAGCGCGCCGACTTGCCACAGCATCCGTCTTAGAGTCATGAGCCATCCCTTCTGATGAGGTCACGTCTCCGCCGACGCCACGCCGTATAGGAAGCCACCAGCGCCCCGGCCAGTGCCCCCGCCAGGGCTCCCGCAGCCCGCCGTGACAGGCCCCCATGCGTCGGCGCCTCCATGCGGAACGTCTCCAGCGAGGCCCGAACCTCGGGCGCCAGTTCCTCCCACCGCGCCGCGGGCGCACTCACCGTCACCACCGCATGCCTTCCCTCGGAGGCCAGCCCCGCCACCAGCACTGTCCTCACCTGCCCTGCCTCCTTCAACGTCCCCAGCACTTCCACCCGGGGCTCCGGCCCCACCACCCGCTCCACCCGCTCCGGCACCAGCGTCAGCCCCAGCTCCTTCTCGAAATGCCGCACCACCGCCGCCGCGAAGTCGTCCCGCTCCGAAGGACTCGCCGAGAACGTCCTCTCCACCACCGCCACCAGCACCCGTGCCGCCTCCGCTCCCTCCCCGTCCGACAACGAGGCCGACAGGAACCGCGGCGCCCCCGGCTGCAGCGCCACCGCCCCTGCCCGAGTCCCCGCGTAGGGCTCCTGCCGCACCATCAGGAAACCCGCCGGCGGCCGAAAGCTGTAGCCGTCCTTGCGCAGCTCGGAGCCGAGCGCGCCCTGCACCACCAGCAGGCTGGCCAAAAGGGAGGAGAGAACCATGGGCTTGCTCCGAGGATAACCCCGTGCGCTCCGTCCGCCCCGCACGTTAACCTGCGCCCGCAATGACCCCTGAAGCCCGGGCCGAGATGCAGGCGCGAGCAGAACGTGCCCTGCGGCGCGGAGAACTATCCGATGCGGTGAGCCTCTACGAGACGCTCGTCCAGTCGTTCCCCTCGGACGAAGCCCTCGCCCAGAAGCTCGCCCTCCTCCGCGAGTCCCTCCAGCCCATGGAACTCGCCAAGTCCAAGCCACCCCCACGCGAGCAACCCCTGCCACTCGGCCCCTCCTCCCCCGTCCAAGAGGGCGAGCGGCTCTTCGCCCTCGGCGACTATGCCGGTGCCGCCGCCGCCTACCGCCGCGCCCTCCAAGAGCGCCCCGGCAACGATCTCATCCAGGAACGCCTCGTGGAGCTGTACCGGCTGGCCACCGCCTCGCCTACACACTCCCCCACCGATCGCGCCCTCCCCAAGGAGCGTGAACATCGCCTCCAGGCCCTGTTGGATCGGCTGGCCGCCCGGCGACGTCTCAAGCGCGAGTGACGCCCACCCCCGCTCCCTCCTTATCAAGCAAGGAAGTTCCAGGTCTTCCCGCGACGCACCGCACGATTCGTGCGTTGCACCCCTGGGGGGTGGGTCCTACAATCCCGCCCCGACGCCGCTGTCATAGGCGCTGACCCATTCCCTGACACCTGCGTCCGGCTTTTCTATGCCCCAACCCCTGCGACTCGGAGTCCTCACCGGTGGAGGCGACTGCCCCGGGCTCAATGCGCTCATCCGCGGCTTGGTGAAGCGGGGCGTTCACGAGTTCGGCCACACCTTCGTCGGCATCGAGAACGGCTACATGGGCCTGGTCGAGCCCGACCTCACCCGCCCCCTCACCGAGGAGGACACCCGCGGCATCCTCCCCAAGGGCGGCACCATCCTCGGTACCTCCAACAAGGCCAACCCCTTCGAGTACGCCTTCAAAAAAGAGGATGGCACGTGGGGGGTGAAGGATGTCTCCGATGAAGTGCTCCGCCGAGCCGAGGAGCTGAAGCTCGACGGTCTGGTTGCCATCGGCGGGGACGGCACGCTGACGATCGGCCACCAGCTCTCCGAGAAGGGCCTGCGCGTGGTCGGCTGCCCGAAGACCATCGACAACGATCTGTCCGGCACGGACCAGACGTTCGGCTTCGACACCGCGCGCGGCATCTGCACCGAGGCCATCGACCGGCTGCACTCCACCGCCGAGGCCCATGACCGCGTCATGGTGGTGGAGATCATGGGCCGCCACGCGGGCTTCCTCACGCTGGACAGCGGCATCGCCGGCGGCGCGGACGTCATCCTCATCCCGGAAATCCCCTACCGGATCGAGCCCATCGTGGAGAAGATCCGCCGCCGGGGCCGCCGCAAGCGCAGCTTCTCCATCATCGCCATCGCCGAGGGCGCCTACCCCGTCGGCGGCACGCTGGCCGTGGCCGAGCAGGCCGAGGACATCCCCGGCCGGGGCGTGGTGCGGCTGGGCGGCGCGGGCAAGGTGTGCGCGGACCTGCTGGCCCGCCACATCGAGGCGGAGATCCGCGTCACCGTGCTGGGCCACCTGCAGCGCGGCGGCACGCCCTCGGCGGCGGACCGGGTGCTGGCCACGCTCTACGGCTGCAAGGTGCTGGATCTGGTGCGTGATGGTGAATGGGACCACATGGTCGCGCTGCGCCAGGGGAAGATCGTCACCGTGCCGCTGAGCGAGTCGCGCAAGGAGCGCCGGGTCAATCCGAACGGCGAAGAGGTACGCTTCGCCAAGAGCATGGGCATCAGCTTCGGGGACTGAGGGGGGGCACCTGACACGATGACGCTCGTTGGCCGCCAGATCGGTCGCTACCGCATCCTCGAGCAGCTCGGCTCGGGGGGCATGAGCGTCGTGTACAAGGGGCTCGACACCGCCCTGGATCGCGAAGTGGCGGTGAAGGTGCTGCACCCGCACCTGGCCGGAAGGGACGAGTCCCGCCGCCGCCTCGCCCGCGAGGCCAAGGCCGTGGCCCGGCTCCACCACCCCAACATCCTCGAGGTCTTCGACTTCTCCGCCGCCGACGCGCAGAACGCGTACATCGTCACCGAGTACATCCGCGGCCGCACGCTGCGGCAGTACCTGGACGAGGGCGGCATCGATCCGCCCGAGATCGCCGCGATGATCATCCACGAGCTGGCCGCGGCGCTCGCCCACGCCCACGAGGAAGGCGTCATCCACCGCGACCTCAAGCCCGAGAACGTCATGGTGCGCGAGGACGGCGTCCTCAAGCTCATGGACTTCGGGATCGCCAAGCTCCTGGAGACCGAGGAGCGGATGACCGTCACCGGCACGCTGGTGGGCTCGCCCGCCCACATGGCCCCCGAGATCATCGAGGGCCTGGAGGCCGGCCCCGAGGCGGACGTGTTCTCACTGGGCATCATGCTCTACGCCTTCGTCACGGGCCGGCTGCCCTTCACCGCGTCCAACACGACGGCCACGCTCAAGCGCATCCTGGACGGGACCTACGAGGATCCGCGCCGCCGGGTAGCCTCGCTCTCGGACGAGCTGGCGGAGATCATCGCCCGATGTCTCCAGCGTGACCGGCACCACCGCTACCCGAGCGCGGGCGGCCTGCGCGATGCGCTCGCGGACTACCTCACCGGCTTGGGCTTCCCTCGCGTCAACGAGGAACTGGCTTCCTTCTTCGCCGACCCGCCCTCCTATAAGAAGGCCGCCCGTCAGCGCATCGTCACCGTGCTGCTGGAGCGCAGCGAGCACCTGCTCGCCGAGAAGCGCACCCCGCGCGCACTGGCCAGCCTCAACCAAGTCCTCGCCCTGGATGCGCAGAACACCCGGGCCCTGGCGCTCCTCGATGGGCTCAACCGCGCCAAGCGCCGCAAGCTGTGGATCAAGCGCGGCATCCAGTCCGGCGTGGCGCTCGTAGTCCTCGCGGTGCTCGGAACAGGCGGGTACTTCCTCCTGAGCTCGGAGCCAGACACCGGCGAGCCCGCGCGGCCGGAGGCACCCCCTCCTGACCCGCCAACCCGGCCCACCAACCCGGTCCCAACGCCCCCCGAGTCCCCCACGGCTCCGCAGGCGGCCGATCCTGGGCTGAACACGCCCCTCCAGCCTCCCACTCCGCTCCCCGTTCCCACCGAGGAGGAGCCCTCGGACGATGCGGCCACCCACAAGAAGCCCGTGGTACGCCCCGAACCCCGGATCGAGGCTCCCCGCCCCTCCAAGGTGCGCACGTCCATCCTCGTGCGTCCCTATGGCGCCGTTCAGGTGGACAACGAGGCTCCGAGCCCACAGCCCCTGGCGCAGCATGATCTGGAGCTGACGCCCGGCCAGCACACCGTCACCGTGCGCTGCGAGTGGTGCGAGGACGCAGTGGAGACCATCAACGTGGTTCCGGGCACGGAGAACGTCTTCCGGCTGCGCGCCCAGCTCAAGCCCTCGAAGCTGTCCTTCGACTACCAGCCCGCCGAGGCCCAGGTGCGCGTGGGCGAGGAGCGGCGAACCGCCCGCGAGAGCCAGGAGCGCCCGTTCGACATCCGCTCGCCTCGGGGGCCCGCCAGCTTCCAGCACCGCGTGGAGTATGAAGTGAGCCACCCCGGCTACCGGACCGAGAAGCGCGTGGTCATGGTCGAGCCGGGCAAACCCATCACCCTACGAGGGAGCCTCGTCGCCGAATGAGCCGTGGCCTGCCGCTCCTGCTCTGCCTCCTGTCCACGCTCCTGGGGCCTGGGGTGGCACGCGCGCAGGACTCCGACACCGAGCTGGCCGGCATCCGCGCCGCCTTCGAGTACGGCAAGTACGCCGAGGTACTCGAGCGCACCAGCGCCCGGATCGATCGCGGCAGCCTGAGCGAGGAGCAGCTCGTGGATCTGCACGAGCTGGCGGGCCTGGCGGCCTTCAACCTCCAGCGGAAGGGCGACGCGGAGCGGCATTTTACTTCCCTGCTGCGGCTGGATCCGGACCACAGCCTGGATCCCTTCGTGGTACCGCCGCCCGCGGTGGACTACTTCGACAAGCTCAAGCAGCGGCTGGACCCAGAGCTGGACTTCTTGAGGCAGGAGCGCCGGCTGAGGCAAGAGCGCACCCGCGTGGAGGCCGAGCGCCGCGAGCGGGAGCGACTGGCCGCCGAGGAGCAGCGCCGCCGCGCCGAGGCCCTGGCCCGCCAGGTGACGGTGCGCACGGTGGAGAAGCGCAACTTCCTGGTGAACTTCGTCCCCTTCGGCGCGGGCCAGTTCCAGCAGGGCCGCAGCAGCCTCGGGATCGTCTTCGCCGCCTCCGAGGGTGCGCTCGCGGTGACGAGCGTCATCGCCTACTTCGCCTACGAGGCCCTCTTCGAGACGGACACCGTCGAGCTGGATGACGTGCTCACCGAGACGGGCAAGGCCACCATCACCGTGCGCTACATCCCCACCAACCGCGCCAACCAGGCGGACGCGTGGCGGCTGCTGAAGATCGGCTCGGCCGCGGGCTTCTACAGCGTCTACGCCCTGGGCGTGGCTGACGCCCTCTACCACCACGAGGATCAGGTGTTGACCACCACCATCGAGGAACGCCCCGCCCCGCCTCCCTCCCCGGCACCCGCGAAGGCTCCCAGCTCCTCGGCCCAGCTCCGCATCTACCCCACGTCGGGTGGGCTCGGCGCGGGCCTCACCCTCACCTTCTAGCTCCCGCTCCTCAGGACTCTCCCCATGGCCAGTCTCAGCGTCCGCACCCCCGACGGCAAGGTCCGCACGCTCCCCCTGATCAAGCGCCTCACCAGCATCGGACGAGGGCCGGACAACGACATCGCCCTGGACGACCCCACCGTGCCGGAGAGCGCCCTCCACGTGCAGTTCGACGGCAGCCGCTTCACCGTGGGCAGCCTCGGGGCCACGTTCCAGGTCAACGGCAAGAAGCGCGACTCGCACGTGCTGGCCTCGCAGGACACCATCCGCGTGGGCGGCACCGAGCTGACGTTCTCCCGGGATGACACGCCCGTGGTCCGTACGACACCCACGCCCACGCCGCCGCCGGAGTCCGTCACCTCGGACGAGTCCCACACCGCAGAGATCCCCGGCGTCCCCGGCCGCGAGCTGGCCATGCTGCGCCGGCTCACCACCTTCAGCGAGCGGCTGCTGGGCAGCTATGACCTGGACAAGCTCCTCGAGAACCTGATGGACGAGGTCATCGAGGTGACGCGCGCGGACAAGGGCTTCCTCATCCTGATGGAGAGCAACGAGCCGCGCGTGAAGGTGGCGCGCAACCTCGCGCGGGAGAACATCGAGGACGCGGTGGAGAAGCTGTCAGACTCCATCATCTCCAAGGTGGTGAAGGACCAGAAGCCGATCATCATCGCGGACGCCATCGACACGCCCGAGTTCAAGGCCAGCGAGTCCGTGGTGAATCTCAAGGTCCACTCCGTCATGTGCGTGCCGCTGACGCACAAGGGCGAGCTCTTCGGCCTGATCTACGTGGGCAATGACCGGCTGGTGAACCGCTTCGAGCCCAAGAGCCTCGACATGCTCACCATCTTCGCCGCGCAGGCCTCGCTCATCCTGCACAACGCGCTGCTGGTGAACGAGCTCAAGCTCGACAACACCGAGCTGCGCAAGAAGCTGGAGGACCAGCGCTACGGCGACATCGTCGGCTCGTGCCAGGGCATGCGCGAGGTGTTCAAGCGCATCGACAAGATCGCGCTCACGGACATCTCCGTGCTGATCACGGGAGAGACGGGCACCGGCAAGGAGCTGATCGCCCGGGAGATCCACCGGCACTCGCCGCGCGCCAAGGGCCCGTTCATCACCATCAACTGCGGCGCCATCCCGGAGAACCTCCTGGAGAGCGAGCTGTTCGGCCACGTGAAGGGCGCCTTCACGGGCGCCGTGGCGACCCGGCCTGGCAAGTTCCAGGCGGCCATCGGCGGCACGCTCTTCCTGGACGAGATCGGCGAGATGCCACTCCAGCTCCAGGTGAAGCTGCTGCGCGCGCTGCAGGAGAAGGTCGTCTACAAGGTCGGCGACAACCGCGGCGAGGCAGTGGACATCCGCGTGGTGGCCGCGACGAACAAGATCCTCGAGGAGGAGGTGAAGAAGAACACCTTCCGCGAGGACCTCTACTACCGGCTCAACGTCGTCACCCTGAAGCTGCCCCCGCTGCGCGAGCGCGGCGAGGACGTGATCGTCCTGGGCAAGTTCTTCCTGCAGAAGTACTCCAAGGAGTTCAGCTCCAAGGTGAAGGGCTTCACCCCCGCGGCCACCGTGGCCATGAAGAAGTACGCGTGGCCGGGCAACATCCGCGAGCTGGAGAACCGCATCAAGAAGGCCGTGGTGCTGTCCGACAAGCCGCTCCTCGGCGCGGACGATCTGGACCTCAAGCCGGAGAACCTGGACCCCATCATGCCCCTGCTCCAGGCCAAGGAAGAGTTCCAGAAGCGCTACATCAACGAGGTGCTCGCCCGGAACAACGGCAACCGCACCAAGACGGCCAAGGACCTGGGCGTCGACCCGCGCACCATCTTCCGCCACCTGGAGAAGCTGGAGGCCGAGAAGTCAGGCAAGCCCTTGCCTCCCGAGGAGGAGGAGCTGCTCTAGCCTGCGACGCCGCTGTCACGGTCCCCCGCCCTCCTTGGCGCTCCCGCTGTCCCAAGTCCCCGAGCTTCCTATGGAATCCTCTCGTTCTCCGCTGGCCAAGGGATTGCTTGCGCTACTGCTTCGGTGGCTGGGGCTGGCATGGGTGGTGGGCGTGGCGGGCGGGTGCCTCGTCCCTCAGGATGACACGCTCCTGGAGGGGGGCATCCCCCAGCGCCGCAACCGTCCCCCTCGCATCGTGGAGAACCAAGTGCAGCCCTCGGAACCGATCATCAATGACTTCGGCACGGGAGGCCTGTGCGAGCTGGACTTCTCCGTCATCGTCGAGGACCCGGACGTGGACGATCTCGTCACGGTGAGCTGGTACCTGGACTATGACAGCCAGCGCCCCACCGGTTTCTACAGCGAGGTCGCGCTGGCCAATAACGGACAGCCCCAGCGCGGAGACCGGGCCATGCTGCGCATCAACCTGAGGGCGGCCAACAGCCCGCTGAGCGCTCCGGGGGTGCACCTGGTGGAGGCGGTGGTGACCGACACGCGGCTGGTAGGCCGCGAGCCTGTACCGCTGAGCCAGGTGGTGCTGGACGGCGGGGGCGTGATCATCAACCCGGGCTATGTGGTGACGCACGCCTGGTTCGTCACCACCGTGGGGGGAGGCTGCCCATGAGCCGCATGAGCCCCCCCCTGCGTGCGCTGCTGGCGCTGGCCGTGACCAGCTCCGCCTGCGCCTACCTGCCGGACGATCCCAAGGAGAGCACGCTCGTCTGCCGCAACGACTCGGAGTGCGGCGAGGGCGAGGTGTGCTTCCTGGACGGGTGCGGAAACCCGGGCCAGTTCATCTTCGTGGAGGTGACGCCCAACCCGAAGGCAGGCCTGCACCCGCAGGACTTTCCCGTGGAGAACCTGCGGCCCCAGCAGAACCTGGAGCTCTTCGGGCGCGCCACCCTCCAGGGCGAGGTGCGCCGCGAGTCGCTGATGCCGAGCCCGGAGAGCAGCACCGTCGCGTACTCGAGCCCCATCTTCGTGCGCGCCACGGGCGAGAGCCTGCTCATCCCCGGCGTGACGCGCCTCTACAAGACGAACCTCGTGCCCGACAACGGCCGCTTTGAGCTCTCGGTGGGCTCGGGCCGCTACACGGTGACGCTGACGGCCGAGGATCCCCAAGTCCCCCCGGTGTCGGAGTCCCGCGCGGTGAATCCCGGCCAGGCGGTGCCGCTCCAGTTCCTGCTGCCTGCCTCCACCGCCGTCACCCGGCTGGCCGGCAAGGTGGTGCGCCAGGGCACCACGCTGGTGGACGCGGACCTGGAGGTCCAGGCGCTCGATGACTCGCTGCGGCCCCTGTCCCAGCGCGTCCCGGTGGTCCGGAGCTCGGGCGAGTTCCTGCTGGCACTGTCTCCCTTGGCGGCGAAGCTGGAGCACGTGCTCGTCCAGGTGACCGTGCCTCGCGCGGACACGCTGGTGCCCCAGAAGACCTTCACCGTGGATCCGCGCCCCGGCGTCACCGCGCCCCTGGAGCTCGGCGACTACGGCGAGGGGGTGACGGTGCAAGGCCTCGTGGTGAACCGGGAAAAACTGCCCGTGGCCAACGCCTCCGTGTACCTCCAGGGCAAGGTGGGCGGCGGAGGCGAGTTCCGCAGCCGCAGCGCCACCACCGACGCGAACGGGCGCTTCGAGCTGCTCTCGCTCCCCAGCCACCCCGACACCCCGCTCACCCTCTATGCGGTTCCGCCGGCCAGCACCCCCGCCGGCCTCATCCTGGTGTCCACCGCCATTCCCCGCGGAGGCATCACACTCCAGGACATCGTCTGTCCGGACAAGATCGTCGCCAGTGGCACGCTGATGCGGCCCGAGGGACTCCCCGCCGCAGGCGTTCGCGTGGTGGCCGAGCCCGTGGGCGAGGTGACGGGCTGGCCTCGCCCTGCGGTGAACACGGAGGCGGAGTCCGCCACGGACGAGGACGGCCGCTACCGCCTGCGGCTGGATCCCGGCGAGTACCGCTTCGACTTCATCCCCGCCGAGAACCTGCCGCGCGTCAGCCGCTTCGTCACGGTGCTGCCCTCGGTGGATCTGGAGGTGGCGCCCTTCACCCTGTCGAAGGGGCGGCGCATCACCGGACGGGTGAAGCTGTCCGAGCCGGATCTGTCCAACCCCACCTCCGCCGCCGCGTACGCCTTCATCCGCTTCTTCCGCGTGGTGAACGTGGAGGGCAAGCCCACCGCCGTGCTGCTGGCCCAGGCCGTGGCCGACAGCGCCGGCAGCTACGCGGCCACCCTGCCCACGCGCTGAGGCGTGGGCTCAGGCGAGCCGTCGGTACCGGATGATCTCCGGAGGCGACGCCAGCAGGTCCGCGAACTGGGCGAAGACCTTCTGAAGGTGCGGCAGCGCCAGGTGCGTGTTCAGATCGGCCTCGGTGTCCCACTCCTCCACGAGCGTGAGCACCGTGGGGCTGCTCCGATCCCTCAGCGCCATGTAGCTGCGGCAGCCCTTCTCCTTCCGAGTCGGCTCGACGAGCGGCTCGATCAACTTCCAGAGGGCCTCTTCCTTACCGGCCCGGGCCTGCAGCTTCGCGACGACGTAGACGATCTCATCCTGCATGGTCCCCCCTCCCTGGTGGGTAGGCCGAGATTAGCAGGAAGCAGGCGGTCGCGTCAGCGCTGAGCGCGGTGGATGAGCTCGTTGAGCGGCGCGGTGTTGTTCACCATGTTTCGCGCGTGCTCGGCCCCGAGAATGGGCAGCTTCGGATCGGTGATCAGCCCCGCCTGTTTCATCATCGAAGCGGTGTCCCAGTAGAGGTGCTCCGCCGAGATCCGGCCGTTCTCGATGTAGACCACCACCACCATCGCGAACTCGATGTACTTGCCCGTCGGCGGAACGCCGGGCAGCACCCAGTCCATCTGGATGCTGTGGGTGAACTTGACCACGAGCTCATCCACCACGCGGTGGGTGCCCACCGTCCGAGACACGGAGGTGACCTCGAGATCCGGCGGCAGCTGGTTCAGGAAGTGCTTGGCGTAGAACGTGCGGAGCTCCTCGGTGCCTCGTCCGCCCACCATGGTCGAGACGATGGTCACCCGCGGGTTGTCCGTCATCGTCGACAGCGCCTCCTCGGGGCTCTTGTGGGCGAACTCCGACTCCAGGTGCTTGTCCCAGAGAGAAGAGGCCAACTTCTCCGCGGACGACAAAGACTCACTCATGGATGAAACCTTTCTCGCGTTGATGTGAAGTGGGTTCGGGGGATCTGGAGGTGTCGACACGTGTCGACAAATGCGCCAGCAGGACCCGCGGCAAGGTTAGCAACGACCGTTCGCGCGCACCTAGCCAGAGGGCCTTCGTACATGGCCCTTCAACACCCGACAGAACTTAGGTCCAGATGGCCCCGACCTCTCAGGTCGGGTGACCGAAAGTGACGCTCAGGGTAGGCGACCCGCGGCCGAGTTCCTGCGCGCTGTGTCGAAGGCGGCCTGCAGCGCCTCGACAGCGCCGCCGACTTCTCCGGCGTACTGCACGGCGTGAATCGTGTAGAGGTTCTGCACTTCTTCGAGGCGCTTGAACACCGTGCGCAGCTCTGCTCGCTCGCGGGACTTGAGAGCACACCGGCTCTCGCGCTCACGCACGCGCTGTAGCCAGACGTTGCGGAAGCGTATCCACTCCTGATCCACGCTGCGTGCGGGCGCGGTGCGCACCAGAGTCTCTCGCTGTGTCTCCAGCTCCGTCCACAGGACCTGCGCGGCGTCCAGGCACTCCTTGAAGGTCATCACCTGATCCGGCTCCGCGGGAGGCGGACGCTCCGGCGTCATCGCCGATACAGAGCCTGTCACATTCACGATGATCCAGAGACTGAAGAGCGCGGAGACGAGGATGTGGACCCCGTACGCGGCAGCTCGGAACGGGCGGAAGCGGGGGTCTTTGGGGTCGACGTCGGGCACGGAGTCTCCGTCTTACGACCGAGGCCCTCGGGAGGCAACGACGGACTGATGCAGTGGGTAGGACAAAACACAAAACCCGCGTGGGGGGAGAGCTGCTCCCTCACCCACGCGGGCGTGTGTACGACGGGGAGCTACTGAGCCGGAGCGGGCGTCGGAGCCGGAGCCGCGGGGGCCGGAGCCGGGGTGGCCGCCGCCGCCGGAGCCGCCGTGGCCGGAGCCGGAGCCGCCGCGCCCGGAGCCGCAGGGGTATCGGTGATCAGGCCGGCCTGGCGCTTGGCCGAGTTCAGGCGCGCCTTCATGGCGCCCATGTACTGGCTGGCCGGGTAGTTGCCGATGGCGTCGCGGATGGTGGCCAGCGCCTTATCCAGCTGGTTGGTCTCCTGGTACGACTGGGCCAGCAGCACCATGGCGTAGTCACGCGTCTTGGACTTCTTGTCGCCATCCACGAAGCGGGCCAGCAGCGGCCACGCCTTGTCGTGCTGGTTGATGCTGTTGTACGCGGCGCCCAGGAAGAAGGAAGCGTCCAGCGCGTCCGCCTCGGTGGGGTTCATCGCCATGAAGCGGGCCAGATCCTCGGTCGCGGCCCTCATCTCGTTGCGGCGGAAGGCGGCCTTGCCGCGCTCGAGGGCGGCGTCGCCGATCTCCTTGCGCAGCAGCACCGCGCGGTCATTGAGCGCCTGTCGCTCCAGCGCGGACAGCCGCGAGGTGTCCAGCTTCAACAGCGCGTCGATGCCCTTGAGGCGCTCGTCACCCGGCAGCGTGGTCATCAGCTTGTAGACGTCCGCGGCGGCGCGCTGGGCGCTCTGGTTGGCGGACAGCTCCGCGCGCTGCTTCTCCAGCTGCGAGCTCAGGTCAGCCACGGACTTCTCCAGGCGCTCGCGCTCGGCGCCCGCGGTGGAGTTGCGCGCGTTGGCGACCATGAAAGCACCGCCCACGGCCAGGATGGCGAACAGCGCGTAGGCCACGCCCGAGGAGATCCACTGCCGGCGCTGGAAGTCCTCATGGCGCTTGCCAACGGTCTTCACCTCCGCATGCAGGTTCTTCAGGAGGTTGTCCGTCTTGATGACGAGGTTGCGCGCCTCGATCACCTCCTTGCGGATCTCCGTCAGCTCCTTCTCGACTTCGACTGGCTTGGTCTCAGCTGCCATGGACATCTTCCTGGTGGGCCCGGTGAGGATTTCGGCCGGCTCGCGCATCGTAAATTTTCCCCTGGTCGGTCAACGACTTTCGGCACCGGGAACAGGGTCCGGGTGCCGATCCATTCCACAGGCTGGCCAGGGAGGGCAGCCAGGGGAACGGGCGCCCCCGCGCTAGAACGAGGACCTCGAGGCAGGCCCCGTGTCGGGCGGGAAGGCGTAGTTCACCCCCACGGTGAGCCAGCTACCACCCGCGTTGAAGGAGCCGAACTTCTGGTCCGTCCGGCCCACGGCCCCTCGGGCAAAGACCTGCCGGAACTCCACGGTGAGGCCCCACTGGGGGCTCAGGTGCATCGTGGCCCCCGCCGACCCGCCCCAGGCCTGAGAGAGTGTCTCGCGCGGCGGCTGGTCCTTGAAGGTCGCCGTGGCGAGCATGGGCCCCGTGAGGATGCCCAGGAAGGGCACCGTGCCCTCCGGCCCGATGTCCAGCCAACCTTGGAAGCGCAGGCCCAGCAACGCGCCGTAGGCCCAGGTCGTCAGCTGGGGCTGGTTCGCCAGTTGAGGCTGCTCTGCCAGGGCGAACAGGTCGATGCCCACCTCGATCAGGTCCGTGATCGAGTACGCGAAGGTGCCAATCCCGAGCGGCCCTCCGCGCGACTGCGGGGCGCGCGCGAGGCCCTGGTTCTCGGGCAACGCATAGTAGGTATCGTAGAAGGTGCTGTTGCTGACGTGGCGCCAGCCGCCCTGCACGGAGATGCGGCTGCCCCCCTCGAGCGACGGGCCGCCCTGGGCGGACGCGGTAAGCGCAGCAAGAGTGGCAAGAAGGGTGAGCAGCGGGCTCGGTCGCATCACGGATCTTCCGGTCGAGCACGAGCAAGTTCATCCCCACTTCCACACCCGTGCTACAGGAGTGTGGCGCACCGTAGCAGTGACCCCTGAGGCGTCAATTTTCCAGCCACGGGCCGAGGCGCTTCAGCGCGCCCGGCGCTCCAGCTCCAGCAGGGGCATCTCCAGTACGACCACGGTGCCGTGGCGGCACGTGGGGTGAAAGTCCGCCCGGTCCAGCTCTCCGAGCAGGGCTCGCAGCTGGGCGTCCGTCAGCTTCTCCGCGGAGACCTGGGCGGCATGGCAGGCCATGACCCGGAGCGCCTCAGCCAGCTCCACCGCGTCCAGCGAGGCCCCCGCCGGAGGCAGCGCCTGGGCCAGCGCCTCCAGGAGCGCGCGAGGGTCCACGCCTTCGAGGCCCGGAGGCACGGACTTGAGCGCAAAGCTCGTTCCGCCGAAGGGCTCCACGTCCAGCCCCAGCCGCGCCAGCGCGTCACGGCCTCCCATGAGCGCCTTGGCGATGGGCAGGGGCAGCTCCACCGTGGTGCCGAAGAGCGAGGGCGTAGGGCCCTTCCCCTCCTCCAGGATGTGATGGAAGTCCATCAGCCGGGCCCGCTCCAGGGCCGCGTGCCGGTCCAGCACCACGAGCGTGCCACCCGGGCCCTCGCACACCTGGAAGCGATCGCCGAGCACCCCCATGGGCTTCAGCGCTCCGAAGTAACCGGGCGGTGGCGCCTCGTTGAGCTGCGGCAGGGCCATGCCAAAGGACGGGGCCCGGCCCATGGGCACGGGAGGCGGTGGCGTACCAGCAGAGAGAGGCGCCCCCATCGAGGGAGCATCCGCAGCCGTGGGCAGGGGCATCGGGCCACCCCAGACCGCCTCCTGCGCCCGGGTGAGGAAGCGCTCCACGGCCTGGGCATAGTGTGCAGCCTGCCGCTGCGGATCGACGGCCTCGGGCGCGCCGGAACCGAGCCACGGAGCGGCACGGAGCGTGCGAACGATGGCCGCGAGCACGGCGTCATACACACCGCGGCCGTCGGAGAAGCGCACCTCCAGCTTCTGCGGGTGCACGTTCACGTCCACGGTGTGGGGATCCACGTCCAGGTAGAGCACCACGAGCGGCTGGCGTCCGGACGGCAGGTACTCCTGATAGGCGCGCTGGATGGAGGAGATGAGGCCTCGGTCCCGCACGTAGCGCTGGTTGACGAAGGTGTAGATGCCGCGCGCCGTGGGCAGCGTGTACTCGGGCGAGGCCACGAAGCCCAGCACGGTGACGCCCAGCCGACGCTCCTCCACGGGGAACAGGTGCGGGTGCACGTCGGCCCCGAGCGCGGCGGCGATCCGCTCGGTGGGATCGTCCGGGCACGCCGGACTGGTGAAGAGCGGCAGCCCGCCGTGCTCGACCAGGAACGACACGTCCGGGTGCGCCAGGGCGATCCGGATGACCGCCTCCTCCACGTGCTTCAGCTCCGTCTCCGCCCGGCGCATGAACTTCAGCCGCGCGGGCGTGTTGTAGAAGAGGTCCTCGACCGAGATCACCGTGCCCGGCCGGGGCGGTGCGTCCTCCACCACCGGCGGACTGCCTCCTTCCACCGTCACCCGGGTGCCCACCTCCGCTCCCGGCTCGGCGGTGTGCAGGGTGAAGCGCGACACGGCGGCGATGGCCGGAATGGCCTCCCCTCGGAAGCCCTTGCTGCCGAGGTTCTGCAGATCGTCCAGTTCTCGAAGCTTGCTGGTGGCGTGACGCTCCAGGCAGAGCACCGCGTCCTCGCGCCCCATACCGTGGCCATCATCGGAGATGACCATGCGCTGCAGACCTCCACCCTCCAGGGACACCTGCACGGTGTGCGCCCCCGCGTCGAGCGAGTTCTCCACCAGCTCCTTCACGACGGAGGCCGGCCGCTCCACCACCTCGCCGGCGGCGATCTTGTTGATGAGGTCGTTGCTGAGTCGAGCAATGCGGGACATGGACGCGTTTCAGCCTCTCAAGGTAGTGCGTCCTGCGCAACACCCAGAACGTTGGGCTCTGTTTCCTACGGGAAAGGCTGACTTTCCCTCGGTTCTTGGGTAACACGCCCTCCTCCGAATGGATGCGACCCGAGCAGGCAAGAGGGGGCTCCGCGTCGCCGTGACTGGCGCGAGCGGAGACTTTGGCAGGCTGCTGCTGCCACTGCTGGAAAAGGACCCAGCGGTGCAGAGCGTGCTGGTACTCGACGTGGCGCGACCCGAGGGCACGAAGGTGGAGTACCACCGGGTGGACCTCACCCGCCACGACGCCGAGAGCGAGCTGACCGACGCACTCGCCGAACATCCCGTGGACGCCTTCTACCATTTGGCGTTCCCCTTCGGCCGCGTGCGCAACGGCTCGCTGGCGCACGAGCTGGAGGTGATGGGCACCCTCAACGTGCTGGCCGCGGTGGGCCGCGCGAAGATTGCCCGGCTCGTGGTGCCCTCGCTCACCGCCGTGTACGGCGCGCGGGGACAGCACCCCGCCCTGCTGCGCGAGGAGGCCCCGCTGCTGGGCTGTCCCTCCAGCCGCTTCGTCAGCGACAAGGTGCAGGTGGAGGGCCAGGTGCGCTCGTTCCGCGAGCGCCACCCGGACACGCGTGTGCTCGTGCTGCGCTTCGCTCCCATCCTGGGCCCCTCCATGAACAACCCGGCCACGCGCATGCTCAAGAAGCCCGTGGTGCCCACCCTGCTGGGGTTCGATCCCCTGTGGCAGGCGCTCCACGAGGAGGACGCCGCGCGGGCCCTGCACCGGGCGCTGACCTGCGAAGCCTCGGGCGAGTTCAACATCGTGGGCCAGGGCGTGCTGCCGCTCTCCGCGCTGATTCGTCAGGCGGGAGGCCGTCCGCTCCCCCTCCCCGGCCCGCTGTTCCGCGCCGCCGTGCGCGCCCTGGACACCGTGGGCGCCCGGGGATTGCCCGTCGGGCTGTTCGACTACATCCATTACAGCTGGGTCGCGGACGGCGAGCGTGCCGAGTCCGCGCTCGGTTTCATTCCCATCCATCACGCCCGGGACGCTGCCGCGGCGCTGAGGAGGATCTGAGCCATGGCCACCAAGGGAGTGCTCGGGAACGATCCGTTCCAGCGCGGCGCCGCGCAGCGCCCCACCGAGTCCCAGCCGTCCCCTGCGCGAGCGCCGGAGAAGGCCGCTGCCCCAAAGAAGGCCAAGGCCTCGGGCGTCAAGGCCGCAGCGAAGAAGGCACGCCCCGAGAAGGGCTCGGGCAAAGCGGCCAAGACCCAAAAATCGTCCAAGGCTCGCAAGCCGGGCCGGGGCGCGAGTGTCTCCGAGCAGGAGGCGCATCGGTTGAGGGAGCCCGGGGCTCCCGAGACGCCGCACCGGAGGCCTCCTGCCCGCGTTCCTGTGGTGGGGGACTCCCCTGGGGCCACCCTGCCCCGGACACCGAAGGAGCAGGAGGTCGATCGCGTGCTGGCCACCGCTGCCGCCTCCGAGGCCTCCGAGGCCGCCGCCGAAGCCGCCGCCGAGGTCGCGGTGGAGACGATGCTGGCGCTCCAGGCGCAGCAGGCGAGCGCGGTGGGAGCAGCTCCTCCGGGCGAGTTGGAGCAGGCCTGGAACCGGGAGCTGGCGACCGCAGTCGTCGCGGAGGCCGCAGAGGCCGCCGCTGAGGCCGTGCTGGCCTCGGCGCTCTTGGCGGTCAGCGCCAGCGCGGATCTGGCGGCAGAGCCATTGATCATGGAGGAGCGGGCGACGATCGGCGTCCCCTATGAGGAGGGCGAGATACCTCCCAGCAGCTTCTCGGCCGGGGTGACGGTCATCGACCGGGCGTACTCCGAGTCCGGCGAGGAGTTCGACGAGCAGCCCGACGAGGAACCGGACGAGGAGGCCAACGAGGTGCCCGTGGGCGTCGCTGCCAGCGCCAGGGTGGAGCCCGAGCAGGAGCTGCAAGATACGGAGCGGGACGAGTACGCTCCCCGGAGCGAGCCCGCCCTCTCGATGGTGCCGCCGTCCGCGGACCGGGAGCCTCCCCAGGAGCCTTTCTTCACGGACCAGGTCCAGGGAGCAGCGCCAGACACGTCCGAGCCTCGCGCCTCGGGGGTGCTCTCGCTGGCCAAGGAGATCGCCTTCCAGGCGCTGGCGAACGCGTCCGTGGGCAAGGCGCTGGGCACGGCACAGGGGCTGCTGGGCGCGATGAGCGCGGGCCTGGGCATCAGCGGCAGCACGTCTCTGGATGAGTACGGCCGGGACTCGGAGCTGGTGGATGGGCTCCAGCCGCTGCTGGACTTCCTCTACGAGCGCTACTGGCGGGTGTCGGTGCAGGGAGCGGACGCGATCCCCTCGGGGGGCGCGATCCTCGTGGCCAACCACTCCGGGGCGCTGCCCTACGATGGGCTGGTGGCCGCGCTGGCGCTCCTCCGCGAGCGGCCGGATCTGCGCGAGCCCCGCTGGCTGGTGGAGGACCAGGTGTTCCATGCACCGGTGCTCGGCACGCTGTTCAACCGGCTGGGTGCGGTGCGGGCCTGCCCGGAGAACGCGGTGCGGCTGCTGGACGAGCAGCGCCCGGTGCTGGTCTTCCCCGAGGGTTACCAGGGACTGAGCAAGCCCTTTGCCCAGCGCTACCAGCTCAAGCGTTTCGGGCGCGGCGGCTTCGTGAAGCTGGCGCTGCGCACGGGGGCGCCCATCATCCCGGTGTCCATCGTGGGGTCCGAGGAGACCTCACCGCTGCTGGGGCGCATCCCGGCGGGCTTCCTGGGCGTGCCCTACGTCCCGCTGACGAGCCCCATGCCGCTGCCAGCCCGGTGGACGCTGCGCTTCGGCGATCCCATCGGCATGGAGGGGCTGGGGCCGGACGCGGCAGACGACCTGGCCGAGGTGCAGCGGCTGACCGAGCGCACCCGGGAGGCCATCATGGGCATGCTCCAGGCGCTGCTCCGGGAGCGCCGCTCGGTCTTCGCGGGCTGAGCCTGGGGAATGGGGACCCCACATCATGGGTTTTCCCCCCAGGCAATCGTCCGGGGGAGAACCTTTTGTGGGGCTCCTCTTGGCTTTCGTCAGGAAACGTGACACACGGCAGACGCCTCGCTCGAACCGAGCGGGGTTCCGGTGCAGCTCATCCAGGCCGGATAAGAAAGAAGACTCGTAAATGGCAACTGGTACCGTGAAGTGGTTCAACGACGCGAAGGGCTTTGGCTTCATCACGCAGGACGGCGGGGGCGAGGATCTCTTCTGCCACCACACTGCGATTCAGACTCAGGGCTTCCGCACCCTGCAGGAAGGGCAGAAGGTCGAGTTCGACGTCGCCCGTGGCCCCAAGGGCCTGCAGGCTCAGAACGTGCGCCCGGTCTGATCCCGCGCATCTGAAGCCTCAATAAGCCCGGTCTCCTCAAGAGGCCGGGCTTTTCTTTGTTCAGCGCGGCTTCATCGGCCGCACGCTCAGACGCACACGCGGTTGCGGCCGCCCGTCTTTGCCTCGTAGAGCTTCTCGTCCGCCGCGCGCACCAGATCGCCAGCCTCGCGGTGATCGGGCTTGAGCACGGCCACCCCCAGCGACAGCGTCACCGGGATGTGCTGCTTGTCGAAGCTGAAGTGCTGCTTCGCCACGAGCTGGCGCACCTTCTCCGCGAACTGCTTCGCGCTCTTCAGATCGATCTCCGGGAGGATGACCGCGAACTCCTCGCCGCCGTAGCGCGCGAACACGTCCTCGCGCCGGATGCGCGTGCGCACCGTCGAGGCCAGCTGCTTGAGGACGTAGTCCCCCGCCAGGTGACCGTGCTGATCGTTGATCTGCTTGAAGTGATCGATGTCCATCATCACCAGCGACAGCACCCGCTCGTAGCGGCGGCTCCGGGACAGCTCCCGATCGATCTGCTCGTCGAAGTACCGGCGGTTGTGGACCTGCGTCAGCCCGTCCATCGTCGTCATCCGGTAGATCTCATCGTGGTACGCCGCCTCGATGTTCCCACCCGCGATGAACTTGAAGATCGTCCGCCCGATCTTCACCAGGTCGCCGTTGCGCAGCTCTTGCTCCCCACCGTCCTCCACCGCATGGTCGTTCACGAACGTCCCGTTCGTGGACCCCATGTCCCGGATGCGCACACCCTTCTTGCTGTTCGTGATCTGCGCGTGGTTGCGGCTCACCGACTCCTGGTCCACGCAGATGTCGGCCTTGGACGAGCGCCCGATGATGACCTCCGCTGCCTTGAGGTCATACTTGCGGCCTAGATCCTCGCCGTAGATCACCACCAGCGCCGCATCCAGGTTGAGCGGCCGGTCGGAAATTTTCGAGATGGCTGTGACGACGGTCTCGTTCTGCGCCATGTCCGCCCAACTCTAACACCGCGCAAATCAGGAAACGAGTTGTACTCCTTGGTGCACCGTTTACCCATGCACCCTGCGCTCAGCTTCAAGGGAGGTTGACGAGCCGCGTAGCGGAGACGGGAGGCCGCAAGGGCGCTCCAGACGGATCCACCAGGGTGGCCGTCATGGACAGCCCCAGTCCCGAGCAGCCCACAGGCAGCTTCAGATCCACCTCGCCGCGCCCCTGCGAGGCATCCACGTCCCCGCGAACGGTCTGGACCTCGCAGCCCGTTCCTCCAATGAAGGAGAGCTGGACGTAGCCGTCGTCCATGGGCCCACTGCCTATCCGAAAGCCGGTGGTCCGGACACGCACCGTGGACTCGCGCGGCACACTCAGCGCATCCACGTCCGGGACGAGCCAGGACACTTCCGGGCGACGGTAGTCGATCACCGACCAGGCCCGGGTGACGTCCCCGAGCTGCGCCAGGCTCACCTCCTTCACCTCGGCCAGCTCCACCGCATCCAGCCCACTGCCGTCCCCGGGCCTGGCCGCCACGAGCGCCTGAACCCGCATCAGCGCGCGCGTCCCGGTGAGGTCTCCATAATAGGTCCGGTCCTCGAACGGCGCGGGCGGTACCGGCAGCCGCACGCCCGAGGTGGCCCGCGCTGGATCCAGCAGCACCGTCCACTGGTGGCCCAGCCGGTGGGTGAAGACGATGCGAAGCAGGGTCGCACCGCTCAGCCCAGGATCGGTGGTGAAGCGGAACTGACGCCCCTCCAAGCCCCGGTAGGACTCCGCGGTGAAGTTGTAGCGAGCCCCCTCGGGCAGCGGCAGGAAGCCTCGCGAGGTCTGCACCGGCGTGCTGCCCTTGGGATCGAAGGAGAGCCGGGCCAACGGCTCGACGACCCCGCTGCTGGCCGCGCTCGCGGAGGCATCGTTCAGCGCCGCGTTGGAGGTGGCCAGCACGAGCAGCCGGTAGGCACTGCCCTCCAGCCCGTGGTGCGCGGGCGCCATGCGGACACTCACGAGCCCCGGCGCCGGAAGCCCGGACTGCACATCCGTGTTGGGATCCGCTGGCGCCACGTTCACCGCGATCCCCAGGCCCAGCGGCACCAGCCCCTGGCCCGGCACGCTCACCGTCCCCAGCACGAAGGCCCCATCGAGGAAAGCACCCCGGTAGCGCGGGAGCGAAGGGACTCGGACGGCGAACGGGAAGCCCAGCGGAAGCTGCTGGTAGTCATGGTCCACCGAGGAGAAGTGCGCGGTGTCCCTGAAGTCCGGCGTCCCCGTGCTCGCCCCCGGCGTGGGCTGCAGCTTGAATTGCACGTCGCGGACCACCGAGGACTGGAAGCGCCGCAGCAGGGGGATGCTCTGCGCGAGCACCTGGCTCACGTCGGGCGTCGCGCCAAAGAGGCTCGGGGGAATCTCCGCAGGCGGCACATCCCCTGCCAGCGCCCAGGCCGTACGAGTGCCACACTGCCCCGCGCGGATGGCCTCCTCGACGTTCGAGATGCCCGGCAGTCTCGCGTCACACACTCCTGCCACGCCCGGCGCCTGGTGCACCGCCTTGACCGGGCTGGAGGGCAACGCCAGGTAAGCGCCCGCCGGAAGATCCAGCTCGCGCACCAGGCCGCCCAGGTTCACGGCCACCTTCTCCGTCGGGCCGGTCTGCTGCTCGGACGCGATGTCCAACCCGAGCCCCGGCGTGGACAGGCCCGCGAAGCCCAGGTGGAGGTTCGATGTGGCCGGCAGGTTGCTAAAGGTGCCCTTCGCTCCGCCGTAGAGCTCCAGCGGGTTGCGCCGCAGCGGCAGCACCACATCCCTCGAGCGCTCCACCGTGTCGTAGTGCCCCAGCGTCAGGTAGCCGTAGTCCGCGTGGAACGCCGTGAGGCTCACCACGCCCGTCGCCGTCACGTGCGCCACACCGTCTGCATCCGTCGCATCCGAGCCGATGAGGCTGCCCGCCCCCGTGGCCGCCACCACGAGCGCTCCCTGCAGCGGCCGGCCCGTCAGCTCGTCCGTCACCACCACCCTCACCTGCCCCTCGGGCGGCTCCGCGGCCAGCACCGTTACCCGCGCGCGGCAGACGGCCTGGCCCACCCGCGCCTCCACCGCCTCGGTGGACTCGGCCTGCGCCTTCAGTGTGAACGTGGCGCTCGCCCCCGAGCCTCCACCCTCCACCGCTCCTGCCACCGCCGCCCAGGTGATGCCCTCGGTCAGCACCACCGGCTTGCCCGAGGCATCGCGCACCGTCACATCGAAGCGCACCTTCCCCCCCGAGCGCCCCAGCACGAAGTCCGGCGTCACCTGGCACGACGCCGCGGACGAAGCGGGCGGAGGCGCCACGCACTCGCCATCCCGGCACACCTGCGCGCCGCAGTCCGCGTCGCTCGAGCACAGGGACACCATGCACTTGCCCTGATCGCACTGGCAGCCCAGCGGGTTGTTGTCGCACTCGGGCAGCGCGAAGGAGCCTCGCTTCGCCGCACTACAGTCCTCCCGGGTGCGGCAGGCGGCCTCGCACCGGGACGCCGCCGTGTTGCAGAAGAAGAGCGCCGGATCCGGGCAGTCCTGATCCACCGTGCACGCCGCATCCGGCCCCATCACCGGCCCGGTGGGGGACTCGTCAGCTCCCTCATCCGAGGCGCAACCACTCAACGCCAGGCCCACACACAGCAAGGCCAGCACCGGCACCGGGCGGGAACGGGGGTTCATCACGGCGGACTCCGTCTTCACAGCGGGGGATTCCTTTCATACAGGCAGGTGGACCTGCGCGCGACGGCCTGAGCCCCTGCTCCCAGGCGCTTCAGGCCCGGCCGGTTTACAACCCGGCATTGGATTTCCTCCCAGGCCCGCCCATGATTCATCCCATGCCGCGCCATGAGCCCAAGTCCTTGGAATCCCTCCTGCCCCGTGTCCTCGCCCGGCTCGCCGAGGAATCTGGCAAGGGGCGCTCCCTCGCTCCCGTCTGGGCCGCCGCCGTCGGCCCTCAGATTGCCAAGCACACCTCCCCGTACACCCTGCAAGCGGGGACCCTGGTGGTGACCGTGGCGAGCGCCGAGTGGGCCAAGACGTTGTCGCTGGAGCAGGCCTCGGTGTGCGAGCGCCTCAACGCCCGGCTGGGGGCGGGCACGGTGACGGCGCTGTCGTTCCGGCTGGGGTGATGATGCTCGTCCTGGCCCTCACCACCCTGCTGGCCGCCGCGCCGCTGAACGCCGAGTCCATGGAGCGGCAGTCCGTCCAGCACGTGCTCCGGGAGTTCGAGCGCGTGGGACGCCGCGCGCCGACGCAGGATCCCGCGCTCATGGAGGCCGCGCGCCGGCTCGCCCGCGAGTCCCTGGGGCCGCAAATGCCCACGGGCGCTCCGGATCTGCACTCGCTCACCCTGGCCGTGAGCGATGCGGGCGGTGCCGACCCGAGCCCCCGCTCGTTCGTGATTCGCGCCTGGGCGCACTCCCAGCTCATCGAGACGTTCCTGTCGCGCAAGGACTTCAGCGGCGAGCCCGCCACCCACTTCGGCGTGGGCGTCGTCACCGCGGGCGAGCGCGCCGCCCTCATCCTGCTGCTCACCGAGCGCAAGGCCGAGCTCCAGCGCTTCCCTCGCAACTTCCCGAAGCCCAAGGCCGCCCAGGTCCTCTGCGGCCAGCTGGTCTCCCCACTCAGCGGAGCGGACGTGTACTCCACCCTGCCGGACGGCAGCGTGGAGCGGGTGCCGCTCACGCGCGAGGCAGGGCCCTCGTTCTGCGCGCAGCTGAAGTTCCCCCAGGTGGGCGGCTACACGGTGGAGGTGATCGGCCGCTCGGCCAAGGGCCCCGAGGTGGCCGCGCTCTTCCTGGTGGACGTGGGCGGCCCCAGCCAGCGCGGCGACGACGAGCCCGTCTCCGAGCCCACCACCATCCCCGAGGCCCGGGAGGCCATCCTCACCCGCATCAACAACCTGCGCCGCGCCTACAAGCTGAACCCGCTGTCACCGGACTCGGCGCTGGACGCGGTGGCACAGGCCTACAGCGATCGCATGGCCCGCGAGGGCTTCTTCGCCCACGTGGCGCCGGACGGCACGGACCTGCGCAAGCGCCTGTCCGCCGCGGGCCCCGCGTACCGCAGCGCCGGAGAGAACCTGGGCATGGCCCCCGGTCCGCTGTCCGCGCACTTCGGCATCGAGCACAGCCCCGGCCACCGCAAGAACCTGCTCTCGCCGCAGTTCACCCACGCGGGCATCGGCGTGACGTTCCAGACGGTGGAGGGCCGGCCCCAGGCCATCGTCACCGAGGTCTACTCCGCCGCTGCCCTGCCCCCCTCGGCCGACCCGCTGGCCGAGGCCTACAAGGCACTGGAGGCCAAGCGGAAGCAGTTCAAGCTGCAGCCGCTCAAGCGCAACAAGGCGCTGGAGCAGATCGCCATGGACCACGTGCGCCGGGCGCTGCGCCAGGACACGCCCAAGGCACACCTGCCCGACTCGAACGTGCACGAGCGCGTCTTCAAGGGCATGGAGAACGTGAAGACCGCGGCCGTGGACTTCTACGTCGCCGAGGATCCCACCACCGCCCCCGAGTCCAAGAGCCTGCTGGACGCGCGCAACACCGAGGTGGGCGTGGGCGTCATCCGCGGAGACTCGGCCACCTTCGGCCGGGACAAGTACTGGGTGGTCGTCATCTACACGACGCCGCGGTGAGCCTCCCGCTCCACGGGCCTCCTCTCGGGGGCCTCGGGTAGCGGGGCTCGACCGCGGCTCGGTCTCTTCAGGAATGAACCGCCGGGCACTACACCGGGCGGCGCTGGGTGGCGTAGGCCTCGATGCCCATCTGAGGCGGCGCCACCTGCTGGTACAGCGGGCACTTCATGCAGGAGAAAGACTGCCAGCCCCGGCGCACCGCCTCATCCAGGCAGTTGTCGTAGTGGTGGCAGTTGAGGTTGCGGTGAGTCTCGACGCCGGCGCGCTTCGGGCCAGCCTCGGGGTTGATGGTCTGCGAAAGATCGGACGGACACGGCTTCATGGATACGGAGCCCTCCCAGGTGAACGAAATCCCCCCCCGAGCTCTGACGTGCTGCGATGCGGCGTTTTGAGGCTCCCTCTACCAGCGGTAGAGGTTGGCGTCAGACGGCGACCCAACCTAATGAGGCACAAGCAGTGACGCAATGGGTCGAGGCCTGATGTCTCCCTACATGACATTCCCCCTGACGGTATGGACACCGAATGCTGCCGGGTGAACACTCCCCAGGACTGCGAAAGCGCGGCCGATCTAGGACTTGTTGGGGCGGCTGTCAAACCACCCCCCCAGGACAACCCTCCGAGGGAATGATTCCCAAACACCCTGCGTTAAAATGCGCCCAGGGTGTGAGCGGAGAGGAAAGACCCATGAAGTGGAGTGGTTGGGTGGTGGTGGGGCTCTTTTCGGGGGTAGCGGTGGCGCAGACGCCCACGACACGGGAGGCCGTCCGCCTGCACCGTCCCGAGGCCACCGCGCTCGTGCGCGCAGAGCTGAAGGCCTGCGACGCCGTGAAGTGCCCGGAATCCGGCCGTTTGGCGCTGCTGGCAGGCACGCTCGTGCTTTCGGAGGGCGAGGCCCTGGAGGCCCGGCAGATCCTTGAGTCCTACCCTGTCCCACCCGGCCTGGAGGCGTTCCACGCTTATTACCGGGGTCAGGCCCTCTTCTACTCGGGTGACGCGGAGGGGGCGGCGGCCGCCTTCTCGCTGGCCGTCCAGAAGGCGCCTCCCTCGCTCGAGCCCCGCGCCCGGGCCCGCCTGGGAGAGGCCCTGCTGAAGGCCGGCAAGCCCGCCAAGGCTGCTCCCATCCTGGAGACAGCAGCGGACAAGACCCCCTCGGCGGAGCTGCTCTATGAGCGCGCGCTCGCCCGCAGCGCCACGGGCAATGCCGCAGGGGCCAAGGAGGACCTGCGCGCGGTGGCCCTGCGCTACGCCACCCACCCGTACGCAGAGGAGGCCCTGGCGCAGCTGGAGGCGCTCACCCCGCCCGTGCGGCTGACGCTGGCCGAGCACCTGAAGCGGGCTCGCGCGCTGCTGGACGGAGGCATGGCCTCGCAGGCGATGACGGAGCTGGAGACGGCGGAGTCGCGCAAGTGGGTGAAGGGGGAGCTGGCCCGGACGCAGGTGGCGCTGGTGCGCGCGCTGGCGCTGTTCGCCACGGGCAAGGCCGAGGAGGCCGAGAAGAAGCTGGCCGAGGCGCGCAAGGGGCCGCCCGCGGTGGCCGCCGAGGCTGCGCTGGTGACGGCGCGCCGCGCGCTGCGAGCCAATGACAACGAGAAGGCCCGGGCGCTGATGGCGGCCCTGGACAAGGCCTATCCCAAGCAGCCCGCTGGGGACGAGGGCGGCTTCTTCGCCGGCTGGCTGGATCTGCAGGCCCAGCGCTTCGAGGACGCGGTGAAGTCCTTCACCCTCTACGAGCAGCGCTACCCGCGCTCGCGGCGGCGCGATGAGGGCATGTGGTTCCGCTCCCTGGCGCTGCTGCGACTGGAGCGCTATGCCGAGGCTCGCGAGTCCCTGGAGAAGCTGGTGGACAGCTTCCCGCGCAGCAGCCTGGTGCCGCAGGCGCGCTACTGGATGGCCCGGAGCCAGGAGCTGGGCGGCGCGTCCGTGGACGTCGTCGCGCGCGCGTACGAGACCGTCGTCGCCGTGTCCCCCGCCTCGTTCTATTCGCTGCTGGCCAGCGAGCGGCTGCGCGCGCTGGGCCGCCCGGTGCCCCCGGCCTTCCCGGAGCCTCCCAAGCAGCTCACCGTGGCGCGTCCGCCGGACCTGGAGCTGGCCGTGGCGCTCTCCGAGGCGGGGCTCTTCCCCGATGCAGCCGAGGAGGTGGAGTCCCGCGCCTCGCGCATCCACTCTCCGTCGCAGGCGCTGCCCTTCGTGCACGCGCTGCTGTCCATGGGCGAGTACGGCTATGCCCACGCCATCGCCGCGCGGCACCTCTGGGGCCGGGCCTTCGGCGAGCGGGCTCCGGACGCGCTGGCGGCCTTCTACCCGAAGGCCTTCGCCTCGGCGGTGGAGGCCGCGGCCTCGCGCGCCGAGGTGGAGCCGTACCTCGTGTGGGCCATCATGCGCCGCGAGAGCGCCTTCCGCCCCGAGGTGGCCAGCGCCGCCAACGCCCGAGGGCTGATGCAGATCATCCCTCCCACGGGCACGGCCATCGCCGAGAAGCTCTCCGAGCCCAAGCCCAACCCGGCGGACCTGTTCGCGCCGGACCTGAACATCCGCTACGGCGCCTGGTACCTGTCGCAGCTGATGAAGCGCTTCTCGCACCCGGTGCTGGCGGCGGCCGCCTACAACGCGGGCCCCAAGGCCACGGCGAAGTGGGCGCAGGAGAAGGGCACGCTGCCGCTGGATCTCTTCGTGGAGGAGATCCCCTTCCGGGAGACGCGCGGCTACGTGAAGCAGGTGGTGGCGGACCTGTACCTCTACCGCTCCTTCTACGGCGGCGGGGCCTCGCTTCCGCCGCTGGCGCTCACGATCCCCACGCCCTTGGGCGAGGGCGTGAACTTCTAGCCCTGACGCTGAGCCAAGCGGCGGAGGATGTCGGTCTCCAGTGTCTGCACCACCTCGGAGAGCGGCGTGGCGCTGGAGTCCAGGCGCACGGCGTCCTCAGCGGCCTTGAGCGGGGCCACGGCGCGGGCCGAGTCATCCTTGTCGCGCTGGGTCTGGTCGGTCAGCACCTGCTCCAGGGTGCTCTCCACGCCCTTCTGGAACAGCTCCTCGTAGCGGCGCCGGGCACGCACCTCGGACGAGGCCTCCAGGAAGAACTTGGCGTCCGCGTCCGGGAACACCACGGTGCCGATGTCGCGGCCCTCGAGGATGGCGCCCTTCTCCGCCTCCAGCGCGAGCCGCCGCTGCAGTGCCAGCAGGCCCGCGCGCACCACCGGGCGGCTGGAGACCTGCGAGGCGCCCATGGAGATCTCCGGCGTGCGGATCTCCGAGGACACGTCCTGCCCATCCAGGAAGACGCGGTTCTCCTCGCCCACCACCTGGAAGTGGATGTGGATGCGGCCGAGCAGCTCGCCCAGCCGCGCGTCGTCATCCGAGGCAATGCTCTCGCGCTTCGCCATCAGCGCCACGCAGCGGTAGATGGCACCGGTGTCCACCAGGGCGAACCCGAGCCTGCGGGCCAACAGCTTGGACACGGTGGACTTGCCGGCCCCGGCAGGCCCGTCGATGGCGACGATGAACGGTCTCACGCGCGCACTCTCTCTCAGCGCCCGGAGAAGACGCCGAGCGCGCGGAACTTCTCGTAGCGGTCCTTCACCAGCTCGTCCGGCTTGAGCTTCGTCAGCTCGCCCAGGTGCTTGCGCAGCACCTTGCCCAGGTTCTCGGCGGCCTTGGGGTGGTCGCGGTGCGCGCCGCCCGCAGGCTCGGGCACCACCTCGTCAATGACCTTGAGACCCAGCAGATCCTTGGCGGTGAGCTTGAGCGCGTCCGCGGCCTTCTCCGCCTGGGTGGAGTCGCGGAAGAGAATGGAGGCGCAGCCCTCGGGCGAGATGACCGAGTAGACGCTGTTCTGGAGCATCAGCACGCGGTTGCCCACACCGATGGCCAGCGCGCCGCCCGAGCCGCCCTCGCCGATGACGGTGGAGATGATGGGCACCTTGAGGCCGCTCATGACCTCCAGGTTGACGGCGATGGCCTCGGCCTGGCCGCGCTCCTCGGCGCCAATGCCCGGGTACGCGCCCGAGGTGTCCACGAAGGTGAGGATGGGCTTCTCGAAGCGCTCGGCCAGCTCCATGAGGCGCAGGGCCTTGCGGTAGCCCTCGGGGCGCGGCATGCCAAAGTTGCGCGCCATGTTCTCCTTGGTGCTGCGGCCCTTCTGGTGGCCGATCAGCATCACCGTCTTGCCATCCAGCTTGGCAAAGCCGCCGACGATGGAGGGATCCTCACCGAAGCGCCGGTCTCCGCACATCTCGAAGAAGTCGGTGAAGAGCCTCTGGACGTAGTCCAGGAAGTAGGGCCGCGCGCTGTGGCGGGACAGCTGCACCACCTGCCAGCGCGACAAGTCGCTGAAGATCTCCGTCTGGAGCTTCTTGGCCTTCTTCTCCAGCTTGGAGATCTCCGAAGAGAAGTCCACCGCACCGCTGGTGGAGAGAGCCTTGAGCTCCTCGATCTTCTTCTCCAGCTCGATGAGGGGGCGTTCGAAATCGAGCGCGTAGCCAGTACCGGTCGCCATGGGGGCGGACGTAGCACCTGCCCCTAGGGACTTTCAACGTGCAAGCCGCTTCGCACCCCCGGTTGCGTTACGCGCCGCGTAGAATGCGCTCCACTCACCTACCGTCCGGAGAGCCATGAACCGCCTGCCCCTGCTGCTGCTCACCCTGTCGCTGGCGCTCCCGGCGGCCGCCCAGCCCCCCCCTTCTGCCAAGGCGCTCAACACGGAAGGCTTCCAGCTGTACCAGGCGGGCAAGTACCCCGAAGCCCTGGAGAAGTTCCAGGCCGCCGTCCAGGCAGACCCGAAGCACGCGCTGGCCCAGTACAACGTGGCCGCCACGCTGGGAGTGCTTCGCAAGCAGGGGCAGATCTGCCAGCACGATGCCTACCGCGACACGATCCTGGAGCACCTCACCGCGTCGGTGAAGCTGGACCCGAAGCGGCTCCAGCGCGCCAAGGAGGACGCGGATCTGGATCCCATCCGGGACACGGTGGGCTGGCAGAAACTGCAGGGCCGCTCTCCGGCTCGGGCTGCGGACGTGCCGGAGCTCCTCCGCAAGGTGAGCTGGTTCGGCCCGGGAGTGGGCGTCTACGGAACGCTGGTGACGCTCAAGTTCGAGGACGGAAACAAGGTCACCGTGACCAAGAAGGTGCCCCAGGAGGAGGGCGAGCCCAAGACGGAGACACTCACCGGTACCTACAGCGTCAAGGGCCGCAACGTGGAGGTGAAGCTCACCGGCCAGAAGCCAGACACCGGCTCGCTCGACACCAAGGGGTTGCTGAAGCTGAAGACGCTCGGCACGTTCTACGACTCTCCGTCCGAGTGCGACGCCTGAGCGGATTCACCCGCCCAGGCCTCCGGGCCTGGGCTCAGGCCGCCTTGATCTTCACCGGCGCGGACAGCGCGTACCACGCGGTGCGGAAGGCCTTCAGCTCGCGCAGGCCGGCGGGGTGACGGCCGAGCGCCGGAGCCATGGTCACAGGCAGGCCGATCTTCTTCTCGATGGCCTTGGCCGCGTTGAGCTCCAGCTTGCGGCGGTTCTCGCACTTGGGGCAGGTGGACTTGGGGCCCACGCGGTTGACGAGCACGCGCTCCACCTGGAGCTTCTTCGCCTGGAGGTACTCCACCAGCCGCTCGGTGCGCGAAGCCGCGAGATCCTCGCCGCGCGTGACGACAACGAAGCGGGACTCGTTGGGCGAGGCCAGCGCCTCCTCGAAGCGCTTCACGTGCTTGAGCTGCGCGGCCACGTCATCGGCCAGCTCGCCCAGGCCCTTGGTCTTGTACTTGGACAGGATGGCGTGCAGCGCGCCCAGCCACGTCTTCGCGGTCTCGGCCAGCTCCACCACGCGCATGGAGGTGATCATCGGCGCGGGATCCACGACGATGCGCTTGAAGCGCTCCTGGACCAGCGCGTCCGTCAGGCACGACAGCGCGGCCAGCTCATCGATGCCCGGAGGCGCGCACTCCAGCAGGTTGCGCAGCGCGGCCAGGTCGGCCGGCACGTCGCCGCTCTTCGGCGCGCCCTCGAAGCCCTTCTCGGCCTTCTCCTTGAGGCGCTTGCGCAGGGCGGTGAACCAGCCGTTCACGTCCAGCTCGCGGGCGTAGAGGCCCTTGGTGCCCTTCACCTGCGTCTCGGTGTCCGTCAGGCGGCTCTGGAGCACGTCCGACAGCGAGTGCGCCGGATCCGTGGAGATGAGGAGCACGGGCCCCTCCTTCTCCGTCAGCGTCACTGCAGCCGCGGCGGCGCAGGAGCTCTTGCCCACCCCACCCTGCCCCACGAAGAAGATCAGGCGCGTGGGAGGCAGCGGCGGCGCGGCAATCGGAGGCATGGAGGGCGCGCGTACCAGCGCCGGAGGCCCCTCGGCGGCGGAGAACTCCAGCGCCTTGGTCTCCTTGCCTCCAATCCACTCCTTGGCGAACTTCTTGATCCCATCCAGCCCGCGCGGCGCCAGCTCGCGCTTGGCGATGAGCTGCACGGGGACGGCCTTGTCCAGCGCCTGGAACTTGCGCACGTGAGGGGCCTGGAGGCCGCGGCGGCCCTGGCACGCGGGACAGCCGCCCTTCTCCTCCACCTGGTTGACAAGGATCTCCGTCACCGGGATGGCGCGCTCGCGAAGCTGCGCGAAGTACATGCGCGTCTGCGCCTCGGGCACCGGCTCGGCCAGCGCCACGAGGTGGAACGCCGAGCGCGTCCCGTCCTTGATGAGCGCCAGCAGCCGCTCCGCCTTGCCAGCGACTTCATCCAGGAACGTGCCCTCGGCCGGAGTCGGCGCGGGCTCCTTCTTGCCCTTGCCGCTGGAGGCGGGCTTGTCCGTGCCCGTCCTCACGATGCCCAGGAACTTGCGCAGGCCCTGGGGCAAGTCGAACAGGCGCAGCGTGTGGCTGGTGGGCGAGGTGTCGACGACGATCCGGTCGAACTCCTTGGCCTCCAGCAGTTCCAGCACCTGGAAGAAGCTCACCAACTCCTCGAGCCCCGGTACGGCCTGGGCAAAGAGCTTGCCGAGATCTTCATCCGACAGCACAGAGCCCTTGGCGGCGGCCTTCTCCAGAGCGGGGACGTACTTGGCGGCGAACGGCTTGATCAGGGCCGCGGGCTCCAACTCCGCCGCGTACAGGCCCCCTTCGCCCTTGCCAGCCACCAGCTTCGAGGGCTTCGCCGTCAGCTTCTTCTTCACCAGATCGGACAGCGTTCGAGCCGGATCCAGGGAGACGAGGAGCACTTTCTCCTTGGGCGCTTCCTCGGCAAGATTCAACGCATAGGCTGCGGCCAGCGTGCTCTTTCCAACACCGCCTTTGCCGCCGAAGAAGTGGAGAACTCGCGCATCACTCATTGCGTCGTGGCCTTCCTTGACGCCCCCCGTCGGCTTCCGAATCGTCCATCCGTAGACAGCCGCGGATCAGGCGGTGGAGTCCCCAGCCAGGTCATGGCCTGCGTCGGAACCCCATGTATGAGAGGTCCGGATGATCCCCCGTCCAGAGGGTAAAAGTCAAGAGTTGACGCGGGTTTTGCAGCCCTGGCACACCCGTTGACGCGATGTGCCAGGCTGCTTGAAAGCCTCACTGCCAGGGAACTCCAAAGGCGCGAAATCCGGGCCGGAATTCCTACCTGGAAGGTCGACTACCGGGCGTCGACCTCGCCAGATCCCCCGGCCCCACCGCCGCCGGCGGCCTTCACCAGGCCATCGGTCACGGAGCCCTGCTGGCGGGCCTCAGCGGCGTAGCGGTTGAGCTTGTTGTAGAGGGTCTTTTCAGACACCCCCAGGATCTCAGCGGTGCGGGCCTTGTTGTTCCCGTTCCGCTGCAGGCTGCCGAGGATGTACTCGCGCTCCACCGCGTCCAGGGACAGGCCGTAGGGCAGCCGGAAGGTGTGGCGCTCCGGGCTCTTGCCCGCCATGTCGGGGGGCAGATGCTCGCGGGTGATCAGCTCGCCGTCACAGAGGATGACGGCGCGCTCCACGGCATTGCGCAACTCACGGATGTTGCCCGGCCAGTCGTGCGCCTTGAGCACCTCCATGGCCTCCGGGTGCACTCCCGTCACGCGCTTGGCCGAGTCCCCGCCGAACTTCTCCACGAAGTGCTGCACGAGGATGGGGATGTCCTCCCGGCGCTCACGCAGCGGCGGCAGGTGCACCTGGAACACGTTGAGGCGGAAGTAGAGATCCTCGCGGAAGCGCTGGTTCTTGATCTCCTGCTTCAGGTCGCGGTTCGTGGCGCACAGCACGCGCACGTCCACCTCGATCTCCACCTTGCCGCCCAGCCGGCGCAGCCGCCCCTCTTCCAGCACGCGCAGCAGCTTGGCCTGCAGCTCGATGGGAATCTCACCGAGCTCGTCCAGGAAGAGCGTGCCGCCGTGGGCCATCTCGAAGACGCCCGGGCGGCGCTGATCCGCACCCGTGAAGGCGCCGCGCTCGTGGCCGAAGAACTCGGACTCGATCAGCGTGGCGGGGATGGACGCGCAGTTGATGGCGATGAAGGGCTTCTCGCGGCGCAGCGACAGGTTGTGGATGGCGCGAGCCACCACTTCCTTACCGGTGCCGGACTCGCCGGAGATGGCGACGCTGGCCTTGGAGGGAGCCACCTTCTCGATCAGCTCGCCCACCTTGCGCATGGCGCCCGAGGTGGAGATCAGATCCTGCTGCCCCAGCTGCTTGAGGCGGCGCCGCAGCGTCTGTACCTCGCGCTGCGTCTCCTTCTTCTCCAAGGCCCGCTCGATGCAGACCTTCAGGCGCGCGATGTTCAGCGGCTTCTCGATGAAGTCGTACGCGCCCTCCTTGATTGCGCCCACGGCGGCGTCGATGGTGCCTCGGCCGGTGAGGAAGACGACCGGGCAGTCCGGCAGCTCCTCCCGCAGCTGACGCATCAACCAGAGCCCGTCCGTCTCCGGCATGGCCAGATCCGACAGGACCACGTCCGGACGGAACTCGCCCGCCTTGCGCAGGGCATCGTGCCCGTCGAACGCCACCTCGACTTTGTGCCCCCAGGAGCTGAGCATTTCTGCCAGCGCCTCGCACGTCGCGCGTTCGTCATCCACGGCCAGAATTCGTGCGCTGCCCAAGATGAAGACCTCCCTACAGCTTTCGCCTGGTGTGTAACTGAGAAGAGAAACTGAACTCGTTGAAGCGCTGAGCGGTGCCGCAGCTCAGACGCGCGCAAAAATGAAGCGGCAGACGTCCCCTCGGACCTGGAACTCGACTCCCAGCTGCGCACAGCGCAGGCCCAGGGCAGCGATGATGTCCGGTGCCGACTCCGGAGCAGAGCCCGCCGAGTCCTTCACCTCGAGCACCGCCTGCGAGCCCTCGGCCCGGACAGCCACGGTGACCTCGGTGCTCGCCTCCGAGCGCCCGAAGGCGCGCAGCAACGACTGGATCAGGAAGAAGCTCACCTCGCTGGTGTCCTGCAGCTTCACGCGCAGATCCGGCTCGATCGCGACGTTCAGCTTGAGGCGCCGGCGCCGGCTCTCGTGCGCAATCACGTCCAGTGAGCGCTTGGCCAGCTCGGACAACACCACCTCGCCCCCAGTGCTCCCGCGGAAGACGATGAAGTCGGCGAACTGGCGCAGGATGCCGTCCACGCGCTGGATCTGATCGCGCATGGCCTTGATGTTCTTCGCCTGCGAGGGAGGCACCTCCCCCGTCTCGCCCTTGAGCTTCTCGGAGAGGACCTCGAGGTTGATGGAGAGTGCGTTGAGCGGGTTGCGCACGTCGTGCAGCAGGCTGTCCATCAAGGTGGGAACAGCGCTGTAGCGAGCCGCCCCGACGACAGGGTCGGACGACTCTTGCACTGCGGGCACACTGGTCACAGCCGTGGACGTAACCACCGGGAACTCCTCAAGAATTGTCACCAACCGCCGCGCCCCGCCTACCGGTGCGAGGATTTAGGGAGTGGCCTGTAAAACGGCAACCCCTGGCCGGTAATTCTTGCCGAAGTCGGGGAATTCCCCTGTGAGTCCGCTTGCTTGGACCCCTTGAAAAGTGTCCGAAGTGCAACGTTCCCCGCTCCGGAAAGCGTTGCCTTGCTCCGAGCTGTCCGCAGGTGAACGGAGGGGCGCGCGCGATCAGCGCGGCTCGGGTGGCTGAGCGGCCTCGCCGAGCCCGGTGAGCTCCAAGCCGATCTTGGCGGCGTACTCGAAGATGCGCGGGTCCCGGTAGAACTCGCCGAAGACGATGCGGGAGCAGCCGCTGTTGGCGATCAGCTTGAAGCAGGGCCAGCAGGGACTGGCGGTGGTGTAGATGGTGGCGTCGTCGATGCTCACACCGTTCTTGGCGGCCTGGATGATGGCGTTGGCCTCGGCATGGACGGTGGCCACGCAGTGGCCGTTCTCCATCATGTGGCCCACGTCATCACAGTGCGGCAGGCCGCGGATGGAGCCGTTGTAGCCGGTGGAGAGGATGGTGCGATCGCGCACCAGCAGTGCGCCCACGTGCTTGCGATCGCAGGTGGCGCGTGTGGCCACCTGGCGCGCGATGTCCATGAAGTACTGATCCCACGAGCTGCGCGGCTGGCCCAAAGCACGACCTCCTGAGTTGGAAGAGACGCGCGCGGTGTAGCGCGGCGGAAAGCGGATTCCAATCTCCGCGGGCTGTCGGCCAATCGACGAAGGGACTGCAAGCAGGTTGGTTCCGGGAGGGTGCGTCCCCAACTTCCCTACAAAGGGGCCGGAAGGATGAATCGAAGGGTTGTAGGGCTGGGAGCGCTGGGGGTGGGAACACTGGGGCTGGTGAGCATGCCCGCCCTGGCACAAGAACCCCCCGCCGAAGTGCGGAGCCTGCGCGAGGTGAGCGGGCCGATCACGGCGGTCAACCTGCGCGGGGGCACGGTGACGGTGGAACTCGAGCAGGCGAACGAGCGGGTGGAGCTTCGCGTGGACGGCGACACCACCATCTTCCTTCCTGGGCGCACGGGGCACTTGGCGGACCTGAAGGCGGGCCAGCGCGTGCGGGCGGCGTACGAGCCTCGGGAGCGCATCTGGGTGGCCCAGTGGATCGAGCTGCTGGAGCCCTGAAAGGCGACCTGCAAAAAGGCTGGTCGCCTCAAGCGAGCAAGTGACCTAAAACGGTGGCGATGCGCTTTCTGGTCGCTGCCCAGTTCGTCCCGGATCCCAACAGTGGCTCTGCGGGCTCCGTGTTGGCGGTGGGGCAGGCGCTGGCTGCGAGAGGACACTCCGTGGAGTACGAGTGGCTGCCGCCCGAACGGGGGCTGCTGCGCCACCCGGCGCTGCGCCGCCACTTCGAGGTGCCCACCCAACAACTCCGGGCGCTGGCCCGGCGTCTGAAGTCGGCTCGGTATGACGTGGTGATGGTGAGCCAGCCCCAGGCCTACCTGGCCTACGAGCTTCTGCCTTCGCTGCACCCGCGCACTCTCTTCGTGAATCGGACCCATGGCTGGGAGCACCGCCTGCTGCAGGCCGAGCAGCGCCTGGGCTACGAGCCGCAGCGGCCGCTGGGCAACCGCGTCCTCTCGAAGGCCAGCGCGGCGATGACGGTGATGGCGTGCTGGCGCACGGCGCGGGCGGCGCACGGGCTGGTGGCGCCCTCGTCCCGCTGTGCGCGCTTCATCCACGACACGTACGGGCTGCCCGAGGGCAAGGTGGGCTTCATCGGGTATGGGCTCGATCAGGACTTCCTGGAGTGGCCTCGGGTGGAGCCGCCCGTGCGCCTGCCGCGCCTGCTGTTCGTGGGCAGCTACCTGGCGCGCAAGGGCTCACGGCTCATGGAGGAGGTGCTGCCCCGGCTGGCACAGCGCTTCCCGGAGCTGGAGATGACCTTCGTGGTGCACGAGGGCGCTGTGCCAGAGGCGGAGCGCGTGTACCGCCCTGCCTTTGGCTCTCGGCTGCGCGTGCGCGAGTGGATGCCGAGGACCGAGCTGAGGAAGCTCTACTCCGAGCACGATGTGCTGCTGTTCCCCTCGCTCTTCGAGGGGTTCGGCAAGACGTGGCTGGAGGGCATGGCGTGCGGGCTGTGCGTGGTGGGCTTCGACGAGGGCGGGCTGGGCGATCTCGCGGAGCATGGCCGCGAAGCCCTCTTCTGCGAGGCCGGGGACGTGGCGGGCTGGGAGCGGCTGCTGGTCGAAGCGCTGGAGCACCCGGAGCGCGTGGCGGAGCTGCGCGTGCGGGGACAGACGCGCGCCCGCGGGCGCACGTGGGACGAAACGGCCAAGGACACCGAGCAGTTCTGCGAGCGGCTTCGCACCGAGCGGGGCTGGAGCTGAGTTCCCAACAGTTCCGGGCAGAGGCCGTCACGGGCTGACCGCTCTTCGTTTGACGACGCGAGGCGCTTGGCCTACTCGGCCGCCCGACCACCAACTCAGGAGGGGTCGAGCCATGAAGCGTTCGATTGTTGTGTGTGTTGCTGCCGTTGTGTTCGCCGGTTCCGCATTTGCGCAGGGCAATGCGCCGGCCATGGATCTAACGAAGATGGGCCCGGGGGCTCGCAAGCCCACCAACGAGAAGCAGACGAAGAAGGAGATCGAGGACTTCTTCAAGAAGATGGAGGAGACCGAGAAGAGCGGCAACTTCGAGGCCTCGCTCGCGATGGTGGACTTCCCCATCTACATGATGACCGACGATCTGAAGGGCGTGCCCGAGGCGAAGGAGTACAGCCGCGAGGAGTACGCCGCGATGATGAAGCCCATGATGGAGACCATGCCCAAGGACCTGAAGATGACCCACAAGCGGTCGATCACGGTCATCTCGGACTCGCTGGCGAACGTCGTCGATGACTTCTCGATGACGCTGGGCAAGCAGAAGGTCACCGGCCGCAACGCGAGCACGCTGGTGAAGCGCGATGGGCAGTGGAAGTGGAAGACGGGCGTCGAGGCCGGCTGGGGCGGGATGGGGCCTCCGCAGGGCGCGGGCGGCGGCGGGCAGACGACGCCTACCGAGGGTAAGAAGTAACCACCGCTGTGAATCCCCTCCCCTGTCGGCCTTCATGTACGGGGGAGGGGCTGTCGCGGTGCCTCAGTGCTTCGGCGCGTCGTCGCCCCAGAGTTCCTTGAGGCGCGCGTCGCGGCCACAGCCGGAGCGGTAGTAGCGATAACGCACCGGGTTCTTCTGGGCGTAGTCCTGGTGGTAGTCCTCGGCCGGGTAGAAGGTCGAAGCAGCCACGAGCTGAGTGACGATGGGCTTCTTGAAGCGGCCCGACGCCTCGAGCTGGCGCTTGGACTCCTCGGCGAGCCGCTGCTGCTCCGCATCTTGGAAGAAGATGGCGGAGCGGTACTGCGAGCCGTGATCACAGAATTGCGCGTTGGGCGTGAGCGGGTCCACGTTGTGCCAGTAGACCTGGAGTAGCTGGGCGTAGGTGACCTTGCTGGGGTCGTAGACGATCTGGACAGCCTCGGCATGGCCGGTGCTGTCGCTGGAGACCTCGTCGTAGGTGGGGTTCGCCTTCGTTCCGCCCGTGTAGCCCGACGTCGCCGAGATCACCCCGGGGAGCTTGTCGAAGGCGCTCTCCATGCTCCAGAAGCAGCCGCCCGCGAAGAGGGCGGTGGCTTGCTTGGGCTCCTCCTTCTTGGCGGGCGCGGCCTCCTTCTTCGGAGGCGCGGGGTTGGCGGGGCTGGAGGCGAGCGCTCCGGCTCCAGCCAGGGTGACAGCCAGGGCGAGCAGGGTGAGACGAGGGAAGCGGGAAGTCATGGGGGGTCCTTTCCTTCTCCACCCCCTTCTACGCACGACCCCTGGGTCCCGTTACACCGGCCACAGCCGGGTCCTGCTCTCCGGCCGGGGGGGACGGGAAGATGGGCCCGGGCAGTCTCCTTAGCTGCTGAGGGGCAGCTACGCGACGACCCACCATCGTGGGCGAAAATGCTACGAAGGTGACCTCTCAACCTGAGGTTTGTCATGTCCGCGTACCGCTCCGCGCCATTCCCGGAGGGGGGATTCCGCCATCGCCTCGGCGTGCTCGCATTGGTGGTCCTCGGCCTTGGCTGTGCATCGGACCTCGCGGTTGAATTGCCAGAGCCTCCGTTGGATTCCCCACTCCCAGCGGAGGCGGCTCGCCCGTACGAAGCTCAACGCCAGTTCGGTCTGCGAGTCATCGAGAACATCCAGAAGGGAATCTGGTGATGGCGTTGACAGATCTCGTAGAGCAGTTCGCCCAACACGTCGCCGCACAAACAGATGCCATCTGGCAAGGGGACTCCAAGCTCGGCAACAAGCACGCCAAGCAATACATCGCCGCCTTCGACAAGCTCCGAGCACGCGGCGACGCCGGACGCGACGCACTGGCGGCCTTGTTGACTCATCCGCGAATGGACGTCCGGGTCAAGGCTGCGGCGTACCTGCTGCGCCATTGCACGGGCGAAGCCATGCGTGTCTTGGAGGACGCCGCGAAGGGTGAGGGAATGATCCCCTTCATCGCCTCCCAGGTTTTGCAGAATTGGAACGAGGGTACCTGGAACTTGGATCCGGGACCTTGAGGTGGACTTATTACCTCTGCGCCGTCTGCCCGACGCCGCCCTCGGAGGCGCGCTCCAGCAACCGGGCGAAGCCCTGGGCCTGGAGGAACTTGCGCACCTTCGAGCTTGGCGCCGCGAACGTCTCGCCCGGCATCGGCACGTCGAAGCTGTAGTCCTCGTTCGCCACCGCGAAGCCCACCTTCGCCGTCCGGTAGCCCTCGACGATCGCCAGCAGCTTGCCCGTCTCCAGGCTGAAGATGCCGCCGCCCGACGCCCCGTACCCGATCGGCGCGTCCGTCTTCACCATCTTCGGGACCTTCGCCTGGGAGTCCCACTCCACCTGCGACAACATCCCGCCCGACAGCGACGTCGACTTGCCGAACGGGCACGCCGCCACCACCACGTCCTCGCCCAGCTCCAGCTCCGCGTCCTCCGCCAGCTGCGCCGGCGTCAGCTCCACCCCCGGCACCCGCAGCAGCGCCAGATCCATCTCCGGCACCTGTCCCACCACCGCCACCTCCACCGGATACTCCGAGAGCTCGCCCTGCCGCTCCTGGGTGATGACCATGCGCGGGCTCTTCAGATCGTCCATGCCCACCGCGTGCGCGTTGGTGATGACGTAGCTCATCACGCCCTTCTCCGTGCGCTCGGTGCCGATCACCACCCCCGAGGCCGTGCGCCGCGTCTTGCCGTTCTCCGTCACCAGCATGCGCACCGTGCTCGGCAGAATCCCCCGCACCACCTGCTTGCGCGACGGCCTCGCCACCGCCGCCATCTGCCGCTCCACGGGAGCCTTGACCGCCGGAGCCTCCGCTACGGGCGCGGGAGGAGACGACGGAGAAGCGCTGGCGCACGACAGGACAGCGAACAGGGCGGGGGCCCCGAGGAGAAACCGGTTCATCCAAGCTCCGCGAAAGGGGGGTGCAGGACTCCGTACATCTATGAGCAATGGATCTTCCCGCGCCGCGCTGTGATTCAAAAGCACGGCGCCCCCCAAGCCCTCCCCTGCCCGCTTGCTCTCAGGTGTAGCGCTTCTTCATCAGGAACAGGATCGCGTCCTTCGCGCAGTACTCACAGTACTTGTACTTGTCCGCCATCGTCTTCAGGGTGCTCTCCACCTGCGTCTGCTCGCGCGGCGTGAGCTGCCCCCGCTCCTCGGACAGGTACTTGAGGACGTTCTCCTTGTTCTTGCGCAGCACCCGCTTGCGCTCCTCGAAGTAGTGGTCGCGCAGGCGCTTGAACATGTCCGGGAAGATGCGCGCGAAGTCCATCTCCGCGTCCGGGTTGTCCAGCCGGTGCGCACCGATGGAGGAGATCAGCCCGCGGCGGTACTCGCCCGCATCCTCGCCCTTCGGCATGACGATGGACTCCAGCTCCGCCATGCGCTGCTCGTCCGGCCGCTCCATCTCGCCCGTCACCCGGTTGCGCAGCTTCTCCCCGCGCACCCAGTGGCTCACGTGCTGGATGTAGCGCTCCACCAGCTCGCGGTACTGGCCCTCGGAGACCAGGCCCATCGAGTCGCGCACCTCCGAGTCCACCAAGTCCAGGTACTGGCCCTCCACCTCGCGCACGAACTCCTCGTGGTCGTGGTAGCTGTCCACCACCTCCTGCTGGAGGAACTCGAAGACGCTCTTGTCCTGGCAGATCGCCTGCAGCTCCTCGAACACCGCCAGCGGGTGCAGGCACTTGTAGTCCGTGCTCTGCGCCGCGTTGAACAGCGCCGTCTTGATCTCCCGCGCGCTGGCCCCCGAGCGCCCCTCGTAGTTCGGGTAGGCGTCTGACTCCTCGTACAGGTCCGTGCGCAGCTTCTTCAGCTCCTTGGTGTTCGCCAGGCTCAGCCGCGCGGGCGCCCGCCCCTCCTCGTAGAGGTGCATCTTCTCCAGCGGGGTGACGTGATCCACCAGCTCCTTCACGTCCTGGGCGTAGCGCTCCGGAATCGGCTTCTTGAGCCGCGTGAGCACCGCCCACATGGCGGCCACCTCGGTGGCATGCGGCGCCACGTGCTTGCCCACCGACGTCAGGGTGATCTCCGCGTCGTATACCTCCTGCTCCAGCTTGTAGCGGCGCAGGTACGGCACCCGCACCAGCTCGATCCGGCCCTTGAACGAGGCGAAGTCCGGCAGCTCCTTGAACGCCCCCAGGTGCTTCTCGTTGGCCGAGGCGATCAGCACCTCGTCCAGTTGCAGCACGAAGGGCTCCAGGGGCACCTGTGCCGTCTCACTGAAGCCCAGCAGGTACTTGAAGGCCTCCAGCGGGCGCTTGAGCAGGTCCGCGTACTCGATGAGGCCGCGGTTGGCGTGCACCAGCGGGCCATGCGGCTCGTAGAGCACCACGCCGTGCAGGGCGGCCGGCAGGTTGAGCTGCGTGCGGTCGGCGGTGATCTGCTGCGCGATGGCGTCCACGCTCATCTGCGGCTCCACCGTCACCGTGCCCATCTGGTAGCGCCGGGAGATGTAGAAGCGCTCGATCTGCACGTGGCGCAGCACCTTGAGGTAGTCACCCCCATACGAGGTCAGCAGCGCCGCGTAGATGCGCCGGCACTTGTGGCACAGCTCCCCGTCCCGGATGTAGTCCGAGAGGATGAAGTCCCCGGACTCACCGTCCCCTGTGCCCAGGCCCTTCTTCTTCAGCGCCGACTCCAGCATCTTGCGGCGCTCGGGAGGCGGGACGACGAAGAGCGGGTGGTCATTGAGCTCGCACGGCATCCGGACGTCGATGGCCTCCGCGTCCAGGTGCGCGTACGTCGTCACATCATCGGTGGCCGCGGGCACGCGCTCGCCGAAGCCGATGGAGCCCTTGATGAGCTTCTCCGAGGGGAATATCCAACCCAGCCGGTACAGCGCGCCCTGCGGCTGGCGCGAGTAGTCCTCCATGCCCGCCTTGAGCGCGTTGACGAGCGTGGACTTGGCGCTGCCGTTGGGCCCGTGCAGGAGGATGAGCTTGTTGATGCGGCCGGCGCGCACGAAGTTGCCCAGCAGCCGGTAGATGGAGTTCTGGACTTCCTCCTGGCCGGCCACGCGCCCGTCGCGGTCGCTCGAGGGCACGTCGAAGACCTTGAAGCGGCGGATGGTGCCGGTGGGGTGCGGCACCTGCTCGGTGCCGTAGTGGTCCATCACGTCGTGCAGGTACTGAGCGGCGTTGCGCGACTGGTGCCGCGGATCGTTGAAGAAGAGGGTGACGTACTCCTCGAAGGACAGGATGGACCTGTTCTTGACGAAGTCCGCGGACACCTGCCCTCCGATGTCCTGCAGGTAGCGCCTGGCTTCCACGTCGTCTCTCCTGTGTGCTTGAGTCGTGGCCTAACTAATGTCACCGAGCCGCCGCCGTCGCTCGGCAGAAGACAGCAACTTTCCCTTCGGTGCGACAGATGTCCAGGGCCCTTCTTGCACTTCTGTTGGTGGCCTTGCTCTCCGGGTGCCCGCCTGCCTCCTCGCCCCCCTGCGTCACGGACTCGGAGTGCCCCGAGGGCCGCTGCCGCTTCGGAGGGTGTGGGCCGATGTGTCTGGATGACACCGATTGCCCCTCTGGACAGGCGTGCGCGAATGGGGCCTGCGGGGCTCGCCCCGAGTGCGCCGCCGCCACGGACTGTGCGCAGGGCTTCAACTGCTCGGAGGGCCGGTGCCTGTGCGGCTCGGATGCGGCGTGTGCCGCCAACCAGGTGTGCCGGCAGGGCCGGTGTGAGGACAGCCGCCGGTGCACGGGGGACTCGGACTGCCTGTCCGGCCAGCACTGCGAGGTGACCCAGGGCGCCTGTCTGCCCGCCTGTACCACGGCCGCAAGCTGCGCCCCGGGCGTGGATCCCCAGGTAGCCAGTGTGCTCTTCGCTTGTCAGGGTGGGGCCTGTCTGCGCCGGTGCATCAATGACGCCTCGTGCGGAGGACAGGGCCTCATCTGCGAGGCGGGCCTGTGTGCTCGGGCCGACTGCGCCACGCTCGCGGACTGCCCCTCGGGCCAGTACTGCACCAGCGCGACAGCGGGCCGCTGCCTGGAGTACCGCGCGTGCCAGTCCTCCGCCGAGTGCCCCGAGAACACGGACTGCCGCGCCTTCGCCTCGGGCAGTTGTCCGCCCGGCTTCGACTGCGCGCTGAAGATCTGCCAGGAGCTGCCGCGCTGTCTCATCGACACGGACTGCGCCGCACCGGCCTTCTGTCAGCAGGGATATTGCCAGCCCTCGACGGCCTGCCCCACGGGAGACCCGTGCCCCACCGGACAGCTCTGTGTGGCACAGCGGTGCGTGCCCGGCGGCTGTAGAGGCCACGCCGACTGTCCCTCGGGCCAGGCGTGCACGGACGGCGCGTGCCACCCTGCCCCGGCGGCCTCGGAGATCTCCACCCTGGCGCTCAGCCCTCGAGCGGCGGTGCTGGTGGTGGGAGGCTCGGTGAAGCTCTCGCTCGTGGCCTTCACCTTCTCTGGAGCGAGCTTCCCGTTCATCTCTGGGAGCTACACGGTGGTGGATGCCAGCGGAGCTCCAAGCAACGCGGCCACGGTGACGCCCTCGGGAGACGTGACAGCGGTGCAGGCTGGCACGGTGCGCATCCGCGCGGGTGTCACCCATCCAGGCGTGACGCCCGTCGAGGCCACCCTCACGATCCTCCCCGCCCTCACCGAGGGCCGCCGAGTCACCGTGGTGGACGCGTCCACGGGCCTGCCGCTGAGCGGGGTGGAGGTGCTCGGCTGTGACGCGCCTCCCGCAGCCGCGCCCTGCCCTGCTCCCGTCACGGCGACGACCGACGCGAGCGGCACGGCCGCCTTCCCCTCCTCGACGGGCAGCACCGCGAGCTTCTCGGCAGCCTCGCCCGAACTCCGCGCGGACGGATACCCGCGCTACGACCGCGTGTCCGTGACGGCAACCCTCGCGAGGGACGTGCTGCTTCCGCTGGGAGAGAACCCGGTGCACGGTGCCGCGGGCTTCAACGCGGGTATCCAGTTCTCCGAGGTCCACTCCACCGGCCCGCTGTGGCTCGGCTTCTCCCTGCTCTCCGCCGGAGACGTGCCGGACCTGGATCTCACCACCCTGCTGGGAGAGACGTTCTTCATCACCGTGCCCGGCCTGCCCCCATCCGTGCCCGTGGCAGGGAGCACCGTGGCCTACGCCGCATCCGGCTTCGGAGCCCCCGTGGAGCTCAAAGGACGATCGCTGGGGCTCGGACAGCCGGGACGCCGGGCGGCGGTGGCCTTCGCCGGGCGGACGGAGCTGACCGTGGCTGCGAACCTCGGCTCCACGGATCTGCTGGCCTACACGGGGGCCATGGACTACGCGCTCCAGGCCTTCACCTCCGTTCCCCTGCGGCCTCGCGTCGCGGACTCCACGGATGTGGACGGGGATGGACGCTGCTCGGACACCGCGCGCTGCCCGCTAGGCCCCGAGGACATCCCGGACTACTTCAGCCTGCCCGGCTTCTCCCACCGCCCCCGCCGGGAGCAACTCCGCCGCACCGAGGTGGTGCTTCCCCGCCTGCCCGCCGGGCTGGACACGGCGGTGACGAGCGCCGTGGAGATCTCCGCCGAGACCGGCCTCACCCCGCTGGGACTCTCCTCGCGCGCAGGAGGCGCCCCCGCGCCGGACGGCACCCGGCCACTGGATCCCGTCCTGCTTCGCAGTGGTGCCCCGTACGCAGGAGTGGAAATCGGCACACCCGGGGTCTGGGCGTTCGCCACCCGGATTGCCGAGGCCCGAGGCGACACCACAGGCCGGATTGTCCGGGGCTCGCCACTTCCCACCCGGGTGGTCATCCCACCCTTTCTCCCCGTGCCCGCCGGGGCGTACACCGTGTCGCAGCGCACCTTCACGCCCTCGGCGGCGCAGTGGACGGCCCTGGCTCAGGCGGGGGCCGAGCTGGCCCGGATCACCTTCACCGGAGCCCGGAGCCGGCACGTGGTCCTCCTGCCGCTCGTGCCAGGACAAGCCCCCCTCCGCCTGCCAGATGCCCCTCCGGGTGTCGGAGAAGACCCGGTGAGCCAGGAATCAGCGACAGGCGAGATAATGGCCATGGATCTTTCAGCCCCCACTACCCCCGAGGACCTGCTGGGCGTGGGGGGAGCCAACCTGCTGGGGCTGACGGTTCACCTGGATGCTTACTCGCGAGCCACTTCCTGGTGAAATAACGTTCTGGAGCCCTCGTTCTCCTACTCTGGGAGTCCACACGCGATGCAAAAGAAGGAGCCCATCATCGGCATCGACCTCGGCACGACGAACTCGTGCGCGGCGTATGTCGACGACAGCGGGAACGTGAAGCTCGTGCCCTACAAGGGAGGCGACTACACCATCCCCTCCATCTTCGCGATTGATGACAAGGGCAATGAGCTCATCGGCTACGAGGCCAAGCGCCAGTGGCAGCTCAACCCGCGCAACACCGTGTACGGGGCCAAGCGGCTGGTGGGCCGCGGCTACAAGAGCGACATCGTCGACACGATGAAGAAGGTCGTGGCGTACCAGATGCGCGCCGGCAAGAAGAACGACGTCGTCCTGGACGTGGGCAAGAAGGAGTTCTCGCTGCAGGAGGTCAGCGCGAAGATCCTGAACAAGATCCGCGACGTGGCCTCCAACCACATGAAGGTGCCCATCAAGCGGGCGGTGGTGACGGTGCCGGCGTACTTCAACGATCGGCAGCGGCAGTCGGTGAAGGACGCGGGCAAGCTGATCGATCTCGAGGTGGTTCGCATCATCAACGAGCCCACTGCGGCCTCCTTGGCCTACGGCGTGGGCAAGAACCTCAAGCAGAAGGTCGTCATCTACGATCTCGGCGGCGGCACGTTCGACGTGTCCATCATCGAGATCCGCGACCGCGTCTTCGAGGTGAAGGCCACGGGCGGCGACATCTTCCTGGGTGGCATCGACTTCGACAACGCGATCATCCACCACGTGCTGAAGGACTTCGCGGCGAAGACGGGCATTGACCTGGCCACGGATCCGGTGGCCATGCAGCGCATCAAGGACCTGGCTGAGCGCACGAAGATCGATCTCTCCGCGCGCGAGGAGGTGCCCTTCAACATCCCCTTCATCACGATGACGTCGCAGGGCCAGCCGCTGAACATCGAGATGAAGTTCACGCGGAAGATGCTGGAGAACCTGACCAGCCATCTGATCGACAGGTCGCTGCAGATCGTGGCGCGGGTGCTGGTGGACGCGGGGCTGTCCACGAAGGAAGTGGACGAGGTGATGCTGGTGGGTGGGCAGACGCGCATGCCCATCGTGCAGGACCGGCTGACGAAGTTCTTCGGCAAGCCGCCGAGCAAAGGCGTACACCCGGACGAGGCGGTGGCCATTGGCGCGGCGCTCTACGCGCACTCGCTGCAGGATGACACGAACCTGCGCATCCAGCTGCTGGACGTGATCCCGATGGCGATCGGGCTGGAGAAGGCGGGCGGGATGTTCCACACGGTGTTCCCGCGCAACGCGCCCATTCCGAACGCCAAGCAGTTGGTGGCGACGACGAGCATCGACAACCAGACCGAGCTCGCCATGCGCATCTACCAGGGCGACCACGAGCAGGTGTCCCAGAACGAGCTGCTGGGAGAGTTCACCTTCTCGGGGATCCGGACGGAAAAGGCCGGCCGGGTGCAGGTGGAGATCACCTTCGACGTGAACGTGGAGGGGATCCTCACGATGCGCGCGAGGGATCCGGCCACGGGCCGCGAGATGCGGACCACCGTCCGCGTCACGCAGAGCTGACGGGGCTCAGACGCTCTGGCCCTGGCGCTTGGCGAGCACCAGGTTCACGAAGGTCTTCACGGAGAAGAGGCTGAGGATCTGCGCGGGGCGCAGCCCGGGCTGGATGTGCGAGGCGGCCTCGGGCATCAGCTCCCGGAGCCGGGCGAGCCCTGTCTCGGAGATGACGCCGCCAGGCGCGAACTCCTCGTCCGACATGGTGCCGCGGGCGGCGCGCTCCATCTCGCCGCGCGTGATCTGGATGTCGAAGGCCCGCTCCAGCTTGAAGACGATGTCCAGGAAGTCGAGCGACTCGGCGCCCAGGTCTCCCATCAGGAGGGTCTCGAGCTTCACCTCGGAGAGATCCCGGGCGAGGGCCTCGGCAACCACCTCGCGGACCTGCTGCTCAATCTTCTGGACCTCGGCTGCGGACGCTGGGACTGCGGCGGTCATGTCTGGGCCTCCCGAGGCTCGGGGCCATCCTCGAACCACGTCACCACCTGTGCAAGGGGCTTGCGCGGCTGCTTGGCGGGCAGCTCGTCTGGATACCCCACCGCGATGGCTCCGACCATCTTCCAGGGCTCCCGGATGTCCAGCAGCCGCTGGATCTCATCGCGGCCAATCATCGGTCCGGACATCCAGCAGGCGCCGAGCCCCTCGGCCTGGGCCTGGAGCAGCAGGGCCATGCACGCGGCACTGGTGGAGCAGAGCTCGGCCTGCATGGACGCGGCGGTGTGGAACTTCGTGGGGTCCCCTCCCCCGGAGGCCACGAGGTTGGCGATCAGGTCCGGATAGATGCGGTACTGAGGGACGATAATGGCCGCGGCCGTGGCGAGGGGCTCGTGGAAGAAGTCGCCGTACTTGCCGAAGTCCTCGGCGTGGTGGCCCTGGCGGATGATGGCCTTCATCTCCTCGGCGCGGGTGCGGACGGCCTCGGTGAGGCGCTGACGGAGCGCGGCCTGGGTGACGACCGCGAAGCGCCAGGGCTGGCGGTTGGTGGGAGACGGTGCCGTCACCGCGGCCTGCATCAGGCGCTCCAACGCCTCGCGAGGAACGGGCCGGGCCGTGAAGGCGCGCACGCTCCTGCGGTGAGAGAGGAGATCGAGAAAAGACTCGCCGTTCATTCGAGCTTGAACCCTCCATCCACGTTCCACACCTGACCGGTGACGTAACTGGCATCGCTGGAGCACAGGAAGGCCACCACTTTCGCCACCTCCTCGGGTTTGCCGGGCCGCCGCATCAGGATGCGCCGCTTTACCTCATCCGGCGCGAGCGCGAGGATATCCCGGGTCATCTCGGTCTCGATGACGCCGGGGGCCACGGCGTTCGCCCGGATGTTCCTCGGCGCCAGTTCCACGGCCAAGGCGCGGATGAAGGACTCCACTGCGCCCTTGGTGGCCGCATAGAGGCTCTGTCCCCGTCCCGGCCGCTGCCCCGCGACGGACGAGAGCGCCACGATGGAGCCTCGCCGCCGGCCAATCATCCGCTTCGCCACTTCCCGGCAGCAGTGCACCACTCCGTCCAAGTTGACGGTGCGGACAGCAGTCAAATCCTCAGGGGTGCTCGCGCCCAGGAGCGTGTCCCGGGTGACGCCGGCGCCACAGACGAGCACGTCGATGGGGCCCAGCTGGCGCTCCGTCTCCTCGATGAGACGAACCACCTGAGCTGAGTCGGAGACGTCGGCCTGATGCAAGAACGCCCGCTGGCCGAGTGCCTCGACCTCGCGAACCACCTCGGCGGCACGCGCCCCCTGCTCACGAAAGTTGATGCCCACGGAGTAGCCACGCCGGGCCAGCTCGAGGACGACAGCTCGGCCGATTCCGCGCGAGCCCCCCGTCACCAGAGCCACACCCCTCTCGCTCATGCTTCACCTCGCGGAAGCTTTGCCAACACCGGATAACCAGCGGCACAGCAGGGAAGCCCCGCGGCAGTCCCGGGCGGTTTCCCAGAACCGGTCTGCTTGTCAGACCAGTTCACGCCAAAGCGGACCGGGAGCGCCCCCTCTGCCGGGTACAGCCGCCGTGAACCGGTCTGCTTGTCAGACCAGTTCGCACCGAACCGGCCCGGGGGAGCCCCCTCCACCGGGTACAGCCGCCGTGAACCGGTCTGCTTGTCAGACCAGTTCACGCCAAAGCGGACCGGCAGAGCCCTTCCCTGCCGTGCGCGGCCACCGTGAACCGGTCTACTTGTCAGACAGGTTGGGCTCATGCGCGCTCCGCCGGGCTCGGCTGTCCGCTGGGGCTGCCAATATGCACTCCGCCTACAAGTCCGGGTGCCCCCGTGCAGAGGGCCAATGCCGAACGCGCCGTCGTGGGGGTGGGCTCTCGAACAGGCAGGAGCGATCCCTCGGCGGGCTCGCGCAGCCCGGCGATGGGGGGCAGCACACCTCTCCGCAGACAGTTCGCCAAGGCGATGGTCTGTACCAGCGGTGCCGCGGCCCCCAGCTGTCCGAACGCTGCTTGTACCGCCGTGAGTTGCGCCCCCTGTCCAAGCAGGGCCCCCAGCACGGACCTTTCCGCAGCATCCAGCGCAGGAAGGGCTCGGCCGGAGCCGTCAACGACCGCGTCCGCTCGAGGCAGGCGCGCGGCGACGGCAGCGAGTGTCTCCGGGCCAGGCTCGGAGGCGTGGCTGTCCGCGCCATCAGCCGCGGAGATGGTCGCCAGCGCCCCCTTCGCTCCTGGACGCTGGAGCACCAGCGCCGCAGCGGCCTCCCCCGGCACAAAGCCTCGCGCGTGGAGATCATACGGAGCGGCCAGGTTCGCAAGGTCCCCTGTGGTCGCGGCTCCCCGGGCGGCCAGGTCCACCAGCGTCTCCGGTTCGAGCAGCGAGTCGTAGGCGAACACCAGCGCCACATCGATGCTCTCAGCTTCGAGTGCCCGAATGGCCGCAGAGAGCGCCTGGGCGCCTGCAGTGGCTCCTCCATAGGTGGCACCATCGCCTCGTGCGGAGAGGTCCGCAGCCAGGAGCGCGTGCGCGTTGTTCGAGAGGTGCTTGAGCATCCAGTACGGGTGAATGCGCTTGAGCCCGCGCTCCCACGTACCGCCTTGCCCCGGTTGCTGCGCGGAGAGCCCCTCCATCATGTCGTCCCAGTGGGCCCGCAGTCCGCCATAGCCGCAGAAGATCCCCAGCCGCTCACCCGAGGCCTCGCAACCGTGACCACGGGCCAGCTGGAGTGCTTCATGCGCGGCCTCCAGCCCGAAGAGCCCCATCCTTCGCAGGAAGCGCGCGTGCTTCGAGCGCTGTGGCTGGGAGAGGATCGGTGCTCCCAGCCGGCAGGCGTAGGTACGGGTCTCGAAGCGCAGCTTGTCCGTCGCCGCGCGCTCTCCGGCGAGGAGCCGGCCCACGGCGGTGTCCACCGAGTCACCCAACGGCGTGCGCCATGCCCAGCCGAGGACGTCCGCGCTCATGCCGCTCTCCCGAGGATGATCGTTGCGTTCTGTCCCCCGAAACCGAAGGAGTTCGACAGCACTGCCTCCACTCGCGCCTCGCGGGGACGCTCGCCGATGATATCGATGTCGCAGTCGGGATCGCGCTCGCGGTGGTGCGCGGTCCCCGGAAGGCAGTCGCCCAGGAACGGCAGAAGGGACGCCGCGACCTCGATGGCCCCCGAGGCCGCCATCAGGTGCCCCACCGCTCCCTTGATGGAGCTCACCGGCACATCCCCCAGAACCTCGCGAATGGCCCGGGCCTCCGCGGGATCGTTGAGGGGCGTGCCCGTGCCATGGGCATTCACATAGCCGATGTCCCTGGCAGAGAGCCCCGCGCGCTTCAGCGCTTGCTGCATGGCCTTCCGTGCCATCGAGCCGTCCGGCAGAGGAGCCGTGGTCTTGTAGGCGTCCTGGGTGCTTGCCCAGCCGAGAATGCGCGCCAAGGGACGGGCACCTCGGGCCAGGGCACGCTCCTCGGACTCGACGACGAACATGGCGGCCCCCTCGCCGATGGCCAGCCCGTCCCTGCGTCGATCGAAGGGCCGGCACGCATCCGGCTCGGCCCGAGGAGAGGGAGCGCCCAAGCGGGACATTCCCCCCAGCCCCAGCGGATTCACCATCGAGTCACTCGCGCCGCAGAGCACCCGCGTGGCCGCACCGCGCTCAATGAGCGAGGCGGCATGTGCCACCGCGAGCGTACCGGCTGCGCACGCGGAGACGTGGGGCACCACCGGTCCCGTCAGGCCCAGCATTTTCACGAGCCCGTCCGCGCAGAGATCGATCCGCGAGCGGAAGCGCACCCGAGGCAACGGCGCTCCCGGCTCGGCCACCCAGTCAATGGCCGCGCGCGTGCCCTCTTTGCGCAGCAGCGGGCCAAAGTCCTCCAGGAAGGCCTGCTCCAAGCCCAAGGCCATCGACAGCCAGGTATCGCTCGCATCCTCGCCGCAGCCGGCCTGGTGCCAAGCCTCCAGCGCGGCGACCCACCCGAAGCCAATCTTCCGGTCTCGCAGTGCTCCGGAAGCGTCCCAGTCCTCCAGCAGGGACTCCGGCAAGCGTCCCCCGAGGTACTCCCGGAGCCACGCACCGTCCGTCCTGAGCACCGGCACCTCCCCAGCGACGCGCGTCGGGAAGCCCGAGGCATCGAAGTGGTGGATGGGTCCCACGGCGGCACGGCCCTCGCCGAGTGCATCCCAGAAGGCCCGGGCTCCCACCCCCAGGGCCGAAACCACGCCACAGCCCGTGATGACGGCCTGGCTCACGAGACCACCTCCCGTGCCAGTCCCACCAGCCCTACATCTCCATCCGGGCCCACGACGAGCACAGCCGCGCGGCGAATGGCTCCGTCCTGCAGCAGGTCCAGGGCCGCCACGGTCGCCAACGCAGCGGACGCCGCCAGGGACTCACCGAAGAGCGCGGAGGCATCGAACACAGACTCGGGACACACGGGGAGAGCCAACTCCCGTGCAGCCTCTCTCCGGTTTGGCGTGGCCGTGAGCACCACGCACTCTGGCTCGAGGGCATCCAGGGATCGCCTCGCCGATTCGAGCGCTGGCGCCAGCCCCTGCTGTCCCGGGTGCACTTCACAGCGATTCAGAAAGCCCAGTGGCTGCGCATGGCCAGGAGCCGCAAGCGCCAGGAGCGCGGCCCCTTCTCCCGGCACCACGCCCGCGCCTTCTTCTCGGCTCAGTTCTGCCCATGTCACCGGGTGCAGCGCCGAGTCCGCTCCGCCGCTGAGTGCCACCTCGCAGTCGCCCACTGCCACCGTATGGCGCGCCTCCGCCAGAGCGAGCACCGTGCCGCTCCCTCGCGAGAAGATCGCCGCGTTCGGTCCCCTCAGTCCCTCACGGATAGCGGCGTGGCAGAGGGTGTAGTTGTTCATCAACTGGAAGGCGAAGAGCGGATTGCACGCGCCAAGCCCCCCGGTGCCAAACCGCCCGAGGTCGAAGTGCTGCTCCAAGAAGCTCGCGTCGAGCATCGCCTCGAGTTCCTCCATCGCACCGCCCGAGGCACCCACTCCGAGAAAGAAGCCCGTCTCCTCTCGCGGCAACGTTGGCGACTCCTGAAAGAGGCTCCGAGCCGCCACGCAAGAGAGGCGCGCTCCTCGGCTCATCAGCTTGAGCAACCTTGGCTCCACATCCTGGGCTGTGGGCAGTGCTGGCACTTGCGCAGCGAGGACTCCTCCCAGCGCCTTACAGGAAGTGGCCGCTGTGTCGCCTGCACGCACGGCCTTGCCCAGACCGCGCCAACCGATGCCCTGGGCAGTGACAGCGGTGGCGGCGACCACGGCCACGGGCCTCATGCGCGGACCACCACCAGGCTGGTGTTCGCCCCACCGAATGCGAACGCATTGACGAGCGCCGAGCCCACCCGCTTGCGCAGGGCCTGGCCCTGAACGTGGGGAAGCTCGCAGCGAGGATCCGGGTTGCGCAGGCCCGCGGTCGGAAGCACCTCGTCCCGCTCCAGCCCATGTACCGCGCAGAGGAAGCCCAGCGCTCCCGCTCCCGCGATCCAATGACCGAGCGCCCCTTTCACCGAGCTCACATGGGCCTCGGCTAGCCGCGCTCCCAGCACCCGCCGGAGCGCTCGGGCCTCCACCTCGTCATTGAGCTGCGTCGAGGTGCCGTGCGCCTGCACGAAGTCCACGCCCTCAAGCCGGGCCTCCCGAAGCGCGGCTCGCATCGCCGCCGCCGCACCTTCTCCCTCGGGATCCGGCGCGGTGAGGTGCCACGCATCGAGCGATCGCCCCACCCCCGCCACCGAGGCCACGGCATCGCCCTTCTCGGCGGAGAGCACCACCATCGCCGCGCCCTCCCCCACGACGAAGCCATCCCGGTGTGCATCGAAGGGACAAGACACGCCCCGAGCCGACAGCGCTCCCAACAGCCCGAACCCGGCCAGCATCAGCGGATCCACGTCCGCCCCAACGCCGCCACACAGCGCCACGTCCACTTCACCCCGGCGGATGGCTCGCACGCCCTCCGCGATGGCCGCAGCCCCCGAAGAGCAAGCCAGGGACAGCGTCTCACAGGGACCTCGAGCTCCGAACTCTCCCGCCAGCATCGACGCCACCGCCGCAGGAGACACCGCCGCCGCGTCAATCCGAGGAGCCAGTTCCCGCGCGCGTTGCCCGAACGCCTCATGGTCGAAGCGAGCACCGCCTCCAGCGGCCTGCGCCAGCGCCAGCACCGTGGAGAAGCTCGCACGGCCGGACTCCGCTCCCATGAAGACACCGATGCGCTCCGGTGCGGCACGGAGCCATGCATGAGCCCATGCCTCCCGAGCAGCTCGCAAGGCGAACTCCCGGCGGCGATCCTCCGCGCCCTCGGCGAGGCCTCGCACCGCAGCCGCCACCTGACACGGGAAGCCCTCGACGTCGAAGTGCTCCACCCTCGAAATCGCGCTCTCTCCCCGCGCCAGTGCCGCCACGGTGCTCGGCCAGTCCAGCCCGAGAGACGACACCGCGCCCACACCTCGGACGAAGGCCTCACGCCGCATGGCTGTGCTCCTTGCGTCGCTGCGGCGCGCTCACGGCTCCTCCGCCGCTCCGGTCAACCAGACGTTGAGCACCTCGCGACGGCGCGCGCGCAGCTTCTCGCTCTTCACCTCGGCGAAGGCGAACGTGAGCTCGGCCTCGGCCGCGAGCTGGCCCTCCACCGTGGCCGTCGCGCGCACCTGGCCTCCCTCCTCCCGCGCGGTGATGAGGCGAGCCTCCAGCTCCAGCTTGTCTCCCGGACGCACCATCCTGCGGAACTTCGTCCGATCGATCATCGTCAGCAGTGCGTGCAGATCGTTGCGTCCGCGCTCGCGCATGGTCGCCTCCACCAGCACGCCGCCGAGCTGCGCCAAGGCCTCGACGATGAGCGCTCCGGGCATGATGGGGTGGCCTGGAAAGTGGTCGGCGAAGATGTCGTCCGAGAGCGAGACGCACTTGACGCCGTGAGCCACCTCCGCGGGCACCAGGCGCGTGATGCGGTCGAGCAGGACGTAGCGCACGAGGACCCTCCGCAATCCGGACCGCACCCCATCCACAGAGACGCGGACGCCGAAGCGTGACGAGCCGCGCTATAGCACGCACCCCAAGGGTCTGGACAGGCGCCCCCTCGGGCTAGCACGATGCCGCCACCTGTCGTCGCCCGAGGCGCGCGTCTGGCGTGCCCCAAGTCGCGGCGTCCCGGAGGCCTCCATGGAATGCACGAGCTGCGCGCCGATCGAGGGAGTCGTCCAGCGGCCGGACAAGCCCCACACCTTCCTGCACCACGAACCCTCGACGTGCGAGAAATGCGCTGAGCCCGTGGAGGCCCGCGTCGTGCTGCGCAAGGGTGAAGTCTGGGCGCTCAAGTTCTGCACCACCTGCGGACAGTCGGAGGCCAAGGTCGCCGACAGCGCGGACGCGTACCTGGAGGCCTGGGTGAAGCGCGGCGAGGTGGCGGACGACGCGCGCGATCACCTCTTCAAGCACACCACCTCTACCTGCCCCCAATGCCTCGCGCTGCTGCAGGCCGAGGTCGTCATCCGCCGGGGCAAGGTCTACTTCAAGAAGAACTGCCGCAAGTGCGGGCCGTCGGAGGCACTGGTGAGCGAGGACGCGCGCTACTACGTGCGCGCCTACACCTTCGCTCGCGCGGGCACCGAGCCCCTGAAGTTCGCCACCGAGGTAAAGCACGGCTGCCCCACCGACTGCGGCACCTGCTCGGACCACGAGCAGCACACGTGCCTGCCCATCGTCGAGGTGACGGACCACTGCAACCTCGAGTGCCCCATCTGCATCGTCAACAACCAGTACTCCAACCACATCGAGCTGGCGGCGTTCCAGCGCATCGTCGACGGGATGGTGGAGCGCGAGGGCCAGCTCGAGTCCCTGGCGCTCTCGGGCGGCGAGCCCACCAGTCACCCGGAGATCCTCAAGCTGCTGGAGATCGCCAACCGGCCGGAGATCGGCCGCGTGGTGCTCATCACCAACGGCCTGCGCCTGGGCCGGGACCGCGCCTTCGCCGAGGCCATCAAGGCCAGCGGCGCCTACGTGGGCCTGCAGCTCGACGGCTTCACCGCTGACACGCACGAGAAGATCCGCGGCAAGGATCTCACCAAGGACAAGGTGGCGGCGCTGAAGATGCTCGAGGAGTTCAACATCCCCACGCAGATCATCTTCGTGGCCACGCGCGGCGTGAACGAGCACCAGATCGGCCAGGCCGTGCAGCTGCTCATGGAGAAGGACTTCGTCCTCTCGCTCAACTTCCAGCCGGCCGCGTACACGGGCTTCGGCGGAGGCGCCTTCAAGCACGACCCGATGGATCGGCTCACCATCCCGGGTGTCATCCAGCGCATCGAGGAACAGACGGGCGGCAAGCTGAAGGTGAGCGACTTCTCGCCCCTGCCCTGCTCACATCCGCAGTGCGTCTCGCTGACCTACCTCCTGAAGCTGAACGACGGCGCGTACATGCCCTTCGGGCGCTTCGTGGACTTCAAGCGCCACGGGACGCTGCTGCGCTCGTCGGCCACGCTGGGAGCGTCGCCGGAGATCCATGACGCGCTGGAGGAGGTCATCCACGACGTCTTCGCCCGGCAGGACGAGGTGGAGCGCGGCGAGGACGTGCTCAAGGCGCTGCGGCGCTCGCTGGACGTGATGTTCCCGGACCGCAAGCTGACCAACAAGGAGTCCGTGCTCATCGGCGAGCAGCAGGCCAAGAGCATCTTCCTCCACCACTATATGGACCGGCACGACTTCGATCTGGAGCGGCTGCGCAAGTGCTGCCACCACTATCCCCAGGTGGATGGACGCGTGATGCCGGCGTGCGGCTTCAACATGTTCCACCGTGGCGCCGCCAAGGGCCCGAAGACGGAGATCGCTCCCTGGGGCAAGAAGCCCTGGACGACGAATCCTCCCGTCAACGCAGCGGGCCCGGCCTCCTTCAAGCTGCCGGTGTTGAAGTGAAGCTGCTGGAGGGACGCACGGCGCTCGTCACGGGCGGCTCCCGCGGGCTGGGACGAGCCCTCTGCCAGATCCTGGCGCGAGAGGGCGCCAACGTGGCCTTCTGCTACTCACGCTCCGAGCAGCACGCCACCGAGACGCTCGCCCTCATCCAGGCGCAGGGCGTGCGCGGCTGGTCCTATAAGGTGAACGTGCTCGACAAGCCGGCGGTGCAGCAGATGGTGCGCTCGCTGGAGCAGGAGTCGGGCGGCCTCGACATCCTCGTGAACAACGCGGGCGTGGGCCAGGTGGTCCCGCTGGCGCTCATGGAAGAGGAGGACTGGGACCGGGTGATGAACATCAACGTCAAGGGCGCATTCCTCGTCACCCAGGCCGCCATGCGAGGGATGATCCACCGCAAGCGCGGCCGCATCCTCAACATCAGCTCGCTGGCCGGGGTGAAGATGATGCAGGCCCCCGTGCACTACTGCGCGGCCAAGGCCGCCCTCAAGGGCTTCACCGAGGCGCTGGCCAAGGAGCTCGGCCGCTACGGCGTCACGGTGAACTGCCTGGCGCCCGGCGTCCTGGAGGAAGGCGTCTCCGGGAACCTGCCGCAGCCGCGCCTCGAGGAGTACCTGCGCAACTGCGCACTCGGGCGCGTGGGCACATTGGCGGAGGCGGCCGAGGTGGCGGCCTTCCTCGTGTCGGATCGCAACAGCTACATGAACGGAGCCACACTCGTCCTCGACGGGGCGGTGTGAGGAGGGGCTCACATGCCGGATGGATCCGCGGTGGCGGAGCGGCTGCTGCATGAGACGACCAGCCTGTGCCGACAGTGCAAGAACGCGCTGCCCGCGCAGGTGGTGGCGGTGGGCTCCGAGGTGCACATGCGCAAGCAGTGCCCCACACACGGTGCCCAGTCGGTGATGCTCTCGGACGACGCAGCCTGGTACGAGCGCACGCGCGCCATCGCCACCCCGCCCGCGCCTCCGGTGGCTCGCAAGGCGGTGGAGCACGGCTGTCCGTTCGACTGCGGGGCCTGCAGCACCCACGAGCAGAAGGTCCGCCTGCCGGTGGTGACCATCACCAGCGCCTGCAACCTCAACTGCCCCATCTGCTACGTGCACAACAAGAACGAGGGCGCGTTCCATATGACGCTCGAGTCCTTCGACCAGATCCTCGGGCATCTGGTGAAGGACCACGGCGGCGAGCTGGACCTCATCAACTTCACGGGCGGCGAGCCCACCGTGCACCCGCACTTCCTCGACTTCATCGAGCACGCGCACAAGGCCGGGGCCCACCGCGTCACCCTCTGCACCAACGGCATCAAGCTCGCGCAGGACGAGCGGCTCGTGCAGCGGCTGGGAGAACTTCAGGCGCGTGTGGCGCTCTCGTTCGACTCGTTCGAGCCCTCCGTGGACCAGGCGATGCAGGGGGCGAAGCTCCTGGACATCAAGCTGCGCTGTCTGGATCTGCTCGATAAGCACAACGTGGACTGCGCGCTCATCCCGGTGATGACGCGCGGGTACAACGATCACGAAGTCGGCCGCATCATCCGGCTCGGGCTGGAGCGCTCCTGTGTGCGGCACCTGGAGATCCACACCATCACGTATACCGGGCAGGGCGGCGTCAGCTTCGACCGCTCGGGACGCATCTCCATGCACGAGGTGCTGACGCGCATCCAGGAGACCACCGGGGGCATGCTGCGCGAGGAGGACTTCGTACCCTCCCCCTGCGCGCACCCGCTCTGCTACCAGATCGCATACATGCTGCTGGATCCGGAAGGCGGCCCGCCGGTGCCGTTCGCCCGCTTCATGCCGCGCGAGGAGTTCTACGCGGTGCTCGGCGAGCGCCTGTACCTAGAGCCCAGCCCGCGTCTGGAGACGGCGATGCACGATGCCATCGACCGGCTCTGGGCCTTTGGTGGCGACGAGGCGGAGCGCACGCTGCGGATGCTGAAGCACCTGCTGGGCGTGCTGTTCCCGCAGGGCCGGGTGCTGAGCCGGCACGAGGGGCTGCGGGCCTCGGAGCGGTGGGTGAAGGCCGTCTACGTGCACTCGCACATGGACGAGGAGACCTTCGACGTGGAGCGAGTGATGCGCTGCTGTGACTCCAACTGCTACCCGGATGGGAGCACCATCCCGGTGTGCAACTACAACGTGCTGTACCGCGAGAAGGAGGCCCGCTTCATGCGCGCGCCGAAGACCTGGAACGAGCGGAGCGGCGGCTTCAAGCTCCCCGTCTTCCCTGGGGAGCGCGTCAAGTGACGCCTCGCATGGAGGGGAAGCGCTGCCTCGTCACCGGAGGCTCGCGCGGACTGGGGCTGGCCATCTGCCAGGAGCTGGCGCGCGCGGGGGCTCGGGTGGCCTTCACGTACTCGAAGAACACGCGCGATGCGGAGGAGGCCCAGGCGCGCATCACCGAGGCAGGCTCGGCGCCACTCGTCTTCCAGGGCTCGGTGGCGGACGCCGCGCACGTGAAGAAGACGGTGGCCTCCGTGGTGGAGGCCTGGGGCGGCGTGGACGTGCTGGTGAACAACGCGGGGGCGAACCAAGTCCTTCCCATTGCGCTCATTGAGGAGGCGGACTGGGACCTGGTGATGGACGTCAACGTCAAGGGCACGTACCTGTTCTCCCGAGCGGTGCTGCGGCCGATGATCCGGGCACGGGCCGGGAAGATCCTCAACATCGGCTCGTTCGCCTCGGAGCGCGTGGTGGAGGCACCGGTGCACTACGCGGCGGCCAAGTCCGCACTGCGCGGGTTCACCGAGGCGCTCGCGCGGGAGGTAGGGCGCTACTCCATCCAAGTGAACCTGCTGGCGCCGGGGTTGCTGGATGCGGGGTTGTCGCGCTCACTGCCGCAGCACCGGCTGAACGAATACCTGAGCCAGTGCTCGCTGGGGCGGCTCGGCTCGGTGGAGGAGATCGCGCGCATGGCGGTGTTCCTCGTATCGGACGAGAACACGTTCATGACCGGCGCCAAGGTCGTCGCAGACGGTGGCCTGTAGGAGGGCGGAATGACGACCCGAGTCGAGGACATCCTGCGGCGGGGGTTCGAGGACTTCCGCGAGTTCGTCAACCCGCTCATCGCCCTGCGCGCCGAGGTCGCCGGGGAGCCCCTGCGCGTCGTGCACGCCCAAGAGGGCCGCCTGGAGGACGCCGAGGGCCACCTCATCGAGGACTTCCACGGCACTCAGGCCTTCGGGCACCGCAACCCCACGATCGCGGCGGCGGTGCGCGAGTTCCTGGACACGGACTCGCCCTCCTGGTTCCCATCGCGCGTCAACCCGTACGCGGGGAGCCTGGCGCGGCGCCTGTGCGAGCGCACGGGGCACTACTCCAATGCCTTCTTCGCGAGCTCGGGCAGCGAGGCCGTGGAGGCGGCACTCAAGCTGGCGCGGGCCGTGACGCGCAGGCCACGGGTGCTTTCGCTCGATCGCGCCTACCACGGCTGCACGATGGGGAGCTGCGGGCTGATGATGCCCGGGACGTTCCGGGACCCCTTCGAGCCGCACCTGCCAGGAGTGGGTCCCCTGCCCTTCGGAGACATCGACGCGCTCTCGAAGGCCCTCGCTCAGAAAGATGTGGCTGCGGTGGTGGTGGAGCCCATCCAGCTCGAAGGTGGCGTGCGGCCCCTGTCACCCACGTACATCGATGCGCTGTGCGAGCTGACCCAGCGACACGGCACATTCCTCGTGGCCGACGAGGTGCAGACAGGCCTGGGGCGCACTGGCCGATTCCTCGCGAGTGAGCGCTGGCCGCGCCGTCCCGAGTGCGTGCTGCTGGCGAAGCACCTCGGCGGAGGGCTCCTGCCGATCTCGGCGATGCTGACCCGGCGCGACCTGTTCGAGACCGCGTACGGGAAGAACTTCGAGACAGCCGAGGCCCACAACTGCACCTTCAGCGGGAGCGCGATGGTGTGCGTCGCGGCGCATGCGGCGTTGGACCTGTTGACGGACTCCCTTATCGAGCGCGTTCGAGACGTGGGAGCCAGCTTCCGAGCCGGGCTCACGGAAGCGCTGGGGTCGCTGCCCCTCTTCGAGGAGATCCGAGGCGAGGGACTGGTCGCGGGCATCGTGCTGAAGCCGACGGAGCACCCGTGGCTGTCCTTCGAGCACTTCGGCATGGAGGACCTGGCGCACCGGCCCACCGTGGGACTGCTGCTGTGCCACCGGCTGTATAAGCGCGGTTATTTCTGTTTCGTCTGTGGACACGACTGGAGCGTGCTGCGGCTGCAGCCGCGCTTCACCATCGCGGAGGAAGCGCTGGCCACCTTCACCCGGGTTGCCCGGGAGGAACTGGAGTTCCTGTGCAATCTCGACTGAATCCTCCCAAGGCGCTGGTGTTCGGAGGCACAGGCTCGGTGGGTGAGCATGTCCTCCGGGGCCTGGCTCGCGCGAACGTTCCCACAGCCTTCACCTGGAACCAGTCCCGCGAGCGGGCGCACGCCCTGGCGAGCGAACTCTCGATGCGCCCGGTGCAGGTGGATCTCTCGGACGCCGCAGCGACGCGCGCAGCACTTCGAGTCCTGCGAGAAGAGGGCTTCGTCCCCAGCCTGTTCATCCACTGCGCGGGAGTAAACCAAGGCGCCTCGCTCGCGGACATCACTGACGAGAAGTGGTCCAAGGCGATGGCGGTGAACTGCCAGTCCGCCTTCATCGCTTGCCAGGAACTGGCGCCTGCGATGGCACAGGCCGGTGAGGGCCACTTCGTGTTGGTGGGAGCGCTAGACCGGACGCAGTCAGCGCCCTCGCCCGTGCACTTCGCGGCATCCCAGGGAGCCCTGTCCGCCATGGCGATGGCCCTGGCCAAAGAACTGGGCCCCAAAGGCGTGCGCATCAACGTGGTAGCACTGGGGCTTCTGGAGAGCGGCCTGTCGCGCGAAGTCGGCGAGAAGCTCGTGAGTGACTACAAAGGCTTCAGCGCGCTCCGCCGCCTCGGCCGTCCCGAGGAGGCAGCAAAGGCCATCCTGTGGCTCGCGCTCGAGAACACGTACATGAACGGCAAAGTGTTGCCCGTGAACGGCGGTATCTGACTCCTACCAGCGGAACATGATGGTTCCGGTGCGAATCAAACCCGTGGCGCACTGCTCCTTGAGGACACAAACTCAGCACCCGATCAAAAGGCAATACCTGCACATCCAGATACTGATTATCATCATTTTTTTGGGGAAAGCACGGCTTGCATGGACCTTGCGTTACCTTGACTAATGCGCTCAAAATGCGATAGATGCCTCTGGCGAATTCTCCAGGGGGCGTCATGAAATTCCACGTTGCACTTGCTTGCCTATATTTAGCAGCCTCAACAGGCTGCAGCAAACCTGAAATGGCAGTAAAAAACCTTTGCACTGGCGGCAAGCCGCGTAATTTCGCGCCCAATGGATTCTCGTTGGTATTTAAGGCCGAGTACATCGACGAAGTGGACGAGGGGAGACGTGTATTTGAACCAATCACCGATCTCCAAGAACTTCAAGGCGAAGTCAAACTGGCGGTGGACGACGGCGGCAATACAACGGGCAAAGAAAGCCAGCCGAGCCTTATTCAGAAGCCACAAAACGTCGCCCTGAAGACCTTAATTCTAATCGATGGCTCAGGCAGCATCTATGACGAACAATCGAACACCGAAAACAAGATTAAAGATGCTGTAAGGCAGTTCCTCCAAAATATAGATGATGCTCGCCACATCATCGGGATTTACAAATTCTATGGAGATCGCACCAAGATTGAGCCCATTCATGGGTTTTCTCCGGAGCGCCTCCAACGGCTTGACCGCAACTACTACGCATCAACGGACGAGTGGAAAGCCGAGTGGCTTAAAGATCGTGATGCGATGCTGAAGTCGATGGAGCCGACTTCGACTCCCACGATAGCAAGAGCCGGAACGTCAACAGCTCTGCATGATGCGCTTAGAATCTCGTTGGATACCATCCAAAACATTGGCAAGGGAACTCCTGCCCCCGGCGGCCCCCTACCTTCCGTGCTGGTAAAGACCCTGATTGTCTTTACGGATGGGAAGGATGAAGTCGCTGCTGGCAGTGATTATACCTCTACGAAGGGAACTGCTATCGTCTCAGCCGATGCATTCAAGGCCAACACAAACAACACCGTTCTCGTCGCGGGTGTAGCCAAAGAAGACGACGACCTAGACAATGACTTACTTGAACAGGTCGCTTCGCCGAATGGCTTGTTTCTCTCGGATAAATTCGACCTGCTAGGCGACGCCTTCCGCCGCTTTGCAGAAAAAGCCGCTGCCAAGGCGAATAAATATTACCAGTTCAGCATGTGCTCAAACCGTCGCGGGCAAGCCAAGATTGGCGCCATCTTGCGCATCAGCCATCCTCAGTATCAGGAAGGTCAGATGTCGTTCAGCTATGACGCAAGTCAGTTTGTTGATCCCACGTCCGAGACCCCTTGCAATTTGAACGCAGCTCAGGCCTGCGAGTGGTCGGATGCTTCTGGCTCTTGATTCAGCGGCGTAGCGCGAGAGGAGAAAAAAAAGAGCGCACCGCCGCTGCTCAAAAAGCACCCAGCGGTGGGCGCGAGCCATACGGCCTTTAGGCTCATCGTAGCCAGAATTGCCAAGTTTGCAGAGAGGAGCAACCTCAGCAACTCAAGCCTGAGAGCCCACGGCTTCCCTTCGAACAAGGCACCGATGGTCCCCGTGCCCCACAATACCAAGCCAACGATCACCGCAGAGCCCGCCATCCCTACGCCTCCGCCCAGCCACTGGAGCGCACTGCCTAGCACCGCCAACAGCAGGAACTGCAGCACGGCGTAGATCGCCAGCCATCGGGGGACATCCTTGCTTGGCCTCGTGGAGGGATCCGGTTCCTCCACCTCGCCCGGGGCGCGCCAGCCCGGCGGCAAGAGCCACATCTTCACTGCGTCTCGCCAGTTCCGTGCCCGCCCCGCCCGCCGCACCAGCTCGACGAACGGCTGGAACTGCGCCCAGAGAGGGTTCCAGCTCGCCAGCGCACGTCTCGTTCCGTACGCCGGCTCATGCGTCTCCGGCTGGAACGTGCCGAACAGCCGGTCCCAGAGGATCAGCGTCGAGCCGAAGTTCCGATCCAGGTACTCCGCGTCCTTCCCGTGGTGCACCCGGTGGTACGCGGGCGTGTTGAACACCCAGCCCCACGCCCCCGTTCGCTGGATGAGCCGCGTGTGCTGCATCGCCTCGTAGAGCGACAAGCACCCCACCGCCAGGAAGAACTTCTCCATCGGCACGCCCAACAGCGGCAGCGGCCAGAAGAACAGCAGCGCACTGATGTCCGAGATCCACGGCTGCCGGACCGCCACCGAGAAGTTCATCTCCTCGCTCTGATGGTGCACCTCGTGGATCGCCCACAGCCCCGCCACCGCGTGCGAGCCCCGGTGGAACCAGTAGTAGCAGAAGTCCACTCCCACGAACGCCAGCACCCACGGCACTGGCGAGCCCTCCTCCCACCGCACCACCGCGAACGTCCGCTGGAATCCGTCGTACAGCGCCAGCAAGAACCCTCCCGTGAAGATCCCCACCAGCACCTGCCCCATCCCGCACGACAGGTTCGCCAGCGTGTCCGGCAGCACGTACGCCCGCAGCCCCCGGCGCCGCAGCCCCCAGGCCTCGAGCCCCATCAACAGGAAGAACACCGGAACGATCAGCGCGTAGTAGTCGTTCGTATCCATCCGGCCCTCCTGCGTTCGGTCAGAGCCGCCCAGGCCCCAACGTGGTCAGCGAAGGCGCCGGCCGCTGCTGGAAGCGCCCGTCCCGGTTCCGGTACAGCACGTTATACGCGCACGATGGGATGTTGCTCCCATCTGGCTCCCGGATCCCCACGCAGCACTGGCGGATTCGATCGGTATCGAACGTCTCCTCATCCATGTGCGAGTGCAGGTAGATCGCCTTCGAGCTTCGCTCCGCCAACTTCAGCCGCTCGGCTGCACTCACCCCTGGCGCCATCAGCCGCCCCACCAGATCCTTCAGCGTCGCCAGCACCGCTCCGGAGTCCTCACACGCCAGCTCCCCGGACCAGAGGCGGTTGATCACATCCTGCAGCCGCTGCTCCATCTCCGCGCTCGGCTCCAGGTACAGCATCCCGCCCAGCATCGCCCGCAGGTCCGCCCGGTCCATGAACCGCGGATACGGCAGCCACCGCCCGTCCCCCAGCTTCAGCAGATATGTCACCTGGTAGCAGAGCGGGTGCGCCGCCGGCGACGGCACGAAGTCCGTCACCCGAAGCTGCCCCCCTGTCTGCTGCTCCAGGTCCACCAGCACGTCATAGGGCGTGTACCGCGCCTTCCGATCGAACTTCGTCCCGCCCTGCCCCGTGAACGTCATCGTGTGGAGCTCCACGCTCCGGATGAAGTCCTTCTCCAGGCCCAGCTTCACGAAGTCGCCCACCTCCGAGTCGTTGTACCCCCGCGCCAGCACCGGCAGCAGCGTCGTGTCCACCGCGTGCTTCTCCAGCAGCTGCAGCACCTTCAGCTTCGACTCCAGCAGCCGCCCGCCCAGCATCTGCTTGTTCGTCTCGGGCTTGAACGAGTCAAACGAGAGGATGACCCGCGCCTCCAACTGCGCCAGCCGCTCCAGCAGGTACTCGTCCTTCAGGAACCGCAGCCCGTGCGTGGACACCGTGATCCGGTGGATCCCCTCCTCGCGGCACAGCTCCACCAGCCGCTCGAACGCCGGGTGCTGCGTAGGCTCCCCGCCCGTCAGGTTGATGATCCGCTTGTCCGGCGCCGCCCGCCGCAAGTGCCCCAGGATGGCACGCAACTGCTCCTCGGACATGTGGTACGCGCCCGCGTTCCGGTTGTGCGTGTAGCAGATGGGGCAGTCCAGGTTGCACGCCGACGAGATCGGCACGATCGGCAGCTGCACCTTCTGCTCGTGCCGCGTACACGGGCCACAGTCGTACGGGCATCCCTGTGACACCTGCTTCAGCGCCACCGGAGCCTGCAGCGCTGGCGCCTCCTGCATGATCGACTCGTACCAGTCCGCATTCGAGGAGATCAGCGCCTCGGACGCGCCGTGCTCCGGGCACCTCTTGCGCATCACGACCTGACCGTTGCTCCGCCAGAGCGTGGCCTCCACGCTGCGGAAGCACCGATCGCACAGGCCCGTCGTCGTCCGCAGCTGAGCATCCGCCATGGGCACAGACTATCTCTGGCGCTCGCGGCTCCAGCTGCGCTTCATGAGCCCATCCTTAGAGTGCGCCTTGATCCCTACCCGGGCTCTTAGGTTTTGATAGCCCTCGAATCTTTTTGGCTCACGTACGCAACTCGCTCCGCGATCTGCCGATAATACCTACATGAGAGTACAAAATCCTTCCTCGAACGCCGCACAGCGCTCCTCCTCCACCTCTCCTTCGAGCTCCACGCCGACGACCAAGGCGCTCCCGCCCTCTCGCTCCAACGAGCTGGTACCGAAGCCCACGGATGGATTTGAGTCTCCCGCCAGCCGCTCCCGGCAGCCCAGCAAGAACCTGCTGACCGGTGACTCGGCCTCGCAGGCCCTGGCCACGCCGAAGCCGGGCACCCCCGCCACCCCGGCCGCCAACACCATCAGCCCCAAGGACATCCCGGCCGCCGACTGGACCGTGTTCGTCCACCTCAACGCCGACAACAACCTCGAGGACTTCGGCAAGGACGACCTCAACGAGATGGAGGCCGGTGGCGGCTCCATCGAGGGCAAGCTGAACATGATCGCCCTGGTCGACGGCGGCACGCGCAAGGACGCGGACGGCTGGAACACCAGCTCCCGGCTCATGTACGTGACGCGCGATCCGAACAACTCCAGCAAGCTCACCTCGAAAGAGATCGCCGTGGACCCGAGCTCGGACCTCGGCAAGATGCTGGCCAAGGGCGAGATCGACTCCGGCAGCCCCGAGGTGCTCCGCGCCGCGCTCGACTACGTGCAGCGCAACACCGAGTCCAAGCACTACATGGTGGACCTGTGGGATCACGGCAACGGCTGGAAGGGCGTCTCCTATGACGACAACCCCAACAGCAGCATCGACATGCCTGAGCTCCAGAAGGCGCTCTCCGGTCTGCCCCAGAAGATCGACGTGGTCGCCGCCGACGCGTGCCTGATGGCCACCGTCGAGGTTGCCGACACCGCCAAGGCGGCCGGCGCGGACTACCTGGTGGGCAGCGAGGAGCTCGAGCCCGGCACCGGCTGGGACTACAAGGATCTGCTCGGCCGCATGAACAAGCTGTTCGCGGGCAAGGAGCCCGTCACCGCCGAGCAGATGTCCAAGGCCATTCAGGAGTCCTACGCCGCGGGCCCCCGCGACAACGTCACCATGTCGGTGACGGACCTGTCCAAGCTGGACGGGCTCAACAGCAAGCTGAACTCCTTCAGCGACGCGCTCGTGAAGGCGGGCGGCCTGCAGGACAAGACGATCCGCCAGGCCTACGACAAGTCCCTGCGCATGGATGACGCGGACCAGATGGACCTGGGCGACTTCGCCAAGCGCGTCTCCAACAGCACCAAGGACACCGCCCTGAAGGCCGCCGCGGATCAGCTCGTGGCCGAGCTGGCCCAGACGACCACGGCCAAGAGCGCCAAGGGCGCCGACTCGAAGTGGACTGCCCAGACGGGCCTCACCATCTACGCTCCGAAGGGCGGCGTGGATGCCCAATACAAGCAGACCGGTTCCGCGTGGCTCAACAGCCACTGGAACAACGTCATCAAGACCTACAACGCCACGCGCGTGAGCTGATGCCTGACACAAGTCGCGCGGCGGTTCGGGAATCTTCCTGGGCCGCCGCGCGCATTTGCGGGGGTAGAGTCCCGCGCCCATGGCTCTCCGCGCGAAGAAGACCGGCTCCCGCCCCACCGCCGCCAAGAGCGCTCCCGTCCCCTTCACCGAGGCGGTCATGAAGGCAGTGCGCGCCATCCCCCGAGGCGAGGTGCGCTCGTACTCGCAGGTGGCGCTCTACGCGGGGCGGCCCGGAGCAGCACGAGGCGTGGGGCATGAGCTGAAGCTGCTGCAAGGTGGCGGGGGCGTGCCGTGGTGGCGCGTCACTCGCGCCGGAGGAGTCCTCGCGCCTCCCGTAGCCCACGAGCAGGCCCGCCGCCTGCGCGCCGAGGGCGTCGAGGTACAGCAGCGCGGCGAGGTGTTCCGCGTGAAGGCGAAGCGCTGATCAGCTGGGAGCGGAGTGGAGCGCGACGCTCCGGGAGCGGGTCAGCCGGCGCAGCACCACGTCCGCCGCGAAGAAGGTGACCAGCAGGATCGCCGAGTTGATCGCTCCCGACAGCCAGACCCCGCCCATCCAGTGCTCAATCGGCCCCCACGCCCCGTGCGCCATGTTCACGTTGATCGCCGGGTCCGTGGTCCAGTGACAGGACAGCACCCACAGCGAGTAGAAGAGCCACGAGGGCAGCACCACGCCTCGCGGCCACCCCTTGCGCCGCACCTCGATCACTCCCGCCGCGAGCGGCAGCAGGTGCACCAGCACCGAGCTCACCGTGGTGTCATGTGTCGCCGCCACATCGAGCAGCCAGCCCACGGTGCCAAAACCCACGTGAAGGATGAAGCCTCCGGCCATCACGCGATGCCACCCCGCCAGGAGCCCGATGGCCATGACGGCCGTGGCCACGTGGCACAGCCAGAGCATCTCCTGCACGTGGGCCGCGTCCTTCGAGGCGGTGTGCAGCGCGAGCGCCCCCACCAGGGCCAGCCCCATCGCCCACGGAGGAGGCGGCTTCATGGGGACGCGTCCGCCATGCCCAGCTCACGGCGCAGCACGGGGTCGCGCCGTGGGTGCCAGATCTTCTGATCCAGGTAGTAGTGGTGCAGCGCTCCGCCCCAGTAGAGCGCGAGGAAGAACCGCGCCGCATTGGAGTCGAAGGGGAAGAACGCGACGTCCGGCGCCACCCCGCGGCACGCGTTGACGAGGAGATAGAAGAACGACACCGCCACCAGGGCCCCGTAGGTGAGCAGCGGCGCCCGGCCCAGGCGCGCGACCAGCGAGCGCTCCGTGCTCGCACCGTAGCGGCGCCGGCCCGTGGCGAAGATGATGCCCAGGTACTGCAGGCCATGCAGCGAGCCGCTCACAGCCACCACCGCGAAGGAGAGCTGCTCGGTGTTGGAGGGGCTCGGCACCAGGGGCTCGAAGGCGCCGACGACGAAGTAGCCGAAGGCCGCCGTCCCCACCGCCACCACCAGTGCGTACAGCCCGGGACGGATCGCCTCACCTCGGCGCCAGCGCAACGCAAGCAGCCCCGAGTAGCCCAGCACGGCCGCCACGGACGTGGCCGCCAGCGCCCTCACCGCCCACTGCTCCTGAGGCCCTGCCTCGGCCGCCAGCCCCAGAATCGTCCGGTTCACGGGGAACACGAGCAGGTACACGACGAACATCAGCCACAGCGTCCCGTGCAGGAACGCCCAGTCCTGCTTGCGGGCCTGCTCCGTGGCCCCACTGAGCCGTTGGTAGATGGACATGATCCCGAAGTGCTGGCGCACCGCGTGGTGGATGGCCCACAGCGCCGACAGCCCCAGGAAGGCCTCGAACGGCGCGGGCGAGCCGAGCAGCTCGTTCAGCCCCAGCGCCAGGATGCCGGGCAGCCAGAACACGAGGCTGCCTGCCAGCAAGCGCGCTCGGGCACGGCGCTCATGGGGATCCAGATAGGTCCGCACCCAGGTGGCGGCGAAGTGGGGCCCGTCCACCAGGCCCAGCCACAGCCACCACACCGGGACGACGAGGACCGGGGCGGCGAGCACCAACACGCCCGCCAGCACCGCCAGCAGCGCGGTGCCAAAGAAGAAAAACCCGTCGTAACGGGCGCTCGAAATCCAACCCTGTCCGGCCATGACCCACCGCGGAGTATAGCTCCACGGTGGGAGACACACGGACTAGGCCGTCTTCTTCTCCATCTTCTCCAGCACGATCTGCGGAGCCTCGTGCTTGGTGATCACCTGCTCGGTGATCTTGCACTCCTTCACGCCCTCGCGGAACGGGACGTCGTACATGATGTCCAGCATCGCGTCCTCGAGGATGGCGCGCAGGCCGCGCGCTCCCGAGTTGCGGCGCATGGCCTCCCGCGCGATCGCCCGCAGCGACTCCTTCGAGAAGGTCAGCTTCACTTTCTCGATCTCGAAGAGCTTCTGGTACTGCTTGATCAGAGCGTTCTTCGGCTGCGTGAGGATCGTGACGAGATCGTCCTCCTTGAGATCGTTGAGCGTGGCCACCACCGGCAGACGGCCGATGAACTCGGGGATCATCCCGAACTTCATCAGATCCTCCGGCTCCACCATGGCCAGCAGCTCACCCACGCTGCGCTCCTCGCGGTGGGTGATTCGCGCTCCGAAGCCCAGGCCCTTCTCACCCACGCGGCGCTTGATGATGCCGTCGATGCCGTGGAACGCGCCGCCGCAGATGAACAGGATGTTCGTCGTGTCGACCTGGACGTACTCCTGCTGGTTGTACTTCTTCCCGCCGCGCGGCGTGACGTTGGCCCGGGTGCCCTCGATGATCTTGAGGAGCGCCTGCTGCACGCCCTCGCCGCCCACGTCGCGGGTGGCGCTCGGCGTGTCGCCCTTGCGCGCGATCTTGTCGATCTCGTCGATATAGACGATGCCGCGCGAGGCCTTCTCCACGTCGTAGTCGGCGTTGTGGAGCAGGTTCTGGATGATGTTCTCGACGTCCTCACCCACATAGCCGGCCTCGGTGAGGCTGGTGGCGTCGGCGATGGTGAACGGAACGTTGAGGAAGCGCGCCAGGGACTGGGCCAGCAGCGTCTTGCCGCTGCCCGTGGGGCCGATGAGCAGGATGTTGCTCTTGCTCAGCTCCACATCCTCGTTGCCCGTGGACTTCACCCCGGGCCGAGGCCGCGCCGCTCCCTTCTTCTGGTAGATGCGCTTGTAGTGGTTGTACACCGCCACCGCGAGGACCTTCTTCGCCAGGTCTTGACCGATCACGTAGTCGTCGAGGAACGCCTTGATCTCCGTAGGCGTCGGCAAGCTGACCTGCGGCTTGCCCTCCTCGCGCTCGTTCTCGTCCGCGATGATGTCGTTACACAGCTTGATGCATTCGTCGCAGATATAGACCGTCGGGCCCGCGATGAGCTTGCGGACCTCGCGCTGCGACTTGCCGCAGAACGAACAGGACAGATTGACGTGGTGCTCCTTCTTCACTGCCAGCCTCCGAGTTCGCCGGACCCCGGTTCCCCGGAGCCTACATCACCGCCACACACCCTCTCGACCGGCTGCCCACGTCTCGAACAGCCGTCCCTCAACAAAATATAGGCCCCCGCCTGATTCACAGGAAGTCCAACGCCACCTAATTGTGGCACCCACATCCCTGACGCGGGTGAGCGTTCGATAACAGTCGCTCAGCCATTCGTCACGCTCGCCGCGAGTTCCTCGACATCATCCGCCAGGGCGGCTGCCCGCTCAGCAATGGCCTTCGGCACCTTCCGAGAGCCCGAAAGCTCGCTGGCGAGCTTCCGGGCCGCCTGCGCCAGACGACGCAGCGCGACGTCCTCCGCCGGGGGCTCCGGAGCGGGCCGGGGGAAGCGCTCCGTGAATTCCTTCTTCAGCTCGTTGGTGGGCTTCTCCGGGTTCCAGATGCTGTCGCGCAGTGAACGGTACTCGGAGGGTGAAAGCTGACCCCGGTCCGCCGCGTCCGCCAACACCTCCACCACTTCGAAGGCGGGGGCGCGCTGGGGGAACTCCTCGTCCTTCAACACCTCCGGGGGCTCGTGCTTGGCCAGGAAGCTGAAGGAGCGCGTGAGCTTGAGGGCCGTATTCTTCCGGATGTGGAGCTCCTTGAGGCAGTAGGCCTCGAAGGACTCGTAGCCCCACTCCTCGAACTTCGCCTCGTCGCGAACCTGGACGAGCAGCTTGCCCAGCTCGGCCCAGGTGGACTTGAAGCGCTTGGCCGCCGACAGCACGACGTGGCGGAAGGAACCCGGAGGAACGGACTGAGCCTTCTTCTGGAGATCGGCTTCAACTGCGGTAGGCATGGCGGCGCTGTATCGCTCAGGCGCTGGGGCAGGGAAAGCAAAACCGCCCCACTGCCCGCCAGTCGGCCACTAACCAACCTTGAACGACAGGTTCACCGACGCCAGCTCGCCTTTGTAGGGCTTGAAGGGCCACTTCTTCAGCTCGCCCAGGAAGCACTCGTAGAGCGGGCCCTGCTTGAGCTGCGGGTGATCCACCCAGAGCTTGGAGACCCGGCCGTCGTTGCCGATGACGAACTCGATCGGGATCTTCGCAGCGAAGCCCGGACGGCGTGCGGCCTCCTCTTTGAGGCAGCGGAAGAGCGTCTTCTGGTTGCTGCTGACCACCTTGTTGATCGAGGCCTGATCGAACTCGGTGCTCATCTGCAGGCCGTCCGGCTCGGTGGAGACGCTGCCGCCGGGCTTCTTCGTGGCCACCGCCGCGGCGGGCACCGTGGGCGACGTGTTCGGCGTGCCCGAGGGCTTGGGCTTCGTCTCCGCACTGGCCACCTTGTCCGGCGGGCGCGGGCTCGAGGACGGGTACGCGAAGAGCTCCTGGTCGTCCTTGCGCGCCTGGGCCACGGCGATGGTGGGCAGGTCCACGGAGATGCCCGCGTACTCGTCCTCTTCACCGCCCGGCCCGTGCACCGCCGCCCAGCGCGCCACCTGCCACGCGCCAATGGCCAGGGCCACCGTCACGGCCGCGCCGACGCCACCGGCGATCAGCCGGTAGCGCATCGTGCGCTGGCGCTCGGCACGGACATCCGCGTCCACACGCGCCTTGGCGACGGCCCGCGCCACGTGGACCTTGAAGGCGTCCACGTCCGCGATGCGCACGAAGTCCCGCTCGCCCGGAGGGGCAATCAGCGTGTCCCCGGTCATCTCGCCCGTGAACAGCTTCTCCACGAGCTGCTGCCCGGTCATCGGGCCCAGGACGAGATCGCCCTGACGGAACAACCACTGCTGCTCACTCAGCTCGGGATCCAGCTCTTGCGCGGCCAACATTGGGGCCGAAGTATCCTTGTCCGCGATCCACATCGCAACGGCCTCCCACCTCCCACCTGAGCCTCCCTTGCCCCGCACTCCCGTCGCCCTCTGGATCTGGTACCTCGGAGGAACCTTCCGAGGGTTCCAGCGCCAGGCCCAGGGGCCGACCGTCCAAGAATCCCTGGAGAACGCGCTGAGAGAGGTGGGTGTCCCTGCGGCCGTCATGCCTTCCGGGCGCACCGATCGCGGCGTACACGCTCGGATGCAGGGGGTCAGCCTGAGGTTGGAGGCCGGGGACTCGGCCGAGGCGCTCGCTGCTCGCCTCCCTGCCCACCTGCCCCCGGACTTGGGGCTGTGTGTGGCCCGGAAGCCCCACCCGTCCTTCCACGCCCAGTGGAGCGCGGAGGGAAAGACGTACCGGTACCGGGTCCAGTTGGCCGGCACTGTGGCGCCCGAGTGGCGGCCCTATGTGATGGAAGTAGCGGCAGAGCCCCGGCTCGCTCCGCATGACATCACTCCGGAGCGGTTCTCGGAACTGCTGAGAATGGCCGAGGGCCAGCGGGAGTTCTCCGCGTTCCACGAGAACTCCAGCCCGCGCAAGCTGCGCACGCTGGAGTCCGCCACCCTGCATGCGCTGGGCGGTGGGCTGTTCGAGGTGATCCTTCGGGGAGATGCCTTCGCGCGCTACCAGGTGCGCTACCTGGTGGGCTCGGCGCTGCTCACCGCCGCGGGACAGCTCCCCGAGGAGCAGTGGCGTGCGGCGCTGGAGCAGGGAGAGCGCATCCCCGGGCTCAAGGCGGAGGCCTCGGGGCTGGTGCTCTGGGAAGTGCGCTACCCGGCGAAGCTCGATCCGTTCACCCCCGCCGAGCGGGCCGCGCCCCCCGGTCTCCCGGAGGGGCCTCCCTTTCTCGGCGCGCCGGAGGGGTGACGCCCGTCAGTCGACGAGCCGCTCCTCATACTTCGCCAGCAGATCCGAGATCGCCTCGCGCAGGTACTCGCTCTGACGGATGCGCGTGCTGCGCGACAGATCCTTCAGCGCATCGAGCTTCTCGCGGGAGAGACGGAAGACCACCGAGGTGAGACGGGGATTGGTGTCCAAGTGCGGAACCTCCATACAGGTGCACACACCATCTCACAGCACTTCCTGATCGCAAGAAAAGTCACCGTGATCCGATCGGGAAGCTCCACTGGAGGCCGGTGAATGCCTCGGCGTCCACGCGCATGCCGGATCCGAACCCGAGCGACAGTCCGAGCCCTCCATAGAAGGAGAGCTGATCCGACAGCGTGCGACGCACGCCGAACCCTAGGCGAGGCCCTGCCCACGTCCCAGAAAACAGCCTCACGGCAGCGCCCACGTCGAAGAAGGTCTGCCACTCCTCGCGGCCGAAGATGCTGCGGAAGCCGCCGAGCAGCACCCCACCCTTCCCCGCTTCGCCCAGGCCGGCGCGAGCCAGGAGGAACACCTCGTCCTGGTCGTAGCCCACGGTGAGGCTGCCGCCCACGTCGAAGAGCACGCCGGGTCCCGTCACCGCCCGATCGCCGCTCAGCGTGGTGGTGTAGCCGAGCCCCGGTCCGGCCAGGAGGCTCACGGCGCGGTGCTCCTCGTAGGACTGGGCGCGCGCCACCGTGGGCACCGCGAGCAGCAGGATCACGAGGAGCAGCGGCCTCACGCGGGGATCAGCTCACCACGGGCAGCGAGAACCCCTGAGACGGCTGGGCGGGCTTCGTCACCCCGGCCGCCTCGTTCATCCGGCCCGAGCGGAACGGCTCGAGGTCCAGCGCCACGAACTTGAAGCCGATCGCCTTGAGCGCGGTGTTGATGCGCTCGCGCACGTCGCCGGAGAAGAAGCGCTCGTACTCCTCGGAGGCCAGCTCCAGGCGGGCCACCTCCTGGTGGTAGCGCACGCGGAACTGGCGGAAGCCCAGGCGGCGCATCTCGGACTCGGCCGCGGCGATCTGGAACAGCCGCTCGCGCGTCACCGAGGTGCCGTACGGAATGCGCGAGGCCAGGCACGCCATCTGCGGCTTGTCCCAGGTGGGCAGCCCGAGCTGCTGGCTCCAGGCGCGGATCTCGTCCTTGGTCAGCCCGGCCTGCGCCAAAGGCGACTGCACCTGGTGCTCCTTGGCGGCCTTGTGCCCCGGGCGGTGATCCTTGAAGTCGTCCGCGTTGAACCCGTCGAGCACCACCGCGTACCCGAGCTGCTGGCGGCGGGCCTCGCACAAGTCGTACAGCTCCGTCTTGCAGAAGTAGCAGCGGTTGGTGGGATTGGCGGCGTACTGGGGGTTGGCCAGCTCGTTGCTCGTCACCACCTCGTGCCGGGCGCCGATCTTCTGAGCCAGCTCGCGCGCCTCCTGCTCTTCCTCGGGGGCCACCGAGGCCGACAGGGCCGTGATGGCCAGCGCCCGCTCGCCCAGCTCCTCCACGGCGATCTTCAGCACGAAGGTGGAGTCCACCCCGCCCGAGAACGCCACCAGCGCGGTGCCGTGGGCGCGGAGAGCCGCGCGCATGGCCTCCAGCTTGGGTCGGGAGCTGTCACACAGGGCCTGGATCTGCTCGGGGCTCAGCATGGCGCTCTCCTAAAGGAAAGGGCCCCCGATTGCACGCGCAACCCGGGGGCCCTGAGTTCCTGTCAGCCCTGCCTGCTCAGTGCAGGGCGCTGGGACTACTTGCTGCGCTTGGCGCTCTTCTTGGCAGCCGCCGCCGGCTTGGCCACGCGAGCCGCGCGGGTGGCGGGCCGGGCCTTGGCGCCCTTCGGGGCCGCCGCCTTCGCCTCGCCCTTGGCCTTGGGCTCGGCCTTGGGCTCGGCCGGGGCCGCCTCGGCCTGCCGCGCCTTCTTCGGCAGCGGGTTGGCCTTCATCTTCTTGCCGGTGATGACCTTCAGCTCCTCCGGCGTCACCAGGCTCAGGTCCAGCAGCGACTGGAAGATCTTCATCGCGCCGTCCTCGACGCTCTCCGTGTCGGAGTGGATCGTCACCTCAGGCGAGGTGGGCGGCTCGTACGGCTCGGTGATGCCGATGAAGTTGGGGATCTCGCCACTGAGCGCCTTCTTGTACTTGCCCGTGGTGTCGCGCTCGATCAGCTTCTCGGTGGGGCAGTCGACGTAGACCTCCACGTACTTGCTGATCACGCGGCGGTTCTCCTCGCGGACGGTCTTGTAGGGGCTGACCGAGGGAACGATGACCGCCACGTTGTTGCGGGTCAGCAACTGGGCCACGAAGCCCAGGCGCCGCACGGTGACGGAGCGCTCCTCCTTGCTGTCCCCCAGGCCCTGCCAGAGGTCATCGCCCAGCTCTCCCTCGTCGAGGATCTCCACATTGCGCCCCACCTGTCGCAGACGTGCGGCAATGTAGGCGGCGTACGTGCTCTTACCGGTACCGTGCATGCCGGTCAGCCAGAGCGTAAAACCAGTCGTGCTGGGCATAGAGGTGCTCACTCCCTGCGCTCGAAGCGGTTGAGCGCTCCGTGTGTGCGCGGCAGATCAACAGACGCGCGCCTTATAGACGAAAACCCCCGCGCTTGACAATTGACACACACCTTTCCGCAGGTGGGGGAGCCAACCGGCCAAGTGCCTGCTCCTATTAGGGTTTTCGTTGAATTACGGTAGGAACGTAACCGGACGGTCGCGAAATTCTCCCTCAACCCATCGAAAAAGCCTCGCCTCGGACGCACGCCCGGCAACCACCGCCACCACCAGGTAGGATACGCCTGGAAGTAGCGGTTGCCCGGAAGCCAAGGCCTGGGCCCTGTCCTCGGTCGAGAAGTCCGCGATTCCATTCACGTGAGAGTGGAACACACACTCCACGGACTCACCTCGCGCGTCGGCTTCCTTTAAAAGCGCGAGCCAGTCCCTGGGCTCGAAGAGGTAGGCGGTGCGCGAGGTGCGAGGAAAGCGCACAGGGTCGGCCGCGTGGTGTCGATCATAGGCGTTGGGCAGGGGCTGGACTCGCCAGGGGCCTTCCAGGCCCGCCCGCAGGATCACGCCGCAGCCTTCCTGGGGGTAGGTTCCCTCCAGATGTCGGAGGATCTCCGATAGGCATTCCTCCCACATGGAATTACAGGGACTCACGGCACTTGGCACAGCGCCGGAGCTCCAGATCCACCCACTGTCCGGGGGCCACGAGCCACTTGCCGCCCAGCTCCGGCCCCATTCCGAGCCGGAGCCGCTGGAACACCAGCGCCCCCAACGTGCCGAGCGCCACGCCGAGCACTCCATTGGGTGCGGCTCCCAAGGTCCGGACGGTCTCTCCGAAGCACCAGACGCATCCCTGGCTCCCGCGGAAGACCACCGCGCCACGCGTGCCGTCGCCTCCGAGCGCCACCCACGGGGCCTCACCACTCCAGGCCGCGGGCAGCTCAGCGATCCGGCCTCCCGGGCGAGGCGTCGCCGCATCCGGATTCACCTCCGGGAGCACGCGGGCCAGCACCTCGGAGGCAGGGTGCCCAATGTCGGCATCCACGACCAGGAAGCCCACGGAAGCGGGCCCCACCTTGGCGTCCGTGGTCACCACCGGAGTGCCGCCCGCCGCGAGGTAGGCCGCAGCCGTGAGCCCGGCGGGACCGGCGCCTTCGAGCCGCGCTCCCGCCTCCAGCAGTGCCTCCTGGCCTCGGCCGCCCACATCCTTCAGGAGGATCTGCCGCGAGTAGCGAAGGATCTGATCTTCACTCAGCGCCACCGCTCACCTCCCCTGCTTCCGCAGCAACAGCCGGTGAGTGCCATCGGGCCGGGGCTCGAGTGCGAGCACCTCGTGCCCCTCCTCGCGAGCACTGCGAGGAACGTTCTTCAGCGGCTCGGAGCCTTTGAGGAACACCTCCAGCACCGCGCCAGACCCGAGCGACTCCAGCTTGAGCTTGGTGCGCACGTAGGTCATCGGGCAGACCTCACGGGTGATGTCGAGCGTCGCCGTCACGTCGTGCATTGCGCGGCCTCCTCGGGAGCAACGAGCTGGGGCGTCCGGCCCGGAGCACAGGCAGAGCAGTCCGGCGACCGCTGCACGCGCACCATCCGGCTCGTGAGTGTGGCCCCATCGATGAGATGCAGCCGCGCATCGCCCCGCGCGAGCCCTGCCGCCCCCGAGAGCCGCTCGAGTGCGAGCAAGGCCTGAAGTGAGCCCACGAGCCCTGCCATGGAGCCGAGCACTCCCGCCTGCGCGCAGGTGGGCACGGCATCCGGCGGAGGCGGAGCCTCGTAGAGGCAGCGCAGGCACGGGCCATCCGGATCGATTCTGAAGGCCTGCCCCTGCATGCGGAGCACGCCGCCGTAGATCAGCGGCACCCCGGTGAGCACCGCCACATCGGACAAGAAGAACTTGGTGGCCGTGCCATCGGTGGCGTCGATGACGACGTCATGCGCGCGGAAGAGTGCCTCGGCGTTGTCCACGTTCACGCGCTCGGGAATGGCCTCGGTGCTCAGGTCCGGGAAGGCGCGCCTCAGGCCCGCCACGGCGGACTCCGCCTTGAGCCGGCCCACGTCCGAGGTGCGGTGCCAGAGCTGGCGATGGAGGTTCGTCACATCCACCCGGTCCGGATCCGCCAGCGTGAGGTGCCCCACCCCCGCATGCGCCAGGGCGAGCGAGGCTGGACACCCCAGCCCTCCCGCCCCCACCACCAGCACTCGCGCCTCGAAAAGGCGGCTCACGTGACACTCCTCCGCGTCAGAAGCTTCCCAGGGAGGGCCGAACGAATATCCTCCGGCGCCGCGACGTCCCACCCTCGGTAGCACACTTCACCGCTTCACCGCCCAGCCTCAGAGGCTGAACTGCCAGGACATATGAAAAAGCTGACCGGCGCGCTCGTCCTTTCGCTCTCCCTCCTGATGACCTCCGCCTGCCGCAGTGCTGGCGAGACCCGGGACTCGGAGGATGCCTCCACCCCCGCAGCCGATGCGCAAGCACCGGGAAACACCGTCCAGGCCGGTGTGGACACCCTCCAGAAGGACGCGGGCTCCCAGGACGACGCGGGCTCTGCCACCGTCTCCCCCACCCCGGCCCAGGGCTTGGGTGCGGGGGCCGGCTCCTCGGCGGGCAAGGCCTCGGCCGGCAGCTCTTACGCCGCGACGCTGACCCCAGCCGAGAAGCAGGCGCAAGAGGCCTGCATCGACACGTGGTTGAAGGGCAAGAAGCTGGACCGGTACGGCCACGATGAGGGCACCATGTACGCGGGCGGCTCCCCCATCTTCAACGAGATGACCGGCGAGGCCCGCGAGCGCCTCGACTACGTCTACGAGCGCCAGCCCGAGGCCAAGAAGGCCTGCACCACCGCGGCCCAGAGCACACCGCAGAACAAGAAGGGCATCCCCGAGAAGAAGAAGTAGCCCTGGAGGCCCAGTGTGCCTCCTCGGGCTCCGGGGAGGCATGCGGCGGGTTGGGATTCCCGGAAACCCGGTTGCTCCCTTAAGCTGCCCGCCGTGACCGAGACGCACGCCGCCTCCGACGAGGAGAAACCCGCAAACGATCTGCGCGCCCGCGTGCGCACGGTGCTCCAGCGACGCAAGCTCACGGACAGCGTGTCCGCCGAGCAGGCCGCCGCGTCGTGGGAGCAGGATCGCTTCGTCGCCCGGGCCCGCGCGCTGTTCTACGCGCGCATGATGTTCCTCACCCTGGGCCTGCTCATCCTCGCGGTGCCCACGTGGTCGGGATACTTCGGGCTGAACGGGCCGGTGGCCTTCGCCGGGTACTTCGCGATGCTGCTCTACAGCGTCGCCAACTTCCTGGTCATCGATCACCCCAAGGCGGGCCGCTGGGTGACGTACCTGACGCTCTGCCTCGACCTCATCATCATGGTCGTGCTGATCGCCAAGCCACAGGTGGGCGGCGGTCTCCAGAGCCCGCTGCTGGCCACGCAGCTGCTGTTCACCACCCTGTTCGCCATCCTCTACCCCAAGCCGCTGTCCATCCTGCCGCCGCTGCTGGCGCTGCCGGTGACGACGCGCCTGGACCTGCTGCTCAACCGCTCCGTCACGGCGATCGAGCTGCTGACGCTGCTGTGGTACTCGGCGCTCAACTTCATCATCGTCTACGTGGTGGTGTACCTGAACGAGCGCGAGGCCGCGGCCCACCGCGAGGTGGTGGAGCTCCAGGGCGATCTCAAGGAGCTGGCGGTGGTGGAGGAGCGCAACCGCATGGCGCGCGAGATCCACGACGGCCTGGGCGCCTCGCTCTCGTCGATGATCATCCAGTCCGAGTACATCCTCGGGCTGGCGAAGGACGGCCCGCTGCGCGACGAGATCCTCGAGCTGAAGGCCTCGGCGGAGGAGTCCATCGACGAGCTGCGCCGCAACCTGCGGATGATGCGCGAGGACTTCGAGCTGACACAGGGCCTGGAGGACTACGCCAAGACGTTCCGGGACCGCACCCAGATGGACATCCGGTTCGAGCGCTCGGGGACGCCGAAGAAGCTGTCGCCCGACGCGCAGCTGGCCCTGTTCCGCATCCTCCAGGAGGGCCTGTCCAACGCCGCCAAGCACGCGCAGGCCAAGGTGGTGACGGTGAAACTGGACTTCGGCGAGGCCCGGGTGCACCTGACGGTGCGCGATGACGGCAAGGGCTTCGATCCGAAGAAGACGCCGCGCGGCCACTACGGCCTGTTGAACATGCGCGAGCGCGCGATGAAGCTCGGCGGCGAGATCATCGTGGACTCGGCCCCGGGCGCCGGTGCGATGGTGTCCTTCTCTCTTCCCTGCAACCCCTCGTGATGACCGGAGACCCTGTGGATCCCCAGCCGACGACGCCCACCGCCCCCATCCGCGTCTTCGTGGTCGAGGACCAGACCAAGATCCTGAAGAACCAGCTGCGGCTGCTGGAGGGCCACGCGGACATCGAGATCATCGGCACCGCGCTGTCGGGCGAGGCCGCGATGGAAGAGGTGCCCAAGCTGATGCCCGACGTGCTCCTGCTGGACCTGGGGCTGCCGCGCATGAGCGGCATCGACGTGACGCGGGCGGTGAAGGCCAGCTTCCCGAAGGTGGAGATCCTCATCTTCACGATCTTCGACGAGGAGGACAAAGTCCTCGAGGCCGTGAAGGCCGGCGCCTCCGGGTACCTGCTCAAGGGCGCCACGGTGGACAAGATCATCGAGGCCATCAAGGAGGTGCGCGCGGGCGGCACGGTCATCCAGCCGAACCTGGCGCGCCGCCTGCTGCGGCACTTCCGGGTGGATCCGGATGCCACGCCGGTGCCCGCGGCGCCTCCGCCTCCTGCGCCCCAGGCCACTGCAGCGGCCGCTCCCATGCTGGAGGCGGAACCCCCGACCGAGGTGGAGGCCCACCCGGCCGGAGGCGCTTCGGACGAGCCCCAGCTCAAGCCGCTGTCGGACCGGGAGAAGGAGATCCTCCAGCTGATCGCCAAGGGCGTGTCGAACAGCGAGGCCGCCAAGCTCCTGAACCTGAGCAAGGCGACCATCCGCACGCACCTGGAGCACATCTACCGGAAGCTCGAGGTCACCAACCGCGTGGAGGCCGTCACCGAGGGCATCCGCAAGGGCCTCATCTCCGTGTAGCCAGCCGGCATGGGGCACCGGAGATGAAGGCGCTTGCCAGCGCGCTTCTACGAGGAGGAGCCGTCTGAGGCTCGTTCGGATTCAGACAGCACCCGTGGCGGTTGAGCCGAGTGTATCGCGCGGCTCCCGGCTCCGTCCTGAATCCCATGCTCCCCATTCCTGGCTACACCCTCCGAGGAGCACTCAAGACCACCGGTACCAACCTGCTGTTTCACTCGGTCCGCGACGCGGATGGACTTCACGTCATCCTCAAGACGCCCACAGCCACCGCCGTGGGCCCGCGCGAGCGAGAGCGCTACCGGCGGGAGTTCGCCATCCTGCAGCGGCTCCAGGACGTGCGCGGCGTGCCCCGTGTCATCGCGTGCGAGCAACTCAGGGAGCGCCCCGTGCTGCTGTTGGAAGAGGTCGCGGGCACGCCGCTGTCCGATGAGACGGGCAAGCCCTTCGAGGTAGCGAGGGCCCTGAGGCTGGGCAGCTCCCTGGCCTCCACGCTCGCCGAGATTCACCGCCGTGGCGTCATCCACAAGGACCTCAAGCCCGCGAACATCATCGTCACGGCATCGGGCGAGACGCGCCTCATCGACTTTGGAAGCGCCAGCCTCCAGCTCGTGGAGCACGTGGATGCGCTCCACTCGCACCTCATCGAGGGAACCCTGCCGTACATGTCCCCAGAGCAGACCGGGCGCATGAACCGGGCGGTGGACTACCGCACGGATCTGTACTCGCTGGGCATCACCCTCTACGAGCTGCTCACCGGCGGCCGCCCCTTTTACGGCAAGGACGCGCTCGAGTGGTTCCACGCTCACATGGCCCTGGCGCCTCCGCCTCCCCATGAGCGGGTAAAGGGGCTGCCCCCCACCGTCTCCGCCATCGTCCTGAAGCTGCTGGCCAAGGTCGCCGAGGAGCGCTACCAGAGCGCCGAGGGGCTGAAGGCCGATCTGGAGCGGTGCCTGGAGGGACTGCGCCGGGGCGCTTGCGAGGACTTCCCTCTGGGCCTCTATGACGTGCCCACGCGCTTCCAGCTTCCGCAGCGGCTCTACGGGCGCGACGCCCACGCGGCCGCCCTGCTCCAAGGCTTCGAGCGCGTGGCCCGCGGTGGCCGCTCCGAGCTCATCCTGGTGCGCGGCTACTCGGGCATCGGCAAGTCCGCGGTGGTGCACGAGCTGCACAAGCCGGTGGTGCGCCAGCGCGGCTTCTTCCTCAGCGGCAAGTTCGACCAACTCCAGCAGGACATCCCCTACTCCACCCTGGCTCAGGCCATCCGCGGGCTGACGCAACAGCTGCTCTCGGGCACGGACACGGAGCTGGCGCGCTGGCGCGAGCGCCTGCTCGAGGCGTGGGAGGGCCAGGGCCGCGTCGTCGTGGAGGTGGTGCCGCAGCTGGAGCTTGTCGCGGGGCCGCAGCCACCTGTCCCAGAGCTCTCCCCCTCCGAGGCCACGCACCGCTTCAACCGCGTGTTCCGCCGGTTCCTCGGCGTCTTCGCCTCGCCCGAGCACCCGCTCGTCGTCTTCTTGGATGATCTCCAGTGGGCCGATCGGGCCAGCCTCCAGTTGCTCCAGCACCTGCTCACACACCCCGAGACGCCGCCCGTGCTGCTGATCGGCGCCTACCGGGACAACGAGGTGAGCCCCTCGCACCCGCTGTCTCTCACGCTCGTGGAGCTGCGCAAGGCCGGCGCGGCCATGACGGACCTGCAGCTCGAGCCGCTGAGCCTCGCGGATGTCCAGCGGCTCATCACCGACACACTGCCCGGTGCGGGCCCGGAGACCGTCCGGCCGTTGGCGGCGCTGGCCCTGGAGAAGACCGGGGGCAACCCCTTCTTCCTCCTCCAGTTCCTACAGACGCTCCACCAGGACGGCCTGCTGGTGCGCACCCCCGAGGGCACTTGGCACTGGGATGCCGACGGCGCCCGCGCCAAGGGCTACTCCGACAACGTCGTGGACTTCATGGTCCGCAAGCTGCGCCAGCTCCCCCTGGGCACACAGCACCAGCTCCGGCTGGCCGCGTGCGTAGGCAACGCATTCTCCGAGCGAATCCTGCGCGTCATCTCCAACCTGGAGGACGCCACCGAGGTGGAGCAGGGCCTGGATCCCGCGCTCCAGGAGGGACTGGTCTCGCGCACCGGCCCGGAGCAGTACCGCTTCCTCCATGACCGCATCCAACAGGCGGCCCATGCCCTCATCCCGCCCGAGGAGCGCAAAGCGGTGCACCTGCGCATCGGCCGCCTGCTGCTGGCCAGCCTGTCTCCGGACGAGGTGCAGGCGAACCTCTTCGATGTGGTGGGCCAGCTCAACACCGGCGCGGAGCTGATCACCGATCCGCAGGAGCGCCACCGCGTGGCGCGCTTGAACGCCGAGGCCGGAAAGAAGGCGCAGGCGGCCACCGCGTTCCGCTCGGCGGTCTCCTACCTGGCCATGGCCTTCCAGCTTCTGCCAGGAAACCCCTGGGAGACGGACCCCGAGCTGGCCTTCAAGCTCCAGCTGGATCAGGCGAGCTGCGAGTTCATGAGCGGCAACACCGTTCAGGCCCGCCAGCTCGTGGAGGCGCTGCGGCACCGGGCTCGTACCCGGGTGGAGATCGCTGCCGTCTACCGCTTGATGAGCGATCTGCACCTGGCCGCTGGCGAGATCCAGGCCTCCATCGGCTGTCTCCTGGAGTGTCTGGAGCGGTTCGGCATGCCCATGTCCCCCCACCCCTCCTGGGCAGAGGTAGAGGCCGCGAACGACGAGGTCCGGGCCTTGCTGGGATCGCGCCCCATCGAGAGCCTCCTCGAGCTGCCGCTCCTGTCGGATCCAGACATGGAGGCAGTGCTCAACATCCTCGCCGCGCTGTTCACCCCCTCGTTCTTCACCGACAAGAACCTGCTCATCCTCCACCTGTGCCGGCTGGTCTTGCTCAGCCTCCGCCACGGCAACAGCAGCGCTGCAGTGCACGGCTACGCCTGGTACGGCGTGGTGCTGGCCCCCGCCTTCAAGCAGTACCGGGAGGGCTACGCGTTCGGAAAGCTGGCGTGCGACCTCGTCGAGCGGCACGGCTTCACCGCCTCGCGAGGCAAGGCGCTCTACAGTCTGGAGATCATCAGCTACTGGACGCGGCCCATGGCTCTCTCGCAGGAGCTCATCCGCGAGGCGTTCCAGCACGCGCTCAAGGCGGGGGACTTCCAGGTCGCCTGCTACTGCTGCAACCACATCGTCACCAACCGCCTGAGCATGGGACACGAGCTGGAGGAGGTCCACCAGGAGTCGGTGGCGCGCATGGACTTCGCCCGCAGGGCGGGCTACCGCGACGTGCAGCACGTCATCCACAACACCCAGCGCTACGTGCAGCAACTGCGCGGGCTCGCTCCCGTGTTCGGCTCCTTGAGCGGCGAGGACTTCGATGAGACGTCCTTCGAGGCCGGGCTGACGCCGGACCGCATGAGCACCATGCGGTGCTGGTACTGGATCATCAAGATGCAGGCGCGCTTCATGTCCGGCGCCTACGCGGAGGCGCGAGAGGCCGGGGACAAGGCGGACGCGCTGGCCTGGTCCTCGCTCGGCCACATCCAGTTGCTGGACCTTCACCTGTTCCGCGCGCTGACCCTGGCCGCGTGCCTCGACACCCTGCCCACCGAGGAGCGAGGCCCTGCGCTCCAGGAGCTCCAGCGGCACCACGGACAGCTCGCGGAATGGGCGAGCTACTGCCCGGAGAACTTCCTCGCCCCCGAGCGGCTGGCCTTCGCGGAGCTGGCGCGCGTCACGGGCCGCGAGCCCGAGGCCTTCCGCGCCTACGAGGAAGCGCACCAGGTGGCAAGCGAGCACTGCCTCATCCAGTACGTAGCCCTCTCCTGTGAGCTCGCGGCCCGCTTCTGGTTCGAGCGGAAGATGTCCACGATCGCGGACACCTACGCGCGCAAGGCCTGCGCGGCCTACGTGCACTGGGGTGCGAACGGGAAGGCGAAGCAGCTGTCCCAGCTGTGGCCGCACCTGAGCAGCGAGAGGACCAGAGAGGAGACCGCCACCAACACGGAGTCGTCGCAGCTCGACGCGCTCACGGTGGTGAAGGCTCAGCAGGCCATCTCCGGGGAGATCGTCCTCGAGCAGCTGGCGAACACGCTGCTGCGAGTCGCCCTCGAGAGCGCCGGTGCTCAGCGCGGAGCCCTGATGCTTCCCCGGGGCGGCGCCCTCGAAGTTGTAGCCGTCTCGGGCACGGCTCCCGAGGACACCGGCGCCGGGCCGCCCGAGGCTTCCCTGCCGTGGACGCTCATCTCCTATGTGCGGCGCACGCGCGAGCAGGTGCTCATCGACGACGCCTCCCAGCCTCACCCCTTCTCATCGGATCCCTGGATCGCGCGAGGCCAGGTCCGCTCCGTGCTCTGCCTGCCGCTGCTGCGCCAGGAGGAGCTCCGCGGGGTGCTCTACCTGGAGAACCGCCTGGCCACCCACGCCTTCACCCCGGCGCGCGGCGCGCTGCTGGAGCACCTGGCCTCCCAGGCCGCCATCTCCCTGGAGAACGCGCGGCTGTACGCGGACGTGCAGCGCGCCGAAGCGGCCCTGCGGCAGGCCAACGACGAGCTGGAGAAGCGTGTCGAGGAGCGCACCCGGGAGCTTCAGCAGGCCCAGGTCCAGTTGGTGGAGACGGCCCGGCAGGCGGGCATGGCCGAGGTCGCCACCGATGTGCTCCACAACATCGGCAACGTGCTGACCAGCGCCATCATCAATGCCCAGACGATGAACCAGACGCTGGGGTCCTCCCGGCTGGGGCGGCTGAAGCAGTCCTGCGATCTGCTCACGGAGCACCAGGACACCCTGGCGGACTTCCTCACGAAGGATCGGCGCGGCATGCGGCTGCCGGCCTACCTCTCCGCGCTCACCGACGAGCTGCTCCGCGAGCACGCGGGACTGCAGGGCGGCATGTCGGACATGGGCAAGCACATCGAGCACATCCGCTACATCGTCCAACTCCAGCAGACGTATGCCCGCAGCACGCTCGTGACCGAGGAGTGCGACCCGGCCCGCCTGCTCGAGGATGCGCTCAGCATCCAGATGGCGGCGCTCAAGCGCCACGGCATCCACGTCATCCGCGAGTTCTCACCGGCATCCCGGATCCGGTTGGACAAGCACAAGGTGCTGCAGATCCTCATCAACCTGATCAGCAACGCAAGAAACGCCATGGCCGGGCTGCCCGAGGGCCAGCGCACCCTGCACGTGCGGCTGGGGCAGGTGGGCAACACCCTCCGCATCCAGGTGCAGGACAACGGCATGGGCATCGCGCCCGAGGTGCGCGACCGGCTCTTCTCCCAAGGCTTCACGACCCGCAAGGGCGGGCACGGCCTGGGGCTGCACTCGAGCGCCCTGGCGGCGCGGATGATGGGCGGCACCCTGCGGTTGGAGAGCGAGGGCCCGGACAAAGGTGCCACGGCTACACTGGAGCTGCAGCCCACCTCCTGAGCCGCTTTTTTCCACGGAATAAAGAAAACCGAGGGAGTTCACCTGAGTGAGGTGAACATGAAAGCGATCTCCTTCGCAGGTGCGCTCACACTGGCAACAGTGGCGCTCGCGGATAACTCCGCGGCTCCGCCCCCCCTACCCCTCGGACTCTCTCCCCAGCTCTACAAGCTGACCGTCCCCCAGCCCCCCACCCCGGCTCAGGTGACACTGGGAGAGAAACTTTTCAATGAGAAGCGACTGTCCGCCGATAACTCGGTGAGCTGCGCCACCTGCCACGATCCGGCGAAGGCGTTCGCGGATGGCAAGCCGCAGGCGGTGGGCATCAAAAACCAGGTGGGCCAGCGCAACAGCCCCACCGTCCTCAATGCCCTCTTCCTGGCCACGCAGTTCTGGGACGGCCGCGCCGCCACCCTCGAGGACCAGGCCAAGCTGCCCATCCTCAATCCCATCGAGATGGGCATGCCCTCGCCCGAGGCGGTGGTCACCAAGGTGCGCGCCATCCCCGAGTACCGCGACGCCTTCCAGAAGCTCAACGGCCGCGAGCCCTCGTACGACGACATCGCCAGCGCCATCGCCGCCTTCGAGCGGACCCGCATGGCCGGCAACGCCCGGTTCGATCGCTTCCTCACGGGGAACTCGAACGCGCTGTCCGCCCAGGAGAAGCGCGGCTGGGCGCTCTTCAACGGCAAGGGCCGGTGCAACTCGTGCCACGCGGGCAACGCCGTGTCGCCACTGTTCTCGGACCAGAAGTTCCACAACATCGGCGTCGCCGCGCACAAGCAGGACTTCGTCCAGCTGGCCTCCGAGGCCCTCCGCGTCGTCCGGGCCGGAGACGAGGAGCAGATCGACCGGCTGGCGCTGGAGTCCAAGTTCTCCGAGCTGGGCCGCTTCCTCGTCACCCGGCACGAGAACGACATCGGCAGCTTCAAGACCCCCACCCTGCGCAACGTGGGCGTTACCGGGCCGTACATGCATGACGGCTCGATGGCCACCCTGTGGGACGTGGTCGACCACTACAACAAGGGCGGCATCACCAACCCCTACCTCGATGGGGGGATGCAGCGGCTGGGCCTCACCGAGCCCGAGATCGATGACCTCGTGGCGTTCCTGTTCGCGCTGACTTCGGAGGACTTCGCGGCGCTGGAGAAGAAGGAGCTGACCGCCCAGCGCGCTCGCAAGACCAAGCGCCCGGAGCGGGACACCGCCGTCGCCCTCGGGAAGAAGGGCAACCTGGGCGATCTCGCCCCCAACCCCGACCTCAAGAACCCGGCTGACCTTGGGCTGTATGGGCCGGTCGCGGCCCCGGAGAAGTGACATGCGCAAAGGCGTCAAGAGCATCGAGACGAAGCACTACGAGGAGCGCGACTCCTTCTTCGACGGGCTGCGCAAGCTGGATCGGCGCTCGTTCATGCGGCTGGCCGGGCTGTCCGCTGGCATCGCCGCGGCGAAGGGGCTCATCACCCCTCAGGGGTTCCAGCTGATCAGCGTCGCCGAGGCGGCCACCCCCACCCCCAGCGCGAAGCCGAAGTTCTCCTTCGCGTACATCTCCGACTCGCACCTCTACAAGCAGGAGCTCAACGACCGGTTCGTGCGCTCCCTGCTGCGCGCCGTGGACGACATCAACCGCCTGGATCCCCAGCCGGACTTCGTCCTCTACGGCGGCGACCTCGCGCAGCTCGGGCAGAAGGAGGAGCTGGATCTCGGCAAGCAGATCCTCAAGACCCTCAAGGCGCCCGTGAAGATGATGGTCGGGGAGCACGACTGGTTCCTCGACATGGGCGAGCACTGGCGCGGCCTGTTCGGCGAGCCCCAGTACTCGTTCGATCACAAGGGCGTCCACTTCGTCACGCTGATGAGCGTGAACGAGAAGGACTTCTGGACCGAGCGGGGCATGACGCCCATGGAGCGCATGCAGACGGTGGCCGGCCTGGACAACGGCCTGCAGTCGCGCTTCGAGGTGGGTGCCGCCGGGCGCGAGTGGCTCAAGGCGGATCTGGCCAAGGTGGACAAGAACACGCCGCTCGTCGTGTTCAGCCACTCGCCGCTCTACAAGTACTACAAGCAGTGGAACTTCTGGACGGACGACGCGGACGAGGTGCAGGCCCTGCTCCGGCCGTTCAAGAACGTCACCGTCATCCACGGCCACACGCACCAGCTGCTGTCGAACCAGATCGGCAACATCCAGTTCCACGGCATGCTGTCCACCGCGTGGCCGTGGCCCTACGCCCCCGAGGGCCTGCCCTCGCTCACCGTGCCGATGAACCGCACGGACCCGTTCAGCAACTTCGACGGCTGCGGCGATGGGCGGATGGACGTGCTCGAGAGCGGGCTCGTCGACAAGCTCTACAACCTGTGGGACCGCAACCCGGTCACCGTGAAGTCCTCCTACCTGGCGAGCAGTGGCAAGCAGGATCGGCCCCCCGCCTCCAAGCTCCCCCCCTACTAGGACCCAGCGACCATGCACGTGCGAAACAAACTCGGCATTGCAGCGCTCGGACTCGGGATCGGCCTCGGCAGCCTCGCCACGTGGCAGACGGCCTTCGCGGAGACTCCCAGCCAGAGCCCGAAGCACCAGGTTCCCCGCTCGAAGGACGGAGACGTCGTCGTCGCCCTCTGTGACGGTCAGACCACCTTGGAAGTGGAAGGCGTCAAGGACCCGTCCCAGATCAGCCGCGAGAAGGCACAGGGCATCTCCGACGAGATGATGCTCGCGTGGCGCAAGAAGAACCCGAACGCCAACTGGGATGCGCCGCCGCCCAAGCAGCAGCTCCTCGCCCAGGCGAACCCGCCCACGCCTCCCGCCGCCACCAGCGCCCCGATCAAGAAGGGCGGAACGACGGCCTCCTCGGGCCCAGACGACGCCGCGCGCAAGGCCACCGCCGACGTCCAGGCCGGCCACACCTACGGCGCCTTCAGCGAGCGCGACGAGGCCGTCTGGAAGGAGTCCACCGAGCAGACCGTGCGCGAGGGACACCGCGTGTTCCACGATGCGAAGGCGGTGGGCGGCACCGTCGCCATCTCGTGCGACATGTGCCACCCGGACGCCTCGAACACCCATCCGGAGACCTATCCCAAGTACCAGGTTCAGCTGGGCCGCGTGGCGCTGCTCCGGGACATGATCAACTGGTGCATCGAGAACCCGGTGCGCGGCAAGCCGCTGGCCGATGATGACCCGCGGCTGAAGGCGATGGAGGCGTATATCTACGCCCAGCGCAAGGGTGTGAAGCTGGACTACGGCAAGCACTGAGGAGGAAGCTCAGCCCCCGGATATGTGGAGGCGACGGTCCCAACCCCCGAGAGATCCTGGGTTCGACGGCGAGGCGCTCAGCCACCTCGCCGCGATCCACGATACGGCCCTGCGCCTGTGTAAGGACGCAGCCGAGGCGCAGGATCTCACCCACGACACGTTCGTGCGGGCGCTGAACTCGGCCGAGCGCTTCGAGCCGGGAACCTCCCTCAAGACGTGGCTGCTGACGATCCTGCACAACCTCTACCGCACGCGCCTCCGGGACCGGGGGCGCCACGCGGAAGAGTCGCTGGATGAAGACTCGGTGGACGTGTCGGCGCCTCAGGCCTCTGAGGAGTCCTGGCACACCGTCACGAGCGCCCAGCTCGACGCGGCGGTGACAGCGCTTCCCCCGAAGCTCCGCGAGGTGGTGGTCCTGCGGGACCTGCATGGCCTTTCGTACAAGGAAGTCGCTCAAGTATTGAATCTGCCTGTGGGAACGGTGATGTCACGTCTCCACCGGGGACGGGAATCGCTGAGGGCGCTCCTGGTTCCGATGGTGCACGGCGAGAAGTCCCTGGCCCGGAAGCGAGAAGTGCCATGACGGTGTCCTGTGAAAGCGTGAGGAGCTGGCTCCCGGCGTGGATCGACGGCGAGCGCACACCGCTCTCACCCGAGGACTTCGAGCGGCACCTGGCCGAGTGCGCCGACTGCGTCCGGGCAGCGCGAGACCAGCGGGGGTTCCTGCGAACGGTGTCCAGCGCCTACGTGCCCGCGCCGGTGCCTCCCTCGCTCCAGGCGTCCATCCACCGCAAGGTGAGCTGGCGGCGCGTGTTCTCGCAGCGGGTGGCGCCGCTGGTCGCGGCGGGGGCCATGGCGGCGGCCATCGCGCTCGTCGTCATCACCGCGCTCCGCCCTACCCCGGTGCAAGCCGCCTCGCTGGCCGAAGCCTCGGCGTGGGCCCACGAGGGCCTGGCCTCCGGGGCGCTGCCCTTGGACGTGGCGGCGAGCAACGCGGCGGAGCTGTCCCAGTGGCTCACGGAGCGCGTGGGCTTCACCGTGGTGCTCCCGAAGTTGGAGGACTCCACGCTCGTCTTCAACGGCGCCCGGGTGGTTCAACTGGAGGAGGGCTCGGCCGCCGTCGTGAGCTTCCAGCGCAGCGGCGAGTGCGTGAGCCTGGGCATTGCTCCTCGGCATGCCGCGGGCAGCCCGGCGAATGCGCCCCGGACGGAGCTGTTCCGCAACATGAAGTTCACTACCAGCACTCTCCGGGGCCTCCACGTCATCACCTGGAGCGAGGGCGCGCTGAGCTACGCGCTGGTGTCGAGCGTCCCCTCCACGGGCCGGGCCTCCTGCGCCGTCTGTCACGGGGCGAACTCGGGCCTGAAGAGCGTCGAGGATTTCCACGGGATGCGCTAAGCCCCCTGTCTCCTGACAGGAGGAGCTTCATGACCCGCCGCATCCCCACGCTCGCAGGCTGGCTCACTGCACTCGCGCTGACGGCGTGTGCCTCGACTTCGCCGTCGACCCCGGGAGAGAGCATGGACTCGACCGCCCAGCCCACCACCGGCACCGAGGTGACAGCAGGCCCCTCGACCCCGGCAACGCCTCCGCCTCCGCCTTCGGACCCGGCGCCCGGCGCGTTGACCCAGGTGACGGGATCCGTGATGTACCGCGAGCGCATCGCCCTCACGCCGGACGCTGTGCTTTCCGTCGAAGTGGCGGAGCTGACGCCTGAGGGCAAGCCCGGGACCATCATCAGCCAGCAGGTCGTCAAGGGGCCCGGCCAGGTACCCATCCCCTTCTCGGTGGCCATCAACCCCCAGCGCATCCGCGCGGAGGCCGCCTACGTGGTGAACGCTCGCATCACGGACGGCGCGCGGACCTTCTCGACGACCACGCCCATCCCCGTCCTCACCCAGGGCAGCCGGAGCAGCGACGTTCAGGTGCTCCTGCGCTCCGGCAACTGAGACGGGCACGCCCGCTCGGGCAACCCAGAGCGCCTGACATCCGGCCGTGGCGTTCATGAGGATTGCGCGTAGTCGCTCAAGCGGAGCCGCCGGGTGCGCCGCCAGTAGTCGAACGTGAACCCGGGCCAGATAGCGGAGTTGTGGCCACTCGGCGTCTGGTACCAACTGCGGCAACCTCCGGACTGCCACACCGAGCGCCGCAGCTTGTGCTGCACCTCTTCGTAGAAGCCCGCCTGCACCTCGGACCGCACGTCGAGCCAGCGAAGGGAGCGCGCGCGCAGCTGCTGAATGGCCTGGAGCGCATAACGCGCCTGCGCTTCGAGCATGAAGACCATGGAGTTGTGGCCCAGTCCGGTGTTCGGCCCCATCATCAAAAAGAGGTTGGGGAACCCGCTCACGGTGATCCCCAGGTAAGTGCTCGGCGCGCCGCGCCAGACCTTGTTCAGCTCGCGCCCTTCCCGGCCGACGATCCGGATGCGCGCGAGGTAGCGCGTCACCTCGAAGCCCGTGCCGTACACGATGGCGTCCACCTCGCGCTCGACGCCGTCCCGCGTGCGAACGCCCCGAGGACCGATGGACTCAATCCCCTCGCAGACCAGCTCCACGTTGGGCCGCTGCAGCGCCGGGTAGTAGTCGTCCGACGTGAGCACGCGCTTGCAGCCCAGCCGGTAGTTCGGCGTGAGCAGGCCGCGCAGCTTCGGATCGGAGACGCTGGCGGCGAGGTGCCGGCGAGCGGCCCACTCGACGATCCGGCCCAGCCAGCTCTGGCGCAGGAAGAACGCCGCGTGCCACTCGAGGTTCCAGTAGATGGCCGCGCGGTAGAGCCACGCCACCCCGGGCAGGCGCGCGAAGAGCCGGCGCCGCGACTCGCTGAAGAACGTGTTGAGCCGGGGAAGGATCCACGGAGGCGTGCGCTGGAAGAGGTAGAGCTTTCGCGCCCGGGCCGCGAGCGACGGCACGAACTGGATGGCGCTCGCCCCGGTGCCAATCACCGCCACCACCTTGTCCGTGAGCTCCGCGTCGTGCCTCCAGCAGGCCGAGTGAAACGCCGTCCCCTGGAAGCTCTCGCGGCCCGGGATGGCCGGGTACGCAGGGAGGTGCAGCGCCCCATTGCCGAGCACCAGCGCCCGCGCCCGGATGCGCTGTCCGTCCTTCATGTGCACGGACCACGTGCCCCGGGCCTCATCGAACTCGGCGCCCGTCACCTCGGCGTGGAAGCGGATGTGCGGGAGGATCTCGTACTTGCGCGCGCAGTGCCGCAGGTACTCGAGGATCTCGGCCTGCGGAGCATACACTTGGCTCCACGCAGGGTTCGGCTCGAACGAGAAGGAGTAGAGGTGGGCGGGGACGTCACAGGCCGCGCCGGGATAGGTGTTCTCCCGCCACGTGCCGCCGACCTCGCCCGCCTTCTCCAGGAGCAGGAACGAATCGATTCCCGCCCGCTTCAACTGAATCGCCATCCCCAGCCCGGAGAACCCGGTGCCGACGATGGCGACCTCGACTTCGGAATCCATCATCCTTCCAGACTATCCACGAAGCCCCGGAGGCTCGATGGACCCAAAGAGGCAGCCCCGAGGCTGCCTCCCGGCCAATCACCTGCCCTTACTGCGTGCAGCAGAGCAGCGCGTTGGGCTGGCCCGCGGGCGTGCGGCTCACGCCGGCCGCGTAGCGGCCCACACCGCACTCCCCCTTGAAGCCGGCGGAGTCCCAGTTACCCGAGTCGGTCGACTGGCGGTTGTCCGCGCTGCCGAAGGCCACCGTCTCGCAGGTCCGGCCCTGCGCCGACAGCGTCTGCGGGCAGCAGAGGATGTGGCTGAGCTTGCGGTCCAGAGACTGGGCCACACCGGCCACGTACTCGGCGGGGGCGCACTCGGCGCGCCTGTTGCCAGCGTCCCAGTCCTGGCTGGTCGTGGGCTGCAGGCCCTGCGACGCGCCCCGGTCATCTCCGTTCTCCACGTTGCGCACGGTGCAGCGCGGCGCGTCCGGCGTGGTGGGCGGCGGGTTGGTCTCCGGAACCGGGTGCAGGTAGCGGCCGCTGTCGAGCGGGTCCTTGTAGCAGAGGCGCACGCGCGCATTGCCGGCGCCGGTGTTCAGCTTGGACAGGCCCATGATGCGCTCGCCCGGACCGCACACGCCCTTCCAGTAGCCATAGGCCCAGTCGTTGGACGAGGTGGTGCGCAGCGCGTCCTTGCCGTCAAAGAGCCCTTCGAGATCCCCAGCGCTGTTCGGCCCGCCGAAGTAGGTGCCCGGAATCCAGCAGGCCTCGGTGACGGTGCTGGTGCCAGAGACGCCCGACATGCTGCGGTACTTGTTCCAGCCGGCCGTCTTCACCCGGTACTTGTGGGTGTCCGGGTCCCACGCGCCGCGCAGGCCGAAGGCGTCCGACGTCCCGTCCCGGTAGGAAGCATAGATGGCCACGGGCGTCACGCCGGTGGCCACGAACGCCTCACCCGCGGCGTTCATGCCCGCCGCCATCTGCTGGTACGGGGCGCTGTTCAACGGCAGGCTGTTGGTGAGCGTGCAGGCCTCGATGCCCACGCAGAGGTTCGTCGGAGAGATCTGGAAGCCGAACTCGGTGACGAACGCCTTCGTGTCCGAGGTGCCCGAGGCCAGGTTCGCCCGCTGGGTGGCGCCCTGGATGCCCGTCTTCACCGAGTTCTTCCAGAGGGTGAAGCACGTGGTGTTTCCGTTGTTGATGCAGTTGTAGTCCATCGTGCTGTCGTTCACCGGGTGCATGCCCAGGTAATCGAACGGGCGGATCTTCCCGGTGCCCACGATGAACGCCTGCGAGTTGAAGAAGCCGTTCCAGAACGGGTTGGTCGTGGTGGGCGGCGTGGGAGCTTGGTTGATGGTGAAGAGCGCGTCCTTGATGGCGCCGCTGACGATCAGCTCCGTGCGCGCGTTGGCCTGCTTCCACTCCCACACCCGGCGCTGCAGCCACGCGAAGGCGTTGGGGCCCACGCGGTAGCGGGTCTGGCCGTCCGCACAGGTGTTCTCGACCACGTTCGGATCGTTGCCAATCTCGAGCGCGTCCGCCTTGGCCGAGGTGTTGAAGATGGTGGCCGTCAGATCGTTCAGGTGGCTCACATAGGACGCAGCGAACGCGTCGATGGCGGCCTGATCCGCGTCATCGCCGCAGTACTTCGCGGGGATGCGCACCAGCACCTGGATCTGCTTGGCGTGCGCCTTCTGGACGATGCGCTGGTAGGTGGCCGAGTCCGTGGTCGCCACGTCCGCGTCGATGCGCAGCCACTTGGCGCCCACCTGGTTCATCTCACACATGAACTGCTCGGAGTGCGTGGCCAGCGCCTGGGTCACGCCCGTGTGGATGTTGCCGGTCCCCATGCCCAGGAGGACGCCGTTGAGCGCCTGCTCCTCCTGCATCAGCTCCTCCTCCTGCGCCGGACCCTCCTCCACCTGACCGCACGCCCCAAGAATGGAGGCAGCCATGAGCATGGCCCCCCAACAACTCCTCGCCTTGCTGTATTCGGTCTTCACTCTGCACTCCTATGGCTCCCACCAGGAGCCTCTGACGGGGATGGGCACCGCCGACACACGGGGGGTGACAAGCCGCTGCCCTGACTGCGCGTGCCTCCGCTCTGGCCGTGGTTCCCCTTGGGAAAGGAAGACGACTGATGCGGCCCGGCACAGCAACGCTATGATAATTCAGTGCGACGAAACATCACAAGCCAAATTCGGGGATTTCCTGTAACTCCTCTCATATTGAGAGCTTGTGGCGTGTGGGAGACAGTCACCGAGGGAGACGGATCCGCCGGGACTGCACGGCCTCGGCGCCCCCGAGCGAGGTGAGCACCCGTGCCAGGAGCGTGCGCGCATCCTGCACGGCGCGCTTGCCGAGGCTCGCTTCGAAGCGCTGCTGCAGCTCGGCGCGCAGCGTCCGCCCCGTGTCCACAAGGGTATGGCCCCGAGCGGAGAGCTGCACCCGCCGCACCCGCGCATCCGCCGAGGAGACCGGCTCGAGCAGGCCCAGCTGGGTGAGCTCGGCCACCGTCTTGGACGCGGCCTGCTGCGTCACCTCCAGCAGCGCGGCCAGCTCGCTGATGGAGCGCGGGCCGCCCAGCAGGTGCTGGACGACGTAGCCGTGGGAGTGGCGCACACCCGTGAAGCCGGCCGCGTGGATCCCCTCCAGCACCTGCTCGTTCACCCGCATGCCCACGAAGAGGGCCAGGTACCCCAGATCCAGCTCCTCGAGCTTCACCTCCGGGCTCTCTGTCTCATGTGCCATGGCCCGAAGGTCTTGCATACACAACCTAGGTTGTGCAACCTTGGTTGTGTATCAAGCCCAGGAGAGCACCATGTCCACACCGAACCTCGACATCGCCCGCCGTTTCGTCCAAGCCGTTGAGCGGGGCGCCACCGCGGAGGCGCTGCGCCCGTTCTTTGACCCGGCCTTGTCCCATCACGAGTACCCCAACCGGCTCTTCCCGAAGGGCGTGAAGCGGGACGTGCAGGCCATGCTGGAGTCCTCGGAGAAGGGCCAGAAGGTCCTCTCCTCCCAGCGCTACGAGATCCGCGGTGCGGTGGCCTCCGGCGACGAGGTGGCGCTGGAGATCGACTGGACGGGAACGCTCTCGGTGCCCCTGGGGACGCTGAAGCCGGGGGACACGCTGCACGCCATGATTGGCCAGTTCTTCACGTTCCGGGACGGCCGCATCGTCTCCCTGCGCAACTACGACTGCTACGATCCCTTCTAAGCTCCGAAGCCTCGGGCCCCTGCCCTCCAGGGCGACGGACCGTCGACCAGATTACAACCTGCCCAGAAAGTTCCACCTGTGGCGCGTGCTCCCTCCTTATAATCGCGTGTGACGGAGGGGGGGCCGTACAGGTTGTCGCAGTGCCGAGGACAACCGCCTCCGGGAGTTGCTGTAACCCTTCACCCTACCCGGGAGCGGAGCGATGACGCTCACGTCAGAGCAAGCACTGCTCGCACACCAACACCTCCTGAAGGCGATGACGGAGGTCCAGACGGCCTTCGCCCAAGGCCATCCGGCGCCGAGGCTGTTCGATCTGCTGCTCGGAGCCGCGCTGGAGCTGACCGGCAGCGAGCACGGTTTCGTGGGCAAGGTGGTGTCCACCCCTGGAGGCCCTCCCACCCTGACGGTCCACGAGCTCCAGAACAAGGAGGGCCTGACGTTCAGCGACCTCCAGAGCCTCTGCACCGACGTGCTCACGAGTGGCCTGCCGGTGGTGTTCCCCCTCCCGGACCTGGAGCCGCTCCACGGTACGGCACCCGAGCGGCCCGAGCCCCTGCGGAGCTTCCTGGGCTTGCCGCTGCACTCGAGCGAGGGGCTGGTGGGCCTCATGGTCCTGGCCAACAGACCGGGGGGCTATGACGACTCGCACCTGGCCCTCCTGCAGCCGCTCCAGGCCACCTGCTGCGCGGTGCTGCTGGGCTTGCGCCAGGAGCAGCGCCAGCGCGAGACCGAGGACGAGCTGCGGCAGGCCCAGGAGCGGCTGCTGGCCACCGAGCGCATGGCCTCGCTGGGAACGCTGACGGCGGGCGTGGCGCACGAGATCAACAACCCCCTGGCGTACATGCTCAGCAACCTGAACTACGTGAGCGAGGAGCTGCACAGCATGGTCAAGTCGGGCGAGCGCCTCACGGGCGCGCGCGCGCAGGACGTCCTGGAGGCGCTGGGCGAGACGCTCTCGGGGAGCATGCGGGTGCGGGACATCGTGAAGGACTTGAGGCTGTTCTCCCGGGCGCCCCGCGAGCAGCAGGGGCCGATGGATCTGCACGCCCTGCTCGACTCATGCGTGAACATCGTGTGGGGCGAGCTCAAGCACAAGGGGCGGCTGGTGAAGGACTACGGCGATGTGCCACCCCTGAATGGCAACGAGTCCCGGCTGGCGCAGGTGTTCCTCAACCTCATCGTCAACGCGGTGCAGGCACTGCCTCCGCGAGCGTGCGAGGCCTCCAAGATCCGGATCTCCACGCGGCACGAGGATGGGCTGGTGATGGTGGCCATTCACGACACGGGCACGGGGATCAGAGAAGAGCACCTGGGCCGGCTGTTCGAGCCGTTCTTCACCACCAAGCCCGCGGGCGAGGGCACGGGGCTGGGGCTCTCCATCTGCCAGAGCATCATCAAGGCCATGGGGGGCCGCATCTCGGTGGAGAGCCAGGTGGGCCAGGGCAGCACCTTCCGCGTCTTCCTGCCGGTGGGCACCGGCACGCTCATGCTCTACGGAAGCGCCGCATAGTCGAGTTCGGCGCCCTGCGCGCCTGGGATGATCTTCACCTCGCGCTCCCGCATATGATCGACGAGGGCCGGGAAGAGGTCCAGCACGTTGTCCGAGCGCACCACGGACGGCAGCTCGCGCTCCTCGGAGAGCAGCGCGCCCGTGCTGCCCAGGCGATCCATGGCGCCATGACTGCCCGCCGTACCGATCTCGTTCGCGCTGCCGACCGGGGCTTGGTAGCCCACGGACATGAAGGGATGGCGGTAGGACACGAGGATGTCCGCCGGGAACTCCACACTGATGGGCTCGAAGGCCGTGCGCGCCCGGAAGAAGAAGTCCGGGTAGGTGCGCTCGACGCTGAGCGCGAACAGGGCCTCATCCGTGAAGACGCCGTGGTCCGCACCAGGCGGCAGGAAGATGGGCAGATCGAGCGCCTCCCAGTTCCCGTCGCTCGGCAGCCAGTAGGAGTCCGTTCCGGCCTCGTAGGCGAAGCTGGCCAGGAGGGCGCCCTCGCGCCAGACGCCCACCCACTGGAGGCCCTCCGGATAGCCCTCGCGAGGCTCTCCGCGCGAGAAGACGAGATCCGCCGCCGCGCACGTGGAGGCCAGACGCGCCACCTCGGAGATCCGCTCCGGGCGGGCATGGAGCGCCACGTAGGTGACGCGGGTGTGAAGGATGGCCACCGTCGCGGGCCCGTCCACCTTGTCCGCCTCCTTGAAGGACTCCACCGTGGCCACGCCCGCGTCATGGAGCTGGTCTCGGAAGTCGACCACCTTGTCCGGCGGCTTGGCGACGCCATCGATGCCGTGATCTCCAAAGAGGGTGAAGATAAAGGTGCGCTCGGGGTGCTCGCGCTTGAAGCGCTCGATGCGGTCGCTCAGGGAGACGAGCGCGTTGACCACGTCCTCCTGGGAGCGCAGGTGGCCCACCACATCCGTCTCCAGCACGTAGGCGCTGAAGGTGTCCTGCACCTGGCTGCGGCCCTCGAGCGCGACGAAGAGGTTGTCGAGCCCTCGGTAGTATCCATAGAAGGGCCGGTCGTAGCTCCAGAGCGCGTCGAGGTAGGCGCTCGCGTGGTAGTCGAACGCCTTGTAGTAGGCGGGCGTCTGGGCGTACGCGGGCAGCGTGAAGGGCAGCTCTTCCAGCGGCGGCACGAGGTGCACGAGCAGCCCGCCAATGGCCTTGTTGTAGACCTTGTCCTTCACCGGATCGAAGTGGCCGAACTCGAAGCCCGCGAAGCGCTGGGTGTGAAGGATGCGCGTCCAGCTCGCATCACTGGTGGCGGGGAACATGGGGATGAGGCGCGCGAGGTTCGCAGCCGGGAAAGCCCCCTGCTCTCTCGCCTGGGTGACCGTGGCGTGCGAGAGCCCATCCAGCCCCAGGTACACGCGCACCACGGGGTTGAGGGAGGCGTCGCCCTTGGCGGGGACGCTGTTCATCATCGCGTAGTGCTCCCAGTCGCATGCGGGCGCGGCGAGCCCCAGCAAGAGGAGCGCGAGCACGAGGCGTCTCACAGGTAGGCCCCCAGCGAGAACAGCGGGCTGGCCTGACGGCCCTCCCGCATGAAGCGGTAGAAGTAACCGATCTGGGCCTCGAACCAACTGCGCCGGTAGCAGTAGGAGGCCCCGAGCACGTTGAAGTCATGAATCCAGAAGCCCACCTCGCCGATATGTGCGCGGAACGTGTGGCGCTGGAAGGCCATGAACTCGGCGACCAGGGTGGCGCCGGGCACCACGCGCTTGCGGTAGGGCCCATCGTCGAAGATGCCCATCAGCGTGGCGGTGCCGTGCAGATACAACCAGGGGAAGGCCTCGTACGAGGCCGTGACGCCCACCGGCACCACCGTGAGCAGGATGTCGCGGGTGTCCAGGCGGGAAATGTAGTTGCTCGAGGTGAAGGCCTCGCTGGAGCCGGGCAGGAAGACGACGAACTCGGCGTGGGCGGCCACCGCGAGCTTCTCTTGCTCCAGCAGCCGCACCTTTGCGTGGATGTTGGGCGTGCGGAAGATGAAGGACAGCGGATGCGTGCCCAGCTGTCCGAAGCCGAGGATGCCGAACTCCGCGTTGCTGGTGCCCAGGAACATGCCACCGTGGGGCAGCACGTGGGCGGTGTTCTCCCAGAGCGGATAGAGCGAAGTCAGCGGGGAGAGAGGCTTCTCGGGCTCCTGGGGCTTCTCGGGCTCCTGGAGCTTCTCAGGGGCCTGAGGCGTCTCGGGCGTGGAGGCCGCAGCCTCTGGTGGAGCCGCGGGCGAGGCGTCAGCGGCTGAGGTGACGGGCTCGGAAGCGGGAGCACTCGTGGCGAGGAGCAGGCCGAGCAGGAAACAGAGAGGGGTACTGAGGAACAAGCGCATCACGGCGGCGCATCCAAGCGTGAGCCCCTCGGGATGGCAATGGTTGGGTGCTGGGCGAGCCATTGGCTAGTGTCTGCCTCGTGGCCACACCTTCCCCGAAGACGTGCGTCGCATGCGGGCGACATATCGCCCCGAGCGAGCTGTATTACCGCTTCACCCTCGTGCTCCAGGGCGAGCAGGACGTGCTGGAGCCCTCGGGGAGCAGCGGCACGGGCGAGGAGCTCGCCTCGCTCATGCGGAAGCTCGAGGAGGGGCCGGAGGATCCCCGCGAGTGGGAAGAGCAGGTGCACTGGGAGCGCACGGGCGTCATCTGCGCCGCGTGCCGAGCGGTGGTGATGCGCACACTCGCCCCACCCTCCTCGGGTGAGACAGACCCCCACTGAGGCATCCCACCGGCTGCTGGGTGTAGGCTGTGCCTGCATGAAGCGACTCCTGCTGCCCGCCCTGCTCCTGCTCTCCTCCCCGGCCTGGGCGGATATCCCGCCCTCTGACGACTGGCCTCCGCCCGCCGAGGATCCGAAGCCCGCCGAGGCCCCAAAGCCCTCTGCGGCACCGAGCCCCCAGCACGAGACCGCCTCTGAAGTGAAGGGCCGGACGGGCTGCATGGCGGCCGCGAGCCTCTCTCTGACCCTGGCCGCGCTCGCGGCGGGTTGGCTCCTTCGCGACAAGCGCCGGATCGCATGAGCGCGGTGGAGTCCCTGCTCGCGCCCGCGGACGCGGTGCGTGCGAAGGTGTACCGGCTCCTGGCACCGTGGGCGGGGCCGCTCTTCGCGGATCGGTCCCGCCGGGTGGCGTGGTTCGGTGCGGCGCAGGTGGTGTTCGCCTTCTTGCTCACGCTCGCCGCGCCGCTGTGGATGCTGGCGCTGGGACCGGTCCTGCTGGGCGTGCCGCATCTCGTCTCGGATGCGCGGTACCTCGTCGTGCGCCCGGGGCTGCACCGCCGGACCCTCCTCGTGGTGCTCTGCGGCGCGCCGCTGCTGGCGACCTGCTTCGGGGCTGGGCCGGTGATGGGGTTGCTCGCGCTGCTCCCCGCCATCCTGTGGGCGCGGGGGCCCTGGCAGCGCAAGGGGCTGATGCTGGGAGTCTGGGCGACGCTCACCAGCCTCGCCTGGGACTTCGGAGCCACCTTCCAACTGGTCTTCGCGCACCTGCACAACGGGGTCGCCGTGGCGCTGTGGTGGTGGGCCTGGAAGGAGCGGCACGCGCGAGCGTGGGCTGTGCCGCTGCTGGCCGTGGCCGGAACGGTGCTCCTGATGCTCGGGGCCGCCGAGCCCGTGCTGACCGCATTGGGTGGCTGGAATGCGCCGTGGACAGGTTCTTCCTTCGCGCAGCACGCGGAGGCGCTGGCGCCCAATGCGCCTCCGGTGCTGGCGTTGCGGCTGGTGCTGGCCTTCGCGTTCCTGCAATCCGTGCACTATGGCGTGTGGCTGCGGCTGATTCCGGAGGATGACCGTCCGCGCGCGGCACCGAGGCCCTGGCGAGCCACCTGGCGCGCCCTGGTGGAGGACTTCGGCGTGGTGCCACTGACGCTCTTCGTGGCGCTCGCGTTGGGGATCGCGGTGTGGGGCGTAGTGGATCTCACACAGGCGCGGCTGGGGTACCTGCGGCTCGCGGTGTTCCACGGCTACCTGGAGCTTGCCGTGGGGACGCTCTGGCTCATCGAGGGCCGGCGCGCGTGACAGCGTGGCTCATCGCCTTCGCGTTCACCCAAGCCGTGGAGGTGCCGATCTACCTCCGCGCCAAGGCGGGCTGGCGCGCGGCCGTGCTCGCCAGCACTCTCACCCATCCGGTGGTGTGGTTTGGGTTCGCCACGGTGCGTGGCTGGGTTCACAGCTACTCCGCCACCGTGGTCGTCATGGAGGCCTTCGCGATCATTCTCGAAGCGATCTGGCTCTCCTCGCACAATGTGAAGCGCCCGTTCCTCTGGAGCCTGGGAGCCAACCTCACCAGCGTCACGTTGGGCTTCGCGTCCCGCGCCCTGTTCGGCTGGCCGTGACCCGAAACGACGGGTTCGATTCCCGCCGCTTCCACACAGAGCAACCCGCCGCTCCCAAGCCCTCTCCCTCTGAGAAAGGGGGCAGGTCGTACATCTCGGTACACGCTGGAGTTGTGGAACGGGCTGACGGTCTTCCTGTACGGCAGCAAATCCCAGCGGGGCACCGAGGTGGCCGCTCTCTTCTACTCGCTCATCGAGACGGCCAAGCTGCGCGGGGAGGAGCCGGGCGACTACTTGCTGCGCGCGGCCCTCGCCGCCATCGAGCACCCTGGCACCGTCACTCTTCCTCAAGGCTGCGACTGACGCCCGCTCGCCCCTGGCCAGCAGCCCTGCTCGACCGCTTGCCCACGACGGGGATCGGCGAACTGATACGTCGACGTGGTCCGCGTCCGGCTTGCCTGGACACTCACCACGAGCCCCAGCGCTCACCACGAGCGCCCCAGGAGCCGCACTCAGCGCGAAGTCACGCGCCCGCCAATCTCCGGGAAGCGCTCATACGCGCGCATCAGCGCCGCAAGGTGCGAGGGGTTGTCGAGATCGAGCGGCGTATCTGTGAGCCGAACGACCCACCCGCCCGCCCCAGTGCGCCGCGCCCGAGAGAGTAGGTCCGCATCACGCGAGGGATCCGGGAACCCGATGGCCTGTGCGGCAGCGGCAGACCAGTAGTTCAGCCACCCGAGGCGATGCGGAATCTCAGGCGAGCGGATCTTCTCTGGCAGTTTGAGCGCTGGCAGCCCCCGGGGCGGAACCCCTGGCTTATGGACCGGATCGCGCGTTTGCCGTGCGATCTCCACCCCCGCGCTAGATGGCGTCGCATGCCCCCAGTACGCGCGCGCGCCCTCTGCTACGCATTCCAGCACTTGCGCCGCTGCCGCGATCACGGCGGCGTCCAGCGGCAGCTTTGCATGCACTTCAAACTGAGACTGGCCGCCGGGGCTAAGGCGTGCCGGGCATCCCCACCCCGTGACCGTCACAGGGTAACTCTCGTCACCGTTGCACACGAGAGGGAAGCCCCCGTCCTTGGTCCCTTCTGCGAGCCACGCGTCGCGCTGCGGCAACGCGATGGGGCGCCCGTCTTCGGAAACCTTCCACTCTAGGCGCAAGCCGGAGAGAGTCCGCTCCATCCCGTGGATGACAGCGAGCGTGCGACCGTCGTTGCCCACGAGCGCAGGCGCGTAAACGATGATGACGAGGGTGCTTTTCGTCGTCATCGCTTGCACCCCGTGACGACGATCTCAAGTAGGGGCGCCTCCAACTCCAGCGCGGTTTTGTGCTCTTCGGTGCTCACCCCGACGACGAAGCCATATCCGCATGCTGCCGCGATAGCGCGCTCTTCAAGCAATTTAGCCACCTGATCTCTGACCACCTGCCCTGGAGAAAGGCGCTGTAGGTGTCAAACTGGTCGGTCTTGATCTCCCACAGCACACGCACGCCGACTTGCAGCGCATCAAAGCGGATGCCGCCAATGAGCACGTCCTTGCCAGGGTAGCGGTTCGGCGGAAACTTGTCGGCGCACGCGTTATGCGGGTCATCTCCGCCCGCGTGCGGCACTAGGACGGGCCTGCACTCAGGGCGGCGCTCCGTCGGATCGGATGATACGGGTGGGAGCCAGTCCCGACCCAAGCCCCTCGGCGTGTGCTCACTGTCGGCCACGGGTTCCTGCTCACTGGATGGCCTTTTCTGAGTCTTCGGCCTCCCACGCTCACGGGATGCACTCCGCTCGTATGCGTCCAACTCCTCTTGGATGACGACTGCCACCACGACAACACCAGCGATGATCACTGCTCCAACAATGATCTCCGGTGCTACAAAGACGCAGAGTCCCGCGACGCCCACGGCAGCCGCACTCGCAGAGGCGACAGCGCATCTTCCTGTGACATCGCGAAACTTGATCCTGTCGCGATCGAGAGCGTGAAAGCACCTCTCCGCCAGGACAGGCCATTCGTTGGAGGCTTCGCGCACCACGCAATGCCCGTCATCCGTCCAGGGGTACTGCGCCGCCCGCTGAAGGTTGGCGAATCTTGGATTCGGGGCCTCCGGTTCTCCGAGGCTCGGCTCCGTCGTTGCGCAGGCCGAGAGCAGAAGTAGCAGCAGGAGTGCGCTGCAAGTTCGGGAACGCATGGCCACGTCCTTTCAAGCAAGCGAGGTGCTGCGGGTCAAGTCTGCGGGGGTTCTCCGCTAGAGTGTATCAGCCCGCCTCGACACCGCGAGGCCCGCGTCCGACGTGGCAGGCCTGGACGCTCACCGCGAGCCCCAGCGCTCGCCACGATTGTCTGCTCTGCGTAGCGCACCGCGAACGCCCGCAGCGCCTCGGGGAACGGCAATGCTCCTCCTTTGCCCCTCCTTCAGCCGCTGCGCCTCCTGCTGGAACTGCTCCAACTCCTACGCGGTCGGTGCAGGCCGACGAGGGATAACCCCAACAGTGGTCGTCCGGCCGCGCCGAGGCGGAATCTCAGGCTCGGCCCGGACGCAGCGGGCGGCTCCGCGCTGCCGACCAGCGCCGACTGCGACGCTGTGTCCGTGCTGGCATCGGTGGGCGCTGCGGTGCGGGTCGGCTCCGCACCGCTCGGTGCGCCGTCCTCCGCGTGCGCGAGCCCCGAGGCCGACGCCTGCAGGAGCGCGGACGCAGTGAGGAGCGTCGTAGGAATCTTCATGAATCTTTCGTAGACGGTCATCGGCTGGACCGGGGCAGGACAGGAAGGGACGCAGCGGGATATCGATTCCGAATCATTCAGGGCGGTTGCGAGGTAAGGGCGAGATTCCGCTGGGAGTTTCGCACCGCCCGGAGCGGGTTCGATTCCCGCCGCGCTCTCTTTTTCCCAGATATTGGGCAACCCCCCATAAAACAGGAATGTCAGATCTCTCATTAGGATGGCGCTCTCGCTCGAACTGATGATCAGTTCTGCGCATCCCAAGGGTCTGTCTTTGAATTCCATTTCAATGAGAACGATGTACGCCGCATGTTTCGCGTTCGTGGTGGCCTGTGGGCCGAGTGAGTTCCCAGGAGAGGAAGTCCCGGAGCCTGCGCCGAAGTTCGACCTCGCGGCGATCCAGCAGCCGCTCGCGGCAGACTGCACCTCCACGTATACGCTCACCAAGGACGTGGCCCAGAGCAACCTCTCGGGGGCCCAGGGAAGCTGGTCCTGCATCTACAAGTTGACCGTCCCGAGCGGTGTGGCGGGGCTGACGTTCAAGACAACAGGAGGAACGGGCGACGTGGATCTGTACGTCCGTTATGGCCTGACGCCGGACGCGACCGCGTACGACCATCGCTCGATGGGGACTACCAACGAGGATCAAATCACCATCGAGCCGTCCCAATCCGGCACGTATTACGTTCGGCTCTACGGATACGGCGCCTACAGCGGCGCAAGCTTGACCGCCACCTATGCCACTCCCTGCACCAGCAGCACCATCATCGACATGGGTCGCACGTACTCGAACATCAACACCCCGCAGGGGCTGTTCTCGTGCGGTTACATGATCACGATTCCCTCAGGCGCGAACAGCGTGACGTTCACGACCGCGGGAGGCACCGGGAACGCTGACCTCTACGTCCGGAGAAGCGATTGGCCCAGGGCGGACGCGTACGATTGCAGGTCGACGGGCTACAGCAACAGCGAGTCGTGCACGTTGTACTACCCGACTGCGGGCACGTATTACATCAAGCTCTACGGCACCTCCGCGAGCAGCGGGGCTCAGCTCCTGGTGAACATGGATCGCCCCTACACCGCGCCCGTCCTCGTTCGCGGACAGCCCTACGTCGACGTCTCCATGGCTGTGGGTGAGCAGCGCCGGTTCGAGATCGACATGCCGTGGGGAAAGAACAACGTCCAGTTCTTCACCTCCGGCGGCACCGGGTACGCGAACCTGTACGTGAAGTTCGAGCAGGCGCCCACGCTCTACAACTACGACTGCAAGGTCGACGGAATCTCAACCAGTACCAACTGCTCGATGGGCTGGGGCAAGACGGGCCGCTACTACGTCCTCGTCGAAGCGAAGCACACGCCCATCACCGGCATGCGCATCGGCGTGAACTACACGGATTATTACAACTAGCCTCCAGAGGGCCCTGCGGGAGAGCTCCCCTTCCACAGGGGAGCTCCAACCGCACCCGCCGCTCACGGTGCGGGGGGAGCGGCATCGCAGATCTTGTACTTCACCGGAAAGAAGCAGCCCTGCCACGGACAGTTCGGAGATGCTGCCTGCTCCTTGTCCCTGGCGATGTGGGTCTGAAGCGTCTCTCCCTGAGAGAGGCAACGGACCTCCGGTTCGACTCCGCCGCAGCAGCCACAGCCGCAGGCCAGATAGGAATCCCCAGGCACCGGAACGGCCTCTTCCTCTGACAGCTGTTCTTCCTCTGGGAGTTGCTCGGTGTCCTGTCCATCGAGGGGTGTCTCCGAAGCACATCCCACCATCAGGGCCCACAGCATCATGACTCGGATTCGCATCCCCAGAAGATACGCTCCGGGATCACCACCGCATAGTCCCTTCAATCAAGCCTTGGCGCCGAGTCCAGTCCCCCCTGGATGGTCTCCGTGGGTGTTCCCGCGTCGCGTGCTCAGAAGCAGCAACCCGAAGCCGAGCACGATGGCGATGTCCGCCACGTTGAAGACGCCCGTGCGCACGGGGCCGATCCCGAGGACCATGAAGTCCACGACGCGCCCATCGTTCACCAGGCGGTCGAACCAGTTGCTCGCACCACCCCCCACGCCCAGGGCGAGTGCCACGACTTGGAGCCGCCCGAGCTGCTGGCTCTTCACGAGGTAGAGCAGCCCGAGGAGGAGGATCAAGCCCACTCCGATCGTCAGCAGCCCGAACCGAAGGGCGGGGGGCAAGCGGCCGCCAAGGCTCAGGAACGCGCCGGGGTTCTCGGCGAAGACCAGCCGCAGGATCCCCCCCAGGAAGCTCTGGGCCGGCTCGTCGCGAAGGTGCGAGAGGGCCATCTGCTTCGAGGCCTGATCGCAGCCCACAGTCCCTGCCAGCACCAGCGAGATGAGGGTGAGCCGATACCCACGAGAGATCGATTCCATCCTCTCAGAGTGCCAGACTTCCGCTGCTCCTTCCAGCAACAGTGCTCACACGAGCGTCTTGGGCGGAGTGCTTCCCGCATTGGCGGCTGCTGCCAGGAACTCTGCCTTTTTGGCGCCGTTCGCTGCAAACAAAGCTCGCAGCGAGTCACGAGCCCGATGTGGATAGTACAAGCCCTCAAAGGTGGAACACAGTCTCTGAGCTATCTCGTCCGTCATGGGATACTGTTGGATGAGCCAGGCGATCAGGCCCGGGTTGCTGTTGGCCCACTCGAAATTACCCACATACCCATCATTGAAGGCGTGATCTTGCAGTGCCTGGATGAGTCCGTGCTTCTCCAGGTCCGGCAGGTCCAAGGCCGCCGGGATGCTGTTGTTGATCCGGGTGACAACCCATTGATTTGCCTCGGGAAGCTCCGCTGCCGGAATCAGCCCGTTTCTTAGCAATGCAGCGTAGATGGGAAGATCTTGGGTGCGGCCTTCAAACAAGTGGCTTCGCCAGAGTTGCCTGATCAGAGAGGCATGCTCTGCCCAGAGCAACACGCGGCTTGGGTATTGTCTCAACAGCGCCACCAGGAGATTGGCATCCGCAGCCAAAAAGGTGCTCAAGCTGGTGGTCGCGCGACCGTCGTGGAGTTCGAAGACTGCTTCGAAAACAGAGGCGGCCGCATTGAGGTGCTGCCAGACGGTCGGGCCCTGCCCGATGTGAGACACAACCTCGGACCAAAAATGTGGCAACTCTGCCTGCGGCACGCCCGTGGGTATCATGGCGACAATCGGCATCATGCTCGCGCCCGGCGGAGTGAGATTGGGGTCGAAGTGACGCTCCAGTCTTTCCAGAATGTCCGCGATGCTGCCGTTGGGGATGAACTTCCCTGCGTTGGACTGAAGAAAGAGCCAGAATGCCTCGACATGAGCGCTTGCTATTTCGTCATTCTTGAAGTGAGCGCAGTCATTGCGTCGATCTCTCCAGTACTTGACTTGCTGGCGAAGATCGTCCGAGACATGGAAGATCTCTCTCGGGGAGCGCATCTGCGTGCAGTCGAACGTCTGGCTATCCCAGGTGTCTTCGTTCTGGAGATCCAGCAATATCTGGTTCCACTGGGCCGGGATGATGCCCGTGGGGCATTTGGCGGATAGAATTCGAAGGCGGACCGTGAGGCTCCAGCCGAGATAGCTGAAGAGCAAGGCAGCTCGATAGGCTCCCGCCTTGAAGCATCGTGTGGCCTCCTCGAGGGCTACACGCGCCTCTTTGGGCAGGTTGTTTTCCTGCGTCCACCGCTCAATCGGCAGTTGCATGACAATCTCCTCTGGCGAAGCAATGGCGGGAGATGCTTATCAGCGAACAGTTCCCGGACGGAAGGGACGAGAGCCGCTAAAACCTATGTTACTCCGCGTGTGCCTCTCCCCCCCAGAGACGTTGCCTCATCATCATGATCGGCGTTCCTTCGTGCAGTGATGTCGGTTCCCTCCTCCGCCGGCGAGGCGGGTGGCTCTCGTGACGAACAGCCCCTCGTCTCCCCCCACCGTTCAGCGCGCATCCCGCCACGGTCCACTCTTGCCGCCCACGACGCTCGCGGGCTTCGTCCTCGCCGTCCTGGCGGTGCTCCTCATCGCCGGCCTGTCGTACGGCTCCCTCAAGAGCCGGGATCGCACGAGCGAGCGGGTAAGACACACCCTGGATGTCGTGGGGCAGCTCGAGGCGCTCCTGTCCTCGGTGAAGGATGCCGAGACGGGCCAGCGCGGCTACCTGCTCACCGGTGCCGAGCGCTACCTCGAGCCCTACCGGCAGGCCACCGCGTCCCTCCCCCCCCAGATCCAGCGCCTCCGGGAGCTGACAGCGGACAACCCCGAGCAACAGCAGCGGCTGGACGTGCTCAAGGCCCTCGTGGACGAGAAGTTCGCTGAGTTGGGCGAGACCGTGGAGCTCAAGCAGGCCGGAGACACACAGGCCGCGCTCACGCTCGTCCTCACCGACCAGGGCAAGACGGTCATGGACCACCTGCGGGCCACCCTCTTGGAGATGGAAAAGAGCGAGAAACAACTGCTCGCGGAGCGCAACGAGGAGTGGCAGCAGGCGTCCTCCATGTCCCTCATCATCACCTGGGCGGGCTCGGCAATCCTCCTCTTCCTTATTTCCGCCGCGGGCTACATGACGTCCCGCGACTTCCGGGCCCGCTCCCTCCTGGGCTGGTTCCGGGCGGGCCAGATGGCCCTCAGCGAGCGCCTGCAGGGGGACCAGCGCCTGGAGCAACTCGGGGACAACACCCTGCGCTTCCTGGCCGAGTATCTGGATGCCCAGGTGGGCTCCATCTACCTGGCGGAGCCCTCCGGGCACTTCCGCCGCTTCGCGGGCTACGCCCTGTCCCCCGCTTCGAGCGCGAACGCGGTGGTGCAGCCCGGCCAGGGCCTCGTCGGCCAAGCCATCAAGGAGAACCGCGCCTTCCACCTCCGGGACGTCCCCGCGGACTACCTTCTCGTCAACTCGAGCCTGGGCCAGAGCCGGCCGCGGCACGTGCTGGTGACGCCCGCGCAAGTGGATGGGAAGGTCAACGCCGTGGTGGAGCTGGGCTTCCTGCACCCTATCCACCCGTCGGATCTCGAGTTGCTGCAGCGCGTGTCCGATTCCATTGGCATCGCCGTGCGCACCTCGCACGACCGGACCCGGCTGGAGCAGCTCCTCGAGGAGACGCAGCGCCAGGCGGAGGAGCTCCAGACCCAGCAGGAAGAGCTGCGCGTATCCAATGAGGAGCTCGAGGAGCAGAGCCGGATCCTCAAGGAATCCCAGGCGCGCCTCGAGGCGCAGCAGGCGGAGCTGGAGCAGACCAACGCCCAGATGGAGGAGCAGACGCAACTGCTGGAGCAGCAGAAGCAGGACCTGACCCAGGCCCAGGCCACGCTCACCGAGAAGGCCCGGGAGCTGGAGCGCACCAGCCGGTACAAGTCCGAGTTCCTGGCCAACATGAGCCACGAGCTGCGCACGCCGCTCAACAGCTCACTCATCCTTGCCAAGCTCCTGGCCGACAACAAGACGGGCAACCTCACCGAGGAGCAGGTGAAGTTCGCGCAGACCATCTCCGCCGCGGGCAATGATCTGCTGGTCCTCATCAACGACATCCTGGATCTGTCGCGCATCGAGGCCGGCAAGGTGGAGGTGCAGTGGGAAATCGTCCCCCTGCGGCGCCCCCTCGAGGCGCTCCAGCGGACGTTTCAGCCCCTGGCGCAGGAGAAGCAGCTGGGCTTCTCCATCACCGTCGAAGAGGACGTGCAGGGCACCCTGGAGACGGATCCCCAGCGGCTGGGGCAGATCCTCAAGAACCTGCTGTCCAATGCCTTCAAGTTCACCGAGAAGGGCGAGGTCCGCCTCCACGTCTTCACCCAGGCCCCCGGGCAGGTGGGGTTCTCCGTCCGGGACACGGGCATTGGCATCTCCGCCCAGCAGCAGGAGCTCATCTTCGAGGCCTTCCGCCAGGCGGACGGGAGCACGCACCGCAAGTACGGAGGCTCGGGGCTCGGCCTGTCCATCTCCCGGGATCTGGCGCGCCTGTTGGGAGGAGACGTCTCCGTGCAGAGCCAGCCGGGCCAGGGCAGCACCTTCACCCTCACACTGCCCGCGGTTGCTCCCCGCCTGAATGCAAGCGCCCCCCAGGCTTCGGCCGCGCGGGCCCCCTTCGCCCCCCCGGCTCCTGCCCGTGGGACCAAACCCGAGCCCCTCTCCGGCGCCCCGGCCTCCGACAAGGCGCCCCGCACCACGTCCCCGGCGGTGCCGGATGATCGGGAGAAGCTCACCGCCGAGTCCCGTGTCATCCTCATCGTCGAGGACGATTCCCGCTTCGCCGCCATCCTCCGGGACATGGCCCACGAGCGGGGCTTTCAGTGCGTCATCACCCATACCGGAGGAGAGGCCGTCTCGGCCGCGCTTGCCCACCTGCCGAGCGCCATCCTCCTGGACATGAACCTGCCGGACCACTCCGGGCTGGGTGTGCTGGATCAGCTCAAGCGCAACGCGCGGACACGACACATCCCGGTCCACGTCGTGTCCGTGGCGGACTACTCGCGCGAGGCCCTGGAGCTGGGCGCCGTGGGCTACGCCCTCAAGCCCGTGAAGCGCACGGAGCTGGAGGAGGCCTTCCAGAAGCTGGAGACGAAGTCCGCCCAGGGCCTGCGGAGGGTGCTTGTCGTGGAGGATGACGAGCGGCAGCGCGAGAGCATCCGGCAGCTGCTCGGCAGCGAAGAGGTCCAGATCCTCGGCGTGGCCACCGCGGGCGAGGCGCTCCAGCGGCTCCAGGAGAGCACCTTCGACTGCATGGTGATGGACCTGAGCTTGCCGGACATGAGCGGCTATTCGCTGCTGGAGAAGATGGCCGGGCAGGATGAGGTCTCCTTCCCTCCCGTCATCGTCTACACGGGCCACTCGCTCACGCGAGACGAGGAGCAGCGGCTGCAGCGCTTCTCCAAGTCCATCATCATCAAAGGCGCCCGCTCGCCCGAGCGGCTCCTGGACGAGGTGTCGCTGTTTCTCCACCAAGTGGAGTCCCGGATGCCTCCCGAGCGCCAGCGAATGCTCCAAGTGGCTCGAGACCGGGAGAGCGCCCTCGAGGGCCGGCGCATCCTCGTGGTCGAGGACGACGTCCGTAACATCTTCGCGCTCTCCAGCGTGCTGGAGCCTCGGGGCGCCAAGGTGGAGATCGCCCGCAACGGCAAGGAGGCCCTGGAGGCACTCACCCGCAGCCTCTCACCCCAAGCGCGGACGGTGGATCTCGTCCTCATGGACATCATGATGCCGGAGATGGATGGGCTGACCGCCATGCGGGAGATCCGCAAGCGGCCCGAGTGGAAGAAGCTGCCCATCATCGCCCTCACGGCGAAGGCCATGAAGGACGATCAGGAGAAGTGTCTCGAGGCGGGAGCCAACGACTACATCGCCAAGCCCCTGGACGTGGAGAAGCTCCTCTCCCTCGTCCGCGTGTGGATGCCGAAGTAGCCGCGAGCGAGCCGAGCGTGAACACGAAGGACTTCGACATCGAGCTGCGGTTGCTGCTCGATGCCATTTACCTCAAGTACCACTACGACTTCCGAGGCTACGCGCTGGCTTCGCTGAAGCGGCGCCTGGTCCAGGCCACGGAGCGCTTTGGGTGCCAGAGCCTGTCCCAGCTCCAGGACCAGGTGCTCCACGAGCCCACCGCCTTCCCGCGCCTGCTCGACTTCCTCACCGTGCAGGTGAGCGAGATGTTCCGGGATCCGCAGTACTTCCGCGCCCTACGCGAGCGGGTCCTCCCGCACCTGCGCACCTACCCCTCGCTCAAGATCTGGGTGGCCGGGTGCAGCACCGGCGAGGAGGTCTACTCACTGGCCATCCTCCTGCACGAGGAGGGCCTGCTGGAGCGCACCCTCATCTATGCGACGGACATCAACGTGCACGCGCTCAAGAAGGCCGAGCAGGGCGTGTTCGACGCGGATCGTGTGCCCCTGTTCACCCGCAACCACCGCGAGTCGGGCGCCTCGAGCTCGCTCTCGGACTACTACACGGCCGCCTACGGGCATGTGGTGTTCGACCCGTCCTTGAAGAAGCACATCGTCTTCTCGGACCACAGCCTGGCCACCGACAGCGTTTTCGCGGAAGTGCAGCTGCTGTCCTGCCGCAACGTCCTCATCTACTTCAACAGCGAGCTGCAGGATCGCGCGGTGGGGCTGTTCGCCGAAGCGCTCTGCCGCAAAGGCTTCCTGGGCCTGGGGTCCAAGGAGTCCCTGCGCTTCACCTCTCACGAAAGCGCCTTCTTGGATTTCGTCCGGGAAGACCGCATCTACCAGAAGCGATGAGCCGCTCCATCCCCATCGAGAGCCCCACCGGGCTCAAACCCGAGAGCCTCCGAGGCCGGATTGACGCCGTGGTGATGGGCGCGTCCGCGGGCGGCGTGGAGGCACTGTCCGTGCTGCTGAGCGCCCTGCCCCACGGCTTCCACCCCGCTGTCCTGATCGTCATGCACCTGCCGCGAGACCGGCCGAGCCTCCTGGTGAGCATCTTCCAGCCCAAGTGCCCGCTGGAGGTGAGAGAGGCGCAGGACAAGGAGCCCGTGCAGCCGGGCACCGTCTCCTTCGCACCACCGGACTACCACCTGCTGGTGGACACGGGGCCCACCCTGGCGCTCTCGGTGGACGAGCCCGTCCACTACTCACGCCCCTCCATCGACGTGCTCTTCGAGTCTGCCGCGGACGTGTATGGCCCCCGGCTCGCGGCCTTCGTCCTCACGGGGGCCAATGCGGATGGAGCGCAAGGGCTGGAGGCGGTGCGCGCGGCGGGAGGCGTCACGGTGGTGCAGCAGCCCAGCACCGCTCACTCACCCTTCATGCCTCAGGCGGCGCTCGCCCGAGGCCCCGCTGACTTCGTGCTCTCCCTGGAGCAGATGACCCACCTGCTGCAGGTGATGGGAGGCGCCCATGCTCTCTGACCCGAACTCCCCCTCGAAGAAAGCCGTGCCCATGTCCCCACGGGTGAAGTGCCTGCTCGTCGATGATCTGGAAGAGAACCTCCTCGCGCTCTCCGCACTGTTGCACCGGGAGGACGTGCAGATCCTCCGAGCGCGCTCGGGGAGCGAAGCCCTCGAGCTGCTGCTCGCGCATGATGTGGCGCTGGCCTTCCTCGACGTGCAGATGCCTGAGATGGACGGCTTCGAGCTGGCCGAGCTGATGCGAGGCATGGAGCGCACGCGCAACGTCCCCATCATCTTCGTCACCGCGGGAGCGAGCGATCAGCACCGGGTCTTCAAGGGCTACGACGCGGGCGCGGTGGACTTCCTCTACAAGCCGCTGGAGCCGCACGTGCTGCGCAACAAGGCGGAGGTCTTCTTCCAGCTCCACCGGCAGAAGCAGCAGCTGTCCGAGCAGCTCGACGAACTCACGGAGACGCTGCGCCTCAACGAGATGTTCACCGCGGTGCTCGGGCATGATCTGCGCAACCCGCTGAGCGCCATCATCACGGGGGCGGATCTGCTGCAGCGGCGCACCGAGGACGAGGCCGTGCGCAAGGCTGCCGGGCGCATGCTGGCGAGCGGCAAGCGCATGGGGCGGATGATCGAGGACGTGCTGGATCTGGCGCGGGCGCGGCTGGCGGGCGGCATTCCGCTGAAGCGGGAGGAGACGGACTTCGGGCAGTTGCTCCACCGCATCGTCCAGGAGCACCAGGCCGCCTGGCCCGAGCGCCGCATCGAGGTGTCTCAGCAAGGCAACAGCGTGGGCAACTGGGACCCGGACCGGCTGGCGCAAGTGGCGTCGAACCTCATCGGCAACGCGCTCCAGCACGGCGCCCCCACGGAGCCCATTCACATCCGCCTGGATGGCACGCGCGACGACGCCATCACCTTCTCCGTCGAGAATGTGGGCGTCATCCCGGACGACATGCAGCAGTCGCTGTTCGATCCCTTCCGCAGCGGGCAGCGCCAGCGTGGACGCAAGGAGGGCCTGGGGCTCGGCCTCTACATCGTCCAGCAGATCGCCCAGGCGCACCAGGGAGAGGTGACGGTGGAGTCAGGTACCACCCGCTACACGGTGTTCCGCGTGGTGCTCCCGCGCCGCGGGCAGGACGTCGTCAAGCTCTGATCAGACGAGCCCCGCTCGTGGCACGGAGACGAAAGGGGGTACCGCTGCTCGGTTCCCCTGAAACCCGCCGGAAATTGGCCCGAGGGCAGTGACCGTGGGACTTTAGAAAGCGCTTTCAAGAGGAGCCTGCCAACAATGCTTCGTCCGATCATCATGTCGGCCTGCGCGTGCCTTCTGCTCGCTGCTTGCAACGACAATCCCAGCACCCCTGACGATCCCCCTAGCGAATCTCCCGTCCCCCGCGGCGCCACCGTTCCCTGGGACGAGTATGAGGCCGAGGCGGGCGTTGCCTCCGGAGGAGCCACGCTCGAGCAGACCACCACAGGCCCGTGGCTGGAAGGCACGCTCTCTGGCGAGGCCTCGGGCCGCAAGGCGGTGACACTGCATGGTCCCACCAGCGCAGTCGCGTGGACGAGCCGCGTGAAGGCCAACTCTGTCGTGGTGCGCTACAGCGTGCCGGACGAGAAAGAGGCCCATCTGGATGTCTATGTGAATGACGCGAAGGTCGCCACGCTCACCGTCAACTCGGATTTCGCCTGGCTCTACACCGGCCCGAACAACACCGAGACGCACAACGCCTTGCCGCGCCAGCAGGTGGACGAGCTCCCCCAGACCCCGAGCGCCAACGACGTGGGCTTTGGCCTGCAGCTGCCTTGGACCGCCGCGCACCACATCTATGACGAGGCGCACGTGCTGCTGGCGTCCGACGGCAGGGCCACCATCAACCCGGGCGATGTGGTGAAGCTCGTCTCGCCGGATGCCTCCACGGTGCTACCCGTCACCATCGACTTCATGGACCTCGAGCTCGTACCGGAGCCCCTCTCCGCCCCGGCGGGCTACGTCGTCGTGAGTGAGTTCACCGAAGCAGCGGTGGTGCAGGCCCTTCAGGCCGCCAAGGACGGCGGCAAGCCTGGCATCTTCCTCCCGCCTGGCGATTACGTGATGGCGCACGCGAACCCGGCGGCCCCCAAGGTCTATGTTCCCGCGGGCCTGACCGTCCAGGGCGCCGGCATGTGGCACACGCGGTTCGTGCCCCCTCCCCCGCAGCAGGTGGGCTACAACTACGAGTTCGGGTTCCGCCTGAGCGGCGACAACATCACCTTCCAGGACTTCGCCATCTTTGGAACCTGGCGCAACCGGACGGTGCGCTACAACAAGGACGCGGCCGCCATCGGCAACTGGCCGTGGGACAGCTACGACGGCATCGGGCGCGCCTTCGATCGCTACATGCACAACAACGCGGTCTTCAAGCGGCTCTGGATCGAGCGGATGATCGTGGGGGGCTGGGTCGAGGGCGGCAACAACATGCTGTGGGCGGACAGCCGGTTCCGCAACACCATCGCGGACGGCATCAACTTCTGCAACGGAACCACGAACTCGCGGATCGTGAACTGCACGGCGCGAAACACCGGCGACGATGCCTTCGCCATGTGGTCCGCCATCACCTGGGACAAGGCACCCATTGGAAACACGCCCTGGGTTCACCAGCCCGAGGGCCCCAACCAGGGCAACGTCATTGAGCGCTGCACCGCAGGCCTGATCTGGCGAGCCGCCGGCTTCGCGGTCTACGGCGGCCACGACAACGTCATCAAAGACTCGGTGGTCTACGACACCCTGCGCTACCCGGGCATTACCGTGGACAACGAGTTCGCGCCCCAACACGAGTTCTCCGGGCTCACCACCCTTCAGAACCTGACGGTGGAGCGCTGCGGAGGCCGCATGTGGTGGGACGACGACGGGGTACAGGGAGACGAGAACGCGCGGCGGAAGTATGGCGCGGTGTGGTTGTTTGCTGCCAACCCGTACTCTCCGGCTGAGCCGTACTCCTTCATCCGCTTCCAGGGCATCCGCTTGAAGGACATCGACATCATCGACCCCGCTTACTCCGGCGTCTTGGTTCAGACCACGCAGGGACAGCGGATCGATGACACCGAGTTCGACGGCGTCCGGATTGTCATGGAGCACTCCGGCGAGGTCGGCCTGGAGGCCAATGACTCGCACAAAGCACCGCCCAGCCCGTTCAACGGGAAGGTCGCCACCACGGGTTCGATCACCCTCAAGAACTCGAGCATCACCGGCCAGCGGGCCAACCCCGGAAACTTGTTCTCGAAGGACGAGATCTCCACCGGAACGTTCGTGTTCAAGGACGGCGGCGGGAACAGCTGGACGGGCGATCGGTAACAGTACAGGACATAAGGGGACGGCGAGTTCCCCCAAGACTCGCCGTCCCCCACGTCTGCTCGCCGGGTGTTCAGCGGCTCACAGGCAGCGCAGGCAATGGCACACGTTGGCGCTGGTGCAGGACCCGCCGCGGCATCCGCTATCGATGCACTCCTCGATGCACGCCGTCGAATTGCACACGGGCGCCGGAGCGGTGACGAGGACGCTGACGTTCTGAGTGGCGTCACCGAACCCGCTCACGCCGTTCTGGAGCATCCTCCACTGGAAGTTGTAGGAACCGGTCCATGAGGGGGCGGTGATGCTGAAGGTGAAGGTGACCTGCCCGCCCGGGCCGACCGCGTAGGGCAGCGTCACCCGGCTGGTCCCCCAGGTGGTGTTGTCCTGCGGGTTCTGCGAGCCCAGGAAGTAAGAGCCCGGAGACCAGGTGGTATCCCCCACATTCTTCAGCGTCACCGAGACAGTGGCGGAGGTCCCTCCCTGGATCGAGCTGGGAACGGACTGGGAGATGAACTGGGCGTTCTGCAACCCCGCCGTGACCGCCACCTGCACCGACGGCGTGGTGTCACCGAACCACTCCACGAACTCCCTCAACATGCGCCACTGGAACGGATAGGAGCCCGGCGTGGCGGGGGCGGTCACCGTGAAGGTGAAGGTCCCCTGCTGCCCCGGAGCGACGTTGCCCGGCAGGCTCACCCGGTAGAAGCCCCAGGTGGTGTTGTCCTGAGGGTTCTGCGAGCCGAGCACGTAGCTGTCCGCGGCGGTCCAGGTCGTCGAGCCCGCGTTCAGCATCGTCACCTGGGCCGAGTACGTGTGGCCCGCGATCATCGTCGTCGGGACCGACTGCGAGACGAACTGCGCGTGGTTGAAGTCCGCGATGAGGCCATGCCGGGCCAGGATGCGGTCCAGGTCCATGGCGGACTGGCCGCGGCTGATCCAAGCGTTGCGGAAGTCCCAAATGGTCGGCTTCGAGCCAAAGGCGCCAAGCTCGTTGTCGACGATGGAGAGGATCAGCCAGCCTTGATCCGAGACCCAATCATGGGGCTCGGGGTAGGAATTGGGCTCGGAGCCGGTGTCCAGCAGATCCCAGAGGGTGACGGACGGGTAGTACTCGATGTCGTCCTGAGGCGTTCCAGGGCAGCCGGTGCCGCTCTCCAGCGATGCAGCGCCCTTCATCACGCCTGGGAAGGCGCGCGCCACCGCATGGGCGTAGTAGGTGGCGAAGCCCTCCATCCAGGCCAGGCTCGTGGAGGACGGGAGGCAGCGGTAATGCACGGAGGGCTCCCAGGGCAAGCTGCCGATCTGCTCCTGGACGAAGTGGCCGTACTCGTGGGCGATCGTGAAGTCTTCGAAGGCCCGAGAGGGTTCGACCTGCATGGTGTTCCCCACCGGATCGTAGAAGGTCTTGAACATGCTCGTGGTCTGGGCGCTCATCGTGGGCAGGTCGCTGTACGTCTGCGCCATGTACTCCCCCGCGAACCAGCCGATGCGAGCGATGTTGAAGTTCTGGGCGGCCACCGCCCAGTCGAAGTGATGGGTGAAATCGAGGACGGCGCTGGAGTCGGTGACCGTCTGCTCGGGCAGCTCGTTGTACCAGGACTCGCCTACATGGGCGGTGTCATGAGGCCAAACGGTGATGTGAGCATTGGCCGCGTACACGCGAATCTTGTATTTCACGCCGGAGCCCGCCCAGGGCATGTCGACGTCAATCCAGCCATTGTCATCCGTCCAGACGCGCCGGTCCATGGCCCAATCCCAGATGCCCAGGAACCTGGGCGCATAACGCCAGATCTCGACCTTGACGTTGTTGACGGGGCGGGTGCTGGTGCTGCCGCTCAAGTCGTGCAGGTAGGTGAAGTGACCTTGGACCCTCTCGGCGTGGGCAGGAGCACTGACCAGCAGGAGTGCGGCCAGCAATAACAGGGGGGTAACGGCCGACAGCGGCCGCCACGTGATTCGAGCGTTCATGGGGATGAGCTTTCGTGTTGAGCGACTTGGAATGAGGAGGGCCTCCATCCGAGGCATCCTCCCGCAGGCCGCCCATCAGCACTTGCCGTGCCAAGTGCGCTCGAGTGCTGCAACCGCGGCAAGTCCCCGAAATAGCGCAGGCGCGCCACGTGGCGGCCGCTGGGGAGGCTCAGCGGTGCGTGTTGCCGCTACGCGGTGGCGTCATCTCGCCACGCAGCAGCACGCCCAAGGTGATGCTATTAGCGGCGCTCACGGGCCGTGGGGCCCCAGACGAACCTGGGCGCAGCCCACGGCCCGTGAGCGCCGTGCGGGGACGCTACTTGGGCTCCAGCGTGAGTTTCAGGGCTGGCGAGTCCTTCACCTGCCCCTGGTGCGTCACGCGTGTGCCCAGGATGAAGTGCGGCTTGAAGAAATCGACCTCCTTCTCTCCAGCGAAGGCCGTGAAGAAGCGATCCGCTCCGGCCGCCACCGCCGGCAGGAACTCCTGCGGCTTGTCTCCATCCGAGATGGCGAAGCCCCCGTTGTCCTTCACCTCTCCATCCTCCTCCAGCCGCGCGCCACGGATTCGACTCTTGTCGTTGCGCGTGTCGCTCCACACCACCAGCGAGTTCGAGTCATCATGCGCCACGCGCGGCGTGATCTGATCCCCCGAGGCCTTCGAGATGGGGATGCCGTTCTTGTCATCCACCTTGCCGTCGCCTCGCACGCGCGCACCGAAGATGTCGGCATCCCCTTTCCGGGTGTCCGACCAGACCACGTGGAACCTCTTCCCGCTCCAAGCCACATCCGGGGCCCGCTGCGCACCATCCGCCTCGGAGATGGGGAAGCCATCTCCGTCGAGGATCTCGCCGTCCTCGGTGACCCGGTTGCCGAAGATGTCCTCCTCTCCCTCACCGCCGCGAGAGTCCGACCAGACGACCAGGAACACTTCCTTGCTGGAGCTCCAAGCCACGGCGGCATCCACGGCGAAGTTGTCGCCAGGGCTCAAGAACCGATCGGGATCATCGAGGACCTCGCCGTCCTTCGTCACCCGCGTGAAGAAGATGTCGGTCTCGTTATCCCCTTCCACCGTGAAGGTCACCACGCAGATGTCCTTGGAGCAGGCGACGTCAACCGGTCCGAAGGTCTCGTCTGAATTGATGACGTCGAAGACCGGGCCCACGACGTTACCATCAGGCTTCACCCGCACAGCCCTCACGCCATCGAACGACTCCCAGACCACGAAGAAGTGCGTGCCATTGTAGGCGATGGCGGGCTCCCTGATAGCTTCGTCATCGGAGGCGTCACTGATGTTGATGCGGATTCCCTCCGGGTCGAGGATCGTGCCGTCTGGCTTCACCCGCGTGCCGAACACCCCACCCTCACGGATGTCGTTCCAGACGACAAAGAACTTGCCCCCTCCAAAGGCGACGTCGGGGCCGAAGCGCGCCAGGGCCGCAGGCTTGAAGTCATCCCCCTCCCGTAGCGCGTGGACTGCGGCGCTGACGTCAGGAACCGCCTCCGCCTGCCCCACGTCCACCGCTTCGGATGAGTCCTCCTCCTCCTCCTGCACTGGCGCACAACCGGCCACCACCACCCCGAGCAAGACCACGCCACACACTCCCACGAAGCTCGACTTCTCGCTCCAGTTCATGTGCAACCCCCTTGGATGAGGTGGCGCAATCTCAAGCATCCCTCCCTCATGCGCTATCTACCCGGCGGGGCAGGAGGCGTGTGGACAGGCGGCGGCTCCGTCGACGCCCAAGGCCTGCCCTTGCGGAGCGCTCCGCAAGGGCAGGCCTTCCCATCCCCTTGAGATACACGCCTGCCCCGGGACGCTACTTGGGCTCCAGCGTGAGCTTCAGGGCCGGCGAGTCCTTCACCTGCCCCTGGTGCGTCACACGCGTGCCCAGAATGAAGTGCGGCTCGAGGAAATCGACCTCCTGCGCGCCCGCGAAGGCCGTGAAGAAGCGATCGGCTCCGGCGGCCACCGCCGGCAGGAACTCCTGCGGCTTGTCTCCATCCGAGATGGCGAAGCCCCCGTTGTCCTTCACCTCTCCATCCTCCTCCAGCCGGGCACCCCGGATTCGGTTCTTCCCGTTGCGCGTGTCGGTCCACACCACCAGCGAATTGGAGTCGTCGTGCGCCACGCGCGGCGTGAGCTGATCCCCCTTGGCCTTGGAGATGGGGATGCCGTCCTCATCATCCACCTTGCCGTTGCCGCGCACACGGGCGCCGAAGATGTCAGCGTCCCCATTCCGGGTGTCCGACCACACCACGTGGAACCTCTTCCCGCTCCAGGCCACGTCCGGGGTCAGCTGCGCGCCATCCGCCTCGGAGATGGGGAAGCCATTGCCGTCGAGGATCTCGCCGTCCTCGGTGAGCCGGTTGCCGAAGATGTCCTCCTCTCCCTCGCCACCGCGAGAGTCCGACCAGACAACCAGGAACACTTCCTTGTTGGAGCTCCAGGCCACAGCGGCATCCCGGGCGAAGTTGCCGCTCGTCACGGACTCGTCGTCAGCACGGAGCACGATGCCGTTCTTCGTCACCCGCCTGAAGAAGATGTCGTCCTCGTCATCCCCTGTCACCCTGAAGGTCACCACGCAGATGTCCTTGGAGCAGGCGATGTCGACCGGTCCGAAGGTCTCGCCTGAAGTGATGACGTTGAAGACCGGGCCCACGACGGTGCCATCCGGCTTCACCCGCACACCCGACACGCCATCGGCCCTCTCCCAGACCACGAAGAAGTGCGTGCCATTGTAGGTGATGGCGGGAGGCCCGACGGCTTCGTCGTCGGAGTCGTCGCTGATGTTGATGCGGATGCCCTCCGGGTCGAGGATGTCGCCATCTGGCCTTACCCGTGTGCCGAACACTCCACCCTCGCGGATGTCGTTCCAGACGACGAAGAACTTGCCCCCTCCAAAGGCGACATTGGGGCCGAAGCGCGCCAGGGCTGCGGGCTTGAAGTCATCCCCCTTCCGCAGCGCCTGGGATTCAGCGCTGACGTCCGAGACCGCCTCGGATGAATCCTTTTCCTGCACCGGCCCACAGCCGGCCATCACCGCCCCGAGCAAGACCACGCCACACATTCCCGCGAAGCTCGACTTCCCGCTCCAGCTCATGTGCAACCCCCTTGGATTGAGGTGGCGCAATCTCAAGCATCCCTCCCTCATGCGCCATCCACCCGGCGGGGCAGAAGGCCTGAGCCTTTCGGCCATGGAGGCTGCCTGCGACTCCAGGTATCCTCGCGCCGTCGCGCCCTGTGGCCGCAGGCGTGTGCCCCCCATCCTCTCTCTCCGGAAAGACACCCATGTCACCGCGCCGTCGCGCCTCCACGTCTTGGAGCCCGCTGAATCCCTGGCTCGCCGCCGCGCTCTGTGGCGGCCTGATGTTTCTCTTCACCACCTGCTCTCCCACCGAGCTCCCTCCCGAGCCCTCCGCGTCTGTCGACGGCCCCCCCGCTGTCGAGGTCTCGCCCCCGTTCGACGTCCAGACCGTCATTCGCAGAGTGCGTCTGGCTTTCCGCTCCGAGTCCGGAGCCTTCACGACGGGTCAGGCCACCTACGCTGTGCGTGTGAGCTCCGAAGGGCTCGTCCAGTTCACGCCGCATCACGTACGGACCGAGCAGGAACCGCCCATCCTGAGCGAGCCCCTGAAGGTGAAGACGGCCTCCATCTCCCGCGGGCCCCAGCCGCTGCTGCAGGCGGCCCGGGCGTCCGTGCGTGAGGATGGAGCGCTGACGCTGGCGCGGGGTCCGGTGGTGGAGGTGCTGCAGAACGGCGACGAGGGCCTGGAGCAGCGCTGGGAGCTGGCCGCGAAGCCAGCAGGCACGGGTGACCTGGAGGTGCGGGTGGAGCTGGCGGGGCTGGACTACGTCAGCGAGACGGCGCTGGGGCACCACTACGTGGACCGCAAGACGGGGCTCGGGGTGCGCTACGGCAAGGCCACCTGGGTGGACGCGGCGGGAGTGAAGACCCCGGTGGATTCCGTCCGAGAAGGCCGGGCGCTGGTGATCCGCGTGCCGGCGCGGGTGCTGGAGCGCTCGGCGTTTCCGGCGGTGCTCGACCCGATCATCTCCCCGGAGATCAGCCCGGACACGCCGGTGCCTGCCCCCAACAACACCGATGAGTCGTCTCCCGCCATCGCGGCGGGTGGGGGCCTCTACTTCGTGGCGTGGACGGTCACCACCTCCAGCAGCAACCTGGATGTTCTGGGCACGCGCGTACGGGCCTCGGACGGCGCAGTGCTGGACGTGAACGGCATCTCCCTGGGTGTCGGTTCGGCCCATCAACTGAACCCGGCTGTGGCCTCCAACGGAAGCGACTTCCTGGTGGTCTGGGATGACAGCAGCGACATCCGCGCCGCTCGGGTGCGTGGCTCGACCGGTCAGATCCTGGGCTCCACCTTCTATGTCTCGACTGCGGCGAGCTCCCAGGGCCAGCCCGCCGTGGCCTTCGATGGCACGAATTACCTCGTGGTCTGGGACGACTACCGCAACGGCTCGCACTTCGACGTCTACGGCTCGCGCGTGAGGGCGTCGGATGGCGTGGTGCTCGACCCGTCCGGCCTGCCCATCTCCACCGCGGCCGGGTGGCAGACCGCGCCCTCGGTGCACTTCGATGGCACCCAGTACCTGGTGGCCTGGAGCGATACCCGTGGCAGCTCGGAGGCAGACCTCTATGGCACCCGCGTCAGCGTGGCTGGGACGCCGCTCGACCCCGCGGGCATCCTCATCTCCTCGGCACCGGGCTACCAGTTTTCCCCGTCTATCGCCTCCGCCGGCGGCCTCTTCTTCCTCGCCTGGGACGACCGGCGAAATGAAGCCCAGTCCGATGTCTATGCCGCGAGGCTCCGGGCGTCGGATGGCGTGGTGCTCGACCCCGCGGGCATCCCCCTCGCCACCGGCCCCGCCAGCCAGACCGGTGTCTCCGCCGCTTCCGACGGGAGCCGCTTCCTGGTCGTGTGGCACCACTCCACGGACTCGAACAGCTCCGACGTCTATGGCCAGCGCATCGGCATGGATGGCGGGCTGATCGACCCAGCGGCCGTGCCCCTGTTCGCGGCCACCACGCGCCAAGAGCGGGTGCCCACCGTGGTGTTCGATGGAACCCGGTTCATGGTGGTCTGGGTGAACACCTGGAACGGCTTCAGCCGCGGGGACATCCATGGAGGGAGGGTGCAGCCCTCGGATCTGGCGGTCATCGACACGCCTCCGCTGCTCGTCTCCAGCACCGCCAACTCCGAGGGCGCGCCCGCCGTGGCCGCGGGAGCCAACAGCTACCTCGTCGTGTGGATGGACTCGCGCGGCTGGACGGGCGGCTTCGGTATCCATGGCGTACGGATCCGGGCGTCGGATGGCGTGGTGCTCGACCCCGTGGCCATTCGCATCTCTCCCGCCATCGCCGGAGCAAGCAACCCCTCGGTGGCCTTCGACGGGAGCCACTTCCTGGTGGTGTGGAACGACTACCGGGGCGCGGGGCCCGCGACCGCGCATGTCTATGGCGCACGGGTCCGGGAGGCGGATGGCGCGGTGCTCGACACGGAGGGCATCGCTATCGCCAACACCTCCCAGAGGACCCAGTCGCAGCCAAAGGTGGCCTTCGGCGAGGGGATCTACCTGGTGACGTGGACGGACAACAACGTGTCGGGCACGGCCGCAGACGTGTATGCCGCGCGAGTGAGGGCCTCGGACGGAGGGGTACTGGACCCCACGGGAATCGCGGTGGCGACGGCGGCCCACAATGAGAGCGGCCCCGCCACGGCCTATGGTGGCGGCACCTTCTTGGTGGCCTGGAGTGACACGCGGAACGGGTTCTTGGAGAGTGACATCTACGCCGCGCGCGTGAGGGCCTCGGATGGCGTGATACTCGACAGCCCGGGTTTTCCTCTCAACACCAGAACGGGCGCCCAGAGCTCCGTGGCCCTGGCCTTCGATGGGAGCCTCTTCCTGGCAGTCTGGAAGGATGAGCGCACCTCGAACGCGGCCCTCTACGGGACGCGGGTGAGGCCCTCGGATGGCACGGTGCTCGATACCGGTGGCGGCCGCGTGCTCTACCCGGACAGCAGCTACAAGGGCGCTCCTGCCCTGGCCTTCGATGGGAGCAGCTACCTGCTGGTATGGCGGGACAGCGTGGGCCTCACGTTCCGGCTCAACGGAGGAAGGCTGGCGCCGGATCTCACCCAGCTGGATGCCAGCCGGTTCCTCATCTCCGACATGAGCGGGCAGGTGTCGAGCACGACGACCCCCGCGGCGGCCGCCTGGGGACGAGGGCGGTTCCTCGCCGCCTATGAGCCTTACGACACCGTGGCCGTCCAACTCCGCGTCAAGGTGAGGCTGGTGTCCGACCCTGTGAATGGCTCGCGCTGCATGAGCGGCACGGACTGCACGAGCGGCTTCTGCGTCGACGGAGTGTGCTGCGCCACCGCGTGCACAGGGGGGACGTGCAGCGGAGGGACGTGCGAGTATCCGGCCGCGCGGCTCATCTGCCCCGCGAACATGGTGGCCGAAGCCACCAGCGCCACGGGAGCGCTCGTCAACTACCCTCCCGCCATGGCCACGGGGACGGCGCCGCTCACGGTGACGTATAGCCAGGCCTCAGGGACCCGGTTCGCGATGGGCACCACCCCCGTCAACGCCAACCTCGTCGACGGCGAGGGGCGCACGGCCTCTTGCTCCTTCTCCGTCACGGTGCGAGACAGCACCGCGCCCGCCCTCTCCTGCTCTGGGGACCTCGTGGCTGAGGCGACGGGCCCCTCGGGGGCCACCGTCAGCTTCCCGGCGCCCACTGCCACGGATGCGGTGACCGCGGCGCCCACCGTCACGGTGAGCCACGTCAGCGGCAGCACCTTCCCGCTCGGTGTCACCTCGGTGACGGCCACCTCGGCGGACGCGGCCGGCAATACCAGCACGTGCACCTTCACCCTCACCGTGCGCGACACCACGCCTCCGTTGCTGTCATGTCCCGGAAACCTCACGGTGGATGCCACGAGCACCATGGGCGCCAACGTCACCTACCCGCCCGCCACCGCCACGGACTTGGTGTCGATCGTCACGCCCGGCTACAGCAAGGCCTCGGGCTCGCACTTCGATGTGGGCTCCACACCTGTCTCCGTCACCGCAACCGATGGCGCGGGCAACAGCGCCTCGTGCACCTTCACCATCACCGTGCGCCTGCCGCCCGCGCCCCAGCTCACCTGTCCCGCGGACGTGGTGGCTGAGGCCACCAGCGCCTCGGGGGCGCTCGCCGGCTACCCGCCCGCCACCGCCACCGGCAGCGAGCCGCTCACGGTGACCTACAGCCAGGCCTCGGGAACGCAATTCAGCCTGGGCGCCACCTCTGTTACCGCCACGGTGACCGATAGCCTGAGCCGCACCCACTCCTGCTCCTTCACCGTCACCGTGCGCGACACCACCGCCCCCTCCGTCTCATGCCCGGGAGATCTCATCGCCGAGGCGACGGGACCGAGCGGAGCGGCGGTGAGCTACCTGCCGCCCACGACCACGGATGCCGTCACCTCCGCTCCCACCGTCTCGGTGAGCCACGCCAGCGGCAGCACCTTCCCGCTCGGCTCCACCCGGGTGACCGCCACCGCGGCGGATGCGGCCGGGAACACCTCCACCTGCGCCTTCACCCTCACCGTCCGTGACACCTCAGGGCCCACGCTGTCCTGTCCCGGAAACCTCACGGTGGATGCCACGAGCACCACGGGCGCCAACGCCACCTACCCGCCCGCTACCGCCACGGACTCGGTGTCGAGCGTCACGCTGAGCTACAGCAAGGCCTCGGGCTCGCACTTCGACGTGGGCTCCACGCCTGTCTCCGTCACCGCAACCGATGGCGCGGGCAACAGCGCCTCGTGCACCTTCACCATCACCGTGCGCCTACCGCCCGCGCCCCAGCTCACCTGTCCCGCGAACGGGGTGGCCGAGGCCACCAGCGCCTCGGGGGCGCTCGTCACCTATCCGCCCGCGACGGCAACCGGCAGCGAGCCGCTCACGGTGACCTACAGCCAGGCCTCGGGCACTGGGTTCGCGCTGGGCGCCACCTCCATCACCGCTACGGTGACTGACGGCCTGGGCCGCACCCACTCCTGCTCCTTCTCCGTCACCGTGCGTGACACCACTGCGCCCTCCCTCTCCTGTCCTCAGGACCTTGTGGCTGAGGCGACGGGGCCAAATGGAGCGGCCGTGAGCTACTTGCCACCCACGGCCACGGATGCCGTCACCTCCGCTCCCACCGTCTCGGTGAGCCACGCCAGCGGCAGCACCTTCCCGCTCGGCTCCACCCGGGTGAGCGCCACCGCGACAGACGCGGCCGGGAACGCCTCCACCTGCGCCTTCACCCTCACCGTCCGCGACACCTCGGAGCCCACCCTCTCCTGCCCCGCCAGCGTGACAGCGGAGGCCACGAGCGCTCAGGGCGCGGCCGTCACCTATCCACCGGCAACAGCCTCGGACACCTCGTCCTCGCCGACGCTCCACTACAGCCAGGTCTCCGGAACGCGCTTCAGCCTGGGAACCACGGCCGTCACTGTCACCGCCACGGATGGCGCGGGCAACACCTCCTCGTGCACCTTCACCGTCATCGTGCGCGATACCACGCCCCCAGCCCTCGCCTGTGGCGCGGACCTCGTCGCCGAAGCCACGGCACGGTCCGGTGCCAGCGTGAACTTCTCGTTGCCCACGGCCACGGACGCCGTCACCGCAACCCCTGTCCTCACGGCCAGCCATGCATCCCGGAGCCTCTTTCCCCTGGGAGCCACCCGGGTCACCGTGACGGCCTCGGACGAGGCCGGAAACACCCGCACGTGTGCCTTCACCATCACCGTGCGGGACACCACCGCTCCGGAAGTGGGCTGCCCGGGTCCGCTCACCGCCGAGGCCGAGGACGCCACCGGCGCCCCCGTCGCCTTCTCCGTGCCCGCGCCGCGTGACACCGTGACGTCATCGCCCACGGTGACAGCCAGCCACTCGCCCGGCAGCCGCTTTCCCCTGGGCACCACCCCAGTGCTCCTCTCCGCTTCGGACGAGGCGGGCAACACCGCCTCGTGCACCTTCAGCGTCACCGTCCGCGACACCATTGTCCCGCAGCTCACCTGTCCGACGCATGTTCAGGTGATGGATGCGCCGCCGGAGGGCATGGCCGTGAACTACCCGCCGGCCACCACCTGGGATGCGGTGTCCTCGCCCGTGCTGAGCTACAGCCAGGCCTCCGGCACGGTCTTCCCCGTGGGGAGGACTTCCGTGACGGTGACGGCAACGGATGCCGCCGGCAACAGCGCCAGCTGCGCCTTCGAGGTGCGCGTGGCCCCGTCCATCCAGGAGCCTCCGGAGCCTCCTCCCTCCGAGGGTTGTGGCTGTGGCGCGGGCAGCAGCACGTCCGCGGGCTTCAGCTGGGGAGCGTTGATGTTGCTCGCCTGGGGAGTGACTCGCCGCCGGCTCCCCTGTTGAACCTCGAGCAGTCACGGTGCCCCAGAAGCCCACGCCCCGCTGCGCCCCGACTGGGTGAGACTGAAGGGAGACGCGAAGATGCCCTGCGGGGCAACGGCCATCCACCTCTCCGGCCCGAGGGAGCAGGGTTGCCGATCCGAGAAGGACAAGTACTTTCTCGTCCTATGCGTCGACAATCCCTGCTCTCACCTGTGCTGGGTCTTGTCTTCTTTGCGGGCTGTTCTTCCACATCCTTGTCCCCAGAAACAGAGCCTGTCTTCACGACGATTGCGGACTCCGACGTCGCTGCGACGCTCCCGGACAGTGCCTGGGCCACCTCGCCCGGAACCCGCCGCATCATCTATGTCAGCAAGCAGTGTGGCATCCGCCCTTGCACGGACAGTGAGACATGCGGCACCTCGTGGGCCACGGCCTGCCGCACGCTGCACAAGGGACTCCACAAGCTGATGGCGGAGCCAGGCAATCCGAATCTTCCGGGAGCCGATGAGCTCTGGGTGAGTGGCGCGGCGGAGCCCTACTATGCCAACCACAGCTTCTACTGGGACCAGTATGGCTCCGGTACAGCGGAGCACCCCAAGGTGATCCGCGGGATTCGCAGCGAGAGCGGCCGCCTGCCCCGGATCGTCGTCTCGCCAGATGATGTCCCCTACGTCTCCCTGTCCGGCTACACGAGCGGGCGCGACCCGGTGACCCAGCAAGCCCAGCCAGCTGCCTTCACCTTCAGCGGGAGCGAGTATTGGATCCTCGAGGGACTGATCATCGACTGCAACAACATCCCCGTCTCGAACACCCGCTATGTCGGCGTCTATGCGGTGGGCAATCCCAGTGTCCGTGCCAACCATCTGGTATTCAAGCAGCTTGACATTACACGCTGTGCGAACAGCGCGGTCCAAATCTCCAGCAGCGATGACATTGTCGTCGAGGGCGGATACTTCAGGAGCAACCAGAGAAAAGAATTCGACTCACAGTCCGGCAAGTGGCTCCGGGCCGACTCCAATGGCGTGAGCATCTACGGGAGCACGCGCCGGGTCCTCATTCGCGGCAACACGGCCTATGGCAACACCGGTGACGGCGTCCAGTGCCAGGGACGGCTCACCCAGACGGCCACCAACGACGACGACCCCCAGCACATCACCATCGAGGGCAACCTCTTCTACGGCAACGACGAGAATGCCGTCGACATCAAGACGTGCCACCACGTCAGCGTCAAAGGAGCCAATCACTTCCTCGAATATCTGCCCGCCGACACCAACGGGGACGATCCCAACAATACAACCCAGTGCGGCGGGGCCGCCGTCATCGTTCACGAAGGCGCCACGCACATCCTGGTCGAGGACGCCCTCATCGAAAACGCGGGAGACGGGATCACCATCGGTAATGAGCGGTGGGAGGTCACGGATGTCATCATCCGGCGCAACCATATCCGCAACATCAATCAGAACTCCGCGATCATGGAGTCCACGGGCACCATCTTCTACAACTGCGGAGATGGGATTGGGGTCAACCGCGGTGACCGCATCGAGGTGTACCACAACACGCTCCAGAACATCGAGCGCTCGGGCATCCGGGTAGGCGTGAACAGCGGGTATGTCGGCGCGAAGAACGTGCGGGTGTGGAACAACATCATCTTCAACGCCAAGGGGAATGCGTACTATCTCAAGAACAGCAATCCGCCCAGGCGATCGGCCGAGGTAGGCGGAGCGCTCGAATACCGCATGGACAATGCGCCGGGGCTCTACAGCCAGGCCAACCTGCTCTACCGCACGGGAGCACCGGTCTCCCTGATCAAAGTCTGGCTGAACAGCGATGGCTCTCGTTCCTGGCAGCCGATGAGTCTCTCGCAGTGGCAGGCGCAGACGCCCACCTCCGCCGAGGCCCAGGGCAACCTGGACAATCCGGCCACAAGCTCGCTGCCGGGTACCCAAGAGGCGGATCCGCTCTTCCCGGAGGAGGGCGCCTATACCCTCCCAGGCTCTCCGGCCCGGGACACCGCCCTCATGGGCAGCGGCAATGAGGGCCCCCACCAGCGCTGCAACGGAGCTCCGGACAAGGGCGCCTTCGAGAGCGACTGTGGGGCCGATAAATCGGAACGCCGAGAGCGAGCCTCCCACCCCTGAGAAAAGTGGGACCTTCGCCTTTCAAGCGCCGCAGGTTCTCCCTCAGTAGAACCAGTAGCCCTCGGTCACCACCCAGAAGCGAAATGTTGTAGCTCGACACCGAGGCGAACATCCAGCCGCTCGAGTTCGATGCAGCCGCCGACGCGTTGCACATGGAGCCCGCGCACGTGACGTGGAGGGAGATCCTCAAGATCCCGCTGGCGATCGACTTCGGGAACGACACGCAGTTCAGAATCTTCGATCCCCAGATATTGGCCCAACCGAACTGCTCGATCCCGAACTCAACGTTGGAGTCGTAGGGATCCGCAGGGCAGCTCGGATGGTATGCGGAGTCAAGCTTGCCCACTGCGATGCCGATGCCCCCGCCAGGCGCGTAGCCGGCGGTGTTGCTGGCGGGCCTCAACCTCTGGGGCACCCAACTGGCCGTGCTGCCCGCCTGCGACACGGGGCGCGGCGACATCAAGCTCGGTCAGGGGGTCCGTGCCACCAAGCCCCATCCCCACTATTGGGCACCCTTCATCGCGCTGGGCCGGGCCCCCCCTGCGCTCGCTTCTCCCGCCGTCTAGGCCGGCTGTGCTGGCCGCAGGCGCTGGATGACCTCGAGCGCTTCGGTGACGTGCTTCCTGGCGTTGAACTGGGAGTTGAAGACGTGCCGGACCGTACCGCCCTGGTCGATGACGTACGTCACCCGTCCCGGCAGCAATCCCAAGGTGCTGGGGACCCCGTACTCCTTGCGGACCTTGCCACCCTCGTCGCTCACCAGGATGAACGGCAGCCGGTGCTTCGACGCGAATGCCTCATGCGAGGCCGTCGACTGGGAGCTGATACCGATGACCTCGGCACCGGCCTCCTTGAAGGACTCGTACGAGTCCCGGAAGGAGCACGCCTCCTGGGTGCAACCCGGTGTGTCGTCCTTGGGGTAGAAGTAGAGGACCACCCACGACTTCTGGAGCAGTTCCTTCAGGCGGACAGCGGTACCGTCCTGCCGTGGCAGGGTGAAGTCGGGGGCCTGCTCTCCAGTCTTGATGCTCATGGTCAAGGGCCTATCAGTGCGGGTGGGGACCCTGCGCTAGCGGCAGGGTCCGCACCCCAGCATACAGTCCGTACACAGAGAAGGGACAGGGGCACTGTTGGGTGCCCTCTGTCTGCTCAGAGCAAGGCGGGCGCCTGGTGTCTCTCAGCCCTCTCTAATAGGAGCGGTACTCATACACGTCCAGGACGTAGGAAGTGCCGTTGCGGCACTGAACGATGTACTTGCCGGTTCCGCCCCGATCCACAGAGAGCCGCTCGACCCAGACCTGACCGGCAACGAGCGCTGGAACGGAGATGGTTCCACCCGTCGGCTGAGTAGGCCCAAACACAGCACCCTCGTGGCTATACCCCGTCGCGGATTGCGCGGGACAATTCGTGCCCAAGGATGACGCACCGATAGGGCCCTGCGGACCGATGGGCCCCTGCAGACCCTGGGGACCCTGCGGACCAACAGGACCCGTGGCCCCCTGGGGACCCTGCGGACCGGTGAGCCCCTGGGGACCCTCCGGACCCTGCGGACCAACAGGACCCGTGGCCCCCTGGGAACCGGGAAGCCCCTGCGAACCCGTAGCCCCTGTGGCCCCCACGGGACCAGGCTCTCCTCGAGGACCGGCGGGCCCCTGCGGCCCCGTGGCCCCCGTGGCACCTACGAGACCGGGCTCCCCCTGAGGACCGGCAGGACCTGTGTCTCCAGTCAGCCCCCGGGCACCCCGGGCTCCGGCAGGCCCCACAGGACCGGCAGGCCCCGCAGGACCGGCAGGCCCCGCAGGACCGGCAGGCCCCGCAGGACCGGCAGGGCCCGCCTCACCCCGGGGGCCTTGCTGGCCTACCGTGACGCCCAAGGCGGAGTTGTCCTCCGGGTTGGGGCCGCGAGAAACACTGACGAGATAAGTTCCCGGATTGTTGAGCAAGCCAAACGGAATGGAGAGCGAAAGTGTCGTATTGGAATACGACACGACCGTGACGGGCATCCCTGCAAAAGCAACGGAAGGGGCCGTAGTGCCGAAGCCATCCCCGTAAACAAAGAGCCGTCCCGTGGATGCTTCGGGATACGCGGAGGTGACCAGCAGGCGGGCCGCTTGCGCCGCACTGACTCCTGGCGCGAGAGCCAAAACTGCGGCAACGAGGGATACATACATCGGGCGATGCAAACCGTGACGCAATGACATGAGCCCTCAGCTAGAAACACTGCAAGTGAAGTTGCGAGGAAATGACACTCTCCCAGGGCCTATGCAACCGAAATTAATGCTGCTGCATGTTCCACTGGCAGTGAATCATTCGAGCCGTTCCAGAGCAGTTTCAGGTGCCGCACCACCGCCGTGAGTCTGCTCACCTCAAGGAAAATGATTCATGAAATCGGCTGGACTCAGTCCAGCGTCATGTACTCCGGGTTGGACACGGAGCGGGTGATCAGCGCCGACGGCCCTCCACTGTTCACGCAGTACCCCGTGGGATTGTCGCAGCCCGCCTCAGGATTGCCCCAGGCGCTGGTGATGTTCATCCACGTCAGGCTTCCGGTGTAACTCCCTTGCGGCTGCGAGGGGATCGTCACCACGTTGTTCCAGGTGTCCCACGCCAGCCCGGCGCTCGTATCATCCGCCAGGAAGTCTCCGTTGAAGATCGTCTCATAGATGTGCCGGGCCGCGTCGGGGTACAGTCCATGGGAGCCCAGGGCCGAGAAGATCTCCGGGTGCCAGCCCGTGAAAGCCAACTGCTTGTCCCCGTAGGTGAAGGTGCCGCCCCACGCATGCTGGCTCAGGTAGACCTGCGCTGGGCGCCCGTCGACGAAGCGCACCGTCATGTGCTCCCAGTCCCCCACGTGGTTGCCAAACGTGGAGTAGCCTCCCGCGCAGCCCCACGGTGAATACCACCCGATGCACACCCGCTTGCCGTTGTTGTACGGGTAGAAGGTCCAGTAGAGCACGTCCGTGATGTTCGTGGGCTGGCCGCCCTGGGTGCGGCGGATGACCTGGGCGTAGACGGGCACGGACGTCTGATCCGGCCGCTGGCCATCCAGGAACTGCGGATCCGTGCAGGAGTCGCAACCCAGCGCCTGGTTCGTCACCAAGTGCCCGTTCTCCTCATGCACGTTGGGCAGGAAGAACTCCGTGGAGGAGGGCCAGTAGTACTCCCCAGCGGCCAGCCACACGCGAGGCGCGAAGGCCGCGATCGTGAAGCCATCCACGGGCACGCCCCTCAGCTCCTCGTTGTCGGTGGCGCTCTTGTTGATGACCTGGTGACGGCTGCCCCCATTGTCCCCATAGCTCGGCCGGCCCACGAAGGTGTTGGGCGCCAGGCCCCGGTGATCCCGCGCGACCGTCTGCCAGAGCCCCAGATCGTTCTTCGCACCCGATCCGCTGTCATCCCAGACCCAGACAGGATTGCCCGGCAGCACGTACGCGCTCTTCACGCAGCGGATCAGGTCCGTCGAGGGCTTGCCGTAGCCCTGCACCGTCACGGTGCCGAGGCAGGTGTAGCCCGCGGGAGCCACTGGCTCCCAGAAGGAGACGTCGTGCGTCCCGCCGGAGCCACTGTCGTTCCAGATCCAGTTGTAGTCGACGGGCCTTGCCAGCACATCCCCCTCGCCGCGCACCACGAAAGTGTTCACCGGCGCCGGACCATGGCCGGACACAGCGACATCCCCCAACGAGAAGAAGCCCGGGTACTGCCCGAGATCCGGGCGCCAGATGGAGACGTCGTCATCCGCTCCCGTGCCGCTGTCATCGTAGAGCCAGAAGAGCCGGCTCGCGTGCCGGACCTCGAGCCGCTGCGGGTACCGGAGGGGGGCCTTGTCCGAGCTCAGGGAGAACTCCGCGCTCTGTCCAGCCGTCGCGGTCGCCGCGACCACCCGATAGGTCCCCGGCGCCAACGGGGCGGAGATCTGCGCGTGGGTGCCTCCTCCCGAGTTGTTGTCCTGGGTGATCAGGTTGCCATTCCCATCGAGCAGATAGAGGTAGGCATCCGCCGTGGAGGTCAGCTTGAAGGTGACGGTGGCCGTCGCGCCCTCGTGGGTCACCAGGAACAGGCGGTTGCTGGGGCTCGAGGGGTTCTGGCCGCCAGAGCCCTGCCAATGGCCATAGACCGTGTTGCCATTGAAGCCGGGGTTGCGCAGCGCCTGGCGCGCCGAGCCCATCGTCTGGCCGTCACCCACGGCCTCGCCGGGCTCATCGGTAGGACCACAGCCCGTGACGGACAGGGAGGTCAGCGCAAGTGCTGCGCAGAGAGAACCCAACTGCTTGATCACCATAGAGGCTCCTGGGAGGCGTGAAGCGAGGGCTTGTTCGGGCACGGCACTCTTCAGCCCCATATCAGAATCGGCTCTTACACGTTATCAAGGTTTTGCTGGTTGACTTGGCTTACTGCGCCACACCTCGCTGGACCCTCTGGCCGGCCGCCACCTCGACGTGCTGCCCTTCAGTGGCTCCGGGCCTTCCCGCTGCCTCAGGAGCCGCTCCCTGATAATTTCCGGTGCCATGTCTGCCTCCCGTCCCTCCGCCACACGGGAAGCGAGTCCCGGAAGCCGCGACGCCCACGCGCTCGAGCGCCCTCCCCTCTCCTTGGAGGGAAGCCTCGAGCGCGTCACCTTTGCCAACGAGGAGGCCGCCTGGAGCGTGGTGAGGGTGGTGCTCCCCGGACGCAAGGAACCCATCACCGCGGTGGGCAACCTCCTGGGCGTCCAGCCCGGGGAGTCCCTGCGCCTCACCGGCCACTGGGTGCACGACCGCAAGTACGGCGAGCAGTTCCGGGTCATCTCCTTCGCCACGGTGAAGCCGGCGACGCTGGTGGGCATCGAGAAGTACCTCGGCAGCGGCTTGGTGAAGGGCGTGGGCCCAGCCATGGCCAAGCGCCTCGTGGCGCACTTCGGCCTGGAGACGCTGGACATCATCGACTCGAAGCCCGAGCGCCTGGCCGAGGTGAAAGGTTTCGGAGAAAAGCGCCGCAAGCTCCTGCGCGAAACCTGGGCCGAGCAGCGGGACATCCGCCAGGTGATGGTCTTCCTGCAATCTCACGAGGTGCCGGCCAGCTTCGCGGTGAAGGTCTACAAGCAGTACGGTGCCCGCTCGATTGACGTCGTGCGCGACAATCCCTACCGGCTGGCCATCGACGTGTACGGCATCGGCTTTCTCACCGCCGACCGCATCGCCCGTTCCCTCGGCGTGCCCTCCGACTCGCCCAAGCGCGCCGAGGCGGGGGTGCTGCACGTGCTGCGCGAGTTCTCCGAGGACGGCCACCTCTACGCACCGCGCGACAAGCTCACCGCGCGCACGGTGGAACTGCTGGCGGTACCCCCTTCGCTCGTGGAGGCCGCCATCACCCGGCTGGACGCCGCCGAGTACATCGCCGTGGAGGGAGCCAGTGCCCTGGCCCACCCCCGCCCCGAGGATGCCTGCGAGGCGGTGTACCTGAAGGCCCTCCACGTCTCGGAGATCGGCGTCGCGAACCTCCTCAAGGCGCTGTGCGCCTGGCCCTCGCGGCCCCTGGAGGTGGACGTGGAGCGGGCCATCACCTGGGCCGAGAGCCGCCAGGGCCTCTCGCTGGCTCCCGAGCAGAAGGAGGCGGTGCGGCAGGCCATGGTGTCCAAGGTGCTGGTCATCACCGGCGGCCCGGGCACCGGGAAGACGACGCTGGTCAACGTCATCCTCTCCATCCTGGAGAAGAAGGAGCGAAGAATCCTGCTGTCGGCGCCCACTGGGCGCGCGGCCAAACGGCTGGGGGAGACGACGGGGCGAGCGGCGGAGACCATCCACCGGCTGCTCGAGTACAACCCGCGCACCCACAGCTTCCAGCGCGATCGGCACCTCCCGCTCGAGGCCGACGTGCTGGTGCTCGACGAGGTGTCCATGGTGGACACCGTGCTCATGCTCAACGTGCTCAAGGCGCTGCCGCCCCACTGCCAGTTGCTGCTCGTGGGAGATGTGGATCAGTTGCCGAGCGTGGGGCCGGGCAGCGTCCTCCAGGACATCATCGCCTCCGGGCACGTGCCGGTGGTGCGGCTGAAGCACATCTTCCGCCAGGCCCAGGAAAGCCTCATCATCACCAATGCCCACCGCATCAACCAGGGGGAGCTGCCCCAGGTGCCCCCCGCGGACGCGCTGGCCGACTTCTACTTCATCGAGAAGGAGGAGCCCGAGGCGATCCTCGCGGCCCTCAAGACGCTGGTGAAGGAGCGCATTCCGCGCCGCTTCGGGCTGCACCCGGTGGACGAGGTGCAGGTGCTGGTGCCGATGAACCGGGGCCTCATCGGCACCGCGAGCCTCAACGCCGCGCTCCAGGAGCACCTGAACCCTTCGGGCGAGGAGCTCGCCCGGGGCAGCCGGACGTTCCGCGTGGGCGACAAGGTGATGCAGGTGCGCAACAACTACGAGCTCGGCGTCTTCAACGGAGACATCGGGCGGGTGGAGGTTATCGACAAGGAGGAGCAGTCGCTGGTGGTGCGTTACGACGGGCGGCATGTGGCCTACGCTTGGTCGGACCTGGACGAGCTGGTGCTCGCCTACGCCACGAGCGTGCACAAGTCGCAAGGCAGCGAGTACCCGTGCGTGGTGCTGCCCCTGCATACCCAGCACTTCACGCTGCTACAGCGCAACCTGCTCTACACCGGGGTGACGCGAGGCCGGAAGCTGGTGGTGCTGGTGGGAAGCAAGAAGGCACTGGGGATCGCGGTACGCAACGGGGAAACGCAGAAGCGTTTCACGAGACTGGCCTCCCGGCTGCGAGACTGAAGCGGTCCTCCCAGGAGCGGTCCTCACTCCCGGGCGGAGGCACACTGCGCTAGAGTCCTCTGGTTCCCGGAGGGGTCGACATGATCACCTTGCTCGTGCAGTTGGACCAGTTGCTGCGGGGAGAGTCGACTCGCCTGGAGCTGCTTCGCCGCGGGTCCATCGATATCTCGCCCGGTGCCATTGCCCTCATGTCGCTCCCGCTGAGTTTCTTCTCCGGCATCTGCATGGGGGTGTTCTCACTGACCGGGTCTGGCTCACTCGCGCCCATGCAGATCATTGCCAGCGCCCTGAAGATGCCGGCGCTCTTTTTCCTGACTCTCGTCGTCACGTTCCCTTCGCTCTACGTGTTCAACGCCCTGGTCGGCTCGAGGCTGGCGCTCTACTCGGTGCTGAAGCTCCTGGTCGCCGCCATCGGCATCATGCTGACCGTGCTGGCTTCCCTGGGGCCCATCGTCGCATTCTTCGCCGTGACCACGACCAGCTACGCCTTCATGAAGCTGCTGAACGTGGCGGTGTTCACCATCGCCGGGGTGATGGGGGGTGGTTTCCTGCTCCGCACGCTCCATCGCCTCAACCTCGCGAGCGACGACACGCCCCCTCCCGCGAGCCCCGGGGCGCCGCGCGCGCTCCCTGTCGAGCCCGGCGCCAACGTGCGCAACCTGTTCCGCATCTGGGTGGTGGTCTTCGCCCTCGTCGGCGCGCAGATGGCCTGGATCCTCCGCCCCTTCATCGGCGACCCCGAACAACCCTTCCAGTGGTTCCGTCCCGTCACTTCCAACTTCTTCGAAGCCGTGTGGCGGGCCTTCCAGAGCCTCTTCTAGGTGTCAGGCGGTGGCATGAGCGGGCTGCTCCTCCAAGCGGTCGACTTGCTGCGGACGGGAACGCCCTCCTCGCGGCATTCCGAGGCTCCCCGCGTTCGCCTGCTGCTGACGCTGATCGTCCTCTTCGGTGCGGGCTACGGCGCCGCCATGGGCAGCTACGGCGGCGAGGTGGGGCTCGGAGGCGCCCGGCCGCTGCAGATGCTCTACGCGTCCGTCAAGGTGCCGCTCCTCCTGCTGGCGACGTTCGGTCTGAGCCTGCCCAGCTACTTCGTCATCAACTCCCTGCTGGGCTTGCGTGAGGATCTCGGCGCCGCGGTGCGTGCCCTATTGGCCACGCAGGCCTGCCTCACCCTCGTCCTGTGCGCGCTCGCCCCGTTCACACTCTTCTGGTACGTGAGCTACCGGGGCTACGAGGAGGCCACGCTCTTCAACGCGCTGGCCTTCGCTGTGGCCAGTGGCTCGGGCCAGGTGCTGCTGAGACGGCTCTATCGGCCGCTGATCGCGCGTGACGTCAGGCACCGCGTACTGCTGCGGCTCTGGTTGATCATCTACGCCTTCGTCGGCATCCAGATGGGGTGGCTGCTCCGACCCTTCATCGGAATCCCCGGCACACCTACCCGCTTCCTACGGGAAGACACCTGGAGCAATGCCTATGTCTTCGTGGCCGGCAGGATCTGGGAGGTTCTCAACCGGTAGTTGGGACGTGCTACGGCATTGCCCTCGTAACAGCTACTGCGTCCAGAAGATGGACGAGGTGCGATCATTCATCGCGTCCCCGACGTAGGGGCCCCCCCGCCGCAGTCGCCCAAGGGCCCTCCCACCGCCGGGCCGTTCGGGTAGTCGTAGTGGTACGAGTGATTGCACCCGGCGAAGGACTTCGACGCGGTGATGACGGAGCTCCAGAACGAGGGCAGGTTTGTGAAGTAGCTGCCGCACCCGCCCATTGGGCGTCGTACCGGCTGAAAGTGCTCGGCGTGAAGAAGCCCCAGTAACCCCCTTGGCTATGTCATGTACGAGATTTCGGGGGAGGCATTGGTGCGCACGGAATTGGTTTCCTCCGCCTCGTCGGCCAGATGCGCCATCCCTGCATGAAACGGAATCAGCGCGGCGAGTTCTTGTGCGTACTGCGTCGCAAACCGCTTGAAGGTACCTTCAATGCTGCCCGGCACCAGTGTGAGACGCTCCACCTCTGCGGGCACTGTCTTGCCGGTCCTGTCGACGAAGTGCAGATTGACGTCGGGATAGTGCGCCGCAAGCGCCGTATTGAAGGCCCGTAGCACCCGGCGGCAGTAGGAGCAGGGGCGCTTGGTGCCGATAACCACCATTCGTGTCAGCGCCTCTCCATTCTTCAGCTTTTGTGCCAACACCCCAAGTAGGGCCTGCTCCGCATGGAGGGTCCCCTGAATGGTCTGGATGTCGGCCTTTCTGTAAATCTTCTCCCGCTTCTTGTTGTGCCAGAAGTCGAAGTTGGGAGGGTAGTATTTGCTGAGGGGGTAGAGGCCCTGGCCTGCCCTGTAGTTGGCCGCGAAGTACAGGGCCCCGTTGAGGATGGTGGCCTGGACCTCCATGATGTCCTCTTCCTTGTTGGCGCGGTCGTAGACGAATTTGGAGGCGACCTTGAGGAAGGTCGCCTCGGAGAGAGCCTCTCCTTCGGGCTGTAGCTGAACCAGGGCCCCAGCGGGCACTGGCTGCCAAAGCGTGTCATGCATCGCTGCCACGGACAGAGGTGCCTCCTCCAGGCGCGAGTCCAGGAGATGCCCGCCGCGCACCAGTCTCGCGGCCGCCCGCCGCCCCATGCTGTCCGCCTCGGCCTCGAGCGCCGCATCCTGGAGCACCACCCCGCTGCGGCCCCAGCGGCCGCGCGCCCGCCCCGTGCGCTGCTGGAGCACATGCGTGAGCTCATGCCCCAGTAACTCCAGGCCGCGCCCCGTCCGAGCCGAGTACTCACCGGGCGCGAAGTGGATGTCGGAGCCAAGGGTGAAGGCCCGCGCCCCCAGGGCACTGACGTGGGGCCCCACAAGGATGCGCACGTCAGAGAAGTCCGCATCAAAGAACTGCTCCATGGAGCGGCGCACGGACGGAGGCAGTGGCCTCCCCCCCGTGGGCAGCAGGAGGTCCTCGGCCAGGGCCGTCACGTTGCCTGGCCGAGAGGTTTGCATCGGTTTGTGGGGATGAGGCACGGCGTACCTCCTGGAGGAGGCGGTCATCGTACCTGGGGGAAAAGAAGCGACAAGAATCCAGGCTCTGAGCCAGAACACGCCTGTTCGTCGGAGAGCCTCTGTCATCTGGAACGGCTCCGCCTGCCGGCGTGAGGACCTAGGAGGTTCTGTGTCCTTACCCTACCCCTCACCTCCTCGCTCTCAGGGAAGCAACTGGATGTCGTCGACGTAGAGCGAGCCCTGGTCTCCGCCCGACTGGTCCTGGAGGTAGAACTCCCGAAGCGTGCCAGTGCTCACACCGAGGGCGCTGAACGGGATGACGATCCGCTGCCAGGTGCCCGGAGTGATGGCGTGGCCCAGGGCGCCACGTCCAGACGGCGCTCTCCGAGCACATTCGAGCCATCGGTGAGCAGCACTCGCGCGATCTGCCCGCCGTTACGGATGCCCTCGGTGCCAAGGTAGTAGGTCGCGGGGATGCCGCGTGCGTTGAGCGCCGGGCGCGCCGCAGTGAACTGCGAGGGCCAGCCGTCACTCCTTGAGCTCCGCAGCAGGGGTCATCGCACGATAGCGGTCTCCGTGATCATCTTGGCGATCCATTGCATGTAGTAATGCGTGCTCGTATACGTTGACGTCCCTCCGATGCTCACACTCGAGAGGATACCCACGAGCTGATTCTCACGAAAGCAACCTCCCCCGCTATCGCCACATGCTGCTAAAGCTTGACTCTGATCGGAGATTTGAAACACCTGTCCACCTTCTCCCGTATCAGAGACCGTATTGTTGCCGAAGCGGCGGGTTGGAACGGTGTCCCGATAGGCGCACTGCCCCTTGCCATCGACCTGATCCACACCGAAACCCGTGACAGTGATGCTGGCGCCTGGGCTAACTCCGCCTGGATACAGTGAAGCGGAGGAAATGGCCTGTGCCACCGCTTGAGTAAGCCGAATCACTGCCAGATCCGCATTCGCTGATACAATCTTCTCCTGGCCATCCATCACCCTGAGCACGATCTTGAAATCGGGGTGAGGCAGCACATCGCCCTCGTACGCCTTGAAATCGCCTGGCTTGTTTGGCTCCGAGGAAGAGTAGACCGCCGTTTGAATGAAGGCCCGCTTCAAACAGGACTTGAGGTCTCTGATCTTCGCGTCTCTATCCCAGCGGGCATTTCTGCACACACAGTGAGCTGCAGTCAGGATCAGCCTTGGATGGAGCAGCACTCCACTGCAGTACGGTCTGTTGTCCCCGTTTTTCGTGAGCGCAACCACCGATGAGTACGTGTTGCTGGCATCCCAGATACCGGGTGGCAGAACTGCAAGAACTTCGTCGCGCCGGGTTCGCGGAGCAGCCGCAGGTTGCTGCGTGGCACAACCACCGCACACGCTCACCATCAGGGCCGTCCATAGCCACCGCGCAGGCCAAACTCAAGGGATTGCCATGTGATCCTCGCAGCATTACTTCATGCCACCGTCCATGCGCGGTGGGATGGTGATTGACTTCTGGATTTGAACGTTGAGCCACTCGCGATACAGGTGGACGCTCGTGCATCCCGGCATAGGCCCTGCCCCCTTACCGGATAAGCCGACGAGAGACATCCCCGTCTTGTCTTGGCGCAAGCACAGTTCTCCACTGCCCATGGTCAACGGTTCGCCATGCGGGGCAAGCACCATTTCATCAGCACCTCCAGCGGGGAGTCTTTTGACTTCCTTTTGGCCTGAACGCCTGACCCCATGAATGAAATCGGTAGCCGCATCAAGACCGTATCCCGCGACACGGATGACTTCCCCCAATTTGACCTCAGAGTCCGCGAGGCGAACGGACATGGACGGATCTTCCACGGGGCTGTCCAAAAGAGCAACGGCGAGATCCGCATGACTGGAGAGGACAAGCGGCTGGGCATCCAAGAGGATTTTCAAAGCAGGGTGGACGCTCACCTGGGCGCGATACGTCTGGGCTCGAAATCCTGGAGGACCGTCGGAGCTTTCCGCTCGCGGAAAATAGGTGATCGTTGTCACCTCCATCTCTTCCGCACACGCCACCCCATCAATCACAAGCTGGGCATCACTTCCTGGCTCCACGAGTGAATGCCGCGGGCACACACAATGGCCAGCGGTCAGGACCACTCTTGGGCTGATAAGCACGCCAGTGCACTTGAATGTTTCCCCTCCGTTCACAGAGGCCGCCACCATGGTGGCAAATGCGAATTGATTCTCCAGGTCCTCCACGCCATCGGAGAGGTCAATCCGATCGTCAACAGGCAACACCTCACCCTCACGCAAGTTGGGCGATGAGGCATTCCCTCCATCCACACCGGATGGGCCTGCCCCTGCATCGGCGGCAAGTCTGGAGGCGGTGGAGCGCGAGGCGCATCTGCCGTAGGCGAAAAGCCCTCCCACGCAGAGAGTTGCGAACACAATCGCCTTCCAAGTTCCGCGCATGCCCATGGCTTCAGCTTTCTTCCCGAGACACCACGTCCCGCGAGAAGGACTCCCCGGGCACCTGCACGGCATGGAGCTGCTCGCGCAGCGAGCCCAACAGCTCAGGCGGATCTCCCTGGCGGAAAGCGGCGAGCCCGGCCTCGAAGTCGGCGCGCGCTCCTGCGGTGTCCCCCTGCCGGGCGCGCAGCACTCCTCGGTCCCGTAGCAGCTCTGGGTCCACCGGCTCGTCCTGATACGTGGCCAGCGCGTCGGTGAGATCCTGGATGGCCTCCGTCAGCTTTCCGAGCTGGGCCCGTGCCTGGGCGCGCTGCTGCAGGAGCCACGGGTTCCCCGGATCCTCGTCCAGCGCCTGCGTCCAGTCGCGCTCAGCCTCGGCGTGGCGACCAAGTGCTCGCAGGGACTCGGCGCGCTTCGCGTAGAGGATGACCAGCTTGCGGTGTCCCACGGCCTCCACCGTGTTGAAGTCGGCCACCGCCTCCTCGTGTCGGCCCACCCTTGCGAGCGTCAGGGCCCGGTGCAGCCGCGTGGTGAGGTGCCCCGGCGCCAGATCCAGGACACGGTCGAACCACTGGAGCGCCTCGGCGGGAGCACGACCCCAGACGGCGAGCGTCAGCCCCGCCTCCAGCAGCACTCGCACCTGTGTGGGGTGGGCCTCGGCCAGTTCCCGGATCCGCGCCAGCGCTTGCTCATAGCGCCCGGTGCGCCGCAGGCGATCCACCTCGCGCAGCGGCGCCCCCAGCTCCGGCAGCCACCGTGTGCGTCCCTTGTGCTCCATCCCTCGCCTTCCTCCGTCAGCAGCATCCTGACGGGTGAGCGGCCCCAGGGGAAGCCAGCTCCACGCCTACGAGCTGCACGAGAGCGCCGAGCACCCTGCCTTGAACCGCGCCCAATCCGGACGCTTCTGCGCGTACTTCTCACGTCCAGGTTGCTCGTCGAACGGCCGCCGCATCACGTCCAGCAGCGCGAGCACCCCCGAGTCATCCCCCGCATGCGCCGCATCGATGGCCTCCTGGGCCAACCAGTTGCGCAGGACGTACTTTGGGTTCACCGCGTTCATGCGCTGCGCCAGCTCCGCCGGAGGTGCCTCCGCCCGCCGCGTGCGGTGCCACCAGGCCTGGAGCCACTCGATGCCCTTCGCCACGTGGGCCTCGGGCACCTCGCCGTAGAAGGTCTCGCGTACCACCGGAGGCAGCCCAGTGGGCGCCGTCTCCGCCGTCACGACCGAAGAGAGCCCCCGGAAGAACCGGGTCATGTCCGTCTCCTGCGCCGCTAGCCACGCGAACCCGTTGTTCACCAACGCCAGATCCTCCTCGCTCCGGAGCGAGGACAGCCCGAGCTTCGCCGCGAAGCGCCGCGTTGCCTCCTCCTCGAAGGTACGCTGGTACTCGAGCAGCCCCGCCGTGAGCAGGTTCTCGTCATCCTCGAAGAGCGGCAGCAGCGCGACGCCCAGGCACTGGACGTTCCACAGTCCTATCGTCGGCTGGTTACCGAACCGGTAGCGGCGCTGCTCCGCATCGGTCGTGTTCGGCGTCCACCCTGGATTGAAGTCGTCGGTCCAGCCGTAGGGGCCGTAGTCGAGCGTCAACCCGAGGATCGACATGTTGTCGGTGTTCATCACGCCGTGCACGAATCCCACCGCCTGCCAGTGGGCAATGAGCTTCGCCGTGCGCCGCGCCACTTCGTGGAAGAAGGCCGCGTACGTCTCCTTGGACGGCTTGCCGAGTTCCGAGAAGAAGTGCGTCAGCGTGAAGTCCGCCAACTGCTTCAGCAGCGCCACGTCCCCCCGGCTGCTGCACAGCTCGAAGTTACCGAACCGGAGGAAGGTCGGCGCGACCCGGCAGACGATGGCGCCTGGCTCGGGCTCGGGGTTGCCGTCGTAGAACATGTCCCGGATGACCGAGTCCCCCGTCGCCACCAACGACAGCGCCCGGGTGGTGGGCACGCCGAGGTGGTGCATCGCCTCGCTGCACAGGAACTCACGAATGGACGAGCGCAGCACCGCGCGCCCATCCGCACGGCGCGAGTAGGGCGTGGGCCCCGCGCCCTTGAGCTGCAGCTCGTAGCGCGCCCCATCCGGAGCCACCAGCTCGCCCAGGACGATGGCGCGGCCGTCCCCAAGCTGCCCCGCCCAATTGCCGAACTGGTGCCCCCCGTAGTTCGCGGCATACGGCACCATCCCTGGCCAGAGCGCGTTGCCCGCCAGCACCTGCACCGCCTCGGGGGAGCGCAGGGTCGCCTCGTCCAGCCCGAGCTGCTGCGCCACCTCGGGAGACCAAGCGATCAGCCTCGGGGCAGGAACAGGCGTCGGCTCCACCTTCGACCACAGCGCGCCGTGCACCTGGCGCGGACGGCGGTCGATGAGGGGATCGCCGGGAGTTGACTCGAGGAAGCGGGAGCTGAAGGAAAGCATGTGGACTCAGATGCGCGAGCAGGCCCGGCGATGCGGGCTGAGGCCCCGGGCCTCGGTAGGGATCTGCCGCCCGGACGCTCGCGGGGCAAGCGGCTTGTTGCGCCTGTGAGCCCGTGTCCGGGAAGTCGCCAGGATTTCCCACGCTGGTATCCTCCCACCCCTGCCCCGCTGGGTTTCGAGGGCTGGTAGGGAGAGCATGTCTGCGTGCCCGTGCTGCCTGGAACCGCTGAAGCCGGCCCTCATGGGCCTGGGCGGCCGCCGTATCGCGGGCTCGTGCGACATCTGTGGTGACGCCGTCTGTCAGACGTGCCTACAGGCGGGCACACCGGCGGTCGAGGCGCTCTTCCGCCGCCGGGCTCTCGAGGGCCACCCCGCGCCTCGCTCCTCCCGAGGCCAGGCCTGCCGCAGCTGTGTCTGGGACGCATTCGAGGCTCGCGGACAGCGCCCGCCCTTCCCCGAGCCCCCAGGCCGGCGCAGGCGAGCGGCCCAGGCGGCCTGCGGCCACGAGCGGGCCGTGAAATGGATGCAGTGCTGCCCCACCTGCGGCGCCGAGCTGAACTGGGAGGCCGAGCACGGCAACCCCGAGTGCGACGCGTGCGGTGCGCCCTCGCACCCCGACTTCAACGCCTGCTGGGCCTGCGGCGAGTCCTTCGAGGAGGACAACGCGCCCAGCGACACCGCCGAGGGCTATGTGCTCGCCTTCGATTGCAGCTCGCGCAAGTGCGAGGGCCGCGTGGCGTGGCTCATGCCGTTCTGCCCGTGGTGCGCCACGGCCCAGCGCTGGCAACCCTCCGAAGAGGCGGATGCCCCCACGTGCGTAGCGTGCGAGGCCCGGCTCGATCCCACCTGGGCCTTCTGCGTGTCCTGCGGCGAGGAGGCCCCGCTGCCCGAGGACTGCTTCACGTGCGGCGCCTTGCTCGAGCAGGCAGAGGGCGCCGCGCGCTGCGAGCACTGTCAGCGGATCGTCTGTGACGCGTGCTTCGGCGACTACACCCTGCCCGAGCCACGCGCCGGACAGCCTGGAGCGAGGGGCAGCACCGCCAGCGCTCGGGAGCTGTTGCTCTGCACGCCGTGCGCGGAGGAGCTCGGGGCCTCTCCCGTGGAGGAAGAAGCCCCGGCGGAGCCAGAGCCGGAGGCACCTGAGGAGCCGGAGGCCGACGAAGAGCCAGAGGCCGCTGAGGAGCCGAAGGCTGCTGAGGAGCCCCCTACGGCGAGAGCGGCGCCCGCCAGCAGTCCCTGGGAGGTGCTCGGCGTGGCTCCGGGCACGCCCCTCGCCGAGGTGAAGCGGGCCTACCTCCAGCTCATCACCCAGTACCACCCGGACAAGGTGGCGCAGCTGGGGCCCAAGCTCCAGGCGTTGGCGGCGGAGGAGACCCGCCGGCTCAACCATGCGTGGAGCGAGCTCCGGCAACGCGCGGGCTCCGGCTCCCATTAATCCCGCCCCTCCACTCGCAGTGAAGGCAGACTTCGGATGAGATAGGCCCCATGTGGCGCTTCGTCCTCGCAGTGGCCTTGGTTCTCGCGTGCGTACTGCCTTCCTCTGCCTGGGCGTGCAGCTGCGCGCCGGGAGGGCAGGTCTTCCCCAAGGAAGGCACCCTCCCCCCCAACGTCACCTTCTACGCGGCGAAGGGCCACTACCGGCAGTGGGTGCTCCGGGAGAACCCCGGTGACGAGAGGGTGCCCTTGCAGGTGGTGGAGGTCGGCGACGACATCCTGCGGATCAGCCCGAGCACCCCGCTCGAGAACGGGAAGCGGTACACGCTGGAGGTGGATCCCAAGCTCACGAAGGGCTCAGGCTACAGGCCGGAGCCCGCGGCGGTCTTCGAGGTCCAGGGAGAGCCCGACACCCAGCCACCCCGCCCTCCCAGCTCAGTGGACGTCGACTACGAGCACGGCATCGTCAACCGGTGGAGCAGCTGCGAGTCCGAGGAGGAGGGCTACACCGTCAGCACCGAGGGGGCCTCCGATGACCGAGTCCCCGCCGGGAAGCTGGCCACCGTCGTGGTCCCCGAGAACGACCCCGAGCGCATCCTGGCGCTGTTGCCTCCCGGCAAGGACTTCATCGGGCACACCACGTGCTTCTACAACTTCGACATCGACAAGGCCCGAGGGACACGGGTGACGCTGCGAAGCGTGGACACCGCGGGCAACCTGTCAGCACCCTCGCCCGCGATCAAGCTCGCGCAGGGAACACCGCTCTGGATCGCCACGCTGCTGCAGATCCTGCGCCACAAGGCTGTGCTCGCCGTCATCGTGCTAGGAGCGATCGGGGCGATCCTGTTCGTGGTCAGACGGGCCCCTCGCGAGGCGCGTCCCCAGTAGTCCATCATTGACGCAGGAGAAGCGCGCTCGGCTCATGGGCCGTCGGGATCGTGGAGCCCGTGCTTCTTCAGCAGCTTGCGAAGGTAGACGCGGTCGATGCCCGCTTCACGTGAAGCTCGCGAGACGTTGCCCTCGCACCGCTCCAGGAGGCTCTTGAGGTAGTCGCGCTCGAACCCTTCGATGAGCCGCTCCTTGGCCTCCTTGAAGGGCAGATCCAGCTCCGGCGCGGCCGCGGCAGCAGCGGCGGCCGCGGTGACAGGGACGGCCACGCGTGGCTTGTCCTTGCTCCCCGGCGCCGAGGGAGAAGCGATGTCCGGCAGGCCCTCCTCCCCCATGTTCACCACGCGCTCCACCACGTTGCGCAGCTCACGCACGTTGCCCGGCCAGGGGTACTGCGCCAGCAGCGCCCGCGTCTGCTCGGACAGCGCGCTCGGGGGCCGCCCCATCCGCGTCAGCACCGTGTCCACCAGCAGCGTGATGTCCTCCAGGCGCTCGCGCAGCGGCGGCAACGTCACCCGCAGCACCGCGAGCCGGTGGAACAGGTCCTCGCGGAACTTCCCCACCTTCACCGCCGCCTCCAGGTCCACGTGCGTGGCCGCCACCACCCGCATGTCCACCGTGCGGTAGTCGTTGGCCCCCACCCGCTTCACCTGCCGCCGCTCCAGCACGCGCAGCAGCCGGGGCTGGATGTCCATGGGCAGCTCGCCCACCTCGTCCAGGAAGACGGTGCCGCCCTCGGCGCGCTCGAAGGCCCCGGCCCGGTCCGACTGAGCGCCTGTGAAGGCGCCCTTCACGTGGCCGAACAGCTCGGACTCGATCAGCGAGGGGGCAATGCCCGCCAGGTCCACGATGATGAAGGGGCCCTTGTGGCGCTTGCTCGCCGTGTGGATGCCTTCGGCGCAGCCCTCCTTGCCGGTGCCCGTCTCGCCCTGGATGAGCACATCCGCATCTCCGGAGCCCAGCCGCTCCAGGACCGCGAACACCTCGCGCATCTTCCGGCTGGCGCCCACCAGCGAGCCGAAGCTCGTGCGGGTGGAGGGCAGGATGACGCGCTCGCGCGAGTCCTCTGGAACAATCTTCAGCTCGGTGGTGCCCAGCTTGAGCACGGCGCCGGGGCGGACCTCCAGCTCGGTGAAGCGCATGCCCTCGCAGAACGAGCCGTTGCGCGAGCCCAGGTCCCGCGCCAGCACCCCGCTCTCCTTCACCTCCAGGGAGAGGTGCTGCCGGGAGACAGCGCGATCCTTCAGGACGTAGTCACACCCGGACGCCGTCCCAAGCAGGTAGCGCCCGGCCCCGAGGGCGTGGCTCTTCCCCGCGTCCGGACCCGACAGGAAGACGAGCTTGACCCGCACCGGGCCCTTCCGCTCGACCGGAATGCTGGCAGTCTCGAACTGCTCGGAGTCCTGCTCGTCATCGTCTTCGTGGGGGGCCACGGCCGGGGACCATAGCACTCTCCTGGCGGCCTGCGTGGGGCTGTGTGTGGGTGCCCATCCGTGATGCCTGGAGTGACTGCCGGTCCGGGTGTACGGTCAGCCATGGCCGCACCAAGGCCGCCGCACTTGTTGGACACCCGACCATGACGGAGCCCCTCCCGCCCTCACCGGATGCCAAGCGCGATGAAGACGATCTGAAGGAGTTCGATCTCTCGTTCTTCGAGATGGTCGCCCTGCGGTTGCAAGTGGTGGTCTTCGCCATCTTCACGCGGCTCACGGACCTGCTGTTGCTGCTGCTCCGGCCCCGGCTTCTGCCCGCGTACCTGGGGATCTGGTGGGCGGAGATCCTCCACACCCCGTATCGCGCGCGGCGCACCTTCGAGGTGGTCCGGGCGCTGAAGACCACCGGCCAGCGCTTCCGCGAGCTCATCTATGGTGAGACGCCGCTGGTGTCCGCGCTCTACCTCTTCAAGAAGGCGGGAGTCGGCCGAGGGAGCCGGTTGGTGGATCTGGGCGCGGGACGCGGGCGAGTGCTCATCGCCGCGAGCTGGCTGGGGGCTGAAGCGCGGGGCGTGGAGCTGCTCGGGGACCACGTGACGCGGGTGGCTCCCCGGCTGAAGGCCGCAGGCATCACGCTCACGGTGGGAGACATGACCCGCGAGGACCTCGGAGACGCGACCCACATCTTCACCAACTGGCTGGCCCTGACCCCCGAGACCCAGGCGCGCTTGATCGAGCGGTTCCGCACCTGCCAACCCGGGACGCGCTTCCTCACGGTGACCCACCCAATCGAGGGCAAGGGCTTCGTGCCCCTCTCCCGGCACTGGGTGCTCTTCACCTGGGGTATCGAGAAGGTGTGGATTCATGAGTACCGGCCGGAGCCTCTGTCGCCCCCGTGAGCCGTCTTCGCAGCTCGTCGTGCAGCTGGGAGGACTCCACGGGCCGGAGGCGGCAGCCCACGTACTTGTCCGGGCGCACCAGATAGGCGCACGGCGTTCCCGCCCCGAAGCGCAGATGAGCCTGCCGCTGAGCGTCCACCAACACGCCAGGACCTCGCTTCTGAGGTTCCGGGGTCACCACGAACACGCGCAGCCACCCGGCGTAGGTGGACTCCAGCGAACGTGCCAACGCGAGCAGTTCTTCGAAGGGAGCCGGTGCGTCCAGCCCCTGGAAGAGCAGGAGCACATGAGAGGGGCCTCGAAGCGCCTCGTGCAACCGAGAGATCCCCTCTCCTTCGATCGGTAGCTCCGGCACCCGCTCACCGGGCGCAGGACCTCGTGCGATCGGCGCGCTGGGGCCATCCTCGCCTCGCACCGTCTCCGTGGAGAGCGGACTGCGGAGATAGTGGAGGTAGAGCTGGGAGACGAACCGCACCAGCCGGCGCTGAAGCATGGCCTGCGACAGGATGGGAGCCGCCACGAGCGGGACCAGGTACTGGCGCGCGAACCTCGCCACGGGCCCCTTGGCCGCCGCGAACCCGAAGAGCCGATCCGTCCCCTCCAGCAACTTGCGGCCCACGGGCTCGCGCTCCGCACCGTACGTATCCACGAGCGACTCGGCCGCCCGGCCCTGGAGGACGAAGGCCAGCTTCCACGCGAGGTTGTAGGCATCTTGGATGCCCGTATTCATGCCCTGCCCTCCCGCTGGGCTGTGGATGTGCGCCGCGTCGCCCGCCAGCAACACCCGCCCCTGCCGGTAACGAGACACGCCCCGGCGGTGCAGCCGGTAACCACTCGTCCATCGCGGCTCACTCAGCTGGGCCGGAACGGGTGCCAGTTGGGACACCACCTCCTGGAGCTGCTCCAGCGTGGGGGTAGGCATCTCTCCGGGCGGCGCCATATCGCGAGGGATGATGGTGACCACCCGGAAGCGGGACTCGCCCCCAGGCATCGGAAACGCCGCCATCACGCCACGTCGCGAGGGCATCAGGTGAATCTCGCCCGGCTTCAGGGACCAGTTCACCCGGACATCGCCCAGCATGCAGACGTCTTCGTACGTCTCGCCCTCGAAGGGAATGCCCGCGGCCTTGCGCACCTGACTGCGCGCGCCATCACACCCCACCAGCCAGCGCGCCCGCACCGTCTCCTGTCTCCCGTCCGTGTGCCGCAGGGAGACCTCTACCGCCCCCTCCGCATCCTTGTGTCCCTCGACCTCCACGCCCCACTCCACCCGCCCGCCTCTCGCCGTGAGCTGCTCCGTGAGCAGTGCCTCGGTGGCGTCCTGCGGGAGAATGAGGATGAACGGATAGTGGGACTCCAGCCCGGCGAAGCCTCCCAAGCGCAGGTGCGCCTGCCGCCCGTTCCGAGCCACCAGGTTCGTGCCCTCCACGCGCATGCCCCGCGCCAGCGCCGCCTCCGCGAATCCCAGATCGTCGAACACCTCGAGTGTGCGCGCCTGCACCGCCAGCGCTCGCGACAGGGGCGAGGGCCCCTCCAGCCGATCCACCACGCGGGCCCGGATGCCGTAGCGCTCCAGACACACCGCCAGCGTCAGCCCCGTGGGTCCTGCCCCCGCGATCAGCACATCCACGTCCGCCATGGCTGCTCCTCCTCGCAGACCCGCCCAGCGGGCCTTCACCAGTCTCTCAGGAAAGCCTCCAGAGCGGGCGATCAAGCAAGGGCTTTCCCGGGCGCCCGTCGTCGCGACGTCCGGCAGGTGCCATCTGAAGCCCATGATGGAGACCGGCACGAGGCGCATGCTGGGCGAGATCCTCCTGGAGCGGGGGCTGGTCAGCCGTGGCCAGCTCCGCCTGGGGCTCGTGCACCACCACGAGGCCCGAGTCCCCCTCGGCCGGGCGCTCATCCGCGAGCGCGTCTGCTCGGAGTCCGACGTGCTCCAAGCCCTCTCCGAGCAGCTGGGCCTCCCCACCGTGGAGCTGGACCGGGAGCCGCTGGACCGCAAGCTGGCCAAGCTCATCCCCGCCCGCATCGCCCGGCAGCACCGCGTCATCCCGCTCCGCTTGGAGAAACAGGACAAGGTGGTCCTGCACGTCGCCCTGCCGGCCCCCGCCTCCATCGAGGCACTCGATGACGTGCGCGCGGCCTCGGGCAAGCCCCGAGTGGAGCCTCACCTCGCCTCGGAGAGGGCCCTGGCTCGCGCGCTCACGGAGCTCTATGGCATCCGCGAGTCCTTCGAGCCGCCTGCGCCCGAGTACGACTCCGAGCCCGACCCCGACGCCCCGGTGTTGCTCTACGGCTGGAACCCGGTGACCGCGGTGCTCCTCTCCCGGATGCTCAACCGCCACGGCTACGAGGGCAAGGCGGCGACCCCGCTGGAGGTACTGCACACCCATGCCACGGATCTGGTGATCGCGCCCGTGCAAGCCATGGAAGGGCTGCTCATGGGAGAGCTCCAGATCCCCGCCTCGCTGATCGTCCTCAGCAGCTCGGAGGACGAGGGCTTTGAGCGCGCCCACCAACTCGGCGCCAAGGGCTTCCTGGTCAACCCGATGGATGAGGAGATGCTGCTACGCGTGGTCCGCCGCCTGCGGCTCCCCCCGCCCAGTGGCCGGCGCGGCGGGATGGGTGCCTCGGACGGGGAGCACAAGGGCACGGAGGGGTGAGAGCAGCTGTCCGAGGTACCCGCGCGGGAACGGCTCGGTAAGCCCGAGCGCCCAGCGCTCCTCTCCTTCCGGACGGTGATACGTGCCGAAGATCCAGTCCATATAAGGAGCGAGGTTGGCGAAGTTGTGCCGCGTCTGCTCCACGCGGGCGTGGTGCCAGTGGTGCAGCTCGGGCGCGCCGAAGAGGAAGCCCAGCGGGCCGAGTGGCAGCCGTGCGTTGGAGTGGATGAAGGCGCCCCAGATGCTGCGGAAGGCCACCACCATGGCCAGTGGCCCGAGCGGGATGCCCAGCAGGAAGGCAGGCAGGTTGCACACGAGCTGGGTGGTGAGCCCATCCAGCGGGTGCTCGCGGTGCGCGGCCAGCCAGTCCAGGTGCTCCGCCGAGTGGTGCACGGCATGGAAGCGCCAGAGCCAGTCCACCTGGTGACACAGGCGATGCCACCAGTACACGCCGAGATCCGCAAGCACCACTGTCTCCACCACCTGGAGCCACGTGGGCTGGAGGCTCACCGCGTCGCGCAGCCACGCCAGAGCTTCCGGGCGGAAAAACTCCTGGAGGGACGCGAGCCCGAGCACCACGAGCGGTCCCCACAGCAGGTACTGCCCCAGAAAGAAGAGGAGATCCACACCCCAGGCCGAGCGAAAGAGGCGCTGTCCGGCACGCGCGGGGAACGCGCGCTCCAGCGGCCAGAAAGCCAGGGCGAGCATCCCGAAGGAGAACGCCGTGCCCAGCAGGAGCTGCCGCATCACCGCCCCTGTTGTTCCGGAAGCGACTGGGCCTGCCCTGGAGCCGCGCTCCCCTGCTCAGCAGGCTGGGCCGCCAGAGTCCCCGCGTCGGGCGCCGTCCCGGCGTCGGGCGGATCCCCAAGCCCCGCGAGCGCCTCGGGCGTGGCGCCGAACATGGGCCCGATCTTCGTTCCTGGCATGAAGGAGGCGCCTGCCGTGAGCACGAAGAGGATGACGATGGCCGCGAAGCCCACCAACGCGAGCATCCGGAGGATGCCCATTCCCAAAGTCCTGCCCATTCCGTGCTGACTCCCTGGAGGCCTGGTGCCTCGCTGCCTCTCCAGTCTCTCATGCTTCTCCCCTGGAGCACCAAGCCCCCCATCCGGGCGGGCAGATGGCTTGCCGGGAACTTCCCGCGTGAGGACCGTTGGCTCGAACCCTGAGACTTGCAAGGAGCCGCTCCTCATGGACGCGATCGCAATGTTGAAGCAGCAGCACCAGGAAGTGGACGAGCTGTTCGACCGCATCCAGAAGGCGGACGCCGACGAGCGAATCACCCTCCTGGGACAGGTCTCCGAGAAGCTGACGCTCCACGCGACCATCGAGGAGCGGCACTTCTATCCGTTCTGCATGCGCATGGGCATCCAGGACATGGTGGACCGCTCACTCCAGGAGCACGCCGAGGTCAAGCAGCTCATCGCGGACATCCTTCAAATGAAGCGCCACGATCCGCGCCTGATGCAGGACACGATGAAGCTCATGAAGAGCGTGCAGGAGCACGTGAAGGAGGAGGAGAACGTGCTCTTCCCGCGGCTGACGAGCGTGGCCTCGGAGGGGGACCTTGGCACCGTGGCCATGGAGATGCAGCGCACCATGGACGAGATGTCCCAGCAGGAGCTGCTCAAGATGGCTGAGTACGAGGGCAGCACGGTGATGCCGTAACGGTGGCACGGGCGCGAGGGTCCTCGGGGAGACGTGAAGGAGGACCCTCGGCTGTCCGTCCGCTCCTGCTTCTCAAGTGCGTGCACGTGCTCCACCTTTCCCGCGCGAGCACACTCTGCCGCCCGCAGGAGCTCTCTCTATGAAGCATCCCGCCTCGCCGCGTGTCGTCGCTCTCGTCGGTCCTCAGGGAGCAGGCAAGACGACCTTGCTGGAGTCGCTGCTGCGAGTCACTGGAGCCGGTCCCCTGCGAGCCACCGGAGGCAATGGCACGGCGAGCGGGCGTACGATGACGATGGAGCTGGCGGCGGCCACCACGGACTTCCTGGGGGAGCGCTGGACGTTCATTGACTGCCCAGGGGCTCCTGAGTTCTCGCTGGAAGCCCGTCACGCGCTGATGGTCTGCGACGCGGCGCTGGTGGTGTGCGATACCGGCCCGGATCGCGCGGCCGCCCTGTCGCCGCTGTTTCACTTCCTCGATACGCGCCACATTCCCCACCTGCTCTTCCTCAACGCGCTGGATCAGAGCGGCGCGTCGGTGCGCGGACTGCTCGACTCGCTGCAAGCCGTCTCCTCGCGCCCGCTGGTGCTGCGAGAGATCCCCTTGCGCGAGGGGGAGCGCATGGTGGGCGTGGTGGATCTCGTGAGCGAGCGGGCCTGGGGCATGACGGGCGAGCGGGAGGCCGCGCTCATCCCCCTGCCGGAGACGGACCGGCCCTTGGAGGAGGCCGCGCGGCGGCAGATGCTCGAGCGGCTGGCGGATCAGGATGACGCGCTGCTGGAGCAACTCATCGAGGACGTCGTGCCTCCGCCGGGAGTCCTCTACGAGCAGTTGGCGCGGGCGCTGCGAGAGGACCGGCTGGTGCCCGTCTTCATCGGGTCGGCCGAGCGAGGGCTGGGCCTGTTGCGGCTGCTGAAAGGCCTGCGCCACGAAGTGCCCGCCGTCGAGGAGACGCGCACGCGCCTGGGGATCTCCACCCAGGGGGGCCCCCTGGTGCAGCCCTTCAAGACGCGCCATCTGCCTCACGTGGGCAAGCAGTCACTGGCTCGCATCTGGCGAGGCACGGTGACGGATGGGGGCACCCTCGGCGGAGGACGCGTGAGCGGCGTGTTCCAGCCACATGGAGCGCGGCAGGAGGCGGTCCGCACGGCCCACGAGGGAGAGGTGGCGATCATCGGCCGGCTGGACGCGGCGCGAACGGGAGAGCGAGTGGAGCAGGACGAGGTCCGCCGCATCACCGGCTGGCCCGCAGCGTCCCCGCCCGTGCACCAGGTGGCGATCACCGCGCAGAAGCGCACAGACGACGTGAAGCTGCCTGGCGCGCTGGCCCGGCTGGTGGAGGAAGATCCCTCGCTCTCCGTGGACCAGGATCCCGACACGCAGCAGTTGCTGCTCGGAGGCCAGGGCGAGCTGCACGTGCGAGAGGCGATCGAGCGGCTGGGCGCACACCTGCGGGTGCCGGTGGTGATGCACCCCGTGCCCATTCCCTACCGGGAGACCATCCGGCGGCACGGCGGGCACCACGCGCGCTACAAGCGCCAGTCGGGGGGCCATGGCCAGTTCGGTGACGTGGTGGTGGGGGTGCGGCCCCTGCCGCGCGGACAGGGCTTCAACTTCACCTCGGCAGTGGTGGGCGGTGCGGTGCCCCGGCAGTACATCCCCGCCGTCGAAGAGGGCGTGTTCCAGGGGCTACACCGAGGACCACTGGGCTTCCCCGTGGTGGACGTGGCCGTCACCTTGATGGGAGGCACCTACCACTCGGTGGACAGCTCCGATCAGGCCTTCCGCACGGCCGCGCGCCTGGCCATGGCGGAGATCCTGCCGAGGCTGGAGCCGGTGCTTCTGGAGCCCATCCTCCACGTGGAGCTCCACGTGCCGCGAGACGCGATACCTCGGGCCCAGCGGCTCATCACCGGCCGACGAGGCCAACTGCTGGGCTTCGATGCGAACCTGGATCTGCCGGGCTGGGACATCCTCACGGCCTACCTGCCGCAGGCGGAGCTGAAGGGGCTCATCGTGGAGTTGCGCTCGGCATCGGCCGGCTTGGGCACCTTCGTGGCGCGGCACGACCACTACTCCGAGCTGATGGGCCGTCAGGCGGAGCGCGTGGTGAGCCACCAGCCCGTGGCGGAGCCATGAGCCGCGTGCGCGCGGCCTTCGATCCCGAAGTGCTCCTCTCGGTCGACCAGCTGTAGCTCAGGCGGCACCTGCCACATTCCAATACCGCCGACGATCCAGGGAGCGCCCAGGGATGACCGGCTGGAACCTGGATGCTAGGTTGCGCCGCCGTGCCACGCGTCACCTTTACCTCCAGCATCCAGCGCCATGTGTCCTGCCCCTCCGAGATGGTAACGGGGAAGACCGTGCGCGAGGCCCTCGAGCAGTACTTCGCCCGCCATCCTCAGGCACGGGGCTACGTGCTCGATGAACAGGGGGCGATGCGCCAGCACGTCGTCATCTTCGTCAACGGCGGCCAGATCCGCGATCGCGCGGCCCAACAGGATCCCATCAGCGAGTCCGCCGAGCTCTACGTCATGCAGGCACTCTCAGGGGGGTAACCATGTCCGACCGCATCTTCGCCGCCACACGCAAGGGGCTCTTCGAGCTCCGCCGCACGCAGGGCCGCTGGCACATCGTCAACACCTCGTTCCTCGGGGACTCCGTCTCGCTGATGGGCAAGAACCCCGCGGATGGCACCCTCTACGCTGCACTGTTCCTGGGCCACTTCGGCGTGAAGCTGCGAGCCTCCACCGACGGAGGCCAGCGCTGGGAAGAGCTGGCGGCCCCGGCCTTCCCGACGATTCCCGAGGGCGTCGTGGACACCCTGCCGGATGGCAAGCCGTGGCCCTGGCGCGTCGAGCAGATCTGGGCCTTCGAGGCCGTGGAGGACACGCTCTGGGTCGGCACGATCGGCGGAGGACTCTTCCGCTCGAATGATCGTGGCCGCTCGTGGGAGCTGGTGCGCGGCCTCTGGGAGCACCCGCAGCGCAAGCAGTGGTTCGGCGGTGGCGCGGATCTGCCGGGCATCCACTCCATCTGCCCCCACCCGAAGAACCCAAACGAGCTCCTCGTCGGTGTCTCGTGTGGCGGTGTCTGGCGCACCCGCGATCGCGGCGAGAAGTGGGAGGTCGCCAGCCAGGGAATGTTCGCCGAGTACATGCCTCCCGAGCGGCGCGAGGATCCCTCCATTCAGGATCCGCACATGGTCGCGCGCAGCCCCTCACACCCGGATCGCCTCTGGGTGCAGCACCACAACGGCGTCTTCCGCTCCGATGATGGCGGCAACCGGTGGCACACCATCCACGAGAGCGCCCCGAGCGTCTTCGGGTTCGCCATTGCGGTCCACCCTACGGAGCCGGACACCGCCTGGCGAGTCCCCGCCATCAAGGACGAGCACCGCGTCCCCGTCGATGGCCGCGTCGTCGTCTCCCGCACGCGCGATGCGGGCAAGACCTGGGAGGTGCTGCGCGAGGGCCTGCCCCAGGAGCACGCGTACGATCTCACCCTGCGCCATGCGCTCGACGTGGACGCCACGGGAGACCGGCTCGCGTTTGGCAGCACCACGGGCTCGCTCTGGGTCTCCGAGAACCAGGGGGACTCGTGGACGCACATCTCCGCGCACCTTCCCCCCATCTACGCGGTGCGCTTCGCCTGAGCTAGCCTTGAGCGGGTGAACGCCCGTCCTGATCCGGAGTTCCGCCCGCTCGGAGGCAAGGCCTACGGCTCCATCCCCCACCTGCCGGGCTCGCGCACGGGCCCGGCGGATCGGCACCTCTCGCCCACCCACGCGCGCATCTGCACCGAGCGTCCGCGCGATGCCCACGATCACGTGGTGGTGCTCGAGAAGCTGGACGGCTCCTGTGTGGCCGCCGCGCGCCTGGGGGACGCGATCGTGGCGCTGGGCCGAGAGGGCCGCCTCGCCGCGCACTCCCCCAACGAGGCCCGGCGGCTCTGGGCGGCCTGGGTTGCGCAACACTCGAAGCGCTTCCTCGCCACCCTCCAGCCCGGCGAGCGCCTCGTGGGCGAGTGGCTGGCCCTGGCGCATGGGACCCGCTATGCGCTGCGTCACGAGCCCTTCGTCGCCTTCGACCTCCTGAACGGCAACGAGCGACGCCCCTGGCATGAGGTGCGAGCCCGGGTGAGCGTTGGGGGCTTCGTCACCCCGGGCCTCATCCACGAGGGTGGGCCGCTGAGCATCGACGCGGTGATGGCGCGCCTCCAGGGTGGCGGCTTCCATGGGGCGATCGATGCCGTCGAAGGAGCCGTCTGGCGCGTGGAGCGGCGCATCGAGGGTGCCGAGCGCGTGGACTTCCTCGCCAAGTACGTGCGGCCGGACAAGGTGGACGGCAGCCTATTGCCCGAAAACACCCACCTGCCCGCCGTCTGGAACTGGCGCCCGGAGCCGTCATGAGCCGCGAGGAGAGCTCCATGCCACGCGCGTTCTTCGTCACAGGCAACCAGTACAAAGCCGAGGAAGTCGCTCGGCTGCTCTCGGGCATCGACGTGGTCTGGCGCAAGCTCGCCCTCCCGGGGCACGAGCCCGCAGACGACGCGCAAGGCCCCATCGACCTGGGTGCCCTAGCGAAGCGCAAGGTGCTGGCGGCGTACCAAGTACTCGGCGCGCCATGCTTCGTGGAGACCACGGCGCTCGAGTTGGACAGCGGGGTCACACTCACGGGAGCCCGCTTCAAGAAACAGTGGCTCGCGCAAGGCGAGCGCGCGTTCCTGGACACCCATGGCGGCAACCGGGGCCGTGCGCGGGTGGCCGTGGCGTTCTCGGAGAATGGCCATCCGGGTCACGTGGCCCTCTTCGAGGGCTCCATGGCGGGCACGCTGCTCACGGAGCCTCGGGGCGAGGGCGGCTACGGCTGGGATCGCGCCTGGCTGCCGGATGGGTACGAGCGCACGCTCGGAGAGATGGCGCAGCACAAGTTCTTCCTCAACATGCGCCACAGGCCGTACCTCGAGCTGGCGGATCGACTCCGGGAGCAATCGGCGGGCGGGGCCTACGAGGCGCACGTGACGATCGCGGCGCGCTCGGAGGACGAGTTCCAGCGCTTCCGTGCTTTCTGCGGCGCGGCGGGGGTGAAGTGCATCTTCATCGAGCTGGGCCAAGGCGAGGCGCGCTTCCAGCCCATGACTGCCTCCTACCACCACGGTCCGCTGAAGCAGGCGCAGGAGGAGGTACAGGCCTTCGCACGCGCGCTGGCGGTGGAGGGCTTCGACGTGACCCGCCTGAAGATCGAGGCGCTGGGCGCCAACAAGGACATTCCGAGCGATGACGCAACAGCCCGGGCCCAGCCCGCGAACTACTTCGAGTTCCACGTCAAGGTGACGCTGCCCGCGGAGGGGGCGGACGTGGAGGCACTGCGGGCGCGGTGCGAGCGGTACGGTGCGCACCTGTCGCGGAACGCGCGCAAAGTGCGGGCGGATGGGGGCGCCGAGCGCTTCGTCACGTTGCGAGTGAAAGGACTGGGCCGGGCGAACGCGGAGGCACGCTTCTCGGCGGTGCTGCGGGATCTGGCAGAGACGGGCCTGCCCCTCTCCTACCCGCTGCGCGAGTACACGGTGTACGACTCGAACCACGCACTCGATCGAGGCTGGGGCGAGGTGCGGTCATGAGCCCCCCACCCGTCCTCCGGGCGGCCACGGGGCTCTTGCGGCGCCTCTCTCACTCGCCCGAGGCGGAGCAGCTCGTCCTGCGGGGCGGGATGATGATGCGCCTGTGGTCCGGTCCGGTACCTCGGCCGGTGGAGGACATCGACTTCCTGGCTCTCTTCCCCTTCGACCCGGCGGCGACCGCCGCAAGGCTGGAGTCCGTCTGCCACGTCGAGGCGGGCGATGGGCTCCGCTTCGGCACGCTCCGCTCCGAGGTGATCTGGGCGGAGACGAACTTCCCCGGCGTACGAGCCTTCGTGGATGTGACGCAGCCCGGAGGCGAAGCGCCTTTCGAGCTGCGGATCGACACGGGCTTCGGCGATCCGATGGATCCGCCCCCGACCTGGATAGAGCCAGCCTTGGAGGAAGGGCCCCCGGCCCGGGTCCTCGCCTGTCGGCCGGAAACTCTGTTCGCATGGAAGGTCCACGGCCTCTTCGAGCGGGGCAAGGGCCGCTTCCGCCCAAAGGATCTCTTCGACGTCTACCTGCTGGCGAAGCACTCGCCGCTCGCTCCAGCGCTGCTGCCCCGGGCACTCCGGCTCGCGTTCGACTCGCGGGGTGACTCGCTCGATCTCACCTCGCGGCTCATCTCGGGCGAGTTCGGCCGGAGCCCCTGGAGCATGGAGAAGTGGGCACGCTTCAGGCAGAGCCTGCCGGAGGGGCGCCCGGAGCAGCTCGCCGAAGTGGTGGCCTCGGTCGCGGCGGTGCTCGGTCCGGTGGTGGCAGCGGCCCGTGAGCTTCCACCGGCCGCACGCCCACCCCCTGTCCACCCTCCTCCTCAGTGATCTCCGGTGTGGCCGTGGGACTGAGTGTGCGGCACGACCTCGAGCACTTCGGCCATTCCCAGGTCCCCATGCTCGGCGATGTGGCAGTGCATCATGAACTGGCCGAGGTAGCGAACGTAGCGAGTGCGCAGCTTGACGGTCTGCCCGCTGCGAACAATCACCGTGTCCTTCCAGAGGATCTTCCCGTCCTCGGTCGTCAGCTGGAACGGATTCACGTGGATGTGGAAGGGATGGTTGAAGTTCTGGGACGTCACGCTCCACTCCTCCACCGCGTCCAGCATCAGCTTGCGCACCGCGTGGGGATCGAATTCCTTGCCATTGATCAGGAACCGCGGCGGCGTCACCGAGAGGTCGATGCTGAAGACGACCTGCTGCTGCCCGGTGATCTCAGCGTCCTGGATGGGCTTGAACGGAGCGAGCGGCGCCAACTCCTGAGCCGTGGGGAGGCGCATCCTCTTCAGCTTGCCCTTCGCCACCACCACCCGAGCCAGGGTGTGCCCCGGTGCGGGAGCTGGCATGTTCTCGTCCACGAGGAAGTATGTCCCCGGCGGCAGCGGAGTCCCATTCACCTCCGCCGCACGCACCATCACGTCCACGCGGTAGCCGGGATGCATCTCCGTCTCCGTCACCGCGTCGATCCGGCCGGTGGTGATGCCGTCATGCGCGATCTGGAACTGCGTCAGGGGGAACTCCTGATTCCCCTGGCGACGAACCAGCCGGAGCTTGAGCATCTCCCGAAGGCCGCCGTGGATGAACCGCCAGCGCTGCACCTCACCAGGGAACAGCGTGTAGGTGGGCTCGACTTCTCCATTCAGCGTGAAGCGCCGCCCCTGGGTCGGCCACAGTCCATTCCTGAGCTGGTCATAGTTCTCCACCATGAAGGCCTGGTGCCCCGGCATCGTGGGATCATCCATCAGCTCATAAGGGATCTGCTGGAAGAGGATGATCCGTTCCTTGGCGGCGCGGATGGCGGGCACCCTGTCGATGTCGCCTCGGATGATCAGTGGGCCGGCCATGCCGCTGGCAAGCTGGAGCGTCGCTGAGCCATGCTTGTGCGCGTGGTACCAGTAGGTGCCCGCGGGATGGTCCAGGGGGATCTTCACCTCGTACTCGAATCGATGGCCTGGAGTCAGGGCCAGCATCACGTTGTCCGCGTTCCCCGAGGGCGACACGTGCAGTCCGTGGAAGTGAAGATTCGTGGTGTTGAAGCCGTGAGGCTCGGTGCTCGGGTGCTCCATGCCATCGAGGGGCGGCGGCTCGGGAGGGAGCTGGTTCTCCAGGGTGATGTTGAGCGTGTCCCCGGGAATGGCCTCGATGAGCGGGCCGTGCAGCTTGCCGTTGTAGGAGCGCAGCTTGACCTGGTCCCAGGCGGTGCACCCTCCGTCCTGAACGCTCCGGCAGATCCGGTGCGTGGCATACCGGAGTTTCAGGTGGATGAAGAGATCGCGAGGAGAGCGCTGGCGCTTGCCACCGCGCTGATGCGCCTCCTCATGCGCGTCCTCATCATGACGGTCATGCTTCAGGAACCGTTGGTTCCGCTCGACGACTTCGCCCGGGGTCGCTGCTTCATAGGCCATGGTTCTGCTCCTGAGCTCGGGACAGGCCACGGTGACCCGCCCTCAACAGGAGCAGAGTGAGTCCCTGCTCCATGTGACCTACGTGTTCCGGAAGGAGTCCTGCCCGGCTGTTCTCCAGGCAGACGTCATTCGCGGTTCCAACTCCGTCCTTGGCTCCCGAGCAGCTGCCGAGCCTCCTCGGGCCCCCAGCTCCCCGCCTCGTAGTTGGGTCCGGCCTTCGTCGCGCTCCAGGCCTCCAGCACGGGCATGACCAGTTCCCAGCTCCGCTCCACCATGTCCCGGCGGGTGTAGAGCGTGGAGATGCCCAGCAGTCCCTCCAGCAGCAGGGGCTCGTAGGCCTCGGGTAGCCGCTCCTCGAAGGCCTGCGCGTAAAGAAAGCTCAGATCCACCTCGCGCATGCCCAGGCCGCGGCCGGGAATCTTGGTGTTGATGCGCAGCGCCAGGCCCTCGTGGGGCTGGATGCGGATCACCAAGCGGTTGGCCCCCAACTGCTCCTGCCCTTGCATCCCCGGGAAGCGGAAGTGCCCAGGCTTGAATTGCACCACCACCTCCGTCACCCGTTCCTTGAGACGCTTGCCGGAGCGCACGTAGAAGGGCACTCCCGCCCACCGTACGCTGTCGAAGCGCATTGTCAGTAGGGCATAGGTCTCCACTCCGGAGTCGGGAGCCACGCCCGGCTCCTCGCGGTAACCCGGGACTCGGACTCCGCCCAGTGCCCCCGCGCCGTACTGTCCCCGGATGCACTCCGAGCGGATGCGCTCGGGCGTGAAGGCGCGTGCCCGCTGCAAGAACTCCACCTTGGCGGAGCGCACGGCCTCGGGAGAGAAGTTCTCGGGCGGCTCCATGGCCAGCAGCGAGAGCACCTGGAAGACGTGCCCCTGGATCATGTCCCGCACCGCGCCCGACTGTTCGTAGTACCCGCCGCGGCTCTCCACCCCGAGTGTCTCCGCATGAGTGATCTGCACGTGGTCGATGTGCCGGCGGCTCCACAGAGGCTCAAAGAGCCCATTGGCGAAGCGGAGCACCAGCAGGTTCTGAACCATCTCCTTCCCCAGGTAGTGATCCATGCGAAAGATGCTGGGCTCCTCGAAGTGGCGGTGGAGCCTCGTGTTGAGCGTCCGCGCGCTGTCGAGATCGATGCCAAAGGGCTTCTCGACGATGATGCGCGCCCAGCTGCCGCCCCGAGCCCGAGACAGCCCCGCGGTGCCCAGGTGGTCCACCACCGTGCCGAACAGGGACGGCGCCACCGAGAGATAAAAGAGACGGTTGCCCCGGGTATTCCGCTCCCGATCCACCTGGGCCAGCCGCTCGGCCAGCCGCGTGTAGTCCTCTCCCCGGGAGAGATCCATCGTCACGTAATCAAGCTTCCGGGCGAAGGCCTGCCACTCGATCGGATCCACCTCCCCTACCGCCTGCTCCAGGCCCTGGAGCACGCTGGTGCGGAAGCCCTCGCGGTCCATCGCCGCGAGCGAGGCTCCCACCAGCGTGAAACCTTCGGGCAGCAGGCCGCGCTCGAAGAGGCGGAAGAGCGCGGGCAGGAGCTTGCGGTGGGCGAGATCGCCCGAGGCGCCAAAGAGGACGAAGACGCAGGGCTCGGGAATGGCCTCACCCGCAGTTCCCATCGAGAGGCGCTCTTCTGTGTTTGCGATTGCTATCTGCGCCATGACTTCACCGTTGAAGTTGTCTAGGGAGGACGATCAAGTCCTCGAGCTCGACCGCAGGCAGCCCAGCCGCCTCCGCAATCGCGAAGTGCTCCGGCGCGTGATAGCCCCAGACGGCCCAGTGCGCCCGGAACCCAGCGCCGAGGGCGTCCTTGGCATTCAACACGTTGTCGTCGAAGAACCAGACGTCATCGGGAGAAACAGCAAAGGATTCGCTGATCGCCCTCAGCACGCGCACCTTGTCCCTGCACTCGCCGTGGATCCGCTCATCCGGGAGACGCAGGCCGGCGTGTTGCAACAACTCCTGGACCGAGCCGCTGTCCTTGGCGGTGACGATGCACACCGGCAACAGGGAGGTCCGCAGCATGTACTCCAGCCCCGGGTAGAACTGGTGGTAGGCCAGCCAGCGAGCGCGGAAGGCTTGCCGCGCGGCGCCCCGGTACTCGGTGACGCGGCCAACGAAGCGCTCGACCTGGCGTGGATCCAGGGCTCCGTAGGCCGCGTCGAACTCCGCCTGGCTCTCGAAGAAGCCCGCGTCGCTCTGGAAGGGCATGAAGAAATGCCCCAGGTGCTTGGTGAAGCTGCGGTGGTTCTTGAACCTCTCGATGAAGCTCGAGGGAATCTGGGCAAGGCCCTCATCGCTGAAGTGCTCGAGGCTCTTGCTGTAGTGGGCGTTCCAGCTCACCAGAACGCACTCGTTGAGACCATCGACCAGCAGTCCATCGAAGTCCAATGCCAGGACTTTCTTGGGGCGCATGTGGGGCCTTCCCTTTCAAGCTCACGCAGCAATGGTGGACGAGGACGGATTCCGGGCCGCGTTGGCCTCGACCGCCGCGAACACAGCCCTCATGAACTTGCCCACGTACCCGTAGTAGGAGCAGGTGATGATGTTGCCGTCGACAATGACTTCCGCGTCGACCACATCGGCGCCGCTGTTGATCATGTCATCGACGATGCCAACGTACGAGCACACCTTCCGGCCCTTGAGCACCTTCGCGGAGATCATGATCCACGGGCCGTGACACAGCCCCGCGACGATCTTCCCCGCCTCATCCATCGCCTTGACGAAGGCCAGCACCGTCTTGTCCTGGCGGACCCGCTCCGGGGCTTCATGGCCGCCAGTGAGGATGACCACGTCGTAGCGATCTACGGACAGGGCCGAGAACGGCATGTTGGGCTTGGCCGTCTTGTCCATGGGCAGCGGGACGTTGTACTTGCCAATGACAGGCTTGCCCTCCTTGGTGGCGATGTCGACGTTGTAGCCCTCCTCCTTCAGGCGGTAGTAGGTGTAGACGACGTCGTGATCCTGGAAGCCGGGGCCGGTGATGATGACAGCGTTGAACATGGTGGTGCTCCTGTTTGATGGTGGGTTGAGGTGGTGACTGCGGCACGTGTCAGATGCGGGTGATCGCCAGATAGCGCTCGATGGACTCGAGTTGAGAGAACCGGGCCTCACTGCTCTTGAAGATGGCAACCCTCTGCCCGAGGGCCCCAGCAGCCGACAGTGACACCGCGAAGTCGGGAAGCCGCCGGCTGTGCTTGATCCGAAGGCCGGTCAGGACATCGAACCGGAACAAGCCTTGGAGATCCTGCTCGCGGATCTTGGAGTAAGGCTGGGTGGGGTCCTCGAGCAAAGGGGCAATGTCCTGGGCGCTATTTCTGGACTCATACTGCTGGCCTTGCCGCCCATAGCGGTCTTGCTTGCGGATCAGGTCGAACTTGTTTCTCGGTGTTTCCACTTCGACCAAATGGGCTTCCCAGGGCCCCACGTTGTCGGTGGAGTGGAACACGCCCTTGGGGATGCGTGCGTATTGGCCCGTCTCGACGCGGATGGAGTGGCTCAGGAAGTTGATCTGCAGGCTCCCGCCCAAGCACATCAGCACGGTCTCCTTGCGGGGATGACAATGCATGGACGTGGATTGACGAGGAGCCAGCATCAGCTTCCACACATCGATCAACATGTCGGCATAAACTCTGTGTTCATACCCCCATGGCTTCTCGATGAGGGCGTCGAGATAGGCGTCCTTGGTGAAATCCTCGAAGCGGATGAGCTGTCCGCCCGCGAGCTCCTCGGAGAATGCAAAGACATCCTCCGCTGACACCTCGGACACATCAAAAGCAGTTCGCGTCCCCCTACCCTCGTCGTGTAGTTCCTGGTTCAGCTCCTGCATGGGTTTGGCTCCTGTCCAATTCCGCTGCCATTTCTATGGAGCCGCGTGCGGAACGTTGTGACGGACAGGTTGGATGTTCGTTGAGAGCAGCCGGGCGTGGAGACCACAGGACTGAGGTCGTCACATTGCCCACGAGCCCACTCTCTACGAAGGAGTCCCGCGAGGGATGCCACGAAAGGGGCAGCTTCGCGGTGCGGGATGGCCGGCTGGTGACGGGGCAGAACCCCGCCTCGTCCGTCGCCGCCGCGCGCGAGGTGCTCACCGCCCTTCAGGAGCGCTGACGATTCAAATCAATCGCCCGGAGGAAGGGCAGGCAGGGGACCTGGACATCGCCTGCCTTTCCGCCAAGCCACCCCTCAGGAGGAGCAACCCATGGCTCGAATGATGTTCATCGTGCGGCGTGAGCGAGCTCACTTCTGGGCGGGAGGGGGGGAAGCAGCAGCCTCCCCCGGAGTCTCCACTTTGAAGCCCGCGCGCTCCAGCATGCTCCGCATCTCATTGCGTGCCACGGATTTGTTGAGCGCCTCGGTCGGGACCACCAGCTTCTTCTTGACCAGCTCCAGCAGCGCGTCGTTGAGCATCATCATTCCTGCCCCGCGCCCGGTCTGCATCACCGAGGGGATCTGGAATGTCTTGCCCTCGCGGATCAGGTTCGACACCGAGCTGGTGCACAGCAGCACCTCTTGGGCCGCCACGCGCCCACCGCCAATTTTCTTGCACAGCGTCTGCGAGATGACGCCCTTGAGTGACTCGGACAACATCATGCGAATCTGCGACTGACGGTCCGCTGGAAACTGGTCGATGATGCGGTCCACCGTGGAGGCCGCCGTGTTCGTGTGCAGCGTCCCGAACACCAAGTGCCCCGTCTCCGCCGTCTCGATGGCGATGGCGATGGTCTCCAGGTCTCGCATTTCACCCACCAGCACCACGTCCGGATCCTCGCGAAGCGCCGCGCGCAGCGCGTCCTTGAAGGAGTCCGTGTGGACGCCGATCTCCCGCTGGTTCACCAAGCACTTCTTGTTCGGGTGAACGAACTCGATGGGGTCCTCGATGGTGATGATGTGATCCTCGCGGAACCGGTTGATGTAGTCGACCATCGACGCCAGCGTGGTCGACTTGCCCGAGCCCGTGGGGCCGGTGACGAGCACCAGCCCCTTCGTGAGGAAACACAAGTCCAGGATCTGCTTGGACAGGCCCATCTCCTCCGCGCTGCGGATGGTGTTGGGGATCTGCCGCATCACAGAGCCAATGCCCTTCCGATCCGCGAAGACGTTGACGCGGAAGCGCGCGGCCGGCAGCTCATAGGCAAAGTCGGTATCGCGCTTCTTCTCCCACTGCTCCTTGTTCTTGTTGGGAGCAATGCTGAAAACCATCGCCTTGAGGCGCGCGGAAGTCAGCGGGCCGTACTCCGGCAGCGGCACCATGTCGCCATCGATGCGCATGTGCGGCACCGTATCGCTGGACATATGGAGGTCCGAGGCCCGGCGGGCCAGCATCGTCTCCAAGAGGGAATTCATCTGCGCCCTCGCCTCGTCCTGTTCCTGGTCTCCCTCGACCAGGCCCAAGGAGACAGCGGGGGCGGGAGCAGGCGGGGGGGGATCCGGAGGCGGAGGAGCCGCCGGCGCCGCCGCCGGCGCCGGGACGCTGGAGGCCCCCTGCGAGGAGAGCACCGGAATGGCCGGCTGCGAATTGCGGCCTGTGGCAGCGGAGCGAGGCGCCACTACGGGCGCCGAAGGAGCGGCAGGAGCGGCAGGAGCAAGCGTGGGACGCGTGCTGGGCGCGCTCGGCGCGGGCGCCACCGGGGCGAGCTGGAGATTGTCCTCCTCCAGATCGATCGTGCCGTACATGGCATGGGGGGCGAAGGGCACCATCGACACCCGGGCACGGTCCTTCTCCAGCTCGAACTTCACCTGCACCGCGCCCGCAGGCGAGGAATAGGGAAACAGGGTGATCCCCCCGGCCGGAAAGGACGCGCGCTGATCCGAAGGTACCAGTTCCGCGACCGCCCCGATGATCTGCTGGGTCGTGAGCTGTTGCTTCAGGACTGGCAGCAGCCCGGTCGTGGTGCGAATGCTCACACCATTGCCGGTCTCCATGACGATTTCCAGACCAGAGTCCTTGAGCAACTTTTCGATGATGTAATCAATTCTGGCCATGATCTCAGCGGGCGAGGGGTTCCACGTATGCGACGTGACGCTTATTGACGAGCGCTACGCGCTTGTCCTGGATGAGGCGGATGAACTGGGGGGCATCGTTGAGGAAGTCATTGAGCCGGGTGCGGCCCTCGGGCTGCATATAGACGATGAGCCCCTGCAGCCGCTGTCCATCCACCAGCCGGATCTCTACCTCATGCTCGGTCATGATGGTGAGCCTGTCCTCCTCGCGGAGCTCGTGCTCGACGTCGGTCCGGGCTACCGCGATGGCGACGCTGTTGAGGAAGGTGACCCTCCCCGTTGCCACGTCCTGAGCGGGAATGAACCGCGACTCGCTGTTGAGCAGATCCGACAGCCGCTCGGTCTCGCTGTAGTGCGGGACCCCCGTCGTGAGGAAGACTGACACTTCTCGCGCCTCACCGCCCGGGAGGATCACCTGGGCGATGATGGGCTGCTTGGGAACTCGAAATTCTTCCAAGGAAACTGCCTCCTCACACTGGGCCTCACCCACTGCTCGGGTGAATGGCCGTAGGTCCCGCGCCACGTAGCGCCAGAATCCGGAGCGAATCCTATCGATTGCTTGCCAACCCGCAAGGCCACGAGCGCTCAGCCCCTTCACCCCATGGCCCCCGGCAGGTACTTTTGGGCAGATCGGCCGGGTCCCACGATGCCGTGAGGCATGGCCTCAGCCGTTCCAGCTGTCAGGGCTGCCCTGGACGACCTTGGTATCCGCCAGCATGTCGTGGATGCAGCGCCGCTCGTCACCGAAGATCATCAGCGCATCGATGAGGCCGAAGATCCCGCAGAAGCTGCCGATGACCGCAGGGATGCCGTTGCGCAGCAGCAGGATCCGGCCCAGGGAGGCCGGGCTCCCATCGGTGCGGACCACTCGGATGTTTCGCATGCGCTTGCCGATGCTCTGGCCACGCTGGGCCAGCGTGATCTGATAGCCGAGCACCCCCAGGGTCCCGAGTGCCCCCAGAAGGAAGGCGAAGCCCCCAGAGCCCCCATTGCGCACGAGGATGGCCCCGAGAATTCCCGCCCCCAGGAACGGAAGAACGAGGATGAAACTGTCCACCAGGTTGGCCACGAAGCGATCCCCCCGCTCCGCGAGATTCGGCGTGCGCTGGTCGCACACAGAGCAGTAGTCCTGGCCATCCGCGCCCACGCGATAGCAGGTTCTACAGGTATAGCTTCCGCAGCGGGTGCAGGTGGCGAGAGCCGGAAAGGAGGGATGACGCGCACAGAGCGCGCCCAGGGGGCTATAGGAACCAGGGGCTTCCATTGCCGACACTTCACCAGGAAAGGAAGCCAGCTCACAAGAGCCCCAGGGAGTACGGCCATAGGGACGGAGGCTCGCGCGACTCAAAACCCCGTCGAGAGCGCGAGCTGCTCAGTTCGGTCCACGTCCTCCTTCACCCGCGCGAGCTTCTCGCGGATTGCGGCGGGCGCATCGGGTCCCAGGGGGAGGCGCAATGTCGAGGTACTCGCGGCCACCGCATCCACGATGGCCTTCGCGGCCTTCGCAGGATCCCCCGGCTGCTGGCCGTCGGACTGCTTCGCGTAGGCGCGCATCGGTCCAACCATCGCGGCGTACCCTTCTATCTCCGGCATCAGCCGGAACGAAGGCCCCAGGAGCTTCGTGCGGAACATGCCCGGCTCGACGATGAGCACCCTCACGCCATGGGGCTCGACCTCTTTCGCGAGCGACTCGGACAACCCCTCCAGGGCGTGCTTGGCCGCGCTGTACGCTCCCACGCCCGGGTATGTCACGAGCCCAGCCACGCTCGACACCTGGACGATGGTCCCCGAGCGACGCTCCCGCATCAGGGGAAGCACCGCGCGCGTCACTGCCACCGCCCCGAAGAACAGCGCCTCGAACGCCGCCCTGAGTTCCTCGTCGCTCGTCTCCTCCACGGCGCCCACCACGCTGTAGCCCGCGTTGTTCACCAGAACGTCGATGCCACCGAAGCGCTCCACCGCTGACGAGATGGCGTCGCGAATCTCCTCGGGTTTCGTGACATCGAGGCGGACCGCGAGGACGCGCTCCGGTGCTCGCGCCACCAAGTCCTCCAGCGAGCGTGGATTCCGGGCCGTCGCGACGACGCACCCTCCCCGCTCGATGACTTCCTCCACGATGCAGCGGCCGAACCCCGACGACGAACCCGTGACGAACCAGACCTTGCCCTGTGTGTCCATGACAGCCTCCCTGGAACAAGAACTACAGAGGCCCCGTTCGCTCCGAAACACGTCGTCTCTGAATGCGCTTTGTAGTTACGCTAAGCAATGCACGACGACCTCTCCGGCCTCACGGCGTTCCTCACCGTGGCGCGCAAGCGAAGCTTCACCGCCGCGGCGACGGAGCTCCGGGTGACCCCTTCCGCGGTGAGCCAGACGCTTCAGGCACTCGAGAAGCGCGTGGGCGTGCGCCTCTTCCAGCGCACCACGCGCAGTGTTGGGCTCACCGAGGCGGGCAGGCAGTTCCTCGCACGGCTCGAGCCCGCGATGAAGGGGGTGCAGGAGGCGTTCGAATCCCTGGGAGAGCTGCGCGACCGTCCCGCGGGACTGCTGCGTCTGACGCTGCCGCGCTACGGCTACCAAGAGGTTCTCGGCCCCCACCTGGCCGCGTTCCTCGCGGCCCATCCCGATATCCAGGTGGACATCCAGCTCGACGACGCGCTGGTCGACATCGTCAAGCAGGGCTTCGACGCGGGCATCCGCATTGGCGAGCGGATGGAGCGGGAGATGATCGCCATCCCGGTGAGCGACGACATCCCCATGACCGTGGTGGGCGCCCCTTCTTACTTCGCGACACGCGGCACGCCGAAGCACCCCCGCGACCTGCGCCATCACGACTGCATCAACTACCGCAGCAGGACGACCGGGGGCCTCTACCGTTGGGACTTAACGGACGGTGGAAGACGCATCGAGGTCGCGGTCGAGGGCCGCGTGGTCCTCGATGATGCGGAGCTGTGGGTGGACACTGCGGTGTCCGGACTGGGGCTCGCCTTCGTCCCGGAAAATCGCGTGCGGAAGTTGCTGGCCGAGAAGCGCCTTGTGCGCGTGCTCGAGCCCTACTGCCCCACCCTGCCCGGCTTCTTCCTCTATTACCCGAGCCGGACGCACGTGGCGCCCAAGCTCAAGGCGCTCATCGACTTCCTCAAGGTGAGCCGCCAGAGCCACCGCGATCCATCGCGATGAACTCAAGCCCCAAGGCTGTCGCGATGGGAGGCAGCAGCAAGGCCGGGGCATAGATGGCCGTGTGCCATTTGCAAACGGCGACCATCGCGAAAGCACCTATCAGCGTCCAAGCGCCTCCCCCCCACGCCCCCCCACGCCCCCCTTGCATCCGATGGACTGCCAGAGCCATCAGCCATACACACACAAAGAATCCCAGGACCGTCGCCACCGTCGTGAGGTTCCCGATGCGCAGGAAATCTCCCGACGCGCCCCAGGGGTGTGCACGCTGCTTATCCAGGGACGATCCTCCCCAGAATCCAAGCACGCCCCCCACCACGCCTCCGACTGTCCCCGCCGCAGATGCGGAGATGACTCGGGACAGCATGAAGGGGTGCTTCTGTGGCCGGTTTACCATCGGCCTTGGATGCGCTGCATGAAGTCGTAGGGGTAGCCCAGCTCCGGCGCGCTGGCCTCGTCCAGCCGCTTCATCTGCGCGTCATCCAGCTTCAGCTCGGCAGCCTTGAGGTTGTCCTCAAGCTGCTCCACGGTGCGCGCCCCGAAGATGACCGAGGTGACGGCGCGCTTGCGCAGCAGCCACGCCAGGGACACCTGAGACGGCGAGGCCTTCAGCTCCGCAGCCACTGCGTCCACCGCCTCCAGCGTCCGCCAGTTCCGAGGCGTGTCGAACCCCGCCAGCCGGTCCTTCCACTTCGCCAAGCGCGAGGAGTCCGGCGGCGGCTGGCCCTTGCGGTACTTGCCCGACAGGAAGCCCCCGGCCAGCGGCGACCACGGCAGGATGCCCAGGCCGAACTGCTCGCACACCGACACGTGCTCTCGCTCCAGCTCGCGCGACACCAGGCTGTACTGGGCCTGCAAGGCCACGTAGCGAGACAGGTGCTGTGTCTTGCTCGTCCACAGGCTGTCCACCAGCCGGTACGCCGCGTAGTTGCTCGCGCCGATGTAGAGCACCTTCCCCTGGCGCACCAGGTCCTCCAGCGCCCGGAGCGTCTCCTCCTCGGGCGTGTCGATGTCCTGCATGTGCACCTGGTACAGATCGATGCGGTCGGTCTGTAGCCGGCGCAGGCTGCCCTCCACCGCGGACCGGATCTGGTAGCGCGAGGCGCCCGTGTCGTTCGGGCCCTTGCCCATCCGGAAACGGAACTTGGTGGCCAGCACCACCTCGTCGCGCCGCTTGGACTGGGCGAACCACTGACCCAGCACCCGCTCGGTCAGCCCGTCGTTGCCATAGACGTTGGCCGTGTCCCAGAAGTTGATACCCGCCTCCAGCGCTCGGTCCATGATCGCGAAGGACGTCTTCTGGTCCGCCGCCACCCCGTGCATCATCGAGCCCTCGGCGGGCTCACCAAACGTCATCGTCCCCAGACACAGGCTCGACACCTTCAGCCCACTGTGCCCCAGCTTCCGGTACTCCATGGATCCCCTCCGTGCGGCGGCCCTTGGCGCGCCCGGCTCCAGCCTGTCCCAAGGCCGCCGGGCTCCCTCCCCCCTGTACCAGATTGTGCCGCCAAGGGGGCCATGAGCGGATCGCCGGGCTTGGGTTAGAGTTGGGCAGGCGCCATGTCCATCTACCTGCTCACCCTGCCCCGTCCCTGGCCCTGGGCCGTGCTCGAGCGCGGCTGCCGCGTCCTGTTCTTCACCTCCCGGGATGAGGGCCGCCCCCAGGCCTTGCGCCCCCCTGTCGAGGCGCTGGGACGGTACGTAGCCCTCCAGACGGGCAGTGCGTGGGATGTGGAGGGCGCGGCCTTCATGGAGCGGAGACTCGGCCTGTACGTGCCGGCGGAGGATGGCCTGCCCGCCCGGAGCATCTTCGCGGTGGCACGCCTGACCGAGGTCACCACCATCTGCAACGACTCGCGTGCGTTTGGGGGCGAGCCGTGGTGGCGCGGCACCATCGGCTGGTGGTTCGACGAAGTCCTTGCTGTCGAACCGCTGGAGTGTCCCGAGGCCACGCCCTTCTCGCCGCTGGCCGAGGACTACCGGCCCGAGCTGCGCGAGCGCTTCGCCCTGGCCCGCGACGGCATCTGGCGGCCAGAGCAGGTACGCCGTGCGGCTCCCGCGGAACCTCGTCCGGAGCCTCAGCCGCAGTCAGGCTCCGGGCAGTTCGGCTTGGGCTTCTAGGAAGTGTGTCCTCTGGCGCCATGGCCTGTTCGGTGGCGGAACATTCCTCGCCCTGCAGCCCTGATGCACGAGTGCCTTCAGACGCGTTAGGGCGCATCCTCTTCCCTATCCGTCCCCATGCTCTCCCTCGGCTCTCCCGCGACAGCCCCCACTGGAACGGTCGCCCTCGTCTTCACGGACATCGAGGGCTCCACCCAGTTGTGGGAGCGGTGCAGCACCTCGATGCGCGAGGCGCTCGAGCTGCACGACCGAGTCATGCGAGAGCGGCTCAGACGCACCTCGGGCTACGAAGTGAAGACCCAGGGCGACTCGTTCATGCTCGCATTCCCCTCCGTGGACGAGGCCCTGCGGTGGTGCCTCGACGTGCAGGAGACGCTGCTACACGTGCCCTGGCCCGCGGAGCTGCTGGCCCAGCCCTTGGCCTTGGAGCGAATGGGGCCTCGCGGGCTGCTGCACCGCGGCCTCCGGGTACGCATGGGCGTGCATGTAGGCGAGCCCGAGTGCCGGCCCGACCCCCGCACCGGCCAGATGGACTACTTCGGCCCGGTGGTGAACCTGACGGCCCGTGTGGCGGAGGCGGGCCACGGCGGACAGGTGTTGCTTAGCGGAGCAGCCCTGGCGCACGTGGCGGGCACCCTGGATGCGCTGGGGAGCCCCTCGGTGCGTCCGCTGGGCGAGTTTCGGCTCAAGGGCATCACCCTGCCCGTGCCCCTGGTGGAAGTGCTGCCCTCCTCGCTGGCCGACCGCCGCTTCGCGGGTCTGCGCGTCCCCGAGGAGCGGCGCGGCAATGTGCCCACCGCCGTGGACACACTCATCGGCCGGGAGCAGGAGCTCGCGTGCTTGCGGCGCTGGTTCGAAGAGGGTGTGCACCTCATCACCCTGCTGGGCCCGGGAGGCATGGGGAAGACCCGGCTCGCCACCCACTTTGGCGCTACCCAGCTCCAGGCGCGGCGGTGGGACGGAGGCGTGTGGTGGTGCGATCTCACCGAGGCGCGCACGGAGGAGGACATCTGCCATGCCCTGGCTCGCGCGCTCGACGTCTCGCTCACGCGGGATGGGGACGCGAGCCGCCCGGCGGAGCGGCTGGGGCGCGCCCTGGCTGGCTGCGGTGCATCGCTGGTGCTGCTGGACAATGTGGAGCAGGTCATCCACCACATGCCGCACACGCTGGGCCGCTGGCTGTCGCTCGCGCCGCACACCCGGTTCCTCGTCACCTCCCGCCACGCTCTCCAGCTTCCCGGGGAGCAGCTGCTGGACCTCGCACCGCTGGAGCTGCCCGCGGAAGGCGAGGTCCGCCTGGAGGAGCTGGCCCGGTCCGAAGCCGTGCAGCTCTTCGCCCAGCGGGCTCGCGCGGTCCGCGGGAGCTTCGAGCTGACGGAGCAGGAGGCTCCCCTGGTGGCGGACATCGTGCGGCGGCTGGACGGCATCGCGCTGGCCATTGAGCTGGCGGCCGCGCGCACCAACCTCTTGAGCATCCAGCAGCTCCGCAACCGGCTGCCGCGCCGCTTCGAGTTGTTGAGCTGCGGCCTGCGCGAGGCCTCGCACCGGCAAGCGACGCTCCGGGGTGCCATCGACTGGTCCTGGAACCTGCTGGAGGCCTCCGAGCAAGAAGCGCTGGCCCAGTGCTCCGTGTTCCGCGGCGGCTTCACGATGGAGGCGGCCGAAGCGGTGCTCGCGCTCCCCCCGTGGGGCGGGGACATCCTGGACACCCTGCAGTCGCTCCGGTCGAAGTCGCTGTTGAAGCTGTCGGCCTCGGAGAGCACCGACGGCGAGCTGCGCCTGGGCATGTACGAGAGCATCCGTGAGTACGCCTGCGCCCGGCTGGCTGAGACAGGAGGGAACGCATCCATCGTGGCGCGGCACGCGGAGTACTACGTCACCCGGGCGCGCGGGCTGCGCGATCAGGTCCGCGGCGGAGGCGGGCTGGAGGCACTGCGAGCGCTGGCGCTGGAGCGAGAGAACCTGCTGGCCGCCTGTGACAGCTGCCTCATGATGGTGCCGGGCACGGCCGAGTCGCTCACACGGGCGCTCCTGGGCCTGGTGGCGCTCGAGCCCGACGTGGCGGCGCGAGGGCCCGCGGGCCTGCTGCTCCCACGACTGGAGCTGGCACTAGAGCTGGCCGAGTCCGTGCCCGTCGAGCCCATGCTGCGCACCGAGGCCCTGGCGGTCCGGGGACGCGCCCACCTGGAGGCTGGACAGCTCACCTTCGCGCGGAGAGATCTGGAGGCGGCACGTGACGCCTTCCACCTCCTGGGGGCGATGGCGTGGAAGAAGGAGGCCCTGGTCGATCTCTCCATCGTGGCCCGGCACGAGGGCGACATGGACGCGGCATGGAGCCTCATCCAGGAGGCCCAGACGATCCCATCGGGGACCCGGCGGTGGCTGGAGGCCTATGCGCTGGGGAACCTGGGACTCGTGGAGCAGAGCCGTCAAGGCGCAGAGGCGGCCATTCCCCACCTGCGCGCCGCGCTGGAGCTGTTCCGGGCCGTGGGAGACACGACGTTCGAGGCCATGTTCCTGGTCAACTGCGGCCTGGCCATTGGGGAGGCCGGGCGCACCGCCGAGGCCGTGCCCTACCTGGAGGAAGGCCTGGCCAAGTCCCTGAGCGCGGGCTACCGCATGGGCCACATCGTCGCGCGGATGGACCTGGGCTGCGTCCTGCTCGGGGAAGACCGTGCCGCGGAGGCCTGCGAGCACCTGGCCGCGGCCGAGCGGATGGGCCGGCAGCTCGGCATCCGCCTCCTGGAGGGAATGACACGGGGAGAGTTGGGACGGGCCTTGCTGGCCGTGGGCACCATGGAGCCTGCGCGGGCTCAGCTCAGCGCGGCCGTGGCGGTGCTGGAGCCCGTGTCGCGCTCTCACGCCCTTCGGTTCTCCGCGTACCACGCGGCGGCTCATGCGCTGGCGGGGGCGCTGACAGTGGCGCGCCAGGACTTCAACGAGTTGGAGGCCGCCCCGGAGCTCCGAAATGAGCCGGCCTTGCGCGCCCTCACATCCTTGCTGCGCGCCACCGTCGAGGTAGCGGAACTCCGTGCCGCGCCCCCCGGCACCGAGGAGGCATGGCAGGCGGAGCAGGCGCTTCAGCAGCGGCTGGAGCGGGCGCGGACTGCTCCGGCGGCGGAGACCTCGTCCGACCTGCGCGGTGCCCTCCGGCTGTTGGAGCGCTGGCGGGAGGCCCAGGCGTAGAAGCCCCGGGCGCCGCCGCTACTGGGTGGAGAGCACCTCGATGGCCCGGGCGACGAGCGTGTCGTGGTCGAAGGCCAGCGAGGGCCGCCGCTCGACGGACACGAAGAGCGCGGCCGCGGCATCCGAACCTCCGAGGACGAGACTTCCGGCGGTGTCATCCGGTGCCACCCCAGCGATGCGTGTGGCGAAGACGTGGCTGCGCACCCACCGCTCCTCGGTGTCGCGAGGGTCACGGCCCCCGCCCGCCACGACGCAGACAGGCACGAGCACAGATGCGGGCACCCTCACACCGGTCTCTTCGAGGAGCTCTCGGACGGCGGCGTCTCGGGGTGACTCACCGGGGCGGACGAAACCTCCGGGCAGGGACATGCGTCCCGCGGCGGCACCGCTGTCGTCATGGCGCCGGATGAGGAGCAGCTCGTCATCGCCCTGGGCACCGCGCCGGACCACGACGATATCTGCGGCGTCGTTGGGCCCTGGATGGCGGAGCTGGCCCCAGGGGCGCTGGTCATCGAGTGCCTCCAGAACCTCCGCGGCCCTATCGACGAAGCGGACGTGCTTGCTGGCTCGCGCGGCGTCCACGGCGGCGCCTCGCAGCCCGGACAGGTACACATGCCGGGCGCGGATGTTGTAGGCGGCCTGCTGCTCGTCCGCGACAATCAGTCCGCCTCCCAGAAAGAGCCCGAGACCCTGGGCGTCTCGCACCAGGCGCACCACGGGTGCGGCCTTCTCGTACAAGGATCGCGCGCAACGCCAGAACCGCTGGACACGCCCGTCGAGATCCTCCGCGAGCGTCTCTTCCACGATGGCGCCAAGCACCTCGACTCCCGCCTGCACGGCGAGACCGTGGCTCAGTCCTTCCATGCCGTGGCATGTCCCCCCGGTCAGGAGGATGCCCCCGCGCTTCGCGAGACCTCGGAGGACCTCGCCGAGGACAGTGGTGGCGTGCTGAATCTCTTCGGGAGACCATGCGGCGAACGCGTGACGCCAGGCTCCCGCGAGCCACAGTAATGGGCGGCCATTCACAGCAGGCGTCTCTTCAGTGACGGTGGCGCCGAGCTCGCACAATCGCTGGTCCTGGGCCGCTCGCACTGCTCCTCGCTGCGCGGCGATCTCCGCGGCACGGGCAGGCGTGAAGTGCCGCCGTGGCTCGGGCGGAGGGGAGCTCCAGTTTCTCAGTGGAGGCAGAGCACGCTCCCGCTCCTGCTTCACCGCCAGCAGCGCTTCTTCCGTGAGGCGGATCCGGGCGAGCCGGTCTTCATCGAGACCGCAGGCGATCGCAGCGCGGACCTCGTCGGCGGCCGAGGTGCCATAGAGCCCTGCCCCGTCACTGCCGAGGACCACTGCCACCCCCGCATCCACATAGCGGCGAAGCGGGACCTGGAGCGTGGTCTGGATGTTGTTCAGCGCGAGGTTGGAGGTGAGGTTGAACTCCACCACCAACCGATCCGCGTTGTGGGCCATGGCCGCCAGGGTGTCGTCATCGACGCCGTACAGGCCGTGGCCAATGCGGAGCTCGACGCCTGGAAAGGGTAACAACGCGCGTACGGCCTCACGGACGTTCTCGGGAAACGCAGGGTTCTCTCCTGCATGCACGCGAACGACGAAGCCAGGCCGCGCTCTCCCGAGCGCCGCGGCACGCTCCAGCACCGGGAGGAAGGCCCGCGTGGAGCAGGTCTCGTGGCCCATGACGTCCACGCCCACGACGGCCCGGCTCGGCAGGCACTGCTCGAGGCGATCGAGCACATCGAGATCCCACTCGAGATCGTCATGCCGCGACAAGGCCGCGAGGAAGCGGAGGCGGACACCGCTGGACGCCTCCAACTCGTCGAGCGAGGCATGGAGCGCGGAGAGCACCTCGGGCTCCACCGCCGAGGAGAGCGAAAGCTCGGCATAAGCGACGCCCGCAGCGGCAAGTTCCCGGCAGATGGCGTGCAGCTGCGGGACGAAGAGCCTGGGATGCTTGGTGAACGGACTTCGGCGCGCGTAGAGGCGCTCCATGTCCCGGAACGTGATCTGCCGGTCGAGGGGAACATCGAGGCTGCGAGCGAGCCGCTCGCGCGCCGATCCATCGAGCAACGCCGCGGGGACATCCTGCCGGGCATCGATGCCAGCCTCCACCAGCACACTCCGAGGCACGTTGACGCCCTCCTCGGCCGCGGCCAGCTCGACCAGGACTCGTCCAGGAAGAGCGCCAGCGAAGTGCGTGTGGAGATCCGTGCGGGGAGAGAACAGTGGCGCGCCCGTGGGGAGCGTCATCGGCACATTGTTGTCGGCCAGGAAGCGCGCCTCGAAAGCCGTGAGCGCCTCCACATCCCCGGGAGAGCTGAACCGGGCGCGAACCTGGCCGCCGAAGACGAGCGTGTCACCGCCCTCCCCCACCACGAGGTGACGCTCCAGCGCGGCGCGGAGGCGGCTGCGATCGTCATCGGCCTCGACGCGAAGACGGCCCTCCTCCCACCGAACACGGTGGCCAGGAACCAGCGTCACGCCAGGGGACATCGCCATGTCCTGGAGACTACCTCGTCAGAGTTCGCCGTCCCGTATAGGAAGGACGGGAGCCCTGTTGGGGGAGTGGGCGACAGCAGAGCCTCTCAGCGCTTCATGGCGTGTACAGCTCCGCGCTCGAGAGGTAGTAGGTGACGAAGTTGAAGCCGCCCGCGGCGAGCACCTTCCCATTGGACAGCGCCGCCGTCCCGTGGGAGTGGCGGGCCGAGCCCATCGCCACGGTGGTGGTGAAGGTGTTGGCCGTGGGGTCATACAACTCCGCGCTGGCGAGCGGTCCGCTGGCGGGGGTGTAACCTCCGGAGAGCAGCACCTTGCCGTTGGAGAGCAGTGTCGCCCCGTGGCGATAGCGCGCGGCGGTCATGCTCACCGTGGTGGACCAGGTGTTCGTGATGGGGTTGAACACCTGCGCGCCGTTCAGATAGCCGCTGCTGCTGCTGCCCCCGGTGACCAGCACCCTGCCGTTGGCGAGCAACGTCGCCGTGTGGCCAAAGCGAGCGGCGGCCATGGTGGTCGTCGTGCCCCAGCTGTTCGTGCCAGGGTGGTACACCACGGCGCTGGCAAGATAGCCGCTGAACGAGGCGCCACCTGTGAGGAGCACCCGTCCACTGGAGATCGGAGTCGCCGTGTGACCGTAGCGGGCCTCGGGCAGGGGGTTCGCGGCCGCGAAGGTACCGGTGGCGGGGTCATACAGCTCCGCGCCAATGCGCGGGCCGCCGCCGTAATCGGCATAACCGCCCGCGATGAGCACCTTGCCAGTGGTGAGTAGGGTCGCCGTGTGGGCATAACGCGTGGTCGCCATGGAGCCAGTGGCGGACCAGGTGCCCGTGGCGGGGTCATACAGCTCCGCGCTGGAGAGATCGCTGCTGGTCGCGTTGGAGTAGCCGCCCGCGACGAGCACCTTTCCATTGGAGAGCAGCGTCGCCGTGGCGTCGCCACGATCCGAGAGCATGGAGCCGGTAACAGACCAGGTGCCCGCGACGGGATCGTACAGCTCGGCGATGGCGGTGGTGCCACTGCTGTTCGAGCCCCCCGCGACGAGCACCTTCCCGGTGTTCAACACGACGATGATGGGCCCGTGGTGAGCGGAAGCCATGGAGCCTGCGGAGGCCCAGCCCGCGAGCAGCGGCACCACCGGAGCGGAGGGCTGCGCGCTGAGCGCTTCGCCCTCGGCGAGGACGAGCGATGAGGGGTCGTCCAGGGCCTCCGGTTGGCAGCCGGCGGAGACCAGAGCGAGTGAGAGCAGGAGTGCGGAAAGGTGTTTCTTCGAGTTCAAAGACTCCTCCAGGGGTGGGTGTCGGACAGACACGGCGAAGCTTCTGAACAAGCTTCGCCGCGGTGACAGGCGCCGCCGCTGGATGTCGCAAAAAAAAATGATGGGACGGGTGCTGGGTCGAGAAGCAGGGCCCATGAGCCGCAGGCCGGGCCTGCTCCTCAGATGGCGTCGAGATCGATGTCGCAGCCAATCTGCTCGGCCAGTGCCGCCAACTCCTCACGCATCTTGCGGGCGCTCGTGCCCTGAGGAAGGGTGACGACCCCCTCGAGCACGAAGAGCGGCGTCCCCGCGAAGGGCGCCGACTCAATCCGCGTCTCCAGCTCCTCGACATTGACGGAGTGCTGACGGAGGAGCGCGGTCACGCGGGCGACGATGCCGGGCTGATCGTTGCTGTAGACCTTGAGCCGGTAAGGGATGCTGCCGGGGGCGCGGGAGCCAGCGGCGGACGCCTCATACATCTCGAGGTGCAGCCCCAGCCCGGTGCCTTCGTTCTCGAGCTTGCGCCGGAGCGAGTCGAGCGCTTCGGCGGGGCCCACGATGAGGGCCAGCAGGGCGAAGTGGCCGCGCAGATTGACCATGCGGCTGTCGGCGAGGCTGGCGCCGACGTCATAAACGTGACGGGTGAGCTCGGCGACGAGCCCAGGGCGATCGGGACCGACGGCGGTGACGATGAGCTGTGGCATCGCCGGGACCATAACAACTTTCCGGGGAGGCCAGAGGCCGTCTAGTGGTGAGGTGACTTTGTCGCTGGCGCCGCAGGCGAACCACCACCGTGGCACGATAGGTCCATGCGTCGTTCATTGAACAACGGCCTCGGCCTCTTGGTGCTCACCCTCTCTCTCGGGGGAGTTGCAGCAGCCGAGTCCCCGCCGCCCGCGCTGGCGTGCCTGTCCCAGTGGTACCCGGTGGAGCCAGTGAAGGTGGACGGCGCGTGGCACGCCAAGCTGGGAGCGACAACGTACCCGTGGGACGACGGCAAGCCGAAGACCTTCGAGCAGAAGCTGGAGTCGCCGGACCTGGAGGACACGTTCTCCCTTCCCTACAAACCCGGGCCCATCCAGCCGGTGACGCGAGAGAACGAGGACCCGGGGCGCATCCGGTTCGATCCCCTCTTCCACGCGGCCTACGGTAACGCGGAGTCAAAGGTGGACGTGGTGGACATCGACTTCCTGGGGCAGAAGCTGAAGGTGAACCGCAAGGCGGCGCCGGCCTTCGAGCGCGTGGCGAAGCGGCTCGCCGCGGCTGTGAAGCAGGAGCCCTCCCTGCGGCCGTACCTGCAGAACCTGGGCGGTACCTTCGTGTGGCGGAAGATCGCCAACACGAACCGGCAGAGCGCGCACTCCTATGGCGTGTCCATCGACGTGAACGTGAAGCGCTCGCACTACTGGGAGTGGGCGAAGCCGAAGGAGCCGGTGCGCTGGGCAAACCAGATCCCCCAGGTCATCGTGGACGCCTTCGAGGCAGAGGGCTTCATCTGGGGCGGGCGCTGGTACCACTACGACACGATGCACTTCGAGTACCGGCCCGAGCTGCTGGACCCGGCCTGTGCCCCCTCCCCTCGCGGACCTTGAGCCCGACCTTCTCGAGCAGTGCGCTGATCAGCCCTTGCGCTCTCGGTCGAGCCAGGCAATCAGCCCCTGCGTGTTGAGCTCGAGATCCGTGCCGAGCACCTCGTCGATCCTGGCTTCGGTCAGCGTGCAGCCGTGACGGCGCAGCAGCTCGAGCCACAGCGCTCGCATGTCCGCGGAGATGGCATTGAAGCGGTTCGCCTCGGCGCGGTGACTGCGCGCGATCTTCACGAACTCGTGGATCTGCAGCTTCAGCAGCTCCGCGAGCCGGGGCACGTCGGTGACGCGGCTGTAGTGCGTGAGGTACAGCGCCTGCGGCGCGTAGCCGAGCAGCCGATCCACCGAGGCGATGAGTTGCTCGGGATCGAATTGCGTCGGAGTCGTCGTGGGAACGATGAACGCGCCCTGCTCGGTGTCGAGCTCGCGATAGGACAGCCCGAAAGTGTCGCCCGTGAAGAGGCTCCGGTGCTCCAAGTCGACGATGACCTGATGATGGAGCGCATGCCCTGGCGTGTGCACGAACTCGAGTGGACGGCCGGCCAGGCTGAGGCGCTGTCCGTCCTGAGTCGTCACGACACGCTCGGAGGGAATTGGCACGAGCTCGCCATAGAGCTCGCGGTATCGGGCTTCGCCATAGACCGCCATCGATCCGGCAATGAGCTTCGACGGGTCGATCATGTGCGGGGCGCCGCGCGGGTGGAGGACGGCGCGCGCCTGAGGCAGAGCCTGCATGAGCCGCCCGGCGCCTCCGGCATGATCGAGATGCACATGGGTCAGAATCACATAGTCGACCGCATCGCGCGCCAGCCCCAGCTCATCGAGCGCGGCGAGGAGCAGCGGCACCGAGTGCGTCGTGCCGGTGTCGACGAACGCGGCACGCCCTTCGTGCTCGATGATGTGAGACGCCGCGAGGCCGGGGCGCACGTACTCCGTGTCGACGGCAGTGACGCCATCGGGATGCCGTTGCAAGCGAGGTCGTTCCACCCCTAGCACCATAGCAAGCCCCAGGAGATGCTGGCACAATCCGTACGGATCGCGATGACGCACCGTCACGGTTCCGCGTGCTCCCAGCCGTCACGCTGGAAGCAGTCGATCCGGGGGAGACCATGGAAGGAACTCAGGTGTTCGTGAGCGACGAGCTCACGGCAGGACTGACCACCCAGGCCTGCTGGGACGAGTCGCCACCGTGCCTGTTGGTCGAGAACCTCGGCTTTGAGTCCGGCTTCCGCGGCTCAGGCCTCCTACCGGGCGACCGCATCGTAGCGGTGGATGGCGTGCCCATCACCCGCCCGCCCAATGGCGCCGCGCAGGCCCTGATGATCGGTCAGTACCAGGAGTACACGCACTGGCAGAAGGCCCAACGCAAAGAGAACGATCGCGTGCGCTTGACGGTTCGGCGCAAGCAGCCACCGCAGGGCTGGCAGTCGATCGAAGTCGAAGGCGCCCTGCGCGCTAAGCGCAGCTATCGCTCCGCCGAGAACCGCCCGCTGATCTGGGAGAACGGTCCGGATACCTACGCGCGCGACGGCTTCAACGATGCCTGGCCGACCTGGCTCGAGGCGCTGCAGAAGCGCGTCACCCTCACCTTCTGCCAGGCCCGCTTCCGCGTCGGCGTGACCACTGCCTACGAATACAAGTCGCTGCTCGAGGAGCGGCCACGCGTCGAGCGCATGCTCAGCCTCTATCCAGGCCCCTTCGCCGAAGCCGTGCGCAGCGATTATCAGGCGACGCTCGAACGTCTCCGGGGCCAGCGCTACGCCCTCGGCGAGGCGGAGCTCGCCTACCGCAAGGCCGACGAGGAGCGCGCAGCCGCCGTCTCCGAGATCGCGAAGCAGGCCTGGGCCGCCGCGGCCGACTCCGTGAAGGCTGAGACCCTCCCCGCGTTCCCGGCCCAGCATCCGATCCACGGTCAGCGCGAAGCCGTCGCGGGCAAGTGCGTTGTGCTCGAGCGCCTGCCGACGCGGCAGTGGATCTCCGAGGCCGGGCACGGCTGGTTCACCGCGGGCGATTCCAGCCAGGGCCGCTACTTCCTCGACATGGAGAGCCTCGGCGCGATCCGCATGCTGCGCGCACTCCGCCGCTACACCAAGCTGGTGTCCCCCACGATTCGTGAGGAGTACACGCTGCTCGGCCGTGTACTGCCCGAACCGCGCGTGGTCATGGTCGATGGCCGCAGCACCTGGGGCTTGCAGATCGAGCTGCTCGCCGCGCTGATCGGTCACGCGTTGTTCGTCGATGTGCGCCAGGGCGAGGGCGAGATCTCCCCCTTCGCCGGGGAGGAGGGACTGCTCAAGCCACGCACTGAGCTGCCTCCGGCCGATGCTCCTCCTCAGGCCGTGCTCACCTGCATGATTGACTGCATCAAGGCGGGCGACCTGGCGGTGTGGCGCCAGCTGTTCGTCGACTGGCTGGTGCGAACCAACCCCGATGGCACGCCTCAGGTCTGCTACCGCATGCAGCACCCCACCGACGAAGACTTCGAGCGCTCACGCGCCAACTTCGCCAGACGCGTCTGGGACGCCCGCGCCGCCTGGGTCGGAGAGCCGCGGGCCGTCACCCGGGGTGACGAGTTCCCCGGAGCCTCGCGCGTCGAGGAGGTCGACGCGGAGATCGAGCACATTGGCCAGTTCGACGGAGAGTACCGCGGCTTTCTCGACGTCAACGTACGCCGCTGGTGGGTGTTGCAGCGCATCGACAACGGACCGTGGCGCATCGCCACACTGCAGGGGATCTGACCATGGCCTACGAAGCTCGCGCCCAGGAACTCGAGCAGCGCTTCGCTCTCTTCAAGCCGACGACCCCCGAGGCGACGCTTTCCGAGGAGGACTACAACCGCATCAGCCTCGCGCTCACCGCGCTGCTCAAGCGCCGCGAGGACGGCCTCACCGCGCTCGGCGAGATCGCCGCGGAGAAAGGCGACCGCAAGATCGCCGACAACTTCCGCAGCAAGCTCGAGGAGCTCTCCAAGTTCATGCTCAATGGCCTCGCCAATCTGCTCGAGGGCATGAAGACGGTGCCCCCCAACCTCACCGCCTTCCGCGACATCGCGCAGGCCGAGGAGCGCAAGTTCTGGGAAGGACTGGAGCGCCTGAAGATCGGCGAGACGCATGACGAGCAGATGCTGATCTGCAACCTGCTCGAAGAGAAGGCGGCCATCTACGGCACGCACTGGTCGAACCTCACGCAGACCGAGAAGGACCTGCTCGACAAGGAGCGCTACGCGGCCGGCAAGCTGCGCGAGACCATCGCCAAGATGATGGAGGAGGTCATCCCTGCTCACACCACCGGAGTCCGCGATGCGCTCGACGCGGCGTCCAAGGTCGAGCAGCTCAAGAAGCAGATCAACGACAAGTTCAAGGAGCTGCTGCGCGAGGCGGTGAAGCGGGTGGGCCTCGATCCGAAGAAGGCCGACGCGCTGCTCAACATGGTCGAGCAACAGCGACAGAACATCAAAGAGGCGGGAGAGAAGCTCGGCATCGACCCGGCGATCATGGACAAGATCCTCGAGTTCACCAAGCCGGGCAACGTGTTTGCCTCGTACGTCTTCACCGCGCTGTCCATGGTCTACAGCCCGCTCGGCGGCGCGGCAAAGCTGATCGGCAAGGGGGCCAAGGCCCTGCAGCCGGTCGCGCAGGCCTACGTCGATCAGTGCACAGCGGAGATGCTCGCGTTGATGGGCGGCCGCAAGGGCGTCATCATGAGCTTCTCGACAGTGCGCCGCGAAGCCACCGACTATGTGGCGAACAACGGCTACGAGAAGGCCAAGCAGTACCGCGAGACCGCGGTCAGGGCGATGCAAGACTGGGAGAACGCGCAGGCCACCGACGCCCTCAAGGCCAACGCGCGCACCTTCAAGGCCCGCGCCGAGGACTCGCTGACGTACTGGGTCGAGTTCATGCGCAAGGTTCACCAGGCCTTCATCGACAAGTACAAGGGCGTCCTCGTCGAGTCGATCAGCAACGAGACCATCGACGCGCTCGCCGACCGGCCCTTCTACGAGCGGTGGGCCGACGGCATCGACCGGCTCGATCTCGACCAACAACTGCAGAAGCTCTACTCCGGCCTCTACGAGATCCAGGGCAATGTCGACCGCGCCTTCGGAGCCTTCACCACCTTCAACGAGCTGCCGCTCGAGGGCCAAGCGCTCCTCCAGGACACCGTCAACCGGCTCGAGCGCGAGTTCCGCGAGCCGGCGACCCAGGAGATGAAGGACGCGCTGAAGACCATGGATGCCGCACGCGGCCGCGCTCCGGCCACCGTTGCCAAAGCCGCGGCACGGGCCGCGAAGGATATCGCCCAGCAGGCCGCTTCCGCGGGCCGCTAGAGCACCGTCAGGGGCTGCGCCACAGCAGGGCCAGCAAGCGCGGCGGGGCTGTTCTCGGAGCCCCGTCGTCCCGGCAGTCCTGAGCCTGGGCCAGCACGAGACCTGCCCTCAGGGCCGCGCTCAGGAAGTCCGACACATCGTGCAGGTGGCTCTGGACGCTCTGGACGGTACCCGTCTCCGGGTTCACGAAGTGGGCGTGCTTGCCCTGGAGTTGCCGGAACGGGTGCAGCTCGCAGACGAAGAAGGCGCCTCCCGGCCGGAGGACGCGCCTCGCCTCGGAGAAGACGACGGACAGATCTTCGATGTGCTCCAGCACCAGGTTGCACGTGATCATGTCGCGAGAGGCATCGGGCACCGGCCAGCGCTCGCGCAGGTCATGCTGCACGAACTGGACGCTCTGCACGCCTGGGCGCTCGCGGGCGCGCCTCAGCATCTGCTCCGAGCCGTCCAGTGCCACCAGGCTGCGCGCCCTCGCCGCCAACCACTCGGTGTTCTTCCCGGTGCCACAGCCGATCTCCAGCACGTCGCCTCGGAACAGCGCGGGGTCCAGCTCCCGGAGAATCCGCGCGTCCAGGTCTCGCGTGGCGTTGGTCTGGCTGTCGTACACATCGGCCCAGGCGTCATACGCCGAGGCCACGTCATCCGGGGGATGCTTCGAAGTCATCTCCTCCTCCACTACGAGCCCAGCTGCGCCGCCAGCGCCAGCCGTGCCGCCACCGCGAGCGCGTCCGCACGCTCGTTCTCTGCATGCCCCGAGTGCCCTCGCACCCAATTCCAGCTCACCTCATGCATCCGCGCCTGCTCCACCAGCGCCTGCCACAGGTCCGCGTTCTGCACCGGCTGCTTGCTCGACGTCTTCCACCCCGTGCGCTGCCACTTGTCCAACCACTTCTCCTCGAAGGCGTTGCGCACGTATTGCGAGTCCGTGAAGAGCTGCACCCGGCAGGGCGTCTTCAGGGCCCGCAGCGCCATCAGCGCCGCCGTCAGCTCCATGCGGTTGTTCGTGGTGTCCGGCTCGGACCCGCTCAGCTCCTTGCGGAAGTTGCCGTGCGCCGGAGAGATGAGGATGGAGCCCCACCCTCCCAGACCTGGGTTCGGCGAGCAGGCGCCATCGCAGTAGATGTGAACCAGCGGCAAGGTCATGGACACCCCAGGGCTACCTTACATCCTCCCGAGGCCAGCAACTGTCCAGCAAATCAAGTTTGCTCCTCGTGTCAGCGAACCCAGGCGTTGCCAGGCTCGCTTGGAGTTGCCAAGAACCGTGTCTCTCCTACGGGGAAGCGTGTGCACGAGGCCTTCAAGAACACCCTGCCGCCTGGCCAGAAGATCGATCTCTCCAACTGCGATCGGGAGCCCATCCACATCCCCGGCCATATCCAGGCCCATGGGCTGCTTCTGGCTGTGGATCGGTCGAGCCACGTCATCCTCCAGGCCAGCAACAACGCGCTGGAGTACCTGGGCGTGCCCTCTGATCTGCTGCTCGGCAAGAGCCTGGCAACGCTCCTGGGCACCGAGCAGCTGAGCCTCCTGCAGTCCGTGCTGCGCTCCGAGCCACAGGAGGACAATCCCGTCTACCTCTTCACGGCCCTGGTGCTCGGCAGCGGGCCCTTCCATGTCATCGGCCACCTGCATGACGGGCTGCTCATACTGGAGTTCGAGCCCAAGCTCCCGGACACCCCCCGCCACCCCGACTTCTACGAGCTGCTCAAGCGCAGCCTCGCGCGCTTCCAGGCCGCCCAAACCGTGCGCGAGTTCTGCCAGATGGTGACGGAGGAGATCCGCCGGGTGAGCGGCTATGACCGGGTGATGGTGTACCAGTTCCAGGAGGACTGGAGCGGGCACGTCATCGCGGAGGACATGGCCCAGGACATGGGACTGGAGTCCTATCTGGATCTCCACTACCCGGCCAGCGACATCCCCTCGCAGGCCCGGGCGCTGTTCCTGCTCAACACCGTGCGGATGCTGGCGGACGCTCAGTACAAGCCCGCCTGGATGATTCCGGAGCGCAATCCGATCACCGCCAAGCCGCTGGACATGAGCTACACCTTCCTGCGCGGCGCCTCGCAGATGTACACGGAGTACCTGATCAACATGGGTGTGAGGGCCTCGCTCACGCTGGCCATCTCCCAGGGCGACAAGCTCTGGGGGCTGGTGGCGTGCCACCACTACAGCCCGCGGAAGATCCCCTATGACGTGCGCACCGCGTGCGAGGTCCTCGCGCGCGTCATCTCGCTCCAGGTGGCCGACAAGGTCCGCAACGAGGAGTCCAACTACCGCGTGCGCATGGACGAAGTTCACCAGTGCCTCCTCCAAGCCGTGGGACGCGATGGGCACCTCGGCACGGCCCTGATCGAGTGCCAGCCGGGCGTACGCGAGTTCGTGGAGTGCGAGGGCGCGGCGGTACTGGCCGAAGGAGAGTGCCACCTGCTGGGGCAGACGCCCAGTGAGGCGCAGGTGCGCGCGCTGGCGGCGTGGCTGAGCCGCACGCACGAGGGCGAGCTCTTCGTCACCGACCGGCTCCCGGAGCTCTACCCGCCCGCGGCGGATCTCAAGGCCATCGCCTGTGGAGTGATGGCGCTGCCCATCTCCCGGGCCCAGGCCGAGTACATCCTCTGGTTCCGGCCCGAGGTGATCCAGACCGTGAAGTGGGCCGGGGATCCGCGCAAGCCCGTGGAGGTGGGCCCCCTGGGAGACCGGCTCACGCCCCGGAAGTCCTTTGCCCTGTGGAAGGAGACGGTCGAGGGCCACTCGCTGCCCTGGCGCAAGGGAGAGCAGGAGGGCACTCTCCGTCTGCGGACTGCCCTGACAGACGCGCTCTACCACCGAAGCGAGGCGCTCTCACGGCTCAATCAGGAGCTGTCCCGCAGCAACCAGGAGCTGGACGCCTTCGCCTATGTGGCCAGCCACGATCTCAAGGAACCGCTGCGCGGCATCTACAACTACGCCACCTTCCTCTCCGAGGACTACGCGGAGAAGCTGGACCCGGAGGGGTTGCAGAAGCTGAGCACGCTGCTGCGGCTCACCCGGCGCATGCAGTCGCTCATCGACTCGCTCCTGCACTTCTCCCGGCTGGGCAAGGCGCCGCTCAGGCTCGAGCAGTTCCCGGCGGGAGAGGCCGTGCAGGAGGCGCTCGAGCAGGTGGAGCTGCGCCTGAAGGAGACAGGCACCTCGGTGGAGATCCCCCGCCCCCTGCCCACAATCAAGGCGGATCGGGTGGGGATAACGGAGGTCTTCACCAACCTGCTGTCCAACGCCCTCAAGTACAACGACAAGCCCGTGCGCACGGTCGAGGTGGGTTATCTGGACGCCGGAGAGCCCGGCTTCCCGTCCCAGGCGCAAGGTGCTCCCTTCTGCTTCTACGTGAAGGACAACGGCATCGGCATTCCCGAGCGGTTCCAAGAAGAGATCTTCCGCATCTTCAAGCGCCTGCACGCTCGGACGGAGTTTGGGGGTGGCACGGGCGCGGGGCTGACCATCGTCAAGAAGGTGGTGGAGCGCCACGGAGGCACGATCTGGCTGTCCTCGCGCGAGGGAGAGGGCACCACCTTCTTCTTCACTCTGAGTAGAACGTAGGACATGGACGTGGAAGCCCCGTTGCACGTCAACCGGGCTATGCTGGAATACTGGTTTGGCACCACCGTCCTCGCCCCCCCATGAGCCCCGGGCCGTCCTCATCGAAGCCGCAGCGGCGCATCCTCGTGATTGATGACAGCCCCGAGGACCGGGAGGCTTTTCGCCGTTTTCTGCGGCAGGACGCCGAGTACCAGAACCTCGTCCAGGAAGCCGTCACGGGCAAAGAGGGCCTCGAGGCTTGCCGGCGCGGCAACTTCGACGCGGTATTGCTCGATCAGCACATGCCCCAGATGGAAGGACTGGAGGTGCTGCGGCTTTTGCGCGCCCAGCCGGGGTGGAGCACTCCCACCATCGCGCTGACGAGCACGGGGCAAGCGGACGTGGCGCGCCAGATGCTCGAGGCCGGCGCCCATGACTTCCTCTTCAAGGACGACGTCACCGCGTCCATCCTCAGCCGCACCATCACCCATGCCATCACCCGGGAACGGCTTCGGCGCAAGGTGGCGCAGTCCGCGCGGCGCTCGGCGCAGTTGCAGCAGATCACCGCCGAGCTGTCGCGCGCGCTGACCTCCCGGCAGGTGCTGGATGTCTTCTTACAGTTGGGCTTGGAGGCACTCGGAGCCCAGGCGGGCTTCGTGGCCTTACTCTCGGCGGATGGCGCCTCCCTGGAGGTGGACGCCACCCCGGGCTTCTCCTCCGAAGCCGTCCGCCCCGGGCAGCACATCCCCATGTCGGCCTCGCTGCCCATCACGGACGCCGTGCGTACGGGGGCACTGATCACCTGCGGCACCCTGGAGGAAAAGTACGCCCGCTATCCGCTGCTCCAGGGCTCCAACCTGGGCTACCCAGCGCTGGCGGCCTGCTCCCTGCGGGCCGCGGGCAAGCGCCTGGGAGGGATCAGCATCGCCTACGCTCAGCCGCGTGTCTTCGATGAGGAGGAACGCAACTTCCTCCTCGTGCTCTCGCGCCAATGCGCGGAGGCGCTGGAGCGGGCACGGCTCTATGAAGCACTCCAGGAGAGCGAGGCCCAGCGGCACCTCGCGCTGGAGGCGGCCCACCTGGGCACCTTGTCGTGGGGCCTGGACTCGGGGCAGGTCGAGATGGATGCGGCTTGCCGGGCGCTCTACGGCTTTCCCCCGGAGCTGCACCTCACCCCGGAGGCAGTGACCGAGCGCATCCACCCCGAGGACCGGCCCAGGCTCCAGGCGTGGTTCCAGGCCCTGCGCCTCTCAGCCACGTCGAATGAGTATGACGAGAAGTACCGCGTCCTGCTCGAGGGCGGCCGCGTGCGCTGGGTGCTGTCACGAGGACGGGCGCTGCGGGACGCCCAGGGCCAGGTGGTGCGGCTCGTGGGCATCAACCACGACATCACCCAGCTGGTGCTCCAGAGGGAGGAGGAGCAGCGGCGCGCGGACTTCGAGCAAAAGCTCGTCGGCATCGTCAGCCATGACCTGAAGAACCCGCTGTCCGCCATCCTCATGCAGTCCGCCGCAGCCGTGCGCCAGGGAGGGCTGGATGAGCGCGTGTTGAAGATGATGACGCGCATCCAGTCCTCGGCCGAGCGCGCCAGCCGGATGATCGTCGATCTGCTGGACTTCACCCAGGCTCGGCTCGGAGGCGGCATCCCCGTACACCGCCGGGCCGTGGAGGCCCGCGAGGTGGTGGCCCAGGTTCTGGAGGAGGCACGCCAGGCCTTCCCGCGCCGCAAGCTCAGCTTCACGGCCACGGGAGAGACGACGGGCCAGTGGGATGGAGATCGGCTGGTGCAGGTGGTCACCAATCTCGTCCAGAACGCCCTCAAGTACAGCCCCGCAGACTCAGAGGTCCAGGTCCAGCTGAGCTCCCTGGGAGAGCACGTGGAGCTGTCCGTGCACAACCAGGGCACGCCCATCAGCGCCGAATGGCTCCCCCGCCTCTTCGAGCCGATGCAGCGCGCCACCTCCCAAGAGGACAAGACGGGCCGCAGCGTGGGGCTCGGGCTCTACATCGTGAAGCAGCTCGTGGAGGCGCACGAAGGCACCATCTCCGTGCACTCGGATGCGTCCTCCGGCACGGAGTTCACGGTGCGCCTGCCGCGCCTGCCGCACTCCCCTGCCCCGTCCCCTTGAGGAAGTTGTGCAGCAGCCGCATGCCGCTGCGCGTGCCGATGGACTCCGGGTGGAACTGGACGCCCACGATGGGGTGCTCACGGTGCGCCACGGCCATGATGAGCCCCTCGTCGCTGCGCGCTGTCACCCGGAGCGCGGCGGGCAGCGTCTCCGGATCGATCATCAGCGAGTGGTAGCGCATGGCCTCCAGCGGGTTCTCCAGCCCGTGAAAGAGGCCCTCGCCTTCGTGACGGATGAGGCTCGTCTTGCCGTGCATCACCTTGGGCGCTCGCACCACCCGGCCTCCGAAGGCCGTGGCGATTCCCTGGTGCCCCAGGCACACGCCGAGCAGCGGAATCCGAGGCCCCAGCGTGAGGATGACCTCGCGACAGATGCCGAACCACGCCGGCTCCTCCGGGTTGCCGGGCCCCGGCGAGAGGATGAGGTGCGTGGGCCGCTCAGCGGCGATGGCCTCGACGCTCGTCCGATCGTTGCGCACCACGTGGGCCTCGACGCCCGTCAGCTCGCCCATGGCCTGGTACAGGTTGTAGACAAACGAGTCGTAGTTATCGATGAGGACGATGCGCGGGGCGGACTCAGCGCTCATGGGCAAGCTCCAGGGCCAGCACGAGGCCATGCGCCTTGTCGAGCGTCTCCTGGTACTCCTCCTCGGGCACGGAGTCCGCGACGATGGCGCCCCCGGTGTGGAAGGTGACGCGTTCGCCCTGCTTGACCACCGTGCGGATGACGATGTTGAGGTCCATGCCTCCGTCGAAGTCGAAGTAGCCGATGCTCCCCGAGTACACGCCTCGCCGCGAGGGCTCCAGCCGGGAGATGACCTTCATGGCCTCTATCTTCGGCGCTCCCGTCATGGAGCCTCCCGGGAACGCCGCGCGCAGCAGGTCCACCGCATCGAGCCCCGGCCGCAGCCGCCCTCGCACCGTGGAGACGAGCTGGTGCGTCATCGGGTACGTCTCCACCTCGCAGAGGCGCGGGACGCGGACGGTGCCGAACTCGCAGACACGGCCCAGATCGTTCCGGGCGAGATCGACGATCATCAGGTTCTCGGCGCGATCCTTCTCGCTCGTCTCCAGGCTCTGGCGGAGCGTGGCATCCTCCGCGGGCGTGGCGCCGCGAGGCCGTGTGCCCTTGATGGGGCGCGTCTCCGCCCAGCGCTCGCGATCCAGGCTGAGGAAGCGCTCGGGCGAGGCGGAGAGGAGCTCTCCCTCGGGGAACCGCAGGTAGGCAGCCAGCGGCGCTTCGTGGACCGCGCGCAGCACCCCATAGAGGGCCTCTCCCGGCCCTGTGTGCTCAGCATCAAAGCGCTGCGTCAGGCAGATCTCGAAGAGCTCCCCGGCGGCGATGTGCTCCAGCGACCGGCGAATGGCCTCCAGATAGCGGGCCCGAGGCATGAACGGACGGATGCCGCACTCCGCGAGGTGTGGCTCCAGGAGCCGGGGCCTCTGGGCCAACCGGGCCTTGCGCCGTTGGATGTATTCGCTCGCGCTGGGCCGGGACGAAGATGGAGGCGGCGAGGCCAGACGCCGCAGCATGTCCGCCAGCTCCGCGTCGGCTCGCTGGGAGGCCTCGGCGGGGCTGTCCGCGAACCCGTTGGCGAGCACCCAGCTCGTGCCCTCCACATGGTCCGTGGCCAGCACGGCACCACAGAACAGCAGGTATGCGTCCGGCAGCCCCAGGTTGGGCGCGCCCGGAGCGGGGATGGACTCGAGCGCGTGGAGCAGCTCGTAGCCGAGGTAGCCCACCGCGCCCCCGAGGAACGGAGGCAATCCCGAGACCTCGCGCGGCGAGGCGGAGCGGTAGCGCGCCAGGAGCGCCTTCAGCTCCTCGGAGGGCTCCCCAGGCAACGGGCGCAGCGCCCCCGGAGGCCCGGCCCAGCACGTGGTGCCCTGAACCTGGAACACCCAGAACGGGTTGACGCACAGGAATGAGTAACGCCCCTGTGAGGAAGCCCGGCCTGGGCTCTCCAAGAGGCAGAGGTACTTCTGATCGAAGAACCGGGGCAGCGCCTCGTATGGAACGACCGCCGCAGCGAGCCGCTGCACCCGCAGGCTGCGATGGAGCGGAACCGTCGAGCTCATGCCGGCTCACCGAGCTGGGCCGCTCGTGGCAGGCGCTGGCGATAGAGGCTGTGCAGGCGCTGGTACACAGGCCCCGGCTTGCCCGTGCCGATCCGGGACTGATCGACGCAAACCACCGGTAACAGCTCCGCCAACGAGCTGGTGGCAAAGACCTCCTCTGCATCGGTGAGCGTGCGGACAGGAAGCGGCACCTCTTGAACCCGCAAGCCGGAGGACTGGGCGATCGAGAGCACCTCCGCCCGGGTAATGCCCGGCAGGCAGACATCACGCGGTGACGTCAGCAGGGCCCCGCCCACCACGGCGAACACGTTGGAGACCGTTCCCTCGGTGACATGGCCTGCCCCGTCGACGAAGAAGCCCTCCTGCACACCTCGACGCGAGAGCTCCAGCCGCGCCACCACCGTGTGCTGGTAGCTCGTCGACTTGAGCGTGGGCGGAGGATGAACCTGCGTTGGCCGGGCCCACAACACCGTGGCAGCGATGCCATCCGTGTAGAGGGACTCGGGATAGGTCCGCAGCGGCAGCGCCGCGATGAGCACGGTGGGCGTGTCACAGCCCATGGGATCCAGGCCTCGGGTGCCGACGCCCCGAGTCACCGTGATGCGGAGATAGGCCTCGGGCAGCCGCGAACGGGCGAACGTCTCCCGCACCAGGTCTCGCAGCGCCTGCGCCGGGGGAGCCCCGTGGATGGCCAGCTCCGCGAGCCCCGCCTCCAGCCGCGCCAGGTGCTCCTCCAGCCGGAAGGGCTCGCCTCCATAGGTGCGCAGGGTCTCGAAGAGGCCATCGCCGTACAGGTAGCCGTGGTCGAACGCGGGCACGGTGGCCTGGGCCGGAGGGACAAAGGCCCCGTTCACGTACACACAGCCTTCCGTCAGTCCCATGGCGCTCCCAGGGCCCACCTCCGGTCCCACCCGGCGGCCATACCCCGTCGGGAAACACCTTAAACAGAACACATTGTCCGAAAAAAGGACCTTGGGCCCCGTCCGATCCTTTCGCTGGCTCGAAGACCCTCGTGCAAACTTCCTGACACTCCCGAGCCCTAAGCCCAGAGGTGCCATGTGGAAGCCCCGGTGGAGGTTCGCAGTCAGAGCATCTGGCGCGATGGCGATGGGATCATCCGCGCGAAGATGAAGCCGGGCATCGAGATCGGGCTGGAGGATGCTCGAGAGGCCGTGCGAGCGATCGCAGGCCTGTGTGAAGGGATCCAGCGCCCCGTCCTCGTCGACATGACCGCGCTCAGAGCGATGGACCGCGCCGCTCGGGTGTACTTCGCGGGCCCCGAGACCGCTCAGGTGGAGTCCGCCGCGGCGCTGATCGTCAGCTCTCCGCTGACCCGGGCCATTGGCAACTTCTTCATGGGCTTGAACAAGCCCCTCTTTCCCACCCGTCTGTTCACCTCCGAGGCCGAGGCCCTCGCCTGGCTCAAGACCTTCCTGCGATGAAGGGTGCTCCCGCGCTCCAAGCCGCGCAGCAGCTCATCCGGGAACTCTCCGCGGCCGCCCCCGCGGACGACTATGACCCGGCACGGGTGGCGTCCGTGCTCGCGGGACTCGAAGCCCTGGCCCAGAGCCCCGAGGGCAGTCCCCCATCGTCCGATGCCGCCCTCCAGGAGGTCGCGGATGCCCTGTTCGGAATCGCGGCCCTGGACTTCAGCAAGCGTCCCCAGCTTCGGGGAGACGGGAGTGTCCTCGACGCGGTGATCGGCTGCGTGAACATGCTCTCCGAAGAGCTGGCCGCCTATCACCTGCAGCGCAACGCCATCGAGCAGGAGCTGGAGCGCCGGGTCGAGTCCCGCACGCTGGAGCTCTCGATGGCCAACGCGCAGCTCCGGCACGAGATCGCGGAGCGCATCCGCACCGAGAAGGCCCTCCTCGAGAGCGAGGCCCAGCTGAGCCAGGCCTCGAAAATGGAGGCCATGGGCAAGCTCTCCGGAGGCATTGCCCACGACTTCAACAACCTCTTGTCGGTGATCATCAGCTACACCGTGAGCCTGCTGGAGGAACTGCCCACCCCTGACCCCATGCGGGAGGATCTCGAGCAGATCCGCCGCGCGGGCATGCGCGCCAGCGAGCTCACGCGCCAGCTGCTGGCCTTCAGCCGCCGCCAGGTCATGGAGCTGAAGGCCGTCAACCTGAACGAGCTGATCACGAACACCACGGGCCTGCTCCACCGGCTGATCGGCGAGGACATCGAGCTGAAGCTGGAGCTGGAGCCACAGCTGGGCCTCGTGCGGGTGGATCCCGGACAGTTCGTCCAGGTGATCATGAACCTCGCGGTGAATTCCCGGGACGCCATGCCCCAGGGGGGCACGCTGACACTCTGCACCGCCAACGTGGGGCCGGATGGTGCGCGCCCGTCACGCCTGGAGTCCTCCGCGGGCCCCTGCGTGCGGCTGTGCACCCGGGACACGGGCGTGGGCATGGACGCGGCCACGATGGCCCGCATCTTCGAGCCCTTCTTCACCACCAAGGGCCCTGGGGCCGGCACGGGCCTGGGCCTGTCGACCGTCTTCGGCATCGTGAAGCAGAGCAGTGGGACGGTCCACGTCCAGAGCGAGCCAGGCAAGGGGGCTTCGTTCGAGATTGATCTGCCGCGCTATCAGGGGACGGCCCAGACCGAGGACCCGAACTCACTCTCCCGCGAGCGCCTGGGTGGCACCGAGACCATCCTCCTCACCGAGGACGACGATCAGGTGCGCCACCTCGCGGAGCGCATCCTCCGAAACAAGGGCTACGAGGTGCTCGTCGCCGCCAGGCCCGGGGAGGCCCTGGAGCTCTTCCGGCAATACGCGAGCTCCATCTCGCTCCTGGTGACCGATGTCGTGATGCCCCAGATGAGCGGCCGGGTGCTGGCCGAGCAGCTCCGCGCCTCGTGCCCGGGGCTGAAGGTCCTCTACATGTCCGGCTACACCGAGGACATCTCCCTGCGTCACGGCGTCGTGGAGTCCCTCGTCGACTTCATGGCGAAGCCGATCACTCCCGACGTCCTGTTGAGGCGGGTGCGGGAGATCCTCGACTCGTGAGCGCCCGTCTCACGGAAACGCAGCCTGTACCGCCGTGCGTGCGGCCCCCTCGTCGCCCGTGACGCCCACCACGAGCCGCTCCGAGCAGGCGGCGAACTCCTTCTGAAGATCCGCCGGAGTAACGGCCTGGAGCAGCGCGGGCCTCCGCGTGACAGCCTCCGCGTCCCAGCCCAGCACCCGCGCGTTCAGGAGCGCGTACACCCAGTCCCCGGACGTCGTCAGGAACACGGCCTGCGAAGCCAGGAGCCGGCTGCGAGCGCTCTCCACCTCGGCCCCCGGGACGCCTCCCTGGCCATATGCCGCCAGCGCCCCGCGCGCCGCCGACATCGAGGCCTCGATCTGTGAGGCCTCCACCACGCCCTCCATCAGCAGGTGGGCCGCCCCGCCGCGCGCCATCGACACCTGCGTGTGGAAGCCGTACGTGGCCCCCATCTGCTCGCGGACCTGGTGGAACATGCGCGCCTTGAGCACCTCCGCCATCACCGCGTAGCGCGCCGCTGCTTCGGGCGTCGCCTCCGGCAGCCGGCAGGCCAGCTGCACGTGCCCCTGCGTGGCCCCAGGCCGCGGCGTAATGAGTACCTGCGGCTTCCCGGTCCCCTTCGCCAGCGGCGAAAGCGGCGGAGCTTCCACCGGCACGCCCTTCCCTCCCCAGCCGCCCAGGTACTGGTGCACCAGCGGCATTACCTGCTGAGGATCGAACTCACCGGCGATCACCACCACCCCGTTGGCCGGGCGGTGTACCTGGGAGATCCAGCCCTCCACCTCGGACTGCGACACTTTCTCCAGATCCTCGGCCAGCACCGTGCGGCCGTACGGGTGCTCGCCATAGAGCGCGTGCAGCATGGCTCGGGAGGCCTTCGCCTCGGGGTACGCGTCCACCGCCTTGCGCCAGGGCAGCACGTTCTCGTTGAAGATGCGGATGACCTCGAACTCGGTGCCCATGCTGGACAGCTGCTCGCCGAGGATCGCCAGCATGTTGCCCACGTTGCCCGCCGCGCCCGCCATGCCGTAGCGCAGGTGGTCCCGGTAGAGCCGGCGCGAGCTGCGCAGGCCATAGTCGCCCGGCTGTCCCTGGAATTCAGAGCGGCGGAAGGCGACCCACTCGACCAGCTCCGCCACACCCGGCTTGCCGCTCACCTCTCCGCCCCCCAGCGCCACGCCCACGCTCACCAGCGGCAGCCCCTGCCGAGGCGCCAGCACCACCTCCAGCCCGTTGTCCAGGCGCAGCGAGGTGATGGGCGCGGTGTTCGTGAGTGCCGCAGGCAGCGGCCCCTGCGGCCCCGTCACCACCGCGTCATCCGGAGGCAGGCCCGTAGTGGAGCTCAGCGCAGGGACTCCGCTCTCCCCTGGCTTCACCAGGAGGATCCGCGCCCGGTCGCGCTGCAGCCACCGGTAGGCGAAGTCGGTGATCTTGGCGCCATCGAGCGCGGCCAGTGCCGCCTGGGCCCGGCCATAGGCTCGGGCATCCAGCGAGAAATGCGTCAGCTCCGCCCGGCGCACCGCGCGCGCCAGCAAGTCCTCGCTCTCCAGCGCCATGCCGATGACGACGGTGCGCTGCATCCGCTGGAAGGCCAGCTGCCGCCCCAGCACATCCCCTGCCCCTCCCGGCTCCCACACCCGGTACACCTGATCCAGCACCTTCTCGGCCGAGGTCTGCGGGTGGGCCCCCGTGTTGAGCGGCACGCGCACCAGCAGCAACGATGCGCGCGTGCCGGGAATGAGCTCCGTGACCACGCCCGCGATGTCGCCATCGGAGAACATCGCCCGGCCCAGCTCGTAGGAGAGGCTCTCGCGCACGAAGTCGTGGACCGCGCTCGCCTCGTCGAAGCCCCGCGGCAGCACCCACGTCAGGTACAGCTCGGGCGAAGGCACAGCGGCCTCGTGCGTCACCAGCTTCGCGGCCTTGGGCGCCACGGCCGGCTCGGGAGCAGGCTGCGGCAGCCGGGGGCTCACCGCCAGCGGCAATCCCTCGCCGTGCCACGCCTCGGGAAGGCTCTCCTTCAGCAGCGCCTCCATGGCCACCAGGTCCACGTCGCCGGTGATGACCAGCGTCACGTTCTCCGGCACGTAGTTCTTGCGCACGAAGCGCTGCGCGTCCGCCAGCGAGAGCGACGTGAGCGACTCGTGGCTACCCACCACCGGCCGCGCGTAGGGGTGCCCCGCCGGGAATGACGTCTCCTGCACCCAGTGGAAGACCTGGCCGATGAAGCCCGTCTCGTTGCGCTCGCGCAGCTCGTTGCGCACCACCTCGCGCTCCACCGCGAACACCTGCTCGGTGACGCCCGCCAGCGGCGAGGACAGCCGCTGCCCCTCGAGCTTCAAGAACGCGGGCAAGGCCTCCTTCGGCACCAGCGTCTCGTAGGCGGTGTGATCCAGGCTGGTGAAGGCGTTGAAGTGGCCCGCGCCTACCTGCTCCAGCCGCGTCCACACCGAGGGACTCCCCTCATGCCGAGCCCGGAACGCCAGGTGTTCCACCACGTGCGCCAAGCCCTCCTTGCCCGCCGGATCATTCGAGCCGCCCACGCCCACCACGGCCACCACCGCCACCACCGGCGAGCGCCGATCCTCCTCCACCACCACCCGCAGCCCCGAGGGCAGGCGGAAGTCGCGCAGCGGGAAGCTCACGTCGCGCATCACCACCTGGCCCCGATCCGGCAGCATGGTGGCGCACGCGGACAGCACCAGCGCGCACCCGAGGAGCAACCCCACGGAGGCATGAGGGCGCGAACGACGCCAAGCGTTCAGGAGAGGAGCAGGCATGGGGGCGCCTCTTTCCATACCCCGTGCGCGCCCGACAAGCCCCCCCTTGGCCCCTTGTGCTCAAAAACCGGCCCCAGCCGCCAGGCCTGGGCCGCGCCGTTGCTGGCTCAGAACGACGCGGTCAGGCCCCAGCGCACGTCGATGTGCTGCTCGGTGGCCACGCCTCCGGACTCCCAGCCGAACCGCGCGCCATCACCCGTGAAGGTGTCCTTCACCGTGGTGTACCGGGCGCGCACCGAGTACCCCAGCGGGCCCCAGAGCTCGCCCGCCACGCCCAGTTCGCCGTACCAGCCGAAGCTGGACACCTCGGCGCCCAGATCCCTCACCTCCAGCTCCAACTCGCCCTCGTCCGCCGTGAGGCTGGTGCCCGCCTTGGGGCTGAGGAAGAACTGCCCCCCGCCCTCCACCTTCAGCCAGTGGCGCAGCGGCACGGAGAAGTCCAAGCCCACCGCCGGGTGCAGCCGGTGCGAGCCTGTGAGTGGCGCCCGGGCATCCCGATCCACCTCGAACTCGCGGCTGAGCATGCCGCCGCGGAAGCCCGCGTAGGCCAGGCGCGGCCGGGACTCGGTGCCCATGTTGATGTAGTAGCGGTACATGAGCATCGCGGTGATGACCGAGTCGGTGGCCACCACGCTGCGCGTCGGCGTCTCGCCCGTGTCCGTCGTCACCTTCACCCGCGTCTCCGAGTAGCCCCGCTGGTAGCCCGCCAGCAGCCCCAGCCCGCGCCACGGCTTCTCCGAGCGCGCCAGCGGCAGCACCTCGACCTGGCCCACCAGCCCCAGGTACGGGACCCCGGACTTGAAGTCGATCGTGTCGCCGGACTGCTCCTCCACGGGCTTCTTGTCGAACTCGCCGCAGGAGCTGACGCCGGGACGCGCGCAGTACTGGCGCCACGTCGTGTTGCCCCCGAGGAACACCTGGATCATCGGCGGGTGCCGGTGCCGATCCTTCGCCTCCAGCTCCTGGCGGGTGGCGTACTCGTCGAACGCATTCGTGGAGGTGTGAGACTCGTCATCCAGCGACTTGGGGATCTCCAGCGGCTCGGCGGGCGGCTTCGGAGCGGTGGAGGCCTCGGCAGACGCGGCCGGAGGAGGCTGGGCCGGCGGGGCCGTCTCGGCCGGGGGCTTCGTCGCCACGGGTGGAGGCTTCGCGGCCTCTGGAGGCGGAGTGGCCGCAGTCGCGGGAGGCGGAGTGGCGGCCGGCGGGGTCGCCGCGGGCGGAGGCTCGGGCGTGGCAGGCTGAGCGGGCGGAGGCTCGGCGGGAGGCGCCACCGGAGGCGGAGGCTTCGCGGCCGTGGCGACGATGCTCGCAGCCAGCCTGCGCACCTCGCTCGCGGGGAGCTTGCCCTTCTGGAGCTTCACGCTCTTGGTGAACTGCTCCTGGCCGTTGACGCCCAGGATCTGCAGGGTCAAGGTCTTCCCCACATTGCCCGTCACCACCGCGTCCAGCTGAAGCCCGGGGGCCACCTGGGCCACCCCCTCGGTGGAGCGGGCGGCGGCGCCCTTCAGCCCGGACTTGGCGGCGGCGCCCGTGTACTGCTTGAGCGTGACGAGCTGGATCTGCTTGTTCTTCTTGAGCGCGTTCTCCAGCTGCGTGCGCACCGCGCCGCGGCGGTCACCCTCGAAGTCGAGGACCACCACGCGCGGCTTGGCCGCCTTCTGGGCCTCCGCCACCTGCGAGGCCAGCACCAGGGCCAGGGCCAACAGCGCGCCCCACCGACTCATCCATCGTCCCAAGGACCTCATCCGGGCTGGGAGGTTCACCCAGCCCGCACTCGATGTCCACAACCAGCCGCATCACGTCTCCGCGGAGGACGCGGAGAGAGAGGGTTGGATCTCCAGGACGGAGGGGGCCGCGGACGGGGGCGGCTCGGCGGGCGGCGGCGGCAGCGCCGGCTGGGTGATGCCCAGGAAGTCGCGGCGGTAGATGCGGACCATGGCCATGAAGAGCGAGGCGATCAGCGGCCCCACCAGCATCCCCATCATCCCGAACACGGCCACCCCGCCGAACATAGAGAGGAAGACGAGCAGCGGGTGCAGCGCCATGCGCGAGCCGCACAGCCGCGGGCGGATGAAGTTGTCGATGGTGCCCACCACCAGCGCGCCCCACCCCGCCAGGAAGAGCCCATCACCCACCCTTCCCGACAGCGCGAGCAGGATGCTGATGGGCAGCCAGACGAGGCCGGTCCCCACCACCGGTACCAGTGCGGCGATCACCATGGCGGCGCCCCACACCCCCGCGTGGGGCACGCCGATGATCATCATCCCCACCAGGCCCACCGCGCCCTGAACGATGGCGGTGACGGTGTTGCCGTAGACGATGGCGTAGGCGACGTCGACGAAGTCCCGGGAGAAGCCCTCGAGGTAGCGCTTGTCGAGCGGGACGAGGCGGATGGCCTCGGCGTAGAGGCGGCGGCCATCCAGGAAGAAGTAGTACATGGACACCGTCATCAGGAACAGGTTGATGACGAACTCGGAGCCAAGCCCCACGGCGTGGCGCAGCAGGGTGGCGCTGGCGGTGGCGCCGGACACGAGCGCCTTCTCCAGCTCCGAGCCCACCGTCTCCGAGCGCACGTAGCGGCTCAGGCCGGACGGCAGGTTGGCGATGAACTCCTGGCGCAGATCCGTCCGCTCGAGCACGTTGGGCAGGTTGGTGGCGAGTTGGAGCAGCTCCCGCCCCACCAGCCACCCCACCCCGGCCAGCGGCAGCAGGATGAGGAGGAAGACGGCCACGGTGGACAAGGTGGCGCACAGCGGGGTGCGTCCCTTGAGCTGCCGACAGAGGAAGTTCTGGATCGGAAAGAAGAGGACGACCAAAAAGCCGCCGAGCAGCACCGGCATCACGAACGGCAGCAAGATGCGAGAGAAGAGAACGATTGCCAGGGCAAAGAGCCCCGCAAAGACACAGTTGGACCACCGCTTCGAGTCCGCCGCCGCCACACCCCACCACCCTTGGGCCCAAGGCCCCCACGCGCCAATTCCAACGTAGGACTGCCCCCTATCTCGGGGAAGTCCCGACACAGACTGAAGAGGAGACGAGCAATGACTTCTGGACGCTTCTGGCGGATCGCCGCCGCCGCGGGGATGACCGCCACGGCCGTGGCCGCGGGGTGTGGCGACAATGGCGCGCCATGTACGACATGCGCCCCCATGGAGGGCCGCTATCCGCTGGAGTTCGAGGCGGGGACCCTTCCGGCCGACTGCACCTCCCTGGGAGTGGGGCTGCCGCAGGGGCCGTTGGACATCCAACGCTCGGGCTCGGGGCTCGCGGCCACGATGGACGGGGTTCCGATGGAGGGCACCCTGTTCCAGGGCAATGACTTCAACCTGCTGGGGGCGCAGTCCGGGCTGGACGGAGGCAGCACCCAGTTCAGCCTGAGCGGGCGCTACACACCGGGGCCTCTGGACGGGGGCACGGGGTCCATCTCCGGGTCGTTCACGGGCACCTATGCTCGGGGCTCGGCCCAGGGGACTCGCCGCTGCTCGATCTTCCGCGGCTACACGGCCACCCAGCAAGGGCAGCCGTGAAGCAGCGCGGGAGGGACTACTTCTTCTTGGCGGCGGCTTCCTTGGCGGCCACCTTCTTCTTCTTCATCCGCTTCCTCCACGCCTGACGGTTCTTCATCTGCACGCGACGGTGCTTGCTCTTGCTGCGGGCCATTCAAGTGACTCCTGGGTGATGAAAAGGGGGCGTTACGTATCAGAAGACCCCCCGGGAGAGGAACCCTTCGCTTCATCCGGGGCGGGCCGAGTGGGGTAAGGGATGCCTTCGGCGCCCCGGACGGCGGTCGGCAGGGCCTCGGCCAGACGGACTTCGCCCTCCTTGTCGGCGTCCAGGGGCTTCTCCTTGGAGGCGGGGGCGCTGCTCTGCTGGGGGCGCTTCTTCACCGCGGCGAAGATGGGGCGGCAGGCGTCCACGAAGCGGCGGACCTCGTCCAGCGGGAGGGCCGGGCAGTAGTTGTCGTTCACGCCCTTCATGGGCTCGGCCATGCACATGGCGTTGAGGATGGCCTCCTCGGTGGCCTCCATGACGGCCTCGTAGAGGGGGTCCAGGCGCTGGTCCAGGAGGATCTTCAGCTTGTAGACCATCTTCTGGGTGCGGCGGGGGATGATGTTGGCGGTGGAGAAGCCGACGATGATCTCCCCGGAGCCATGGGCCGCGTAGCTGCCCACCCGGCCGATGCCCAGCGAGACGCGCTTGCAGAGGCGGCTGATCTGGTGGCTGAGCAGGGGGGCGTCGGTGGCGACCACGGCGATGATGGAGCCGTAGGACTGGCCGCGCTTGCGCACGTCCTTGAACTTCTCGGCGAGCACCTCGCCCACGGGCAGGCCGCCCACGCGCAGGTTGTGCATCTTGCCGAAGTTGGACATGACGAGCACCCCCAGGGTGTAGCCACCGAGGGCCTCGGGGAGCTTGCGCGAGGAGGTGCCGATGCCGCCCTTGAAGTCGCAGGTGACCATGCCGGTGCCGCCGCCGACGTTGCCCTCGGCGACGGGGCCGGACTTGGCGTTCTGGATGGCCTCGAGGACGTGCTGATCGCGCACGTGGCGGCCGGCCACGTCGTTGAGCCAGCTGTCATCGCACTCGCCGACGATGGGGATGATGACGTCGTGCTCGTCGCCGATGCCGGGGTAGCGGTCCACCAGGTAGCGGGCGACGCCGTCGGAGACGGCCCCCACGGCCATGGTGTTGGTGAGCATGAGGGGGGTCTCGACGAGGCCCCACTCCATGAGCTGCGTCATGCCCGAGACTTCGCCAGCGCCATTGAGGACGAAGCCACCGCCCGTCATGCGCTCCATGAAGATGTTGCCGTTGTTGGGGAGGATGGCGGTGACGCCGGTGCGGACGGGGCCGTGGCCAGGGCGGAGGGGCCCCTCACCTCGGATGAGTGTGCAGTGGCCGACGAGGACGCCCTCGACGTCGGTGATGGCGTTGTACTTGCCGGGCTTGAAGCGACCCAGGGGCAGCCCCAGCTCCCGGGCACGGACGCGCGGCATGGTCAGTTCCAATTGGCGCTGAGACATAGCGAAGGGGACCGTAGTCCACCCGGAGGCGGGGTCAAACGTTCTGAGCGGGGCGGCGCAGTCCCTCGAACAACAGGCGGGTCTGGAAGATGGCGATCTGCTCGGCGTCGGGGGTGTCCTCACCGGGCCGATCGAGCTGGTGGTCGACCAGGAGCGAGGCCAGGCCGTGGACCTGAGAGCAGACCATGAGGGCGAGGGGGAGCGGCTCGCCTTGGCGCAGCTCGCCCGCTTGCTGGCCCTGAATGATGCTCTGCATCAACAGGCCGAAGGAGTGGGTCCCCTCCTTGCTCATCTCCTCATGATCGGAGGGCTTGTTGAAGTGGGGGCCAAACATGACGCGAAAGTGCGCGGGGTGGCGGACGGCGAAGAGGACGTAGGCGACCCCACAGGCGAGCAAGCGCTCGGTGGGACGGGTTTCTGTGTCCATGCGCTCGCGCATCTCGGAGGCCATGGAGCGGAAGCCCTCTTCGGCGACGGCGGCGAGCAGGGCCTCCTTGTCAGCGAAGTGGCGATAGGGAGCGGCGTGGGTGACACCGGCGCGGCGGGCGACTTCTCGGAGGGTGAGTGCGCTGAAGCCCTTCTCGGAGATGAGGGCCAGGGACGCCTCGATGAGGGCGCGGCGCAGATCTCCATGGTGGTAGCTGGGCTTTGACTGCGAGCTCGTCTTCTTCCGGGCGGCCACGAGGCGCTCCCCCTGTTTCCCAGGAAGGTAGCACTGGCTCGTCTCGAAAGTAACCACTGTCAACTTCACCCCAAGTGCATTCCAATCCGTTGATGGCGGCCAAATACCTGAATTTACTGATCTTCAGCAAAGTGCATCTGAGGTTGTACCCTGGCAAAAACTGGGTAATATCTGCGTAGAGCTTACGCATTCACGCTGATGCCCTAGGTTCGAGATGGGTTGAAGCAATACGGACGCTCTAGCTGAACCGCTTCGTTCTTTGACTCGCACCTGAATACACACGCTCTCGGATTCGCTTACGAGTTCGTTCATCTACTCGTTCTCAAATTCGAAAACGCTCCCAGCCTTCGATACGCACGCCGAATCACAGACGCACGCCGAATCACAGACGCACGCTGAATCGCAGAAGCACGCCGAATCGCAGACGCACACTGAGTCGCAGACGCACACTGAGTCGCAGACGCACACTGAGTCGATGCGCGCAAATGCGCGCTGGATCGCAGACGCACGCAGGCTCGCAGATGCGATGCGCGCAGGCTCACAAATGCGCGCTGGATCGAAACGCAAGCCAAATCGAAAACACGCTCATGAACGCCAACATTACGTCCAACGAAAACGCCAAGCCCAACTCTGGAAAAGTGCGTATCAGCCTGGACCTCTCACCGGCGCTCAATGAGACCCTTGAGGAGATCATGGCGGAAGAGCACATCACGAAAAGTGAGCTCCTCCGCCGTGCCATCGGCCTTTTGAAGGTCGCAAACGACGCCAAAAAACGGGGCCAATCCCTCGGTCTACTCGACGAGCAGGGGAAGCCTCTTACATTGATTATAGGAGTTTAGTCCTATGGCGGATGTTTCTCCTTCACATCCCTCACCCCCCTCTCCCTCGGTGGATCCGACGTCCCCTGGGGCTCTCACAGAATTGTCGAGCCAACGCGTAGTAGCGGGCACGAAAAACCAATACAAAATCATCGACGTGCGTGAGATTTTTCCTGCAAATACTGTCACCGCCGTGGAGCCTGAAAGCAAAGAAGAGCGCCGCCATCGATTGGCAGAGGCTGCAAAAGATGCCAGCGAGAAGCGCCTCCACGGTCGCGTAAAAATGGCGACGATGGGCCTGACCTATCTAGCCTTGTTTGTACTGGTGACGTACATGGCGCTGTGGGGTACCCCAGACCAGCAGAAATGGGGGCTCGACGGCCTGAAGATGATCATCAGTGCAGCGGGAGGGATTCTCATCGGTCGCGCACTGTAGCAATCACCACACCTCGACCACAGATGAGAGAAGGGGCCAGCCGCAGTTCGGCTGGCCCCTTTGCTTTCTTTCTACTGAAGAAGAACAGCAGAAGCAGCCTGCGTTAAAGGGGCCTTATGTCGCAACGTTTCTACCGGCTCGTCGACGATGTCTACTTCCCGCGCCGGTGGCACCTCGCTACGCCCCTGGATGGATACGGGCACAAGGTGGACTGCTGGGATTTCACGAAGGGAACTCCTGTGCATCTGGAGGGCCACCTCCGCATTCCCATCGAGCGTGTGGGCAGGCCTCTCGACTACTCCGAAGCGGGGTTGATGGTTCCGGTCGTCCACGTCAAAACAGCCACCGCGCTCACAGAGCTGGCACCCTCAGATGTGCAAATCATCCCAGCAGACGTTGAAGGGCAGCCGGACCAGTACCTGGTCCTCGTGGCTACACGCGTGATCCGCTGCATCGACGAGAGCGCCTCCAAGGTGCAGCTCTGGAAGCCCGAGGACGGACTCCCTGACATGGTGGGCAAGTACTACGCCGTGGATGATCTGCACATCGATACGACCCAAGTAGGGAATGCCAAGGTGTTCCGCCCCGAGGGCTGGGAGGTCGCCCTGATCGTATCCCAGGACATCAAAGAGGCCCTCGAAGCACTCATCACCACAGGGGCAAATTTCGAGGCGGTCACAAGCTGACCGTGGGCAACAGCACGTAGCGAAGGATGTAGTTCTTCAGCCGCTGCCGGTCCGCGTCCCCCAGCGTGAGCACGTACTGAGGGTGCACGCGCGCCGCCATCTCGAAGAGCACCAGCTCGGTGGCCATCCCGTCCTCGATGATGGCCACCAGCCCATCCAGCGAGGTGTCCATCGCGCCCTCCTCGCCCTTCTCCCGCTGCGACGCATGCACCATGGCAGCCGACGCCAGGCACTCCAGCTCCTCGACCGAGGAGAAGTGCCGCTCGGCCGTGCCCGTCATCTCCTCGCGGTGTGACGCCTCGCCCAACCACAGCCCCTTGCAGTTGGCATAGGCGAGCCACGCCGCGCCGTAGTCCGGATCAAACTCGACGATCACCTCTTTGCCCTCTTCGTGCGCGAAGCCCCGGGGCACCAGCACATCGCCCCGAATCGCCATGCCCACCTCCGGGTTCTGCCGGAAGAACCTGCGGATCATGGGGTTGCGTGGGTTGAGCACCAGTGACCACGCGAACGCCTCCCGGGCCTCCGCCATCCGCCCCAGCCGCCACAGCGCACTCCCTTGGAAGTAGTAGAGCCGATAGTCATCCGGGTTGGCCTCCGCGGCCTTCCGGTACTGCACGAGTCCCGCCGCCGGATCGCCACCGAAGAGCAGCGCATCGCCCAGGTATGCGCGCGCCAGGTAGCAGTCCGCGCAGACGTCGAGCGCCTTCTGGTAGAGCTTCGCCGCCTCCGCGTACCGCTCCGCCTGGAAGTGCGTCTCGGCCTGGTTGATGAACTCCTGGGCCTTCGGATCCTCCTCCCACTCCTGGATCACGCGTTGCCCGTTCTCCACCACCACGCGGGGCATGGTGACCGGCTCGACTCGCTGGGGCCACAGCTCCTCCGCCCAGCCGCCCGGCGGCGAGTCCTTCGGATCAATGCGGTAGGAGACCTTCGAGTCCTCCATCCACTTCATGATCTCGGCGGGAGAAAGGAACGAGGTCTGCTCGGCGGAAGCGGGGCGCGTAGCTCCCGTGGCAGCGGTGGGCACGGGCTTCGGGCCCGACGCACAGCCAAAGCTTCCCAGGACGCAGCAGACGATCAGCAGTGAGCGGAGCAAGACACGACGCCTTTCCGTGGAAGGAGGCGCCGATCATAACGACAGATGGCGTGCCAGAGCCTCCCCTTTGGACACAGGGAGGCTCCAGACGCCTCGGAGAATCAACCTCAAAGGTCAGGCGGCGGGCGCACCCCCAGATGGCAGGCGCGCAGCGCGAGCTGGGTCCGGTTCTCCGCTCCCAGCTTCCGGTAGAGCTGCGTGACGTGGGACTTCACCGTCCGCTCGGCGATCTGCAGGTGCGCGGAGATCTTCAGGTTGTCCGCACCTCCCGCCACGTAGGCCAGCACCTCGCGTTCGCGCTGTGTGAGCGCGCTCAGCACACTTGAGGGCTGTGCCACTGGAGGCGGCTGCTCAAAGTCGTTCCGCAGGAGCTGAACGGGGAACAGCCTCTCCCCTTTCACCAACCCTTGGATCGCGTTGACCACCGCACCCACTCCCAGCCCTACCCGAAACAGGTAGCCCGAGGCTCCTTCCTCGAAGCACTGGGAGATGACCTCGGGCGAGCTGACCGTGGAGAGCATCAGCATGCGGACCTCGAGACGGCGTTTGCGGGCCTCTCTCAGCAGACTGATGCCATCTGCCACCGAGCACCCTTCCGCTGTCTCCGCGTCCGCATCCACGTCCAGCACGGCCACTTGTGGAGGATCCGTCCCCAAGCTGTCCAACAGCGCGCGCACATCCCGCGCCACAGACATGACCTGGAGCCCTTCACACCGAAGGCCTTCAGCCAGCCCTTTGTAGGCAGACCACGGACCCTCGAGCATCGATACACGTACAGCGATCTGATTCAGTGCCATGTTAGCCCCCCAGCTCGTCATGGCGTACAGCGGTTTTTTTGAACTACGACTTCACTGGCCATCGGCACGGGCCCAGCTTGCAAAGGAAAATACCACGAACTTCGCACTCTGAGCGAACCGGACCGGGGCGGACTGTCAAGTGGGCACGCATCGCTCCAGAGTCCAGGGGTTTCAGACGTTGGGACGTTAGCCCTGTTCCCCAGGCGACACTTCCTACTGTCTTCCAGACACTGGAATCGGCCAGCATATGCTCGAAAGTGAAATGGCTTCTGCTTCCTCTCCCAGCCTCGATGTCGCCACACCCGAGCGAGTGTCCCTCACGCTGCCGGTGGCCGGAATCGGCTACCGGTGCCTGGCATGGCTCGTGGACGCGACAATCCTCTTCTTCTTCTGGGTGATTGCGTACTTCGTCTTCTCGGTGCTGGTCTCCGACGTGCTCGGCCTGCTCCAGGGCCTGTCCGGACTGGTCCAGACGCTGCTGGCCGTGGGCATCTTCGCCACGCAGTGGATGTACTGGACGCTCAGCGAGGTGTTCCTCCACGGACAGACGCCGGGCAAGCGGCTGCTGGGCATCCGCGTGGTGCGCATGGATGGCTCGCCCGTGGGCCTCTACGAGAGCGCCATGCGCAACCTGCTGCGCGCCGTGGACTTCCTCCCCGCCTTCTACGCCACGGGCAGCATCAGCATGCTCTTCACGAAGCAGCACCGCCGGCTCGGGGATCTGCTCGCGGGCACGCTCCTGGTGCGCGAGGAGCTCTTCAACCTGGACAAGTACACCGCTCCCGCCCCGGCCTCGCCGGAGACCGCCGCGGCCTCCGGAGCCCCCGGCCGGCTGGCCTCGGAGGAGGTGGAGCTGATCCTCGCCTACCTCGAGCGCACCCCGTGGCTGGAGCCGGATGCACGGCGGCGGCTGGGCCTGGGCCTCGTGGAGCGCTTCGGCGGCCTGGCCGAGGCGGAGCGTGCCACCGTCACCGCGTCCCAGGAGTCGCTCGAGGGCTTCCTCCGGGCCCGCGCCCAGGGAGCCCGGTAGCGTGGCCGCTCCCCTGCCCGTCTTCGTCGGCAAGCGGCGCCCGGACTGGGAGTCCCTCCAGGGGCTGCTCGCCCGCCAGCGCGCGGGCACCCTGCGGCTGGAGGAGCTGCGCACGCTCGACACGCTTTACCGCCGCGCCGCCGCGGATCTCGCGCACGCGCAGACGTTCTACCCGGGCACGGACGCGCACCGCTTCCTCAACCAGCTCTGCGGCCAGGCCTACGCCGTCATCTACCAGCCCCCGCGGGACAGATGGACCGCGGTGAAGGACTTCTACCGCCGCGACTTCCCCGCCACCCTGCGCGCCGAGGGCCGCTTCGTCGCCGTGAGCGCGGCCTTCTTCATCCTCGGCCTGCTGCTGGGCTCGCTGGTGGTGCTGCTCGAGCCCAGAGGCGCGGAGCTGCTCGTGCCCGAGGGCGTGCGCTCCTACGTGGCCCAAGGGCGCATGTGGACGGATGACATCCTCTCGGTGGCGCCGCCCAACGCGGTGGCCTCGGGGATCGCCACCAACAACCTCACCGTCATCATCTTCACCTTCGCCTCGGGCATCCTCTTCGGCCTGGGCACGGTGTTCACCCTGGTCAACAACGGCGTGCAGATCGGCGCCATCACCGCGCTGTGCGCCCGCGAGGGCATGGCCGTTCAGATGCTGGACTTCATCTCCGCTCACGGCCCTGTGGAGCTGTCCATCATCGTCATCGCCGGCGGCGCGGGGCTGATCCTCGGCCAGGTACTGATCGATCCAGGAGAGCTGCCGCGAGGCCAGGCACTGACGCTGCGCGGACGGTCCGCGGTGAAGCTGGTGCTCGGGTGCGCGCCCTTCCTGGCGTGCATCGCCATTGTGGAGGGCTTCATCTCCCCGGGCAGCCTCTTCCCCACCGCGGTGAAGGCCGCGCTGGGGCTGGCGCTCGGGGGGCTCTTCTGGAGCTACCTGCTGCGCGCCGGGAGGACCTACTCGGCGGCCGCCACCAGCTTGCGCTGAGCCAACGCCTCCTCCTTCTTGCGCTGCCGGTGGCGCAGGATGCGCTCGTACGCGTCGTTCAGCTCGCGCATCTTCTCCACCGAGCCGCCGCGGTCCGGGTGCCGCTCCATCGCCAGCTCGCGGTAGCGCGTGCGCACGGCCTCCGAAGAGTCCAGCGGCGACACGCCCAGCACGTGGTACGGATCCTTCTCCTCCACGGCGGCCAGCCAGCGGTCCAGCCGGTCCTTCACCGCCGCGAAGCTCGCATCCAGGGCGGTGGTGTCCTTCACCGGGTGCGTGCGCAGCTTGGCATCCGTGCGGAAGATGTCCGTATAGGTGCTCGACACCCAGCGGTGACAGGTGCCGCAGCGGAAGTACTTCACCCGCCGCCCGCTCCCCTCGTGCAAGGTCATCCGGACGCCGCAGTGGGTGCACTCCACCTCGACGTTCTCCAGCGTCTGCCAGCTCACGGCCACCGAACTCATGGCTGCTTCTCGCTCTCCTGTAGGCGTCACATGCCTGTAGCACCGACACAGTCCCACGATCGGAGATCCCGTCAAGAAATCTGCCGCCCCATTGCACGAGGCTCGTCCCAACCCGGCGTTTTTCCGGTAGAACGCCCCTGCCCTCCCGGAGGCAACGCCATGCGTCACCTGCTGCTCGCCGGCTTTCTGCTCGCCGCTCCCACCGCGCTCGCCCAGGGCACGGCCGCCGCCCCCGCCTCCTCCGAGTCCGTGAACTCACCCATCGGGGCGGATGCGGCGCTGCTGCGCGGCATCCTCTGGGCCACCCAGCCCGCCCCCGAGGAGATTCGCACCCTGGCCATCGAGGACCTGGCGCTGCTGGGAGATCCCCGCGCCCTGGGCCCGCTGTCCGCGATGCTGTGGGATCCCAACCCGCGCATCCAGCAGGCCACCGTGCGCGCCGTGGCGGCCTTCCAGCACCCGCTGGCCGAGGAGATCCTCACCAGCGTGGTGCGCAGCACGCGCCTGCCGGACGCCCTGAAAGTCCAAGCGCTCGAGGGCCTCATCTACCAGCGCACCCCCTCCGCCCGCGGCACCGTGGAGACCGCCTCGCGCGATCCCCGCCTCCCGCTGGCCGTCCAGTCCGCCGCGCTGAACGTCGCGGCGCGCTGGGGCGGCACCAAGTAGGCCCGACATGAGCTCAGGAGCCCCCGCAATGCTCGATAAAACCATCGCCTTCCTCGGCACCGGCAACATGGCCGAGGCCATCCTCAAGGGCCTGCTGCGCGCCGGCACCGCCAAGCCGGAGAACATCATCGCCACCGGCCGCCGCCCCGAGCGCCTCGAGGAGCTTCAGCGCGCCTACGGCGTCCGCACCACCTCGGACAACCTGGCTGCCGCACGCGAGGCGGACATCATCGTGCTCTCCGTGAAGCCGCAGGCCATGGACAAGCTGGTCGTCCAGGTGGCCCCCGCGCTGGACCACCGCAAGCTCATCATCTCCGTGGCGGCTGGCGTGCCCATCGCCGCGCTGGAGCGCCGGCTGGGAGCGGGAGCGCGCATCATCCGCACCATGCCGAACACCCCCTCGCTGGTGGGCGCCGGCGCTTGCGCCCTGGCGCGGGGCGAGCACGCCAGCCAGGAAGATCTGGCCGTGGCCAGCCGCATCTTCCAGTCCGTGGGCACGACCACCGTGGTGGACGAGAACCTGCTGGACGCCGTCACCGGCCTGTCCGGCAGCGGCCCCGCGTATATCTTCCTCGTCATCGAGGCGCTCTCGGATGCTGGGGTGAAGGTGGGATTGCCGCGCTACACCGCGCTCAAGCTCGCCGCCCAGACGGTGCTCGGCAGCGCCCAGCTCCTCATCGAGACGAACGCCCACCCGGGCCAGCTCAAGGACCAGGTGACCAGCCCGGGAGGCACGGCGATCGCTGGCTTGCACACCCTGGAGGCAGGCGGGCTCCGGACCACGTTGATCAACGCGGTGGAGGCCGCCACGCGCCGCGCCAAGGAGCTGGGAGAGCAGTTCCTGGAGAAGAGCGAGCGTTGACCTATACTCCGGGGTCATGAAGATCACCCCGCTCGACATCCGGCAGAAGCGGTTCGACACCGCCCTCCGCGGCTTCTCCCGCCGCGAGGTGGAGGCCTACCTGGAGCTGCTGGCCGGCGAGTTCGAAGAAGTGGTGAAGGAGAACATCTCCCTGAAGGAAGAGCTCAAGCGGGCTCAGCTGCGCATCGAGCAGTACCAGGAGCGCGAGCGCACCCTCCAGGAGACGATGGTCACCGCCCAGAAGATCAGCGAGGACCTCAAGGCCGCCTCCAAGAAGGAGGCCGAGATCATCATCGCGGACGCCGAGCATCAGGCGGAGAAGATCGTCCACGGCGCCCACCAGAAGCTGGTGCAGGTGGTGGAGGACATCAACGAGCTGAAGCGCCAGCGCACACAGTTCGAGTCCCAGGTGCGCTCGGTGGTGGAGGCCCACCGCAAGCTGCTGGAGACGTTCAGCGGCCCCACGTTCGCGGACCGGGACTACGCCCGCATCGAGGACAACGTGGCCTTCCTGTCGCAGAAGAAGGCCAACGGCGGCGAGTAGTCCGTGGCGAAGCCCTGGCTCAAGCCCCTGCCGGATGGCGTGGAGCTGGCGCTGCTCATCCAGCCGCGCGCCTCTCGCACGCGCGTGGTGGGCGAGCATGATGGGCTGCTGAAGATCCAGCTGGCGGCGCCTCCCGTGGATGGCGAGGCCAATGCCGCCCTGGTGGAGTTTCTGGCCAAGCAGCTGGGCATCCCCCGAAGGCAGGTGGAGCTGCTCGCGGGTGACGCGTCGCGTCGCAAGCGGGTCGCACTTCGTGGAGTTGATGCCCCACAGGTCGAGGCTGTTATGTCTGGGGGAACGTGAGCTTCCTCCTGCGTTGGCTGTTGGTGCTGTCGGTGTTTCTGGGTGCCTCCCGGGCTGTGGCCCAGGAGGCGCCTCCGAGCGCACATGGCCAGGGAGAGCCCGCCCTGGTCCCCACCCCGCGGCCTGCGCTGGTGAAGGGCGATGTGAGCACCCCGCGCTTCCGTATCCTCTATACGGAGAAGTCCGAGGGCGTGGCCCGGAAGCTCGCCGGTGAGGTTGAGTCCGTGCGCGACGCGTTCGTCCGGGTGCTCGGGAAGGACTGGCAGGGGATCACGGAGATCCGGGTCGGCGTGAACCGGGCGGAGTACGAGGCGCTGGCGCTGCCTGGGGGCGCACCGCCCAAGTGGGCCGTGGCGCTCGCCTATCCGAGCCACAGCATCATCCTGCTGAACGCGCTCAGCCTGAGCGAGCCGGAGGGCTATGTCACCCTGAGGCACGAGCTGGCCCACGTGGCGCTGGGGCAGTTCTCGGACACCTGGCCCCGCTGGTTCCAGGAGGGAATGGCGCAGCACCTGACGGGCGAGCGCGTCAACGTCACCCACTACGCGGCGCTGTTCCGGGCGGTGACGCAGGAGAAGGTGTTCCACTTCGAGGATCTCTCCGTGGAGTGGCCGGACATGCCCTCGGATGTGGAGGTGGCGTACGCGCAGAGCGCGGACTTCGTGGCGTGGCTGGCCGGGCACCATGGCCCGAAGGCGATGGAGCAGTTGCTGGAGCTGGTGTCGAAGCACGAGCCGTTCGAGCAGGCCTTCGGCAAGGCGTTCCGGTCGTCCCTGTCCGTGGAAGAGGGGACCTGGCGCGAGGGGCTGGCCACGCGCTTCGGGTGGCTGCCGCTGACCACGAGCATGCAGCTGGTGTGGCTGTTGGCTCCGGCGATCTGCGTGGTGGCCTATGCCCGCCGCCGCAGTCAACTGGCCGCCCGCCTGGAGGCCATGTCCGCCGAGGAGGCCGCCGAGGACGCCGCGCTCCGTGTGCTGGCCGCCGAGGCCGCGCAGCAGGGCCTCCCTCCTCCGCCGGAGACCCTCCCTGATTGGGTGGAGCCGCCGCCGCCGCCGCCGGAGGAGCCCCGGGAAGCCGCGGAGGGCGAGAACCCTCACGATCCGCGGACCTCCAAGCCCACGCTCCACTGAGGCGCCCTACCCGCTCACCCTGCTCGCGAGCGAGGCCAGCACCGCCAGCAGCTCGATGGGTTCCACGGGCTTGGGCACATGGCTCTGAAAGCCCGCGAGCAGCGCGCGCGTCCTGTCCTCCACCCGCGCGTAGGCCGTCAGCGCTACCGCAGGCAGCCGGCCGGAGCTCCCCATGGGCAACGCCCGCACCTTGCGAATGAAGGTGTACCCATCCTCGCGCGGCATACCAATGTCCGAGACCAGCAGGTCCTGCGGCTCCTCCTGCAGGACGCGCAGCCCCTCTTGCGCGGAGGAGGCGGTGCGGACCACGGCCTTGCAGCCCTCGAGCATCGCGCGGAGCATCTCGCGCGCGTCGGCTTCGTCATCGACCACGAGGATGCGCAGGCCTGTCAGCTCCGGTGGACACGTAAGCCCGGCCCTCTCCGCCACTTCTTGGAGGGCGGGCGGCACATAGGCTTCTCGCGACCGAGCCACCGCCAGCGGCAGGCGCACGACAAAGACGGCCCCCTTCCCCTCTCCCTCGCTGGTCACACTCACGGAGCCCCCGTGCGCCTCCACGAGATGCTTCACGATGGAGAGCCCTAGCCCCAGGCCGCCCTCCTGGCGTGTCGTGCCACCGTCCTCCTGCCGGAAGCGCTCGAACACATGCGGCAGAAAGTGTTTCGGGATGCCCCGGCCCGTGTCCGCCACCGTCACCTCCACGGACGAGTCGCGGCGCTCCAGGAGCACCTGCACCCGGCCTCTCTTGGGCGTGAACTTCACGGCGTTGGACAGCAGGTTCCACACCACCTGTTGCAACCGCGTGGCATCTCCCATCACCCCGCTCGTGGAGTCGAGCGCGGCTTGGAGACGGATGTCCCGGGCCTCGGCCGCGGGGCGCACCGTCTCCAGCGCCTGCTCCACCACGCTCCGGAGCTCGACGAATGACACCTCCAGCTTGAGCTTGCCCGCGAGGATGCGGCTGACGTCGAGCAGATCTTCGATGAGCTGCGCCTGGGTGCGCGCATTGCGCTCCACCGTCGCCAGCGCCCGCTCCCGTTTCTCCTCGGACAGGTTGCCTGTACGCAGGATCTGCACCCAGCCCAGAATGGCGGCCAGGGGCGTCCTCAGCTCGTGCGAGACGGTGGCGAGGAACTCATCCTTCAGGCGGTTGGCCTCCTCTGCCTGGGAGCGCGCCGCCTGCTCGCGGCGGAGCAACTGCTCGCGCTGCTCCTCGGCCTGCTTGCGGGCCTCGATGTCGATGACGCTCCCGATGTACCCCAGGAACTCTCCATTCGGCCCGAACCGAGGGCTCGCCGCGTCAATGGCCCAGTGGTACGCGCCGTCCTTGTCTCGCAGGCGGTACTCGATCCGGAACGGCTTGTGCTCGCGGTTGGCGGCCAGGAAGACGGCCTCCGAATGCGGCGCATCCTCCGGGTGGATGGCCTGCAGCCACCCCACCCCCAGGCCCGTCGCCTCTGTCTGGCCGGTGAAGTCGTACCACTGCTGGTTGAGGTAGGTGCACTGGGCTTGGGTATCGGTCACCCAGAGCATGACGGGCGCGTGGTCCGCCATGTTCCGGAAGCGGGCCTCGCTCTCCTGCAGCTTCGCCTCCGCCACCTTGCGCTCGGTGATGTTCTTGAACACGAGCGCCACCTGCCGCAGCTCGGGCGCGCCCACGCGGTTGGCGTACACCTCGAACCAGCGCCCCATCGCCGGCGCATGGTTCTCGAAGCGCAGGGCCTCGCCCGTCAGGGCCACCTTCCCATAGAGAAGGAACCAGGACTCATCCAAGTGGGGGACCATCTCGCGGGCCGTCTTGCCCACGGCGTTCCTCAGCCCCGTGTGCTCCTCGAACGCGGCGTTCGTCTCCAGGAAGCGGTAGTCAACGGGCCGGTTCGACCGGTCAAAGAGCAGCTGCAAGAGGCAGAAGCCATCATCAATGGACTCGAAGAGCGCGCGGTAGCGCTCTTCCGTGACCCGCCGCTCCTGCTTCTGCTCGACAGGCTCTGGTGGATCGCTCACGGAGTCTTCTCCTCCGGCAGCAGCACCAGGGCCAACCAGTAGGCCATCATCTTCTCCGCCGTGTGCTGCAGCGCGTCGGCGTCCCGAGGCTTGGGCACGAACGAGCTCGCCCCTTCCTGGTACATGGACTGGACGTTGCGCGGATCCGTCGCTCCCGAGAACGCAATCACGGGGATGGACTTCAGCCGCTCCTCGCGCTTGATGGCCTCGAGCACCTCATCCCCGCTCATGTCCGGCAGGTGGTAGTCGAGCAGGATGAACGCAGGCCGCGGCGCCTCCGCCTTCTCCGAGTGCTTGCCGCGCAAATGCAGGTAGTCCAGCGCGCAGGCCCCCGTGGTGCACCGCTTGATCTCCAGCGGCAGCCTCAGCATCTTCACCACCCGGTGGAGCGCCTCGGCATCCGCGTTGTTGTCCTCGACCAGCAAAATGGGCAGCACGTCCATCACACACCTCCAGCACTCGGGCCCAGGGTGAAAAAGAAAGTGGTTCCCTCGCCCGGCGTGGACTCCAGCCACACCTGCCCGCCGTGGCGCTCGATCACCTGCTGCACGATGGCCAGGCCCACGCCCGAGCCTCCGCCATATGCCTCTTCCGCGTGCAACCGGCGGAACATCTCGAAGACGGCCTTGTGGTGCTTGGCTGGGATGCCAATGCCGTTGTCTCTCACGTACAGCGCGAAGCCCGCCTCGGCCTTGCCCGAAGGCACCACCGAGTCCGTGAAGCCGATCTCCACCCAGCGCTCAGGCTTGTCGTTGTACTTGGCCGCGTTGGAGATCAGGTTCGCCAGCACCTCGCGGATGCGAAGCAAGTCGCAGCGCACCGTGGGCAGCCGCCGGGGAATCCGCACCTCGGTCTTCGTCTCCTCCAGGCGGCCCCGCAGGGTCGTGACGACGTCCTCCACCAGCTCCTGCAGATCCGTCTCCTTCACCGACAACTGGATGCGGCCCATCCGCGAGTAGTGGAACAGGCCCTCGAGCAGCTCCACCATCCGCACGCCCAGCTTTTGGATGAAGGACAGGCGCTCGCGCGTCTCGGGATCCAGGCGGTCCCCGGCGTCCTCGATGATGAAGCGGGTGTAGAGCTGGATGCCACGCAGCGGCTCCTTCAGATCGTGGCTCGCGATGTACGTGAAGGCGTCCAGCTCCTCGTTGCTGCGCGCGAGCTCCGCGTTGAGCCGGGCCAGCTCCGACGCCTTGCGCAGCACGACGCCCACCATGGCGCCGCGGAACTCCTGCGCGGCCACCACCTCCTCCGATTTCCACCGGAGGGCCGTGTGGTGCACCGTCTCCTGCCACGCCGCGAAGGACTTGCGTGGACTCAGCCGCACCCCCTCCTCCACCGGCTTGTGCGGGTTCCCCGCCCACGTGATGCTCTGGAGCACCTCGGGACGGAACCAGAGCACCCACTGCGTGGCCGGCGTGGACAGCGGCACGGCGAGCAGGCCGCTCGCCACCTCCGCGAAGGCGGCCGCGGGCGGGTAGGTGCCCGGCAGCGAGTCCGTCTGGAACAGGCTCTCCCCCGCCACCTGGCCCAGCCAGTTCACCAGCTCCTGCGTCTGCGCCTCCGAAGGCGTGCGCCCCACCGAGGCCCGTCCCTGCTCCAACCAGACCGTGGCACCGCTCGCGGACACGACGTCCAGCAGGCTCGGGGTGCCGGAGCTCAGCCCCTCCAGGAAGCGCTCCTCCCGGCTCATGCGCTGAACGAGCTGGGCCTGGATGGCGCCATGGCGCGCCTGGGCCTCCGCGTGCGCGCGCTGGGCTCGGGCGGAGACCTCTCCCGAGAGCAGCTGCCCGATGAACTCGCACGCGGCGCGCTCCTCATAGGAGAGCCACCGGGCCGCCAGGTGGTGACAGGCGATCAGCCCCCACAGGCGCTCGCCCTGCATGATGGAGATGGACATGGAGGCGTTCACCTCCATGTTGCGCAGGTACTCCAGGTGGACCGGCGACACGCTGCGCAGGGTGGCGAAGGACAGATCGAGCGGCTTGTCCGGCACCGCCCCCCGTGCGGCGACGAGCGGCACCGCGGGCGCCCGGACGTTGGGGATGAGGCGCAGCCAGTTCTGCTCGTACAGCCGGCGCGCCTGGGCAGGAATATCCGAGGCCGGGAAGTGCAGCCCGAGGAAGCTGTCGACGCCCTCGCGCACGGCCTCGCCGATGACTTCCCCGTGCCAGTCCGCGTCGAAGCGGTAGACCATCACCCGATCGAAGCCCGTGACGCACCGGATCTCCTCGGCCGCGGCCCCGCAGAGCTGCTCCAAGGTGGCGGCGTTCAAGAAGCGCGTCATGGACATCCGCACCTGAGCGAAGAGATCCAGCGCCCCCACGCCCCCCTCCGCGTCTCGCGCCTCCACCTCGAGGATGACGACCGCCTCCTGGCGGTGCAGGAGCGCATTGACCGGCCGCGCCTGGGCGCCCTCTCCCAGCGTCAGCCGCACGGGGTTGGCGGTGCGCAGCTCGACTTGGCCCAGCGCGGCCTGGACACGGGCCCAGGCCTCTCCCGGCAGCACAGCGGACAGCGGCCTCCCCAGCACCTGCACCGCCTCCTGGCCAAACCACTCGGCCGTGTTGGCGCTGGCCTGAACCACCGTGAAGTCCGGTCCTCGCAACGCCAGCAGCGCCCCGTGGGCCTGGATGGTGCCTGGAAGATGGATGGGCTCCCGATCACACGCGCTGAGATCGACGGAGGCAGAGACGTTCATGGAGACCCCTCGGCAGCAGCCAGGCTCGCGCAAGGCGGAGCGTGCCGCGGCAAGCGCACCTCGAACCGGGTGCCCTCTTCCTCGGTGGAGGACACCTCGATGTGGCCGCCGTGGGCACGAACAATCTCGTGCACGATGTAGAGGCCCAGACCCAGGCCTTGCGAGAGCCCGCGATCCCGGTGCCCCTCACCCCGGCGAAATGGATCAAAGAGATGGGGCAGTAAGTCCCCGGGGATGGGAGGACCGTCGTTGTGAACCGTGAGGAACACTCCGTCCGGCGTGCCCCGGAGCCATACCTCGACGGGACCACCGGGCGTCCCGTACTTGAGCGCATTGCCCATCAGGTTCTGCACCACCTGGGTGAGCCGGCCGGGATCCCACGCCCCGTAGCCATCCCCGTCCATGCGCACCCGGACGCGCCCGCCTCCGTGGTGAACCAGTTCCACCTCTTCGCTCACCTCTCGCACGAGCGCAAAGAGATCGAAGTGCTGGCACTGCACCGGAATGCCCCCACCGAGCCGGCTGCGGGTCAGATCGAGCAGGTCTCGGATGAGGCGCTCCATCCGCTCGGCCGCCACCGTGATGCGCGTGGCTCCTCGGCTCACCGCCTCGGGCTGCTGAGTCCGGTGCAGCACCCGGGCCTGCAGGAGAATCGCCTGCAGCGGCCCTCGCAGATCGTGCCCCACCACCCCCAAGAGGCGCTCTCGGAACTCCTCCGTCCGCCGCCGCTCCGTGGCGTCCCGCACCACCAGCGCGTAGCCCCGCAGGCCCCCCTCCTCATGGTGCAGGGCGCTCATCGTCATGTCCGCCCAGAAACGGCTGCCGTCCTTGCGCTGACACCAGCGCTCGCCGGTGAAGTGCCCCTTCTGAGCCGCCTCGGCCAGCTCTCCCCGGGGATGCTCCTCCTCCTCGGGGGCGAGCAGCAGGCGGAAAGGCTGCCCCAGCGCCTCGGGCTCGCTGTAGCCCGTGACGGCCTGCGCCCCCGCATTCCACGAGGAGATGCGCCTCTCCGCGTCCACGAAGAAGATGGCATGACCCTTCACGCCCTCGATGACGAGCCGGAGCGTCTCCCGTGACTCCAGCAGGGCGCGGCGCTGGCGCCCTCGCTCCAGGGCGAAGCGGACGGTGCGCGGCAGTTGCTCGTACGCATCGAGCGTCTTGGGCAGGTACTCCTCGAGCCCCTCGGGCACCGCCTCCAGGACCGTCTCCTCGCGGGTGGTTCCCGTCAGCATGATGACGGGGATGCCCGGGAGCCGCAGGTGAATCCTGCGCAGCAGCTCGAGGCCATCCGCCCAGGGCAGGTTGTAGTCCAAGAGGGCCAGATCGAACCCGCCCTCATCGAGCGCCCGCTCCCACTCCTCCGCCGTCGCCACCTCGAGGATCACCACGCCCTGGAAAGCACGCCGCAGGGTGCGCGCCGCCATGAGTCGGTCCGCCGCGCTGTCGTCGACCACGAGGACACGCAAGGGAGTCGGAGCGCTCAACGCGAACCTCCCTCGGGAGAGCCCGCCGGCGCCTCGCGCGGCAGTTCGACGATGAAGGTGGCCCCATGCTCTGGCTGGCTCTCCACCGAGATGCGGCCGCCCAGAGCCTCCACCACCTGACGGGTGATGAAGAGGCCCAGGCCCATGCCGCCGTAGTGCCGTTCGGACACGCCCCGCTCGAACTTCTCGAAGACGCGCGGGAGGAACGTCGGTTCGATGCCAATCCCCTTGTCCCGCACCACCAGCCGCGCCCCCTCCTGAGTCTCCTCCACCCGCAGAGAGACCGTCCGGCCCGCACCGAACTTGAGTGCGTTGGACAGGAGGTTCGTCACCACCTGCTCCAGCCGCAGCACATCCCACCGGCCCACGACGCGCGCTGGGGCGTCGATCTCCATCGGGCAACCCGCCGCGAGCGCCTGCGCCTCGAAGCCCAAGGCCACATCCCTCACCACCGCCGCCAGGTTGACGTCCCGCTCATGCCGCAGCGGCAGGCGGCCGCTGGAGATGCGGGTGGTATCCAGCAGGCTGTCCACGAGGGCCGCGAGGCGCCGCAGCTGGCCGTCCGCCGCATCCAGGTGCCGCTTCAACCGCTCCGCCGTCTCCGGTGTCAGTGCCCCCTTCAGCTCCTTGCGAATGAGCTGCTGGCGCAAGGCCAGCGGCGTGAGCGGCGTCTTGAGCTCGTGCGCGGCCACCGAGAGGAACTCCTCGCGCAGGCGGACCGCCTCGCGCAGCTCCGCCTCGGTGCGCTTGAGCGCGGACATGTCGATGCTGGCGCCCACCCACTCGCGCACCCTCCCGTCCGGCTCGAAGAGCGGCATCCCCCGGACGCTGAAGGGCACGTACACCCCATCCTTGCGCCGCAGCCGGTACTCCGCGCGGTACGCCGTGCGCTGGGCAATGGCCTGCTCCCAGATCGCCAGGCTGCGCTCCCGATCCTCGGGGTGAATGGCGTCCATCCACCCAAAGCCATGGTGCTCGGCCTCGCTCTGGCCGGTGAACTCGCGCCACGCGGGCGAGTCCTCGGTGGCCCGGCCCTGGGCATCCTTCGTCCACACCAGCGTGGCCGTGGCCTCCACCAGCGAGCGGTAACGATCCGCCTGCCGCCGCTCCGCCTCCAACGCCTCGCGCGCCCGCAGCTCCAGCGCCTGCTTCTCGCGCCGCAGGCTGTCCAGCTCGCGGTGCATGAGCACGAGCGTGCTCACCTTGGCGCGCAGGGCCTCCGGCTCCAGGGGCTTGTGCAGGTAGTCCACCGCGCCACTCGCGTACGCGCGGACGACGGGCGCCTCCTCCCGAGTTGCGCCCGTGAGGAAGATGATGGGAATGCGCCGCTCCGGCTCGCGCTCCTGGATGAGGTGCGCCGTCTCGAAGCCATCCAGCCCTGGCAGCCGCACATCCATGAGGATGACGGCAAACTCCGTCTCCTTCAGGTGAGAGAGCGCCTCCTCGCCCGAGGAGACCTTCGTCAGGCGCTGTCCCAGCGGCACCAGCGCCCGCTCCAGCGCCAGCATGTCCGCCACCTGATCTTCCACCAGGAGGAGGTCGACGGGCCGTACAGCGTCCGGCGCAGCTTGGATGGACAATTGGCTCATGGGCTACCCTTCTCCTCGGGCATCCGCACGGACTCCGACACAACGGACACCTTGGGCATGGCCACTTCCTAGAACGCCTCCGGGTCCAGGGACTTTGTTCGTTTTCATGAGCTATCGAGGAGACAACGGTTCGCACGGCTGCCCGGTGTGGAGCACAGGCCACAGAGAGGGGGGGGAAGATGTGCCCTGAACTCGCCTGGAGCAATGCCTGAGGCGCTGGGCACGAGCCGGGTCTGGTAGGGTACCTACCTGGGAGGTCACCCGTTCTTGCTCTTACCTATTACCTTGGCCCTGGTGCCCTTCCTGCTCGGGGCACCCCTGGCGCAAGCCCCAGCGGCCCCGGCCCGTGAAGCGCGTCGGCGCTCTGTCTCCTGGGCCGGCCAGCCCCTGGAGGTCCGCATTGCCACAGGGGTCCGCACGGTCCTGGTCTTCGCCGCTCCTGTCCAAGGAAAGGCCGTGGAGGTGGACCGGACGCGGATCCAGGTGGTGGATACAGGCGAGCGGTCAATCATCCTCGAACCCTTGAGCGAACCCCGCCCGGGTGAACGCTGGACGTTGCGCGTCCCCTGGGCGGAGGGCAGGACACCCGAGGCGGCCGAGTTCGCGCTGGTGGCGCACCCTTCCGAAGTGGACACGGAGCTCGACATTGCCCGGCTCCAGGTCCCAGCCCCCGCCTGTCCGGCGCAGGCCGAGTGCGCGCCGTGCTCCGCCCCGAGTGCAGCGGACGCCATCGCTTCCGGCCTCATCGACAAGGACGGCGTGCAAACCCTGGCTTTTAGACCCTTCAAGGAAGCTGCGTCCGGCTTCGAGTCGACTGCGGGGGTGTCCTATCGCGCGAGCACCTGGGTGCTGGTGGATGTGGAGATCATCCGCCCCCCTCGGCACCTGGCATGGAGCCCTGTCGGCGCGACCCTGACGAGCAAGACCGGAGAGGTGCGAGTGCGCGCCATCAAAATAGAGCCAAACAAAACCTCACCAGAACGCGTCCGGCTGTTCGCGGAGGCGGAGGTGCCACCGCCCAGCGCGGGGCTCAAATTCACTTTGCACCTGAACGGTCCGGCGGGAGCACCTTCTTTCTCGATTCCGAGCGTGCAACTGCCACCCGCCAAGGAGGTCCAGCCATGATCGGAGCGATGGAACTTCAGCCCGGCACACGTGTAGACGGTTGGCAGATCATCCGAGCCCTGCGCACGGGCGGCTTTGGTGCCGTCCACCATGCCGAGCAACACGGGAAAGCCTGTGCGCTCAAGGTCGCGCTCCACCGGGAGCAGAGCGGCGACACGGGCAAGACCCACGCGCGCGCTCTGCGCGAGGTGGCGCTGCTGCTGACGCTGGATCATCCCCACATCATCAAGCCTCGCGGCTACGGGTACCTGCCGGATGGCCGCGCGTTCTGCGTGCTGGAGTATGTGGACGGCTGGACGCTGGGAGACTGGCTGGAGCGCACGCACCCCACGTTTCGCGAGCTTGCGAGCGTGTTCGCCCAGTTGGCCGGAGCCGTAGAGTACATGCACGCGCGGGGTGTGCTTCACCGGGACTTGAAGCTGTCCAACGTGATGATCCGCAGAACCGGCGAGCCGGTGCTCATCGACCTGGGCTGCGCGACCTCCCCGAATGCCGACGAGCTGACGGCCACTCCCTTGCCTCCGGGAACCGAGCGCTACCGCTCGCCCGAGGCGCACGCGTTCCTCTCCAAGCAGGGCCGCAAGCCTGGAGCGCGCTATCCGTTCAAAGTGGCGGATGAGCTCTTCGCCGTGGGCGTCATGCTCTACGAGCTGCTCACGGAGCCGCTCCCGACGAAGGCGAAAGCCCACGCCGGTCTCGCGGATCCCGTGGGCCTTCCCGCGTCGCGAACGGTGAACCCGCGTGTCCCCCCGGCCTTGAGTGCGCTCGTGGAGGACTTGCTGGCGCGCAACCCGGCGCTCAGACCCGAGAGCTTCGAGGCGCTCCAGCGCAGGTTGGCGGAGCTGGCCCACCATCCCGGTCCGGAATACGCGGCGGAGGTGCACTTGCCCTCTGCGCAGCGCCAGCCCTCACCCGTTGACGCCGTGCAGGCGGTGGGGCTCGCGGCTTCGGAGAGACAGGGCTGGCGCAAAGTGCTGGCCCTGGCTGACCAGCAGGCAGCCCGCCTCCGCTCCTGGCTCCAGCCGCATGGGCTCTCCGGCTTGGAGGCTGCCTCTCGCCCGCATGGGCGCAAGCCTCTGGCGCTCGTGGGAGCCGTCGTGATGGCTGTAGTGGCAGCCACATGGCTCACCCAGGGCGAGCGCCCTCCACCCGCACCCGCGCGGAGAGAGGCCACCGCTCCCACCATCCCGGCTGCTCCGGCGCTTCCTCCTGAGGATACCCTGCCTGTGTCTGCTCCCGCTCTCACAGCCGCACCGAAGGAAGGATCCACCGTGAAGCCCCAGCCGTCCGATGATCTCCCGTCCTCCCGTACCGCACGCGCCCCGAAGTCAGCCCCCGCCCCGGGCTCCCCCGGCTTCGCGGCCTGGTGCAAGACCCTCCCTTTGGCAATGGCTCTCTCGCACGGGTGCGCCTCGGTTCCCTTCAAGGCCGAGCTCCTCGAGTGTCCCCCCGGGTCAATTCAAGCCATGAAGAAGCTGGGCTGGGATTTGGGGCGCGATAGGTTCATTGTCAGACTCGACGAGAGAGGCCCGGACCGTGGCGCGTTCACGTTCACGCTGGGCGCCCCGATCATCGGCGTCGTGCCGGACAGCGCGCCCGGCCAGGTGAAGGCACCACCTGGCACCCTGTTTTACGGGCGGGCCTACATCAACGACGAGGGGAGGGAGGACTCCCCCCTCGGAATCCTCCGCATCGTCTACGACCACGTCGAGTTCCCGGGCCAGAGAAAGTACCCGGTGTGTGCTGTCTCGGGCCTCAACCCGATAGAGGCATTGAAGGACGGCACAGCGACCGCGTTCGCCAACTCGACAGTCATGCCCCTCGAAAGATGGAACCCGCAGGCAATGCGACAATAGGAGCGTCCCCATGGCCACTGCCACAGGTCCCCAGAGGCCCGAGGGCCTCATCCTCTTCTCCCTGGGCGACTTCTCGTATGCGTTCCTCCGAGTCCTGGAGACGACCCACCACGGCGAGACCGTCCTGACCGTGCAGCAGCGCTCCCGGCTGGGCCCCGAGGGAACCTACCTCGCGCGAAGTCTGCCGCTGGTCTCGCCCAAGTACGACGCGGAAACCCAGGCCCGGATCCGCGCTCGGCTCGAGGAGGAAGCACGGCTCGCCGCCTACCTGGATCATCCCAACATCGCCCGCGTGCTCGGGCGGACCGTGTCCCAGGGCGTGCTCTACATCCTGTCGGAGCGGGTGACGGGCGCACGGCTCGACACCTGCGTGACCGCCGCAGTCCTGCGGGGAGTCTCTCTGTCCGCGGGCTTTGCGCTCCACGTGGGCGCCGAGGTGGCGAGTGCGCTGCACCACGCGCACACGCGCACGGACGAGCAAGGCCGCCCGCTCGGCATCATTCACCGGGACGTGAACCCGGCTCGCATCTACCTGCGGCCCGACGGGACGATCCAGCTCACGGACTTCGCGCTCGCCCGGTCGCTGCTGCCGGGCCGGGTGGCCACCTCGCTGCCGCGTCCGCAGGGAGATGCCTACTTCGGCGCCCCCGAGGCCCTTCTGGACGAGCCGATGGATGCGCGCTCGGATCTTTTCGCGCTCGGGCTGGTGATGCTGGAGCTTGTCACCTCGAAGGGGCTCTACAGCACGCCCACGCTGCGCGCGTCCGACTTGGAGGCGGCGCTCACGCCCGAGGCACGCGCGAAGGTGGTGGCCGCTCACCACATCGCCACGGTGGCGGACCTGCCCGAGCAAGTCGACGACTTCATCCTGCGGGCCGCCACGTACAGCGCGCAGGACGTCGAGGAGCTCACGGAGGAGGTGTTCCCGCCGCTGCGCTCCATCCTCCGCACGCTGCTCCAGCGGCGCCCGGAGGATCGCTACCCGTCGGCGGCGGCCTTGGAGGACGCTCTGCGCCAAGGGCTGGCGGCGTGGGGAGCACCGTATGGGGCCGCCGAAGCCCTCGCGGAGGTGCGGCGCATGTCGTCAGCCTCGCGGGTGAACCAGGACGTCGGCGTTCCCACTTTCCAGGACTCCGGGGCGCCCGCGTCGGACAGCTCCAGTTCGGCCCAGTGGCGCGCGGAGGGTTGCTCGGAATAGCCGAAGCACCGCCAGGCTGCTCATGGGGCGAGCAGGCGGCCAGCGGGGGCGGCACATGGCGCACAGCCGGGCGAGCCGATTCCTACCTTTGATGGAATGAACCACATCGAGGAGCGAAACCCCAACCACCCGGGCGAGATGGGGACGGATGCCCGCTTGGCCGAGGACAAGCGTGAGCCAGCGGAGCTGAAGGCCCGCGCCCAGGCCATTCGCCTTCTCCAAGAGGCGGGTGTGGAGGCGCTGGTGGGCGGCGCGTACGCAAGCTCCCAGTACACCGGCATCTGGCGCGACACGAAGGACTTGGACCTCTTCGTGCGCGAGCGCGACGGGGAAGCCGCCCTGCGCGCCTTCGAGGCCAAGGGCTGGAGCACCAAGTCGCGCGTGCATGGCTGGCTGCACAAGGCCTACCTGGGCAATTACCTGGTGGACCTCATCTACGCGTCTGGCAACGGGATCACCTGCGTGGACGATGCCTGGTTTACCCACGCCCGCGAGGCGGAGGTGCTGGGCGTGCGCTGCCGCATCCCTCCCCCCGAGGAGATTGTCTGGAGCAAGGCCTTTGTCCTGGAGCGGGAGCGCTACGATGGCGCCGAGCTCAACCACCTCTTCCTCACGGCGGGCCGCAGCTTCGACTGGGGCCGGCTGCTGGCCCGCTTCGATGGGCACTGGGAGGTGCTCCTCGGACACCTCATGTTCTTCCGCTACGCCTACCCCTCCGACCGTGACGTGGTGCCCGATTGGCTCATGCGCGAGTTGCTGTCGCGCACCACGGATTCGCTGCACGAGGGACCGTGGGAGGAGCGCGTGTGCCGCGGCCCCCTGTTGTCCAACTGCAACTACGAAGTGGATGTCTCGGAGTGGGGCTACCGCAGCGGACTCAAGGATGGCAGCCGGGGCGACGGTTCCCCTACGGGCACCTCCAGCCAGCACTAGGATCACCGGGTGCCGCCGGGGGTTTCTCCAGGGCGTCGGGTCGTCAGGGCTCACGGGTGAGCCCTGGCCGCCTGTAGGTTCTCCCCCTACTCACCGCTGTTCGGCGGAGCTAACTGGTTAGCTCCGGACTCGCGCCGCGCCTCACCGGTGAGCGGTGGCTGTATGGCGGAGCTAACTGGTTAGCTCCGGGCTCGCGTTCTGACCACCCTGGCCCCCACGGGTGAGGTAGGTGGGCGGCGCAGGACGTGAGGCGTCATCGCCTCTGTCTGGAGCAGTGCCCTAGCGTGCAAGCCTCTCGCAGCTGGGGGGTGCCCATGAGTGCAGCGCTGGGGCCGGCATGGCAACGGCTGAGGCAGAGCCATGGGCCGCTGCTCTTGAGCATGGTGCTGCTGTGGAGCGGCTGCGTGCCGGTGCACGGCTCGGCGCCCGCGCTGCTGTTCAACCCCAGCATCACCGCCTTCGATAGCCAGGTCAGGCCTCGCGGCCGCAGACAGCGGCGCTTGGCGCAGCCTCCAGCACCTCGCTCGGAGGACTGCCCCACCGCGCCTGAAGGCTGGCCGGAGCAGGCTGGCAGCGACGAGGAGGTGCTAGGGCCGCTGCTGGCCTGCGGCTCCGCGGTGGGCTTCCTCCAGTTGCAGCGCCAGGTGGACATGGCCCAGGTCCTTGAGCGCTTGGGCGACTGGAGCGCAGTGCGACTGGGAGCGCTGGGGCCGCTGCGAGACAGCCGCGCCGCCGAGGTGCTCACCCGCAAGAGAGCTTCCTTCCTGCTCAAGGCCACCGAGGAGTACGGCGCCTATGCGCAGGTGTTCGCCCTCTTCATTCTCCACTCCTCCTGTGACGACGAGCTGCAAGCGCTGCTCACGCTGTTGGCCTCACACAAGCAACTGTCCCAGACGCTGGGCACCCTGCCCGCGGTGCGCCAGGAGCTGGAGCGTCGGGGGCTGCCGCTGTCCTCCTTCCCCGAGCGCGCGGAGCGGACGGGGGATGTGCTCCGTGGGCTGGGACGCGCGGGCAGGGACGCGCTCAACACCTCCCCAGTGAGTGACGGGGCGCGCTTCGCGAACATGAGCGCTCAGGCTCGGCAGATGCCTGCGCCTTACCAGCAGGCCCTGCACCAGTTGGGACAGGCGATGACACTGGAGCACTTTGCCCCGGACAACGTAGCGCTGGGCAGCTTTGACCAGCTGACGTTCGGGGTGCCGCTGGGCTTCTATCACCTGGGCCAGGGCACGGTGCACGGGCTGCAGTCGCTGCAAGAGGGGCAGTACGAGCAGGCCACCCGCGAGCTGGTACCTGCGGCGCTGCTGGTGGCGCTCTACGCGGGCGGCAAGGGCGGCCGCTACTTGGCCTCTGGGGAAGGGAGCGCCCTGCGCCCAAGACTGCCAGAGCTGCGTCTGGAGACGCTGCGGCACGTGGCGTGGCAACTGTCCGAGCGGCTGGGGCTGGAGGGGCTGGCGGAGGTGGCCCGCTACGTGCGCGCCAGCCGTGAGGCTGCAGTGTTCGTCACCGCCGGAGGCGAGCCCGCAGCGGTGGCCTTGTACGAGGCCCGGGGCAACCTGGCCCGGGCACAGGCCACTCTGGCCAAGGCCCTGCCTGAGAGCACCGGCGCCGCTGAGCCCAGGCCCCCTTCAGGCGCAACATTGGGAGGACTGGCCTCGCTGGTGGACGAGGCCGCAGGCCACACGCGCGAGGTGGTGGAGGCCAAGCTGCTCCAGGTTGAGCTGGAGACTCAGGGCCCCCGCCTGCCAGCAGACCCCGCGCTGCTGCGCAAGCTCCAGGCCACGCTCGACACCCCGCCCCCCGGGGTGCCCGAAGGCTCCCCCTTGTGGAGCGATTACCTCGCCTACCGGCGCGCTCGCCTCGCCCTGGTGGAAGAGGGCACTCCTGCCAAGGGCCCTCTGCGCTGGGAGCCCTATGAGCGCTTGCGCGGCGCCTTTGCACGAGGGCTGGCCTTCGAGCGCTTCATGATCTCCGTGCTGCGAGAGGACGCGGCCCTGCCGCCCACCCAGCGTCGCTGGCTGAGCGCCTTCACCCAGCCTCGCATCGAGGTCCACGTGGGCCTGTCCAAGCCTGATGTGCCTGGGGTGCGCTTCGCGGATGTGCTCGTCATCGAGCAGCGCCCACCCTCAGGCCAGCCACCCCGTGTGGAGACCTTCAGCTTCAAGAGCCGCTTCCTCAAGCCGCTCGCGGGCGAAGCATTGGAGGCACCCATGTTGATGGATGCACGCGCCGCACAGGAGTATTACGGCGGCAGGGTGAACATCCGGCGCTCCTCCCTCAAGGGCAGCGTCCAGGTGCAACGCGTCCGCCTCGTTTACGAGGGCGGCAGCCGCATGCCCAATCAGTACCTCCTGAATCGTGCCATTGAGAACGTCCAGGAGCATGTGAAGGGAGTGGAGGTGAGCATTCAATGAAGCTGTTGACCGGGACAGACTTGAACCGGGAGGACGCCCTCTGCCTGGAGTTCAGAGGGACATATGACGCGAAGGTGAGACTGGAGCACGCGTTGGAGCCCTTCCTCCAGGTGCTGGAGCAGTATGCGGGGGAGTGGATGCCGAGCCTTGTCAAAGGCAAGCGGCGGCGCACCTACTCCCGCGCCGCCTTCTGGAAGGCACTCCAAGATAAGGCAGATGACAATGTCTCGACCCTCTACTTGGAGCGCCCCACCGAGCCCGCGGTGTCACTGGAGCTCACTCTCTTTCGCGCGGAGGCACCCGGAAAGCTGAGAGTCATTCTCCTGGCTCAACCCTTCTCCTTCTTCGCGCAGGAAGAGCGCTGCCGCGAACTGGTGGAGTTGGTACGCGCCTGGGCCTGCCACTACCCCACCTCCCATGCCTTCGCAGGCAGCTACGCCGACAGTCTGTTGGCGGACTCGCCCTGCTTTGGCCGGGACATGCAGACCACCGTGGCGAATGGGTTCGACCAGCTCTACGAGGTGTTCTGGCTCAACGTCTTCGGACCCAAGCTGGTGAACCTGTTGGGCCGCGAGCGCCTGCTGTCCACCCCCGCCCACCGCGTGGAGGAGCTTCCCAACGGCTGTGTGCTGCTCGTCACCTGGCCCATCGCTGCCCACTTCTCACACCCCGAGGCGCGCCAGGCTCAGGCCCGCGCCTTCGTCCACCTGCGCCCGGAGCTCACCCTGGACACCGTGCTGCGCTCCCTCCACCAGCGCAACACCGCCCTCGTCCCCGTGGAGCCCCGCTTCCACCCGGACGTGGCTCCCCTCCTCTTTCGCCTCTTGGACAACACCTTCATCAGCGAGCGCCAGCGAAAGATCGCCGAGTTCAACGCCCACCCGTTCCCGGAGCCGGAAGAGTGGTTGCCCGCCGATGCAGCCCTGCCCTCGGACGTACCGGACACGCACAAGGCCCTGGAGCACCTCTCGCTCCTGGCCGAGTCCCTGGTGGCCATTCTCCACTCCGAGGTGCCCTCCGTCCTCCAGCAGACCCCCGAATCCCTCACCGACGCCGACCTCGACTTCTGGACCTGGAGCTTCCCGGAGCGATTCGAACGGGACCAGATTGACGGCCGGCTGGTGCCTGCCATCGGCGCCTACCTGGGCGAGGTGATGGTGAAACACCTCGGCGGCCAGTGGATTGCCCGCAAGAAGCTGGAAGAGTCCCAGGTGCGCGTCGGCTCGCGCGTGTGGCTGCCCTTTCTGCGCGCCCACAAGTCCATGCGCTCGTGCCAGTCCCTGCTGGACTTCTCCCTCACCCAGTTCTACCGCGCTGCCGAGCGCCACCGCGGCTGAGCTTCCGGGCCTCGCTCTCCGGCAAGCCGCGGAAGCAAGCCGGATCCCCCCCTTTTTCGCTCACAGTCCCACATGGGAAGTGCCCACCTGGGCTCACACGAGGCGGGCAGTAGGAAAAGCCGTGCCCGGGGACATTCCTGCGGACCCTCAACCGAAGAAATTACGGCTCCCTCCCCTCCCTTCAGGGCAGCCGACCTGTGCAAAGGGTTGATTTTCCTGGAACTTGAGGCTTCGGGCGCGTTGGCCAGCGCTTTGCTTTAGCTCCGGGCGTGACGCGGAGGGCACCAGAGATGACGGAGCGGGCGAAGCGGGCTGCGGGAGTGGCGAGGGTCTTTACGCAGCAGCCGGAGCGGCTCGCGGCGGCGTGGCGGCGGGTGCGGTGCATGGGGGGCTCGCAGGCCCATCCGCCCCAGAGCCTGCTGGATGGGCTGGTGGAGCCCTTCATCCGCGAGGTGGGAATGAACCTGGCGGGGGCGAACAGCAGCGCCTGGACGCGGACGCGCGCGGTGCTGCGCCTGTCTCCGGAACGGGGCGCGCGGGCCCTCTATGAGGAGTTCGCCCTGCTGCGCCGCTGCATGGTGGACGCGGTGGAGGTGCTGGGCGGCGGGGATTCGGAGCGCGCGGTGGTCAACCGCAGCGTGGACGAGGCGGTGGACTCGGCGGTGGCGCTGCTGCACCGCCTGAGGGATGTGGCGGCCGAGGGGCCTCGGGTGCCCTTCGGGGGTTTGGTGGTGGAGTGGTACGAGCGCTCCTCGGAGGTGCGGGCCCAGCCCGGCGCCGAGCCCGCTCGAGCCGCGCTCCACTGAGGATGTGCCGATCCGTCCGGCTTGACGCTTCCGCGAGGGAGTGTCCGAGGGCCGGCGGAGGATGGGGGCGTGCCGCGCAGGCGGGGGTCTGTGTGGCGCGAAACGGGGGGCGTGCTCCCGGCATGGGGGCTGGTTGAGCACGCCAGAAGGCCGCTGGGACGCGTGGATGGGGGTCTGCGCGCCTCGCCGGTCGGACGGATCGGCCGTGTTGTCGCAGGACTGCTGGGGGTGGTGCTTCGGGGAGGGGGACGCGGGGGGGAGTGCCTTCGGGGGTGGGCACTCTCTCCCGCGTATTTTTTTGGAGCGCGCGCCTCAGTGGGCGTCCGCCCACGTCTTCCCCGCGCCCACGTCCACCTTGAGCGGCACCTTGAGCGTGGCCACCTGGGACATGCACCGGCGCGCCAGCTCCTTCACCTGCTCCACCTCGGCATCCGGAGCCTCGAAGAGCAATTCGTCGTGCACCTGGAGGAGCATCTCCGTGCGCAGGCCTTCCTTCTGGAGCGCCGCGTCCACGGCGAGCATGGCCTTCTTGATGAGATCGGCCGCGGTGCCCTGGATGGGCATGTTGATGGCGGCGCGCTCGGCGGCCTGGGCCACCTGCCGATTGCGCGAGTGGAGATCCGCCATGAGCCGCCGCCGGCCGAACATCGTCTCCACGTAGCCCGTCTTCCGGGCCTGCATGACGGTGTCCTCGAGGTAGCGGCGGATGCCGGCGTAGCGGGTGAAGTAGCGCTCGATGATGTCGCGCGCCTCCTCCACGGAGATGGACAGGCGGGTGGACAGGCCGTGCGGGGACAGGCCGTAGGCGATGCCGAAGTTCACCGTCTTGGCCACGCGGCGCTGGTCGCGATCCACCTTGTCCGGCGTGGTGCCGAAGATCTCCGCGGCGGTGCGGCTGTGGATGTCCTCGTCATGCAGGAAGGCCTCGATGAGGACGGGGTCCTCGGCGATGTGGGCCAGCAGCCGGAGCTCCACCTGGCTGTAGTCGGCGGAGACGAGCTGGTGGCCCGGCTCGGCGACGAAGGCGCGGCGGATCTCCCGGCCCAGGTCCGTGCGGACGGGGATGTTCTGGAGGTTGGGATCCGTGGAGGACAGGCGCCCCGTGGCGGTAGCCGCCTGATGGTAGGTGGTGTGGATGCGGCCGTCCTTGGCCACGAGCCCCGGCAGCGTGTCCAGGTAGGTGCTCTTGAGCTTGGAGACGGAGCGGTACTCGAGGATGGCGGCGGGCAGCGGGTGCTGCTCGGAGAGCTTCTCCAGCACCTCTTGATCGGTGGAGGGGCCCGTCTTGCCCTTCTTGAGCACGGGCAGCTGGAGCTTGTCGTAGAGGATCGTGGCCAGCTGCGGATTGGAGCCGATGTTGAACTCCTGGCCCGCGAGCTGGTGGATGTTCTTCTCCTTGGCCACGCACTCGGCGTCCACCTTGGCGGAGATCGTCTGGAGCACGGAAGTGTCCAGCTTCACGCCCCGGCGCTCCATATTCGCCAGGATGGGCAGCAGCGGCAGCTCCAGCTCGCTCGCCAGCTTCGCGCTCCCCACCTCCTCCAGCTCCTTCCAGAGCATGGGAGCCAGGCGCCGGGCCGCATCCGCGCGCTCCGCGTAGGCCTGGGCGAGCTCCTCGGGGTTGTGGTCGGCCAGCGCCCGGGCCTTCTTGCCTCCGGCGGGCAGCGCGGGCAGCTCCGTGTTCAGCCGCTCGCGGGCCAGATCCGCCAGGGCGTGCTCACGGCGGGACGGGTTGAGCAGGTAGCTCAGCAGCTCCACGTCATCATGGGCGCCCTTGAGGGTGAGCCCACCGTTGGCGAGCACCAGGGTGAGCGCCTTGAGGTCATGCCCGCCCTTCTTCACCGCCTCGTCCGAGAGCAGCCCGCCCAGGATCGAGCCAAAGGCCGCCACCGGCACCTGCTTCGCACCGAGCACCTGGTGGCGCAGCGGCACATAGGCGATGCGGCCATCGGGCAGCGCGAGCCCCAGGCCCACCAGCGGCGCGGTGAAGGGGGCGCCCTCGTAGGCAGGCACCAGGAACACCGAGCCGGCGGAGCGCGCGGCCTCGGCGAATGACTTCAGCTCCTCCTCGGTGGTGACAATGGTGGCGGGAGCGGCAGCGGCGGCGGGCGCGGGAGCCTCCGCGGGCTTGGGAGCGGTGGTGTCCGCGGGCAGCTCATTCACCAGCCGGTAGAACTCCAGCTCCGTGAAGAGCTGCTTGGCGCGGGCGGTGTCGAAGGGGCGCCGGGCGAGCTGGGCGATGGTGGTGTTCAGCTCCAGGTCGGTCTTGAAGGTGACGAGCTGCCGGGCCATCAGCAGGGAGTCCTTGTGGGCGGCGATGGCCTCGCGGATCTTCGGCTTCTTCACCTCGTCCAGCCGGGCCAGCAGCGTGTCCACGTCGCCGAACTGCTGGATGAGCTCCGTGGCCGTCTTCGGACCAATGCCGGGCACCTTGGGGACGTTGTCCACCGCATCGCCCACGAGCGCCAGGTAGTCGCGCATCTGCCGAGGCTCGATGCCCAGGCGCTCCTTCACGTCGGCGGGGCCGGTGTGCACGTCCTTCATCGGATCGAAGAGGCGCACGTCCTCGTCGACGATCTGGATGAAGTCCTTGTCGCCGGTGACGACCTGGACGCAGAAGCCCTCGGCCTTGGCGTGCTTCGCCAGGGTGCCGATGACGTCATCCGCCTCCCACCCGGGCACCTCGAGCACGGGCAGGCTGAGCACCTCCACCACCTTGCGGATGAGATCGAACTGGGGGACCAGATCCTCGGGAGGCCCCTCGCGGTTCGCCTTGTAGTTGGGATCGATCTTCTGACGCTCGGTGCGGCTCTCCTTGTCGAAGGCGAGCGCCACGTGCGTGGGCTGCAGATCCTTGAGCGCCTTGAGCACCATGCGCGTGAAACCGAGCACGGCATTGGTGGGCACCCCCTTGCTCGTGGTGAGCGGGGGGATGGCGTGGTAGGCGCGGAAGATGAAGCTGGAGGCGTCGATCAGCGTGAGGACGGGCGCGGAGCGCGTGGGGCTCGGGACCATGTCCCGGCCTTAGCGCGGCTCCCCTGCCCTGTCCACGCTTGTCACAGGCGGCACAGCGAGAGCCTGCCGCCCTACTTACACTGCAGCTCCTCTTTCTTCTTGGCCATCTTCTCCTCGAGCCCGTCGCCCGGCACGGCCCAGTTGGCGACCTCGGCCAGCTCCGCGCAGCTGCCCGCGCCGCCAAACAGCTGCGTCCCCCGGGTGGAGCAGACGTTGGAGAGCACGCGGATCAGGTCCGTGTTGCCCTTGTAGAACCGGAAGCCGATCTTCCACAGCTTGCAGGCGCGCAGCGGATCCTCGCGCTTGATCCAGTCGCGGCCGCGCTCGTAGGCCTTCTCCGCGATGTCGTTCTGGATGTTCTTCCGGTAGAACGAGGGCACCGTCTCCCACATGTCCATCATCAGGCGCTTGTCGATCTCCAGCGCCTCATCGAAGGGCTCGGCGGCCCTCTCCAACTCGCCGGCGGTGAGCAGCGTCTGGCCCGTCTTGAAGAGCTGATCCACGGTGCCCACGTCCTTGATGAGCAGGTCCGTCTGCCCGTGCAGCGCGGCCTGCTCGTAGTTGGAGCGCACCTTCTGGAGCTTGGAGAGCGACTCGTTGCCGCGGCCGGCCCAGTAGTCGAACAGGGCGGAGTTCATATAGGCGTTGGAGTACTTCTCCTTGAACATCCGCTTCACCCTGGCAGCAGGGCTGTCCGTGTCCTCGCGCTCGCTGTCGTAGCCGGCCGCGCACTTCCAGGTCTCGGCGTTCGGATCCAGCTTCAGACGGGCCTGGAGGAAGCGGACGAACATCTTGTCCTTCGGGCGCCACTGGCGCTTGCCGACGCGGCCCTCCAGGGACAGCGTGTAGCCAATGGGTGGCTCGAGGTCCTCGCGCGTCTGCTTCTGGCACCAGAAGCCCATGTACCGGTCGCACCGGGGCACCGCCGCCTGCCACTGGTTGTCATCCAAGTAGCGCTTGCAGTCGTCCAGGGCCTTCTTCTTCACCTGCACCAGGGCCTCGTCCACCTTGATCTTCGCGCGGCGGAAGTACTGGCTCTCCTTGGGGATCTTCTGGAACTGATCGAGCGCCTCCTCTTCCTTGAGGCGCGTCAGCAGCTTGGTGCCCGCCTCGAAGTAGGCGTGGGCCTCTTTCTCGACCTTGATCTTCTTGATGAGGGTGTTGACCTCGGTGTTGATGGGATCGAGGACGCGGGCCTCCTCGCACTTGGCCTCGGCCTTCTCCCACTGGGGCTCGCTGCCCATGTCCGTGGATGCGAACGAGCGGCACTGGCTCAGCAGCTCCTGGACCTTCTCCTTGAAGTTCTCCCCGACCACCTCCGGACCATCCCCGGTGGGGAAGTCAGGCGGCGGCGGGGGCGGCGTGGTCAGCTGCTTGACGACGCCCGCGGCCAGCAGCAGCGACACGGCGGCACCGGCCACGATGAACAGCTTCTTCTTCTTGTTCGCGGCGGGCGGTGCGTCGCTCGGGTCCACCTTGCCCTTGCCCTTGCCCTTGACGGCGGGGCCCGCCCCGCTGCGATCCCGGCGCACAGGCACATTGGAGGGCTCGTCACCGGACTCGTACACCACCTCCACCATGCCGAACTGGATGATGTCGCCGGGGTTGATCTCCACCGGCTCCTGGCCCAGCCGCTCGCCGTTGAGGAGCGTGCCGTTGGCGCTGCCCAGATCGCGCAGGAACACCGCCCCACGGGGGTTGCGCTCCAGCTCCGCGTGCTTGCGGCTGATGGAGTCATCCTCGAGCATGACGGCGGCCGGCGGCGCGCGGCCCACCACCAGCTTGCCCTTGAGGGGATAGGTCTTGTTCGCCCAGGGCCCCGTCAGGCCCCGGAGCACCGGCTGGGGTGCCGCCCCGGCGGGAGCGGGGTTCGGCGCCGAGCGCTCGCCCTTGGCCAGCCGCTCACCGGGCGGACGGGCCGGCTTGAGGGTGGGCAGCGCGCGGGTGGACCTCGGGCCGCCCTCCTCGGGGGCGGGCTCCGCCGGAGCCGGCTTCGAGGCCCGGCGCGCACTGGTGGCCGGACGGCCGCCGCCCTTGAGCTTCAGCTCATAGTCCCCGAGCACCACCTGGGCCTGGGGCGTGAGCACCACCGCTTCGCCAATGCGCTCTCCGTCGACATAGGTGCCATTGGCGCTGCTGAGATCCTCCAGCATCACCTTGCCACCCTCGACGAAGATGCGGGCGTGCTGGCGCGACACGCCGCCCTCGGTGAGGACGAGCTCATTGATGTCCTGGCGGCCAATCTTCAGCTCGCCGGACAGCTCATGCTCGGTCTCACTGCCATCTGGATGCTTGACGACCAGTGTGGGCATGACGGATCAGTCCTCGCGGAAGATGCTCATGTTCACCGGGATGCCCTTGCGCTGAAGGTCATCGTAGAACTTGGGCACGAAGCCGGACGCCACGAAGCGACCGCGGATCTTGTTGTCATCCGTGAAGCCGTCCTGCTTGTAATAGAAGATGTCCTGGAGGGTGACGATGTCGACCTCCATGCCGGACACCTCGGTGATGAAGCAGATCTTCCGCGTGCCGTCCGAGAAGCGCGTCTGCTGCACGATGATGTGAACGGCGCTGGCGATCTGCTCGCGGATGGCCTTCACCGGCAGCTCCATGCCGGACATGAGCACCATCGTCTCCAGGCGGGCGATGGCGTCGCGCGGCGTGTTGGCGTGCAACGTGGTGAGCGAGCCGTCATGGCCGGTGTTCATGGCCTGGAGCATGTCCAGCGTCTCGCCGGAGCGGCACTCGCCCACGACGATGCGATCCGGACGCATGCGGAGGCAGTTCTTCACCAGGTCTCGGATGGTGATGGCGCCCTTGCCTTCCAGGTTGGGCGGACGGCTCTCCAGCTGCACCCAGTGCTCCTGGGGCAGCTGCAGCTCGGCGGCGTCCTCCACGGTGACGATGCGCTCACCTTCGGGGATGAACGAGCTGATGATGTTGAGCGTCGTCGTCTTCCCGGAGCCCGTGCCGCCGGAGATGACGATGTTCTTCCGGGCGCGCACGCACATCTCCAGGAACTCGGCCATCTGCGCGGTGACGGTCTTGTACTTGATGAGATCCTGGATCTTGAGGGCGTCCTTCTTGAACTTGCGGATGGTGATGCAGGGGCCCTTGAGCGCCAGCGGCGGGATGATGGCGTTCACGCGGCTGCCGTCCTTCAGGCGCGCGTCCACCAGCGGGCTGGACTCGTCGATGCGGCGGCCGATGGGCGCCACGATGCGCTCGATGACGCCGAGCACCGCCTGGTTGGAGGAGAACGTCTTCTCCGACAGGGTCAGCTTGCCACGCTGCTCGATGTAGATCTGGCTGGCGTGGTTCACCATGATCTCGCTGATCTCCTCGGACGCGAGGAACGCCTCCAGCGGCCCAAGCCCCAGCGCCTCATTGATGACGTCGGTGAGCAGCTCCTCCCGGTCCACGTCCTCGGGGAGCTCACCGTCCGCGTCCATCTGATCGATGATGTCGCGGATGGCCTTCTCGGTGCGGCGCCACAGCTCCTCGTCGCCGAGCCGGTCCATGTCCATGCGGCGCAGATCGAGGTACTCGATCAGCCGGTCATGGATTTCCTTCTGGAGGCGGGTGTAGCGCTCCAGGCGCGGATCCACCTTGCGCTTGTTCTTCTGGAGCGCGGCGGCCAGTGAGGCCGGCATGTTCTTCTTGGGCTCGGGCGCGGCGGCAGGCGCGGCGGAGGAGGCGCGCACGGGCATGGGCGCCGGAGGCTCCTCCTCGTACGGCTCCTCGTCCTCGTAGCCCTGCTCGTCCTCGTAGCCCTGCTCGTCCTCGTAGCCCTCTTCGGGCGGAGGATCCTCTCCGGCGGCCGGGGCGGCGCCGGTGCTCAGCTCATCCAGCGGCTCGACGTTGATGATGTAATCGCCGATGTAGACCTTGTCCGTGGGCTTGAGGACCTGCGGCGCAGCGATCTTCTTGCCGTTCACGAACGTGCCGTTCGTGGACTTCATGTCCAGGACGATGAACTTCCCGTCCTTGGAGACGATCTTGGAGTGGTACTTGGAGACGTTGCCCTTGGCCAGAACGATGTCGTTCCCGGCCAGGCGGCCAATGGTGATCTCGTTCTTCTCGAACTCGATCTGCTCGGTGCCGCCGCCCTTCTCGGCAAGAGTGACTAGAAACATGGGGGCGGATGGTAGCAAGCGCCCTCTCCGGCTCAAAGAGGGTGGCGCGCCTTTCGCAAGGGCATGAAATGCCGAGGCCGGCGCCCATCTCCCGAGGGAGACGAGGCCGGCCCCAAGCCAGGCAAGCAACCAGACAGGTTCAGTCGAAGATGTTGAAGTTGACCTCGCTGCGGGCCTGCTTGTAGCGCGTCTTCACGTCCTCGATGATCGTGCGGATCTTGTCCGAGTCCGGGTTGACGATGCGCGGGGTGACGAAGATGACCAGCTCGCGCTTGGTGGAGTCGAACGCGCGGCTCTTGAAGAGCTCGCCCACGATGGGGATGTGACCGAGGCCGGGCAGCTTGGACACGGCCTTCTGCTCGTCGTGGCTGAACACGCCAGACAGGACGATCGTCTCGCCGTGGCGCACGGTGACGTTCGTCTTCACCTTGCGGGTGCGGAAGCCGGGCACGGACGCGGAGCCACCGAAGGACACCGCCACGGAGGTGTCGATTTCCGAGGCCTCGGCCTCGATCTCCGTCTGGATGTTGCCGTTGCGGTCCGCGGTGGGGCGCAGGTTGAGGATGACGCCGTAGGGCTTGAACTCGACGGAGAACTGGTTGTTGGTGATGAGGGGAATCGGAACCTGGCCGCCGGCGAGGAACTCGGCCTTCTCACCGCTGGCGCACACCAGCTTGGGCTGGGCCAGCAGGCGCCCGTAGCCGTCGTTGGCCTGGAACCCGAAGGACATCTCCGAGCCCGCGGCGAACGTCAGGCTGGAGGTGCCCGAGCCGAACGTGCCGGGGAACAGCTCCTGGGTGATGCTGGCGCCGCCCGTCACGTTGCCGGTGATGTCCGTGGGGTAGCGGATGCCGTACCGGTCGCGGCTGTTGCGGCGGATTTCCACGAACTGCACCTCGGAGAGGATCATCCGCTTGATGCCCACCACGAGCAGGTTCTCCACCTTCTCGCCGATGGCCTTGGTGATCAGCTCCGCCTTCTGCAGGTCCTGCTGGCTCTCCACGGAGCCCTCCAGGAAGATGGTGGAGCCCACCACGTTGGCCTGCACGTTGCGCAGGCCCGCCTTCTGGAAGGCCGCGTTCAGGTTCTGCGCCACCAGCTTCTTGGCGTTGGGCGCGATCTTCACGAAGCTCTTCACGTTCGGGTACAGCGACACCACCTGGTCGATGCGATCCGCGTCCTGCGTGGTGTACGCCTGGCCGTCCAGGTAGATGCGGTCACCCACCATGCGGACGGACACACCTTCGATCTCACCGAGCAGCTTCTTGATCTCGGCGATGATCTCGTTGGGGTCCTGCCGGCGCACGGCGATGAGGTAGCTGACGCGCTGGCCCGACGTCTTCCAGATGAGGAGCGTCGTCTTACCCTCGGACTGGCCGACGATGAGGACCTGGTTGTTCCCGATGGTCTTCACCTCGGCGATGTTCGGATCGCCCAGGGCGATACGGGTGATGCCCGGGATGGTGACCACCTTCTGCGTACCCACGCCCAGGGCGATGGTGCTGCCCTCCTGGGCCTGGGAGGTACCAGCCAGCAGCAGCGTCAGGAAGACGCCCAGCCCAGCGGCGTGGTGCGTGAAGCGTGTAAACATCGTGCGAGTCCCCTCTGCGCGTCGAATCCGAGCTAGCTCGAGTTTGTCTGCTGCCACCACATGGCCCAGAAAGTCCCCAGGGCGATGGCCACCCCGTAGGGAATGTGCCGCGGTGCTGCCGGTGCGGCCTCCGCGCTCAGCAGCCGGGCCCGGACGGCCCAGCGCCGCAGCACGGCGGACAGCGTGTCCCAAACCTCGCCCTTCCAGATGATCGTCACCACCGCCTGGAAGGCGCCCGCCAGGGAGATGAACGCCGCGGCCGCCATCACCGCGGGAAAGCCCATCACCGCTCCCACCCCGCCCATCAACTTCACGTCGCCCCACCCCATCCGGCCGCGCAGCGCCCCGGGCACCAGGATCACCGCCAGCCCTACCCCCGATACCAAGCCGCTGATCAGCCCCGTATTCAGATCGCCCACGCCGTCGGTCCACAGGCGGACCCCCAGCGCGATCACCACCAGTGGATAGGTGACGACGTCGAGGATCCTTCGGCGCAGGACATCCGTCACCACCGAGATCACCAGGGCTACTCCGAGGACTGTCCACAACGCGCTCTGAACAGGGGTCATCCGTCAGCCTGGCCGTTCTGCGGCCAGGCTCCCGGACTAAATCAGGGAGCCCCGCATTCAGTCAATTGTTGAACACCCCGGAGGCCCTGCCAAAAGTGGCAGGGCCCGGAGTGACTCAGCGCACCACGAGACGAATCTTCTCGCTGCAGATGAAGTACTCGTCCCCGTCCTCGATCTTGCGGCGCTTGATGCGCTGCTTGTTGAACCAGGTGCCGTTGGACGAGCCCAGGTCCTCGATGAAGTAGTCGCCGCCCTCGCGGACGATGACGGCGTGCTCGCGGGACACCTTGCCGGAGTTGATCACGAAGTCGCAGTGCTTGCCGCGGCCGATGACGAAGCGCTCGTTGACGATCTTCTGCTGATCGCCGCCCTCGGTGATGAGGAAGAGCGCCGAGCCCTCCTCCTCGTCCTGAGGCTCCTCGTCCATGGGCTCCTCGTCCTGAGGCTCCTCGTCCTCGCCCATGTTCTGCAGGCCAGAGTCCTCGGGAGGATCGGGCGGGGCCTCGTCCTCGAGCGAGTCGTCGTCCACGGGCTGGGGCGGCTCGTTCTTGCCCTTGATGAGGCGCTCGAGCTCGGCGGCGGTCTCCAGCACGCGCTCTGCCACTTCGCGGCGCACCGGATCATTGTCCAGGGCGTTGGCCGAGGGCCGCTCATCCACGCGTGGCGGCGGCTGGCGCATGGGCGGCTCGTCGCGCACGGGCGCGGGCTTCACCGGCGGGGGCGCGGCGGAGAGCACCGGGGGCGCGGACTTGCCGCCCACGGAGGGGCCATTGCCAGAGGGCCGCGAGGGCACCTGGGGCACCACGTTCAACGGGGCCGGGGCCTCGGCGCGGGCGGCCTTGCCCCCCACCTCGATGAAGCCGTTGAGCCGCGCGAACATGAAGAGCGCCTGGTTGATCAGCGCATCGCGGTCCGAGCCCATCTGCTGGGCCATCTCTTCAAACGTCTCCCACAGGTGGTCAGCGATGCCGACCTTGCGAGCGGGGCGGGAGTTCTGGTCAATCATCGGTGTCGACTCGGAAAGTCTGAGAGGTGGGACACGATAGCAAAGGCCTTCCGTCCCGCCCAGTTACTCAAAAGGTACCAAACCCGTCGTGTTCGCGGCGTTGTCGGTGATGGTCTCCAGGGACACCTGGAGGATGCCATCCGCCGAAGGATAGGCAATATATGCGAGATCTGTCCCTCCCACCCGGGAGTACACCACGGCGCCAGGGAGACGGTAGGTTGCCAACCCTGCGGTCGTGCTGGTGACATCCGGGGTGAAGATGTAGGGAAGGTAGTGGGAAGAGGCGTTGATGATGTACTGGTCGCCGCGCGCAACCCCACGGGTCGTCTTGATGACGATGTCCTTCGGAGCGGGATCCAGCACCGAGACCGGGTGGGAATAGTAGGTCCCTGCCATCTCGAACGTGTCGCCCTCCCCCATCCGGCCCAGGTAGCCCTTGCTATCGCTGGTGATCACGAAGGGGCGCGTGCCCTTGGCGCGGACCACCAGGCTCGACATCTCCTGGCATTCGGCCGGGAGCGCTGCGGGGTTGATCGTCTCCACGGAGAGGATCGTCTTTCCGTCCGCGGACGCCACTTTGCCGAGCACCTTGAAGTCGATCTCCCGGGTCGTGGAGTCGACGGTGAGCTTGCAGGTCCCCGCGGTGTTGCGCAGCACGACGACGTCCCCGAGTTCGACTTGCGAGGTGTCCGCGCTCAGCTCGAGACAGGTCCCCTGAGGGATGCCCGAGGGACAAGGGACCTCACTCCGGGCCACGGACGACAACCCCGGCAGGCCCAGCTCGTACAAGAGGCGGTAGGTATCGGTCCGCGTCACACCCTCCTGCACCGAAATCGTGAGCTCGGGAACATCCGTGGTCAGGGTGGTCCCCGCGCTGTTGACCAGGGTGTAGGTGACGCCGGCGCCGAGCGGATCGAGATCGAACTGCCGCATCCGCACCGCGTCGAAGAGGGTGATCGCCCCGTTCGAGGCCGGGACGATGCCCACCAGTGGGCGCCGCACGATGGGGACGGTCCGCGTGGGCTCGTTCTTGAGCTGGCACGGCATGTTCACGTCCACGCCCTCGGCGAGCGTCAGCCCCGTGGGCAGCGCCGTCCCCACGGAGATGGGGAGCATGGGCAGACCGGACGGATCCAAGGCATGGGCGCCCGTGACCGAATCCACCGCGAGCACACCCGAGCACGACTGCTGGTCGCCACAGGCGCCCTCATCGAGGATCCCGAACACGTACTGCCCCGTGACGAGCGGATCCGGCGGGACGGGAGTCCCGCTGGTATCCCGCTTCTCCGGGTCAAAGGAGCACTCGAACCAGTCCGTCGGCGAGGTCTCCGCCAAGGTGTGGGTGGCCAGCGCGCGCACGGGAGCGCCGAACGCGTACGTCACCCCGCGGGAGACCTGGGTATTGTTCACTTCCACACGGAACGTCTCGCCACCCGAGCCCGTGGTGCTGTGCGTGGCGATGACCAGGGACTCCTGGCCCGGCTGATCCAGGGCCGGAGGCAGCACGAGGAGCGCCGTCACCGTGCTGCCGGCCAGCGCCAGATCCAGCGCCACAGGCGCATCTGGGTGGGCCATGTCCAACCGGTAGAGCTTCGCGTTCAGGCCGGACTGCTCGGCGTAATAAAGGACGCTCGAGGAGCGAGCGGGGTCGATCACATCCCCACCGTCCGGAACCTCGTAGCCGGTGACATTGCCGTTCGAGTCGACGGTCTGCCGCTGGATGCGAGTATGCACGGGCCCTCGGGCCGCGAACGCGGTGATCAGCCCCTTTCCCACCAGGCGCTGGCGCTCCTTGAAGAGCGATGGGTCGTCCGCGGTGATGACGGAGATCTGCCGGGAGCCGAAGCTCCGGGCATAGACCAGCGGCGCCCCCGCGTCCTGGACGACCCGGCGGGCGAACACCGTGCCGTCATTGTGCTGGAGAGACTCCACCGCGTAGACCATGTCGCGCGTCAGGTTGGACGGCCGGTCCAGCACGGGGATGGAGAGCGCCTCGAGCGGGTTGGGCGCCCGGACGAAGTCGCGGGGACTGCCCTCGAGGTCCAGCACCCGCAGCTCGTTGCGGTCCGAGGACGTGACGAAGAGGTAGCGCCCCGCGAGGGCCACGTCATACGTGCCCGCCAGCCCGGCGCTCGTCCGCGTCGTCAGCGATTCGGAGCAACTGAGAAGCCCCGCGCCCAGCGCGAGGCACAAGAAGAAGCGCTTCAAGGCTGGATCTCCTCACAGGTAGAGGTCCCCTGCTTCTCGTCGCGCCCCTGGCGCTTGCCCAGGTAGGCCACGAGCGCCGCGCCCTCCGGGGCGGCGAGATCGGGGATGTCGATGACGGCCACGCGCCCGTCGCCGAAGTTGGTGACGAAGAGGCGCGCCTGATCGACCGCCGTCTCCGAGGCTCGCGCGGGGTGGTGCACGGCGATGCCGTAGGGCTGGCTGCCCACGTTTTCCACCTGGGCGACGATCTGGCCCAGCCGGGTGTCGTAGAGCACCACCGCGCCCTGGATGCGGGTGTTCGCGGTGCAGGTGATGGCGATCACGTCGTCGTTGGCCTCGGGCGCGCCGCGGTGGATGAGGGTCGCGTAGCTGGCACCGCCGGGCAGCAGCACCGCGTTGACGACGGAGATCCGGGGGCTCGCCGTCTTCGCGCCGGCCACGTCCAGCACGAGCAGCACGTCCGGCCCGCGCGCCACGAGGTAGATGCGCTCCTTGTCCTGGACCGGGTCATACCCGCCCACCAGCACGTCGCGGGCCTCCAGGATGGTGTAGATGCCGCCCAGGTTGGCCTCCAGGATGCGCGAGGTGTCGCTGCGATCGACCAGCCGCAGCAGGAAGCCCGCGAACTGCGCCACGTCTGCCTCCACGAACGCCCGGCCGGTGACGTAGGTGTACTTCTGCCCGATCGCGGTGGCGTGCGCGCCGCCGATGGAGAGGGAGCCTCCCGCGTCCAGCGGGATGAAGTTCTCCTTGGAGATGCTCGGAGAGGCTCCGCCCACCTGCTCCCCGGTGAGATGCACCAGATACGTCTGGAAGTTCGTGGCGCTGCGGGCGGGCGAGTCGGCGGCCTCCACGTGTGTCACCCAGACGTCCGGCTCATTGCCGACATTGCCCACGGTCACGCCGAGGGGGGCCGGGGCGCGCGGCAGATCATTCACCGACCCCGCGATGTTCTGGGTCAGCGACAGGGCGCCGGCGATGCAGCTGTTCCCGAGCCCGTTCACGCACGACAGCTTCGTCCCGTTGACGTCGATGGCGTGTAGGTAGTTCCCCTCGGCGCGCGTGGGCACGAAGAGCCGGGGGGTGCGGTTGGGATTGGACTCCGTGGCCACGGGCGGGTTCCACACCGCCATCTGCCCCGCGAAGCTCTCGATCTCGACGATGTTCTCTTCGGTCACCTTGAGATCGGTGATCTGCGCCGGGGCTGCGCCCACGGGCTGGCCAATGGGGGGCAGCCCCAGGTTGTCCAGGTTGAGCGCCGTCACCGCTCCGGTGTCGAAGCATTTGTCGAAATTGGCGCTGGCCACGTACAGCGAGCCCAAGGGGCGCGCCGGATCGTCCGCCACTGGTAGGTGGACGATACCGCTGGGGTAGACGAAACGATCACGGGGGGGATGCTGCGGCTCAGTTTCCGCGGCACACCCCGCCCAGACCAGTGCGGAGATAAGGATGAGGGGGCGCATCAGAGGGGGGCGGAGTGTAGGAACCACCCCTGCCCCGGGCAACTACAAAGGGACACGCCTATTCCCCAGGTGTCAGGCCGCTCGCCCGGCTCAGGCGGCGGCGGCCTCGGCCTGAATCTTGGAAAAGTCGGCTACCTCGTTGAACAACGCGCCGATCTCCGTGAGGAAACGGACGCGGTTCTCCCGCAAATCCTTGTCCTCGGCCATCACCGTCACCTTGTCGAAGAAGGTGTCCACCGCGGGCTTCAGGCCGGTGATTTCCTTGAGGGCGCCGGAGAAATCGTCCGACTTGAGGAACTCGGCCACCTTGCCGCGGGCCTGGGTGAAGGCGGCGTGGAGGTGCTTTTCGGGCTCGTCCCGGAAGCGGGCCGGGTCCGTCTGGCCCTTGGACACGTCCTTGCCCTGCTTCTCCACGATGTTCACCACGCGCTTGAAGGCCGCCGCCAGCGGGGTGAAGTCCGCGCGGCCCACCAGCCCGCTCAGGGCCTCCAGCCGCTTGCGCGCCGCCACCAGGTCATCGAAGCCGACCGAGAGCACGGCCTCGACCACGTCCGTCCGGTAGGTCTCCGACCAGAGCGCCTTGAGGCGGCCCCGGAAGAACTCCAGCACCTGCTCGCGAGGAGCCGGCTCGCCCGCCTTGCGCTTGAGATCCCGGATCTTCGGGTCGAGCAGCTTGAGGGCCTCGTCCACGGCGGCGGACAGCGGGAAGCGGTACCCGCGCCCGAGCACGATGTTGATGATGGCGAGGCACGCGCGCCGCAGGCCGAACGGGTCCGCCGCGCCGGTGGGGCCCTTGCCGATGGCGAAGATGCCGCACAGGGTGTCCAGGCGGTCCGCAAGGCCGATGAACGCACCCGGGTCCTGCGTGGGCAGCGAGTCGTTGGCGTTGCGCGGCAGATAGTGCTCGAAAATGGCCAGGGCGACGGCCTCGGGCTCACCGGCGGCGCGGGCGTACTCACGGCCCATCACGCCCTGGAGCTCGGGGAACTCGCCCACCATGCCGGTGACGAGGTCCGCCTTGGCCAGGGTGGCCGCCTGCTCGATGGTGCTCCGGTGCTCCTTCTTGCCAGCCTTCTCGGCCAGGAACACGGCGAGCGCACGGAACCGGTCCACCTTCTCCGCGTAGCTGCCGAGCTGCCCCTGCCACACCACGCGGGCGAGCTTGGGCACGCGCTCGATGAGCGGCGTCTTCCGGTCCTCGTCGAAGAAGAAGCGGCCATCCGCGAGGCGGGAGCGCAGCACGCGCTCGTAGCCGCGCAGGGACAGCTTCTCGTCCTTCACGGGCGTGTTGGAGACGGCGATGAACTTGGGCAGCAGCTTCCCTTTGGCGTCCGTGAGGGAGAAGTAGCGCTGGTGGCTCTTCATCTCCTGCACGAGCACCTCGGGAGGCAGGTCCAGGTGGCGCTCCTCGAAGGTGCCCACCACCGGGCTGGGCAGCTCCACGAGGTTCGTCACCTGATCCACCAGGGACTCGTCCTCCAGCAGCTGGCCACCTGAGCCCTTGGCCGCCGCACGGATCTTCTCCACGAGCTGGGCGCGGCGCTTGGCCACGTCCGGGATCACATGCGCCTTCTCCAGCGCCGCCTCGTAGTCCGCTGGGCGGGTCAGCTCGATGGGCGCCGGGGCCAGGAAGCGGTGGCCATAGGTGGTGCGGCCGCTCTTCACGTCGCCGAAGACCACGGGCAGCACGTCGCCGCCCAGCAGCGCCACCAGCCACTGCACGGGCCGGGCGAACGCCTGGTCCACATCACCCCAGCGCATGGACTTGCGGAAGTTGATGCCGTGCACGGCGGCGTGGAGCGCCTCGGGGAGGATCTCCGTGGCCGGGCGGCCCTTCTCCTGCACCTTGGCCGAGAGGTACTCGCCCTTCGGCGTCTGGGTGCGGCCCAGCTCGCCTACGGGGAGCTTCACGGACTCGGCGAACTTGGTCGCCGCCACCGTGGGCTTGCCCTCCTTGTCGAAGGCCGCCTTCGCGCTAGGGCCAAGCTTCTCCGTGGTGACGTCCTCGCCCGAGTCCGCCACATCCTTCACCCACACGGCCAGCCGCCGGGGCGTGCCGAAGGTGCGGATCTCACCGTGCTTGAGGCGCGCGGCGGCCATGCGCTCGGTGAGGATGCGCTTCAGGTCCTCCAGCGCGGGAAGGATGAACGAAGCCGGGATCTCCTCGGAGCCCACCTCCAGCAGCAGATCACGCGCCACGGGCCACCTCCGCCTTCTCCGCCTTCTCCACCGGCTTGTTCAGCTTCACGTGGTTCCAGTAGTCACTCGCGGGCTTGCCCTCGAGCACCGGGGGCTGCTCGCCCACCGTCCACGGCGTCTTGAGCAGCGGGTAGCCCAGCCGCTCGCGCATCTGCAGGTAGCCCTCGGCGCACAGGCGGGCGTTGTCGCGCACGCGCTTGATGAAGTTGGCGCGCTCCGTCACCGAGATGGCGCCGCGCGCGTCCAGCAGGTTGAACGTGTGCGAGCACTTGAGCGCGTAGTCATACGCGGGCAGCGGCAGCTGGCGCTCGATGAGCCGCTTGCACTCCTTCTCGTACGCGTCGAACAGCGCGAAGAGCATCTGCGGATCGGACTCGTGGAGTGCGTACGTGCTCATCTCCACCTCATTGGGGTGGAAGACCTCGCGGTACTTCACGCCCTTGACCCACTCCAGGTCGAAGACGTTCTCCACGTTCTGCAGGTATGTGCAGAGGCGCTCCAGCCCGTACGTGAGCTCCGCGGCGACGGGGCGGCACTCGAAGCCGCCGCACTGCTGGAAGTAGGTGAACTGCGTCACCTCCTGCCCGTCACACCACACCTCCCAACCCAGGCCCCAGGCGCCCAGCGTCGGGGACTCCCAGTCGTCCTCCACGAAGCGCAGGTCGTGCGCGTGCGGATCGATGCCCACGGCGCGGATGGACTCCAGGTAGAGCTCCTGCACGTTCTTGGGTGCGGGCTTGAGGATCACCTGGAACTGGTGGTGCTGGAACAGGCGGTTGGGGTTCTCGCCGAAGCGGCCGTCGGCCGGGCGGCGGGAGGGCTGCACGTAGGCCACGTTCCACGGCTCAGGCCCGAGCGCGCGCAGGAAGGTGGTGGGGGCCATGGTGCCCGCGCCCACCTCGAGATCATACGGCTGGGCGATGATGCAACCTTGACGGGCCCAGTGGTTCTGGAGCGTGAGGATCAGATCCTGGAAGTACATGGTCGGCGCGGACCCTAGTGAGGGGGTCCGGGACCGTCAAGGACGACGGTCACTCCCCGTAGGCCGGCAAATCCGAAAGCCGGATCGTGTACTTCTTCTCCTTGGCGAGCTCGACGGGCGCGGAGAAGAGCCGACTGTTGCCTTCTGGATCCACGATCCGCAGCCGGTAGGTGCCCACCTGGAGGGGCAACTTGAGCAGCGGCGTGGTGCCCAGGCCCGTCGCGCCGTCGTACACGGCCGCCGGAGGCACCGTCACCAGGGTGAGCAGACCGATGCCCGCCTTCCGCATGGACGCGGGGCTGCGCGTGTCCACCACCTCGGCCGTCCCGTCAGGGTTCAGCTCCACCGTGGAGTTGGCCTCCTTCGCCAGGGCCGCCTGCAGATCCTGGGGCTTACCGGCGGGCTTGGCCGCGGCCTTCCCAGCCTCCTCCTGCGCCGAGACTGCCAAGCTCTGGCCCTTCTGCTTGGTGGACCCCGCCCCCGTCTTGGAGGTGCCCTGCAGGGCCTTGGCGACCGTACCGCCCGGCTTACCCGAGCCCTTGGGTTCCTGGGTCTTGGGCTCCTCGGGCGTGGGCTCCTCGGGCGGCGTCTCAGGCTCGGACGGCTCGGCTGCAGCGGTGGCCTGGGCCGGAGGCGGCTCCTGGGGAGCCAGCGGATTCGGAGGCCGCTGCTGCTGAGGAGGCGGCCAGGGCTTCTCCTCGGGTGGCGGCGGAGGCGGGTTGAGCTCCAGCTCCGTCTTCACCCACGCCACGGCGGAGTCGTACCCGGGCCGGAGCATGGCACGGACCGGCTCCAGGGCGAGCAATCCTCCGATGGCCCCAAAGAAGGCCAGCAGGAAGAGCCGGCTGCCCCACTTGCCCTTCTCCTCGCCCTTGTCCTTGGCAGCCGCAGGAGTATCGACGGGCGTGCTCGAGCGAGACGGCCGCACAGTCGCCACGGACGAGCTGGGGCGGCGGGGCGGGCGGACGGCCTTGATCGAAGGCTGAGAGGAGGGAGTGTTCTCGGCCTCCTCCTCGGCCTCCGGCTCGGGCGGAGGCGGCTCTGGGGCCTCCTGGCGAGCGGTGATGCGGGGCCGGGCGCCTCGGGGCGTGGAGGGCACACTGGCTTGCGCCGGGTTGCTCCCGGGCTTGCGGGGCCGAGACCCCGAGCCAGGACGTGCCGAGGCGCTCGGCGGGGGCACCGCGCGAGGCCGAGGCGTGCGCTTGATCTGGGCGGTGGGCGCGATGTCCCCGGGGTCATCCTGGAGGGCTCCGGCGGCCTCGCTGATGCGGGCATCATCGCGGCTGGCGTACTCCAGGAGCGCGCGGGTCTTCTGGCGCTTCTCCTCGAAGTACTCCGCCATGAGGGCGGCCATGCTCCCCTCATCGAAGAGCTCCGCACCCATGGCGGCATCGATGGCCTTGGCGAACTCGCGCCCGGTGGCGAAGCGCTTCGCCTTGTCCCGGTTGAGCGCCTTCATCACCACCGCATCGAGCGCCTCGGGAACGGCCGGGTTGATCGAGCGCGGCGAAGCAATCTCGCCGTTCACGATCTGCATCATCATCGCGGCGTCGCCCGGGGCGTTGAACAGCCGCTGGCCGCACAGCATCTCGTGCAGCAGCACGCCGGCGGAGAACAGATCGCTCCGGCCGTCAAGCTCATGGCCGCGCACCTGCTCGGGGGACATGTAGCCACCGGTCCCCTTCACCATGCCCACGGCGGTGCGGCCCAGGCGGCCCTTGGCCTTGGCAATGCCGAAGTCGATCACCTTCACCCCGCCGTCATAGGTGACCATGACGTTGCGCGGGGACATGTCGCGGTGGACGACGGCGACGGAGCGGCCCGAGGGATCGACGAAGTGGTGCGCGTAGTGCAGGGCCAGGCACACGTCGCGGATGACGCGGGCCGCGAAGCCTGGAGGCAGCGGCGCGTTGAGCTTGTCCGCGGCCTTCATCAACTGCTCGAGGTTCTGGCCCGCCAGGAACTCCATGGCGAGGTACAGCTCGGTGTCCTCTTCCCCGAGATCGAACACCTGGCCGATGTTCGCGTGCGAGAAGGCGGCGGTGATGCGCGCCTCATCCAGGAACATCTTCACGAACTCTTCCGTCTTCACGTCCGGAAGGATCTGCTTGAGCGCAACGAACTTGCGGAAGCCGCCCGGCCCCGAGGTGTAGGCCAGGAAGAGTTCCGCCATGCCTCCCACGGACAGCCGTGTGAGGATCTCATATTTGCCGATGCGTCTCCCACGGTCCGGATCGTCCGCGGGGGCTCCCTGGGTCGCCATTCGAGTCAGGCATGCTAGCCGCGTCTCCCCATCCCGTCACGGGGGAGGCCGCCTCCTCGCCTACCAAAGGAGCTACTGCTCCTCGCCGTCCGTGGACGGAGGGGAATCCTCCAGCGGCCGGATGGAGGGATCCACCTCGGCAGGGCCTTGCGAGGGCTCTGTGGGCTCTGTGGGCTCGGGGGCCACCTCCTGCACCGCCTCCTCCGCAGGCTTCGGGGCCTGCTCCTCGGGGTTGGCCGGGCTCTCGGATTTGGCCGGGGCCTCGGAGGGCTGCGGCACCGCCTTGGGAGGCCGGGGACGTGGAGGACGCGGCGCCTCACCCGCAGGGTTGGGTGAGGGTGCAGCTTTCTGGGTGGGCTCCTCGGGCGGGGCGTCTTCAGAAGGAGGGGGCGGCTCGTAGGCCTCCGAAGAGGGCTCTGCGCTTCCGGTGGGCTTTGTCGGAGCACTCGATGACGAGGAGAACAGGGATCCGATCTTGCTCTTCAGCGACTCGGGCATGAAGAGCACCGCGAGGCCCAGGATCACGATGCCGAGCACGATCCAGAGCCCCCGGCGCGCGGGAGGCCGGAGACCGGTCCAGGCCCGGGAAACGCGGGACACACTGGACAGCTCCGAGGTCTCACTGTCGTCCTCGGTGGGCTTCGTCTCCGGGGCCGAGGCCGCTGCCTGGGACTCCGTGGGGCCCAGCGTGAACACCCCCATCTTCGCGGGGCGCCGGGGCTCACGGGCCGAGGACGGAGCATCGATCGTGGTCTTGTCAGGAGCGTCGTCCGCGCCCGCCGCCGCCAGGCCCGGCACGGGGCCGATCTGGGTGGGCGCATCCTCCGCGAAGGGCTTGGCCACCGGAATCTTGCGCGACGGAGGCTCGGTGTTCTTCTTGGGCGCGGCGGATGGGAAGGGCCGGGCCTTGGGAGGATTGACCCGCCCGCTGGGAGACGAGGCGCGCGAGGGAGGCGGCCGCACGGGCTCCGGCGGAGGCACCGGCTTCTGGACAGGCATCGACATCATCGGCGACGTGAGGTGCATGTCGTCGAGCTCGTCCGCGGAGACCGCACCATCCAGGGTCTCCTCATCCCTCAGCGCCGCGACGACCTTGCTCACGCGCTCGTCGTCGTGGCTGGCGTAGTCCAGGAGCGAGAGCGTCTTCAGCCGCTTGTCGGCGAAGAGCGCCTGCATCAGCTCGGCCACGGACTCCTCGTCGAACATGACCGGGCCCACGGCGACTTCGAGGGCCTTGGCCATCTCGCGGCCGGTGGCGAAGCGCTTGGCGGGGTCCTTGGCGAGCGCCTTCATCACCACCGCGTCGAGCGACTCGGGTACGTCCGGGTTGTTGGCGCGAGGCGGAGCGATCTCCGCGTTGGCGATCTGCCGCATCATCGCGTCTTCGTTGGTGGTGTCGAACAGCCGCTGGCCGCACAGCATCTCGTGCAGCAGCACACCCGCGGTGAACAGGTCGCTGCGCCCATCGAGATCCTGGCCGCGGACCTGCTCGGGGGACATGTAGCCGCTGGTGCCCTTGACCATGCCCACGCGGGTGCGGGCGATGCGGCCCTTGGCCTTGGCGATGCCGAAGTCGATCACCTTCACCACGCCGTCGTAGGTGATCATCACGTTGCGCGGAGCCATGTCGCGGTGCACCACCGCCACCTTGCGGCCCGAGGGCGCCGTGAAGTTGTGGGCGTAGTGCAGGCCCAGGCAGACGTCCCGGGCAACGCGGGCCGCGAAGCCGATGGGCAGCGGGCGCACGTAGCTGGCCGCCATCATCACCTGCTCGAGGTTCTGGCCGGGCAGGAACTCCATGGCCAGGTACAGCTCGTCGTCCTCGAGCCCCAGATCGAAGACCTGGCCGATGTTCGGGTGGGAGAAGGCGGCGGTGATGCGCGCCTCATCCAGGAACATCTTCACGAACTCTTCCGTCTTCACGTCCGGAAGGATCTGCTTGAGCGCGACGTACTTGCGGAACCCCCCCGGCCCGGAGGTGAACGCCAGGAAAAGCTCCGCCATGCCCCCCACGGAGAGTCGGGTGAGGATCTCGTACTTTCCGATTTTCCGGCCACGATCTGGATCCGTGGTCCCATTGGAGGATGCCTGTTTGGGCATGGACGGCCACGCATGCTAGCGGCGCCTCCGGCTCGGGTCACGTCCCCTGACCGCGATTCTCCGCCCAGGGCCCCCCGCCAGCCGCCTTCGGTGGAAACTTCTTCAGGGAGCCGAGGCCCCTCGCCGGTTGACAACGACGTAGGGCAGCTGGCTCTTGAGCGTGCAGGAGGTGGACCGGTAGGAGCTGTTGGCGAGGTTGAGGACGCGCCATGTAGCTCTGGCCGCCACCACCTCCTTGGTCTCGCCGGGCTTGAGCGCCACCGCCAAGCTGTCCGCCCGGAACTCGGTGCGCTGGTGGCTCCGCTTCCCGCAGGTGGAGTCGTCGCAGCCCACGGATCCGGGCAACGAGGCCACGGTGAAAGGGCTGGTGTCCTCGCTGGCGAGGAGCATGCCCAGCTGTGCCGGATCCGCCGCCAGGAGCAGGGCCCCGCTGGTGTCACGGATCGTGACGGCCCGGTTCTCGGGGAGAGAAGAGGTGGACGCATCCACGACGCGCACCGTCAAGAACTCGCCCACGTTGAGCGCCACGGTGGCCTCCGAGGGGACGGAGATGGAGAGGCTTGCCTTGTACTCGCCGGAGGGAGCAGCCGGGCGCGAGAGCTGGAGCGTCATGGCGCCATTGGAGTAGCGCACGGAGGTGAGCGTGCCGGAGCCGTTGAAGATCCGCCGCCCCCCTGCCCCGGTGCTGCGTGAGAAGAAGCCGGAGACGCCCTGCTCCTCGGGCTCGAGCACCCGCACCTGCCAGGCGCCTCCCACGGCCGGGAAGGTGTGCGCCGGGCACGTGGTGGTGCACACGCCCTCGAGGCACAGTGCGGGCACGGTGCACTCCGAGTCCTGGGTGCACGAGGCCGGTGGCTGCGGGCGGATCTCCGCCTGGCCGTCGGCGATGATGAACTCCTGCTGCACGCAGACTTGAGACTCCACGGGGAAGACGCCCGGAACGGGCGCACCGCCGTTGGTAGGACCCAAGCCGGGCACGGACACCGCATAGCAGAGCTGCAGCCGCAGGGGCTCATCGAGCGGCGGCACGTCCTCCTCCATGCACGGGGTGGAGTCGGGGAGGATCCCGCAGCCGGAGGTATCGCGCGCGAAGTGGACGATGCCCTCCCACGTCCGCGCCACCGTCGTGCCCGGGAGCACCTTGAGCACCAGGGGCTGCCGCGGCGCCTCGAGGGGGCACTGACAGTCCGAGTCGCAGAAGCGATCACAGGAGTTGCACTCGCAGCCCAGCGTCTCCTCGAACGGGAGCCAGACATTGGCCTGCTGGCGCTGCAGACTCAGGCCCTGCTTGCCCAGCGTGGCGTCGACGAAGATGGCCTGGGAGGTGTCGTTGCGCAGGCGCAAGGTGACGGGCGTCGGAGTCTCCGTGCCGCACTGGCAGCCAGTGACGGCAAGGCACAACAGGAAGACGTGAATGGGTTTCATGGGATTGGACCTGCGGCGCTCATCCCAGCCGGCCCTGGCGCCATGAGCGCGGATGATGCCCGGCACTGCCGAGGCCCGCAAACGGGAGTACGACTTTTGTGTCGCACTTTGGCGAAGCGAGGTGACCGTGAGGCGGCCATGAACTTGCGAGGCCCGAGGGGCTTACGACATCCTCGGTGCCATGAAGCTTCGTCTCGGCCTGCTGCTCGTAGCGCTCGGGGCCTTCGCTGGGTGTGACGATGTTGGCGGCGAGGTGGGCCGAGGGGAAGCCGTGCCCGCCGTCGCCCCGCCGCGCCTGTCCCCTGTCGAGCTGCTCCCTCCGGTCGTGGATCGCTCCGTCACCCAGCGCGTCGAGGTGAGGGATCCGCCTGCCATTCCTGCGGTGCAGGTGGACGTGCAGCGCCAGGCGGACGGCATCGTCGACATCCTCTGGGTGGTGGACGACTCCGGCTCGATGGCCAACCAGCGGCAGACGCTGACCAACAACTTCTCGCGCTTCCTGCAGGAGCTGCTGGCGCTGCAGGTGCGCTTCCACATCGGCGTCATCTCCACGAACTACAACGATCGGGGAACGCTGCGCGGCACCACGAAGGTCATCACCAACGACACGCCGAACCCGCAGCAGGTCTTCTTGCAGAACACCAGCTTCCCGAACGCCTCGCGCGTGCGCCTGGAGCAGGGCCTGCGCATGGTGGAGCTGGCGCTCACCGAGCCCAACCTCAGCGGCCCGAACAAGGACTTCCTACGGCCGAACGCCGCGCTCGCCGTCATCGCGGTCACGGACGAGGACGACAGCTCCTACGGGGATCCGAACTACTACGCGCGCTTCCTTCGCAGCCTGAAGGGGCCGGGCAACGAGAACCTCTCGTCGCTCTCGGTCATCGGAGGCACCACGCCGGACGGCTGCTACCCGCCGGGCGAGGAGATCTACTTCGGCGGCCGGGCGGATCCGGCCTTCCGCTACAGCACCGCGGCGACGAAGACGGGCGGCATCATCGGCTCCATCTGCGACGTGTCCTTCGAGGCGACACTGTTGAAGATCGCCGCCGCGCTCAACACCCTGCGCCGTGTCTTCCCGCTGTCGCTGAAGCCGGACCCGGCGACGATCACCGTGCGGGTCAACGGCAACCTGATCTCGAAGGACGTGGTGAACGGGTGGCAGTATCGCGCGGAGACACAGAGCATCATCTTCCTGGGCAACTACGTGCCACCTCCGGGCGCGCTCCTGCGCTTCGAGTACGCCTTCGTGATCCCCTGAGGCCGCCCGTGAACCGCTCCCCTGCCCTGCTCTTGCTTGCGTTCCTGGCCATGGTGGGCCTGTCAGCCTGCGCGCGGACGGCCCTCACCCCCGAGTGCCCCGTGGGCTACATCGCCAACGGCGACACGTGCGAGTGCCTCACGGATCAGGCCTGTCCCACGGGCATGCGGTGCGAGGCCGGCGTGTGTGCCTGCCGCGACACCGCGTGCTGTCCGGAGGGCCACGAGTACTCGCCCACGAGCGAGTCCTGTGTCTGCCGGGATGACTCCTGCTGCCCCGCGGGCCACGTGTGGAACGCCCAGGAGAACCGCTGCGAGTGCGGAGATCAGGAGTGCTGCCCCTCGGGCTACACCTTCGACACCCAGGCGGGTGGGTGCCGCTGCACGGCGGACAACTGCTGCCCGCAGGGCTTCCGGTACGACGCGACGGCCGAGCGCTGCGTGTGCAACTCGGACGAGTGCTGCCCGGTGGATCACCGCTACGATCCCGAGCGCAAGGACTGTGTCTGCGCGAAGACCTCGTGCTGCCCGGTGGACCACACGTACAGCGCCTCGGTGAAGGCGTGCGTGTGCAACGGCGACTCGTGCTGCCCCACGGGGTACCGGAAGGATCCGTCCAAGGAGCGCTGCGTGTGCATCAGCGACGCGGCCTGTGGCACGGGCAAGTTCTGCGATGCGGTGTCGGGCGGGTGCCTGTGCCGCGACAACTCGGGGTGCAAGCCGGGCCAGTACTGCAACGGGCTGGGCTTCTGCCAGGCGCTCGGCAACTGCACGACGAACGCGGACTGCCCGGCGGGAAACTTCTGTGACATCACCACGGACCGCTGCATCCCCAGCGGGCCCTGCACGCTCGACGAGCACTGCGGCTTCGGCCAGCTGTGCGATTCGCAGACGGCGCGCTGCCGCCCCGGGTGCCGCCGGGACGCGGACTGTGCCGACAAGCAGGCGTGCGAGGGGGGCCAGTGCCGGGACTACTGCCGCCTCAACGCCAGCTGCGACGTGAACCAGTTCTGCACGCCGGCCAACGGCGTCTGCGCGGCGCAATCCAGCCGGGTGGACTGCCGGGACTGCACGGGCTCCTCGGGTGTGTGTGGCTCGGGGGCCTCGTGCCTGACGTTCATCAGCGAGGGCCAGACGCGGAACTTCTGCGGGACGCACTGCACGAGTAACGAGGAGTGCCCCTCGGGCTTCGACTGCACCGAGGTGATCTTCTCCTGCACCACGGGCGAGGGCGGCGCTTGCCCCGCGGACAGCAGCGCACCGGGCCAGACTTTCACCTGCAAGGGCTACCAGGTGGAGAATGAGGCAGGCACCCGCTTCTACTGTGCGGACGCCGGGGGTCAGCCGCACGTCTACATCCAGGCCTGTGCCCCACTGTCTGGCTTCTGCCCCGCCACGGAATTGCCGTAACACACCTCGTCAAAACCAGTGACTGTGGGCACTTGGGAGGAGAACCCTGCCTATGAGCGGATCCACCGTGAATCAGCATCCTTCCGTGATGTTCGAGATCATTGCCCGTGATCAAGAGAAGGCCAAAGCCTTCTACACAGCCGTGTTCGGCTGGTCTTACGAGATCGGAACCGGCGGCTTCGCGTACATCCATTTTCCACGGCACTCGACGCCGCTCCTCGGAGGCATCGGCCAGGTCCAAAAGGGCGTGCCGGGCTTCGAACCGGGTCACAACTTCTACCTGCTCGTCGATTCGCTCGAAGCCACGATCCAGAAGGCTGTCGAGGCAGGCGGCACGAAGTTCGTCGATCCGGTCAGCGTGGACGGCTATCGTTTCGCGATGATCCGGGACCCCGAAGGCAACCCGATCGGCCTCATCGAGCCCTTCACACGCTGACGCATCACCTGCCCCGTCTTCTCCAGGAGAATCCGCCATGAGTTATCTCAACGCGCTCCGGCTGCATTTCGCGGGGCGCTTCCAAGCGAACGTCTCGACGGTCAACAACGACCCGGGCCACTACGACAACACGATCTTCCAGCAGAGCTACCAGCAGATGGAGGGCGTGAACATGAACCCGCCCAACGGCTGGTTCAATCCGCAGGGCGACGCCGACTGGCGCTTCCTGGGCTGCAAGATCACGTCGGCATGGATGCCTGGGCCGCAGAACCCACCGACGGTCCCCTCTGTCGCAGTGCCCACCAGTGATCCAGTCCTGGCCTGCATCATCGCCGACTCTGACCAGCGGGCACCGGCCAAGCTGGCCGATCTCGATCCCGAACAGCAGCTGGTCTCGGAAATCTGGGGACTGCAGGTGCGGATTGCCGACGCCACCGGCAATACCTTAATGCGCGGCGACTTCGAGCACGTGGCGTTCATCGACATCTGGGATCGCGCTACGGTCTCTTCTGGCGGCGACGCCGACGCCGGCGCCGTGTACCAGTCGGTGCTGAAGAACCTGCAATGGGGCGATGTCTCGAAGTCGCCGTTCCTGCTCGCGCTGCAGAAGGCGGCGAGTGACGGGCTGCTGTCGATCAAGTTCAACGTCGACGCCTTCAACCTCGACTACACCCGGCCCGGCTTCATGACCGGACGGATTGCGGGCACGATCGGGCCGGCGAGCAAAGATGAACCGATGCACCTGGTGATCGGCCGGCAGTTCATGGCCGGTCCGAACGCGGGCGGCAACTTCTACAAGCCGCCGGGCGGCATCAACTATTGCGCCGCGCGTGTCGATGCCAACGCGAACTGCATCTATCTCGACCTCGGCAACGCGCTGCCGACGGCAGCTGGCGGCGCGATGGAGGATCTCGGCGATCTCACGCTCAGCGTCTCCTCTCCGGCCTCTGGCAGCACGACCGCGCTCGGCACCATCCCCGCGAAGGGAACGAACGGCTACGCCATACCCGATGGCAGCTGGTATTCGAAGACCGCCGGTGTCGTCGTGCTGCCGATCAATCCGCAGTTGATGAGCCAGGTACAGACCCAGCCCCTCACCCTGTCGGGCAATCCGAAGGTGACCATCAGCGAATGGCCGAGCGGCGCTTTCGTGCGCGCCGACACGTTCGTCTACCGCCTCAGCCCCGGCGATACCGCGTCGATCCCGGTCTATGCGATGCAGTTCGGGCAGCCCTTGCCGAAGGTTCAGATCTCCTTCGTCGCAGATTCTTCACAGTTGCAGGCGCAGGAGGGCTCTGGCTTCCCGTTCGTCATCACCAGCCCGAACGTCGCAACACCCGCGAACGCGATCCAATTCGCGGCCAGCGCCACCACCAATGAACAGGGTTGCGCCACGCTCGCGCTGACCGCCAAGGATCCCGGCACCCCGCGCAACTTCAACATCACGCCGGCCAATCCGACGGGTGACTACGGCATTGATGGCCAGGTCTATGGCGTGCGCGCGGGATTCGTCGACACCCAGACGTACGGCAGCCAGCCCGAGAACCAGTGGAACTTCATCAGCTTCCTGGTGTGGAGCGGCTTCACGCCCAAGTCCCCCGGCAACCCGACCTGGAACGACGACCTGCAGCCGATCTTCACGCAGTACGCGAACCTGTATCCCGTGATGAGCCGCTTCCTGAACCTGTCCGACTACGCGTCGGTGAAGGCCAACAGCGGCCTGCTGTCGCTGGCGTTCGGCTTGAACGTGGCGAATCCGAACTCGATGCCGGTGACGCGAGACCTGTCGCCCGCGAAGCGCCAGGCGATCCTGCAATGGCTGCAGAACGGCCTGCCGCTCGGCGAGGCGCCACCGCCCAAGGCATCGGCGCGTGTCGCACTGCCGCAACCCACCCCGCCTGCCACCGCGACGCCAACCCCCCCCAAGAAGGGCGGTAAAGCCATGGCGGCTGCGCGTCGGCTGGTGGTGCAGAAGACCCGCAAAGGAGAGCGCTCATGATCCGCCTTCAACGTTCCCTCATCGAAGGGCTGAAGTCGTCCATCCCCGAGATATTGCTCCAGGCGCTGCGGCAGGCGCTGCAACAGGCGGTGATGCTGGAACACTCCACCATCCCGGTCTACCTCTACGGGCTGTATTCGCTGGACGAAAGCAAGAACGGGGCGATCGCGGAGATCCTGCAGTCGGTGGTGGTCGAGGAAATGCTGCACATGACGCTGGCGGCCAACGTGCTCAACGCACTCGGCGGCTCGCCCGCGATCGATACGCCGGACTTCATTCCGACCTATCCGGGCAACCTTCCCGGCAGCGTCGAGAGCAGCCTGGTCGTGCATCTGCGGCCGTTCTCGCAGGATCAGCTGATGACCTATCTGCAGATCGAGCAGCCGGCCAAGGCGATCGACATCCCGTCGGATGCGCAGTCCGCGGACGACGGCATCACCATTGGTCAGTTCTACGATGCGCTCGCGGCGGCGATCACGGTGCTCGCGGTGATCGACCCCAAGGCGTTTGTCAATCCGGCGCGCAACCAGGTCGGACCGGACTTGATGTGGGGTTCGGTCATCGTCACCGACGCCGCCTCCGCGCGGAAGGCGATCGCGACCATCGTTGAGCAGGGCGAGGGCTCGAAGGTCTCGCCCGACGAATCCACGGACGGTCCCCCCGCGCATTACTACCGCTTCATGCAGATCTACGCCGGCGCGATGCTCCAATCCGCTCCGGGCAAGACACCCCCGTGGGCCTACAGCGGTGCTCCGGTCTTGATGGACGTCGAAGGCATCTACCCAGTGCCGAACAACCCCAAGGCCGCGAACTATGCGCCCGGCTCGGCGCAGGCCCTCGCCAACGACATGTTCAACTACACGTACACCTCGCTGCTGAAGGCGCTGCATGCGCTGTTCAACGGCCAGAACACCCAGGATCAGCTGAACGTGGCGATCGGGTTGATGATGTCGCTCAAGGGGCAGGCGAAGGCGATGATGGCGGGCATTCCCAACCCGTCCGCGCCCTACACCGGACCGAGCTTCGAATACAAACCGGTGCTCCCGGCGCGCTGAGCGCTCACGCCGTTGGCGAAGAAGGCCGCAGGTCCACGGGCATGTGCTCGAGGACCTCGGCCGCGAGAGGCAGACCTGCCACGGCGCCCAGCCGCTCGACAACGCGCGAACCCACGACACAGGCGAAGGAGACCAGCTCTGTGATCGACTGCAGGGTGGCTCCGCGCAGCGAGTGCGCGTCTGTGTACCGGCGCGTGAGCCCGTACAGCATGGCGGCCACGAAGCCGTCTCCAGCGCCAGTGGTGTCCAGGACACGGGCGGGCGGCGCGGAAACGTGGATGATCTCGCCCTTCCACGAGAAGGCGGCCCCCTTCTCCCCGAGTGTCACCACGGGCAGCGAGATGCCCAGGCCCAACAGGAAGTCGATGGCCTCGCGCACGCTGCTGGAGCCGGTGACGATGGGCATCTCCTCCTCGGAGATCTTCACCACGTGGCACAGCGGCAGCAGGTGATGCAGGACACGCTTCGCCTCGCTCGGATCCGCCCAAGCATGAAGGCGCAGGTTGGGATCACAGTGGATGATCCCCCCTGCCCCGCGCACGCGCTCCAGAGCGCGCTCCATGGCGGTGCGAGCCTCGAGCAAGTGCAGCGAGTTGGAGCCCCAGTGCAGCACCCGCGTGCGCGCGAGGAACTCCGGGTGCACGTCCTGCTCCCCGAGGAGCAACTCCGCGGACCGCGTGCGGAAGTACGTGAAGCTGCGCTCCCCCTTCGCATCGAGGGAGATGAACACGAGCCCTGTACGAGCCTCCTTCGTCTGCCGGACGTGGCTCACGTCCACACCCTCGGCCGCGAGGCGCTCGCGCAGCAGATGACCGAACTCATCCGAGCCCAGCACGGACACCAGCCCCGAGCGAGCCCCGAGCCGCGCCAACCCTACGGACACGTTGGCCAGCGACCCGCCAATGCACGGAGACCAGGAGGATACTTCGCGCACGCGACGCCCGGACTCGGCGGGGAGAAAGTCCACCAACGTCTCGCCCATGCAGACGACATCGAGCGGCGGCGCTACATCTGTCATGGGAGCCCCTCCCGGGCTGCGTCAGTCCAGCCCCACCTGAGCCATGAAGTCGACGCTCTTGAGGCGCCGGCCGAGGTGGTGCGCGATGAAGATGTTGAGCAGGCCGCGAGCCCGGGCACGCAGCTCCGGCGGCAGCGGCGTGCGCTGGCCTTCCTGGAGCGCGCGAAGTCCCGACAGCAGCGCAGGAGGAATCGCCACGGCATCCCGAGCCCGGCCACTGCACGGCTCGCACACCGCGCCGCCGTGGGTCTGGTCGAAGCGCGGCTGCTCGCCCGGAGGCCCGTCACAGAGCGTGCACGCGTCGAAGCGCGGCATGAGTCCCGCGTGGGCCAAGGCGGACAGCTCGAAGGCGAGAAGCGAGGTGGGGCCCGCCTCCTTGGCATCCAGCCGGCCGAGATACTCCTCCAACAGGGCGAACAGCTCCGGGTGGGGCTCGTGGTCGCGGGTCAGCTCGCGGCACAGCTCCACGGCGTACAGGGCGCGGGCGATCAGCGACAGGTCCTGCCGGGCTGAGTAGTAGCCAGCCTCGATGTCGGCGGAGTCCAGCCGCACGGTGCTGCCGCGCGTCTCCACGAGTTGCACGCGCAGGCGCATGAAGGGCTCGAGCGCTCCGGCGAAGCGCCGCTTGCTCTTGCGCGCCCCTGCGGCGAAGGCGGTGAGCTTTCCATGCTCGCGGGTGAGGAGCGTCACGAGACGGTCAGCCTCACCGTAGTCCAGGGTGGACAGCACGAGCGCTTCGTCGACGAACCGCTCCATGGCCTGACTCAACCCCCGAAGGGGCGAGGAAGCTTCCCGGTCGCCACCAGGAATCCATACACGCCGAGCGCCAGGACGAGCAGCATCACCGTCAGGCCCACATAGGCGCGCCGCCGCCGCTCCTTCTCGAGCGCCGCAGGAGTGGGCGCCGGGGTGGCCTTGTCCACCTCCTCGTAACGAAGGACGGCATCCTCGGGGGCCATGCCAATCACGTGGGCATAGGCCCGGATGTAGTTGAGCACGAAGATCCGGGCCGGCAGGCGCTCCACCTGCCCCTCCTCGAGGGCGGCCACCAGGCTCGGAGGAATCTTCGTCGCCCGGGAGATGTCCTCGCGCGACATCCCTCGCAGCTCGCGCTGCTGGGAGAGGTATTTGCCGAAGTCGACGTGGTCCACGGGCGTCCCTGGCGGCCTACAGGTTCTCCCGCAGGCGCTGGCACTCGTCCTTGAGCTGCTTCTGCGACGGTTGGTCGGCCTTGGCCTCGCAGGTCTGCAGGCGCTCACGAGCGGCATCCCCCTGGCCCAGCTTCGCCAGACACACGCCCTCGCGCATGTGGGCATCCGCCACGTCCGGGCACTGCTCGCGGTAGTGGGCGAACTGCTTGCACGCCTCCTCGGTGCTTCCCGTCTGCTCGTAGATGAGGCCCAGGTTCTTGAAGCCCAGGCAGAAGTTCGGGTTGAGCGTCACGGCGGCCTTGATGTTCTCCAGCCCCTTCTCGGTGTCGCCCTTCTTGTAATAGGCCCACCCCATGTTGCCCTGCGCGATGAAGGGCGTGGGATAGAGCATGTCGTTGAGCACCTGCTCGTAGAGCTTGATGGCCTGATCGTACTGGCCCTGGTCCAGGTACACGTTGGCCAGGTTGGAGCGGGCCTCGGAGAACGTCGGCCGGATCTCCAGCGCCTTCTGGTAGTGCTCGATGGCCTCCGCGTGCCGCCGGAACGACAGGTGCAGCAGGATGCCCAGGGCGTTCTGGGCCTCGGCGTTGTCCGGATCAATCTCCACCGCGCGCTGGAACTCGCTCAGCGCCTCCTGGATGTTGCCGGCCTGCTGCGCCTGCACGCCCAGGTTGTAGCGGATTTCGGCGGTCTGCCGCTCCTTCTCGGTGGGGATATGCCTGCAACCGGAGAGCAGAAGCGCGAGCGCCAGGGACGAGACGAGGGAGACACGAACCATGGAGAGAACTCGGGGCGAAGGAATCAGAACGCGGCGAGGAACCGGCCCAGCGTAGCAGCGGCGTTTTTCTTCTCCTCGACCTTCTTCGCGACAGCCGGCACCTGCTTCGGGTCCCGGAAGAACACGGGCAGCGTCTTCAGCAGCTCCTCCTGCGTCGCCTGCGCCATGGAGCGCCAGTTCGAGTTGTCCATCATGAAGCCCATGGACTCCACGAAGGCCAGCGCCTCGGCCTCCTCGCCCAGGTACTCCTCGAAGCTGGTGTTGCGCTTGCCGGAGACGTACACCGCGCACTCGGCGGCCTCGGACAGATACAGGTAGATGAAGGTCGCGAAGCCCGTAGAGCCACGCAGCCCCAGGATGAACGCCTGCGCCGGACCCGCCGGCTTGCCTGGGATGAACAGGTGCGGCGAGTTCAGCGACGTATGGAGCGCGATCACCTGCTCGCGGCTCGCGGGAAGCCCGCGATATCTCTCGTCGATATTGAACAAGGAACCAGCCGCCTCCTCGGGCGCTATCGGGTGGTGAGGGTGAACTCCTCGGAATCGTCCTTCGTATCCGCGGCGGTGCGCTGGAACTTGATGATCGGGTTGTCAATCATCACGTTGTCCCCGCCCACGTTGCCCTCTCCAATGATGACCTTGAAGTAGTGCCGAGGCGAATAACTCTTCCGCTCTCCGGACACCACTTTGTGGGGACTGAGCAGAACGATGTTCTTCCCCGGCTGAAGATGGCGGGTGACCTCCGTGATGATCTGCTCCTCGTTATTCCGGAGTTTCCGGACCCACTTCGAGTTGATGTAGAGGTCGATATCGTACTCCGACATACCCGGGACCGCCTGTTCGGTGACGAGCCAGTAGCGCCGGGTGAGCCTCGGAGGGCCCTCGGAGGCCTCAGCGGGAGGCGGAGTTGCTGGGGCCGCCGGAGCGGTGGAAGGTGTGGGAGCCGGAGCGGTGGAAGGTGTGGGAGCCGGAGCCGCCGGAGGCTGGCCTGCGGGAGCCGGGGGCGGTGTCACAGCCGCGGGGGCAGGAGGCGGAGCCGCGGGAGCAGGAACTGTCTCCATACGGACCGCGTAGCCGACGGCGGTGATGTGGATATCGCCCTTCTCGTCGATGCGGACGGTGGCCTTCTCGAACTTCTGGTTGGTGACCCCATCGATACGGACGCCGTTGAGATACACGGAGGCAGCCAGCGCCGAGGCGGGCGCCATCACGACCGCGAACGTGAGGACAGCGGCGGACAAAATCGAGCGGTACATGCGCTTTTCTCCTGGAAATCCTCAAAGGTCCCAGGAACTTGCAAGCCCATACCGCACCCTGCGGGACCGGACAAGGAGCGCGTACACGTAATGTGAACGCTCCTGACGGTCCGACATTCACCACGAGGGCTCAGGGGGTGGGAGTTTCCTTGCCATCTTCCCTTTGCGCCAGGGCCCAGTCCCCGCCAAGCCCCTGCCCTTCGCGGAAGCGGCGGAAGTCACGCCTCACCAAGCGGGGGTAGCGGCGGAAAGCCTCCAGCTCCCCTTCTTTCAAGGCCTTGCGGATGCGAGTAGGGCCCGCGTTGTAGGCCATGAGCGCCAGATCCAAGTCTCCGCCGAAGCGCTCCTGGAGGTTGCGCAGGTAGCGAATGCCGAGACGCACGCACAGTGCGGGATCCGCCGCCACTTCCTCCCGGGAGAGCCGCAGGCCCTCCTTGCCGGCCAGGAAGTGGAGCGTGCTGGGCTTGATCTGCATCAGCCCGCGAGCCCCCTTCATGGAGATGGCTTCCTCCTCGAAGTCCGACTCCACGTCGATGAGGGCCAGGATCAACAACGGATCATACCCCGTGCGCTGGGCCTCCTCGGCGATGGCCTGGCCGAGCTGCCGGCGCAGCGTCAGTCCCAGGTCCGGGGCCCGCTTGGCCAGCACGGCGTCGATCAGGGCGGCATCATGGGAGGCCGGCTCGGCCACGACAGCCACTGGCACCACGGGTGCCGGTGCAGGCTCGCCCAGGACGGGGATGATGCGAGCGGAGACGACGAGCGCCAGCCCCGCGAGCAACGGCAGCTTCGCGCAGCCAGAACTCAGGGAGTGAAGCCGGGCCAGCCACTGACCGCCCGAGCCCGCCGTGGGCGGGGCCATCACTTCTCGCGCCCCAGGGCGTCGATGCGCTCGGCCAACTTGCTCAGCCGCGCATCGAACTCCTGCAGATCCTCGCGCCGGGGTACCTTCAGCCGCGCGAGCGCGCCCTTCACGGCGACTTCTACCGAGTGCTCCAGGTCCTTGCGGTGGCCCACGAGCTTCTCAGTGAACTCGCGGGCGTGGCGCTTCACCTCTTCCTGGCTCCAGCCGGCCGTGGTGGCCACGCGCTGGAGGGTCCGGTTCACTTCCTCCTCAGCCGTGGAGACGGCGAGCAAGGCCTGGCTCCAGATGCGCTCAAAGGTTTCGGCAACGGGGTGCTTCTCTCGGGGGGCCTCTGGCTTATCCATTCGGTCGCTCCGGGAGTGCCCCCAGGCCGGAAAGACCTGGGACCACGGAAAGATGGCCAGGACGTAATCACAGGCCGGTTACGAAGGGAACGGCCGTTTACAGCCCACCCCTCCCTTCGTTCACTGACAAATGAAGCAGTGTGTCAGGGAGCAGACACTCGGTTCGTGCCCCGCGACGTCACCTTCTTCACCGAGGGTGGCAGGATCTGATCGAGCTTCTTGGACAGGCGGGACAGCTCGCGGTTGAGCTCCTTGACCTGAGCCTGGCTGGCCACGCCCACGGCCTCGACCGCCTTCGTCTGGAAACCATCCAGGCGCTTGCGCAGCTCGGAGCTGACCTGCGTGGCCTTGCGGCCCAGCTCCTTCACCTTCGGGTTCTCCAGGAGTGCGTCCGAGTTGATCTGCCCGAGCAGCTTCTCCACCTCGCGCGCCGGGCCGCGGCTGCGAGCCTTGAGAGTGCGGAGCACCTTGCCCGCCTCGCTCTCAAGTCCCTCGAAGCGCTTCTGCGCGCCCTCGATCTGCTGCTTCACGAACGACTCCAGGTTCCGCCCCATACCGTTGGTCGCCATGTCCTTCTCCTTGTGGGTACTACCGTTGACTGGCGAATCAACTTAACGCAACGCATCATCCGGGTCAAGACAGGCCGACTGATCTGATCGTTGGGCGAAAAAGCAACCGCCGCCCAGGCAGGAAGCCGGGGCGGCGGCGGGTACTTCAGGCGCTCAGGCCGGGAGAGCCGTTAGGCGGCACCCGACGTCTGGGTGCCCTCGGAGCGGGACGCGGGCGCCTGCATGGGCGCCGAGTCTCCGTGAGTGGCGGCCAGAGCGGCCTCCATCTCGTTGACCTCGTCGGTCGGGCTCTCCACCTCGATGTCGAGGTGCTTGTAGTTGGGCAGACCCGTACCGGCGGGGATGAGGCGGCCCATGATGACGTTCTCCTTGAGGCCGCGCAGGTAGTCCACCTTGCCGTTGATGGCGGCCTCGGTGAGCACCTTGGTGGTCTCCTGGAAGGAGGACGCCGAGATGAACGACTCGGTGGAGAGCGAGGCCTTGGTGATGCCGAGCAGCAGCGGCTCACCCACGGCCGGGCGCTTGCCCTCGGCCATGACCTTCTCGTTCTCCTCCTCGAACACCCACTTCTCGACCTGCTCGTCGACCAGGAAGTTGGTGTCGCCCACCTCGGTGACGCGCACCCGGCGCAGCATCTGCCGGACGATCGTCTCGATGTGCTTGTCGTTGATCTTCACGCCCTGCAGCCGGTAGACCTCCTGCACTTCGTCCACCAGGTAGCGCGCGAGCTCCTTCTCGCCGAGCACCTTGAGGATGTCGTGCGGGTTGGCGGCGCCGTCCATGAGCGCCTCGCCGGCCTTCACGCGGTCGCCGGAGTGGACGCTGATGTTCTTGCCCTTGGAGATCAAGTACTCCTTGGCCAGGTCCGTGCGGGGCTCACCGTTCACGTCGGGCGTGATGATGAGCTTGCGCTTGCCCTTGGTGTCCTTGCCGAACGACACCACGCCGTCGATCTCCGCGATCGCCGCCGCGTCCTTCGGCTTACGGGCCTCGAAGAGCTCGGCCACGCGGGGCAGACCGCCCGTGATGTCCTTGGTCTTCGTGGTCTCGCGAGGCACCTTGGCGATGACTTCGCCCGGGTGGATCTCGTCGCCGTCGTTGACGGTGATGATCGAGCCCTGCGGCAGGAAGTAGCTCGCCGGGTTCCTGGAGCTGGGCAGATCCTTCACGTTGCCCTGAGCATCGCGGATGGCGATGCGCGGACGGGCCTCGGGATCCTTGGACTCGATGACGGTGCGACGGCTGAGGCCGGTCACCTCGTCGAGCGCCTCGCTCATCGTCACGCCTTCGATGATGTCATCGTAGCGCACGATACCGCCCACCTCGGTGAGCAGCGGGATGGCGAACGGATCCCACTCGGCCAGGAGGACACCGGCCTCGAGCCGCTGGCCCTCCTTCACGAGGATGCGGGCGCCGTAGATGACCTGGTAGCGCTCGCGCTCGCGGCCGCTGTCGTCCACCACGACGATCTCGCCGTTGCGGTTCATGGCCACCAGGGTGCCGTCGGTCTTCTGGACCGTGATGAGGCCGGCGAACTTCACCGTACCGGCGTAGCGGTTCTCGAGGCTGGACTGCTCCGCGCGCCGCGTCGCCGCACCACCGATGTGGAAGGTGCGCATCGTGAGCTGGGTACCCGGCTCGCCGATGGACTGCGCCGCGATGACGCCCACGGACTCGCCGATGGACACCTTGCGGCCACGGGCCAGATCACGGCCGTAGCACTCCACGCAGATGCCGCGCTTGGCCTGGCAGGTCAGCACCGAGCGGATCTTCACCCGGTCCAGACCACTGTTCTCGATGCGCTTGACGCGATCCTCGTCGATCTCCTCGTTGGCGCGGACCAAGGCCTCGCCGGTGACGGGATCGAGGATGTCATCCAGGGCCACGCGGCCCAGGATGCGCTCACCCAGCGGCTCGATGATCTCGCCGCCCTCCACCAGGGCGCCGATGTAGAGGCCGTCCATGGTGCCGCAGTCGTACTCGTTGATGATGGCGTCCTGCGCCACGTCCACGAGGCGGCGGGTGAGGTAACCGGAGTTGGCCGTCTTGAGCGCCGTGTCCGCCAGACCCTTACGAGCGCCGTGCGTCGAGATGAAGTACTGGAGCACGGAGAGGCCTTCACGGAAGTTGGCCGTGATGGGCGTCTCGATGATTTCGCCGGAGGGCTTGGCCATGAGGCCGCGCATACCGGCCAGCTGGCGGATCTGCTGCGCGGAGCCGCGGGCGCCGGAGTCGGCCATGATGTAGATGGGGTTGAACGACGGCTGCTTGCGCGTCTCGCGCTTGCCGTCCTTGCCCTCACCCGAGGCCTCTTCCTGCGAGATCTGCTGCATCATCTCGGCAGCGACCTTCTCGGTGATCTCGGCCCAGATATCGATGACCTTGTTGTAGCGCTCACCATCGGTGATGAGGCCCTCGAGGTACTGGTTCTCGATCTCGGCCACCTCCTTGCGCGCGAAGTCCAGGAACTCCTGCTTCTTGGCAGGAATGACCATGTCCTTGAGCGCGATGGAGATGCCGGCGCGGGTCGCGTTGGTGTAGCCGAGGCTGCGGACGCGGTCGGCCAGGAGCACCGTCTCCTTCTCACCGGTGAGGCGGTAGCACTGGTCGATCAGCGAGCCGAGCGACTTCTTGTCGAGCACCTTGTTGATGGCGTCGAAGCCGACCTTGCGCGGGACGATGTCCCACAGCAGGACGCGGCCCACCGTGGTCTCCTTGCGCTTGCCGTCGATGCGGCAGGTGATCTTCGCCTGGAGGTGCACCTCGTGGTGGTCGTACGCGGCGCGGACCTCGGCCGGGGACGAGAACACGCGGCCCTCGCCGTGAGCGAACTCACGGGCGCGCGTCATGTAGTAGATGCCGAGCACCATGTCCTGCGTGGGGACGATGATGGGCTTACCGTGCGCGGGGCTGAGGATGTTGTTGGTGGACATCATCAGCACGCGGGCCTCCATCTGAGCCTCGATGGAGAGCGGCACGTGCACGGCCATCTGGTCGCCGTCGAAGTCCGCGTTGAAGGCGGCGCACACCAGCGGGTGAAGCTGGATGGCCTTGCCCTCGATGAGGACGGGCTCGAAGGCCTGCATGCCGAGGCGGTGCAGCGTCGGGGCGCGGTTGAGGAGCACGGGGTGCTCGCGGATCACGTCCTCGAGGATGTCCCACACCTCGGGACGCTCCTTCTCCACCATCTTCTTGGCGCTCTTGATGGTGGTGACGTAGCCCTTCTCTTCGAGCTTGTTGTAGATGAACGGCTTGAAGAGCTCGAGCGCCATGATCTTGGGCAGGCCGCACTGGTGGAGCTTGAGCTCCGGGCCGACCACGATCACGGAGCGGCCGGAGTAGTCCACGCGCTTACCGAGCAGGTTCTGGCGGAACCGGCCCTGCTTGCCCTTGAGCATGTCCGACAGGGACTTCAGCGGCCGCTTGTTCGGGCCGGTGATCGTCTTGCCGCGGCGGCCGTTGTCGAACAGCGCGTCGACGGCCTCCTGGAGCATGCGCTTCTCGTTGCGGATGATGATGTCCGGCGCGTTCAGCTCCTGGAGCCGCTTGAGGCGGTTGTTCCGGTTGATGACGCGGCGGTACAGATCGTTCAGATCGGACGTGGCGAAGCGGCCGCCATCCAGGGGGACCAGCGGACGCAGGTCGGGCGGGATGACGGGGATGACGTCCAGCATCATCCACTCGGGCTTGTTGCCGGAGGCGCGGAAGGCCTCGGCGACCTTGAGGCGCTTGGCGTACTTCTTCCGCTTGGCCTCGCTGTTCGTCTCGCGCATGTCCTTGCGCAGAGCCTCGGACAGCTGCTCCACCTCGATGGACTTGAGCAGCTCGCGGACGGCCTCGCCGCCCATGCCGGCGGTGAACGAGTCCTCACCGTGCTCCTGGTAGAGCCGGTGCATCTTCTCCTCGCTGATGAGCTCGCCCTTGACCAGCGGCGTCGCCTTCGGATCGAGGACGATGTAGCTCTCGCAGTAGAGGACCTTCTCCAGCTCCTTCAGGGTGATGTCGAGCAGGTTGCCGATGCGGCTCGGCAGCGACTTGAGGAACCAGATGTGCGCGACAGGGGTGGCCAGGGTGATGTGGCCCAGGCGCTCACGGCGCACCTTGGACTGGATCACCTCGACGCCGCACTTCTCGCACACGACGCCACGGTGCTTCATGCGCTTGTACTTGCCGCAGTTGCACTCGTAGTCCTTCACGGGCCCGAAGATGCGGGCGCAGAACAGGCCATCCCGCTCCGGCTTGAAGGTGCGGTAGTTGATGGTCTCGGGCTTCTTCACCTCACCGTGAGACCACTGCCGGATCTTGTCCGGCGACGCCAGCGCGATGCGGATGGCGTTGAACGACAGCGGGTCCTTGGGCTTCTCGAAGAAGTTAAAAATGTCCTTCACGTTGCCTCCGAAATCTCTCTCTTGGAGCACCTAGGCGCTCCACCGTTGCGGGCTCGTGCCGCCACTCGGCTGGCAGCCCGCTCCTCAGGGGAGCGGGCGTCCAGCGGGGCGGCCCTCCGACTCCGAATTACGCCTCGGTCCCGGTCTTGCGGTCCTCGCCGTCCCCTCCCCCACCGAAGTCCGCCCCGAACGAGCGCTGGCGCTCGGGCGGCGCGCTCTCGAGCAGCTCCACGTCCAGGGCCAGCGACTGGAGCTCCTTGAGGAGCACGTTGAAGGACTCGGGGAGACCGGACTCCAGGACGTTGTCGCCCTTGACGATGGCCTCGTACATGCGCGTGCGGCCCACCACGTCGTCCGACTTGACCGTGAGGAACTCCTGCAGCGTGTACGCGGCGCCGTAGGCCTCCATCGCCCACACCTCCATCTCTCCCAGACGCTGGCCGCCGAACTGGGCCTTGCCGCCCAGGGGCTGCTGCGTGACGAGGGAGTAAGGCCCGATGGACCGAGCGTGGATCTTCTCGTCCACCAGGTGGTGCAGCTTCAGGATGTACATCACGCCCACGGTGACGTTCTGGTCGAACGGCTCACCGGTGCGGCCATCGAAGAGCACCATCTGGCCGGTGCGAGGCAGACGCGCCTCGTCGAACAGCGAGTGGATCTCCGTCTCGCGCGCGCCATCGAACACCGGCGTGGCGACATGGATGCCCTTCTTGAGCCGCTGGCAGAGGATCTTCACCTCGTCATCCGGCAGCGTGTCCACGAAGTCGCCGAAGGCCTTGTCGTCGTAGACGACCTTCAGCTGCTTCTTGAGGTTCTCGCCCGAGTAGTTCTCGTCGATGTAGCGCTGGAGCTGCTCGCCCACGCCCTTGGCCGCCCAGCCCAGGTGCGTCTCGAGGATCTGCCCGATGTTCATGCGGCTGGGCACGCCGAGCGGGTTGAGGACGATGTCCACCGGACGGCCGTCCTCCAGGTACGGCAGGTCCTCCTCGGGGAGGATGCGGGACACCACACCCTTGTTCCCGTGGCGGCCGGCCATCTTGTCGCCCACGGCGAGCTTGCGCTTGATGGCGACGTACACCTTCACCATCTTGATGACGCCTGGCGGGAGCTCATCGCCCTTCTTGATGCGGGCGATCTTCTCACCGAACGCGAGCTTCACCGCCTCCTTGGTCTCCTCGAGGTTCTTGAGGATGTCGCGGATGCGGCCATCGAGCGGGTCGCCGACGGAGATCTCGGCCCAGTACTTGTACGGAACCGTGGCGAGGAGCTCGTCGTTGAGGATGTCCCCCTTCTTCAGGAGGATCTTGCCCTTGTCGTCCACGAGCTTGCCCTGGGCCTCCTTGGTCCGGAGCAGCGCGCGGATGCGGTTGTAAGCGCTGTCCTGGAGGACCTTGATCTCGTCGTTCTGGTCCTTGAGGAGCTTGGCCTCTTCGGCGGACTCGATCTGCTTGGCGCGCTCGTCCTTCTCGACGCCCTTGCGGCTGAACACCTTGGCGTTGATGACGGTGCCAACCACGCCCGGGGGCACGCGCAGGGAGCTGTCGCGCACGTCGCCGGCCTTCTCGCCGAAGATGGCGCGGAGCAGCTTCTCCTCGGGAGAGAGCTGGGTCTCACCCTTCGGAGTGATCTTGCCCACCAGCACGTCACCGGGCTTCACCTCGGCGCCGATGCGGATGATGCCGCTCTCGTCGAGGTCCTTGAGGGCCTCCTCACCCACGTTCGGGATGTCGCGGGTGATCTCCTCCTTACCGAGCTTGGTGTCGCGCGCGATGCACTCGAACTCCTCGATGTGGATGGACGTGAAGATGTCCTCCTTGAGGATGCGCTCGCTGATGAGGATGGAGTCCTCGAAGTTGTAGCCCTGCCACGGCATGAACGCGACGACCACGTTCTGGCCGAGCGCCAGCTCACCGGTCTCGGTGGCCGGACCATCCGCGATCACGTCGCCCTTCCTCACCTTGTCGCCCTTGCGGACGATGGGCTTCTGGTTGAGGCACGTGTTCTGGTTGGAGCGCTGGTACTTGAGCAGGTTGTAGATGTCCACCTCGGAGGACACGTCGCTCAGGTTCGCGGGAGTCTCCGCCTTGACGACGATGCGGCTGGCGTCCACGGACTCCACGATGCCATCGCGCCGGGCCACGCAGGTGACGCCGGAGTCGCGGGCCACAATGGCCTCGATGCCGGTGCCCACGAGCGGAGCGGCGGTGCGCAGCAGCGGAACGGCCTGACGCTGCATGTTGGAGCCCATGAGCGCGCGGTTCGCGTCGTCGTTCTCGAGGAACGGGATGAGCGAGGCGGCCACGGACACCAGCTGGTTCGGGGACACGTCCATCAGGTCCACGTCCTCGGCCTTGGCCTGGACGAACTCACCACCGCGGCGAGAGGACACGAGGGGGTTGAGGAACTTGCCCTTCTTGTCAGTCTCCGCGTTGGCCTGGCCGATGGTGTGCTTCTCCTCCTCGAGCGCGGAGTAGAAGGCCACGTCCGCGGTCACCGAGCCCGCCTCGACCTTGCGGTACGGCGTCTCTACGAAGCCGAACTCGTTGACGCGGGCATAGGTGGACAGCGACGCGATGAGGCCGATGTTCGGACCTTCTGGCGTCTCGATGGGGCAGATGCGGCCGTAGTGCGTCGGGTGCACGTCGCGCACCTCGAAGCCCGCACGCTCGCGGGTGAGGCCGCCGGGCCCGAGGGCGGACAGACGCCGCTTGTGCGTCACCTCGGACAGGGGGTTCGTCTGGTCCATGAACTGGGACAGCTGGCTGGACCCGAAGAACTCCTTGATCACCGCCGTGACAGGCTTGGCGTTGATCAGGTCGTGCGGCATGAGCGTCTCGATCTCCTGGAGGCTCATGCGCTCCTTGATGGCGCGCTCCATGCGGACCAGACCGATGCGGTACTGGTTCTCGAGCAGCTCGCCCACCGCGCGGACGCGGCGGTTGCCGAGGTGGTCGATGTCGTCAATCGTCCCCTTGCCGTTCTTGAGGTCCACTAGGTAGCGGATGACCTCGAGGATGTCGCGCTTGGTGAGGATCTGCCCGTCGAGCGGCTCCTCGAGGCTGAACTTGAAGTTCAGCTTGAGGCGGCCGACCTTGGACAGGTCGTAGCGCTCGGGATTGAAGAACAGGTTGCTGAAGAGGTTGGTGGCCGTCTCCGGTGTCGGAGGATCGCCCGGACGCAGGCGGCGGTAGATCTCCATGATCGCCTGCTCAGGGGTCTCGATCTTGTCCATCATCAGCGTCTCACGCAGGTACGGACCCACGTTGAGGTTGTCGATGAACAGGACCTTGAACTCCTTGATGTCGCGCTTGAGGAGATCGTCCACCTTCTCCTGGCTGACCTCCTCGTTGCACTCGAGGATGACCTCGCCGGTGTTCTCGTCCACCACGTCGTAGGCGGACACCTTGGTGAAGAGCTCGTCCGAGTCGATAGGGAGCGTCTTCATCTTGGCCGCCTCAAGCTTCTTGATGGCGGCGCGGGTGAACTTGCGGTTCTTCTTGACGATCAGGTCGCCCGTCTTCGTCTTGATGTCCCGCGTGGCACGCTGACCGGGCAGCAGCTCGAGCTCGACGGACTTCTCGAACTCGGTGCCGCTCTGCAGGTAGATGGTCTCGGTCGCGTAGTAGTAGTTCAGGATCTCCTCGGTGGAGCCCTTGAACTCGAGTGGGTTCTTCTTGGCGGTATCGCCCACGGCGCCCAGCGCGCGGATCAGCACCGTGGCCGGCAGCTTGCGGCGCCGGTCGATGCGCACGTACAGCAGGTCCTTGTGGTCGAACTCGAAGTCGATCCACGAGCCGCGGTACGGAATGATGCGGGCGTTGTAGAGCAGCTTGCCAGACGAGTGGCTCTTGCCCTTGTCGTGGTCGAAGAAGGCGCCAGGGCTGCGGTGCAGCTGGCTGACGACCACGCGCTCGGTCCCGTTGATGATGAAGGTGCCGTTCTGGGTCATCAGCGGGATTTCGCCGAAATAGACCTCCTGCTCCTTCACATCGCGGATGGACTGGGCGCCGGTCTCCTCGTCCTTATCCCAGACAACCAGGCGGACGACGACCTTGATGGGCGCGGAGTACGTCATACCGCGCTGGTGGCACTCATCGACGTCGTACTTCGGCTTCTCCAGATGGTAGCTGACGAACTCCAGCGAGGAAGTCTCGTTGAAGTCGCGGATCGGGAACACCGACTTGAACACACCCTGAAGACCGATGTCCTCGCGCTTCTCCGGGGCGATATCGGCCTGGAGGAACTTCTCGTAGGATTGCTTCTGGATGTTGATGAGATTGGGAATGTCGATGATCTTCGCGATCTTGGCGAAGGTCTTCCGCACGCGGAAGTTGTTCTGGATCTGCGTCGGCATTCGTTCTCCGGGGACGGGCACTGCTCGGACGGGCAAACTTCAGTAACGCTCGGAAGCGTCGGGAAATTTGGAATCTTCAAATGGGCAAAGCCGGTACCCCCTCCAAGGGAGCACCGGCCTGCTCATCCGATCAGGTAGGCGCCGAGGAAACTTCCCAAACCCAGCGCCTCCCGAGGGGAACTACTTGACCTCGACGGTCGCGCCAGCGGCGGTGAGCTGCTCCTTGATCTTCTTGGCGTCGTCCTTGTTGACGCCCTCCTTGACCGTCTTGGGAGCGCCCTCGACCAGGTCCTTGGCCTCCTTCAGGCCCAGGCCGGTGATCGCGCGGATCTCCTTGATGACGTTGATCTTGTTGGCGCCCGCGTTGGCCAGGACGACGGTGAACTCCGTCTTCTCCTCGACCGGAGCGGCGGCGGCGGCACCGGCGGCCGGGCCAGCGGCGACGGCGACGGCGGCGGCGGAGACGCCCCACTTCTTCTCGAGCTCCTTCACCAGGTTCGCCGCCTCCATGACGGTGAGCTGGGAGAGCTGGTCAATCAGCGCGTTGATGTCTGCAGCCATTGTGGATTCTTCCTTCTCAGTTCATCTAACCGGCGGACGCTCCTAAGGAGAGAAAAGGCCGGTGGGTTGGTAGTGGTACGGCTTCTCGAAACGGTTACTTGGACTCGCCCGCCTTGTCGGCGTTGGCCTGGAGCACCCGCGCCAACTGCTGACCGGGGGCTGCCAGCGTCCGGACCAGCTTGCCCGCCGGCTGGGTCAGCATCCCCAGCAGCTGAGCACGCAGTTCCGGCAGACCCGGCATCTTCGCCAGAGCCTTCACGCCCTCGACGTCGATCTTGCGACCCTGAACCACCGCGCTCCGGATCTTGATCGTCTCCAAGTCCTTGATGAACTCGGTGAGGATCTTCGCCGGGGCCGCCACGTCCTCGTAGCTGATGGCCAGCGCCACCGGGCCCTTGAAGTCGTCGGAGATAACCTCCACCGACGTCCCCTTGGCCGCCCGCTTGGCAAGCGTGTTCTTGATGACCTTGTACTCGACCTTGCTCTCACGGAACTTCTTGCGGAGCTTCGTCACGGTCTCCACGTCCAGCTTGGAGAACTCGGCGACGATGGCGGTCTGAGCCTTCTGAAACTTCTCAGAGAGCTCCTTGATCAGTTCTTCCTTCTCGCTCTTCTGCACCTTGACTCACCTCCTCACTGTGCCCACCTATCGGGGGGCCTTGATGCCTGGGCCAAAGCGGCAGAGCGAGAGGAGCCTTCGAGAGGCACCACACCGCACCTCCAAGTCTCGGCAGGGCTGGCCTTGCGGCCGTTTGAACCGGGAGAGACCACTGCACCTTCCGACCGGTTGGCCGGTTGCCAACGGAGGGTGCACCGTCTCACCGGTCCCTGCTGTCTGGGACCAGGGTTGGACACCCCGTCTAATGACGTGGCGCCCGAATTGCAAAAGCCGGGGGCCTATACCCCCGGCTTCAGCAAAGATCCAGTCTTTTCTAAACGAAAATTGTACGGCTGCCGACAGACGGACCTAGCTGGTCCGCCCGCCGGGCCGATTGCTCACCGGTTAGCGGTGCCGGGCGAGGATCTCGTTGGTGTCGATCTTGATGCCAGGCCCCATGGTGGTGGAGACGGCAATGCCCTTCAGATAGACGCCCTTGGCGGTGGCCGGCTTGAGCTTCATGACCAGGTCCACCAGGGTGTTGAAGTTGGCCTCGAGCTTGTCGGCCGGGAACGAAGACTTGCCCATCTTCACATGGACAATGCCCGCCTTCTCGGCGCGGAACTCCACCTTACCGCCCTTGGCGTCGGCGACGGCCTTCTTCACGTCCATCGTCACCGTGCCCACCTTCGGGTTGGGCATGAGGCCGCGGGGACCCAGCACCTTACCGAGCCGGCCGACCACGCCCATCATGTCCGGGGTCGCGATGACGGTATCGAAGTCGAGGAAGCCTCCCTCGATGCGCTTGGCGAGATCATCAGCGCCAACGACGTCCGCGCCGGAGGCCTCGGCCTCGGAAGCCTTCTCGCCCTTGGCGAACACGGCCACGCGCACGGTGGCGCCGGTGCCATGCGGGAGCACCACAGCGCCACGAACCATCTGGTCCGCGTGCTTGGGGTCCACGCCCAGGTTGATGGCGACGTCCACCGTCTGGTCGAACTTGGTGGCGCGCGCGTCGACGGTCTTCTTCAGGAGCTGGAAGCCCTCGGCGATGGTGTAGCGCTTGTTGCGGTCCACGAGGGCGGAGGCCGCGGCGAACTTCTTGGCAATCTTCGGCATGACAGAAATCCTTTTAGAAGAGGGCGTCGGTTAGCCGACGACGTCGATACCCATGGAGCGCGCGGTGCCGGCGATGGTGTTCATGCACGCCTCGAGCGAGGCCGCGGTGGTGTCCTGGATCTTCTTCTTGGCGATCTCCTCGAGCTGCTTCCGGGTGATCTGGCCCACCTTCTCCTTGCCCGGCTTCTTGGCGCCCGAGCCCTTCTTCTTCTCGGTGTGCAGGCCAGCAGCCTTCTTGATGAGGATCGCGGCCGGAGGCGTCTTCAGGATGAAGGTGAAGGAGCGGTCCTGATACACGGTGATGATCACCGGGATGATCAGGCCCTCCTTGGCCTCCGCCTGGGTCTTGGCGTTGAACTGCTTGCAGAACTCCATGATGTTCACGCCCTGCTGACCGAGCGCGGGGCCGATCGGCGGAGCGGGGTTCGCCTTACCGGCGGGAATCTGCAGCTTGACCTGTCCTGTGACCTTCTTCATGAGCTGGCAACAGCCTTTCAAGTGGGTGGTTCGAGCGGGCCTTTGACGAGGGCCCTCCCACCCAGAGTTCCGCGGCTACACACCGCGGAAGGGGGTTAGCCGGTGGTCTTCTCCACCTGCATGAAATCGAGTTCCACGGGGGTGGCACGGCCGAAGATGCTCACGAGCACCTTCACGCGGCCCTTCTCCGGGTTGACCTCTTCCACCGTGCCGTTGAAGTTGGCGAACGGCCCGTCGATGACGCGCACGGTGTCCCCATCCTCGAACTGCACCTTGGGCTTCGGCTTGAGGGTGCCCTCGGAGATCTGCGAGGTCAGCCGGGCCACCTCGGCGTCCGAGATGGGCGTCGGCTGCTGGTTCTGCGCGGCGCCCGGGAACCCGGTGATCTTGGGGGTGTTCTTCACCAGGTGCCAAGTGCGGTCATTGAGCTCCATCTGGACGAAGATGTAGCCCGGGAAGAACTTGCGCTTGGAGGTCTTCTTCTCGCCCTTCACCATCTCGACGACCTGCTCCATCGGGATGAGGATCTCCCCGAACTGGTCCTGCAGGCCCTCGAGGCGGATCTTCTCTTCCAGGCTCTTCTTCGCCTGGTTCTCGAAGTTCGAGTAGGTGTGGACGACGTACCATTTCATCGCCATTACAGCTTCCCCCACACAGCCGGCAGCCAATCCACCATCAACTTGTAGGCGATGGTGTCGATGAAGAAGAGGATGATGGCTGCCACCACCGAGGCGACGATCACAGCCACGGTCGAAGCGCGGGTCTCCGACCAAGAGGGCCAGGTCACCTTCATGAGCTCACTGGCGATGTCGATCGACACCGCGTGGGCCTTCGGTTGGAACCAGACCAAGAGCGCCAAGCCCAGGGCCAGCAGGTAGCCGACCAGGGTAGAGACCTGCCAGTCGACGCCCTCGACGAGGATCGGGTCTCCCCAGCCAAAGCGGGCCCAGATCAGGCCCAGGACGTGCTCGAAAAAGAGCGCGGTGACGATGCCGGCCAGGAGCAGAAAGATGACCACCAGCCGCTTCGGGTCCATCGCCGAGCGGTTTGCCTGCTGGCTGGCTTCAGATGCCGTCGCCATGATGCCTCACGGGGTGCTGCGGAAAAGGCAGGGACCCCCGGTACCTTCAGGCATCGGGGGCCCCGCTCTCGGATGAATTGGCAGGCCAGGAGGGATTCGAACCCCCAACACGCGGTTTTGGAGACCGCTGCTCTACCGTTGGAGCTACTGGCCTAAAATCTCAGCGACTAGACCTTACCTTCTTTGTGGTCCGTGTGCTTGCGGCAGCGAGGGCAGAACTTGCTCAGCTCCAGCTTGTCCTGGCTCTTCCGCTTGTTCTTCGTGGTCGTGTAGTTGCGCTCTTTGCAGGTGGTGCACTCGAGCGAAATGATGCTGCGGTTACCCTTCGGCATGACCTGAACTCTTTATACGGCAAGAGGGGAAGGTCGCCCAATCGACCCTCCCCCCGGCACCGAAGTGCCTGTGTGGAACCTGAGACTGGCTGCTTACTCGATGACCTCGGCCACAACGCCGGAGCCCACCGTACGGCCACCCTCGCGAACCGCGAAGCGCAGCTGCGCCTCCATGGCCACAGGGGTGATGAGCTCCACCTCGATGGCGATGTTGTCGCCCGGCATCACCATCTCCACGTTCTCCGGCAGCTTCA